>CAZKQW010000005.1:0-208527 GCA_964555055.1 uncultured Pseudomonadota bacterium | reverse complement strand
AAGGCCCGCTCGGAGGTCACGCCCAGGAGATAGCCGCCCACCAAGGCTAAAAACAGCTGCTCCGGGGGGACGGAGGGGCGGCCTTCCTCCGAATATAGATCCTTGCACAACTTCCGGATCAAATCCGTGTCGATTAAAGGCCGGATCTTCCTCATCGGATGGTCGGCGGTCACGAACTGTTCCAGGTTAATATTGTAGAACAACGACGGCTGCGGATCCGATGTCCCCATCATAGGCTTTCTCCTCCTGATGGGATCGCTTTGTAACATACAAATCGGGAGGTTAGGAGGGGTTTGTCAACGAACTGCAAGCCATGTTTTAAGTGAGGTGAATGATAGAATCATATAATTATGATCGTCAGTGGGTTCGGCTTTGTTGCTGGTTGATCGTTTTCGCTTCGTATTTTAAAAAGTCCATGAAACGGTTCCATAAGGAATAAGTTATCTGTGGCAAGAAACGTAGCGAGGCTTTCTGCCTTCCGAAAGCCTTGAAACGACTCCTGCGACAATTCCGCCACCGATGCTTACTGCTGCCACGTAGAGAAGTGGGGTGGAGGTGAGGGCTATCGCACCCAGAAAGGTTGGGATCCCCAGGGCTGCGCCCCCAACGAAAGTCCGCGATCCCCAATATTGCCCGCCGGAACCTGAAGAATGGAGCCATAGATCCAAATCTTTCATACACCCTCTTTCGGTGAATCCTGAAGGGGAGGCATGAGCGACCGTATGCATAAAAAGGGATTTTAACCAAACGCCGGCCTCTTCGTTACGGTCGTAACAAAAAGTCCCTTTATGAATATCCCGATAAGGAGTCGTATTCGGAGGAACCTCGTCCAAAGAGCCGACGGGGGTCATGCAGCATATTAAATATCGGCTCCTTAAACCGCTGATCGCCGTATGGAACGCGACCAGGTCTTCACCTGAGAAAAGGTCATTCATTCCGGTATGCGACGCAATCAACTCGATTGAAAAGAGGGCTCTGAGGACGGGGTCATCGGCTTCCCGAGTTCCCGCGATCCTTAAGAATGCCACGAGCTCCATGATGCCGGTATGAAACTTTTCACGATCCGTGACGAGGGAGATGTCATCGAAAAGCTTGTTTAATGACCTGACATACTGTTGTGCTATCCCCATGCGTTGCTCAAGGGGTAAAGTGCCGTCTTTAAGGGCGGTGGCTAATTCCTCGAAAGTTTGTTGAGGAGTTGCTGGTTCCCGGTAGGGAGCGACGCCACCCGCTGTAGGCTGAAAGAGAGGATGTCCCGCAGGTGGTGGTATCGCGACAGCTTGGGCTGCCGCTGCTTGATCGACCGGGAAAGGGATTGGAGGCGACACGGGTGTTGGTATTAGTCCCAAGACCTGACTTAATGTTGTCCTGATTGCGTTGAATGATAGTTCCATAAGTAGTTTTAAATTATCGTCTTTCGGGGGGATGTAGTTTCGCTATTTAAGTATTTCCACAAAAATTAATCATTTCAAGCATGTGCTAACGCTCTATAAAGAGGGTTGTTTTAGGAATTAGCCGATTTAGGGGAATTTTTGGAAAACTCGAGGATGTCGGCGATGATTTTGTTCAGGCGTGAGGCGTTGTCATCGATGGTTTGAACGGCTTCCCGTTGTTTCTCCGTGAGATCCCCCGACGCTTTGTCCTTAAGGCTGGAAATAGCTGCTTGGATCCGCATCATCGGCGCGCTCATATCGTAGGCGGCTAGGCTAATGAAATCGTCCTTCGAGCGGTCGATCTTCTTTATTTTAGTCCCTTTGAAGGCACCTATTCCACAGGAAATCCCTATCCTCCATGAATGATTGCCCTTTTCTCGACGTGCGGAGGGGGCTCTATGCCGTTGGAAAGACGGGTAGGCGGTTATGAAGAAGGGGCGACCACGGGAATCACGAACAGGAAGCTCGTGAGGCCGTCCTCGGCGCTTTGGGCCCAGATCCGGCCGTTGTGCTTTTTAATGATCTCCTTACAGATGGCCAATCCCAAACCGGTGCCTTTATATCCCGTCCCCCCTTGGGGGCGGCGGATTTGGGAGAATTTTTGGAAGAGTTTCGAAATGTCCTCCCCGGAGAGAATCGGCCCGTCATTGGATACGGAGAAAAACACCCCTTCCGGCACGGCCTTCACTTCGATTACGATTTCAGAGGAGGCGTAACGCAGGGCATTACTGGTCAAATTGTTGATCACTTGGATGATGAGCTCGGCGTCCAGCAGGAGTGGCGAGGGAACATTCGCGTTGATCCTAATGTGTAAGGAGAGGCGCCGCTTCTCGACTAACTCCTTTAATCCCGAAGTCGCTTCCTCGATAAGCTTCTCAACGTCGATGGGTGAAGGTTTAGGGTGAATTTGACCGGATTCCAGGCGGGAAATGTCCAGAAGATTGGTAACGATCTTGTTCAATCGGGCTGCATTGTTGTCGATCACTTTGGCGACTTCCATTTGTTCGGCATTCAGAGTTCCCACGACGCTATCCTTGAGATTGGAAATCCCCACTTGAATCACCGTCATGGGCGTCCTGAGCTCATGGGATGCCATGGTGATGAAGTCGTTTTTCATCTTTTCGACTTTTTTTCTTTCGAGGGCATAAGCCATCGACTGAATGAGGGTGTGGGCATTGGTGCTCGTCTTGACTAAGTAGTCTTGGGCCCCTTTTTGGATGGCTTCCTGGATCCAGGCATCATCGTCGGCCCCCGTTAAGATAACGATAGCGGTTTCAGGATGTTGTGTGTTTAAGCGGTCGAAAACCTCCAAGCCCTGAGCGCCCGGTAATCCTAAGTCGACAAGCATGACGTCCACGGCATGCTCTTCCAGGTATTCTAAGGCGCTTTTTAAGGTTGTATGGTGGACCCAACTTTTTATTTTTTTAGAATCGGAATGGCTGGAGATGAGTTCTGCCAACAGAGTCGCATACCCTTGGTCGTCTTCCAGAAGCAGGACATTAATCTCGTGTGTGAGCATGGGGTTCCTAAAAAAATGACGTGATCCGTGGAAAACATACAGCAAAATCCCGGCCATGATTTCCGTCCCGAGAAGAGTGTAAAGGGAGATCCTGCCGGAGGCGGTACTTACTACGAAAATCGCGGATTCAGCGAAGGCCGTCGACCTTTTGGCCGGCAAAGATCGTTCGATGTTTAAAGGATGGACGGCTGAGTTATTATCCAACTTAATGATTGTCTTTTTTTCCACCCCTCACTAAGCCCGGAGATTCTATGCTTCCAGGACTTCGTTTTTTAACGGCCGGTGAATCGCACGGTAAGGCCCTTACGTTGATCGTCGATGGGATGCCTGCCGGTGTTCCTCTGACGGCCGACTATGTGAACTATCAGCTTTCACGGCGTCAAAAAGGCTACGGTCGCGGCGGGCGCATGAAGATAGAAAAAGACCAGGTCGAGATCCTCTCGGGTTTGAGAGCGGGTAAGACTTTAGGATCTCCCATCGCCATGACGATCACGAACCGTGATTGGGCGAACTGGCAGACGATCATGGACGCCGAAAAGCCGGATCCTTCCTTGGCGAAAGTGGTGAATCATCCGCGTCCCGGCCATACGGATCTATGCGGTGGGATGAAGTACGACCATCACGACATGCGCAACATCCTTGAGCGTTCCAGTGCGCGCGAGACGGCGGCCCGCGTCGCGGCGGCGAGCGTTGCACGACGTCTTTTGGACGAGTTCGACATTCAAGTCGTGAGCCACGTCGTCAACCTAGGGGGCGTGGAAGTGTCGCCGAAACGGCCTCCGGTTCAAGATATTGAGAAGATTTCGGAGGAGAGCGAGTTGCGTTGCATCGATCCTGAAGCTGAAAAGAGGATGATCTCGAAAATCGACGAGGCGAAGAAGAAAGGGGATTCGCTCGGAGGCGTCGTTGAGGTCCTTGTTGAGGGGCTGCCGATCGGTCTCGGGAGCCATGTGCAATGGGACCGAAAGCTCGACGGACGATTGGCCCAAGCGGTCATGAGCATCCAAGCGATCAAGGGCGTCGAGATCGGGATGGGTTTCCAGTCAGCGAACCTCTTTGGGTCCGAAGTGCACGACGAAATTTTCTTCGACGGAAACCACAAAAAATATTTCCGCAAACGCAACAACGCCGGTGGCCTCGAAGGTGGCATCACGAACGGCGAACCTCTCATTGTGCGTGCGGCCATGAAGCCTTTATCTACCTTGTATACGCCCTTGAAGTCGGTGAACGTCTTGACCCACGAGCCTTATGAGGCGGCCATCGAGCGGACGGACATCACGGCGGTCCCGGCCGCGGCGATGATCGCCGAGAACGCGGTGGCGTTCACTCTGGCCGAGGCGTTCTTGGAGAAATTCGGCGGCGACTCTTTGAAGGAAACGCATAGAAACTACGAAAGCTATTTGAAGCAAATAAAAGACTATTAACCTATAGCGAACGAGTACGGAGTAAGCGATTGACTCACGGATATCAGATGGGAGTTTTAGAGGGAGAGTGGTATCTCCCTCTGAATTAAAAGCACATGAAAGCACGCATCATTCTTACCGGTTTTATGGGAACCGGCAAAACGGCTGTGGGGGAACAGCTGGCGAAAAAATTGGGCTGCCCATTCTTGGATACGGATGTGATGGTCGAAGAGACGACCGGAAAATCTATTCCTGAAATTTTTGAGAAGCAAGGAGAGCCCGCTTTCCGCGAGCTGGAAAAGAAAATGCTCAAGAAAGCCTTGGAAAGAGAGCCTATCGTGATCTCGACCGGTGGTGGCGCTGTTATGGACGCGGATAACCGTGCTTTGATGAAGGAAAAAGGCTTTATTGTGGCCTTGTCCGCCTCTCCTGAGGTAATTCTGGAAAGAGTATCTCAAGTCGACAACCGCCCTGTGCTGAAGATGGCGAATAAAGAAGGAAAGAAGAACCAACAGGAAAAATTGGATAAGATCAAAAACCTATTGTCGAAAAGGTCTCCTTTTTACCGTGAAGCCGATCGCATCGTCGACACGACTTCTAAGAAGATCGAAGAGACGGTCGCCGAGATCTTAAAATTAGTGAATTAAACTCCATGTCTATCTCCTGGGTCAAAACGCCGTCGAAAAAGTATCCCGTATTCGTGACCGGCGAGCGAGAGCGCGCTCACTGGCTCAAACCTCTGAAAAAAATTGTCGGATCGTCCCGGCTTTTAGTTTTGACGAGTCCTCGCGTGGCCCGTCACGCAGGAAAGGTACTTCAGGAAGCCTTGGGAGCCCTACGTCTTCCCCATCACATTTTATCGATCCCCGATGGGGAGGAAAACAAGCACCTCCACACGGTGGCAAAGACATATGCCGGTTTCGTTAAGCATAAGGCGGATCGCGGCACGAAGGTTCTGATTTTAGGTGGAGGTGTTTTAGGCGACATGGGAGGCTTTGCGGCGGCGACTTTTTTGAGGGGGTTGGACTTCATTCAAGTGCCTACGACTCTGGTGGGCCAAGTGGATTCGAGCATCGGCGGTAAGTTGGGGATTGATTTGCCGGAAGGTAAGAACCTTGTCGGCGTCTTCCAACAGCCGGAAGCTGTCTTTTGCCACACGCCTTTTTTAAAGACGCTGCCTCTTCGGGAATTGAGGGGTGGTCTGGGCGAAGTGATCAAGTACGGTGTGATCGACGATCCCGGGCTTTTCCGTTTCGTCTCTCTCAACATTAGGAAAATCCTCGCGGCTGATCCCGCGTCCCTTCTGGAAATCGTCAAAAAATCGGTCGCCATTAAAGCGCGGGTCGTTTCGGAGGATGAAAAGGAATCTGGTCTACGGATGATCCTGAATTTCGGCCATACTTATGGGCATGCCGTGGAGCGGCTGACTTGTTACCGGAAGTTCCACCATGGGGAAGCCGTAGGTGTAGGCATGGTCTGGGCGGCGAAGTTGTCTTACGGCATGGGTCTTTGTTCACGTCAGGACTTTGAAGCCGTTGCCGACCTGGTGGCTCGAACCGGCTTGCCGACGGTCATGCCACGATTCGCGCCGTCCCAATGGAAACGTGCCTTAGAAGTTGACAAAAAGTCTCGCGACGGGCTGATTCGTTACGTTTTCATGAGAAAAATAGGTCAGGTGGAGACGCGGCCCATCTCTCCCCAGGATTTGGCCCATAAAACGCGAAGCTTATGAATATCCCGGACTCCTTGACGCGCCATGCGCATTTCGCCCGCTATTACCGCACGTGGCAAAAAAACCCTTTATCGGTCGTTTTTATTCCGATGGCGGATATCTGCCGGGAGCACGGCTTTTTGCAGGAAGCCTTGGAGATCTGTGAGGAAGGTCTCCAACATAACCCCGGCTCCGTCAGTGGGCGCCTTATGCTAGCGCGCATCTATTATGATCGGGGTGAATTTGGAAAAGCTTATGAAATCACTAGGGAAATTTTAGAAAAATACCCCTCTCAAGCTGAAGCTCGGTCGCTAGCGGAAAAAATGAAACGAGGTTTTAACGAAGGGCGTGGGGCGGAAGGAGTCGTCGGTTCCGAGAACGAGCCGGACCCTGATGAAGATACGTGGGTCGAAAAAAATCCGGATAAAAGCGCTAATTTATGGGAGAATGTGACGATGGCTCAGATTTACGTGGACCAGGGTGAAACGCGGATCGCTCGGGATATTTTGCATCGCATCCTAAAGCGCACCCCGCAAGACGAACGGGCTCAGGCTTTATTGGCGCGTTTAGGGGTAGTTTAATGATGAAAATACTCGTGATTCATGGACCGAATTTGAACCTCTTGGGCAAAAGGGAAAAGACCATTTACGGGTCCTTGACCTTGGCCCAAATCAATAAGTTGGTCGAGAAAACAGCGCGTGAGGAAAAAACGACCGTCGACTTTTTTCAGAGCAACCACGAAGGGGAGATCGTTACGAGGATTCAAGAAGCCGATGATCTCTATGACGGTATTTTAATCAATCCGGCCGCTTTCACTCACACGAGCGTGGCGGTAAGAGACGCGATCGCGTCCATTACCATTCCGGTCGTCGAGGTGCATTTGTCGAATATTCATGCCCGTGAGTCGTTTCGAAAGGAATCTTATGTGTCGCCGGTTGCCGCTGGTGTCGTCTTCGGATTTGGGAAAGAGAGTTATTTGTTAGGTTTTCGAGGCCTGGTATCGGCTGTCCGGAATGGCCGTAAAAGGAATTAAATGTCAAAAGAAAGCATCATTGAAAGTGCGGAAAAGCTGATCGCCGAGGGAAAGTACGACAAGGCGATCAAGGAATACGAGCGCCTCATCCAAGAAGATCCCGCCGACATGCGGGCGCGACTGAAAGTTGGGGATTTATACGCGAAGAAAAAAGACATCCCTTCGGCACTTAAAATTTACAAGACGGTGGCCGAAACGTACGCGAAAGAGAATTTTTCCCTTAAGGCCATTGCGGTTTATAAGACCATTCTGAAGCTTTCTCCAACTTTGGTGGAAGTGAACGAGAGGCTGGGGGATTTATACCATCAAATGGGGCTTCAGCAGGATGCCGTGAACCAATACTACATCGTCGCTTCTTATTATGACAGTAAGGGCAAGACGAAAGAAGCGATCGAAATCCGCAAAAAGATAGTCCAAGCCGATCCCGCGAGCGTGACGGGCCGCATCCGTTTGGGTGAGCTCATGCAGGTCGAGGGGGACAGCGAGCATTCCTATCATGAGTATGAAAGGGCCGCCGACATTCTCGCGAAAAAGAACGATCGTGAAGCGCTTGCCGAAGTTTACGAAAAAATGATTTTCTTCAAGCCTGATAACGTGGACCTTCTGCTCAAGCTGGTGAAGCTGTATTTTGATAAGAGAGATTTCAAAAAAGCCCTTCGGCGTATCGATGCTGCGCAAAATGCGATCAAGCAGGATATTCGCATTCAGGAAGTTTGGGCGGAATCCCTCGTCGAGGATAGGCAGATCGACGCGGCGAGAAGGAAATTCAAGGACCTTTACGAAGCGGCTTTGAAGGGGCACGATCCGGAATTTTCGGCGCGCGTCTACAGCCGTGTGCTGCAGGAGTTCGGAGACGACCAGGATTATTTGAATGAATTGGCCGAGGTGCAGAAGGAAGCCGGAACCGAACCCACGAACGCATCCCCCAAATATCGCGAGGATTTCGAGAAGACGGATACCGGCATCGATCTCTCGAAATTCGACGAGTACATGAAGAACAAGAAGTAGGGCTTTATGAAGGAAGTTTTAAAAAAGATAGTTGCTGATGATTTGCTCGAAACGCGCTGGCTTAAGACGGTTTCCATACTGGAATACATAGGTTCCCGAAAAATCTCCAAAACCGTCGCCCGAAAATACCCGACGCTTGAAATTTTGGAGCATCTCAACGACGAAACCCGTCATGCTTATGCTTTCGCCAAACTCGCCGAAAAGACGGCCGGCGGCCGGGAGGTTACACCCCTGTGCTTAGAGGATGGTATGCGTTATTTCCAGACATTGGATAAGTCGCTTTCCGATTATGTGGCGGATTTGATGGGCCATGAGGATACATATGCCAGTTACCTCTTCGTTACATGCGCTATCGAAAGGCGCGCGATGAGCTTGTACCCTTATTATCAGAGCATCACGCCGCACGACTTCGTGAGGGACGAACTCAGGCAGGTCATCATTGAAGAAAGCAACCACCGAAAACCGATTGAGGATAAAGTCAGTCAGATTTTAAGGGAGTACCAGCGAGAGGATTTTTCAGAATGTCAGGCGATCGAAGAAAAACTTTTCACCGATTTTTCCCATAAGATTCAATCTTACCTTTTAGAAAATGCATGAGTCCGTCGAGGCTCGCGGGATCGGCAAAGGCCCCTAAATAATGGAAGGCCACTTGAGGGTATTTATTCTTGGCCTCGGCAATCATGAGGGGGATGTCACGCCCCACGTGCCGTCCCTCGAACAGCATGAGGGGGACGATGGCAATTTCGGTCGCGCCCTCGGTCACGCAAAGATCGATCCCCTCGGGGATCAACGGCGAAGCCAGCTCCAAGAAAGCCCCCCTTACATTAGGCATGCCGTAGGTGGATTTGAAATTCTCCACTAATGACAAGAGAGCTTCGTTGCTCTTGGCTTCCCGGCTACCGTGGGCGATGAAAAGATAAGCGTTCTTTTTCATAAAATACTTGAAGTATATACCCTATGTGTATACAATAGGCTCATGTCAACGACAAAAGTCTTTAAAAGCGGGAATTCACAAGCCGTAAGGATTCCCAGAGAATTTCAGCTGGATGTCGATGAGGTTGAGATCCTCCAAGAGGGCGATCGGTTAATCCTGAGAAAGCCGAAGAAAAATTTGAGCAACGCCTTCCATATTCTGAGCCAATTCCCCGAGGATTTCTTCAAGGAAGGACGCAAAGATTCCCCTCCCCAAAAGAGAAGTGCTTGGTAGGATGAAATACCTCCTAGATACCAATATCTGCATCTATATCGCGAAAGAACACCCGCCCCATGTGCTCAAGCATTTCCAATCCTTGTCGATCGGGTCGACGGGCATGTCGACGATCACTTATGGTGAGCTTGAATATGGACTGCAAAAGAGTCAGCAAAAGAAGGCCAATAAAAAAATCCTGGAAGAGCTCGTGAACTGCATCCCCGTCCTTCCCCTGACAAAATCGACGGGACATTGGTACGGAAAGATCCGCAACGAGCTGGAAAAACAAGGTAGGATCATCGGTAACAACGACCTCTGGATTGCCGCCCATGCCCTTTCGGAGAAGCTCGTTTTGATCACGAATAATACGAGGGAATTCTCCCGAATCCCGGCTCTCAAAGTCGAGAATTGGACTTAGGGCTTTTTTGTTTGCCTCACCCGTCAGCAGCTTTTACAAATAAGTTTTGATATCGCTTTTAACGAATGAAACCTTGTTCCAAGAAGCCTCCGGCATTTCCAAAACCTTCTCCGCCTCTCGTGTCGCGATTCAAAGCCCAAAATCCCGAAGAGGTGGGCAGACCTTGACTCCTTCTATGACACGCCTTGTTTGTAGGCCTAGAACATAAGGTCATTTTTTGTTTTAGAGCGAATACATTTTTACAAAAAAGGCAATTTTGAATAAGTAAGCTCGATCATGTCAGTATCGAGTCTAAACGCAGAAGCCCTCGCGCATTTTCAAAATCTTCTACGGCTCAAGACCGTCAATCCTCCGGGGAATGAAATCATTGCGGTTGATTACATAACTCGAGTGCTCTCAAAAGAGGGGATCGAATTCCAGGTCCTAGAATCCGCCCCAGGCCGTGCCAACCTCGTGGCGCGATTCAAAGCCCAAAATCCCGAAGCCGAACCTTTACTTCTTTCATCGCACGTCGACGTCGTCCCGGTGGACGAAAAAAAATGGAAGCACCCGCCCTTCGACGCCCAGATCCAAGAGGGCTGTGTGTGGGGCCGCGGGGCGATCGACATGAAGCACATGGCCGTTTATTGCTTGATGGCCCTATTGGAAGCGAAACGGAAAGGCCTTTCCCTGAAACGGGATTTGATCTGGGCTGCCGTCGCGGACGAAGAGGCGGGCGGGGACCATGGGTCGAAGTTCTTGGCCGAAAACCATGCGGAGTCGATCCGCGCCGAGTACGCGTTGAACGAGTCGGGGGCTTTTACCATCCATTCCGGGAGTAAGCGGTTCTATCCGATACAAATCGGGGAAAAAGGCTTCGTCTGGTTCAAGATCAAAGCCTTCAGTGAGAGCGGGCACGGGTCTATGCCCCATGGTCCGCGGGGATCCAACTCCATCGTGAATCTCGCCGGAGTCATACAGAAATTACATAAAAAATATTTGCCGCGCCACGACCACCCGGTCGCCGAGAGCTTCATCCTGTCGTTAGCGAGCGGTTTGGCCTTTCCGGCGTCGTTGTTCCTGAAAGGCGTGGCGAAACCTGCCTACGGGGATCTTTTCCTCAAACTCCTCCCGGACCGCGAGGCCGCGAAGTTCTTCATTGCGATCCTCCACAACACCGCCTGCCCGACGATGCTGGAGGGCGGACAGAAAATTAACGTGATCCCGTCGGAAGCGGCCGTGCTTGTCGATGGACGCGTTTTGCCGGGATCGAGTCGGGATGAGTTTTTAAGGGAAGTAAAGGCTTTGATCGGTTCTCAATATGAAATTGAAGTCATGAAAGAGTCGGCGGGTGTGGAGACCTCTTCGGATACCGAAGCTTTCCGTACATTAAAGCAGGTGATCGAAGAGAAAGACCCGGGAAGCGAAGCGATCCCTTACATCATCGCGGGATTCACCGACGCCACGCACTACCATAAAATAGGCATCAAAACCTACGGCTTCTCGCCGGTCAAACTTCCCAAAGACATCGTCTTTTCAAAACTCTACCACAACCACAACGAACGCATTCCGCTGGACGGGTTTTATTGGGGATTAGAGGCTTTCATCGAAGCCGTGAATCGGATCTGTTCTTAGTCTTCCTGACTATTTGTGGACGAGTCTTTATTTTCTCAAAGGCAAAAAAAGTTGTATTTTTTTTCTACTTGAGGCAAAAATTGTCGTGTGGAGAAAAGATATCTTTTTCAATATATTTTAGAAGATTTGAAGCGGAAGATGGTCTTTGTGGGTGGTCCTCGCCAAGTCGGGAAGACGACTCTGGCTAAAACGCTGGCTTCTTCGTTTCCATCATCCAGCTATTTACTTTGGGATAATCCTAGGGATCGAAAATCCATTTTAAAAGCGGAATGGCCGAGCCAAAAAAGTCTGGTGGTCTTGGATGAGCTTCATAAGTACCTGCGCTGGAAAGCGTGGATTAAAGGCCAGTATGATAAGTATTTAGATCATCTTCGCTTCATCGTGACGGGCAGCGCGCGCTTGGATGTTTACCGCAAGGGCGGTGATTCCCTTCAGGGACGGTATCATTATTACCGTCTTCACCCATTTAGCTTAGGCGAGGCCCAAGGATCCTCATTAAAGCAAGTGCCATTTAAAGAACTTGTCTTCCATGAGGCCTTTCGCTCGAAGGATTTAAAAGATCTCTTCCAATTCGGAGGTTTCCCGGAGCCTTTTTTTTCTCAGTCGGAAAAGGAATGGAGGCGCTGGCAAAAAGAGAGACAAGAGAGGGTATTGCGAGAAGACGTCCGGGATCTTGAGCATATCAAGGATATTTCTCTCCTACATGTGCTCGCCGATCTGATGACGGCAAGAGTGGGGAGTCCCTTGTCTCTCAATGCTTTGAGGGAAGATCTGGAAGTGAGCCATAAGGCGGTGTCTCATTGGGTGGAAGTTTTCGAAAAACTGTATTTCGCTTTTCTCATTCGTCCTTTTGCCCATAAAAAAACACGCAGTTTGAAGAAAGAACCCAAAGGCTATCTTTGGGATTGGAGCCTTGTCGATGATGAAGGGGCTCGATTTGAGAATATGATCGCTTCCCATCTTTTGAAGCTATGTCATTTTTTAGAAGATACCGAAGGGTATGCGATGCAATTATTTTATCTGCGGGACCGGGATAAGAGGGAAGTCGATTTTCTGGTGACGTGCAAAAACAAACCATGGTTTGCCGTGGAAGCTAAATTAAGCGATGAGGCGCCGTCGTCAGCCCTCTCGTATTATCGTGATCGGTTGGAGATCCCTTTTGTTTATCAAGTGACTTTCCAAGGAAAACGCGATTTTCAAAAAGAAGGTATCCGCGTCATGCCCGCGGAGACTTTTTTAGCCGCACTTCCTTAATTCATCCTGCTAGGCGTAACGTGAAAAACGCCATTGTCTTTCTCTTTTAAATAATCAAAAGAAGGCGGGATGAAAAGTCTCAAGCTTGAAAAACAAGGCGATGTTTTCATTGTCACGATGGACGACGGGGCAACGGCAAATACGTTCACCGAAGACGTGTTGGGTGAGCATATGGCGGTTTGTGATGAGATTGAAAAATCGGCTGGATCAAAAGCCGCTGTCATCCTGACGTCGAGTCATCCGAAGTTTTGGACGAATGGGATCAATCTGGAATGGCTCATGCAACAAGGCTCCGATTACATCCCGAAATTTAAGGACATCATCGACGAAATGCTGCTTAGATGGGCGCGTTTACCGCTCCCGACTTTGGCCTGCATCAACGGCCATGCTTTTGGAGGCGGCGCTATCCTGGCTTGCGGCTTTGATTTTCGTTTTATGCGGCAGGATAAGGGTTTTTTTTGTTTTCCTGAGATAGACGTGAACATCCCGTTTACGGATTCCATGCACGACATCATTGATTGTTTACCCAACAAACAAGCCCTCTGGGAGTTAGCCCTCACCGGTAAACGCGTCGGCGGGGAAGAGGCGAAACAAAAAAGCGTCGTGACCGATTGTTTTTCCGAACAGGACCTCTTTCCGAAAGTGATGGAACTGGCTCAGTTCCTCGCCTCAAAAAACCGAGCTACGTACGCCAGCATTAAGCAGGGATTGAAGAAGAAAATCTATCTATAGTACTTACCGAAACACCACCAGCCGGTCCAAAAGGGATTGAGGAAGGTATTTTTTGCAGGCGGCTTCGATTTCCCTCCTCGAGTACCTTTGGGACGTATGCGTCATGATGACGACGTCGCTTTGGATTGCGTCCGCGTGTTTTTTCCAGTCATGGATGTGCGCATGACCGTAAGCTCGGACCTTTTCGCGATCGATGTCGTCATCGAAGAAAGAACATTCCATCAAAAGGTATTGAGCGCGCACCGCGGATGTTTCCAAAAAGGCTCCTGTGCTGTCCCCTGAAAAGGCCAATAGGGGTTTGGGTATCGTTTGGGTCACTTCTCGTCCCGATTTCTTTGCGGCGACGATTTCGGCTTCGGAGGCGGCCGCGAACTCGGGTCGAAGTTTGGTTTTCATTTGGGTGACGAGGTAGCCTGTGCTTGGCGTACAGTGGAAATTCGGGATTCCTTCGATCGTCAGGTCTTTATGAAGGGCGATTTTTTCCGCAGCGGAATGGACTTCGTAGGCCAGTTCGGAATCCGAGGTTTTTTTGAGCAGATCCAAAAATTCCCGCGTTGCGTCTTCTTTTTCGCGGGGAACGATGATGTGTAGGGGCGTCAGGCCGTTTAAGCATCTTAACGATAAGAACTGCGCGAGCCCTCCCGCGTGGTCCAGATGCCAATGAGTGATTCCCAAATAGTCGTTACAGACCGCGAAAGAAGGGCCGCGCCCGGTATCGAGGGTGAGGTTCCATTGGGGAATGGAAAATACTGTCTCAACGCCCGCGATGCTTTTCCCCATGATTTGAAATTGACCGCCGTCGAGGGTGAGATAGGGATCGGCATCTTTGGTATGTTCCACTGCGAACCGCATGCGTGCTTATTAAGGGGATGAGATGAAAAAGATAAAGAAATTATTGGGCATCATGAAAACCCTTCGGGCTCCGGGCGGTTGTCCTTGGGACCGCGAGCAGACCCATGAGTCGATCCTCTCGCATATGGTGGAGGAGGCCTACGAGACGCAAGAGGCGGCCTTGGAGAGGGATTGGGGGCATTTCCGGGAGGAGTTGGGGGATCTGCTCTTTCAGGTCGTGTTCCACGCGCAGATCGCCTCCGAGAAGGGCCGGTTCGATTTCGACGACGTCTGCGACGGGATCGCGAAGAAACTCATCCACCGCCATCCGCATGTATTTGCCCCGAAGTCTCAGAAAGGCAAAGTGCCGAAAGCCCGTAATTCTGAAGAGGTCTTAAAGAATTGGGAACAGTTGAAGCAGGAAGAGAGGAGGGACGATCAGGGTTTGTTGGAAGGGATGCCGCGGGCCTTGCCGGCCTTGTGGAAAGCCTATCGGATGGGTCAAAAAGCCGCACGTGTTGGCTTCGAGTTCGCTTCCGTTACCGATGCGTGGAAAAAAGTGAAGGAAGAGATCGGCGAATTCGAAGCTGAGCTTCGGGCGTCGCGATCCCGCAAAAAGGGGAAGACTTCACGAGAAGGTATGGAAGAGGAATTTGGCGACGTCCTCTTTTCATTGGTGAACATCGCGCGCTTCTTGAAATTAAACCCTGAGCTCGCCCTTCAGAAATCCAATCTTAAGTTTGCGAAGCGGTTTCGTCGCGTGGAGAAGATGGCCTTTCAACGAGGAAAAAAGACAACCCACATGGCCGCAGACGAGTTGGAAGCCTTGTGGGTTGCCGCAAAGAAATAAATAAAAGTCTGTCATAAACGTGATGGCCGCTGGCTCTGGCGACGATGAGTGGGCCGAATGCTCTTCCGTTCATCGCGCGGTGGCGTGAAGACCGCGTCCGCCGAGTACCAGCGTCCGCAACTTTCGGTGACGGAGAGGGATTCACAAGCCGCCGCATCCTCCACCTCGTACACCTCATACCAACGCGAACACCCGACCCCGTCTTTACCCGGACACGACCACGGAGAAGACATTTTAAGTCCCGATGCAAAGACGGGCGTAGATACACCGCCGATACAGCCTGCCACCAAGCAGCTTTTCAAAAGAAACGATTTAAAATGAGGCTTCATAGAATTTTCTCTTTAAGGCACGATCACGGCCACTGCTTTTTCGGGGCCTAACGGTTGATGATCATTTCCCACAAGACGCACGGAAATAATGTGCTTGCCGTGCGAGAGGTTGTGAAAACTCAACGATTGGCATGTCGTGGCGATCACAGTCGAGGTGTCGAGTTGGTAATGGATGTGACCTTGCGCGGGATTTGGCTTTTCTTGAGCCAAGTCCGGATCCGTCAGTTGGATGCCGGTGACGGATACATCGACGCGAGCCGATCCCTTACGGGCTTTTTCCTTGGCGTCGATCGCCGTGACGTCGATGGAATAGGAATCTGGGGCTGTCTTGCCTTTATTCTCTTTCTCCTTATTTCCCTTGGCCGATGCTTGTCCCGTGGTCAGGAGTATGGAGACGGCGAGTGCGGTGAGGGTATGTGTCGTTTTCATCGAAGCTCCTTTCTTAGAGAAACTTATCTAAAGCTTCATGACGCAAGACACCATCAGGGCACGCTTGGTTTTTAGGTGGGGATTTTTCCTAGGAGATGCGGATTAGGGTCGTGATCTTTTGTGACGCACGTATTCGATCAAACCCGGGAGCACGGAGAGGATGACGATCGCCACGATGACAATGTGGAAGTTCCGCTTGATGATCTCCTGATTGCCGAACGCATAACCCGCCAAGACGAAAGACAGGACCCACGCGATGCCGCCCGCGATATTGAAAAGCGCGAAGCGCCCGTAAGCCATCCGGCCTATGCCCGCGACGAAGGGCGCGAACGTGCGGATGATGGGCATAAAGCGGGCGAGAATGATCGTCTTGCCACCGTGTTTCTCGTAAAAGGCTTGGGCCTTGAGCAAGTGGTCTTTGTTGAGTAGAAGCGATTTTTCCTTAAAGAAGATTTTAGGCCCGATCCGGTATCCGATCGCGTAGTTGGTCGCGTCCCCTAGGATGGCCGCGATGACGAGCAGGAGTGAGATCCCCGCGACGTGGAGCGGCGAGTCCGGAAGAGCGGCCAAGGCTCCGACCGCGAAGAGAAGGGAATCGCCCGGTAAAAGGGGGGCGATGACGAGACCCGTTTCGCAAAAGATGATTAAAAAGAGCACGACATAAAGCCAGACTCCCAAGGACGCGGCCCACATCGGGAGATGTTGGTCCAAGTGAAGAAAAACATCGAAAAATTGGTGAATGATTTCCATAGGTAGTGCCCTTGGATTATTTTTTTATTCGAGGCAACTTTTCCCGTTTTTCGCCGATTATAACCCATGACCCCGATACCCTCCTTAAGGAAGAAGAACGGATGACGACCTTTTCTCCTTTGAATACCTGCTTCCGCCCGTCGGCCGTCCCTTCATGCGAAACTCCCGCCCTGGGGAACGCTCCTCGTATCGCGTCGACCGGGGGTTTTGCGCTTGGCCATTCCTGCCTTTCCCTTGCCTCTGCCCATTCTCCCAATTCTCTCAATTCTCCGATGACAAGCGGGCTTTTTCAGCAATGTTTGGATCCCAAGGGTGCCCGTGTGGAGCATGCGGCGCGTTGGGTGCCTTCCCTCTTACAAGCGGCCAATTTCATGTCGGTCCCTCTGGATCCCATTGAGAGGATCCTCCACCCAGAAGAAATAGAGGCGATCCGCATCCTAGTGCCTGAAATCCAGGGTCATTTTCAAAAGATTTTCGGGAAATGCGACCGGCATTACGCGGAATACGCTTCCTGGGTGGAACGGTTCGGCACGGAAGACCAAAAAAGGATTTTCGCCCGAAGCCAGAGGCCGGATTTTAAAAGCCTCATACGCCCCGATCTCGTGCGTTCCCGGGTGGAGGAGGCCCAAGATTCGGATTTTCTCTTGTATCCATGGCCCATGGTATTTTCCGACCGACGCATGCCGTCTTGGATGACGACGGAAAAGATACAGGCCCTCAAGCAGAAACACGGATGGGTGTGGACGGGTAGCGACGATACCTCATCCGACTTCTTTCGCGGGGACGTGGTCGTCGAGCCGGCGAGCCGGGAAGAGTTTGTGGATGCGGCCCGGTCCTTCGGGGAGGGCGTCTACTCCTACGTGTTGGAGGGGTCGGAAGAGGGCGAGTATTTTCGCTTCACCCGCATGTCGCATCACCCGTTATTCCAGGAACATTTCGAGGCGATCGCAGGGGCTTTCGACGCGGCGGCGGTCCGTAAGGGCTTGCCGGAGGAAACGGCGGTTTACTTCCGGGAATTGGCGCGCCTCTTTAGGGAAGGCGACATGGTGGCCATCCACGCGTTGAGCCTTCAGGAGCCTCCCATCCATCCCAGACTCGATTTCATCTTCTCGGCCAACCTTTGGGGTATGGACGCCTACGACGCGAAAGCGCCCTTTTCCGGTACGCTCGCCGTTCAGGAAGACATCCACTGGGGCCAGATTGAATCCAGCCTCCGAGCCTCCGCGGCGTTTGAAGTGCCTACACTCTCCTTAACGGCCGCGATGGATGAGGTCTGCGGGAAGATACGGGATCGTTACCAAGGCCACCTGGATCGGTACGGGATCGCGTTAGGGAAGGGCGTCAAGCCGAACGAGCGCTTCCTCCTAGCGCTCACGCATCTAGGCGATGCGGCCTCCGGTTACGCGCGCATCGGAGCCATGGAGCATGGCATCGGACCGACGCGGCAAAATATCGCTTTTTTAGAGGCGTCGTCGGTTAGGACATTCTCGAAAGAGCTTTCACCGGAAAGGCAAAAGGCGGTTTCGCTGGTCTATTTGGCTTTTCACGAGCGCACGCACGCCATGGACTTGCCTAACGATACCCCATTGCCTTTATGCGAGGGCATGCCGATGGGCCTGAATCTTGGAAAGGCGCGTCTTGCCGTCGGCGAAGGGTTGGCGTTTACGAGTTCCTTGATCGGTGTGTGGATGTTAAAGGATGCGGGCTGGCTGGACGACAGGGATCTCGCGTACATTTTCGATAGGGCCTTGCAAACCGCGGTAGGGCGTTATTTGCTTCCCAAGCATTTGGTCACGGATCAAGGGGTGTTGAAGACGGGTCCTTTGGTGGCTTATCCTCATGCCGTGGGAGAGGCTATTTTTCTGCATGAATGCGATAAGAAAAATCGGATCGCCTACGAAGACTCCGGGGACGATGGGGGTAAATTCACGTGTCCCGATCCATCGGGCCTGCAGGACGTCTTATGGGAGATTTTCTTTAAAATCGTCGACTCCATGGTGACCCCAAGACGGCAGGGCCTCGATGCTTATTACGCGGCGGAGGCGAAGTGTGAGAGACCGCTTTTGGAAAGCTTAAACTCGAAGCTAGCCGCCGTTTATAAAAGAGTCGTCCCTCCCTACGATTACATGAATGCCCACCGGGCTCTCTACACCGCATAATCATCCCTCAATAACCGGATGATCTTGAGCTCGGCTATTCTCTCGCCGACCTTCTCTTTTGTTGGATAAAAATTCACCCGCTTATTCATCTTTCCCCGCAACCTTTCTCGCCTGGCAGTCGACAATAAATGATATAAGTATATGAAATTAAATATTAATTTTAGTCATGAAAGTCATTTATGGGTCATTTCGTTACTTTAAATCCTGCGTTGAACCTCATTAAAAATCTAAATGAGGAATGGGCCACGGTGAGGACGGCCGCATTGTCGGATCGGGGAGTCTTGGAAGGTTTCGTCTCCACATATGTCAACACGTTGTTCCCGGTGGCTTTCTCGGGGAAGCAAGATTCGCCTGTTTTCGCTTCACAATGCGTGAGGATCAACGCGATCCATCAGATGGTCGTCCAGGCGCCTTCTTCTCCCGTCGTGGGAAACGCGTTGCTGGTGCGGGCCGTCGAGAGGGCGCTGGGAGTGGCCTTATTGCTCTCCTTGGAAGGGGAGCCGATGGACAGCTTCCTAGAGACTTTGAATCGGTTTCATACGGGGGCCTCCGCTTGTTTATTACCCGCGTTCGGCGACTGCGTCCAATCGTGGGGCGATCTTTTAGGAGACGGGTGTTATGCGCATATTTTCGCCGTCGATGGGCCAAAGGCTCTCCCCTTAGCGTTTAAAATCTATCATCGAATGGACGGGATCGTCCCGGATTTGGCGTATGGCCATAGCGTGTGGGATATGGGAATGGTCGAAACACAGGGTGGGGGAGAACGATTTTATGTTTTGATGCCTCGGTTGGGCCGCGAGCTGAACTCCGAAGGCGAAAGCTTGCGTCTGTTGGCGGGTGACGCGCTGGTGAGAGAAATGCTTTCGATCGTCACGGCCGGCGCAAACGAGCACCGCCGCGGCGTGTGCCACGGGGATCTCCGCACCACCAATATCCTGAGGAATGAGGAGGGCTCGAAGTGGATCGCCATCGACCATAATCATTCGACGCTGCGAGGCAATCCCGACGGTCGACGCGTCTGGCATCCTTGCTTGCATTATAGCTCGGAATCGTCGCGGGCCAACCCGGACGCTTCCCATTTCTTGTTTCTGAACGAGCGAGTGGACGTCCTTTACATGGGAGTCACCCTATTGGACATCCTCTTGGGGGAGAACGTCACCTTCGACGTATTGAGGCATTTTCAAGAGAATCCCGGTGCGGAAAAATACGCGTCCATTCCGGAGCCCCTCCGCGATATCCTTCACCGCGCCGTCTCCGAACGACCGGAGTGCGTCTTCGGCGATCTTATTGAAATGGAACGGGCTATTGGGGCCCTCCTCTCCTAGAATTAACCCCCGGTGTTCGTCATCCTGACTTCGCCGGATTTACACCTTAAAAGCGCTGTGCTTCCGTCCGTACAGGAAATAAATCAAAAACCCAACCGCCAGCCAAACGAAGAGCCGGGTCCACGTGATCCAGTCGAGGGCGGCCATCATGACGATGTTGGAAACGATGCCTAAGATGGGGACCAGCGGGAACCATGGGCAGCGGAACGGACGATGGCGCGTCGGGTCTTTGTAGCGCAGATTGATCACGGCGCCGCAGACGATGACGAAGGCCAAGAGCGTGCCGATGTTCACCATCTCGGCGATTTTTCCGATGGGCGTCAGGCCGGAAACCAGCATGACGACGAGGCCGGTGAGGATGGAGGAGTTCGCCGGGGTCCGGAACTTCGGGTGCACCTTTCCGAAGACGTTATGAGGAAGTAGTTTGTCGCGCGCCATGGCGAGGAAGACTCGGGTCTGGCTCAATAATAAAACCAAAAGGACGCTGGACAGCCCTGCGATGGCGCCGACCGAGATGATGCGCGTGGCCCAATTCAGTCCTAAGCCCGCGAAGGCGGAGGCGATGGGCGCGTGGATGTCGATCTGGTCGTATTTGACCATGCCGGTCAAGACGGCCGCGACCGCGATGTAGAGCAGGGTGCAAAAGAAAAGCGATCCGATGATCCCGAGCGGGACGTCGCGTTGGGGATTGATGGCTTCTTCCGCATGCGTGGAGACGGAGTCGAAGCCGATGTAGGCGAAGAAGACGTACGCGGCGGCGGAAAAGACGCCTTTCCAGCCGAAGGGCATGTAGGGGATCCAGTTTTGGGTATCGACGTGCGGGGCGCCCAAGGCGATGACCATCAAGACGACGAAGAGTTTGACGAAGACGAAGGTCGTATTGAACCGCGCCGATTCCTTGATGCCTTTCACGAGGATGACGGTGACGACGGCCAAGACCAGCATGGCGACGACATTCATGGAGAAGGGGAGTTCCCCCGAAAACATCATTCTCAAGCTCTGGAAAAAACCGGCGTCTTTGAGGATGTCGTTGTTTTGAAGGGCCCCGACGCTCTGCGCGTAGCTTTGAGGGTCATGGTAGAGCGTGGGGGGGAGGTAGATCTCGTAATTTTCCAAAAATTTGACGACGTATTTCGACCAGCCCACGGCCACGGCGCTGGAGGCCATGGCGTATTCCAGGATCAAGTCCCAGCCGATGATCCAGGCGAAGAGTTCGCCCAAGGTCGCGTACGCGTACGTATAAGCCGATCCGGCCACGGGGACCATCGACGCGAATTCCGCGTAGCAAAGACCGGCGCACGCGCAGCCGAAGCCCGAGATGATGAAGGCGATCGTGAGGGCCGGTCCGGCGTGTTCCTTGGCGGCTAAGCCGGTCAGGACGAAAATCCCCGCGCCGATGATGGCCCCGACCCCTAAAGCGAAAAGATGCCACGGCCCGAGGGCGCGGTGGAGTTGGTTGTCCCCCTCGGCCTCCGCCTTCAGTTGGTCGATCGACTTGCGCGCGAATAGTTGTTTGAGCATCTCTCCCCCGAAGTTTTGTGGACCGCGAATTTGTCAGGAAATCGGTAATGAGGCAAGGTGGAACCTTTGAGGAATTTAAGGCGCGACTTTAAAAAACTCAAAAGTAGAAAATAGGTTCATCAGAACTATATGCATTTTTCCTAAGTAGTGCTGTCTAAAATTGTTATTTTAGTTTCGGGAGGAGCTGGGTCGTCTAATTTTATAAACGAAGGTGAATTTTTAAAATTTTTTGGAAAGATGGCCAAACAAGGTTCCCCATTCATTTTCGAAGGGTAGAGGATGCCTTCAATGCCGGCGGATGAAACGATTTGTCCAAATATTTGAGAATTCGCCGGAATATCAAATTGCATGGGTTGCGATCGCCAATTTGGTTCCAGGAGGGTTAATAAAATTTGATCAACTGTTTTAGCTGCGGTTGGTGGAGGTAGTTTAAGTTCTCTGGCTGATTTTTGTAGAGAAATAGGAATTTTAAAATCTTTGATTAGTGAACAAAAACTATTGAGGGATTTTTTATCTGTTAAATCGATAATATTTTCTATTTTTCCTGATAAGGAGACAATTGAAACTGATTGCGGGTTAGAAAGTGCTAGTTCGTAAGCGCTTAATTTAGAGTGATGTTCTTCATCTTGTCCCAGATGCTCTTGCAAAGCCGTTGCTTTGTCGCTGGCAATATAAAGAGCCGGGAAAATTGGAAATCTATCTGGGTCTATATCTCCGATATTGAAGCGACCCCCTGGATCGATAAGGCTACCTCGTGAAGACAGAGGTTTTGTACACCATTCATAAGTGATAGAGCGTTGCCAGCCTGTAAATTCAAAACCACGCCGCGTATTTTTAGATAATGAATCTCGTAACTCGCTAATAATTTGAGTTCTTTGATTGTTGAGTGTTGAATAAAATTCTAATTGATATCTTGAGAGTTTTTCGCCGCGTTTGGCTAAACTTTTAATGTCATTTCCTTGGTAGTCATCTAAAACAAGTAAAGTTGTGGGAGTATTTTGAAGGCAAAGAAGACTTCTTCTTTTAAATTTTTTTCTTTGATACTGTCTTGCCCTGGACATGATTAAGTATGTTTATTCGAATGAAGGGCGTTCTGAATAAATTTATGCAGTTTTTTAAAGCGTCCAAACCGGATCATGTCTCTGGGGGAGATATTCCCTAAAAGAGGATTTGGCATCCTAAACCAAAGCTCTATCTTCTGAGCATTTCCTGAAAAATATTCGGCAACTAAAGCAAGAAGTACTGCCCACTCTTTTAGTCTATTTTGGAATTCTTTAGAACCTCGACTGTCATTTCTTACTGCTTCCATAGGCACACGAGCTGCTGCTGCAATATCTTTTTTTGTAAAATCGAGAGTCTGGATAATTTTGTCATAATCGGGTCGATTATGATGAAAGAACATCGAAAGATATTTTCCATCAGTGGGAATGGAATCGAAAATGTTTGTTTCCATAATTAATTACCTCAATGTAGATAATAAGCTAAATTGATCCATATTCAATCCATATTTTTTCCATAATTATTCCATTAATGAATTCAGAGATTTATAAAGCTTATTCGTATCTTAAGGCCTCGATCGGATTTAGGGCCGAGGCGCGCTTGGCGGGGTAGAGGCCGAAGGCGACGCCGATGACGGCGGAGAAGAGAAAGGAAAGCGCGACCGCGTCGACCGCGATCGAGGTCGTCCAACCCGCGAAGAGGGACATGGCCACCGTCGCGAGCCAGCCCAGCAGGATGCCGGCCAGGCCACCGACGATACTGATGACGACGGATTCGATCAGGAATTGAAAAAGGATGTCCTCGCGCCGCGCGCCGATGGCCTTGCGCAGGCCGATCTCCTTCGTGCGCTCGGTGACCGAGACGAGCATGATATTCATGATGCCGATCCCGCCCACCAGAAGCGAGATCGCCGCGATCGAGGCTAAGAGGAAGGACATGATGCGGTTGCTCTCCGACAGGGCCTCCTTCACTTCGGATAGATTTCTGACTTGAAACGCGTCTTGCCGTTGCGAGGGCGGCACGCGGTGGCGCGCGATCATGAGGTCTGTGACGGCTTCCTGGGCGTCCTCCAGGGATTCCGAAGCGCCCACTTCGATGTCCACCGAATCCACGTAATCCTTGCCCAACAGACGGTACATGGCGGTCGCCAAGGGGACGACCACGACGTCGTCCTGGTCCCGCCAGCCCGTCGAGCCTTTTTCCGGCAAGATGCCGACGACGCGGAAGGCGACTTTGTTGATGCGCAAGAGCGACCCGATCGGGTCTTCGTCGCCGTAGACTTCGCGGACGACCGTGGCGCCGACGACGGCGACGAGGCTGCGGTGGAGATTCTCATCCTCGGTAAAGAAACGGCCCGTCACCGGAACCGCCGCGCGCATCGTCGCGTACGCGGGGGTCGTCCCTAGCACTTGGGTGCTCCAATTGTGGTCCGCCGACGCGACCTGGCCGCGTCCCGAGACGGAAGGGGCGACGTCGGAGACTTCGGGGATTCTTTCGCGGATCGCCTCGATGTCGTCGAGGGTCAGGCGCGTGACGGCGCCGGCGTCCAAGGCGACGCCGCCTACCCGAACGGCTCCCGGGCGCAGGACGAGGAGGTTGGAGCCCAGTGAAGAAAGCTGGGTCTCGATGGCTTTTTGCGCGCCGCGGCCGAGGGCGAGCATGGCCACCACGGAAGCGACGCCGATCAAGATGCCCAGCATCGAAAGGGCGCTCCGGACTTTGTTGGACGCGAGGTTGCGGAAGCCTTGGATCGTTTGCTGCCAAAAGGCCTGGAATCGCGGGGCCTTTTGGGGAGTCTCGACCCGCGCCGTCGACGCTTCCGCGTTTTTCGCGGGAGAGGAAATGGGCGCGAGGCGCTTGTCCGACACGAGCTTGCCGTCGCTCATCCGGAGGACGCGCTTGGTTTGGCTGCCGATGTCGTCCTCGTGCGTGACGATGAGCACGGTGATGCCCTTCGCGTTCAGTTCCTTCAAGATGCCCATGATCTCCTGTTTGCTGTGCGAATCGAGGTTCCCCGTCGGTTCGTCGGCGAGGATCACCGACGGCGCGTTGACCAAGGAACGGGCGATCGAGACGCGCTGCTGCTGGCCTCCGGAGAGTTCGTTGGGGTGGTGGCCGGAGCGCTTTTCCAGTCCGACGGATTTGAGGAGATCCCGGGCGCGTTTCAAGTCGGGTTTTCCCTTCGCGTATAAAGCGGGCAGGGCGACGTTCTCCGCGGCGTTCAATCGGGGCAAGAGGTGGAATTGCTGGAAGATGAAGCCGATCGTCTCGCGCCGGAGCGTCGCCAGTTCTCGGTCGCTCAATCCCGAGACTTCCCGTCCGTCGATCTTGTAGGAACCGGCATCCGGTTGATCCAAGAGGCCTAGGACGTGCATGAGAGTCGATTTTCCGGAGCCGGAAGGTCCCATGATCGCGACGAAATCGCCGTCCTCGATCGTGAGCGAGACGCCCTGGAGAGCCCTCACTTCCGTATCGCCCATGACGTAGGTTTTGAAGGCGTCGCGGATCTCGAGCATGGTTTAAGAGCCTCTCCGGGAACCTCCCCGTTGGCCTTGGCCCCCCGGCCTCACGGGCGAAAAAGGATTGTTGGTTTTGGCCGCCGATTTCGGCTTCTTTTGGGGGATCAAAACGACGTCGTCCTCCCGGAGGCCGGAAACGATTTCCACATATTGGCCGTCGTCGATCCCCAACGTGATCTCCCGCGGGAACGGTTTCCCGTTCTCGCCGCGGACGAGGACGGTGGCTCCCGCGTCAGCTCCCGGGCCGCGCCTCGCGGCTTCCGTCGGTAGGCGCAAGACGTCCGTGCGCGACGCGATCTCGAAATTCACGCTGGCCGTCATGCCGCTGCGCAGGAAGTCGGGCGGGTTTTCGGGCAACACGTCGACGACGTAGGTGGTCACGTTGCTGACGGTCGTGGCGTCGAAGGCGATCTGATCGACGTGGCCGGAGAAGGATTGTTTTGGGTAGGCGTCGAGGGAGAGGAGGGCGTTTTGTTCGAGGCGGACGTTCCCGATGTCGGTCTCGTCCACTTGGGCTTTGACGGTCAAGCGGTCGGAGAGGACGAGGATCGGATCCTGCGTCGTGAAGCTTTGTCCGGGTTCGACGTTCCTCAAGATGACGGTGCCGTCGATGGGCGCCAGGATCGGCGTCGGCCGGTAGAACTCCCGCCACCGCTTGAGCTCGCCCGGACCGCGCGCTTGGGCGGCGTCCAGAAGGGCGGCGCGCTCCGAAGAGCTCATCCACGCGAGCACTTGCCCCTTCTTGACGGCTTCGCCTTCCTTCACTTTCACGTCTTCCACGCGCCCCGCGATGGGCGGCTTAATCTCGAGGCGGTTTTCAGGAGCGACGGTGCCGGTCGCGGTGATGACGACGCGAAGATCCCCCCGGGAGACGGAAACTTCCTTGAACGTCGGCCTTTCACGACCGCAGCTTTTCCAAAAAACGAGTCCGATGACGAGAGCGCCGAGAGACAGCGCCGCCCAAAACGCTTTCTTCCCCATCATTCTTCCGACCGTCTCGTTCATGGGATGGCTCCTTTGCCTTGGGACTGTTCCCAAGACGCTTCCGAGGTCACGCGCGCGCGTTCGCTCTGCAAAAACGTTTTTTGCCGTGAAATGAGGTCGTTCTCGATGATGTCCCAGTCCTCGAACGAGATGAGGCCGTTGTCGTACTTGCTCCGGGCGATTTCGGCGCGGATCGTCGCCGCTTCCAAGAAGGCCCGATCGGTCTCGAGTTTTTGCACCGCCTCCACGAAATCACGGTAGGAACGCGTGAGCGTCGTCTTGACGGTGTGGGACGCGTTTTGCCTCTCGTACTCGGAGGCGAGGGCTTTCGCCTTGGCGCTCCGGAGGTTGAAATAGTGCTGTCCGCCGTTGAAGAAGGGGATCGTCACGCTGCCGCCCACGGTCCAACGGTTTTGCTCGGGGAACCACCGGTCGTCTTGACGGCCCGCCGAAGCGGTCGCGTCGAGGGACGGAAAGAAATTCGCCCACGACGATGTCACGCCCGCCTTGGCGACGTTCTTCTGGCCGACGGCGCGTTGGTAGTCGGGAGTCTCCGCCGCTAAGGCATCCATATCCCTCACTTCTTGGGGAATGGAAAGAGGGATCGATCCGGCGACTTGGATCTCGCTCGTCTGCGGACGGCCCAGGACGCGGGCGAGCTGGGTTCGTGCCGTCTCCAAACCATGGCTCGCTTGGAGATAGTCGAATTTGGCTTGCTGCCAATAGGCGTTCGAGAGGGAGAGCGAGCCTTTATTCTCGCGGCCGCTTTCGAAGCGCAGTTGGACGAGGTTTCGGTTATCCCCGCGGCGCTTCAAAATGTCGCGCGTGAGCTTGAGGGAATCCTGCGCGTACCGCAAGTCGGAGAAGGCGGATTTCAAGTCGAAGCTGATCCGGGCCTTCGTCGCCCGAAGGTCGGCGCGCGCGATGTCCTCATTGGCCTTGCCTTCCTTCACCCGCGCGACATCGCGGAAGCCGGAGAAGAGATTTTGTTGGGCGTTGGCGGAGAGCGCGTAGAGGTCGCGTCCCGTGCTCGTCGTGACTAAGGGCGTGCCGCCCAAAGTCCCGACGCTCGTGCCGGACCGGTTGCTATGGGAGTAGCTGCCGCTGCCCGAGATTTGGGGAAGGAATCCTGCGAAAGCGCCGTTCTTCTGGAAGCGTGCCGATCGGAGGTTTTCGGAGGCGGCTTTGAGTTCGGGATTGGCCCGCGCGGCTTCGCGAAGGCAATCCTCCCAGGTGAGAGTCTCCGCGAGGGCGGATGCGACGGGAGTCGTCACCAGTAGGGACGCCATCATTGCCATCATCGGAAATACGACGAAAAGGCGCATGAATCCCCACTAACCCCTTTTTTGGGGCAGACAAGGGCAAACTTTTCGTCTACTCGCAACGCATGGCCTCTTGTTGCGATCCCGCCGAGTACTTAGAGCTCCGTAAGAAGTTCGTCGTCTCCAGTTTTTTTTCCCTGCCTCTTTTCATCTTGGCGATGGCGATGTGGATTCCCCCTTGGGGCCAATTCCTGTTGGCCACGCCCGTGGTGGTCTGGGGCGGGGCGCCGTTTTTCAGGAAAGGCTGGGAATCCCTCATGAGCGGCGCCTATAACATGTTCACGCTGATCGCATTAGGCGTCGGAGTGACGTACGCTTATAGTTTATGGGTGTTCCTCGTGTCCTTGAGGACCTCTTCCCAGGCTCATGCGGACGTGTATTTCGAAGCGGCTTCCACCATCGTGACCCTCGTCCTCTTGGGACAGATGCTGGAACTCAAGGCCCGGGCGAAGACCGAACAAGCCATGAAGGCGTTGTTGGATTTGGCGCCCAAAGCCGCGAAAGTGGTTTTGCCGGACGGCAAGGAGAAATTCATTCCCTTGGCCTTCGTGAAGATCGGCGATCGGTTGCGGATCGCGCCGGGCGAAAAGATCCCCGTCGACGGGCAGGTCGTCGAGGGCGAGAGCTCCGTCGACGAATCCCTCATGACGGGAGAGCCGATCCCGGCCGCGAAGACGCCCGGGGATCGCGTCGTGGGCGGTACTGTGAACGGTTCGGGATCCTTCGTCATGGAAGCCACGGCCGTGGGCGAAGGGACGGTGCTTTCGCGGATCGTCCGTCTGGTGGCCGACGCTCAGGCCAGCCATGCTCCCATCCAAAGGATGGCGGACCGTGTGGCGCGCGTCTTCGTGCCGATCGTCGCGGCCGTTTCCGCCGTCACGTTCCTCGCGTGGTTTTTCGCGGGGTCGCCGCGAGCCCTCGTCTATGCGGTCTCCGTGCTGATGATCGCTTGCCCTTGCGCCGTAGGCTTGGCGACGCCTCTGTCGATGATGGTGGCTCTCGGACGCGGCGCGCGTTTGGGTGTCTTGTTCAAGAATTCCGAATCCGTGGAAACCTTGGCGAAAGCCGATACGCTGGTCGTCGATAAGACGGGGACGTTGACGCTGGGGAAGCCTCGTTTGGTAGGCTTGGAGGTTTACGAAGGACGCGATCCCGAGGAAGTCTTGGCATTAGCGGCGAGCGTCGAATCGCTGAGCGAGCACCCTCTGTCGCGGGCGATTGTGGAAGCGGCGCTGGAGAAAAAGCTGCCTTTGGGGACGGTGGGGAATTTCCGGTCCTTCACGGGCCAGGGCGTCGCGGGAAAAGTCGGCGCTTCCGAAGTGATGGTGGGTAACGCTTCCCTCTTGGCGTCCCGGAACATCCCGATCGACGCGGCCCGGGGCGACGCTTTCCGGAAAAAAGGACAAACGGTCGTGTACGCGGCCGTCATTCATGAGGGAAAAGGGAAATGCGTGGGCCTCTTCGGCATCGCTGATCCGATCCGGGACGACGCACTTGAGGTTTTGGATGCCGTCCGGGATCGCATGGAAATCGTCATGGTGACGGGGGATCGGGAAGAGACCGCGCGGGCAATCGCCTCGCGGCTCTCCATCGACCGCGTCTTCGCGGGTCGGCTGCCCCACGAGAAGTTAGAGATCATCCGGGAGCTTCAAGCCCAAGGCCGTCGCGTCGCCATGATCGGAGACGGGATCAACGACGCGCCCGCCCTCGCCCAAGCGGACGTGGGCATCGCGATGGGCACCGGAACAGACGTGGCGATCGAGAGCGCCGGGGTGACGCTACTGAAAGGGAACCTGACGCGTTTCGTGAAGGCCCGGTCCTTGAGCGAGAGGACGCTGCGCAACATCAAGCAGAACCTCTTTTTCGCCTTCGTCTATAATCTTTTGGGCATCCCCGTCGCCGCGGGCCTTCTCGTCCCGGCTTTCGGGATCGCCTTGTCCCCGATGCTAGCCTCCATCGCCATGAGTTTGAGTTCGCTTTCCGTGGTCGGAAACGCGTTGAGATTGAGATCCTTTAAACCGCGTGCGCCAATGTCGTGGAGATGAGCGAGTTCAGGCTCACGCCTTCGCGCGCGGCACGAATGATCAAATTCTTATGAAGTGTTTTTGAGAGCCGAACATTGAACTTTCCGCTGACCTTTTTCATGACTACGGGCTCAGGGATGGGATGCTTCATTTTTTTTGCGGCTAGAATCCAGCTTTTGATTGCATCAACCGATTTCTTGGCGGCTTCTTCGGGAGTCTTGCCGAAAGTGATGCAACCTTCCAACTCCGGGACTTCCACCATGTATAAATGGTCTTCCGCGGACCAAAAGATATTGATCAAATAAGGATATTTTTCTCTCATAATAAGCCTCTTTTCGTCAGTGAAACTTCTATTTGTTTTAATTGATACCTGGGGACTTCCTTCGAGTGCGTCGCGATGACGAAATGGAGGTCCGGTATTTCGTCATTTCCCCACACTTCGTGAGAGCCTTTGCCCCTTAATTTTTTAAACCCGAATCTTTCCAATAAAGTCTCCAACTCAGCCTTCTTTAAGGATTTGTTTTTTAATTTTAATACGAGCTTATCGATTGAAGCCACAAAAAAGTGGTACCGTATCCAGTGGCAATGGGTCAATCAAGTTGGAAACCTCCTGCTAATTTCCCTTGTGTGAAAAGTTTCCTCTGCCTAGGAAACGGTGTGGCTTATCGCGTGGACAACATTCCCCTTTGGCTTAAGCCTTTTTACCTCGCCTACTCCTACACGATGGGTTGGCTTCTATACGCGTTCTCGCGATGCCTGCATGCGACCTGTCGCGTGAGGTTCGTGGGCCTAGAGCACTTGGAATCCTCTCCGAACCATATTTTGGCGGCGTGGCACACGCACTTGGGGCCTTATTTCGCCGTTTTCGTGAGGCACGACCGCCCTCACGCGTGGATCAACCACCCCTTGTGGTTCATGAAGTCGATCCATGTGCTCTTGCGGAGTCTTGGCATTCGGAAGGTCATCTTAGGTTCCGCCGGCCATGGCGGCAAGGAAGCGGCCGCCCAGTTGGTGGATTATTTGAAGGCGGGTTATTCGACTTTCATCAATCCCGACGGGCCCGCCGGGCCTCCGCGCGTCCTGAAAAAAGGCGTCCTGCATCTGGCCCTCGCCTCCGGCGTGCCGGTGGTGCCGATGCGGATCGAGACGGGGGCCTGCCTGACGTTGAACACGTGGGACCGCAAACGCATCCCCCTCCCGTTCACGACGTTGACCGTGGTTTATGGGGAGCCGATTTGCGTGACTCAGGAAAATTTCGAACAAGCGGAGCAGAGGGTCTCTCAGGCGATGACTTTATGAATCCACTTCTTTAGGGATTCGACTTCCCTATGGGTAATATTGCGACAGTTTTTGTGGCTTTTCGTATCATTGTTCATGCACTTTTCGATGAGATGCGTCGTCGATGGTAGGTGCCTTCGTAGTTTTTGGATCAACTTTTTGGCTTGGACCTTCATATTATTCTTATCCCAGTATTTCGCGAGTGAGGCAAGGCTGAAAAGGGTACAGAACTCCTCTTCGGGCCTTTTTGTGGATGGATAGCTTTGAGATAAACCCATATCGATCGACTCCATGGAACGAGCATATAACCACCTCTTAATTTCATCCTCCGTCAGCCACTCATGGTAAATCTTATGTCCCCATTCGTGAGCCACGATGAGGATGAGACCCTCTTCATCGTTGAGATCCGGATCCCATAGCATGATTTCTCCCGTCTCGATGTCATAAGAACCGTCTACTTTTTCACCGTTCGTGAATCTCTGCTGTTTTATCAAAACGGGGGATATGCGGAGAAATCTTCTTAAAGAAATAGGATAGATTCGACTCATTTTTTCGATGAGCTGTTGAAGTTTTTCCATGAGTATTTATGAGCAACCAGGGTGCCAAAAAAGATCTCATGTTTTTCACGATTCTAAGTTGGTTTTTTGATTAAGGCTCCGAAAACCCTACGCCCTGCATTCGAAAGTCGGACTTGGATATTCCCCAAAATAAAGCATTATAACCTTGTGCTCCGCGGGGAAACCCCCTAGCAGCCGTCCTCACTATGACAGAAACCCAAAATACGCCCACGTTTCAGGGGCTGGGGCTATCGGCTCCTTTGCTGAACACTCTCGAAAAACTCCAGTTCAAATCGCCGACGCCCATTCAGCACCAGTCCCTTCCGGCCGCCATTGAAGGAAAGGATCTCATCGGAATCGCCCAGACGGGCACGGGCAAAACTCTCGCTTTTGGGTTACCCATGATCCAGCGCCTGTCGACGATGCAGGGGAGGGCGCTCGTATTGCTGCCGACGCGCGAGCTCGCTTTGCAGGTGGCGCAAGCCCTGCTTCCTTTCACGAGAAACCATAATTTGAAGACGGCGACGCTGATCGGGGGCGAGAGTTTCGGCCTTCAGCTCAAGGCCTTGCGCGAGAAACCCCGAATCCTCATTGGAACTCCGGGGCGCGTCATGGACCATTTAGAGCAGAAGACGATCCGTTTGGATGATACGCGCATTCTCGTGTTGGACGAAGCGGACCGCATGCTCGACATGGGCTTCGCCCCGCAGATCAACGAGATCCTAAGGCACGTGCCTAAGGAAAAGCAGACCCTTCTTTTCTCGGCGACGATGCCTCCGGACATCGTGAAGATCGCCGCGAACCACATGAAGCTCCCCGTGCGCATCGAAGTCGCGCCCGCAGGGACGACGGCGGATAAGGTCGAGCAAGAGATTATCTTCGTAAATCGGGACGTGAAAATGATCGTCCTGGAATCGGTCATCCGTCAATGTACGGGTCCCGTCCTGGTCTTCTCCCGCACGAAGCGGGGAGCGAAGAAGATCTGCCAGATGTTGAACCGTGTCGGCCACCACGCGTCCGAGATCCACGCGGACCGGTCGCTTAATCAGCGCAAGGAAGCGTTGGCTGGCTTCAAGAGCGGAAAGTACCGCATCCTCGTCGCGACCGACATCGCCGCGCGAGGGATCGACGTCAGCAACATCGAGCTCGTCGTGAACTTCGACTTGCCGGAGAACGTCGAGGATTACGTGCACCGCATCGGCCGCACGGGCCGCGCGGGCAAGACGGGCAAGGCGATCTCGTTCGCCACCCATGACCAGAAGAGCAATATCCGCCAGATCGAACGCTTGATCCGGAAGACGTTAAGGATCGTGCCCGTGCCGGATTTGTCGAATGCGCCCCAGATGCCCGCGATGGCGCCGGCCCCTCGCGATGAAGAGAGGTCGGAAAGGCGGTTCCCGCGAGAAAGAAACGCGGGCGGCCGCGGACGTTTCGATCGTTTCCGAAAAGACCGCTCCGGCGGCGACCGGGGGCGGGGATTTTCTTCCGCCGCTTCCCGTAGCGATCGGTCACCGTCTCGTCCTAGGAACCCTCACGGCTCGAGCGCCGGTATCGGTTTCGGCCATGATGCTTCGCGCACGTCACCAGCGCCCCGGCCTCGTCAAGACGCTCCGCAGAGCAGGCCACGTCCGGAGCGTCCGTCGAGACCCGATCGTCCACAGAGGAACGACCGCCCCCACCGTCCGGATCGGATGAAACACCAGGGCGCCATCAAGCTCTACTAAAGAACAAGCCGAGACGTTTCGCCATCCTCTTTACGGTTTCATGGAGAATGGTGAGGGGGAAAAGGGATTAGCCCGCAACTTTTCTATATCGGGTCCCATCGGAAACCCTTGATCGGCTTTGGAGAGCTCCTTTATAGAAGGAGCCATGTCTTCTTGGAATCCCGACCTTTACGACGACAAACATCATTTCGTTTCCGATTACGGTAAAGACTTGATCCGCCTTTTGGATCCCAAGGCCGGAGAAAGGGTCTTAGACTTAGGGTGCGGAACGGGGACCTTGACCGCCGAGATCGCGGCGGCGGGTGTCGAAGCCGTAGGCCTCGATAGTTCTCCCGAAATGATCGCGAAGGCCAAGCAAAGCTTTCCGGGCATTTCCTTTCAAACCGGCGACGGACAGGATTTTCATTTTTCGGAACCTTTCGACGCGATTTTTTCCAATGCGGCTCTGCATTGGATGCGCGAACCCCGTAAAGTCATCGCATGCGCTTGGGACGCCTTGAAGCCCGGTAGCCGTTTCGTCGTCGAATTCGGCGGGAAAGGGAACGTCGAGACACTCTTATCCGCTATCGCGGCGGTGATTCCGGATGCCGAAGCGGCGCCCCAAAACCTCGTGAACTATTTTCCCAGTCTTAGCGAGTACGCGAGCCTTTTGGAAGACCAAGGGTTCCGCGTGACGCATGCCTTCCACTTCGACCGACCGACGCCTTTGGAGGGGGAGGAAGGCTTGAGAAGCTGGGTGCGGATGTTCCGGGGCTTCCTCCTCGAAGGGAAGCCTCTCGAAGAACAAAACGCTCTCTTATGTCGGGTAGAGGAGCGGGCGCGGCCGCTTCTTCATAAGAATGGAGGGTGGTTTGCCGATTATAAGAGATTAAGGATAAGGGCCGTCAAATGAACGAGTCCATTTCCGTTCCGTGTCCTTATTGCGGCGAAGCCTTCTTCATAGAACCGGAACCCTGCGGTGAGACGGTGGAATACGTGGAGGATTGCCATGTCTGTTGCCAACCCGTCGTGGTCACCGTCTCCTATTCCGAAGAGGGGAGCGACGTGAGCGCGCGGCGGGAGAACGAGTAAAGAGGACTTCTCATCCGGAAAAATCATGACGAAAGGATGCCTTCCATGAACGCAACGCCCCTCTACACGATTGGCCTTTTATTGGTCTCCAACATCTTCATGACGTTCGCCTGGTACGGCCACCTGAAATACCGAGAGAGTCCGTTGTACATCGTGATCGCCACGAGCTGGCTGATCGCGCTCCTGGAATATTGCTTCCAAGTCCCCGCGAACCGGATCGGCTACGGTTACTTCAACGCCGCGCAACTCAAGACGATCCAGGAGATCATCACCCTGACGGTCTTCGCCTTTTTCTCCGTATTTTACTTAGGGGAATCCCTGCGCTGGAACCATCTCGTGGGGTTCGTTTTCATCGTTCTTGCGGCTTTCTTCATTTTCAAAAAGTAGGGTTCAAGGCAACTTGCTAGGTAAAGTTCCGATAATAAACCTATGAATCCTTTACATACGGGCCCATCGCCGTCTTCGACTTACAGCCCGCCTCCTCTAGGTTCTAGGGGAGGTCCTGTCCTTCCCATAGAGCCCATCCTGACAGACGAAGGAGGCCTTGGTTTTACCCAAAGAATACAAGCTCTTGTAGCTCGTCCATGGACGGCTCTAGTGAGGTTTCTGGACCCTTCTCTCGTCATCCGGCGTTTTAAAGAGGAAGGTACCGTCAGCGCTTTTGAAGCGAAAATCGCTTTTATAGCCTGCCAACCTCTGAGTTTGCGGTCTTCACCCCCATGCCAAAAGGAGTTGGAAAGCGTCCTCGATGTGTTCTGCTGGGATATGGCTTTGATGAGGGATCGTTCCACCCGGCAAAGAGGGCTCGAGATTTTCAGAAACGCGATCCCTCTCTTAGAAGGCGCGCGTTTAGGGCGTTTAATGTATCGTGTGACCCATACATACGCTTATCATGTGATCGAAAGATTTTGTGATGGGGCGGTCGATCAAGGTGTGGATCATGTGTATGACATGGTAGGCCTCCAAGCCGTCGTTTGGTACCATCTCAAAAACCCCGGAAATAAGGCATACCAGGACCTTTGCAGTATGCATGGAGTGAACAAGCCTATAGACCAGATAGAAAGCTTCAGGATGCAGGTGAGGGCCATGCGCCATTTGAATTCTGAAGTAAGACGTCAGGCCGTATATGTGATCGAGTCCTTCCATCACATGCATACCACCAGTCTGGGTGCCTCATAAATCCTGTTTGATCAAAATCAATCCTGGAATCATCGGAAGCCAGAAGGTGAGGCTGCGGAGGAGGAGCGTCGCCGCGAGGGCTGTGCTTAAGGGTACGTGTGAAAGCGATAACATGGCAACGGCGCTGGATTCGAAGATGCCGATGCCTCCCGGGATGGGCCCTAAAGTCTCCACCACGTAGGCCATCATGAAACTCGCGAAAAGTAGGGAGAAGGAAGCAGACTGGTCCAAGGCCATTAGGAGAATATAAAGAGTTGCCGTGTCCAGAACGAAGACTCCCGCTTGGAAGATCATGTTGGGGAGGAGGACTCTGGGTTTTAAGGCGATCTTCGGCGAGGACGTCCTCAAGATATCCAGGAATTTTTTTATGAAGGCTTTTTTCTCCAGGAAAGTCCTGAGACGGCTTTCCTTGGCATGCGTCACCTTCCATGCGGTGAAGACGATCGCCAAAACAACTACGAGGAAAAAGAGCGAAATCTTTTGCACCAGGGGATTGATGCTATGGTTGGCCCATAGGATGAAAAGACTGACGAAGACGGACACGGCGTACGCCGCGTAATACGAATAAAAATTAGCTACGACGCCCGTCGTGGCCTTTTCAGGCGGGATTTTCTGCTTCAAGAGCGAACGAGTGATGAGAACCGTGCCGCCAATGCCTCCCGTGGGAATGACTTGATCGGTGAAGAGTTTTTTGACTCCGAGCTTCATCATGGCTCGGAGCGAGAGTCGGACCCCTTGATGGCTCAGGGTCCAGCGCCAAACCAAAGCGGAACACAGGTACGTCCCTAATTGAAGAAGAACGGCGATCCCGATCCAGACCGGATCCAGGTCGCGCAGGGCTTGGATGAGTTTCCGGCCTTCGTCCTCGTGAGACACCACGGCCACGATCAAAATGGCCAGGCCAATAAGGCCGGGAAGCCAACCGAGGAGTCTCTTCGTTTTTGGCGGGATAGGAATCAAAACTCGTGGACTATGGAGGGGTTCACATGATTTTTCAACAAAAGCCGTCGCCCATCCCCCAGCCTCTCCAGGAAGGGTCGGAGAGGCTGGGAAGGGCTTCGTACTACCCGAACGCTTTATTGGAAATCAGTGTCGTTGTATCTCGAGGATCCGGAGGTTGAAGAACGACCGTAACGGCCACGATCTTCGGAATAACGGTTATCGCGTGACATAGGTCGCTCGGAACGCTCCATCCGGTTTTCGCGATAGGAACGATCTTCGTCTTGCTCCTGACCTTGGCTTTGTCGGCTGAAACGGCCTTCGTCTTCTCGGTCCCTGAACGATCCACGGCCATAACGATCGGAATCTTCCCATTCCCGTCCACGACCAGATCGAGATCCTTGATTTTGCCACGAAGAAGACGAGGAACGTCCCTCATCTCGGTCCCAATCGGAGGATTTATTCCGACGGGAAGAGGAGCGACCTTGCTGGCTTCCCCTTTGGCAATGTGGACAAAAATCGTCATTATCCTGATCTTGTCGACTTTGCTGGCTTTGGCCACGGGCGCCACGACGGCTATTGCTGTCGTCTTGCTGATCGTCTTGATCCTCATCATCGCGTCCATAACTTCGCCCTTTCCACTCCGACTGTTCGTCGCGGGAATTGCCATTCGAATTCGATGACATGCGGGATTCTTGTTCCTGAGAACCGCTTTTGCGGCCCGGGCCTTTCTTTTGGGATGTTTCTTTCGAAGAGGATTCCGTTTTTGAGCTTTCAGAACGATCCTCTTTTTTGGAGTTCTTTTTCGTCGTCATATGAGACCTCTTTTCTTTTGGGTTTGGGTCCGTAAAAATGGATCGGGGATGAACCGCGGGAAACATCTTCACGCCTCCCGCGGTTCGCCCGAATTGTAATTTACCAACGGCCCTGGTTGCTGTAGTTTCCTCGGCTTCTGCCTCCGGTCGTTTCGTTGTCGAAACGAGTCTGGTTGCCAGAACGGTTCGAAGAATGACTCCCCGAAGAACCTTGAGAGCGCGAGAAGCGATCGCTTTCGTTATTTCGGGAACGATCTTCGGACTGGCTGCGTCCGCGACCGCTTTGAAAACGGCCTTCGTCCAAATCGCGATCGTTTTCGAAATCATCGTCTCGATGGCCGCGGGTGTTTTCGTCATTTCGGAAACTCCCTTGTGATCGTAAATAGCGATCTTGGGAAGAATTACGGGAACGATCGCTTTGGCCATAGTCTCTACTGCCGAAATCATCGGAGTCGCTTGAACTGCGGTCCCATTCTTGTTGGTTCCAGCCTTGGGGTTCGCGATCTCGCCGCGCATAACGCGTCGATGAATCCTCGGTCGTATCGCGATAACGGTTTTGCCCGTATCCGGATTCTCTCCAGTTTTCGCCCGGGGTTTCGGTGTCATCGGATCTGTTGTAGTCGTTATTCCGATTATTCCAGTTCGTAGAGAATTCGTTTTCGTCTTCGCGAAAACGTTTCGAACTATTGTTGTTATGTTTACCGTACATACGTCCTCCATTGTGTTGTTGGGCAGCTCAAGTCGTTGTTGAGTGTCCGGGTTGATATTCCTTAACTGATTCAAGGAGCTGTAACGACTTTAGGGATCGTCGCTCAGAATCTCGCCAACTTAAATAAGTCGCGGAGCATTTTGGGAACAATCGAGGGGGAGCTGATTCTGCTTTGGGGAATTATCCTAAGGAAGACTGCGGTCGACAAAACGTTGCGCTCGTCGCGATAGAAAGTCGCGCAGCGACGGCGGCAGGATGCTCTCGACGAATTTCGCGAATGTAGGCGCGGATTGGATCATCCATGGAGTCGTCAATGTCGTAATGGCCGACACGGTAACGGCGATAGGGTAAAGGGATTCGCGCACCGAACCTTGGGAGAGGCCGACGCCGACGATAATGAATGAAAATTCCCCGATCTGGGATAGGCTCATGCCGGTCTGCACGGCGAGCGGGGTCTTGTAGCCCGCGAATAAAGCGCCAAAGGTAACCCCGACGAACTTCCCAGCCAAGACGAGGACCGTGAAAACGAGTATGGGAATCGCGTTTTCCGGGATCGCCGCGGGATCAATCAGCATACCGACCGAAACGAAGAAAATAGCACCGAACATGTCGCGTACAGGGCCGATAAGCGATTCGACCGTCTTTTGTTCCCCGGATTCCGTGATCAGGGATCCCGCGAGAAACGCGCCAAGGGCGATAGAGTAACCGAGCTCTTGGACCATGAAGGCGACGCTAAAACAAAAGCCGATGCTCGCCACGAGGGTCGTCTCGGAACGGTTCAAGTTTCGAAGGATGCGGAAGAAAGGCGGGACGACAACACATCCGACCAAAACGATAAGTCCTAACAAAAGGGAGAGCTTTCCTAAGACGCCGAGAAGTTGAGGAACCGAGACGTTTATCCCGGCCGATAGGGGTGTGAGGAAAGCCAAAAGAACGATGGCTACGAGATCTTCCACGATAAGAATCCCGAACACGACTTCCGTCAGAAGACCGGAAACCCCTTTTTCGGCGAACGCTTTTAGGATGATGGTGGTGCTGGAAATGGCGATGAGGGCTCCGCCGTAGAAGCTTTCAATGGGGCTCCAGCCGAAGGTTCGCCCAGCGCCGTAACCTAAGGCGATCATGAAAGCGCATTGGAAGAGGGCGATGAAACCGGAACTGGGAAGGACGGCCCATAGCTTGCGCAAGCTAAACTCCAGACCGAGGGAGAACATCAGAAGGATGACGCCGAGTTCTGAGAGGGTGTGGACCGTGGCGCTGTCAGCAAGCAGCGGGATGGGGACGTGCGGCCCCACGACCATCCCGGCGATCAAATACCCGAGGATGACGGGTTGGCGGAGCTTTTGAAAAATGATGGTGGAGATCGCCGCCGCCGCCAGGACGAGGGCCGATGTTTGGAGAAACGAATGAGGGACGAAAGTTTGCATCTTCGAAAGAAAGGATAATCAAAAGAAGGATTGAAGTCATCCCGTAACGGATGAGAAGGTGAGAAAGATGGCCTGGAATCTCTTCCGTCGTGTAAGCCGAGGCGTTCTCCTGCATTCCCTCGTCGGGATCTTGGCGGGACTCGCTTGTTCAGCCTTGATCGGCTCCTTACAAGCCGTCACGTCTTGGCGCCTTCAGCATCCGATTTGGGTGGTTGCCTTACCCGTCGTCGGATTTTTTTCCGCGTGGCTTTACGACCGCTACGGCAAATCCGTCTCTTCGGGACATGCCCTCGTCTTCGAGGAGATCCACGATCCGAAGACCGTGATCCCGTTTCGTATGACCCCTCTTATTTTTTTTGGTACTTTGTTGACCCACTTGGGAGGTGGGTCCGCAGGACGCGAGGGAACGGCCGTGCAAATGGGTAGTTCTTTGGCGGATCAGTTGTCACGCTTCTTTATCGTAACCCCTCGGGAACGTCGTCGTCTTCTGATGGCGGGTCTTTCCGCGGCTTTCGGAGCGACGCTCGGGGCCCCGTGGGCTGGCGGCATATTCGGCATGGAAGTGATCCAGCGCGGCAAGATCGACATGGAAGCGGCTTTCGAGTGTTTTTGGTCGTCTTGGATGGGTTATGAAACAGTGCGGTGGCTCGCACCGATCGCGGGCATTCCGCTTTCCGAATACCCTCCTTTAGATACGATTCTCTACGACTTGCGCACGATTGCCGTCGTATTGGCTTTTGGTCTGGCCTGCGGGGGCTGTGCTTGGGCTTTCTCAAGAACGACCCATATCCTGGAGCTTTTGTGGGAGGCCTATGTTCCGTACGAACCTTTGCGCCCTTTCTTTGCCGGCCTGGTTCTCGCGGCTTTTTACCTTTGGGAGGGCTCCCATCGTTATGAAGGCTTGGGGATTTCCGTCATTCAAGAAGCCTTCAGAGCACCGGTTGATACCCTGACACCCTTTTGGAAGTTCATAGCGAGCGCCGTAACGGTCGCATCCGGATTCAAAGGAGGTGAATTCATTCCGCTGGTTTTCGTGGGGAGTACCTTGGGAAGCGCCGTTTCGACTTATTTACATGTGGATACGGCTTTATTGGCCTCTTTAGGTTTTGCCGCCGTCTTCGCGGGAGCGGCGAACGTTCCCGTCACCGGCACCCTTCTCTTGATGGAGATCTTTGGGGTCCGAATCGGGGCCTACGCCCTCGTGGTCTGTTTCGCGAGTTATTATGCTTCCGGAAAAGGCGGGATCTACCGAGGACAAAAGTGAACCGTTAGAAGTCGAACGCGAGCCCGATGCCAGTTTGGAAAATACGTTCGCCATAAAATTGTCCATGAGGTGAAAATCCGTAATAAGCTTCGAGATAAAGCGAAAGATCCCGTTCCGCATGCGAACGGACGCCGTCCCCTCGGAAGTTCAACCCGGCTTTCGCGGCTGTGTTCACGAAAAAATCATTTTCCTGGTAGGATTTAAAGTCCAACGCGACGAAGGGAAAAGCCTTCCAAAAAAGGGAAATATCGCGGTTCCATTCGCCTCCCGCGTGCAACATCCAGCGGTCGAACGTACTGGGTTCGCGCCTCATGATGAATTCTCCACCTCCGTAAATCCGCAAAGTCCTCCATTCTCGGGACGCCAGTAGATCGAGGGCTTCATAGCTTAGGTTGATGCGGTTGACGGGAGTCGTCAGGAGGAATTCATCCCCTAAATGGGAGCTCTGATGGTAAGGCCGAAGACGGAAAGACCACGGTCCGGAACGCCACGATAGCGGCAGACCGCCGAAATAGTCCGCATTGACGAGATTAATGGAAGAGGATTGGAAGTTGAAGATCGAAAGGATGCCGGCGTCGATGCTCAGCTGGAAGCCTTCTCCTTCCGCGAACGGTGAATAGCGTAAAATGTGGAATCGTTCGCCGAAACTCACCAAACCCGCCGAGAAATTCTCGCCCGGACGGTGGTTGAAGATGAAGTTCGCCGAAAAACGAGGTTCCTTATAATCCGCGATCAACGGATAAAAAAGATCCTTCTTAGGGAGAAACACCAGCCTTTTGGTTCTCGAAATTCCATCGTCGTCCGTCCGCGGCACTTCGGTATTTTTTAGCGTGTTATCGTCCCGTGTCTTCTCCTGTCGGGTCTTTCCATCATAAGAAAAGGCGGTCACGGTGTGGTGAAGGTAAAATCCCATCACAACGAGGAAAACGATTTTAGAGTATCTCATGGTTTTTTATTAACCATCACAGCCCTACCTCTTCAATGGTTCACGACAAAAACGGGGTTTCCCCCATGTGGAAATCAGGAACCGCCCGAGTTCACTTTTTCGGTGGAATCCACCAGGCTTTTTTCATGGATGGTGCTAAACATACGCCTTTGCAAAATCATAAACTCTCGGAAGTCTCCTATCTCTCTCAGAATTTAGGCCAAGATCCCATTCCGCCTATCCCACCCAAGAAACCGATTCAGTTTTTTTCGGGCCGGACACCTACCGATTCGCGTCCTTGATACGACGAGAATTGAGGAGAGAAAAATCCACCCGAGATCCAAGAGTTTTGGACTTGGGGTGCGGAAGCGGAGCGGGTGGCGTTTGGGCCTTCCGATGCCTGCGTGGATCCGAAGCCAGCCTGATTTTCGCGGACATAAATCCGCAAGCCCTGGAATTTGCGCGCGCCAATCTTTCCTTAGCCTCTTTGGAAAAAGCGTCTTTGGAAAAAGCCTCTTTCGTCCAAAGCGATCTCTTAAACGGAGTTGCCGGAGAGATGGATTGGATCGTATCGAACCCTCCCTATTTGATGGACCCGAATGCCCGTCTTTACCGCGACGGAGGCGGCGACCGAGGGTGTGATCTGTCCATCCGCATCGTGAGAGAATCCCTAGAGCGCTTGTCGTACGGCGGCACGCTCATTCTTTATACGGGAACTCCCGTCGTCCGGGGGGAAGCCGTTTTTTTAAAGAAACTTCAAAGCGTGGGATTGGAAGGTTTCACGTTTCGCTACGAGGAAATCGATCCCGACATCTTCGGAGAGGAGCTGGACCACGCTTATTACCATGACGCGGAGAGGATCGCCGCGGTCGCCGTGGTCCTCTCGAAATTGCCGAAGACACGAGCGTTTCCAAAGCATTCGATTACCATGGCCTCCGACTTGAAGCTGGAAATGGTTCATCATCGGCTGGCTGTGTTCAATCGTCACCGTCTTCAACCGCACCCTTCACCCGAGCCGGACTCATGCAGGCAAAATTTCGCATCCGAGTGCGCCTTGCATTTGCAAGAGTTTGAAATGGTCGAGTCGGCACGCGAAAAAATAACGTCCACGGCTTTGCAAGCCCCTCACGATCCCGACGGTTTCCTGTCGTGGTTCGAGGACTTGAAGAGAATAGGACCCGGTCAAGGCGATGTTCTTTTCCCGTGGTTGGAGGCCGAGGCGAATCTGGACGAGATGAGCTGGTTTCTGACACAAGAGATGGCCGGTGAAGCGGGTTTCGACGACTTGGTGGCGATGACCCAGGTGAAATTTCCCGCCCGCAGTAAATTAGAGATGGCGAAGAACTATTGGGATGAAATGGGGCGGGGCAACATCAAAGGCCTCCATGGTAGACTGCTGCAGCAGGTCGCTGAAGAATTGAAACTCAGATGTTCCCTCGAAAGCACTGTCTGGGAGAGTCTGGCCTTGTCCAACCTCATGACGGCTTTGGCGGTCAATCGCCGCTACGCTTACCTGTCGGTGGGAGCGCTGGGAGCCGTCGAAATGACCGCCCCGACGCGTGTCTCCCATGTGGATCGTGGGTTGAAGAGATTGGGTGTGGCCGCGTCCGCGCGACGGTATTTCGCCCTGCATGCGAACTTGGATGTGAGACATTCGGAAGATTGGAACCGCGAAGTCATTCTGCCATTGGTGCGGGAACGTCCGGAGTGCGCCGCTGCGATCGCGGAAGGGGCCCTTCTGCGGTTATCTTTCGGAGCCCGTTGCTTCGAGCGTTACCGACGAGAATTCGGCCTTTCGAAGGAGGGTCGTTCCGACAGTCCGGACGAAAGGCAGCATCAAATGACCTTTAACGGCCCACGTATCCCATTTTTTTAAGAGTCCGAAACTGCGATGCCGCGACTTTCACTCCGATGTCGTTACGATAACGGACGTTCGGTATGGCGATTTTCCCGACCAAGTCGTAAGCTTTTCGGCGCGCTTCGGAGATCGAGCTTCCGTTTCCGGTCACGACCATGACGTAACCTTCCGTACCTACCGTGACCCACTGCTTTTTTTTAAAAGCCATTTCTCCGAAGTGCAGATGCTTGTGTTCACGGTCCGATATTTTTTCGCTAAAACATATGGGAGTGCCGCGTGAGAGTCGGTCGTATCCGAGTTCATAGGGAAAAGGCGGGACGGTGAGGACGACGCCGGCTGCGAAACCCGGCTTTGTGCGTATGGGATCCTCTCCCCCGCTGGCCAAACGCCATAGGATCGAGTCCCAACCCTCTTGATGCAAGGCGCCGCAGATCGCGAAGCCCGGATACCCGAACCGACAGGTGAATTCCAGGGGCCATACGCCGTCGTCGTTTACGATAAGGTTAAGATTGATGTACCCGCAGTATCCCGCCTTTCTCAGGCGTGCCCTCATTTTGCCTAATGTTTTTTGAAAGAGGGCCTCGGCACCGCGATAAGTGACGATGGTCCCCATTTCCCCGGTGAGTTCGCCTAAGTCACCCGGAAAAAAGCGCTTATGCTCCCAATCCAATAGCGCCGGCATGACGAAGTCGTCGCCGTTGAAATAGGCTCCGACGCCGATTTCGATTCCCGAGACGTGCTCCATGAGGATGAAGCTAGGGGATTTTTGGGAGTTTCGATAGAATTGGAGTCGGGCGATCATGTCAGCGCCGTCCTTAAACCGATTCGCTTCATCGTATCTTGTCCGAAGCGTCGATCGGATTCCAACCGGTCTCCGTATGCGGATCCTCCCACGACTTGAAACCCCTTCTCTCTCAGGCGGTCTTGGGTCTTGCCGTTGCAAGCGTCTTCGAAGAGGATAAGTCCCTCACGGCCCGCCTCTTTTAAGGCCAGGTACATGGCGCCTAACTGATGATACCTTCCGATGCCCAAAAACCTCATACTCTCCTTAGAGTTTCAGCTTCGGTAAGTAGAAGCCGGTTTTTTCCTTATAGGCCCGATAATCCGGAAAGATAGTCTGAAGTTTTTTTTCTTCGAGTTGGCCGCGGAGGTATTGGAGTGGGATGAAGAGGATGGTGACGGCGATATTGAACCACGAAGGGATCCATAGACAGGCTCCCAGGGTTGTCAGGGTTTGGCCGAGATAAAGAGGGTGGCGCACATAGCGGTAGATGCCTTCCTTCACTAAACCGCGCGCTTGGATTAGGATGCTAAAGGCGTAGCGCAAGCGGTAGAGTCCCATGCATAAGATGAGGTTGCCCGATAAGAGCAGGGCGATCGAGACGATATTGGGGTGGCCCATATCGAAGGGATAAAACGGTTTGAAGAAGGCGAAGGAAGACCAGCGGGGAGATTCGTAGATCATATAAGAAAGCGACGCGCAAAAAATCGGGAAAACACGCTCTTTGAAATCCATGGCGCGGGCGACCGGAGGCTTTCGGACGAGGTATCCGATGAAGTAGAGCATGAATGTCATCATGATGAGGCCCCAATTGACGTGGGCAAAGGTCGTGAAGAGATTGGGATGCGCACGGTATTCGGAGATCCGTAAAAAGACCCGATAGGCGATGTAGAAGACGAAAAAGTGGGTGCCGCACATTTTCACGAGAATTTCCCTTAAGGGTTCTCTGGAAGAGCGTATCAGGAGGATAAAATAAACTTCGAGCCAGAGAAGGCCGCCGACGAAAGCGACGAGAAGTGGGAAGAGCATGGTGTCGTCCTTCAGCAGTTTATCGCGTTCATTGCGAGAAAATGTTTTTCAATGACGTGTGGCCGTGTCCAAAGCGCAAAAGGTTTATTGTCGGATATGAGACTTAACGGATTTTTTTCTTAGGACATGAGGCGTTTTTTTTCGCGACGGGATAGGGACTTGATATGGGCTTCTCTTTTTAAGGCCGCGGACTTTGTCGCGAAAATCTCGTGATAAAGGAGCTTTTTGAATCCGAAACCACGCGTGAATTTGGCTCCCTTACCGCTCCGATGCTGCTCCATACGCCTATCGAGATCGGTCGTGTAGCCGGTGTAGTATTTTCCGTCTGCGGCTTGGAGGATATAGACGAAGTGCGGCACGCGGCTTATTCGGCAGGCTCCGGAGGGGCGGGTTGGTCGTGCTTCTCGACGAACTTCTTGATGTCTTCGATGTGTTCGATCACGAGCTTGGCCTTCTTCAAGCCGAACTGGAACGGGTAGCGGTCCTCGGGGGTATTCTTGAGGACGATCATGGGGTTGCCTTTGTACTCCGACTCTTCGACGATGGCCATGGGGCTCTCCTTAAAAATTGGGAACGTTCAGTGGACGGCTAAGGAAGCACCAATCATCCCCCTTGTCATGGAAAAATTTCTCGAATAAGGAGCCCGCCTTCCTTATTATAAGGGTTTTATGGCGACATCTTCCTTCTACAGGACGGCCGGGTTCCTATCCGAGAACGTGTGGGGAGCCCTTTCTGCCACGATGCATAGTGTGGTTTCGCGCGTCTACACGCGCCTTTACGAAACTCGCGCCTCGAAGCACTTCATCGCGCCTTATTGCCAATGGCAGTACGGGGACCGCGAACATTATCGAAAGTTCATGCCAGGACGGAATAAGGCCGATTACGAGAGCTTTCAGGATTTTTTTACGCGCGACTTCAAAGAACCCGTCTCCGTGTCATCGGAATCGATTTGGCCCTGTGAGGGGGAAGTCTGCGATGTCGAGACGCCCATCGCTTCCAAGCAAGTGAACATCAAAGGGGACGTGAGGCCGATTCGAACGATCTTCGGGGAGGCCGCCTCTCTCATCCCGGATGACTACCATTTCACGAACGTCTTTCTGCACAACAAAAACTACCACCATATCCATGCGCCCGTGACGGGAAAGATCCTTCGGCTCGAGAGAATCCCCGGCAAGCTCCTGCTCTTGAGGCCCCGGGCCTATCCGGGCCGCCCTTCACTGCCGGCCCTGCATAACGAACGCGTGAACCTCGACCTTGAAGACGGACAGGGGAGGCGTTGGTTCCTTTCCATCGTCGGCGGGCCCGCGGTGGCGACGATCCGCCTTCCTGAAGAAGTGCGTTTGGGCGCTACCGTGACCATCGGACAGAAAATCGCGAGCTTTCATATGGGTTCTACGTGCTGCATCGCTTCTCCGATCGCTCCGAGTATCCGTGTCCATCAATCCGTCTCCGTGGGACAGCCTTTTTAGGCGTCGTGATGGAGCTTCGAGGGAAAACTCTCTGGATAGTCGGTGTCTTCTTTCACGTCGTTTTGTGGGGGCTTTTTTTTCGCCTCGCCGTGAGTTTCCTGCATAGCAGCGAAGATCCTTGGTACCGGTTGGCGCGAGAAGCGTACTTCTGGACTTTTTTAAAGGTCCAATTTTCGCTCTTGCCTTACTACATAGGCATCGGCCTGCTCTTTTCCCTTTTTTCCATCCGTGTTCTGGAACGATGGGATCGTTGGCGTTCTGCTTCGGGTCGCTTCGAGGAAGTCGCTCGTTATGGGGCGGTATTCTTATGGTTCTGGCTTTCCTGGATTTCCCTTTCGTGCGTGAGTTACTACGCGAGTTGGATGGTGCCGTTCTCCCTTTTGGATCGGGAGCTGGGCTTCCATCTCACGCACCGCCAACTGAAACTCTTCTCCCCCGTGATCTATCTTAATTTTCTCCTTCTCATCATGCTCATCATGGCCCCGTTAGATTTCGGGAAATGCGCCCGCCTCGTCGTCTCGAGGTTTCCCGCGAGAAAGCGTGGGGCGGCTTTGTTGGCCACGGTCTTGGGTGTGGGCATCCTCAGCTTTATTCCCTTTTCCGATTACCTAAAAAGAACTCCGGTGAAGAATGCGGCGGCACGCCTCCCGAATATCGTCATCATCGGCTCGGACGCCTTGCGCGCCGATCGCTTGGGTGCTTACGGCTATGCCCGGCCCACGTCCCCCCACATCGATGCGGTCGCGCGGCAGGGCGTCGTCTTGGACCGTCTTTACGTCGCCAGCCCCAGCACGAGCGAATCCCTCCTGTCCTTGCTCACCGGGTTGACGCCGCGGGAGAGCGGTGTGCGTTCGATTTTTTACGGTCCTGAGGATATCCGTCGCGTGAAGGAAAAGCCCGGCATTGTCCCCACTCTCCGGCGCGCTGGTTACCGGACCGTAGCTTTGGGGGATTGGTCGGGAAGCGATTTAGGCCGCCTGGCGGACTTCGATTTCGCGGACGTGGAACCGGAGATGAACTTCGTGGATTACATCGACGAGGCCGCGCGACGCATCCATCTGCCTCTCCTGGCCTTCTTCGCGAATCCCCTGAACGCGTGGGCCGCCCCGAATTTCGTCGGCCTCTTGATCAGCCGCCACACCATCGACTCCGCCTTAGGCCTGGCCGAGGAGGAAATCGCCCGCGCCGCGCGGACCGGAGAGCCGCTTTTCCTCTTCGTCTTCGTGTCGACCACGCATCTTCCTTACGCGATCCCGGAAGGGGAACCGATCCCCTTCGGGGATCCGCATTATAAAGGCCCGCACGAGCGGCAGCTCAACTTCGCCTCGCTCGACGCGATTTCGACGGCGGATCTGAGTAAAGAATTAAAAAGCGATTCCCAACGCATCAAAGATCTTTACGACAGCACCGTCTGGCGCTTTGACCGCCAAGTCGCGAGGATCGACGAGGCTTTGAAAAAAAGCGGATTAGAGGATACGGTCTTCGTGGTGCTTGCCGACCACGGGGAGGACCAATGGGACCCGGGCGTGGGCTTGAGCCGCACCCTCCACGCGGGGGACCAATCGATCCGCATCCCCTTCGTCATTCGAGCGCCGGGCCGTTTCCCTCCGCACCGCGTCCCGAATCTCCTCCGGGCGGTCGATGTGGCGCCGACCTGGGCCGATCTCGTGGGAGCGCCGTGGGCTTCGTCCGGCAGAAGTTTCTTGGCCTTGCTTGAAGGAAAAGACGAGCCGGACGACCGTAGCGCCTTCATCGAAGCGGGCATTTCCTGGACGGGACCGACTCTTTACCCGGCGGACGGACCCCATTTGAGTTATCCGGGCGTGACGAGTTTGGCGGAGCCCGACCGCAGCATCGAGTCGCAGCTCCTGATCCCTCCGGAGAAGCTTTCGTTGGTGATGAAGGCGAAAGACCGGGTCTTCGTGCAGGGACGCTATAAGGTCATCTACCAACCTTTGAAAACCGGCCCTTCGGTCACGATGTGCGATCTGGCCGTCGATTCCGCCTGTCAAACCCCCCTTAAGCCCGATCCCGGGCTCGCCGCGAAACTCAAACAGGAGATCTTGAAGGATCCGGAGGATTTCTACTTGGCCTGGCCGCGCGAAACGTTCGAAAGGGAGTTTGCGCCATGAAAAAAAGGATCTTCCTCTCCCAAGGCTCGTATCTTCAAGTGGATGATTTCGTAAAACCCGCCGTATGCGAAGCCTGGAAAAAACGCCTTTTAGCCGACCGCAAGCATTGGGCGGCCGGTTTCAACGGATGGACGTACGGCTTGGCTTGGTATGTTTGGATCGAAAAGGGCGATTTGCACCTCTACCACCATCGGGCGGATTTTTTTAACCGACGCGTGGAAAGATTGCCGCGTTACCTCGAAACCATGCGGTCGGCGAGTCAGTTCCTCAAAGGTCCCCATGGCGAGGCGGACCTGCCGACGCGATCGCGCGCCCAAAATTTAGGCCCTTACTGGTCGGTCTCCGGCTTTCACATCAACCGTAACGCGGGAGACGGGGAGATCCATGCGGATTACGAGGGATTATCGCCTTATCCCGAAACGCTGTTCGACCGAACGACGCGAGCCTATAGCGCGGTGCTGAGCCTCTCGGTCCCCGATCGGGGCGGAGGCTTATTTCTTTGGGAGAAGCGCCGGCGTGCCGATGAGAAGATGACGATCGCGAAAAAAGACAAGCGTCATTTGACGTATCAAGCGGGTCGGCTCACGATTTTCGACAGCTTCCTCTACCATCAGGTGGAAGGGTGCTCTTCGAAGAGGAACGCCCGCATCACGGCCGTGATGCATTTCCTCTACCGCGAGACGCCCTACCCGCACTGGGAGTATTGGTTTTAGCGTTTCATACCCGTTTTGGGCCCGTCTTAGGCCCGTTTTAAACCCGTTTTAAACCAATGATGCGGGGAAGAGGACCGGGATGGTGAACTTAAGGCGGTTGACCAGTTGGGTGAAGTGGGCCGTGTTTCCCGAAGTCACCGAAATGGCGCACACGACCAGGCTCATGCCGCGGTCCTCTTCGGCATCGCGGACGCTGGCGGCGACGTCGAACTCGACGTTCTGGGTGATATTGCCGTCTCGGGTGTAGGTGCGTCCCTGCAGCTGCTCCACGCGGAAGCCGATGCCGGACGGGATGACGCGCGCGCCGACGGAAAGGTCAATTCCCCAAGGTTTATCCGCCTGTCCGGAAAACTTATCCATTTGCCGTTTACCATGGAGACGAATCCCTGGGATTGGCCTGGGATTTCAGGTTGCGCTCGAAAAAACCCTCTGATAGCGGCTGCGGATCGTTTTTCCGGGGGTAGCTTCCGCCGGAGGCGGACCAGCCTCTGGCTGGCAGCGGAAGATGATTTCATTATGTTTCACGTGTATGTTTTGAGGAGCTTGCAAAACAATCGGCGTTACGTGGGATTCACGTCGAAAAGTCCCGATTAAAGACTCAGTGAACATAATAGCGGCTCCAATAAACACACGAGTAGGAACCGCCCTTTTGTATTAGTTTATTTCGAGAATTTTATTGCCAAAGAAGAGGCAATGAAACGAGAAAAGTTTTTAAGATCAGGTCAAGGACGTAAGCTTCTCGACGGTATTTTCCGGGGTAGCTCAGCGGCAGAGTAGGTGACTGTTAATCACTTGGTCGCGGGTTCGAATCCCGCCCCCGGAGCATCGTTGGATGAGAGGCCCATTCTGCCATCAGGTGGAATGGGCTTCTTAGCGTCGGCTCTAGCTTTCCGCCGACGAGGCGTGAGTTCGAGTGGACCAGTTTGAGCAATTCACGCTTTTCTTGCCTAGTTCCCCGCAAATATAGATCGTGCGCGTGTTTGGCGAGTTCGAGTAATTTCCGGCCACTCTCGTAATAGGGGATGTCTGCCTTGTTGAAGGCCGCCAGGTGGGCTTCGTGCCGCGTGATTTCGTCCTGCCACTTGTTGGTGATTTCTTGCCAATAGGCGTCGCTGATCTTACCGTCGAGCTTGTCGATGTAGGCTTGGTCTTTTCGAGCCGTCAGCTGGTCAATTTTGGCGCGTAGGCGGGTAATTTCCTGGTCTCGGTACTGGTTCTTGTCGTGGTAACTCTCTTTGAGGATGCTCACGATTTGTTCGATTGATTCCTCCGGCACACGGATACTCTTGATGGTCTCTTCAAACTGCTCGGCGAGTTTTTCTTCCCGAACATAAACAGCCCGCTCGCTGCACTCTTTTTTGTTACGAGAGCAATGGTAATAAACGAACCGGCCTTTTTTAATTTCTCCAACAATGGCACAGCCACAGTCCCCGCAAGTCAACAGCCCAGAGAATTGAAATTCTTTCTTGGTGATGGCCTTGGGCGTCCCTTTGGTCAATCGGGTCTGTATTCGCTCCCAGAGCCGCTTATCAATCAAGGGCTGATGAACGCCCCGATAGAGTTTCCCCGTGTAGGAAAAATGGCCGTAATAAAATGGGTTCTTGAGGGTCAGGGCTATCATGCTTCGAGAGATTATTTTTTTGCTGTAACAAGACCGAAGGTCATGGTCTTTTGCCCAACGAACCAGAGTATCCAAACTGTGATTCCCTGAATCGTACAGTTCAAAAACTTTAACCACGAGCGGAGCATTCTTTTCATCAGGAACGATGATCCGCTTGTCGTTCTCATCCCGTACATTCAGGTAACCAATAGGAGCGGGGCCGGGGTAAAATCCGCTCTCCGCCTTTTCATAAAGTCCCTTCTTTGTTTCTTCACTTAAGTTATCAATGTAGTTCTTGGCCATCAGGACTTTGATGCCGTGAATGAATTTTTGGTGCGACTTCGAGTCCTTGGTGAGGACTTCCCCTTCTTTGACGAGGTGAATTTCCAGATCACCAAAAGTATCGAGAGTCACGTAATCACTAAAATTTCGATAGAGGCGGTCCGTTTTTTCAACGAGGATGACATTGACCTTCGACTTCTTGAGGAACTCCAACATCAGGCCAAATTGTTCGCGGCCGGCTTTCTTAGCGGTCTCGGCATCGGCAAACTCTTGAACGACTTGGAGGTCGTTTTTCGTCGCATGTTCTCGAAGCAATTTCATCTGAGCAGGAATGGAGTAACCTTCTTTTTCCTGCTCCTTCGATGACACGCGCGCATAAATGACCGCTTTCTTCAGCACACTTTCTCCCTTTCATTAATCCGGTTCAAAATCGCAAAAAAGGCAGCCAAGGTTTTCACTTCTTCTTTCCCCAACGGCAGGGACACTAGCTCTGTTTCCTGTTCATTGGAAGTTGCAAGTGACCCCTTGCTGAGAGGGCTTATCCCCGCCCCGGAGCTTTGACCCCGAGGCGGGGAGTCGGTCGGCATGTGCGATGGACCTCGCCCGTTCATCCAAAACCTCTTTTCTTTCCATTTCTTAGGGAGGGTGAAGTCGGTAGTCGGTAATTGGTCTGCGGTAATGGGTTACCGGTTCCAGGTAATGAGTTGTGAGTCTGTTGAATCAGGGAAATGATTTCAGCGACGGAGTAACGCAAGAGCTCCGGAATAGAGTCACCTCGTTCATTGGTCGTGACCGTTCTCGTCCGGATCCGGAAGATGTGGCCACAAAGTTGTTGGGGATGAAGCCTCTCGCCTCTTCGTGGAAGCCTCTGTTGGGCAATGACCCAGGCCTGATAGAAATAAGAGCGTGGGCTGAACTTGTCGTAATGCTGAAGGACGCACCAAACTTCTTTTTCAAAGTGCTCTCCGGCAACAATCCGAAGGCAAAGGTAGATTTTCTTGTGTTGATGAAACGGAACGATCTTGAAGCCCGTGGCTTGGGCCTCGTATTCCGCCTCGGGGATTAAAATCCGCGGCGCCGCGGCGATTCCGCTTTCTGTAATTCCATCCATTCCCTTCCTCCCTTCAGCTATTCTGAGAACAGCCCTCCAAAATTGAGCGCAGCCGTCCCTCCAGGCCCTTGTCTCCCAAGGCTTTCAGAAGACGTGACCGGACGTACGACCAGTTTTTACTTTCGGAGAGTTCTTGTTCGATGAGGTCGAGGATGAGGCCTCGGTAGAAATTAACCGTCTCGAAAATTTCGCGTGATTTGTTGTCGACCTGATTGGAATGATTCATCTCCCCGCCCTCCACGATTCTTGATGAGCCAATCGTGAGGACAGTCAATTTCCATTCCAATCGATTTTTTTGAAAATTTGAAAAAAAGTGAAGCCGCTGATTAAACGGAACGACAGAACTCGTGGAGGGAGCTGACAAGCATCTGGGTAAGGGTATTGTGCATGACCGCCTGGTCGGTGATTCCAACCAGCTCGGCACTGATCTGGTCGGGAATCTTCAAGACATGTTCCCGGACCTGCTTGGCAACTCTTGCGGCGTCCTCTTTGACCTTCTCGGCATCGACCAGGTTCCGGCTCTTTTCTTCGTATGCCAGTTTGGCAAGCTTTGCTTCGTAGATTTCTTTGATGACCCTATCCCGTGAGGGCTTCTCTCCGCCACGGGCCATGTTCAGATTCGTGTTTTCCCGCCAGGCTTGGTCAGCTTTCGGGCAATCAATTCTTCTCCGGCCCTTGCCGTCCCTCACAGTTCGAATCCGTCCCGAACGAATCGCCTCCTGGACGGCCCGGAGCGTAACTCCCCGGTGCCTTGCATATTCCCGAAATCCCATGAGCCTAGCCATGATTCCTCCAATCAACTGACGAGTGACGAGACAAATTATTCTCTGTCGCTAGGGAAATCCTGCGCGCTTGCCCACCCGCAGATAAGAGCGCGAGGAAGGACCCGTGAATTATCTTGAGGATCGAGCAGAGGTATTGCAATCGATTTGGAGATTCAGTGTAAGAATGCCTTCAAATCATCGGCCATTCGTTTAATGGGGAATATTGGATTGGGGGTGCTGGCAAGCCAAGGGGTACGGTTGATGCTTTTGGTGAGCTCGATGACGTTTATATTTTCCCAACCACCCTTATGTTCAACACGATAATCTATGTCCTTTACCACCTGGTTGATAATGCCAAGCACTTGCCGGTCATAGGCTTTCGCGTAAGAAATACGTTCACCAAATAAAACGTCCAGATAAGGGTCTCCAAGTCCTTCGCTTTTGAGAACAGAGGTTAATGCAAGATGAAGCTCATCCGAGAAGTTTTTCAGCCTCTCCTTTTTGATCCCCGGCATAATGACGGTAAAGAAAGTTTGATCGTTTATGGCAATACTGGTTTTAGCCCGTGCGATGGAAATAATGTGGGCGTGCCATCCAAAAAGTCGATTTGAAGGAGGGGTTGGGTCAAGGTGGTCTTTTAGAAAACCAAATGATGTAAGCAATTTTTGGGTGCAGTGGAGGTGCATTGTGTTCTGCTTATTGACTGCGAATTTCGCGGGGATCCAACCAATACTTATCTCCTATATTCGCTTGATACAGCTCAGGGGCTATTCTTTTTAATCCGTATTCTCTAATGCCGCATTCGTGTAAATCGTAAACCTCCAATTGTTTCCTAACAAAAGTAAAAATCTCTATGTAGGGATGTTCTTTTCTAAAAGCTTTGATTAACTCCTTTTCCTCGTCAGAGAACTGATCCTTTAGAGTTGAAAAACATGCAGCTGGACGCAGTTCGCTAAATACTTCCAACGCTTTGCTCATAGATCCCATATCATCTTGATCCAGGCTGTTGAGAGATTTTGCTTCGCCAATAATTAAATTGGGCTCGTGCTGATCCCAATTCTCAAGGAGAATTGCATAATCGATTTCAAAAGAGTCATTCCCCGATTGCTTCCTCTTCACATCAATATTTGGAGTAAATGAGGCGTTGTGTAGAGAGTGCATTAATTGCCACAAAGCGACAATTACAGACAGAGAACCTTCAGCATCATTTTTCAGACGAAACATTCCTTTGGTCTGATAAGACCATTGAATGGCGTTTTGAGGATCAATAACCTTTTTAGAATCTCCACATATTCTACATTCGATCGACTCAGAGAGTTTGTTTATGGGATACCAACAAGTATGCTTTTTGCCGCATTCAAAATTAAAACCTAACTCTAAGAGATTTTGTTCTAACATTTTTTCAAGAATAAATTTTTGGCTATCCGCCTTTTTATAAGGCGCAATGCATATTTCTTTTGTATCCTCCATGCCATTTTTAATGAGGTCTAGCGCCTTATCACGCTTGATTCCGGTAAACTCTTCATTGATAATTTTCTCGTGATAACGAGACAGAATTTTTTTCAAATATCCACGTAACGATTCTCGGCTTAGTTTTCCTTCATTAATCATTCGCGTGGAATCGGGAGGATCGTCTTTTAGGATTTCATCGAGATCAGATTCCACTAAACTGTCCCTATTAGCCGCCCGTATTACGTCTCTTACCCCTTTAATCTTTAAAATTCTGGCGTCGTAAGCTAAGTTGCCCAATCCTTTTAGAATCAAGGTGACGTTCTGACCGGGCTTGCTTAAATCGACTTCATATTTTTTTGTTTCAGCAACTGCCGAGACAATCTGCAACACCGTAACCTTAGGCACATGAACCTCAAAATTGTCGAATTGTCCGACAACCGATAATCCGCCTCTTGATATGTGAATATGTTCAGCTCGGTAATAAGTTTTTTGGAAAAGATTTTTTTCTGATTCTATACTCAGTTCAGGCAGGTGACTGGGATGGGATTCTCTATTCAGAAAATTTGTAGAATAATTCACAAGCCATTTTTGATTATGAGGTATATCGCTATTTGAGAATGGTGATTTTGTAACAGTTCGAATCTCAGCTGAGGCGTCGTATGCTGGATATCTATCTTCTCTAAAATAAACAAACTTAGCTCTTGGATATAGATCATGTGGATTATAGTGAAAAACTGGCTCAGTAAGATGTATCGATGTAAGTTGTTTTTTTAATTTCTCGATTGTCCCTTTCTGTTTTTGTTCATTTCCATGAAATGCCGACCCGAAAATAACGTTGGGTCGATACCAATCTATCATTTCTGGCTTCGTGTACTTATACCGAGGGGTAAGAGTTTCATCCCATTTTTTATAGTCGATGAAGGGCTCGTCAATAAAGTTTTCAGGCAAGAAAATGATTCGGTGCCCAAGTGCTCTTAGGTTCCAAAATTCTAAGAGGTCGTCCAGATTTTTGGGGTCAGCTATATAAAAAATGCCTTCTGGATCCAAATTCCCTCTGACATGCAGAAACATTCGGGTAAACTGTAAGGGCCCTATCCTCTTAGGCTTACCAAAAGGATTAAGGTAATCCGCCCAGTTAAAATCATATTCGCTTGCACCGAGCTGTTTCCAGCTCTCCTTAAACTGAAATGACAAATTATTTGGAAGGTCACCGAATAAGAAAAGTGGGAACAATGTGCTGGATTCAATACTCTTTAGACAGACTAATTCTGACTTTTCCGATTGTCGTCCCGGCAGAAATTGCCACTCTTGGTGAAATGGTGCCACGTCAATGAAAGATAAGTAAGATTCAGGATAGTCATCGTATTTGAGTACAAATCTTTTATCGAAGTCCGGCCATTCTCTCCATTGAATCTTAGGCGCTTCTGGGATTCCCTCATCATGAAAAATATAATCCTGCAGCCCCGGCCTACGGTATTTTTCCCACTTTTTAAAATCAGCATCATCTTTATAGGGGAAGATGAAATTATAAATGCCCCCGGCAGAGGCCGAGGTGTACTTTATAAATTCAATAATTTTGTCTTTATCATAGGGGATGACAAAGCCGAGACGTGGCGGTCGGTGTGTTTGAGTAATTTGACAAGGTTCCATATAAATTGCCTTACTATCTTACACATCTCCCCGGAGAACACGTTGGCCGAGGAATTTATTATTCATCGTATTGGCCTGTTTGTGTGCCAAAGTTTTGATTGGGGGATTAGACTCCCGTTTTCAGTTTTAAATGGGTACAAAATATTCATACATCCCAATAGTAACTTGATCTTTTCTCGAGCCATATCTTCTAATTTTTGGTGTTCAAGTGGGACGGAGGGATTTAAGTGATCGAAATCGTCTCTATTGCCATAGATGCTCTTTGCTTGCTCAAAAAGCGTCTTAGGGATGTTGTTCATCCTGTTTTCTAGTTCATCTACCTTGCCCAGAAAGTTGTCTTTCCATTTTCCCCCGATTGATTTTGTTAAATCACGCATCATGGCTTCTATTAAAGCTTGGCAGCCCCCAATGACTGAAAAATAATGCCCACACACATAGGCGTCTTGAATCTCTAAAATGCAATGTGAGAAGTGTTTATCTGGAAAAATGACCGTGCTTCCCTTCATTTCCTGATACCTCTTAATTTTCTTGCTTAAATCATGCTCAAGTTGGCTTCTTAGATGCTTCTCGATTTCCTGCGGTGGAAAATTGGCGGTACAGTTTAGATAAACAGAAATTGTTTTTGGTTCATTCTTATTTTCGTTATTTTTTATTTCAGTCATTTACAATTCCCCCCGAAAAGAGTGTTGAGTGAGGGAATTAAAATAGGATTCGACTTTTTTTATTCTATCTTTCAAATCGTTTCCGTGGCTTTTAATTTCCAGCAGCTTCTCAATCTGTGCGACGTGTTTTTCTGCGGTTTCAAAATTTATTGATCGGTATTTTTCAGGATCAGAAATTGTGTCTTTGACATTCAATTGATCCGTTCTCCATCCGTCATGAGCTAAAATGTCCTTTGCTTGTTCAAGGGCGGTTGATTGAGATTGAACAATTTCGGGCAGCCATTTTTTCTTCGCACGTCGTTTTGCAAATGCAGCCGTGGACATAACCAGGAAAGCAATCACCAATGCGATAAAAATAAAAACCAACCAGTATTGGCTTTTGCTGAAGCCTGATTTACGAAAATTATCTTCATAGATAGCCAATGGGATTTGAATCAGCAGCCCCAGAGTTGCCATGCCAATAAAGAGGTTGTCCGTAAGATTTTTCACACCCATTTGATGACTGTGCTTGATTGCATACGGGTTTGAACCCCAGAATGTCATATGCAATTCTGCTGGTTCTTTTGGAATGTAAAATTGAGACAGGACTGAAAAAATGCCAGCACCTGACATGAGTATGCTCAGCATGTTTAAGATGGTCTTATCTAGAAGAACTTCTTTGATTGGAAAATTAAAGATGCACATTACAACTCCCCCCGAAAGGCACATTGAGTGAGGGAGTTAAAAAATAACTGACCCTGTGCTTCTGAGTCTCTTAACTGATGTTCCATCCGTGTAATGACATGAACAATCTGTTCGAACTGAGAGATGATTTTTTCAGGCACAATAGGAATGGGCACTTTTCGAAGGTCGCTAAGGTTTATGCCGCTTTGAGCTACACCCTTAACATTGCCTAGAATTAGTTTTTGCACCCCATTGGAAAGGAGTGTGTGCTGTACCAGAGTTCTACTAACTCCATTTAGGAGAGGGATAACAGCAACCTCGCGAGAGATATTTGACCCCTTGGCATTTTCAGGTACGACGGCCACACGGCCCACCGTTCCTCTAATGCTAATGATGAGTTCGCCGCCTTTTAGAATCGTTCTTCTATAGGAATTCGAAATTTCTGGAGACGTGTATACCAACGACGAATTATCAAATTTATTTTCTGTAAAATTTGAAATGCGAACTATCGGTATCCCACCATCAACATGTTCACCGCGTTGGACAATACCGTAAGAAATGCCTCTATCGATTTCAATTAACTCACCCAGAGATTTTATCTTCCACCCCTTCTCATTCCTTACCGGATCCCCAAATATCTCCAAAAATATCGAGTGCAAAAAATCATCGAGAAATTTGATGGTTTTTGCGCGCTTATGTTGAAGACCATCAGCTTTATCGAGAATAGAAATTAATCGGCGTTGTTCTTGTATCGAAGGTAAGGGAATATCCAAGGCTTCAATTTGAGGTTTGGTTACATGTTTTAATCCGACTCCCCCATGCGCTTGGCTGATTAAGCGATTCAACTGGTTATTGATTGCTTGAACAGCCCAACGTTTTTCAATTTTCTTTTGATCTAGGTTCACCAAAAAAATATGCTGATTCAAAACCCCCTCTTTGCCTTCCCAAATATGTGCTCCAAAAGAGGTTCCAGGCGTTCCTGACCATGCAAGCAATACATCCCCATGCTTGACTCGTACTTGTCCTTCGAGTGATCCAGGCCAATAGTTGAATAATTTATTTTGATCATTGAGGTTCTGAATACGGATTATAGGAATGCCGGCACTGCTCCAGTCTGTAGACTTATAAGCTCGGCCATTAGTAAATTTGGCTATCTTGCCCAGTTTTTCGCTTTGTCCTTTCACCCCAACATCCCTTCTAATTCCTCCAAATCCTTCTGAATTTCTTTCTCCATTGATTTCAGCTTCGCTAAAATTACTTTAGGAGGGTCGTAAGAGACCTCTTCGTATTCAATCGTCTTGTACCGATTAATTGAAAGATCGTATTTGTTATCGGCGATCTGTTTCTTTTCTACCCAAAACCATTTTTCTCCCTTGGCCGGCGCTTTCAGACTGTGGCGCTTGTTCCATTTTTCAACAATGTCGGGGAGGTCATTTTCTTTGATCGGATTGCGCTTATCATCGAGGCTAAAGCCATCGGATTCCATATCGTAAAACCAAACTTTATCGGTCTCGCCTCCCTTGGTAAAAACCAAGACTGCCGTTGAAACGCCGGCGTAGGGCTTGAAGACGCCGGAGGGCATGGAGATCACGCCTTCGAGCTGCGCTTCTTCAATCAGTTTTTTTCGGACGGTAACGTGGGCATTACTGGAACCAAACAAAACGCCATCCGGCACAATCACAGCACAGCGCCCGCCATTGACGAGCATGCGTTTCATCAAAATCAAAAACAAAAGTTCGGTTTTTGTAGTTTGAACTGTCCGGGATAGTGATTCGTGAATATCTCCCTTATCGATACTTCCTTTAAAAGGAGGATTAGCCAAAATGACATCGTATTTGTCCTGCACCTCGAAACGTTTGGAGAGAGTATCCATGTATTCCATATTTGGATGATCAATGCCGTGCAGGACCATGTTCATGGCGGCAATGCGGAGCATGGTGGAATCGAAATCGAATCCGAAAAAGGTTTTCTCTCTTAGGAAATCCCAAACTTTTGAGTCTGTAATTTTATCTCCGACTAAACCATGCTCTGTGCCGTCTTCTTGTACGGTAATGCGCTCTTTGCTCGTATTGGACCGTAAGATGTGATTGTAGGCCCCGATCAGAAAACCACCAGTACCGCAGGCCGGATCGCAAACCGTTTGTCCTAATTTGGGATGCACCAAGGCGCACATCATTTTAATAATGTGGCGGGGAGTACGAAACTGACCGTTCTTTCCAGATGTCTGGAGCTCTGAGAGCAGATATTCGTAGATGTCTCCTTGAGTATCTTGGTTCTGCTCCATGATCTTGAGGCCATCGATAATTTCTACGGCCTCGACCAGGAGGGACGGTTTGGGAATGATAAAGACCGCGTCTTTCATGTGTTGCGAAAGGGCCTGGGAACCTCCGTTGCTTTTGAGATTTTTCAGAAAAGGAAAAACCTTGTCACGCACATGGGCCAGCATGTTTTCGGCTTCCATGTGGCGCCAATGAGACCAGCGTAAATTTTCATCGGGGAATAGGGATTGATATTTTTTATCGAGCCACTCGGCGTCGGCCTTGCGTTTGAGGTCTGCTTCGTCCAGACGCTTCATGAAGATGAGGTAAGAGATTTGTTCAATAGCCGTGAGGGGGTTGGCGATGCCTCCTGACCAGAAAAGATTCCAGAGCTTGTCAATTTGGGACCGCAGATTTTTTTCTAGCATAAGAGGTTCCTATTTTTTCTTTTTCCATTTGGCGCCGCGCCCCTTGCCTTGAGCAACAATGAAGCCTTCGTCGCGTAGTTGTCGCAATACGTTGCGAATCATATCTCGGCTGACACCGGGGCATTCTGTCTCAAGATCAGAAATGGCGAATGGATTGATTCTTCTGGCGATGGCCTCTTTGACTTGATCTGTTTTCGAACCTTTGCCGGTCCCAATAGTCCCAACTCGCTCTTCAAACTCTTTGTAGGAACGAATCAGTGCTCCCCAAAAATAGTTCAGCCAGGGCAGGACATCGTGTTTACTTTCGTGCCAGCCTTGCGAGCAATATTCCAAGGTTTCATAATAACCCTCTTTTGATTCCTCAAAAATGCGTTCCAGGCTGATGTATTTCCCGACCTGATAGTCGAAGTGATACAGCAAGAGGAGAGTAAGCAATCTCGCCGTGCGTCCATTGCCGTCGGTAAAAGGATGGACACAGAGAAAATCGAGAATGGCCAAGGGAACGACAATGAGGGGTTCCTGTTGTAAATTAAAAATTGAGTATTTGTAATTCTTGGTAAGGTCCTCCATTGCAAACGGGGTTGAGACTGCAGGCGTCGGTCTGAAGCGAACGCGGGCAACGGTACCGTCGGGATTTTTTTCAATGATCTCATTGTCGGTCATTTTCCATCGTCCGCCGTCATTGGGCATGTAGCGATAAAGCATGGAGTGGAGCTGCAAGATGACGTTGATGGTAAATTCCATGTGAGGCCCTGACTCGTGAATGAGGGCCAAAGCGTCGCGATATCCGGCAATCTCTTGCTCCGATCGATTACCAGGCATGCTGTGCTTGAGGACGAGGGCTTCGATTTTTTTGTGAGAGGCGGTGATTCCTTCGAGACGATTGGAGGACTCGCTCGATTCGATCATGGCAACTTGTTTGAGACTTTCCAGTAGCTCGGGTGATTGCCTAATAAAGAGAGTTTGTCGTCCTCGGTGTTCTCCAATAGCCCGGAGCGTGGCTCCTTGCTTGTTAGAAAACTTTAATGATTTCAGATACTCTTCAGTAAGTGACGGCATAATAAGGGTAATACCCTTATTAATAGGGTAATGTCAACTAGTTATTACCCCATTTAAGCGGCCCATTCCCCTATTTTCTCAACAAAATGAATGATTTCATCAACTTGTTTTGGAGAGAATAGGCCACGGATCCCCTGAGGGTGTAAATTGGTAAAAGGACGCTGGATAAGGTCAGGTTTCTGCACTTTTCCGCGCTCCAAAATGAAAGTGCGGAGGACTTGCAGAAATTGAACTTGGTTAGCGGTTAAGTCATTATGCTTGGCAATGAAACCGTCGAAGGCTTGAGTGATAGATTCTGTGCGCGTCTTGAGCTTCTCGAGTCCCAGAATATGCCGGATGAAATCAATAAACGCTGCTTCACGGTTATCGTACACGCGGCGCAGGAGTTCCTCCGTAACATGGGGATCCTCAGCTCGTAGAATATCGGCCAGTTTTTGGATGTCGTATTCATCCAAGGTGTCACCGCTTTTGAGTCTCTGCAGTACTTCGTTTTCTTGCAGGAGTTTTTGAACTTTCTCCTCAACCATTTTTCGGTACTGGGCGACACTTGTTCTTTCCAGCTCTGGTCCAAACTCTACATACTTCCGCACAATCGTCATATCCTCCAGGTCGAGTTTTTCTTGTGTCTTGGGTTGGTGAATCCGATGCTTCATGATGTCGCGGAGAGCCAGACGCAACTCTTCTGTTTTTTGATAGGTCAGACCTTTCCAAACATGACCCGATTTGACGTCGAGGATCCATTCCTCTTTGGCGCGAACTTGATTGAGAGTCAGAGGAAGGTCGAGGACTTTGGACAGGATTCTCTCTTGTCCTTTCTGGCAGCTATCCCCATCAGAAAGAAGCCATGCTCGCTGTAGCTCCATGACATTGATATCAAACTTAAGGGCATCAAAATCTTCATCCGATCGCGCCTTCATCAAAGGACGAATTTCTTTTTCGAGCTGATCAATCGTTTGTTCCGAAAAGCCGACCCAATAATTATCTTCTTTTACTTGAGCAAAGATTGAAGCCCGCTCTTTGATGAGCACACTATTTTCCGGCAAGCCTGCAATGTCTTGTCGCAATGCTTTTATTGTGTCGCTTAAGGCCTCTTCATTGTTGATCCCGAGTGCAACCCGCGCCTTCTCAAGCCTGGCTTGGAATAACCTTTCAGGTATCGATAGAGTGGGGACTGGCTCTTTGCCCTCCGGTTTCATCTTGAAGAAGGCAAAGTTGTTCCAATGATCGATGATGAGGAAATATTCTTTGTGCTTTCCGGGGCCAAAGAGGTTTTCACGAAGACGGGTTCCGCGTCCGATCATCTGCCAGAATTTGGCTCGTGAGAAAACCGGCTTGGCAAAAACCAGGTTCACGACTTCTCTGATATCAACACCCGTATCCAACATATCAACGGAGATGGCGACCTTCATGGGATCTTTTGGATCCTTGAATTGATCGAGAAGTCCGCCCTCCGTGTTAGCCCGTGGATCATGCGAATCAATCACGCGAGCAAGTCGGCCTTTATATTCCGGATAGAGTCGATTGAAGAGTGATTCCAAATGCAGGGCATGCCTGTGGGAAATGGCAAAAATAATCGACTTACCTGGCCGTGTGCCGGTTTCGTCTTTGATACACTGCTCCATGAATTCCCGGACGATGAGTTCGTTGGTGCCTGAGTTACTGACCTTTCTTTCTAAATCGGTCCCTTCAAAATCGATTTCATCGACATCTTTTCCTTCTTCGATGAGCTTCTTCTGAATAGCGGGTGGCAATTGATTGCCTTTGATCCCCTCCAGTTGGAATCGTGACTGGATGTGCAAGGCTTTGAAAGGGACCAAATAGGGCGGGTTATGGTTTACCGCTTCCTCGTAACTGAAGTTAAAGACGGGCATGCCATTGTCGCATTCAAACATTTTGAAAGTATTGCGATCGACATATTCAACGGGCGTTGCCGTAAGGCCGATTTGACAAGCATCAAAGTGATCAAAAATTTCTTTGTATCGATTGTAGATGCTTCGATGTGATTCATCGGCAATGATTAAATCAAAAAAGGCCGGTGATATTTCAGGATACATCCCGTGCATGGCCGGGTACGTCGCAAGATAGACCCGTTTGTTTAAGGGACAATTCGATTTGGAAAGTCGAGTTCGTGGTGCATTGGGGAGATAGGTTTTAAAATCGCCGTCGGCTTGTCTGAGGAGTGCGGTACGATCGGCCAGGAAAAGGATCCGTTTCACCCAATTGGCACGCATGAGGACATCGATGAGTGCCATCGCAACGCGAGTCTTTCCGGTACCAGTGGCCATCACCAACAGCCCCCTACGACGATTCTTAGAAAACGTTTCAAGAACCCGGCGAATGGCTTCGACTTGGTAAGGACGATTGACAATCGTTGTGTCGATTAGTGAGGTGGAGAGCTCTTGTCTTTCTTTGCGTTGAAAAGAGAGTCGTTCGAAATCATCCAGAGTGAAAAATCCCCAGACCTTTCGGGGACCATAACGTGCGTCATCCCAGAAAAAGATGTCATGGCCATTGGTGTAGAAAATAAAAGGCCGGTTAAAACCCATTTTCTCAAGGCCATCGGCATACTGTTTGGCTTGCTCGCGACCTTTCTCGGCATCAGCGCTGGTTTTTTTGGCCTCAATGACTGCTAAGGGTTTCCCATCGCGGCCCAGAAGTAGGTAATCGGCAAAACCGGTACCGGTGGAAGAACTACTTTGATGCAATACTGGGTGTTCGGCAGTGACCTGTGACGGATTGCTGACATTCCAGCCGGCATCAGCCAGACGCTTGTCGATAATCTCTTGTCGAGTTTGTTTTTCAGACATAATTTTTACCCAGATGGCCGAATATCCAATTTTAAGGGCAAAAATTCAATCCGAAAGGCTGAGCTTACTTTACCGTTAAGATGTCGCAGTCAGGGCGACATTTGGGCTTTGGAGCCCCTTAAAAACCGATTGCCGGGGTTTGATATTCACGATTAGGCATAATATTCACGACCGTGAATATATGGGTATATCATGAATATTTTGCCAGTATCTAGGCCGCCAAACGCTCAACCCTCTTTAGGAGATCGCGCCCCTCCGGGCTGGTTAAAAACGTTCGATAATTGTCCACCGACGGGAGCAAAGAAAAAAGGCCCTCCTATGGAGGGCCTTTTTGTTTTTGGAATCATTATTTTTCGATGGCTTGAACGCGTACCTGGTACATCCATCATAGACAATCTCCGCCACCATGTTTCGCCCTGAATAGATCGTAGTGGCCCATTCAAGCAGCTTTCCTCCAACTTCCAAAAATCGATTTAAGGAATCGATTGATAAGGCTTGGAAGGAGTTTACAATCTATGAGCCCGCCTGATTCCCACGCCGGTTTTTATCTTTTGCCCTTCGGCGAAAAATCGTGCCGTGGTCCGCCGGAAAAGCTGAATGCGCATGAATAGCCCGAGCAGGGCGAGCTTAAGGAAAATCCCCATTAAAGAACCCAAAGTACCCCGATTGTGGGGCCCTGCCGCGGTTGGCTAAAAGCTTTTTGGAAATGCCGGACACGGCATCGGATTGGGGCTTTTAATGAAAAAAAATTCTCTTTCGCCTTTATTCTTATCGTTTTTAGTCGCGGGGACGGTTTTCGTTACCGTCCAATGCCGCGGCTACCGTCAAAACGATCGTCCTTTAGAAAAATCCAGTACCCCCTCCACCAATACGGGGACCTCTGATTTGGCATCATTAACTAAAGTCGTTTTAAATCCTACCCAAGGGAATCGTGCGTCTGGGTCCGTAGTATTAACCCCCATGCAAGACGGGAAAATGCGTCTTACTGCCCATATCACGGACTTGACGCCCGGCGAGCATGGTTTCCATGTGCACGAAGTAGGGGATTGTTCGGCTCCCGATGCGAGTTCGGCCGGGGGGCATTTTAATCCGACTCACTCCCATCATTCCGGACCGGACTCTCGAATGAAGCACGCCGGCGACTTAGGCAATCTCGTCGCCAATGCCGATGGCGTCGTCGAGACTGATCGCGAGTACTCAGGACTTTCCTTGGAAGGCAACGAAGGGATTCGAGGTCGTTCTTTGATCGTTCATGCCCTTCGAGATGATTTTGTCACCGATCCTTCCGGTAATTCGGGATCCCGCGTCGCCTGTGGGGTCATTCCATCGCAGGGGCGATAGTCAACCTTGCCCCGATGAAAGTGAAAATCTTAAAAATTTAATTAAAAAGGAAAAATGAAAATAAAGGACCATAAACATCAAGAGGAACGTCGTGAAAATATTTCAGATGCCGATCAGCCGGTGGAACTTTTAAACGATTACGGTCATTCGATCGGCGAGGGGAAAAAAGCCACGGAAGGTTCTTATCGCCATCGAGCCAGGCGAGCTTGGACTCAAGCGCCAAAGAGTCGATCTCGTCCCTAATCGTAAGTCCTATCGCGTATGGATTTTATCCGCCATAGAGGATTCTTTGTCTGAAATAAAATCAATGTACCGGAAGAGCGGCTGCGGATTCTTGGATACGGCGGAGGGTTTCCCGGTTAGAACATGAGGCGACAATGCCTTCCCTTTCGACGTCAAGCCGCCGCGCCAACTCTTCGACGGGTAAATGCGCTCTCAAGGCTTTTTTAGCGAGGGCCACGGCAGGAGATGGCGATTCCAAAAACATGCGGCGTAACCACGGGTCGAACTCCTCGTTTCTACCGGTGAAACTCATCAACCCTAAGCGTTGCGCCGAAGGTGCGCGCCGATGAGCGGAAAATTCCGCGTATAAGCCTTCTCGTCTTAGAATTTCAGGGACATTTTTATAAGGCCTATTGAAAATCGAAAGTCCACTCATCATAAGAAGAGCCGCCCACTCCTCACCGACTAAGCGAGGGAGGAAAACCGAGACCCCTCCGCTAGGGGCCAAGCCTACTTGAACGGAAGACGATGCGAAAAGCGCTTCCTTCGTGCCGATGCGCATATCGCACGCCAAAGCTAAGCCTAGGGAAATTCCGGCGACGGGTCCCTGTATAATGGCTATGACGGGTTGAGGCATCATGTGAATGGTTTGGACGACGGCATTCAGACTTCTTGTGAGTTCGCTCACATAAAGGCCACAGCCTCCTGGATGTGCCTTCTCGGCTTGTGCGATATGGTAAAGATCGGCTCCTTGGCTGAAGCTGTTGAATGGAATGCCACGCTTGTCGCAAGTCGCCTGACGTCCCGCGATCGTCACTGCCTGTACATCTTCTCGTCCGGCGAGAAATTTCATTAAGACGGAAAGTTCTTGGGCCATGCCAAGGCTGAACATGTTACCGTAAAAAGGCGTTTCGATGACGACACGGGCGATTTTCCTTCCTTCAAAGTCCCCATAAGCGAGCGAAAGAGGGCTTCCTAAATTCCTCGGATCGGTCATTTTTAAAGGCGATAAAATTTGTGCACCTCCTGCGACTTCTTTCTCTTTAATCTGATAAACCCGATGCGGAGTGATAGCGGTGGCATGAGGTCTATTACCGTACCTGCCTCGAATGACGAGGGCCCATTCGTGGTCCACGTATTGTAGCCGGGAGCCTGGTATGGTCGGACAGTTATTGTAGAGACTAGCCGCACGCTGCCTTTCCTCGATGCTTTGATTTAAACACGAAATGAGATAATTTTGAAGGGTGGCGGCCGCCGGCGCGTCTAAAACGTGTCGAGGCCCTAGAGCGACTTGGGGAAATGGTTCCATCGTGAGATCTACTCTCACTTTTTGCCAATCGGTTCAGCCTTATTTTTAACTCAGGCTTATCCCTAAAGAAATTTTTTCAAATCACTCTATTATCTCTTCAAAGTATTTACCGCGGAAGTAAAGAGGGAAGCGCAAGCGACGGCTGACGTAACCCACAAGAGGTTATATTCCCATGATTCCCAACTTAAAGAGGAACGATTCATCGCGACCAGAATCAACCAGGAACCCAAGGCCAAAGCACCGTAAATTTGATGACGATTTTTTTTAAGGTAAAGGAATTCTCCCGGTTTCAGAACGAAGCTATAAACAACCGCGCTAGTTCCGAGGAAAAGAGCGCCGCAGAAAAGGGCGCAGGCGCGGCTACCGAAGGTCATGAATAACTCCATCAAGCCCAACGAGCCGGAGAGCGGGCCGACCCCGAATTGGGGGCAGAAGACGAGGGTGATCGTCGCCACGACGATGTGGATCATGCTGATCTTGAACCAAAGCGTGTAGGGGAAATATTTCAAGTCGTGGGCGACGGCTTTGAAAACGGCTTCCCGCGCCCTTCCCGGAGGAAGGCTGTCCCGGGTATTCCCGGATTCGAAGACTTCGTGTTCTTGTTTCCAATTCATAAGGTTTCCTTCGTCAGCAGGCCTTTCAGTTTTCGAATCGCGCGACTCACTTTTTGACGGACGGCTTCTTGGGAAAGGCCCAATTGGACCGCCATTTCCTCGTAACTCGCTTCCTCCAAAAAGCGCTTCCATACGGCCGCCCGCTCATCCTTTTGCAAAGGGGAAAGAAGCTCATGAGCATCGGCGCCGGGAGGACTTCCGCCTTGGAACGGTTTCATTTCGCGAGTCTCCTCCAAGGCCACCGCCTCCCTCCATTTCTTATCCGTCCTCAAGAAATCCAAGAGCGCGCTCCGTGCGATCGTGAAGATCCAAGCGGAGACCGGATGCTTCGCCCGGTATTTTTGCCGCGTTTGGTGGAACTTGACGAAGACCCTCTGGAACACCTCCTCGGCCTCGAAATCACCCAAGCCCCTTTTTTTCAGGTATCCCATGACCCTCCGTTCGTAGCGGGCGTAGAGGATCTCGAAGGCCTCCAAACGCCCCATTTGGTAGAACGCCATCAGCTCTTCGTCGGGAACGCCTGCGGGAATCATCTGCGGGTGCGGGTTCATGGAGAGGCCGTTATATAAGGAATACGGAGGCTTTCCATCTTTTGTGACGAAACATGACGAAAAACGCGGGGCCCGTCACAAATCCCCGAATCCCGCCGTATTCTCCAATGAAAGTAAACGGAAACCAAACGAAGAAACCAAAAAGGAGATTTCCTATGACGAAACGCATCTTCTCGGGACTTAAAATGGGACTTATGGCTCTCGCCCTCGTCTCGACTACCCCTTTCTTGGCCTCGGCCAAGGACGCGGAGTGCGCCTGTACGGAGGCCTGCCAGAAGCCGTGTCAAAAAGGGGACCATTCTCAGTGCGATTGTAAAGTGTGCGATTGCAAGAATGGCACTTGCCGCCATCATAAGTGTGACCATTAGCGAATATACAATATAATCCACCTTGACGATTACCCAAGGAGTGATCACTCTGCGGGTAAACCTGATTAAAGGAGGCTTCATGGCTTGGTTTAAGAGAGTTTTTCTCTTTATGGCGGTAAACATCCTGGTCGTCGCTACGATTTCGATCCTTTTGCAGATTCTAGGTGTCAAACCTTACTTGACCCGATACGGCATGGACTATCAGTCCCTGGCCATTTTTTGTCTTGTATGGGGTATGGGCGGCGCCTTTATTTCGCTCTTGATCTCTAAGCAGATGGCCAAATGGATGATGGGGGTTCACGTCATCGATGGCAACTCCACAGGCCGCGAGGAGCGTCTCATCGTCCAAAAAGTGCACGCCTTGGCGCAAAAAGCCGGTTTGACCAAGATGCCCGAAGTCGGGATCTACGAGTCCCCGGAAGTCAATGCCTTCGCTACAGGTCCTTCGCGCTCCAATTCCTTGGTGGCCGTTTCCCGGGGTCTTTTGAACCGCATGAACGAAGCCGAAGTTGAGGGGGTCTTGGGGCATGAAGTGAGCCACATCGCCAACGGCGACATGGTGACGATGACGTTGATCCAGGGCGTGGTGAATGCTTTCGTGATGTTCTTAGCGCGCGTCATTGCTTTCGCGATCTCGGCGGCTGGCCGGGAGCGGGACGATCGCCGAGGCTTCGGAGGCTCTTATTTCCTAGTCCAATTCGCGTTGGAAATGGTCTTCATGGTGCTGGGCTCGATGGTGGTGGCCTGGTTTTCCCGCTACCGGGAGTTCCGCGCCGACGCCGGCAGCGCCCGGGTCGCTGGCCGCGAGAAAATGATCTCTTCCCTTCAGGCCTTACAGCGCGTCTACGAGATGCCGATCCCCGAGAACGCCCAACCGGCCTTCCAAGCGATGAAGATCTCGTCGCACAAAGGCGGCTTTCTGAGGCTCTTCTCGACCCATCCTCCGTTGGAGGAGAGGATTGAGCGCTTACAGAGATTATAGGTTTCTATATTTTCGCATAGCTAGAAAAGTCCTCTGCGATCCGGAAACGCATTATTTCTACAGCTCCAGAAGGCCTGCGTATTTCTACGCTTGTTTCAAAGGCCGAAATCGGTCTGGGGGTCAGTACTAAAACCTCTCCATCGGTCGAGCGATGGACAATGTGGATAATCTCACGGGGATTAATCGCCACCGGTATGATGACTTCATACTCCTTTTTACAGCCGATTCCCTCTCTTTGAGAAGGTGGAAAAGTCAGCGCATATTTATTCAAATCCAAACCCCGAAGGGTTTCAATGATGATAACCGTCGCTGGTTTCCTTTTAGGAAAAATGCTCCCTTTAGGCGGTAATATGCCTCCCCAATTAAGAGCGAAGTCATAGGAGGACGTAGTATGGACAAAGGCGCTGGCTTCTCCATGAACCAGAAGATTCATGCCTTGCCATTGGGTATCACAAGCGACAAGGGAGGGTAACGCCCCGTGGTTGATTTGCGCGATGAGCTGAGACTCGGCGTCTCGGACCCTCCGTATCGACCTTCCGTAATTATTATCGAATGCTTGTAAACTCAAATCACCCAATAATAAGATTTCTAATACTTGTTTAAAGTTTAAAGGGTAAGGAATAGCCCGATAGACCTTATTTAGTAGGTTCGTTTTACCAGTAATAAAAGATGCTAAACTTAAATCTGTTAGGCAGCCGGTACGGGTCGTTGCTTTTAGGGGTAGAGGAGGATGGATAATCGGAGTATAGCATGGTTCATTTTTTTTACTTTTCTTGTGAGGTAATCCCCGCCCTTCCACCACATCCAAGGAGAAACGAGCCTCATCGTCCGGAAAAAAACTGTTCCTTCCTAAAAAAACGCAAAGGCCCATCAAATCTTTAGGCCTTTGTAGGAGTCGTACCAGGCATTCGAAGACGACGCAGGTTGGGTCATCCGGATAATGCTCTAGCCTGCGTGAGAGCGAGCCGACCGCCTTAGAGGCGAACATCCTGTCCAAGAATCTTCCTTGGCCGTCGATAACGTCCCTCACCTGCCTCAAGCGTAAAACACTGGATGCGGGCGAAGGAGGCGGGACCTCAAAATGAAAAATGAGGCCTGAGGTGGCAAAAGCCTGGCTCAATCCGACGTTCATGATGGGCTTTTCGGCGATTTGGATGAAAAGTTGCGGATCATGACAGTGGTTCTCATCTGAGCGTCGACTGTAATTAAAAACCCGCAACTTTTCACGAAAATCTTCGAAATCACTTCATAATCGATAGATCGCCTCGTATGACTTCTTTCGCGTCTTTAACCTTATAGATTGGAGACAGAGGAGCTTTCGAGAGAGTTTGACCTTTTCTGAGACCATCGACGTCATTCTAGGGAACCTCCAAATGCATTATTTTTTAGGAATCAGCCCTCCCCCTTGGAAAGAACGGGAAGAGAAAAAAAACTCCCTTCGCGCCGTCGAGCTTTCCCAAAAATATCGACTCATAATAAAAACGGGATGGGAGGAATTCAACGGGGGATTCGACTTCGAGATAGTCGCCCATGGAGATTCCCTGGTCGCTCGCGTGGGCGTGATGTTCGGTCGATACGATTACAGGGTCGTTTGCTTAAAAGGAGGCCGCTCTTTCGGACCGATGAAGGGTTTGAATAGTGCCGACCCTTTGGATTGGCTTTTAGGTCAATTGGAAGTGTGGGGAGGGGCCAATGGGTATGAAAGAGCTTACGGGTACGACCATCGATTGAACGATTGGATCGAACATCACTTCGAGGAAGGTCATTGGTTAGACCCCGTGGCGAAGCGCGCCGCTTTCGATCGAAATTATAAGGATCGGTATAAGAGGCTAGGCTTTTCGCCAACGAACGAAAATAAATGGGTTTATAGAAAGGATATAACCGTAGAACGTGCGACGCCAGACTCGCATGTCATGAGCCAGTTGTTTTATGGGGAATGAACGGCGCATTTATCTTTATAAATAAGGAATATATATGATCCGCATCCTCAGGCCTCCGGAGATTCTCATCGGTTGGGAAATAGTGCCCCATGCTATTCCCGAGTTTGACGTCGCTCGATGGGCTGAAGACCTCGTGAAAGGGCAGCCACAGAAAATTCCCGCGATCGTCCGTCACGCATCTGAAGTGATTGCGAACAGTCGTTATAGGCGGCAAGAGGAGCGCGTGACTCTGTGGATGGCGGTGGAAAATGCTATGGGACGCATTCGTTCATTGCGCTACTTGTCTGGACGCTGTCTAGGCAAAGACCTCTGCGTCGCCTTTTATGCAAAATCTGATTATTATTATCCGGAGCCTTGCCCAGAACCAGCGCGTATCTTTGCTCCAGATGGACGCGTTTATAAGTGTGCCCTTATCCCTGAAGAATCATTTCAACCCACTTACTCTGAATGGGTATGCTTGGGCCCTTTACTAGCCTCGGGTTGAAAGCTTAACCAAACTTCAACGTCTTCAAGAAATTCTGGAAGGGTCGGAAGTAGATGTCGAACTGGTCCGCGGGGAAACTGCCCGTGAGATTCAGGGCCAGGAGGTCCTTCATGAGGGTCAGCTGGACCTGCTTGACGATCTGGCCGGGCTTGATGTCCGGCGGCGGCGAGCCTTGGGGTTGTTGGGCGGCCAGCATCTGCTTCATCGCGGAGACGTCCCACGTACAGACCATTTGGATGCCCGGGACGCCGGCGACGACGACTTCGCGCTCGTCGTTCACCTGGAAGTCGCGGATGCCACGATTGGTGATTGACTGCTTGATGCGGTCAAAATACTGACGCAGTGGGATCGGCTGAGGAAGTCTCTCCTTGGTCATGATGATGTTAGGTTTTACGTTCTTATCCGGAGACGGGATGGTGAAGGTCATCATTCCTTGGTCTTGCCAGTTGGCGGGGATTTCGAACTCGATGTCATTAACAATAATTTTTCCCATAGTTTTTGGAAAGTAGCACCGTTAAAGCGGCGTTGAAAAGCATTTTTTATAAATTTTCCCAGAAAGAGATAACACAGTGAGTCAGAATACCTATCAAGTCGCGAGCCTCTACCACGGCCAGAGGATCGATCGGGTGCTGCAGTCGCTGACGGCGATGAGCCGCAAAAAAGTGAAGTCCCTCCTCGACCAAGGACAGGTGTGGGTGAACCAAAAGAAGGTGGTCATCGCATCGTGGGAAGCTCGAAAAGGCGACAAGATCGAGATCAAAACGCTTGAAACCCTCGCCGAGAATCCGATCTCCGCCGACGAATATTACCTCAAAGTCGTCCACCACGATAAGGACGTCTTAGTCGTTGAAAAGGACGCGGGCGTGCCGTGCGAAAAATCGCCGATCTCCACGCGCCCGACGTTGGTCGCCATCATTAACGCTTACCTGAAGCGCCGCTACAAGCATCTGCCATTCCATTACGTGGGACTCGTGCACCGCCTGGACCAGGACACGTCCGGGTTGATGGTGTACTCCTTAAGCAAGGAAGCCAATACGATCATCAGCCAGTTCAAGAGGCATACGATCAAACGGAAATATTTGGCCGTCGTCCAAGGCTCGCTCAAGAACAGCGAAGGGACGATCAAGAGTTATTTGAAGAAGAGCGAGCTCCTGAAAGGCGGCAAAAAAGTCGCCGAATCCACCGAAGAGTCCGGGCAATTGGCGATCACGAAATATAAGTTGGTCGAACGCTACCCGCGCGCGTCCTTGGTCGAGCTGACGCTCAACACCGGCCGCACCCACCAGATCCGCGTCCACATGGCGAGCCTGGGCCATCCCGTCATCGGGGATAAAGTCTACGGCTCGAAGCCGAAGGGCGACGAACGCCTCGTGTCGTTCCCCCGCCAAGCCCTGCACGCGAGCTACCTGGCTTTTTACCATCCGATCTCGGGAGAGCCGATGGAGTTCAAGTCGGAATTGCCGAAGGATTTGAAGAAGCTACTGCTGAAGCTAAGAAAATCGGTCTAACCTCTTCACGACGGTGTCTTTGCCGATCCGCGGTTGTTTCGGCACCTGAACCAGATCCCCGCGCTCCAAGAAATTGAAGGCTTTATTCTGCGGGCTCTCGTCCTTGTCCTGCCTCATCGCCCTCAGAAGATGCGGAAGGTTTCCGGGTCCGCACAGGAGGCGTTCGGTCTTGCCTTTGGAATTCAGCGGCCCCGAGACGACGCGCCATTCGTTAGAAGGGTGGTTTTCGGGCTTCCGTCCCAAGAGCAGGTACGAACACTTCAGATATTCCTTCTTGATGCCGGCCAAATGATCCAGCTTCGCGATCCAATCGGGTATCTTCCAGTCGATGTAGGTATGGCACCAATCGCGCTTGTTCTCCGCGAGCATGGGGCAGGCTTTTTGATGGAGACACGGCGAAAGGACGGAAACGACCTCGTGCGCGAGCAAGTCGTCGTGGAGGCGCATCAGGTCGCGCGTCGTCAGTTGGAGGGCCGGTTCCATCAAGAAGATCTTCCCGGATTCCGGGTCCGCGTCGGCGAGGTAGTTGCGGGTGAGGCCGTCGATGAGATGGAGCTGCTTTTCCCTCGGGAATTCGTTCAGGAAGTTCAAGGCGAAGACGAGGTCGTATTTTTGGTTCGGGATCACTTGATGGAGCTTCTGCGAGAAGAGGTTACCCGTCATCAAACGCACGGTGGAGGTCATTTTCGTCCCCGGGTATTTTTTCCGCATTTCATCGAGTAAGCTGTCGTGGAAAGCCTGCGCGTCTTGGAGGATGAGGCGGTTTTGATCCACTAACGTCCACTGGAGGTCGATGGTCTCCGGCGTTTCCCGCTTTTCAGGCGCCTTCGCCGCGAGCCAGGATTCCTCGATCGCGTGGAGCGTTCCCATCAACGCCGTGCCGGGTCCGCAGCCGAGGTCCAAAAAGTGGAGCGAGATATTTTTACGGGGCGTCGGCAAGGCCCTCGTTTTTTGGAGAAGCGTCGCGACCTTGAGGGCGTTCACCGGCAGGAAGTAAAGGATGTAACCGGAACGGTACTCTTTTTGGTTCAGGTAATTCTTGGGTAAGTGATGTCGCTCCTGGGTGAAGGCCGTGCTGAGCTCTCGGATGCCCCTCGCGAAGAATCGGTAATCACCTTCTGTGAATTCGGGTTTGTCGGCGAAGCTCTCCTTGCGCGTGCCCGCGAAGAAGGTCTTCTTCACGTACTTCTTGATCAGGTATTCCCAATGGGCGGGGATCGTCAGGTCCGTTTTCGAATAAGCCATCTCCGCCCTGTAGCCAAGGAGAGAAAATCATTCAAAGCTTTCTTGCGAAGATCCGCGGCCTCGCTTATGCCTAACTTACATCATAAATAGCTTGCGAGTATTGTTCGGATCGGACTTGTTCCGTCCGGACAAACGGAGCAAGCGATCATACACACGGCCCCCAGATGGGGGTTTCAGGGGGAGAGAGGTATCTCCCCCTGAGTAACTAAAGGGGAAATTATGAAAAAACTACTTTTAGGCATGATCGTCACGGTACTGATGTCAGCGCCTCTCATGGCCGCAGGAGGAAAAATGGTCACTACACCCACCGGTTTGAAGTACGAAGACTCGAAGGTCGGCGATGGGGCCGAAGCGACGAAAGGCAAGCAAGTCTCCGTGCATTACACGGGCTGGCTGAATGAAAAAGGCCAAAAGGGGAAGAAGTTCGATAGCTCCGTGGACCGCGGACAACCCTTCCAATTCGCTTTGGGCGCCGGGATGGTGATCCCGGGTTGGGACGAAGGCGTGGCCGGCATGAAGATCGGCGGCAAGCGTACTCTCTACATCCCCTCGAAATTGGGCTACGGCGCGCAAGGCGCCGGTGGCGTCATCCCCCCGAACGCCGACCTGATTTTCGACGTCGAACTGCTGGGCGTCCGATAGGCGCATGGGCCCTAAAAGGAATTCCCGAAGCGATTCCGCAAAACTCCCGCCGAAATACTTGAAAGACGGGTTGGGATTGATCGGCGTCTTCCTCCTTCCTTCCTTGAAGCTTAAGGAACGGAGCCAGAGGAACGACAAGACGTTCGAGGAAATCATCCACCAATTCCTGATGAGGAAATTCAACGGCTACACCGCCGCCGGCGGGAACATCTTCGGCTATTGGAAGAGCCCCAAAGGCCGGGAGTTCTACGGGGAACATAAGGAATACCGCGTCTCCTTCACGGACAAGGAGGATATCCCCACCTTAGAGGGATTTTTGGCGAAAATCGGCGCCGAGATCGGGGAGCAAAGCATCTATATGGAGATCGGCGAAAAATCGTGGCTCATTTACCCGAAGGGATGAATTTCAAGTTTCCGTCGGTATCTTCTTCCGATTCGGTTTCTGCCCGTACCCATAAGGGCAGTGCCGGCAGCCGCTCTCGCAGCAATAACCCCGGTCGAAAAGATAGTCGGCGGTGAAGACCATCTTCCCGTCTTCGTAGTAAAAGTCTTTGCCTTCTTTCAGGGCCTCTGGGTCTTTCGGTGACGTCATAAAATCAGGATGAAATAAAAGAACCGTAGAGGCTAGATTTTTTACTTGGAAAAAGGCGGCCAAAACCGAATGGACAAGGAGAAATCGGCCATCGTCCTTCAGGTCGAAGGCGGCTCGTCTTCAATGCCGTTTGCCTATGATGGTCGTCCCTACGAGCGCGTCGGCAGCTCCACGCGCAGAATGGCCAAAACCACATACGAAGAGCTCCTGCTCGATCGCATCCACAAAACGAGACGATGGGAAAACCTGCCGGCGTTTGGCGCCACGATCAAGGATATCGATAAGGACGAAGTGTTTCGCATCATTCGCATTGCCGAATCGCTTGGCCGCTTCGCCGGTCCTATCGGCCGCAACGTGCTGGACATCCTTAAAAGGCTGCAACTTTGCGATCAGAAGGGTCCGATTTATCAAGGCGCCGTTGTTCTGTTCGGAAAGAAATTCTTACCGCACTATCCCCAATGCGAACTCAAGATGGCTCGGTTTCGGGGTACGGACAAAACCGAATTTTTGGACCAAAAAAACGTTCGAGCCTCGGCCTTTAAGCTTCTGGAAGAAGCTGAAATCTTTTGTCAGCGGCATTTCCCTTTGCCGGCTAAGATCGTCCCTACCCAGATGCGCCGCCTGGAAAAACCTCTCATTCCGCCCGAGGCCATGCGCGAAATCCTGGTCAATGCCCTGATTCATCGCGACTATTCCATTGTCGGAGGCTCCATTTCTTTGGGCATATTCGATGATCGCGTCGAAGTATGGAGCATCGGAGGATTCCCGGAAGGGATCACTCCCGCCATGCTGCGCAGGAACCACCCATCGGTCCAGCGCAATCCGACGATCGCCGATGTTTTTCACCGCACGGGTCTCATCGAAAGATGGGGACGCGGAACGAATCGCGTGATCGAGATGTGCAAGGAAGCCGGTATCAAACCGCCCAAGTTCGAGGAAATCGGCAATGCCGCTTTGGTGACCTTTTACGTGGACGTGGGCGTGACCCGATCAACCACCCCGCAAGTCACCCCGCAAGTCACCCCGCAAGTCGAAGCGATCCTAGAGGCTGCGAAATCGTCCCCCCTGACCCGAGACGAATTGCAAGCGGCAGCCGGCATTAAGGACCGCGAACACTTTCGCAAAAAATATCTACTGCCCCTTATCGAAGAAGGCCTTTTAGAAAGAACGATCCCTGACAAGCCGAATAGCCGATTGCAAAAATATCGGGTGACGGAAAAGGGAAGGAAGTTTTTAGCAGATTGATATAGATGACGAATATCGACTTTGTTGTAGGGCGATGAGTCACTCAAAAACGTACGCTTGTCCAAATAAGGAAATGATTTCATTTTTATCATGTGCGGTACCCGTCTTGATCTCACGGCCGCTTTCAAGTCTGTGGGTGGCATAGCCCACTCTGTTATGAAAAATCTCCAAAATCTTCCCGTCAGAGGAGCGGTGGATACTTATTTCATGCACTCTGTTTCTTCTCTGATCCACGAGAATATAATCGCTCTTGGCATTTCCGTTCGGCAGGACTTCCATCCGTATCAGGTGAAGAGGCAATAAATAATGACCACATCCGGTGTCCGATAAGCACGTCATATACACTCTTGCACGAACATTTCGCGTTTCTGACGTCGGCTCGATTCTATCTTTCCTGGGGTCAAAATAATCCACGATTAAAATGGACGGAAAACGAATGGAAGAATCGTGGAATTGGCCTGGAACCGCATAAGTTCTTATGCTCCCAGCAAACTCTTCAAGCGGCCTTGTGTCGCTTATGCGGAGGCGTGATGTCCGCTCATATCTCTCCAAGGTGACCTGCCTGTCTTGTTGTCTGCCTAACCCAGCTTCATCGATGGATCTTCCCAAAGAGGCAAGCTGCCGTTCATAAGGAGTAATGGGTACTAACCCCCTATTTGTTGACCATTGTGCCCTGACTTTTTGGTCGGCCTCGTCGTTCGATAAATCGCCTCCCTCCTTAAAATTCCTTCTCATCAGCGCCCGACTGAACGAAGAAAAAAGGGATTCAACAGGTACTCCCGCGGGAATAGAGTGGAGACCAAGACCCTTGGCTTCCAAAGCATCTCGGACGGCTCCGGGATCCCTTAAAATCACAGTGCGATCAAGCCCATCGACAACGCTCGGATCCTCACGTGATTGAGGTAATGCGTCATGGGGAACAAGACCATGAATCTCACCATCCGTCAGAAGTACTCCTGTTGGCTGATGGACGAAGGAGCCCAAAATGAGGCTTTGGCCGCCCGATGACGGCAGTGTGATCCATGTCATTTTACTTCTCCCATATCTCGTATTAACGCTTCATCGGCATTTAATGACCTGATGCGGGCCGCCTCCATGAAACGTGTGAGGCCAGCGTTCGTAAGCCCATAGCTAACCCTTAAATCGCTTCCGAATAAAGTGAACCCTATCATCACCATATCGAGATTGGAGAGCGGCGCATTCGCATTATCACTCATATGCATACCGGCGCTTCTGACGAGAAATGAGACAGCTTTTTGGCTAAGATCAAAGAGTGGGTGTTGAGACGCTCGAAGCTCGTTTCGCCAAGTCGATGAATATTGAGGATGAACGATGGATAATGTAAAAAACCGCGTTTGACCTTCAAATGCGGGGGGGGGCAGTGCCACCTTAATCTCTACTTTTGCAAATCCCTCTCGGATGAAATTGCTATTTTCTGGATCTGCGATTGCTGTAAAAATACCTTTGGCTAAGTTCACATTCATAAACCCTCTTTGAGGGATTATCGTCGTATTTCAGAAAAAGTTGCGGAAGAATTTGGCAATCTAGTTTGGCAATCTTGATGGCTTGTTCTTGAACCTTTGAAATTCTCAATTGACAAGTTTTTAACCTGAGAGCCTTAGTAGAACTCTTCTTCTTGTTCCCGAGAAATATCCTCGAATCCCTTAACACCCAAGGCACGAAGCGAGGACGGTGCTTCTTCGATCATGGTTCGAATCGTCTTCAAGAGGTCTTTTTGCGGTTTATCCTTTAGAGGAGCCAAAATCTTCTCCACATCCACGAAAGAACGAGGATGTTTTCTATAGGTCTCCGCGAGGGCATGGACGTGTTTGCAAGGCCAAGGGTCCGAGGGACAAGTGCAGGAGGCGTCCTTCAGGCGATGACGATCAAGAGTGACGCGCGTTTGATAGACTCCATAATTTCCCAGAACGACGCAGGATAACTTGTTTCCGGATCTCACTCTCTGCTTGAGGCGGGAAGAATTGACGTATTCCGCGATACGCTCGGAAACCTTGGCCTTGTGGGATTTCTTGGTTGTCATGTGGCCTTATACTAACAAGTCGGTGGTTTCACTGACAGCCTGAGAGGGCTTCCCCTACCGACGGTTGTGCTGGCGAGTCCCCATGGGTCAATGAAACCGATGACTCGTCAGTAAAATAAAAAACCGAGAATGCTAAACAGCCTTCTCGGTTTTTTATGCCGGGAGGGGGACTCGAACCCCCATGGGTTGCCCCATACGCACCTCAAACGTACGTGTCTGCCAGTTCCACCATCCCGGCCGGGATCGGCCACCGATAAAGGCCCATCTGCTTCGTTGGCTTCAAAATCCCTCCTTGCGGCGTACGTTAAGTACGCCTCAGTCGTGATTTTTCGCCGGCCTCGCAGCTGAACCTTTCTCGCTGGCCTCAATATCTCTTGTTACCAACGAAAAAGAAAAGCCCCCCTACTTTTTCTCTTCGGGCTTTGTCAATGGATCCGAAGGGTTTTCGGCGGGCGGGGTGGCCTGTGGCGTTTCGACCGGGGCCTGGGGCGCTGTGGCGGGTACGGGGACCTTTTCGAAAACGGAGCGGGATGCTTTTTGTCGAGAAATGACCACCAGACTCAGAGAGGTCAGCATGAAGCCGATAGCGACGAAAGTTGTGAGTTTATTCAAAAAAGTTGCCGCGCCGCGGGGGCCGAAAAGAGCTTGGGACGAACCGGCTCCGAAAGCAGCTCCGACATCGGCTCCTTTACCGGCTTGAAGTAAAATGACGATGATCAAGAAGATGCATAGAAAGTAATGAATGAGGGTCAATAGCGTTTCCATAAAGGTCCTTAGGGGTTAAAGCGCCAGTGCTTAGCTATTCGTATGTCGAGATTCAATGATTTTTAAGAATTTTTCGGGGAAGAGACTGGCCCCGCCCACGAGTAAGCCGTCGACATTGGGGATCCTCAGGAAAATACCCGCGTTTTCCGTGTTCACGCTGCCGCCGTAGAGGATACGGATGACGTTGGCCGTGGGCGCGTCGTAGAGGCGGCCTAAGTAATTACGAATGAAGTGAGCCGCCGACTCGATCTCCTGGGCCGTGGGCGTCTCGCCGCTTCCGATGGCCCAAACCGGCTCGTAAGCGATGACGATGTTCTTCGCCTCGCTCATGGGGATGGAGCTCAAGGCTTTCTTGAGTTGGTTCTCCAAGACGGTTTCGGTCTTCCGGGAGGATCTCTGTTCGCGGGTTTCGCCGATGCAGAGGATCGGAATCAATTCCTGGGCGACGGCCGAAGCGACTTTCTTCGCGAGGTTTTCGTCCGTCTCACCGAAATACTGCCGGCGTTCGGAATGTCCCAAGAGGACATAATCGCATCCGATTTCTCTTAAAAAAACTCCCGAAATTTCCCCCGTATACGCGCCCTCGGCCTCCCAATGCATGTTCTGCGCGCCAAGCTTAATGGTGGGCATTTCTTGGATGATCACGGAAGCTGAATAAAGAGCTGTGAAAGGAGGGGCCACGATGACATCGATTTCCGGGGACTCGAGTTTATGATGGAGCTCCGTGATGAGTTTCAAGGTCTCCTCGACCGTTCCGTTCATTTTCCAGTTACCGACGATCAGCTGTTTACGCGCCATAATCTCACCTTTATCGATTGTTGATGAATGACGGTTACGATTCCAACGCCTTTAATCCCGGTAATTCTCGTCCTTCCAAATATTCCAAAGTCGCGCCGCCCCCGGTGGAGAGATGGGTAATACGGTCGGCAACGCCACTTTTTTGAGCTGCCGCCACGCTTTCTCCGCCGCCGATGACGGACTCGGCTCCCGAGTCGGCGATGGCCTGTGCCACTTCCAAGGTGCCCGAAGCAAAGAGGGGAATCTCAAAAACGCCCATGGGACCGTTCCAAAATATGGTTTTAGCGCTTTGCAAAATTTCACGGTAACGCTTTCGAGTCGCCGGGCCGATATCGAGGCCCATGTCCGACGCCTGGAGCTTCGTGACCACCCGGGTCTTTGCATCGACAGAAACTTGATCAGCGACGACGTGATCCACGGGCAGCCACACGGGTACGCCGTAGTTCTTCGCCTTTTCTAAAATGCGTTCGGCGAGATGGAGCTTGTCGTTCTCGACGAGGGATTTTCCGATTTCGATCCCCTGGGCCTTCAAAAAAGTATAGACCAGCCCGCCGCCCAGCAGGAGGCCGTCGACCTTCGCGATCAAGTTCTCGATCAAGCCGATCTTATCCGAGACCTTCGCGCCGCCCAGGACCGCGTAGAAAGGCTTCGCGGGATTCTTGCTCAGTTTTTCCAAAAATCGGACTTCCTTGGCGACGAGGAAGCCGATCCCTTTTTCGGAGAAATGGGACACCATGCCGGCCGTCGACGCGTGGGCGCGGTGCAGGACGCCGAAGGCGTCCGAGACGTAGACCTGCGCCAGGTGGGCGAGGGTCTGGGAAAAATTCGGGTCGTTGGCTTCCTCTTCCGGGTGGAAACGGAGGTTTTCCAGCAGAAGGATCTCGCCTTCCTTCAGTTCGAGGGCCAATTTCTTGACCGCATCGCCGACGCAGTCTTCGGGAAAGATGACGTCCTTGCCTAAAAGCTCCGAAAGCCTCTCGGCGACGGGTTCCAGGCTATATTTCGACTCCTTCCCCTGGGGGCGGCCAAGGTGCGATCCGATGATGAGCTTCGCCTTTTGATCGATCAGATACCGGATCGTCGGTAGGGCTTCGCGGATGCGCGTGTCGTCCAGGATTTTCTTAGGGTCGTTTTTATCTCGCGGAACGTTGAAATCGACCCTCAGGAAAACCCTTTTCCCCGATACTTGAATTTGGTCGACGGATTTATATGCCATAAAACGTTAAAGGCTTTGGCCGATGAGGGTGGCGAGGTCGATCATGCGGTGGGAGAATCCCGTCTCGTTATCGTACCAGGCCATGACCTTGACCATGCGATCGCCCACCACATTCGTCAGAGCCGTATCGATGTGCGAGGACTCCCACGTCCCGTTGAAGTCGATCGAGACCAGGGGTTCTTCGGAGCACGCCAAAATGCCGCTCAAGGGACCCTGGGCCGCCTTGCGGAAGGCGTCGTTTACGGATTCCTTCGTCGCGGGTTTTTCGGTCGTCACGACGAGATCCACCATGGAGACGTTGGGCGTCGGGACGCGGACGGCGATGCCGTCCATTTTCCCGGCAAGCTCCGGCATGACGATGCCGATCGATTTGGCGGCGCCCGTCGTCGTGGGGATCATCGACAGGGCTCCCGCGCGGGCGCGCCTCAAGTCCTTGTGGTATTTGTCCAAAATCTTCTGATCGTTCGTGTACGAGTGGATCGTCGTCATGAAGCCCTTTTCGATACCGAAAGCGTCGTGCAACACCTTCGCGACCGGAGCGAGGCAGTTGGTGGTGCAGGAGGCGTTCGACACGATGTGGTGCTTGGCCGGGTCGTAGGCTTTTTCGTTCACCCCCAAGACCACGGTCAAATCGGGGTTCTTGGCCGGGGCCGAGATGATGACTTTTTTGGGTCCGTTCTTCAAATGCAGCGACGCGGACTCCCGGTCCGTGAATTTCCCGGTGCATTCCAGGATGATGTCGACCTTTTGGTCTCCCCACGGCGTCTGGTCCGCTTCGCGCGTCGAAGAGAGGGCGATGCGGTGGTTTTTCCCAATGATCAGGCTGTCCTTGCCTTCGGCCTTGAGTTCCGTGTGGAGCCGCCCATGGACCGAGTCGTATTTCAGGAGGTGGGCGAAGGACGAGGCTTCCGTTTTGTCGTTGATCATGACGATGTCGATGTCGTCGAAATTTCTCTCGGCCCACGCCGCGATGATGCCTTTTCCGATGCGTCCGAGGCCGTTGATGCCGATGCGTGGTTTTTTCTTGGGCATAGTCATTCCGTAATGGGCGCGCGCTATCCGATGGCGTTTTGAGCGTCAACCATAACTAGCGGCCTCTCTTGGACATTTCTTCTTCGGAATATTTCTTGTACAGCACGTCCCATTCGCGGCTGCCCTCGAAGACGCCGCGCTTGAGGGACGCGATCTTGGCGCGCACCACGTCATCCACCTCGTCCTCGATCCTGAAGTAGTCGTTCAGCATCTTCTTCAACTCGCGGAGTGTCTTATCCTCGTCGGGGTATTCCACCAGCATGTCGTTGTAGAGCCCGTCATGGATCAGATGGGCCAAATGGGAAATGCGGTCTTCGGAGAATTTCATGGGGACCTCGCGTGAAAAATTTATTTAAACGATGAACTTTCTCTCTTTGATGAGCTGCTTTTTGATCATGAGGTAGGCCTTCTGCGAATCGACGGCACCCGAGGCGATCTGGGACTTGTATTGGTCCATGAGCTTGCGCGCGTCGTTCTCGATCGCCAGCTCCTCGTTCACGTTTTTCTCGAACACGGCGGCGATCTTGGCCTCGATCTTATCCTCGCCGACCAGCGGCGTGATCAGTTGGGCGGATTTGAGGAAGCGCAATACTTTGGTGGAGAGCGTCTTGATCTCTTCTTTTTTGAGGGACATGGGTTTCCCTATTCACGGGAAGAGCGAAAACTCAAATTTAATCAACCGACGTAGACGGGGCCTTTGCCTTCCTCGACCTTGCCGGACTGGGCGAGTTGCTTGAGCTTCTTGACGTACAGCTCGCGTTTGAGTTGCGAAAGTTTATCCACCAAAAGACGGCCGTCGAGGTGGTCGATCTCGTGTTGGAAGGCGACGGCTTGGAGGTCTTCGGCGAAGTACTTCACCGGTTTGCCTTCGGCGTCGAAACCTTCCACGATGATCTTCTTCGAGCGTTCCATGGGAAGAGTCAGTTGAGGCAAGGACAGGCAGCCTTCCTCCCAGATGATCTTCTCCTCCTTCGTCGTGATGACGGGGTTGATGATGGCCTTTGGATCGGGTTTGTGTTGGCCTTCTTCCGCAAGACCGACGTCGATGACGAGGATGCGCTTGGAGATGGCGACTTGCGGCGCGGCTAGACCGACGCCGGGAGCCGCGTACATCGTCTCCAACATGTCCTCGACGAGCTTCTCCAACTTCTTATCGAACGCCTCCACAGGGGTAGCGATCTTCTTCAAAATGGGGTCCGGGTAATGGACGATCTTTAATAGCATAATATTTTCCGGAAAATCCTCTTTACAGCATGTCCACCGGATCGACGTTGACCAGGAGACGCAACGCCGAGGATAGGTGATTTTCCCGAAAGTCGTCAAGGGTCCGCCTCAAAGCGGGTTGGATTTTCAAATAGGAAGCGGTTTTGAGAAGAAGGCGCCACCGGTACTGTTCGCGCACTTTTTCGATGAGGCTGGGGCCCGGTCCTAAAAGGGCGGCTGCACTGGCGGGGATCGCCTTTGCGATCCTTTCCGCGAGGCTCTGGATCTTCCGGATCACTTCCATCTGCTTCTTTCCCGTTAAACGGACCTCGATCATGCGGCAAAACGGCGGATAGCCGGCTTCCCGCCGTTCTTCGAGCTCGCGGCGGTAGAAGCCTTCGTCGTCGTGACGGATGGCGAATTCCAGGCTCGGGTGGTCGGGAAAATAGGACTGGATCAGGACCGTTCCCGCCTTCTCGTGGCGTCCGGCGCGTCCCGAGACTTGGGTGACCATTTGGAACGTCCGCTCGGCCGCACGGAAGTCCGGCAAATGCAGGGCCGCGTCGGCGTCGACGATGCCGACGAGGGTCAAATGGGGGTAATCGTGTCCTTTCGTCACCATCTGCGTGCCGATGAGGATGTCGATCTCGCCGCGCTTCATCTTTTCCAAGGTGGCGATCCAGGCCTGGCCCTTGGCACTGTCCCGATCCAGGCGCCCGAGGCGCGCGGAGGGGAAGTATTTCCTCAGCTCCTCTTCCAACCGTTCCGTCCCGTAACCCGTGTAATGCTTCGTGTCCTTGCCGCAGCTTTGGCAGAGAGGGACGTACGGATGGACGGCGTCGCAGTAATGGCACACGAGGGACGTCTCCATGTTTCCTTGGGCATTCTTGCTCTTGTGGAGGGTGAGGCTGATGTCGCACTGGGCACAGAGCGGGACGTCGCCGCACGTGCGGCAGATGACGAAAGGGGCGAAGCCGCGCCGGTTGAAGAACACGAGGCTTTGGTTCTTGTCCTTGAGGTTTCGGTCCAAGGCGTCCAGGAGCCGCGGAGAGAAGATGGAGGATTCGCTTTTACCCGTCTGTCTCAGATCGATCGTCTCGATGCGCGGGAGTTCGCTGCCGGTGGCGCGTTCCCGCATCGCTATTTTAACCATTTTTCCGGTTTGAATCCGGTGGACCATTTCCAAAGAGGGCGTCGCCGACCCGAGAACGATGCGGATCTTCTCCCGTTCCCCCCGCCACAAGGCCAAATCGCGCGCATGGTAGCAAAAGCGTTCGTCCTGCTTGTAGGAACCGTCGTGTTCCTCGTCGATGACGATAAGGCCTAGGTTTTGGAAGGGTAGGAAGATGCCGGAACGCGTAGCGATGACCAGCGACAGGCGGCCCTCGCGGACGTCCGTCCACACCTTGGCGCGCTGGGCGGGCGTCAACCTGCTGTGGTAGACGCCGACGTCGGCGCCTAAGCTGGCGAAGCGCCCGATCGTCTGCGGCGTGAGGCCGATCTCGGGGACGAGGATCAAGACCTGTCGTCCTTGTTCCAAAGACGCTTGGGCCAAGCTCCGGTAAATCTCCGTCTTCCCGCTCCCGGTGATGCCGTGGATGAAGACGGGCTCCGTGGCTTTTAGGATGGCCGCGACGGCCTTTTCCTGCGCGTCATTCAACTCCACGGGGACGTGGGAAAAGGATTCGGGCAGCGTGACAGGCCTCACGGTCCTTTTTATCTTTCTTTCCTTCGTCTCGGTGAGGGAGGCTGGAAGGAAATGCCGGAACACTTCGCCCAGAGGGGTCAGGTAATACGCGGAAGCCCACTGCATGAGGTCAAGCTGTCGGGGGGTGAGTAGGGGCTCGTCGTCTAAGATGTGTGAAATCCCCTTCGTCTTGAAGGTCGGACGCGTTGTATGGATTTTGAGGATGCAACCAACGTATTTTTTATTCCCCACCGGCACGAGACAGCGCATACCGGGCTTCGTGCCCTCGAAGGATTCCGGGATCTCGTAGGTGAAGGCTTGCGATAGATTGAGCGGCAGGATGACGTCGGCGAAATTCATTTTAGATGTCGGGGCGACTGGATTTGAACCAGCGGCCTCTGGTGCCCGAAGCAAGCGGGGTCCTCCCGTGAATGTCCGACGATCCCATCGGGGCGACTGGATTTGAACCAGCGGCCTCTTGCTCCCGAAGCAAGCGCTCTACCAGGCTGAGCTACGCCCCGGTGGGATCGTCGGGGGCAGGCTGAGCTACGCCCCGCACGTGAAGTTGCGCTAGTTAACGACTTCGAAAAAAAATGAAAGCAAAATCTTGAAACGGAGATGGTGGAAGCCGAACATTAAAACCGCCGGAAACCGATTGACAAGATTCTTGTCCGAAGCACATACCGCAACGCGCATGTCCAAAAAAAATGAGCCGCAGAATTTCCAGATTGAATTGACCGATCCCGCCAAGAAAAAAGAGAAATTGGACGTCTTGTCTCAGCCCGTCACTCCCGTCGATCTCAAAAAATCACAATCCATTTCCGGCCTAGTCGACGCCTTCAAGGACATGTCCATCCAAGCGCGCAATATCGGCCAATGCGCCGAAGTCCTGGACCACATGCTCACCGACCCCGATCGTCCTACGGTCATGCTTGGGCTCGCGGGTCCGTTGATCGCCGCGGGTTTGCGGAAAACCCTCCGCGACATGGTGGCCCACGGGATGGTGGACGTGATCGTCTCGACCGGAGCCGTCCTGTATCAGGATATTTACCAGGCCCGCGGGTTTAAGCATTATAAAGGCACTCCGGACGCCGATGACCGTCGGTTGCGGGATCTCTACATCGACCGCGTGTACGATACGTACTTGGACGAAGAGAAGATTTGGGAGACGGATTGCTGGATCGGGCGTTTCGCCGACACCTTGCCGGCGGGGAATTATTCGTCGCGGGATTTCATGGCGCGCCTAGGCGCAACGCTCGACGACGAGGAGTCGATCGTGGCGACGGCGGTGAAGCGCGGCATACCCATCTTCGCCCCGGCGATCAACGATTCGTCGATCGGCATCGGCCTGACCGAGCATTACCATCGGTGCGCCGTCTCGGGACGGAAGGGCGTCTCGATCGATTCGATCCGCGACAACTACGAGCTCACCCAGATCGTGGTGAAGTCCAAGAAGACGGCGGCGATCTACGTGGCGGGCGGCGTGCCGAAGAACTACATCAACGATTCGGTCGTGATGGGCTATATTTTCGGGAAGGACACCGGCGGCCATACGTACGCGTTGCAGGTGACGACCGATGCCCCGCATTGGGGAGGGTTGTCGGGAAGCACATTGGATGAGGCGACGTCGTGGGGGAAGATCAACAAGAAAGCCCACAAGGCGATGGCCTTTGTCGAACCTTCCGTGTCCCTTCCTCTCTTGGCGGGTTACGCTCTCCAAAAAAAGTTGGCCCAGGGTCGGAAGCCTTTGCGCTACCTGTGGGACAACCATAGTTTAACGGCGTTGGAGATCGGGGAATAAGTATCTGCTTTGATTTTAGGCAATGCCTAAAAAAAAGGCGGATGTAGGGGTTTCGTTTCAAACTAAAAAGACGACATTTCAAACATTTAAGCCTTTCGGAGGATTGGCACTTTTATTGCTGAAAGCGGAATCAAATTCGCTTTCAGTCTTTATTAACTTTCAACCAGAGGAGTCAAAAATGAGGAAACACCTCAAGTACGCAAGTCTCTTGGTTGCCGTGGGGACGATCGGGTTGTCCCAGGTAGCCAAAGCCGAAGATAAAGAAGGTGGGAGTTTTTGGGATAACACCAAGGTCACCGGGTCGTTGGACGTGAATTATAATTATAATTTCAACCGTCCGACGACGGCGTCCACGGCGGCGCCGGCGACGAACGGGTATCGCTTATTCGACGCCAACGCCAATAACTTCAATGTGAGCCTTTTCGAGCTGGCCATTCAAAATGACCCGACCGATTGGTTCGGCCTGCGCGCGGATTTGGATTTCGGCCGCGATGCCGCCACCATCCATTCGCCTGGTTTGGGCGGAGCGGAGTTTGTGGATCTGCAGCAAGCCTATGCGACCCTCAAAGCCGATATCGGCAATGGGTTGACCTTTAAGGTGGGTAAATTCGTCACCATGCACGGCGCCGAAGTCATCGAGTCGGCTTATAACTATAATGCCTCGAGAAGTTTCCTGTTCAATTACGCGATCCCCTTCACCCATGTCGGCATCATGGCCAGCTATCCTTTCGCGGATTGGTTGAACTTCGACTTTGCGATCGTCAATGGCTGGAACGCGGCGGTGGATAATAACAATGGCAAGAGCTTCCATACGATGTTCACGATCAAACCTTTCGAGAAATTGACCTGGTACTTGGGAGGCACTTTTGGGCCCGAAGCGAATGGGGTAGACGGTCAGTGGAGGACCTTATTGGATACCACGCTTAGCTACGCGGCTACCGACGCTTTAACCCTTGCCCTTAACTACGACTTGGGCCGCGACGGGGCCTTGGCGGCCGGTACGGGATCCAGAGGCATCTCCGATTGGCAAGGTATCGCCGCGTATGCTCATTGGAAGCCCGTTGAAAAGTTCGCGCTCTCCCTCCGCGGCGAATTCTACAAGGACGACGTCGCGACTTTAGGCGCACCCACGGGAAGCACGGCTTCGACGAAGATCGGCGAAGGCACGTTGACCACCCATTACTACATCGCCGACGGCCTCGATCTCCGCTTCGAATTCCGCCACGATCAAGGCAATCAGGCTTCCTTCCTCAAGGGGAACGGAACGTCCAAGAAGTATCAAGATACGATCGCCAGCCAATTGGTGTACTCCTTCTAATGTGAATAGCGAGAGTGGCCCGAGGTTATTCCTCGGGCCACTCGAAAAACCTTCCTTAAATAAGGGAAGGCTTTTCGAGTGCGAAGAAACCGGCAGTAGACCAATCGCTCGGCGCTGAACCCGCCGGCGGTTGCGAGTAACTCTCTCAAGGCAGGGTCTTCACAAGAGACCCTGCCTGTATGTTTCGGGCGTCGGACGTTTTTAGGAATTAACCATATTTTGACTTGCAAATCAGTGGGGTATCAAGAAGGAGAGCCGGATGTTAAAAGTCGTAAAACGCGTTTCCATCGCTTTGTTGGCCGTCGTCAGCTTAGTTTCCGTCCACACGTCCGTCTTTGCGCAACAAGCGGTTCCTCCCGTCCTGCAAGTGCAAGTGCCTCCCCAAGCGGTTCCGGCTCCGATGGCCGTGGCTTTGCCACCCTCCGCCGTGGCAGCTCCTGAAGCGAGCGTCGTTCCTTCCGCCTCATCCGCGGCCTCCATAGAACAACGCCTGAGCGACGTCGAAGCCTACATGAATAATACGGCCCGAGGCTCCGATGCCCCAAACTCTAAAATTGTCTCCAAAGTGACGGGAGCCGGTCCTGGCCATAACGCATGGATGATGGTTTCGGCCGCACTGGTGCTTTTCATGACGCTGCCGGGATTGGCATTGTTCTACGGCGGACTTGTTCGAACCAAAAACGTCCTTTCCGTCCTGGCCCAGTGTCTCGGCATCACCGGTCTTGTCACTCTTCTGTGGTGGTCCGTCGGTTACAGCCTCGTTTTCGCTCCGGGAGGCCCTCTATTGGGCGATTTGCGGCACGCTTTTTTCGCGGGCGTCGATGGATTGCCGAACACGAACTACGCTTACTGGGTTTCGCATAATATTTTCGCCGTCTACCAGATGATGTTCGCCATCATCACGCCGGCTTTGATCATCGGCGCGATCGCCGAACGCATGAAATTCGGCGCCATTATGCTCTTCGTGGCGTTATGGATGTTCGTTGTTTACTTTCCCTTGGCCCATATGGTCTGGGGCATCACGGGAATGATGAACGGCGTCTGGAACGCTGATGCTTCGATCAAAGCCGTCGATTTCGCGGGCGGCACGGTCGTCCACATGTCCTCCGGTTGGTCGGCGCTCATTCTTTGTTTGATATTGGGTAAGAGAATCGGTTTCGGAAGGGATCATTTCCCGCCGCATAGCATGGTGCTCTGCATGGTCGGTACCGGCATGCTTTGGGTCGGTTGGTATGGCTTCAACGCGGGCAGCGCCGTCGCGGCGGACGGGGTCGCGGCTAACGCTTTCGTCACCACGACGATGGCGGCGGCGGTGGCTTGTTTTACCTGGGGCGGCATCGAGTACGTGTTGAAGGGCAAGCCGAGCGTTTTGGGCTTCTGTTCGGGAGCCGTCGCCGGTCTCGTCGTCATCACGCCGGCGTGCGGTTTCGTGACGGTCTCGTCCGCCATCATCATCGGGCTTTTGGCGGGATCCGTCTGCTTCCTAGCTTGCTATAAGTTAAAGGCGATTTGCGGCTACGACGATGCCCTCGATACCTTCGGCGTGCACGCCATCGGTGGCACCATGGGAGCTTTATTGACTGGATTCTTCGCGGACGCGAACGTGAACGCCAATCTCTCGACGAATCTCAAGGACATCTTGGGTAAAAGCCTCTGGTGGGAGCAGTTAAAGGCCATGGGCCTCACCATCATCGTGTCGATCGTTGCGACGATCGTGATTGCAGCCATCGTCAAGTCGGTCGTGGGCTTACGGCCGACGGTCGAGCAGGAGCAAGAGGGGCTGGACCAGATCGACCACGGCGAAGCGGGCTATAATTATTAAAGGAGGTACTATGAAGAAGATCGAAGCGGTCATTAAACCGTTCAAACTGGATGAAGTGAAGGAAGCCCTCCAAAAGGCGGGGATCCAAGGTATGACAGTCTCGGAAGTAAAAGGACACGGCAGGCAAAAAGGCCATACCGAGCTCTACCGAGGCGCGGAGTACATCGTGGACTTCCTTCCAAAAGTGAAGATCGAGGTCGCCGTAGATGACGCTCAAGTGCAGCTGGTGGTGGAGACCATCGCGAGTGCCGCTAAGACGGGCAAGATCGGGGACGGAAAGATCTTCGTCTCGGCCTTGGAGGAAGTGGTGCGCATCCGGACCGGAGAAACAGGTAAATCGGCGATTTAACATTATAAACAATATTAAGGAGGAAGTACTATGGCTATGACCCCCAAAGACGTAGTGGCCTTCGCCAAAGAAAATAAAACGGCGATGGTCGACATCAAATTCATCGATTTCCCCGGTACCTGGCAGCACTGGACTTGCCCCGTGTCGCAGTTTTCCGAGGAAGTGTTTGAGCGCGGCTTTGCCTTCGACGGATCCTCGATCCGCGGATGGCAACCCATCAACGCCTCCGACATGGCGATGATCCCGGATCCCGAAACGGCGCGCATGGATCCTTTCAACAAGGTCCCCACGCTCAGCTTGATCGCGGACATCGTAGACCCCATCACTAAGCAGCCCTACAGTCGTGATCCTCGCTACATCGCGAAAAAGGCCGAAGCTTACGTGAAGTCAACGGGCATCGGCGATACGGTTTACTTCGGGCCTGAAGCCGAATTCTTTATTTTCGACAGCGTCCGTTTTGATAGCACCCAAAACGAGTCCTTCTACCATGTCGACTCTTCCGAAGGCCGTTGGAACTCCGGAAAGGCGACGTTACCGGACGGCAGCCGCAACTTAGGCTACCAACCGAACTATAAGGGCGGTTACTACCCCGTGTCCCCGAACGACACTTTGGGCGATCTCCGCGCCGAGATCTGCATCGAGCTCGAGAAGCTTGGTCTCGTCGTCGAAGCTCAGCACCACGAAGTGGCGACCGGCGGCCAGTGCGAGATCGACTTCCGCTTCTCCACGCTCACAGCCACGGCCGATAACCTGATGTGGTTCAAGTACGTCGTGAAGAACGTCGCGCGCCGCTACGGCAAAACGGCGACCTTCATGCCGAAACCCCTTTTCGGAGACAACGGCTCCGGCATGCACTGCCATCAGTCGATTTGGAAAGGCGACAAGCCCTTGTTTGCCGGCGACAAGACCGGCGGATTGTCCGAAATGGGCATCCACTACATCGGCGGCGTCTTGAAACACGCCAAGGCCATCGCGGCCTTCACCAATCCGACCACGAACTCCTACCGTCGTCTGGTCCCCGGTTACGAGGCACCCGTGAACTTGGCGTATTCCGCACGTAACCGTTCTGCCGCGATCCGCATTCCGATCGTGAATTCGCCCAAGCAGCGCCGCATCGAAGTCCGTTTCCCGGATCCTTCATCGAACCCCTACCTGGCCTTCGCCGCCATGTTGATGGCCGGCGTCGACGGCGTCCAAAACCGCCTCGATCCCGGAGCGCCCTTGGACAAGAACATCTACCACCTCTCCGCGGAAGAAGCGAAGAACGTGCCCCAAATGCCCGGCAGCCTCGCAGACGCCTTGGCTCATTTAGAGCAAGACAACGCCTTCTTGATGAAGGGTGACGTCTTCACCGAGGACGTGATCAGCATGTGGTTGGACTATAAGCGCGAGAACGAAGTGGATCCCGTCCGCTTGCGCCCCGTGCCTTACGAGTTCGGCCTCTATTTCGACATCTAAGAAGCCGATCGAGCATCACGAAAAGGGGCGGTTCCAGAAAGGAACCGCCCCTTATTTTTTATAACGAAATCTTCACATTATTGTAGAAAATGCGATAACGGATGGTTGTGAGTCTAACCATATGATATAAAATATTGTTTTTATATCGTATTTTTTTAATTTTTATTATATATCATCCTTTATATGGCATTTGATCCAATATATCCTTTCGAACTTCCTTCTTTACCCCCTGCCATCAATTTTAAGGACCCTGTTTTCTTTGATCTTTTACTGAAAGCCCGTACGGAGCTAGCCGAACTGAACGGATCCAGTATTGCGCTACCTAACCCAATGTTGTTGCTGTCTCCCGCAATCGTCAAAGAATCTCTAGCCAGTTCTGAAATAGAAAATATTCACACAACATTGGTGGAGGCTTTGCAAAATCAATTGTTGCCTGAGTCTGAACAAAGAGGGCCCGATAAGGAAGTTTTGCGTTATAGAGAAGCCCTATTGTGGGGTTTTAAAAACCTAAGACAAATTCCTATCGGCACGCGAATTATCTTAGGTATTCATCGTCAATTACTTCCTTCAGGAGGAGAGTATAGGAAACAGCAAAACAAAATAGAAAACATCATCTCTAAAGAAGTCCTCTACACGCCTCCGATTGCCCCCAATATTGGACGGCTCATCGGCAATTGGGAAAACTTTGTGAATCAGGCGGAAGATACCATCGATCCCTTGATCAAGTGCGCCATCGCTCACTATCAATTTGAGGCGATCCATCCTTTTACGGACGGTAACGGTAGAACGGGAAGAATCTTAATGGTGCTCCAACTTGCGCAGGACCATATTCTCGGGCTTCCCATTCTTTACATCAGCGGGTTCATTAACAAGAACCGCTCCGAGTACTATCGTTTATTGAATGGGATTACGACTCAATCCGATTGGAATCCTTTTATCCTTTTCATGTTAAATGCTTTTTATACCCAGGCCAAAGAAACCAAACTTATGTTTTTGAAGATCATGCACTTATATCAGGCTTTTTTGGATGAGATTAAGAAGCAGCATCCGAAAATTTATTCCGCCGATTTGGTTCAACAGCTTTTTTCATTTCCAGTTCTTACGCCGGTTCGTCTGGGCAGTAACCTCGATATCCACTATACGACTGCAAGCCGCCATTTGTATGCGTTAACCAAAAGCGGCCATCTTAAGAACACTAAAGTTGGAAAATATCATTTTTTTGCAAACCATCGTCTGATTCAAATTCTCTCTTGATCCCGTTACACGAAGCGCTTTGCGGAGAGTTGTAAAATGGTAAATACCAGGGAAGAATGATCTGATTTCGACGTAAGATTTATGCCGCACACCGCCCACCCTTCGATGCCTTCCTGGGCTCGATATTTCATCCCCTTGGCCCTCATGTCCATGGGCACGGCCTTGATCAAGATGGTCTCGCCTCAGATGGATCTGGCGATCTTGGCGACGAGTTACCTGGTGGCCAACGTCCTTATCGCCATCGTCTTCGGCCCCGGCGCTTCGATGGCCTCGGCCATATTGAGCGTCGCGGCCTTTGATTTCTTCTTCGTCCCGCCTCACTTCACGTTCACCGTGGTCGACGCGCGCTACTGGGTGATTTTCTCCGTCATGTTCGTCGTCATTCTTTTAACGAGTCGCCTCACGCTTCAATCCCGCAAGAACGCCCAAGAGGCCCTCCAAGCGGAAGTGAAGGCGGAGAGGGAGAAGCTGATCAGTTCCTTCATGAGCTCCATGTCCCACGACTTGAAGACGCCGCTCACCTACATCGCCGGGGCGGCCAGCACGCTCTTGGAAAAGGAGGCGAAGGTGTCCCCCGAAGACCGCCGGGATTTATTGGTGACGATCAACGAGGAATCGACCCGGCTCAATCTCTTCGTGGAGAAGATACTACAGTTGACGAAGATCGAGTCGGGGAACATCCGGGTGCGCAAGGAAGAGACTCCTTTGGAGGAGGTGGTGGGGAGCGCGCTCAATCGCTTTGAGCACTTCTTCGTAGATCGCGAGATTGTGACGGAGATCCAGCCCAACCTCATCGTCCCTTTGGATCCTCTTTTGATCGAGCAGGTTCTTTCGAACCTATTGGAGAACGCGGTCCGTCATACCCCTCTCGGGTCGCCGATTCTCGTACGCGCCTCGCGGCTCGGTAAATGGGCGTTAGTCGAAGTCCTGGACCGCGGGTCCGGCATCCGCCTCGAAGGCACAAAAAAGATTTTCGACAAATTTTACCAAACGAACCAACGCGGCTTGGGCAGTGGCCTGGGCCTGGCGATCTGCAATGGGATCGTGAAGGCGCACCAAGGCCGCATCGGCGTGAAGAGCCGCGTGGGGGGTGGCAGTATCTTCTTTTTTCACTTCCTTTAGAGTCAAAAAAGGAGAGTCCATAAGAAAAACCCATGGTGAAAGAACCCTCCATCCTCGTCATCGAAGACGATCTGCAGATCCGGAGATCCCTCCGCGTGGGCCTCGAAAGCAGCGGGTACGTCTATACCGAAGCCGTTTCCGGGAAGGAAGGCTTGCTGAGTCTCGCGACCCATAAACCCGACCTTGTCGTCTTGGACCTCGGACTGCCCGATACCGACGGCCAGGATTTGTTGGCGAAGATACGCGAATGGTCCGCGGTGCCGATCATCGTCCTGACGGCCCGGGACCGGGATCAGGATAAGATCCAAGCACTGGATCAAGGGGCGGACGATTATCTGACGAAGCCTTTCAGTATCGGCGAACTCTTGGCTCGGATCCGCGTGGCCCTCCGCCATGCCCAAGGCCAGGGGAACACCCAAAGCCCTTTCTTCGAAAACGGGGATCTGCACGTGGATTGGGTGAAACGCCAGGTCTTGCTTAAGGGGCGAGAAGTCCATTTGACACCGACGGAGTACAAGATCCTCGCCTTCTTGATCAAACACACCGACAAAGTCGTCACGCAACACCAGCTCCTGCAGGAAGTCTGGGGCCCCGGCACGCGCGACCAGGAAACCATTTAGGGGTGCACATGTACCAACTGCGTCACAAACTGGAAGCCAACCCCGCCCGCCCGAAGTGGCTCCTGACGGAACCTGGAGTCGGCTATCGTTTGAAGCTTGAGAATCCTTCTTAAGACCCTTCTTAAGAACCCTCAAGGACCGCCTAAAAAATAAGCACCGCTTAAAAAGAAAGCACACAAATGGGTGGTTCACTTTTCTATCTCACTGAATTTAAAAGAAATCCTAACTTTCCGCTCTTGGCATGGTCATTGCTGAAATTAACGAAAAATTAATGGGTTCACGAAAAATAGTAATAAAAAAATAATTTTAAGTGAGGAGTGACCATGTTCCGCAAAAACAAAAAGAAATTAGGCAAAAAATTAGGATGGATGGCTCTACTATCCATAGGCTTTCTGATGTTCGGGGGTGTCGCGCCCGTAAAAGCTCAGGAAAAAGCGGAGCCGACCCTCGAGCAGCGGGTGAATGATTTGGAAGCGTATGTGAATAACGGAGGCCGCGGCAGCGACCAGGCCGACGCCACGGTGGGCAGTAAAGTCGGGGGCGCGGGTCCGGGACACAATGGTTGGATGATGACGTCCGCCGCTTTGGTCCTTTTCATGACGTTGCCGGGACTGGCTTTATTTTATGGCGGTTTGGTCCGATCGAAAAACGTCCTCTCGGTTCTTGCCCAATGCTTGGGCATTTCCGGCTTGGTGACGATCCTCTGGTGGGCTTTTGGCTATAGCCTGGTCTTTGCGGACGGGGGGCCGATCTTGGGGAGCTTGAAATACGCTTTCCTAAAGGGCGTCGATTCCAATCCCAACACCAACTACTCCTACTGGGTCTCCCAAAACGTCTTCTCCATGTATCAAATGATGTTCGCCATCATCACGCCTGCTCTGATCATCGGCGCGATCGCCGAGCGCATGAAGTTCATCGCCGTGCTGTCGTTCGTCGCCTTGTGGATGCTGATCGTTTACTTTCCCTTGGCGCATATGGTGTGGGGCATCGACGGGATGATGAACGGTGTGTGGAACGCGAACGCTTCGATCAAAGCCATCGACTTCGCGGGCGGTACGGTCGTACACATGTCCTCCGGCTGGTCGGCCTTAGTCTTGTGCCTCATCTTAGGGAAGCGTTTGGGTTTCGGTAAGGAGCCCATGGCTCCCCATAGCATGGTCCTGTGCATGGTCGGGACGGGGATGTTGTGGGTCGGCTGGTACGGTTTCAACGCGGGGAGCGCGGTCGCTTCCGACGGCATCGCCGCCAATGCCTTCACCACGACGACGTTGGCCGCCGCGGTTGCGGGCTTCGTCTGGGCTTTGTGCGAATGGGTCATCCGTAAGAAGCCCAGCGTTCTGGGTTTCTGCTCCGGCATCGTCGCCGGCCTCGTGGTTGTGACACCAGCCTGCGGTTTCATCACCACTTCCAGCGCCGTCATCATTGGAATCTTGGCGGGCGTGATCCCTTTCTTCGCGGTTTATAAGATGAAGGGGATTTTCGGTTATGACGATGCTTTGGATACATTCGGCGTCCATGCCGTGGGCGGTACGTTGGGAGCTTTCATCACCGGCATATTCGCGACGGCCGACGCCAATCCGAACCTGAATACGAACCTGAAAGACCTCGTCGGTAACGGCCTGTGGGTGGAGCAGCTGAAGGCGATGGGATTGACGGTCGTCATGTCCGTCGTCGCCACCGTCGTGATCGCCTATATCGTGAAGGCCCTGATGGGCTTGCGCCCGACGGAAGAAGTCGAAATGCAGGGATTGGACTTGGAAGAGCACGGCGAAGAAGGGTATATCCTCAACCATTAATAGCGAATCGAGGTTCTTATGAAAAAGATCGAAGCCATCATCAAACCGTTCAAGCTGGATGAAGTGAAGGAAGCCCTCCAAAAGGCGGGGATCCAAGGCATGACGGTCTCGGAAGTGAAGGGGCACGGCCGGCAAAAAGGGCACACCGAGCTCTACCGGGGCGCGGAGTACATCGTAGACTTTCTGCCGAAGGTGAAAATGGAGGTCGCGGTGGAAGATGGCCAAGTTCAGTTGGTGGTCGAGACCATCGTTAAAGCCGCCAAGACGGGTAAGATCGGGGACGGAAAGATCTTCGTCTCCTCCCTCGAAGAAGTGATCCGTATCCGGACCGGCGAAACCGGAAAGTCGGCGATCTAAAGACGCCGGTCGTCGGCCCGTTTCTTCGTTTCGAGCCTAAAAAAACATCGCGCCCGACGTGTGTGAAAAACGGGCATTGCACGAAAAAAGTGCAGTGCCCGTTTCTTTTTTTCATTCCCTAAAAGTCTAAATATCAACGGCTTGGGTCGAGGTCCTCGCATGGCATCTTTTTTGCTCAAGGCTGCCTAACGAAGATCATTCATTTTATTTTAAGGAGATAAATTATGAAAAAAATCGAAGCGGTCATTAAACCGTTCAAGCTGGATGAGGTGAAGGAAGCCCTCCAAAAGGCGGGGATCCAAGGCATGACGGTCTCGGAAGTGAAGGGGCACGGCAGGCAAAAAGGGCACACCGAGCTTTACCGCGGCTCGGAATACGTCGTCGATTTTCTTCCTAAGGTGAAGTTGGAGATCATCGTCGATGACGCTCAAGCGCAGGCCGTCGTCGAGACCATCGTCAAGGCCGCCAAGACGGGTAAGATCGGGGACGGAAAGATCTTCGTCTCGTCCCTCGAAGAAGTGATCCGCATTCGAACCGGCGAAACCGGAAAATCCGCAATCTAAATCTTAAAATTTCAAGGAGGTATTATGAAAAGAAGTCGGTAGGAACGATTAAAAGAGAGAATGCAGAGCGCCGAATGGCGTGAATACGCCTATTTGCTGTTCGGCGGGAAGATCCTGGGCGTGACGCTGCTGTTCGCGATCATCTATTTGTGCAACACGTTCATCGGCACGAACGCCTTCGCCGAAGACGCTCCCTTGACCGGGAACGCCCTGGTCAATCCGTTGAACACGGTGTGGACGCTCGTGGCGGCTTTTTTGGTGTTCGGCATGCAATCGGGATTCACGATGCTCGAGGCCGGTTTTTGACGCTCACGCGAGACGGTGAACGTCCTGATGGAATGCGTCGTCGATACTTGCCTCTGTGGCATCATGTTTTACGCGTGGGGCTACGCTTTCATGTTCGGGCACGGCAACGGATTCATCGGTTTCGGGGGAGCGGACGGGAAGAGCTGGTTCTTCCTCCAAAACCTGCCCGCGACCTACGAAGCCACCGGCGTTGCGATTTTGGCTCATTTCCTCTTCCAATTCGCCTTCGCGGATTGCGCGTCGACGATTTGTTCGGGAGCGATGATCGGCCGTACGGCGTGGACCGGGGACTTGATCTATAGCTTCTTCGTGTCGGGATTCATCTACCCCATCATCGGCCACTGGGCCTGGGGTCCGGACGGATTCCTCGCCTTCATGGGGAGCGAAGGGAATTTTCTGCCCTCTTTAGGTATGGCTTTTCATGATTTCGCGGGCTCGACGGTCGTTCACACGATCGGCGGTGCGATCGCCCTCGCCGGCGCCTTGGCCTTGGGACCCCGCAAGGCTTTCCTTCGGGCCATTAAGATAGAAAAACGATAGACGCCAGGAATGGCGGCAAAAAGGCACCGGACGATTCCGGTGCCTTTTGCTTTAAGAACGTCTTTTGACAAGGGAGGCGAACTCCTCTATAAGAAAATCCTTTTGTAAAGGAGAACCATCATGAAGAAATACGGTATTTTGGTTTTATTGGCGATGGGCTTCGCCGCTTGTAACGGCAAGTCCGGTGGTAGCGCGGTTCCGGAGGCGGCGAAACCGGCCGGTGCCGTAGCCGTTCCCGCGAGTGAGGTCTTGGCGCGCGTCAACGGAGAAAACATCACCACCGAGGACGTGAAGAAAGTCGCCGGCTCCAAACTGGCCCAGGCGGAGATGGAGCTCTACGATGTGCGCAAGGACGGGATCGACCAGATCATCGACGATAAGATCTTGGACGCCGAGGCGAAATCCCAGAACACGACCAAGGACGAGTTGATGAAGAAGAACGTCAACGACAAGATCAAGATCGAAGACAAGGAAATCGAAAAATTCTATAATGAGAAGAAGGACCAGATGCAGGGCAAGAAGTTGGACGAGGTCAAGCCCAACATCAAAAGCTATCTTTTCCGCGAGAAGTTTCAAAAGGCTTATTCCGAGTACTTGGGCGGTTTGAGGAAGAAATCAAAGATCGAAGTCCTAATCAAGGCGCCTCGGGTGGATGTCGTCGAGGGAGAGGACAACCCGTCGATCGGTCCCAAGGACGCTCCCGTGAAGATCATCGAGTTTACGGATTACCAGTGCCCCTTCTGCGGACGCGCCCGCCCGACGATCAATCAAATTCTGGACGCTTATAAGGGGAAAGTACGCTATACGTTGCGGGATTTCCCCTTATCCTTCCACCAGGATGCCTTGAAGGCGCACGAAGCCACGCATTGCGCCGGAGAACAGAACAAATACTGGGAAATGAACCATAAGCTCTTCGAGAACCAGCAGGCCATCAAAGTGGAGGACCTGAAGAAGTACGCGGGCGAGCTGAAGTTGAATCAAAAGAAGTTCGACGAGTGCCTGGATTCGGGTAAATTCACCGCGAAGGTGAACGCCAACCAAGCCTACGGCGAGACCGTGGGCGTGAGCGGCACCCCGGCCTTTTTCATCAACGGGCGTATGCTCTCCGGAGCCCGCCCTTTCGAGAACTTCAAGTCGATCATCGACGATGAACTACGTGCCGCTGAATAACCTATGTTGGATGTAAAATTCGTGCTCGAAAATCTCCCCCGCGTGAGAGAAGCCCTCTCGCAGCGGGGGAGTTCTTTTGACCTTCAACCACTCGAATCCCTCAACGCCGACCGCAAGCAATTGCAAAAGGCCTACGACGACCTGCGCTTCCAGCAGAACCAAGTCTCCCAGGAAGTCGCGAAGTTCAAAAAGGAGAAAAAGGACGCGGATTCCCTAATTGCCCGATCCAAGGAAATCGGAGAGCAACTAAAGACCTTCGCCGATAAGGTGGCCGAAGCGGAAGGGCAGCTCAGGGAATTATGCCTGCAGATCCCGAACGTGCCCCAACCGAGCGTTCCGGTCGGTAGGGATGAAAAAGGCAACGTGGAAGTCCGGAAATGGGGAGAAATTCCAGTGTTTCCCTTCCCCGCGAAGGAGCATTGGGATATCGGCGAGCGATTAGGTCTTTTCGACTTCGAGCGCGCCGCGAAGATCACGGGAGCGCGTTTTACCGTCTATCAAGGTCTCGGCGCGGCTTTGGAAAGGGCCTTAATCAGTTTCATGTTGGATATCCATACGAGGGAGAGGAGTTACCGGGAAGTCCTGCCTCCGTACATGGTGAACGCCGAGAGCCTGACGGGTACCGGTCAATTGCCGAAATTCGAAGCGGACCTTTTCCGGACCACCGCTGGCTACTATTTGGTGCCCACCGCCGAAGTGCCGGTGACGAATCTCTATCGGGACGAGATCTTGTCGGCGGAGACTTTGCCGATTTCGCTGACCGCCTTCACGCCGTGCTTCCGCAGCGAAGCCGGGGCGGCTGGGAAGGACACACGCGGTTTGATCCGCCAGCACCAGTTCCATAAGGTCGAGCTGGTGAAGTTTACCCGTCCGGAGGATTCGGAAGCTGAACATGAGAGACTCACGGCGGACGCGGAAGAGATATTGAAGAGGCTCGGCCTCGCCTATCGGGTCGTCCTCCTCTGCACGGGAGACATGGGTTTCTCCTCGGCGAAGACCTACGACATCGAAGTATGGTTCCCATCGCAAGGCGTCTACCGCGAGATTTCGTCGTGCTCTAACTTCGGGGATTTCCAGGCGCGCCGCGCGAACATCCGATTCCGCCGCGAGCCGATTCAAAAGGGAGCCAAGCCCGAGTTCGTGCACACGCTGAACGGTTCCGGATTGGCGGTCGGCCGCACGGTCGCGGCGATTTTGGAGAACTACCAGCAAGCCGACGGTTCGGTGGTCGTTCCCGAGCCGCTCCGCAAATACCTGGGAGTCGACAGGATTTCCCAAAAAACGCCCTAACCCTCCAGTTTAAATCGATACGGACTTGTTCCGTGATTTATTTAAGCTCCGACGGCCAGCACGTCGCCGAGGCGGATGAAGGTTTCCCGCTCCCGGTCCGTGTTTTCGAGGATGTCCGCGCACGGTTTCCAAAGGCCGGGTTCCCCCAAAAGGATCACCGTCGATCCGCCGAAGAGGAAGTAACCCTTCTCCTCCCCCTTCGAAAAACGATCGCCTTCGTGCGTTTGGACGATTTTCCCCACCATCATGGCCCCGACTTCGACGTAGGCGATGCGCCCGAAATGCTTCGTCTTGAGGATCGTCACCTGACGTTCGTTCTTGATGAAAATGTCGCCCTTCGCGCGGAGGGCGATGGGATTGACGGAATGCAGCTCGCCGGGGATCGCGTAGCGCTCCGATACCTCGCCGTCGTCGGGAAAATGGAACCGATGGTAGTCGACGGGGCACAGGCGGGCGATCACGAGCGGTCCGTCGGTGAAAGGCGCGGCGTGGGTTTTCCCGATCAGGTCGGAAGCCTTGAGGTACGTCCCCTTGACCGGGAAAGTTCGGGAGGCGGAGACGGAAGAAAAGCCAAGATAGCGGCCTTCCGCCGGAGCGGCGAGCTCGTTGGGTTTATCCGAAAAGATTCTCTTTCCCTCCCGGAATTTTCGGATGAAGAAATCGTTGAAGGAGGCGAAGTCCTTAGCTTCGTACTCCTCCATGGGAATCTTGAAATCCCGAATAAATCGGTTGATTTTAGGGCGGCTTAGGGGCGAACTCTGGTACCAACCGTACCCGCGGCTCAACGCCGGCCGGGACAGGAGAGACAAAAGATGGCCGCCAACCCACGAACGGAACGCAGGACCGTAAGCCCACTTCAAAAGCGCGTCTCCGTATACCTTTTCGGTCTCTTCGCGTTTTGCGGCGCGGTTCCAATACGTGATGGCGTCTGGGGTCATGGAGGCGGGAACGTATCTTTTTTTATGAAACCTGTCATGGCTAAAGACGTCGGCGAAAGAGAGGAGACGCGTATGGAAAATAGAAAAGGCGAAGTGAAGGAAGGGGACATGGCGCCCGACTTCCGCTTGAAGAACCAAAAAGGGGAGGAGGTCAGCCTAAGCCAATTCCGAGGGAAGAAAAACGTCGTCCTGTATTTCTATCCCAAGGACGACACTCCGGGATGCACGAAGGAGGCCTGTACGTTCCGCGACCAGTACGAGGTTTTCCTCAAGAAGGGCGCGGAAGTCATCGGCGTGAGTTCGGACTCGACCGACTCCCACTCGAAGTTCGCCCAAAAATACCATCTTCCCTTCAGCCTTTTGGCCGACGAAGGGGGGAATCTCCGCAAGGCTTACGGGGTTCCGAAGTCGATGGGACTTCTGCCGGGCCGCGTAACGTACGTGATCGACCGCGAAGGTGTCGTGAAGAAGGTGTTTTCCTCGCAGCTAAACGCCACGAAACACGTCGACGAAGCCTTGGAAGCCCTCCAGTAAATTGAGATCCTCGACTTCGCTCTTTCCTCCCGTGGATCAGGCCGACGAGCAGGGGTTGCTCGCCTACGGCGGGGAGCTCAGCGTCCGCTTTTTGGAGCAAGCCTACCGTCACGGCATTTTCCCCTGGCCTCAGGAGGGTTTGCCCGTTCTTTGGTTCGCGCCGCCGCGCCGGGGCGTCTTGGATTTTTGGGATTTTCACGTGCCTTCTCGTTTCCTCAGGGAAGTGAAAAAAAAGAAATGGACGTTCACAATAGATCAGGATTTCCAATCGGTCATTTGCGCCTGCGCCAAGCAAAAACGAAAACGCCAGAGAGGCACGTGGATCCTCCCCGAGATGATCCTGGCGTATATCGACTTCCACGAGGCCGGTTTCGCCCATAGTTTCGAGGTGTACGACGAAAGAGGAAATCTCATCGGCGGTCTTTATGGCGTCCGGATCGGCGACTATTTCGCGGGGGAGAGTATGTTTCATGTCGAGACCGGCGCGTCGAAGTTCGCCCTGATGAAGACCGTCGATTACTTACGGCGAGAAGGATTGACGTGGATGGACACCCAGATGGTGACGCCCCTTCTCAAATCGTTCGGAGGGAAGGAGATAACGCGGGAAGACTTCATGAAGAGGTTGTCCCGTATACACTATCCTTAGGCTCGATGCATTTAGGAATTCCAAAACCCGGAAGGTTTCGCTATCCTTAGGGCATGTTTTTCAAGCGGACTTCCAGGATTTGGGTCATGATCGGTTTGGGCTTTCTGCTGGCGCATTGCAGCCCCCCGGAGACCGTCGGGGGTACGGCCGGGACGGCCGGCGCGGCTCCCGATCCCATCCTCACGCCCACGCCGGGAGATATCGGCATTCCGGTCGATGACGATTGCGACGGCATATCCGATGCCGCTCATGCCGCGGCCTGTCGAGCGTTCATGGTGAATGAACGACAATACGTTCTGCCGGCTTTGGAGGATGTATCAGGACTCCGTTTTCGCGATTGCTTGACGCGGATCCGTTTCGAATTCAACACGGCCACGACGAATTTAGGACAAGCTTACCAAGAGGGGGGCATCGGAATTATCCAATTCAATACGACATTGACGTCTCAGTACTTCACCGCGAGTCCTCCTTTGGCTTTCGACGACCATGAGCCGGTCCACTTATTATTCCAGTGCGCGCACATTCCTCAGACTTTCAACAACCACCACGTTTTTTTCTTCGCGGCACAGGCTCAAATCGACGAACGCATCTATGAGCGCAGCGGCCATGCCCTTACACTGGCTCGAGAGCTTATGGTCAATAACCGACGTTACGTGAACGATTGGTTCCTCACATTAACGAACGAACCCTCCCGATTTAACCCGGATGTCGGAGGACAATTTGCGGGATGTCCGGGTGCCATATCCTATATCCTTTTCGCGGATTATCGTAGGCCCCACTATAATATCGTCCATGATTGGCTGATGGCCGTTCACGCCGACTCGGCTTTAGCAGGTCTATCGTACACGTCTTCAGATGCTGATCAGAGGTTCTTGCAGGTCATGGTGAATCTCATGACTCCGACGCCTGCCATGCACGCCTTTCTTTCCCCTTACTGTCCGGCGCTTCCTTCCCGTTAAACGAGAGTCATCCATTTCCCTAATATGAATCCATCTAAGTCCTGATTGCCTGAAGTAGTTTCAATGGCTAGAAGAAGTCTTTTATAAAAAATAAAGGATTTTATGAAAAGAAAAGATCGCGCTTACGCTAGTATTTTCATTTTAAGTTCCGTTTTTCTTTCCTTGGCTCCAAACCCCGGTAGGGATGTTTTGCCGACGCCCAACGCCCCTATACCACGGCATGATGGTTTAAACCCTCCCACCGGATTTCCCCAATAATGCCCTCAAACACCTCTTCTCTAGCTCGCCGTCTGGGTTTTCTGTCTCTAATATTTTATGGGGTCGGTGATATTTTAGGAGCCGGCATTTATGCTCTGGTCGGGCGTGTTATTGATCTGGCCGGGGTCGGTGCTTGGGCGAGTTTCCTTTTGGCGGCAGCTGTGGCGGGTTTGACGGGGTTAAGCTATGCGGCTCTTAGCGCTCGGATCACAACATCTTCGGGGGCCGTGGCTTTCGTGAGTCATGCCTTTTCTAATAAATGGCTCCCGACGGTCGTAGGGTTGTGCGTTCTTGGAACGGGATTGACTTCAGCGGCGACGGTGACCTCGGCTTTCAGCGATTATCTGAAACAGCTTTTTCCACTGCCCGATATGACCGTACAAATCGGACTGATCGTCTTACTTTCACTTTTGAGTTTTTGGGGGATCCTGCAGTCTTCATGGGTCAATATCGTATTCACCTCAGTGGAATTCTTAGGTCTTGTCTTGGTGGTGGCTTTGGGTTTTTCCTTCTTCGAGCTTAATATTGCGGCGGATTTTTGGGCCAGCAACCGCGATGCTTTTGCCCTCAGCCCCATCTTCTCCGGTGTGACGATCGCTTATTTCGCGTTCGTGGGTTTTGAAGACCTATGTAACTTGGCGGAAGAGGCGAAGAATCCCGCTAAAGACATCCCGCGCGCCATACTCATCGCATTGGGCGTGGCAGCGACGCTTTATTTGCTCGTAACCCTCACGCTCCTCTTTTATTTTCCGCGTGAACAGATCGTCGCTTCGAAAACGCCTTTGCTTCTGGTTTTTGATAAGGCGGGATGGGACGTATTCGTCCGTTACTTCTCGATCATCGCGATGCTTGCGATTGCGAATACTGGCCTTGCCAATCTCATCATGGCGTCGCGTCTCCTTCACGGCATGGGGCGCGAATCCCTCGTGCCGGCTTTTCTTTCCTCCGTGGATGCCAAGCGGCAGACGCCATGGGTCGGCATTCTCGTGGCTTTCGGGATCACGGCTTTTCTCATTATTACGGGCGGAGTGAAAATCTTGGCTCAGACGACGAGTCTTCTGGTTTTATCCGTCTTTAGCGCCGTCCATTTTAGCCTCATCCGTTTGAAATGGTCGCAAGGTCAGGAGAAATTTAAAGTTCCGATAGCCGTACCCATAATAGGCCTGGTGGCTTGCTTGGCGCTTTTGACGCAGTTTCCATGGCATGCGTTCCTGCGTAGTTTGATTTTTCCAGCCCTCGGGCTTATCCTATGGGGTGTGCAAAAAGTCCGGAGTCGCACATGAGTCTCATGCAATCGATCGTTTTGGCTTTTATCCCGATCTTCGTGGCCGTGGATCCTGTCGGTTTAGCGCCTATCTTCCTTAGCATGACGCGTGACGCGGATTCCGCGCGCGTGCGTCGGATCGCTTATGAAGCGACATGGACGGCAGCGGCCATCGCCTTGGGATTCGTTTTCTTGGGCAAGATCGTCTTCAAGGCTTTGGGCATCACCGTTTCCGATTTTCAAATCGCGGGAGGCATCGTTCTCTTAGCCATCGCGGTAAAGGAGCTCTTATCCCAGACAGAGCGAGTCTTTTCGCCCCATGAGAGCATCGGCGTGGTGCCGTTGGGTATGCCGCTCATCGCGGGTCCCGCGTTGATCACGACTTTGATCGCATTGATCGACACTGTGGGCGTCACCCCCACCGTAGTTGCTCTTTTTGTGAACCTCTTTTTGGTCATGCTGTCCTTCCACTACGCTTCGCGTCTCAGGGTCCTGATCGGCGTGTCGGGCCTCAAGGCCATCGCGAAGATCGTCTCCCTCCTTTTGGCCGCCATCGCGGTGAACATGATCCGGCGCGGCTTTCTTTCCTGAAGAGATTTAACGTAGTCTTGATAAATCGGAAAACACGGATTAAACCTCACCTCACTCTAAAAGAACTCGTTATCCTGGGAGGGGTGGCCGAGTGGTTGAAGGCTCCAGTCTTGAAAACTGGCGTACCCGCAAGGGTACCGTGGGTTCGAATCCCACCCCCTCCGCCTTTAACTTCCTGTTTTGACCCGTCTTTTTGAAACCCGCGCGAAAACGTCAAAAAACACGCAAAAAACTCAAGGTTTCTTCAGATTGTCCGTTTAGGTCCATAGGAGGAAGGGTATGTCCGCAGGACTTAAAGCGATATCGTTGAATAACGAAGCCACATATAAAGCCCAGTCGGCGTATGCGGCGAAATTTACCCTCAAACAAATCGGCGAAGGATCGATCCAAAAGACCTCCTTGGGAATCAAATCCCATAAAGTATTCCAAACTAACGAATTCCGTCGCTTCCAAGACGGCAATAAAGATCTTTACCACGCGATTTCCAAATCCGACAAAGCGAAGGAGATTTACGCCAAAAAGGAAATACGCACCCGCGGGGATCTTGTGGATGTGGTCGCGGAAGCGGCCCATGACCAGCTTTCCGATAATGCCAAAGAGATTTTGACGAAAGGGAAATTAAAAGAGGATCCTTTTACGGCGTCGTTATTGGCGATGAACGCCGGCGGCATCCGTGACTTGGTCAACCAAGACAAGTCTTTTGCGGAAATGCTTCTTTCAGGTGACGCTCAATCACATCAGAAAGAAACTATCGGACAACTCGCCCAGAAAGCAGCTGACCTCTTCGAAAAAGATCACGCTCTGAACGACCGACAATTCTTCGAAAATAACCCGAATGCCGCCGTCTATGTGATACAGAATAAAGATGTGGTGAAGGATTTCACGGAAACGGAGGCGGGTAAGGATAGGGCCGAGGCATTTCGGGACGAGATACGAAGCAGCGCGAACCAAACGATCATCACGAACGCGACGAACGACTTCATCCAATCTCATCTGCAATCGGGCGCCTATGACGAGGAGTTTCTGAACGACCATCCGGATTTTACCGCTTATATCGCCGCTAGTTTGGTTCTCGAGGAAAAACCGACCGTCGCCGAAATTTTAAAGAAAAATCCCCGTTACAATCTCAGGAACTCCGTCTCCCACGATCGTTTTAACGAGACCGAAGTCACGGAGGACATCCTCGCCAAGCAAGCTTTCGAAAAACTGGGTCCCGGCTCGGAAGTGAAGGAAACGGATCTTAAAAAGAAAACCGGGTTGGCCCAATTGATATTGAAGAATGTGTCTTTGCAGGAGGAATTCAAAAAAGAAGACGTTCAAGAGGACCTGTCGATTCTTCTCGGAAAACAAAGGCCGAAAACCGAAACGCCAAAGGAGATTTTCGAGAAGCAGTTTCGGACCGACCTCAAGGAAAGGACTCTTGTGTCCGTCATCGCTTAATACGGAACCCATTCGCTTAGGGACCCTCCTTTAGGCTTATGTGGGGCCTCACGATCCTAGGCGAACCCCAAGACCCCAGTGAGGCCCCACATTTGTGTTCGTCGTTACAGTTCATGCATGGAAGCTGACGCCATGCGACTTTTCATGCGCTCGCCTCAGGCTCCCGTGGAGGTAGCCAGGCCCCTCAAGAGCGTCGAAGTGCGGCGAGGAGCCAAACTCCTCGCCGGTTTTATTTCCGGGTTTTTCATCAAACCCTCCAAACAACAGAAGTTTGACATCGGCGATTCATCGAAGTTACAAAATACCCCTTTGGAGTACCCACAACAGAGTGAACGGGAGGGGTGGCCGAGTGGCTGAAGGCGGCGGTTTGCTAAACCGTTATACGGGTAACACCGTATCGAGGGTTCGAATCCCTCCTCCTCCGCATTCTTCGTTTGTTTAAATTTTGAAAAAAGAATCCCAAAAAAAGAACAAAAAAAAATTCCCGTGGGGGCTCCTCGGGTTCGTCGGCGCGGCAGGGTTGGCGCTTTATGTGGCGGCTTTGGACATGCAAATCCGCAAGAAGTTCGAATCCCATCGGTGGAACCTGCCCTCCCGCATCTACTCCGACGCTTACGCCCTCTATCCGGGACGCGTCGTCTCCGCCGCGGAATTGGAGACCCGCCTCGAAAGGCTGGGATATAAGAAGCGGCCGACGGCTCCGAAAACCGTCGGCGAATATTCGCGAGGCGGCGACCAGATTTCCGTCTTCCTGCATAGTTTTTCCTACCCCTCGGGGGACATGGACGGTTTTCCCATCCAGATCCGTTTCGAAGGATCGATCCTTTCCGCGATCCAGCGTTTGGACACCCAAGAAGACGTCAAAACCGTGAAGCTGGAACCGGAGCTCATCGCCTCGCTTTTTGACGAAAAGATGGAGGACCGCACCCTCGTCTCGATGACTGATATCCCGGAGGCTTTGTTGAACGGCGTGGTCGCCGTCGAGGACGAGAGGTTCTATTCCCATCATGGGATCGACCCCATCGGCCTGGCCCGCGCCCTGCTGGTGGATCTAGTCCATCTCAAGGCCGTGCAAGGTGGAAGCACTCTGACGCAACAATTGGTGAAGAATTATTTCCTCACGTCCAAGAAGACGTTCGGGCGGAAGATCAACGAAATGATCATGGCCCTCATCTTGGAGGCGCGCTACACGAAGGAGGAGATCCTCGAGGCGTATCTCAATGAGATCTATTTCGGTCAGCGCGGAGCCGTATCCGTCACGGGCGTGGAGGAGGCGGCGAAGATGTTCTTCTCCAAGAGCGTGAACCAGCTTTCGATCGCCGAATGCGCCCTGATCGCCGGCGTGATCCGTTCTCCCGGAGAGTATTCTCCTTTCCGCAACATCAATAAGGCTTATGACCGCCGCAATTTCGTCCTGAAGATGATGTGGAGCCAGGAGATGATCGACGATGCGGAGTACGCGGAAGCAAAGAAGGAAAAGATCGTCCTCTCTCCCGTCCACACGCATTTCCTGAGGGCCCCGTATTTCGTCGACTTCATCCAAAGCCAGCTGAAGACGGATTATTCGACGGATGTATTGAAATCAGAAGGTTTAAGGATTTTCACGACGCTCGACCCTTTAGCCCAAGAAGCCGCCGAGGAGAGTTTAACGAAGCACTTGACCAAGCTCGAAAATGAAAAACCGCGGCTTAAGAAAAACCGGGAAGAAGGGAAACCTCTCGAAGGGGTTTTCATCGCCGTGCAACCGCAAACGGGCGCGATCCGCGCCTTTGTCGGCGGCCGCGACTATGAAACCAGCCAATTCAACCGCGTTACGGACGCCCACCGCCAACCGGGATCGGCCTTCAAGCCTTTCGTTTATCTGACGGCCTTGAATCAGGGAGAAAAAACGTACACGTTAGCTTCCACGTTGGAGGACGCGTCTTTCACGGTGAGGAGCGGGGACAAAAATTGGTCGCCGGAGAATTACGACAAGCAAGAGCACGGGACGGTGACCCTCCGCGAGGCTTTGGAGCAAAGCATGAACATCGCCACGACGCGGCTCGCCCTCGACGTGGGTTTGGAAAGGATCATCGAGGTGGCGCACGCCGCGGGCATTGAGAGCGGATTGGACCCGGTGCCCTCGTTGGCATTGGGCGCCTTTGAAGTGACGCCGTTGGAATTGGTGCGGGCTTATACGATCTTCCCCAACCAAGGCACGCGGACCGAGCCGGTGGCGTTGATGAACGTCGTGACCCGGGACGGCGTCTTGTTGGACAAGAAGAATTACCAGATGAAAAAAGTCATCGCTCCTGAAGTGGCTTATCTTATGAACAGTCTTTTAAGGGGTGTGGTCGACCGCGGTACCGCGTCGTCTTCTCGGACTCTGGGTTTCACCGGCTTGGCGGCGGGCAAGACCGGTACGACGTCGGATTATAAAGATAGCTGGTTCGTGGGCTATACGCCGGATCTTCTGGCTGTCTCTTGGGTCGGCTATGATGACAATACATCGACGGGCCTGTCGGGAGCGTCGGGACCCTTGCCGATTTGGACGGGATTTATGAAGAGCGTGAATCCACCGGGAGCGTTGCGAGAGGATTTCCCTTCGGCGGAGAACATCGTTTTAGTTTCATTCGAGAGGGATGGAAAAGATTATGAAGAACCCTTCATTAAAGGAACGGAACCTAATTAAGAGGCTTCTATGGTTGGGGCTGGCGTCGCTGGTGGCGACCACGGCTTGCGTCAAACCGTCGAACCGCGGGAAGTCAGGCGTCAAAGTGACGCACAAGGCCCCCGTCGTCATCGGTAAAACCCAAGCCTCCACACCGGAACGGAGCGCCGCCCAGCATTTGGTGGAAACGGGGAAAGCGGCCATGGCCCAAGGTCATGACGACCAAGCGGCGGATTCCTTCCAAGAGGCGATGGCGGTCGATCCGAGCTACGGGGTGTCCTTCCTCGAATTCGCCAAGCTCCAGCGGCATCTCGGCAACTCCGAATCGGCCGCCGACTATGCGGAAAAGGCGGCTTCCCTCCTGAAACGCGAACCGGATTGGGACGGCGTTTGGAGGCCGGAGATCGAAGCCTTCCAGGCTTCCTTGGGTCCGGCGTCTTCAGGGCTTTCCCGCTAATTCCCTTCTGCCGGAGTTCTTAGATTCGGAATTCTTGGATTTCAGGCAACCTTCCGGGAAAACGGACGATCTCTAATCCGCATGGATGCGGCGACCCAAATCCTTTTCAAGGATCAAATCCTGTCGACTTATAGGACGATAGCCCTCTCCTGGGGCGCCGACGCTTCCCAAGCGGAAGCCTGGTCCCAGTCCATGGTGCCGTCCGAAAAACCCTTTGATGACGATTGGTACCGAGCGGAAGCTTGGAAGCGCATCGCCAAAAGCGAATCCCTTTCAAGTCACCGTGGGACCTTAAAGACGGCTTTACTGGAAAGCTTGGCGAGGAAAGCGATGCGAGACGGCCCGTCTCTGGAAGTCGCCGCTTTTTACGGTCAGCTCTCCGAAGCGATGATGGTCGAAGGGGGGTTGACCCTAGAGGGCTTGGAGGAATGCGGTCGCTCGATCGGCTACCGTCAGAGGGCGCATCCTTCCGGAATCAGCGCCCCCCACGTCTACGGGTTTCCTCGCGAGATGGAATCGGCGATCTTCGACGCCCTCCACCTGTCTCCTTTGGCGGTTCCAATCTTCGAGAGGTGGAAGGCCGTTTCCAAGGCGGTGGATGCGGAAGGGCATCCCGTGTTCGCCGTCGATCGCTTGCAGGAAATGTTGGTGACGCTCTACGAAGGGGATCTGTCTAGGCTCAGCTGTCTGGAAGTCTTCAAGGACTTCGATTTTGCCGCCGCCCGAGCGTATGGCTTTATTCGGGATGAAGGTTTGAGAGGCCGGATCGACCAAGCCATGCGGGCGATCGCGGACGCTGATGCGGGACAGGTGGAAGGATGGAGGGCTTCCTTTGAAAAGAGCTTGGATGCGTTGGTTTCCCGCTACTTAAGCGGAGAATCTTTGACGAACGATGCACTGGTATCGTGTCTGTGGCCTGAAGGTGAACCGATTCACTCTCCCCTGATGGGTGAATTGATCGGGTGGGTCCGGAGCAGAACCGAAAAAGGGAAAATACGATTGGAGGGCGAAAGGGAATTTTTGAATTCCATCAAGCCCTACAAATCCCTTTCGTCGCGCTGTACGGGATTTTACGCCGTCGATAAGGAAGAAGTCGTCATACGGAACCTGCCGGTTCTGAGCCCTGACGATACGAGGCCGGATTTTGATGGGGCCAAAGAAATGATCCTATCGCGGTTACGCGCTTTGGTCGAAGAATTGGAGCATGCGCGCCATTTTCCCTTGGGGAAATTCGATCTCCGTTACCGGAGGCATCGCCTGATCACCGAGGGCATGGCGAAGGCGACGCTGGGGGTATGGACGTATTTTTTCCAGGGGGACTTCGAGTTTCGGATTGCCGCCATGCAGGGAAAGACGATCGGGGAATATTGGGTGGGGGATTAACGCCCTCGCGGTCCTCGGGGAGGCGTTCTCACGTCGTCATCCGAAGTCCGGGCGGCGGCTTGAAGCGGCGTGTCGTCGTTGGCTGGAGAGGAAGAGTTCTCGTCTATCTCCAAGCCCCGATCGGTGACCGTGGCTGTGTGGGAGTGGATGCGTCCCTCTAATGGAATCGTAATTCGTAAACGGTCTCCCAGATGGATTCTATCTCCGTTGCTAGCCACGGTTCCATTGATGGAGACGAAACTTCCGGGAAGCGTATTCAGGACCCAATCATTCCCATCTTTCCTGAAAATCACGGGAGGGGAGGGTTGGGGATTCACTTCCGGAAAGGCGATATTCGTCGTTCCCCGGGTTCCTCGAGGCACACCTCCGACCGTGACGAGGTTGACGTTTGGATCCATGCCTACAAAAGCCGGTAATCTCATTTGTGGGTTCGTTGCTTCCCCGCCATCGGCGAGCGTCGCGTCATCCACAGATGCCGGTGCTGCGGGACCACTCTCATTATGACGCCGATTCACATTCTCTTCGGGGTTTTCTTGTGAGATGCGTAGACGGCCACCATTCATCTCGATACGCATATCCGCGCCGCCGATGCGAAAACTTTGCGGCGGACTCACGATAATACCCTCGGATGGCATAAGAATCGGTAGCCCATCGATAACGACGGGCGCATCTGCGATGGAGCGAAGCACCACGAGAGGTGGTCCGGAACCGTCGGGATTCCGGTAAGCGCTGACGGTCACGTGCGATCGGCTCACCGTGCGCTCGTTGATCACGACGCTAGAATCCACGCCGCGTCCGATCACGATCCGACCTCCGCTCATGAGAGCCTCGATAGGGAATTCCCAGGACTCGCTCCGCGGGTTACCGGAGCCCACCGTGGCGGGAATGGTCGGTAAGCGATGGGGAGTGGTGCCGTGCGGGTAGCGTAAATGAGAAGCAAGCCAGGGATTGTGGACGACGACTCGGTTACCGTCCGTTCCTATGACGCAGGATTCGCCAGGGCCGAGCCTGACCTCCCCTCTGAGTCGAACCGTCGTTCCGGTTCGAGGATCGTAAAATGGCGTCCCGTTGCGGCTGGGGCTCTCCGTCGTCCCGTCGCGGATGACGAGAGTTCCGTCAGGCAATCGCTGTAAGGTCGTGTTGTTCCTGGAGATCGTCGGATCGTTCATTTCATTTCTTCCAATGACTATGCCCTCTCCGGGTCTCGGCACAGCCAGGCTGGAGGTGGGGTAGCTCGCCCGGAAGTTTTCCAATTGTTCGGGCGAAAGGGTGACCGTTACCGGGTCACGGGTAGGTACGGTCGCTTCAGGCGCCGGAGGCGACTCAAGTAAGGGTTCGTGGAAAACGAATTTTCCTAGGACATGATCTGATCTCAGCCCTCCCCATCTTTCTTCGACCAGGCTGACTTCATCGCCATCCCGAAACCCTTCCCTCAAGGTCGCAAGGTCCTTCACTTCCGTTCCTTGACGCACGACGCGCCAACGTTGCCCGGACGGTAAATGAGGACCTTGAAGGGCCCAACGGTCGCCTTGGCGTATGACTTCAAAGTGGTGATTCCCTATCGTGACTGGAGTGGGTCCATTTCTATTACCGACAATGGTGAACGCAGGGGTGCCTCTCCGCGCCATCGATCCCCCTATGCCGCCTGTGCCTAAGAAGACAGGAGCTACGGCACCCATAACCCCGGTGGTCAAGGGATGGCGCCCGCGGCGTCTTGGGGGCGGAGCGGAAGCCGCATTAGTGACGGGAGGTGTGGTCTGAGAATCGATAGCGGAGGCTCCGGTAGGCGCTGGAGGAGAAGTCGGGGGAGGAGGAGTCGCAGGTTGAGGTTCAACTCCCGGTGGCGGTATGGGCTGTGGATTCGGTGGGACTGCGGGAGGGCTTGCCGCGGCATCTCCAGGCGGCGGTGTTGCCGGTTGGCTCGCTTCGGAGGATACGGGGCTTCGATAAGAGCGGTTTCCAGTGATTTCGATCGTGAGCTCTGGCTGGTTAATAAAAGTTGGTACGCGTAAAATGAGAGTATCCGGAGAGGATTGGGATTTATTGAAAGCGCGCCCTCTGAGGAGAAGGGAAATGTATGCATTGGCGGCACCCAGTTGTGATTCGGGAATAGATACGACCACCCGATGGTTCGCTTCGTCGTAATCGATATGATCTGGGATGACGGCTCTCGTGGCTGTTTGGGGATCGACCACGTGCAGCCGCTTGATGAACCAACTCGCTAAGGCTTGGGGCGTTCGAATACCCGATGTCGTTCTTGGGATGGTGCGGGGCGAGGGCGGAGTCTCAGAAGCGGGAATGGGTGGCTTTGGAACGGATGAGGCTTGGGACGAAGCTTGGGTGCGTCGGTTTCGACGAGCTCTTGACGTTTCCGGGACCTGATTTCGGATAGCGGGCAAGGGTGGCGGTTGTCCTGTGATGTCTCGACGTGTGACTTCTATAATCAATAGCGGGGATCCATCGGCATGTGTGACCCTTAAGATATGTCGTCCATCTCCGGGATCTTCACGGTGGAGGTTCCGACCAGGGACATCCGGAAGCAAAGATTCAATAAGATCTCCATCTGCGATCAGATCGGCGCCACGAGCGGTCCTTAGAATGAGGCGTCGGCTTTGGGGGTCGTAGGAAACCGTGCTAAAAGGGATCCCTCTTTCTCGAAGGGTTCTCTGTAAATTCCTAGCGGCAATGAAGGAAGGATTTGCGGAAGCTTCGGTGGACTCAGGCCGTGCGGCGTGCGTGGGATTCGGTGTGGTTTCCCCTTGAAGTCGCGTGAAATGGACGGTGAGTCTCTCGCTGGAGTCGAGAGGGGACTCGAAGACGAGATCCTCGCTTCCGAGATTCCGCACGCCCCTTAAGCCGAGTGACCGAGCCTTTTGAACGATATGAGCTCGAGCGCTTTCGAAGCCCTCGTCGGAAGTAGCCACTTCAATAGTAGGGCTTCCTCGATGGTATGAAGCGACGACTTCCGGCATATCCAAAATCACACCGATCAATCCGATCGTACGCAATCTTAGGTTTGTCCCCGTAGACGCCGTAGGTCCTCTCCTAGCTCCAGCGGAAGTGGAGGGTGAAGCTCCACTAGGGGGTACTTGCGGAGCTTCGGTGTGGACACTCGTGGCGGGGTTGATCCGTCCTCCGCCATCCGCCGCCAAGATGCCCATGCTTCCTGCTAGGGACCGCATCCAGAAAGGGATCTGCAGCCTCAGCCCAGCGCGTTCTTCCCGGATTTGATGGAGGGCGGCTTCGGTTTCTCCTACGGCCTCTGGTCGGACGACATCGCGGATGGCTGGATTCCGAAGAAGCTCCAAACGCCTTTCCAAAGCCGATTCTATGTTTTTAAAAATAGTATCCGGGTTGCCCTCTCCCGTTTCCAAGTATCGGGTCCAGGCGCGTCCTGCGGTTTCGCTCCGGGCCATGACGGCTTCATAGCGATCCCGTACCCGATCGACGGCGATGTCGCGGGCACCTTCATGGAGAGGGCTTAAGATGGGTGATGTCAATACGGCACCCGCGCGCATGCCTAAAACGAAGACACCCTGTTCCTTCCAGATGTTGACATCTAAAAAACTCCGCCGAAACGCCTGCCCAAACTCCCATGAGCCCGTGTCTATGCGGGATCCGACCGCCTCGGACCCGAATCCCCACGCTTGGAGGGCTGCGAGTTCGGAGGCGAAACCACCCGCATGCATTGCCGCTTGCGTGCCTATGTTTTGCCCTAGCTCTAAGGCGCGCTGGGCGACTAAGTTTTGCATCTCCGGAGTTAAGGTTCCCGAAGCGATGCGTCCTTCGGCGAGTAATTGCCTTTGGGCGATGTTTTGGAGTCGAGATCTGCCGAGGGCTTGGAACTGTCCCATAGCTGTCTGCATGGTGATCATCATGCCGATGTCGTTTCCGGTCTGCCGGGCGAAATGGGCGGTATTATCCGCGATGTTTCTGAGGAGGGTTTCGTCGCCGCGGGGAGTCCGGTAAAAAATATTGGAGTCATCCGAGATCCAGGCGTCGAGCCCATTATGGGTCAGTCGAAAGATAGGAGCGGTTGCCGCCGTATAAAGGGCCCGTGTCGCCCATGTAGCGTTGGCGGCGCTCGCGCTCAAGGCGAGTTCCGGAGCCAATAGAAAACCACCGATGTTCATCGATGCCGCCGAAGCGGCGATGATGCCGATCGATGCCGCCGTATTCACATGCGAAGAAACCTCGAAGTGGTCTTGAAGATGAGCCCCGATCTGCGCTTGTTCGAGGGAGGTCAGTTCCCTTTGGGCTTGATCAACGCGACCGTCTTCGATCATCCTGTCGATTCTCCGGTAACGCTCGACGACGGCATGAAAATTCCCCGTGCTATTCACTGTGCCTAAGTCGCCGATGGAACCAATCGCCTGAAGGGCCCGGTCGGCCCTGTGGACAGTTGAAGTCATGTTTCGGTACATGTCGATGCGTGCTTGGATGGTTTGCCGCATGAGGGCGATGTCGGTTTGGTTCAAGCGTTGGCGATAAAGGCGAGCCCGGTCTGCGGCATTTCCGCTTAATGGAATGTCCGGGAGATTTTGGCTTAAGAGGCGCGTTTCTCGACCCATGAGATGTCGGACATGATCCTCTTCGAAGCCTCCGATGATTCTTAGATGACGCCGCATAAGCTCTGTGGCCGAGGGGGAAGTCGCGTCGAAATTTTCCAATTGTCGGATCTGTCCTTCGATTCTCTCCAGTTGACTCCTGTAGGCGATTTCAGCGGCTGAGGGTTCAGTCGAAGGCACTTCTTCCGTCATCCAGTGACCGTTCTCTTGAAAACGCACGGTTCTGGGGGGGCGTTCCGTCTCCAGGTTTCTTAAGGTTTGGGTCATCTGTTCTCGTAAGGTTCTCGCCGATTGGAGGAGATCGTTCTTCAAATTCTCGAGCAAAACCGGTGGCAGAGAGCCGGGGCGATCCTCTAGAAGATTTAAAGTACGTGCATGCGTTTCTAAGTGGTCCAGACTCGCCTCAAGAGCCCGGCGGTTTCGGTAACCGGGATTTTGTTCCAGATCCTGAAGCTGAGTGTGGTGCACGTTTGAAAAAAACGCCCTCAGCGAGTCAGGGCCGTTCTCAGGCTTCTCGTAAATGGTCGAGAGCCGGCGGGTTTCGGTTTCGAGAAAGTCGACGCTATCGGGATCCAAGAAAAACGGTGGATTATTGACGTCTGCGATGACCCGTTCAATGGCGGCGGCTTGGGTTCTTTCTTCGGGTGTCCCGTGGCTCAAGCGCTGATAGGTCCGTACGATCGCTAAATCCCTCATAAACTCGAGAGAAGGCTCGTAGAGACCATCGCCCAAGGTTTGTCCCCTTAAATTACGGGCGGCGGAAGCATATTCCAGGCGGATACCTTGGGTGGAAGTATGGGGGTACAATCGGGATAAAATGTCGTAGACGGCGGCTTGTCTATCTTCGACGCGGTGGTAAGACTCGATCGCCTGGGTGATACGGCAGCCCTGGGAAACGCGCGTCGTGTCGTTGGCGAGCGCTCCTTCGATGAGCTCGCGATGGGCGGTTTCCCGTAACGTTCGGAGGTTGCGGCGTGTCTGTCCAAAGATCTTTAAACGACCTAAATTTTCAGAGACGGAAACGAATCTCCCCATTCTTTCTCGAGCGTCCCTGATTCGTCGACCTCTCGCCGTCTGGAGGGCAAGAGCGGCTTGATCGCGGGCTTCTTTAAAAGCGAGCTCTAAACGTTCTGGTTCGTTCCTGGGGACATTGGCGCTAGGTGATGCGGGTGCCGCAATCGGTACCATCCCGGCAGCCATAGGTCCCTGAGGGTTACGAAAAAGAGGTGCTGCGGTCGGTGAAGTCCTAAGATCGGGGGTGAACGGGTTCGGCGCATCCCAATAAAAACCTACGCGGAAAGGAGACGGTGTGGGTGGAGCTGGGGGCGTCTCCGCATCTGGGTGAGGGTTTCCCGCGTCAGGTCTTGGAAAATCCCGAGGCCTTTGGGGAGATCGGGGCGGGTGGTGAATTCGTGGCGGTCCCATAAACGTTTCAACGGCAAAAACAGGAAGTTTATGGAGCAAAATCGGTGCCGTATGCTTTTACTGAAAAATGATGAAAATAAGCCCTTTCCAGGGTTATTTATGATAATTTTTAAAGAATTTTCTCATTATGAGAATGAGAATCGTGAAAGGCGCTAGGCTGATCTATTTCCTTGAACGAGGCCCTAACGGTACTGAGGCTGTGCCTTGGGTTGGTTGAAACCGTACTGTTGCATCGGAAGACCGGCGTTCGAGTCCACGACCTCGATCATGCGTCCGGTTTGGTCTTCCCATTTGCGCAGAGCCTTTTCGAGAAGGGGTTGGTTCATGGACCATAGGGCCATGTGATCCCCGCTTAAGTGCGTGGTGGAGAAGAGATTGTAGCCGATCGAGAAATTTTGGAATCCGGTTTCATCCGGTCCACCCCACACGATAAAGGAAGTCGGCTCCTGGATTTGAAGCCGGACGGGTTTATCGGGATCATGCGCGGTTCTCAGGAATCCAATGACGTTAAGATTGAGGCGGGCGGTCCAGAGGGGTTCCTTCACTTTTTTTAAGAGCAGCATGAAGTCGTCGAGGAAGGTCATTTGGTCCAGTCCCTTGCGTTCGAACCGCTGCGAGGCGTTGTGCGTGATCAATTCGAGGGAATCCGGGAGCACCATGCCGAAGAATGCTCTCAGGAAATTGAAGATCTGCTCGAAGAACCAGACATTCGTCTCTTCGGCCCGCATGCGCGTAAAGTCGATGTTCGAGTGAAATCCCCATGTTCCGACGACGTGACCCCGGTCGGTGGACTCCGCCAAAAAATCATCCAAGCCTTTGAGCATGGCGGGAAAGGTAGCAAAAAAAAAGGCCCTTCGAAAGGCGAAACTTCCTCCCAACTCGAGTCGATAATACGATGGCTATGGTCCGTCCTTTAACATCCGAAAGAACCTGTCGTGTGCGTCATTGGGCACAAGGTGTCTCGATGGGTGGAGGCGCTGCGGTTGATGAAGTTTCAGACGAGATCCAACAGTTGGGCCGGACCGGCCTATCTCCCGATATCTTCCGGGTGGAGGAGGAGCGTCGTTTCGAGTCTCTATCGGCTTGCCCGGCCTCGCTCGTGAATTTTTTTAAGGAACATCAAGCCTCCCTTCTGGAACGTATCAGCCGTCTTTCCACCGCTGAAATCGCTCGCCAAATGGAAAGCCTCTTATCCCAAGCGTACCGGCATGAGGGAGATAGGATGGTGCCCGCGGATGAAGGTGCTGTCCGTACTTTAGAAATGTGGACCACAGCCTTCAACGCAGCGGTCAGAAGGGATCCTGATTTTTTAACGCGTGTTCGAGATCCGCGTGTTTCGATTTTGCATTCCATCGCCGATCCGAATTTGCTTCCTGAAGATCGAGAGACCTTGTGGAGACTTTACAAAGAACCCAGGAGTTTGGGGAATGGGACCGGTAATCCCGTCATGCAACGTTATTGGGATCGGTATGTCCAATGGGCTCGGTCTGACGTGAGTGATCCCTCCGAAAGCTCCTCCTCCAGATCCCGTCTTCTTTTTCAGGAAGCGGTCCGTCTCTGGGATCCAAGCCTCTTAGTGCCGACTGATGCGAGAGAGCTAGCGCGCTCCGCAGGCGTCGAAGACCGCTGGAGCGCGGCTCGTCGTCTATCCAATGACATGTTAACGGAGCGTCTAGGCGATCTTCGGAGTCTTTTACCGGTTTCTGAATCTTCGGGAACGCGTCACAGCCTGGCTGCGGAAATTTTCGCGATCGATCTTATCATGGCGGAGAGAGGATTAGATCCGACGGCCCCCTCGAGCTCTTTGAGGAATTTACCCATGCCTTTTCGTAACACTCCCAAGAGCCAATTATACGGGAGACTGAATCATCTGCCCGTTTCTTGCTTGGGAAGGGCCATGGTAAGACGAGAGCTTCTCGCCGAGCTTACAGAGGTGTACCGGTCTTTTTGGGAGGCGACGCGGCACGTCTCCGAGCTGGTCCCGGCGTTGGATCAGCTTGGGGTTTATCAAAGGGTCTTGGTAGAGGGTTATGTCGGCACGGGTATAGTGAGCCCACAAGAAGTTAGGGATCTATTTCAAGAAACAGCGAATCATTATGCTGCGGATTCATGCCATGATCTTTCATGGGAAAACCTAGAAGATAGGATGCGTCAATCCAACGTCTCATACTTTAGACCGGGTCAATTGACCTTTTTGGATTCGGCGCTTCTTCACCGTCATCGTGGACTGGCGGATGCGGTGCGAGCGGATGTGGACTGGGTTTTTCTTCTCCCTCGTAGCGTCATGAATCGTCATGGGGCTTGGGCCGGCTCCATAAGCGGCATGCATGTGATCTTCATCGCATCCGATGGTATCCGTTCTCCACAAGAACTTCAGTATTTGATGGCGCATGAACTATCCCACATCGAATGGTCACAACGCTACATCGGGACGCCGATGGCAATGGACAATGCCTTGGATGAAACAAGGGCGCGACAATCAGGACGTGAAGTTCTCGTTCAAATGCCTCACCCTAATGATGATGCTATGGAGTCTTATTTAAACACGGATGGTACGATTATCCGTGCGATACAGAATTATTTATCTGACCCCAGTCGAGACCCCCATGAGATCCTGCCGCTTTCAAATATTAACGACCATGAGTTCTTCAGATTTAATCTGGCCCCCGGGCAGATCCTTGGAGTGGCTTATAGAGAGCTGCAGGGCTTAGTATCTCCCGAACACGAATCTGTTTGGATGTCTCACGTCCTGTCGCATTATAGGGAAAAAGCGGACTCTCCTTCGGAGAGGAATGAAGTCGAAAGGGAGTTAACGGCTTTAAACCGTTTACGGCCTGAAGAGATTTCCCGGACTTTCACCGCTTCGAGCCCATTGTTTCAGATCTGGATATCCCTGGGTTGTTTGAACGCTCATGAAGTCACCATCACTTTTACCGGGGAGAGCTGGAGGCGATTCTGTCGCCAGACGGCGATTCGGATGATGGTGAATAGAAACGTGATAGAGCTGAGCGCGTTCCTTATGCATGGCCTCGTTAGCAAGTGAGAAAAGCAACTTTTCGTCGAGAGGGTCGATAATCGGGAAACCTATATGGTGGATTCGATCTCAAGTGCCCGGACATGTCCTGTTGATTCCCTCCCGAACGAGAACCCTCGTTCAGAGTCGGTGGACGACGTTTCTGAGGAAATACGCGTCATTAGTAATACCCGCATATCCCCCGATATTTTCAGGTCTGAAGATGGACGGCGGTTTGAGGCGTTGGCAGCTTGTTCTCAACAGGATGTGTTCAGTTTTCAGCGACGGGAATACGATCTGAGATCGAGGCTACGCTCTCTGCCGATGCGGGAGATCGAGTCGAGGGTTACGATTCTCTTCAGGCAGGCCTATCGGAGAGGGCCCGAAGGCATGGTGGTGTCCGATGCTTTGGCCCATAGGGAGTTGCGCTACTGGTTCGCTTTACTCACCGATATGTCGCGGAACGACCGCGCTTTTCTAAATCGGATTAAAACCCCCACGTTAGAAGCTTTAATGTTGATGGACCAGGATGATTTGACGCCCCGGCATCGTGAAATGGTGAGCTCGCTGTCTGAAAGCGACGCCGCACAGGAGCTCCAAGGGGAATATATCGACGATCTTCATAATCCCGCTCCGGAAGTACCCGAAAATGTTACGAGAAGGATGGTTTCCTACGGAATCGCGACTTCAATTCTGAGTCTCTTCAACTCCGATAGGACGTCTTCCATCGCTTCCTCCGAAACCACATTAAAGCGTTGGCACGATATTTCCAGGATCTCGAGCTTGAGCCCTCGGGTGGATGAGTTAAAGCAAAAAACTACCCATTACTTACTCGACCGTTTGACATCGATAGAAGAAACGGCGTCTTCCACTGCCGATCTTGTCACCCAACAAGCCTGCGAAAGAGAACACGTGGCCGTAGTATGTGCGCTGGGTTTAAGGGGAATCGAGGCTGATCAAGCGCTAAGGCAAACTCGTGCGTCCCTTTTCATGAGACAAGGATATTCCGAAGCTGAAGCAAAATTGAAAATGGATCTTTTAAGCCTTTCCCCTTCTGTTTCTCCACTTGAAAGGAATGAGGTTCGACACCGGCTGTTGGATCAATTCCGTGAAGCGTATCGTGAACTGCGTTTCACTAGGCCGGAGATCCGATTCGATGCCGAAGCCAGGCGGCATCAGAGCTTTTGGTATCAAACCGTTTTTCATAGCCAAGAGTTTGGGGGGCCTTGGGCGACTTTACAAGAATTGGATCGAATCCGCGATGAAGTCGATCGAGAAATCAACCCTTCATGCCAACCGAGCGTCGATGTGGGGGATATTCTGGAGCGAGCCTGGTCAGGAGAAACGATCGACGTCGACGTGCGGCAGGTTCGATTTTCAGGTGTTTCCCATCTCGGGGACGCGCTTATGGCCGATGTCCTTAGAAAACAAGCGCGACGCATCGTTATTCTTCCGGCCGCTTTGTTTCCCTACGATCATGCAGCGGGAACGATCGCGCCGCTGATGGGGACGATCCTTCTCAAAGGCGAGGAGATCACGTCACCTGCCGTTTTTGAATATCTGGTGACGCACGAACTCTCCCATATTGATTGGAGCCGCACTTATTACGGGCGAACGGAGGCTGCTCACCTGGGTCGGGACGAGAGATTGGCCTATTTAAGGGGAGCGAAAGCGGGTTATGAGATTTCAAATACATTGTCTTCGCCGGATTCTGTTTTGGCTTATTACCGCCAAAGGGATTTAGACTACGTGCGAAGAGCCAATCAAAGGCTGGGCTTGCCCATCGAAAATTTACAAGAGCATGCCGCACATCCTGAATGGTCCTCTTGGCAGGCGGAGAGGTTCCTTTTTCAACCCTACGAACCTCTCCCGCAACCGCAGAATACCTACGAAACGGAGAGGCGAGAATTAAGAGAGCGTCAAATCGAACAAACCTTGATCCATAGGTTTTTATTTAAAATTCCCCCAACGGATCGAGAGGGTACGGAAAATTTAAGGCGCTTATTCGAATCTTTGGATCGCTTGCAAGAAGGGGAAATATCGGAAACTTACGATGCCGGACATCCGCTTGCGCGGATTGTGAATCGTTACTTAGGGATTCCTGAGTCCGAGCGTCGAGCCATGACTTTTTCAGCGGATTCTTGGCGACGCACTAAAAATAATATCGCCCGTGCCATACGAACCGACGAAGAAAAGAGTGAGAGCGTCCTAAGAGAGGCCCGACACGATCTTCTGGGTCTTTTTAATTTGAGGGAATCGGATCCCAGCTCCCTCTATCAAGTTCATTTGATCTCAGAGGTGATAAGCGCGACAGTTCAGGATCCCCGAAGCCGTTGGAACCAGACTTATGAGGATGAGATCTACAGGATGGTCGGCATTTTGGACCAGATGGACATCGGCGACGAGATTCATTTAGAACCCTCGCATCCGCTGGCCCTACTTCTCCGGGGTTATCCCGACCGGTATTCGGAAAGTGTCTCCTATGGCCCCATGGTCTTTCGAAGCCGCGCCCAATGGCTGCAAGCCCGGGAAAGGGCCATTTACGAGCACGTCCGTAGATTGCCCAATCAATCCTCTCCGGTCATGAATCAGGCCCGTGGAAGTCCTGGAATAATTTAGAGCATCGATGAAAAGACATGAAGTCAGGCGATCTTCAGTTCCTTGGCCTTTTCGGAAAGCCAGACTTTGATCAAGGCCTGATAGGCGATATCCATGCTGCCGGCGACCCTTTTGATTTGGGTCAAAAGAGGAACGGGGAGCCTGAGGGAGATGGACTGGACGGGGGGCGTGTAAATCATCTCCACGCGATGTTGCGGCGATAGATCCAAAGTTTCCGTGGCGTCGTGCGCGTCCCAAAATGAGGCGATGGCCGTTTCGTCTTCTTTATGGAGGGCTTGGGAGGGTGTTTTTACCGGCGGCTTTTTTTTGTTCTTCATACCATTTCCTTTCCTTGCGGCTCATCGGGCGGGCGCTAATGATACGCGCTTTTTCGTTCCTTAAGGTGAATGAGAGGAATAATCTTTTATCTCCGGTCTCTCCGAACGCCACATAACGTTTTTCCGTATCCGTCGAATGTCGGGTGTCGAGATAAGCGAGAAATGAGGACTGTAAGACGGCTTCCGCTTCCGGGCAGGTGATCCCATGCTTCCGCACATTCTTTTCGTTATTTCCGCCGTCCCAGTCGAACCCGGAAAATTTGATATCCATATCTTAGATATATTTTAAATATATTATAAATCCATTTCAACTAGAAGTATACAAAGTGGATCCATTGGATATTATCGAGAAAGGAGCGTTTCGAAAATCAGAGAAGAACGGGTATAGGTTGAATGGTCTTATTTTTGACCAGTCATCGCTTTTGAGGGTTTTTAAATCCGAAGTTTTATTTTGACCTCATCCGGATCTCGTTTTAGGCCGTCGACTCTTAATCCGGACGCGCCCGTAGTTTCCGCCAGAGGCGGACCAGCCTTTGGCTGGCAGTGGGCGACGAAGGTTTGTTCTAGCGCCCGTAGTTCAGTGGATTAGAACGTCGGTCTACGAAACCGAAGGTCACAGGTTCGAATCCTGTCGGGCGCATATTCATCATATCTTTTTGCGCGCATCCTTGTGGGTACATGAATCGTAAAACCTTTTTCATAACACTCGGGATCGTTTATCTCTCCGTCTTCCTCTGGTCGGCATACGGTCCTCTGGACCGCTTCACCTGGTTTTTGGAGGTTGTTCCTTCTTTAGTAGGTCTCATGGCGCTGGCGGCCACCTATCGAAAATTTTCGATGACGCGTCTCGTGTATGTACTGTTCGTGATCCATTCCTGTATTTTGTTCGTGGGAGGGCACTACACATACGCGAAAGTGCCGCTTTTCGACTGGATCGACCAGATTTTTCATTTGGGCCGCAATCATTACGACAAACTGGGGCATTTCGCTCAGGGATTCATTCCGGCCATTGCCGCCCGCGAAATCCTCTTGCGGACGTCTCCTCTCAAGCGGGGGAAATGGCTTTTTTTCATCGTTGTCAGCATTTGCCTAGCGGTCAGCGCTTTCTATGAGCTGGTGGAATGGTGGGTCGCCATCGGTACGGGAGAGGGCGCCGAGGCTTTTTTAGGAACCCAAGGTTACATATGGGATACCCAAAGCGACATGTTCTTGGCCCTCATCGGAGCGGTCATAGGACTCCTCACTCTCTCTCGTTTTCACGACTCCGCTTTGAGAAAAGTGGCCTTATAAATATGGCTCCGAATGTGCCATACGAAAAGTATTCAAGCATAAATTTTTAAGAGGTTCTGGAAATAAAAAACGGGGAGGCTTTGAGCCTCCCCGTTGAATACATCTAAGTAATTCGATTACTTAACGACGGCAACCATGGTAATGGTGACCACGTCCATGTCCATGGTGACGTCCCGTATGGTAGCCTCCCACTTCATATGCCGGGGTGACCCGGTAGGCGTATTCACGACTCTCCCAGCGATTCCCGTGTGCCCATCGGCCATGGGCATGATGGCGATGACGGTAGCCGTGGTCATGGGAATGAGGCGAAGAGGGATACCCATGACCATACCGGACCTCGATTTCGAATCCGGCATACGCTTTGGGAAGCGCGGTGAAGGTGACAGCCATCAGAGTGGCCGCGATGAAGGCGTACGACACAAACTTGTTTTTCATGACGTTCTCCTTTCCGATTTCGCTTAGGATAGACGGGCACGCGAAAGGAAGGGAAAAAAGAAGGGTTCCATCAAGAAGGGCTCTTGACACGTTCTAGACGACAACCCATAGTGAAGTTAAGTGAGGAGTTTTTATGGAAAATACCGAACATCATCACGAAGCCCCGGCCCCTACCGCCGCTCCTACCACTGAAGGGGAAAAAGGGACCCTTCAACTGACTGAAAACGCCATCAAGAAGGTCTTAGCCTTTTCAACGGGTAATAAAGAGGCCGAGGGCAAGCACCTCCGCATTTATGTGCAAGGCGGCGGGTGTTCCGGTTTTGAGTACGGCTTTACCTTCGACGACCTTCGGGAAGACGATCAGGTTTTAGAATTCGGGAATATCAAAGTGCTTTTGGATCCCATCAGCCAGCCTTACCTCCAAGGATCGACCGTGGATTTCGTGGAAGACTTTCGCGGGTCCGGGTTTTCCGTGAAGAATCCTAACGCTACCGGTTCTTGCGGTTGCGGACACAGCTTTTCGGTCTAACTTTTTTCAGCTGCTTTCCGAAAAACGCCTAAGACATCGGGATGTTTTAAAAGTCCTCTCATAGTCTCTTCGAAATCATCGAATTGGCCTTCGGTTAAGACCTGATGGAGCTTTTTTAACGCATCCCGATTGCGAATTTTTCCCAAATTTTCCCGAAGAATATCCAGCCAGGGGAAACTTTTTTCAGGCTGAATCCCAGCGATCAGCGCTTCTCGCGTCTTTGATTTATCTAAAAAAGAAGCCATGTTCCCACTGTTATCCGTGGGAAGGGCTCTGCTCTGCTTGAGAATAGCGGGAATCGTTCGATAAACCTCCTCCACATTATGGACTATGGGTTCCGCTAAACCTAAAGAAAGCATTTGGGATGAGGTGAGGGGACGGTCAGGGGGTGTACTGACTTGAATCAAGAAAGCTAAGCCTGGACCTACTTTTTTGATGAGTCGCGGGATGGATAACATCATCAGTCCCATGAGGATTTGTGGAACCGACATCGTCGCACCCGGCGTCACGAGGATATGAGAGCTTGCACAGGCGATCTCGGCGCCAAGACCGATGGCTTCCCCCTGAAGGAGGGTGATAATAGGGACCTTGGAAAGGGCGATCTGTTGGCATAACGAGTAGAGGCTCCGAAGGTAAGTCATCGCCCCTTCGATGTCCCGATCTTCAGGGGCTTCCGTTAGAAGGCATTTTCTTAAGTAAGCGAAGTCGCCTCCACAGCAGAAGTTGCGGGCATCATCGGCCTTTCTTAATAGAATAGCTTTAGGAGACTGCTCGATGGCTCCGGAGATCGTCTCTAGGAAGGCTTCTACATCGCCGGCATAAAGGAAATTGTCCCGAGGGGGATTGGCCCATGGAGGACATTCGCCCTTAAAGGTAATATCCACTAGATGACCCCAGGTGAAACTCATGGATTCGACGGTGGTTAACATAGCCTCTCTCTTCGGCAGGGAGAGAAAAAAGTTGTCAGTGAAATAGCAAGTGGGTAGGGCCAGGCCTTTATTATCCGGGGATGTAGCTCAGCTGGGAGAGCGCGTCGTTCGCAACGACGAGGTCAGGGGTTCGATCCCCCTCATCTCCATTTTTAGATCAAGGGGAGCTCCTGTACGCTCTCACGTACTAAGGATGCGATGTGGTTACATCGTTTTGAATTTCCTTCAGAAAAAATTCGACGGCTTTCGACAGCGTTTTTTGAGCTTTCAGGTTCATTTGGAAGTATTTGGGGATTTTTAAAAGCATCTTAGGATTTTTGATCACGAAAAGTCCCGGATGCGATCCTTCCGGTAGGTCGGTCAGAGGAAGGGTTTCCATCAAAGGGTCGAATATAACACGAAGGGAGACGAAAGGTATCTGCGCTCTACGCACGATGGCGGCGATGGCGGCTGTTTCCATATCGATCGCTAAATGGCCGGCCTTGCCAAAAGCCTCTTTTTGCTTTTGGTCCGCCAGTTTCCACGCCGTCATCAGAGATCCTTCCCGATAAGTCAGGCCGGATTTCTTGAGCGCACTTTCCATCTTCTTACGCCATACAGGTTCGGAAATGAAACGATCCGTCGGTGTCTCGCTACGGATCTCGTTCACGAGGACCACATCTCCCGTTTTCAGCTCTGGATGACAGGCGCCTCCGAAGCCGACGGAGACGACGACCGAAGGCTTGGCGTTCTTTGTGAGGAGCTCGGTGCCCTCGTGGGCGTTGGGCATGCCGACTCCGGTACGGCATAAAAATGCCGGTATCCCATAGAGCGTGCCTCGGTCCAACCGGGCCCGGCAGGTAGAGATGTGCTCGTTCCCTCGGAAGTCCTTCAATAAAGGCTTCAACTCTTCCTTAAGGGCGTAAATGAGGGCGATTTCCGTCATGGGTCAGGCGGCTATGCAAATTTTCAAAAGACCAAGCAACCTTTTTGAAATAGCCGTCGAGGAGAGTGTCTCAGGAATCCTTCGAAAGGAATTTTATGAGTGCCATAACTCCTCCCGCCCCAGACCTTCAGAGACTCTTAACCGCCCAAGGCCTGACGTGTCGTTTATTGCAACCGACCTCGGCGGCGGAGCAAAACGCCCCTAAAATCGACCGAGTCATCATCCATCAGGCGGGTCCAGGGTCGGGATTTACGGAAGAAACGGCCAAGCTATACACGGATATTTTAACCGAAGGACGTACGGCGGTCTTGATGTACTCTCCCCTATCGGGCCGTTTCGGTACCCATGGTGTGGTTGAGGAGTTAAGTCTGATCGTCCAAGGCGTACAGGCGGTTTACGGAGTCGTGGATCTCGCGGCCGTCGCCACTTCGGGTGGGCAAAAAGTGATCCTCAAAGCCTCGGCAGAAGGCGTATTCGGCGACAATTTGAAGGCATGCGTCTTCATCAACGGGATTCTAACCCCGGATTGGAGGCAATTTAGCGATGATCGCGAAATACAGATAAACAGCGCGGTGGGGATTAAGCGTCGACCTAAGGACGTGAAGACGTCGGCTCCCCGTATGGCGTGTCCGGCGCGCCGAGAGATGGGTTTTTCGGGATTCCTGAAAATGGTCGGGTTCAATTGGCTCGGGCGAGCTTTGGAAGCTTGGTACGGCGGTTATGCCTTTTATTATAGGATCTTTTATCTGAGCTACGGCCACCCTTCAGGAGTGGAAAATAAGCATCCAAGGTTCTTAAAAACCCATCCACCTCAAGAAACATACGATATCTTGAGGCGTCGATACCTCGTGAACGCCGGCGTCTTTTCCCTCGCAAGGACTTTATATGCCGAAGATTTGACAGAGTCCCTCACCGGGTTGGCGACGTCCGGGACACGATTCTTCATCGTCCGTGGCGATTTAGATGGGGTCGTGAATGAGGCGCAATCCCAGGAAACTTTGCGAATTATTCAGGAGGCCTCGGGTCGGGAGGCCAGTTTTCTTTTAATTCATGGTTGCAGCCACATGGTTGAAGTCGAGAAGCCGGGGTTACTCAGTGAAAAATTAGACGAGTTCTTTAGAAGAACCGCCCTTACTTGACGACCATCCCCACGGGACAATGATCCGACCCCAAAACCTCCGGTCGGATGAAGGCGTCCTTCATCGCGGGCGCGAATTCCTTCGAGAAGCAGAAGTAATCGATGCGCCAACCGACGTTCCGCGAACGGGCGCCGAAGCGGTAGGTCCACCACGTGTATTGCTTCAAGGCTTCCGGGTGGAGGTGGCGGAACGAATCCACGAATCCCGACTCCAAAAACTTCGTGAAGTTGGCGCGTTCCTCGTCGGTGAATCCCGAGCTGCCGCGGTTGGGACCGGGGTTGGCGAGGTCGATCTCGGTGTGGGCGACATTCAAGTCGCCGCAGACGATCACCGGTTTTTTCTTTTCCAGGTTCTTGCAATATTTCCGAAAGGCCTCGTCCCACGTCATGCGGTAAGGGAGGCGCGCCAATTCTTCCCCGGCGTTCGGGACATAGACGTTCACCAGGAAATATTCGGGGAATTCGAGCGTAATGACGCGGCCTTCGTTGTCGTGTTCGTCCTCGCCGATGCCGTAGGTGACGTCCTGGGGCTTGACCTTCGTCAGGACGGCGGTGCCCGAGTATCCGGGACGCTTGGCGGCGTTCCAGTAGATCTCGTAACCGGGGACTTCCAAGTTCACCTGCTCGCGTTGCCCTTTGACTTCCTGGAGACCCAAGACGTCGGGTTCATGGTCCTTGAGGAATTCGTAAAAATTCTTCTTAACGATCGCACGGATCCCGTTCACGTTCCAGCTCATGAGCTTGACGGGAGGCATTACTTGGCTTTCGCTCCCGTCCCCACGATGTTCCGGTCCAGGGTCAGGACGGAGAGTCCGTTCGCGTCGCTGGCCGCGAGCAACATGCCATGGGATTCGACGCCGCGGATTTTCGCGGGCTTGAGGTTGGCCACGATCGTGATTTTCTTCCCGATCAATTCTTCCGGCTTATAGTGGAGGGCGATGCCGGCCACGATTTGACGGGGCTCGCCGCCGACATCGAGCTGGAGCTTGAGGAGCTTGTCGGCCCCTTCTACTTTTTCCGCTTGTTTGATCTCGGCGATCCGGAGATCCACTTTCATAAACTCGTCGATTGAAATGGGAGCGACGGGCGTAACCGATGTGCCGGGAGAGGCGGATGTCGTAGGAGCCGGCGCAGCGGCGGGTGTTGGATTTTCCATTTTCTTATCCTTTGTTGGTTTCGTTTCGGTCGTGGGAGCGAGTTCGATTCTGGGAAAGATCGGTTGGCCCGCGGTGACGGCGAATCCCTCCGCTTGGGCCCATGCGATGTCCGTGAAATCCTGTTTTTTAAAATCCTTCAAGCCCAATTGGGCCCAGATCTTCTCCGCGGCGCCGGGGATGAAGGGAGAGACGAGGATGGCCACGTTTCGGAGCGTATCCAGGACATTGTAGAGGACGCGTTCGATGTCGGATGTCTTGCCCTCTTTGGCGAGCTTCCACGGCGCGCAGGTGTCGATGTATTTGTCTCCGGCCGCGATGCCTTCCCAAATCGCAGCGAGGGCCGTATGGAAGTTGATGTCGTCCGATTTTCGGTAATCCAAAGCCAAGCGCATTTTCGGCAAAATGCCTTCGAGGATTCCCCTTAACGTCTTGTCTTCTCCGGTAGCCTCGGTCTGGGCGGGCTTTCGGATTTTGCCGTCCACGTACTTCGCCGCCATGCCCAAGGTCCGGTTGAGGAGGTTCCCGATGTCGTTGGCCAAGTCGCTGTTGAACCGCTTGATGAAGTTATCCCAAGTAAAGTCCCCGTCGGATCCGAAGCTCGACTCGCGGAGGAGGTAATAGCGCAAGGCGTCCGGTCCGTATTGGGGCACGATATCGAGCGGCGTGACGATGTTTCCCAGCGTCTTGCTCATTTTCTCGCCCTTCAAATAGACAAACCCATGGCCGAAGACCGTCTTGGGGATCTCCAAGCCGGCGCTCATGAGCATGGCGGGCCAAATGACGCAGTGGAAGCGCGTGATGTCCTTGCCGACGACGTGGAGATCCGCCGGCCACCATTTTTTCCATCGGGCCTGAGCGGTCTCTCCGCTTTGCCCGAAGCCCACGGCCGTCAGGTAATTCAACAAGGCGTCGAACCACACGTACACGACGTGCGTGGGGTCTTGGGGAAAGGGAATGCCCCAATCGAATGTGGACCGCGAAATGCTGATGTCTTGGAGGCCGGATTTCACCAGGCTCAAGACCTCGTTGCGACGGACTTCGGGCACGATGAAGTCGGGGTTCTTTTCGTAAAAGTCCAAAAGCTTCTGCTGGTACTTCGACAGGAGAAAGTAAAAATTCTCCTCGTGCAGCCACTTGGGTTCTTTCTTATGGGCGGCGCACTTCTTGTCGACGAGATCCTTCTCCATTAAGAAGGCTTCGCAACCTTCGCAATACCAACCTTCATAGGGCTTCTTCTCGATGTCCGCCGGACCCAAGAGCTTGAGGAAGGCTTTGACGCTCTCATGGTGCCGTGGTTCGCTGGTTTGGATGAAGTCGTCGTAGGAGATGTCTAGGGATTTCCAGATCGCTTCGAACTTCAGACGCATCCCGTCGCAATACGCCTTCACGTCCATTCCTTGGGCCAAGGCCTCCTTTTGAACGCCGGCGCTGTGCTCGTCGTTGCCCATCTGGAAATGCACGTCGTACCCCTCGAGCCTCAGGAAACGGGCGTAAGCGTCCGCGGCGATCTTCTCGTAAGCGGTTCCCAAGTGGGGGATATTATTCACGTAGTCGATGGCGGTGGTGATATAGAACTTTTTCATGCGCCCCCTAATGTGCCCAACAAACGCTCCAACGCAAGCGTCTTATTGACGTTTCCGTCGATGGCGCGTTCGGTCTCCAGAATCGCGTCCAGGCCGTCCGAGAGGCTCTCCGCGCTCTTTATGGCCAACGCGCCGCTGACATCCTTGAGTTGGGGCAAGACCAGAAACTCCTCCCGCGACGTTTCCTTCCAAGTCATCGCGTCATGCCATAAGGATTGGAGAAGCGTGAAGACGGAGCCCAAGTCATGAGACTCTTTGGCGAGGGTTTCGGAGACTTTAGAGGCTTCCGCGAAAGGCGTTTTCTTCTTTTGGAAAAGTGGCAGGACGAGTTCGCGCAGATGAGGATGCTGCTGCAAGAGATTTTCCGACTGGCGCCGATGGAGATCCATGTCGCCCGCGAAATGGACTTTTTGGCAACGGGAACGGATCGTTAACAGGAGTTGGTCCGGCGACGTGGTCAGTAGGAAGAAGAGCACGTAAGGCGGCGGCTCTTCCAAGGTCTTGAGGAGGGCGTTCGCAGCGGCCGTCGTGAGGATCTCGGCGTTTTCGATCAAAACGAGGATATGGGAGGCCGCGACGGGTTTTAAGGTCAGTCTTTGGAGAAGCTCCCGGATCGTTTCGATGCCGATAGACTTCTTCTCGGTCGTCACCTCGATGAAATCCGGATTATTTTTGAGAGAGGAGCCTATAAGGACTTGGGCGATATCCAGGACGCAGTTCCTTTTACCCACGCCTTCGGGTCCCGAGAAGAGATAGGCGCATGGAAGCTTAGCGGATTTTTCGTAGGCGCTTTTCCACTTCGGAAAGAATCTTCCGGGAGACGATGTCGGGTGGCTGGGTGGCATCGATGACGACGAACCTCTTTTTCTCTTTTCGGGCCAGAGTCAAGTAACCCTTCCGGACTTTTTCGTGGAAGGAGATCTTTTCGGTTTCGATTCGGTCCGGGGGAAGATCTTCTCCCCCCGGGCCCCTCATCTTCTTCAGTCTTAGAGAAACTCGCGATAAGCCGACCCGCGGGGGCAGATCGAAAAGGAACGTGAGGTCGGGTCGAATGCCGGAAGTGGCGATCGTATTTAAATTTTGGATCAACTGCAGGTCCAAACCCCGCCCAAAGCCTTGGTAGGCAACCGTCGCGTCGGTAAAACGGTCGCAAATGACGATTTTTTTCGCTTTTAAGGCGGGAGAGATGAGCTTTTCGACATGATCGCGTCGGGCGGCTTCATAAAGAAGTAGCTCCAAATGAGGCGACATCCCCTTATTTTTTGGATCCAACAGAGTCGAACGGATGCCGTTTGCGACGGGAGTCCCTCCAGGCTCTCGGGTTAAAAGATAGGTCAATTTTTTGGAAGTCAGATAATCAGCCAAGTAATTGATTTGAGTGGTTTTTCCAGCTCCCTCCCCACCCTCCAGAGTAATTAAGAAGCCACGTTTTAATAAGGCTTTTTTGGTGCGTTGCGTCGGTATTTTTTCAAAATGAGAGTTTTTTGCTTTCATGAAGGAGGAACTTCCATTAAAATAATCCTTAGAGTTGGTCAAAATTTTTACAAATCGACGCAACTCTAGGGGCAACCCGAAGCGATAACCTAAAAGTTAAGCTTAATGAAAAAGTGAGGTCTCTATGCCTACAGGGCAAGTCGCATCCGGTACTAGACAACGAGAGTGGAGTTCCTTGATTGGAAGGGCTCCTTCGGGAACGGTTCTTAAGGGGGACCCTGACCGCGTGCCTGTGGCGACGACTTCCAGCCTCCCAGCCCGTCCGAATCAAGTGCGAGACACTTTCGCCATGGGAGCATCGAATCTTTTAGACGCTTTATTGAGAGGAAAAGGCCAAGCGTAAACTTTTCTTTATGAGTGATTGAAAAAACCGCTCCAACGCTTGGAGCGGTTTTTTTATGCCCCAAATAAAAAGGGGAGCCTTTCGGCTCCCCTCGTTTTCTCCGGAACATTAGGCTAACTGCATCCCATCGAATTCCCGCAATTGATGCATTTGTAGCACGCGCCGTTACGAACCGTGATGTGGCCGCACTGGTCGCAGATCGGGGCGTCCCCCATCATTTCGGAGAGGTGTTCGGACATGGATAGGGAGCCGGCCTTCGCCGCCTTCGGCTTGTCGGCTTTTGTAAGGTGGGCCGAATGAGCGGTCTTGAGCTCCTGGTTGTCCTTGGCTTCCATGGTTTCGGGCTTCAGATGCACGAAGTCCGTGCGGCCTTCGTACTCGAAGCCCAAGATGCGGAAGATGTAGTCCAAGATCGACGTGCAGACCTTGATGTTCGGGTGGTCGGTAATGCCTTGGGGCTCGAAGCGGGTGAACGTAAAGCTGTTCACGAATTTATCCAGGGGCACTCCGTATTGGAGGCCGATGGACACCGCGATGGCGAGGCAGTTCAAGATGCTGCGGTATGCGGCGCCTTCCTTGTACATATCGATGAAAATCTCGCCCAGACGGCCGTCCTCATATTCACCGGTGCGAAGGAAGAGTTTATGGCCGGAGACCGTCGTCTCCAAGGTGAAGCCATGGCGTTTGATCGGAAGGGTCTCCCTCTCGCCACGGGGGAATCCGATTTCTTGAGGGGTGGCCGCTTCAGCGATCGCATTGGCGCCGGTTTTATTTTCCTTCTTGGCAGAACCGGTATTGAGAGGTTGAGAGTGTTTGCAACCGTCGCGGTACAAGGCCACGGCCTTGAGGCCCAACTTCCACGAATCGACGTAGATTTTCTCGATGTCCTCCACCGTCATCTCGTTGGGAAGATTGACCGTCTTGGAAATTGCGCCTGAGATGAAGGGCTGGGTGGCTGCCATCATACGGATGTGGCCCATCGGGTCGATGAAGCGAACGCCGTCGCCGCACTTATTGGCGCAGTCGAAGATCGCGAGGTGTTCCGGCTTGAGGGCTGGCGCCCCTTCGATCGTGCCCTTGTCCAAGATGTATTCTTGGATGTCGGCGATTTGGTTGTCGGCGTAACCGATCCGCCTCAAGGCGAGGGGAACGGACTGGTTGATGATTTTGAAGTGGCCGCCGCCGGCGAGCTTCTTCCATTTGACCAAGGAGAACTCGGGCTCGACACCCGTCGTGTCGCAATCCATGAGGAGGCCGATCGTCCCCGTCGGGGCCAGGACCGTAGCTTGGGCATTACGGTAGCCGTAGAGCCGACCTTTTTCTAGGGCCAGGTCCCACGCTTCGTTCGCGGCCGCTAAAAGATCGGAAGGGCATAAGGCCGCGTCGATGCGGTAGGAAGCTTCACGGTGTTGTCCGATGACTTTCAACATCGGTTCCCGGTTCTTTTCGTAGCCGGGGAAGGGGCCTTTCACTTCCGCGATTTCGCTAGAGACGCGGTAGGCCTCGCCCGTCATGAGGGACGTTATGGCTCCGGAGAGCGCCAAGGCCTTTTCGCTGTCGTAAGGGATGCCGTTGGTCATCAAGAGGGTGCCGAGATTCGCGTACCCTAACCCTAGAGGGCGGTAGTCATGGCTGTTCTGAGCCACGATGCGCGTAGGATAGGAGGCGAAGTCGACGAGGATTTCTTGGGCGATGATGAAGGTGCGTACGGCCTGCTTGAAGTCTTCGATTTGGAAGCGGCCGCTATCGTCGGTGAACTTCATGAGGTTGAGCGAGGCGAGGTTACAGGCGCTGTCGTTCAGGAACATGTATTCGGAGCAGGGATTGGACGCGTGGATGCGATCGGTGTTCGCGGACGTGTGCCAATTATTGATAGTGGTGTCGTATTGGACGCCTGGATCCGCGCAGGACCAGGCCGCGGCCGCGATCTGCTTCATGAGGTCGCGCGCCGAAAAAGTTTCGCAGACGCTGCCGTCCAAACGCATACGCGTGCTCCAATCGTCGCCTCTTTCGTACGCGCGCATGAAGTCATCGGAGAGACGGACCGAATTGTTGGAGTTTTGCCCCGACACCGTGTGGTAGGCTTCGCCGTTGAAGTCGGCCGGAAAACCGCCGTGCTGGATCAAGAGTCCGGCTTTCTTCTCTTCCTTCACTTTCCAATTGATGAAGTCGATGATCTCGGGATGATCGACGTCTAAGCAGACCATCTTCGCCGCGCGCCGCGTAGTACCGCCGGACTTCGTGGCTCCCGCGCCTTTATCCAAGACTTCCAGGAAGCTCATGAGCCCTGAGGACGTGCCGCCGCCGGAAAGCTTCTCCTGACGGCCGCGGATCTTCGAAAAATTGGTTCCTGTGCCGGATCCATATTTAAAGAGGCGAGCTTCGTTCTTGGCCAAGTCGAAGATGCTCATCAGATCGTCGTCGACAGATTGGATGAAACAGGCGGAGCATTGAGGACGGGAATAGGCATCGAGGGTTTGGTTGATCTCGCCATGACTATCAAAAGGGCCGGGGTTCCACGACCAATTACCGCCGCTGCCTTTAATCCCGTAGGAATGGTAGAGGCCGCAGTTGAACCAAACGGGGGAGTTGAAGGCTCCACGCTGGGTGAGCAGGAGGTAGGTAAGATCCATCTCGAAATTCTCAGCGTCGACGGCCGTGGAAAAATAACCGAGCTCTTCGCCGGCTAAACGGATCGAATGGGCCACGCGGTAGACGACTTGCTTCACAGACACTTCATGGCCGTCGCGACCTCCGGCGCTGTCGGGCACGCCGGCTTTGCGGAAATATTTTTGGACGACAATGTCAGTGGCAAGTTGAGACCAGGATTCAGGGACCTCGACGTCATTCATTTCAAAGACGATGCTCCCATCTGGCTCCTTGATGACGGAGGACTTTTTTGTCCATTTCAATAGTTGGTAAGGGTCGGTGCCAGCGCAAGAGAAGTAACGTTGGAAGCGAAGTCCGGATACATTTTCCGTTACTTCCGTCTTTTCTAGATCCTGTTGATCGACTGCTTCTTGCTTTTTAAGTGGTAGAACTGGCGTCATAGAATAATCCCCTTTATTTTTGAATACTTAAGTATTTATACCCAGGGTTATCCTCTGGGTTATACACATCTTATGGTATGTCAGCTAACGAAAGCACACAATATATTGTGGTTCTAGAGGGTGTCCATAAGGAGTTTTTAAAGTCATCACGAGAAATTTCTAGGTACTGAAGAAATTTAAGGATTTTAAAATATGTTTTTTTAGTAGCGCGGTGCGTTAATGAGAGTGGGAAAAAAAGGTATTGGCAAAGTGCCCAAGGACGGGCCTTAGAAAGCAATCAATGCTTCAAGATAAAGTGGAGCAAGGTTCTCGTGAGATGGCCCGTGCCGCCCCGCGGACAATAAGCGAGTTCCTTTTCAGTCCATGAAGGACCGGCAATATCCACATGAGCCCAGGGAATCTTAGCATCCACGAACTCTTGAAGAAAAAGGCCTCCATTGATTGTGCCTCCCCAGCGGCCACCGACATTTTTCAGATCAGCTATCGGACTTTTTAGCTCTTCCTTATACTCTTCGATGAGGGGAATTTGCCATAATTTCTCGCCGGCTTCTTTTCCGCAGTCGATTAGTTTTTGGATTAAGTCTTGGTTATTACCCATAATTCCGGAACATAATTCTCCCAAGGCTACCACGCAGGCGCCCGTTAATGTGGCCGCGTCGATAATAAGATCTGGCTTTAATTTTTGTGCGTAGCAAAGGGCATCGGCTAAAGTGAGACGACCCTCAGCATCGGTATTGAGTATCTCGACGGTTTTTCCGTTCATGGCGCGCGCAATGTCTCCGGGGCGTTCCGCCGTTCCGGACGGCATGTTTTCCGTTGCCGCGCAGATACCATGAACTTCGACGGAGGGACGGAGGGTGCTCAGCGCCTTCATCACACCTAACATCGCAGCCGATCCACTCATGTCGTCCTTCATGGTCTCCATCGAGTTAGGTGGCTTTAAAGACAAGCCACCGCTATCGAAAGTGACGGCCTTTCCAATGATGACGATCTTCTTTTTAGCTTTTGAGGAAGGCTTGTAGGTTAAATGGACGAAATAAGGTGGCTGCTCGCTCCCCTTGGCGACAGCAAGATAAAGACCCATTCCGAGGCGTTCCAGCTCCCGCTTTCCCAAGACTTTGATCGAGAGTCCGGGTTGTTTCGCTATTCTTCTCGCTTCCTCGGCTAGGCGTTTGGGCGTCATGTCGACGGCCGGGATGTTGATCAAGGAACGGGCGAAATTCGTCGACTCCGCAAAAACAGAACCATCCCTAAATCCCTTTTGTAATAGCTTCTCCGACTTTACTTCGGAAATCACCTCGATATGGGTGACCGTTCTCTTTGGCGCCTGTTTTTCGGAACGGTAATCGTCGAAAGTATACTGAGCCATCACCACGCCCTCAGCTATTGCGTGTCCGCGCGAGAGCGCATCCAAAATGGAAATGTCCTCATAAGAAATCTTACGTGCTTTGACTTTGTTGGCTTGTTTGACCGCAGTGGCAGCGAATTTCCTCAAGCCTTCACGATCAATCTTACTTTTTTCTCCGATACCCAAAGCTAAGATGGCCCTAGATCCTAATATTTCCGGAATGTCGATCAATCGCGTGTCGCCACTTCGTCCTTTAAATTCTTCTTTCTTCAAGAGGTCGGTCAAGAATCCTTTGAGGGATTGATCCATCCTTTTAGCGAGGGGACTTAGAGAGAAGTTTTTCCCCTCGGAAAAGACGGGCAAGATAAGAACTTCGGTTTGGATCTTTTGAGATGTCGAAACGGAAAATTTAATTTTTTCGGCCATAAGAGTCCTTAGTTAAACAATTTTCGTGCACAGATAAAGCGTTTTGTGTAAGGTTTTCAAACTTTATGTCGCTTTTTGACTTCTTGAAGAAGGGTCGGCCCGAACGTCGAACGCCGCAGAAAAATAATCCCACGGTAAAGACACAAGAAATTTTCGATTTTCCTCTGGGTGAAAATGAATTCCGCGAAATGTTACTCTTTACCGAAGAAAAAGAGGTGCGGCCTCGATTGCCGAGCCTATCAGGTTGCAAATTTTTAGAAATCGCGCCGCGCCAAGCGTCGTTGACCCCCATGGTAAAATCAATGGGCCCTGCGTTGATGGCGCGTGTGGGAGGACAGAGGGAAAAGGAAATGCCGTCGGATCCGACGGCTTCTTTCATTTTATCCTATTGGGAAAGTCTTCCCTTTTTGGAGAGCAGTTGGGATTTTATCCTGCTCAGACAGCATTTCTCGAAGGTCTCTCTAAGCCGTCTTCTTAGGGAAGCGTCCCGCATCGTAAAGCCAGGCGGTATGATCTTGTTGAGCGATTTTCACCCCTTTTCTCGGTTGATTCAAAGGGAACATTTGAAAAGCGTCGTGGGAGAAGATTCGATCGGGCCTGGTTTCGAAAAATATTTTAAATTTTTCCGTGATGCAGGGCTCTCGGTTGATTCTGTAAAGGAGTCCTTTTACGATGGATCGTTGAGAAAATTCTTTCAAGGTTCTAAAAGTCGCCAAGATCTCTTCGAAAGCTTGCGAAAAACACCTTTTCTAATTTTTTTTCTCTTACAAAAGGAGTCCTGATGGTAGCCACAACCGTTTCCCCTTTGGATCAAAAGCTGAAAGAACTGCAGATCGTCCTTCCGGAAGTGCAGGTAGCGGGTCACTATGTCCCTGCAGTGCGTACAGGAAATCTTCTTTTTGTCTCCGGCCAACTTCCTAAGGTGGAGGGGAAGATCGCCTATAAAGGACGCGTGGGTAAAGACCTCAATATCGAAACAGCGCGTCGAGCCGCAAAGGCATGCGTGGTTAACTTGATCGCGGTGCTCAAAAACGAGTTAGGGAATTTGGAGAAGGTGAAAAGAATCGTACGAGTCATGGGCTATATTAACACCTATCCTGGATTCAACGAGCATGTGAAAGTTATGGACGCGGCCAGCGAGCTTTTGGTCGATGTATTCGGAGAAATTGTAGGCTCTCATGCAAGAGCCGTCGTCGGTGTTGTCGAGCTTCCTTTAATGGCATCCATGGAAATGGAAATGATCGCCGAAGTGCGATGAGCGTAGCACCTTCAAGGGGATTTTTCTTTGACACTTTTTCATGATTCCATTACCCCCCACCCTTAACTTTTTGGGGTAACGGCCTTTGCTGTTGACACATTGTGACAGTTCAGTTACAAAAAACGCCAATTTATCCGAAATGTTAGTGAGGGTAGTTAAAGAAAATTCTTAAGAATTGACTATGTATACAAATGGAAATCACGGCGAAGAAAGGGGGGGGAAACGTCAAACGCCAAACCATTTAGTAATGGATGAGTTCATTATTTTAAAGACGTAAATTTTATGAATCAAAAAAGGAGAGAAACAATGAGAAAGTTACTCGCAACTGCAGTGATCGTGGCGACTGTCTTAGGCGCCGCGAATGTCAGAGCCGAGGAAGGTTCAGGCCTCGAGATCTCTGGAAATGTGACCAATGTCGTTGGATGGCAACGTGGGGCGAAGAGCCTTCCCGCCGCTAACAACATCGGCATTTTGGGTGATGGCTTGCTGGCCCCCACCAACAAGAAGAACGATTTCGGTTTCTTCAATGACCAAGTGGAACTCGACCTCGCTAAGAGCTTCGGTGAAAACATCCGCGCTCGCGCCGACCTCGATTTCTCCGCTCACAGAACGACAGCTAACGCCGTTGAGCAAGCTTATGTGACGGCGAACATCCCCGCCGGTAACGGTTGGGAATTATTAGTCGGTCGCTTCAACTCCGGAATCGGTTTGGACCCCATTGATCGTAATGAGTTGTCCACCGTTTCCTTCTCGAACGTGCATCGCACGTTGCTTCCCCACAACTTGACCGGTGCTCGCCTCGGATACAACTTCTCCGAAGCCACCCGCGCCGAGTTCTTCGTGGTGAACAATCTGCGTGATGGCGCTCCTGGTAACACGACGGATACGGCGATCCCTGGTTTGGGATTGAATGTCGTCTATAGCTGGGGAGAAGAAGGTAACAACAGCTGGGTGAAGCTCAACGCGGCAGCCAGCCCGGAAACCACCGCTCGTAAGCCCTGGTCCGCTGTGGCTGACCTCAGCGCTTCCTTGGCCGTCAATGAAGCCCTCAAAGTCGGTTTGGAAGGCGTCTACCGTCAAGATGGCGTGTTGGTGACCAATGACTCCCGTTTCTTCGGTGGTCAAGCCAAAGGCACCTATGCTTTCAGCGATGTCTGGGACGGAACGCTCCGTTATAGCATCGTCCATGCCCGTCAGGGTTCTGTGACTTCCGCCAATACATTGGCTGGTGTCGGTGGAACCGGCTTCGGTATCGGCAGCGGTGGAACGCTTCATCAGATCAGCTTAGCCACCGGCTACAGCATCGCGGATGGCGCTCGCTTCGTCCTTGAAGGCAATGTGGACATGCAGAAGGCTCGCGGTTCTGGAACGACGACCTCGTATGCGATGGGCGTTGCCGGAATGTTCGCTTACAGCTTCTAATCAGTTAGCGACTTAAAAACTCAAAACCCCTGTACCGAAAGGTGCAGGGGTTTTTTGTTTTCTCTTTCTCTCATTTAATAAGTGAGCTTTCGTCTGTTCAGTCCTCGGTGAAAGCCTTTTGGCTTGGTTGTTCTCTCTCTACTTATCTTAAGTCCTTGTGAGAACCGATATTTGATCCGCAGCAGACTGGACTTGGAGGCGCTTAAGAGACGGATTTAAAAGCTGTAGCCGAAAGCGAAGTGGAGTCTTCCTAAGGATTCTTCCGGTTTACGGTCGAGTTTGATGCCGTAATCCAGTCTCAAGGGGCCGACGGGAGTGATGTAACGGAGTCCGGCCCCTCCGGACTGTCGGAACGATCCTTTACCTAGGTCCGAGAGATTATCCGTTAAACTGCCGTTATCGAAGAACAAGGCGAGTTTTAGGCTGGAGAGGAGCTTGGTATGGAGTTCGACCGTATTCATTAAAAGGAATTGCCCGCCTAAAGGTGTGCTATCGCCATCCAGCGGTCCGACCGCGTCCTCGTCGAAGCCTCGTATCGAATAATCCCCTCCCAAAAAGAGTTTACGATCACGGGTGAGGTCATCGCCTCCGAAGACCTTGATCCCTTCGACACGGACGAAATTCATGAGGGTAAATGGTCCGACGAGAGGGAGAAAATGAGCGAAATAACCTCGGGGTTGGATGAAATTAAACGTCGATGCGATGATTTTATTGGAGATGTCGAAACCCCCCAATAAAATATAGCCTTTCCGCGGATCCGAAAAGGAATCCCGCTTGTCGTAGCTGGTAGAAAACGAGAATTTAGACGTCGTGTGATCCTCCTCCAACGCTCCGGTCTCATCAGTAACGTTCGAAAAGAAGGTTTGGGTGATCTCGTAGCGCCCTAAGAGGCTTAGTTGTGGGGAAAACTCCTTCAAGACGCTAAAAGAGTTGCCCGCGTCCACCGTCGTAAATCCGGGCCGGATTTGCTTTTCGATTTTGCCGGAAAGAGTGCCGACGAGAGAACCTCCCAAAAAATGAGGATCGCGGAACACGGCTTCCCCCTTTTGGATCTCCTGGCCCATCGTCAGATTGAGGCTCGCGCGCCGATTGGTGCCGAAGACGTTGACGTTGGAAATCGACATCGTACCGGTGAAGTTGGTGTCCGTATTGTAGGCGACGCCCAAATCCAAAAGGATCTTCTTGAATTCCTCCAGCTTGACCAACAAATGGACCTCCGGGGATTTCTCGGCAAGTCCGATGGTCTCGATATTGGCGCTGCGGTAAGATCCCGTCCTCCGGAGTTGGCGTTCGCTTTCAATGACTTTCTGATAACTAAAGAGGTCGCCCTTCTTGAATAAGATGGATTTCAGAATATCTTTCTCTGAACTACGCTCGTTACCAACGACAAGAATTTCCCCCACGTGGACGGCCGGTCCTTCCTCGACGTGGATATTAAGCGCGCCTTCCGGAGTTAGATCTTGAGTGACGACGGTATAGGGATAACCAGCGTTCGCGTACAACAGGGCGATTTTTTGGAATTCGGCGGCTAGCTTGGTTTTTGTAAAGGTATTTCCGGCTCGAAGTTTCGCATTCTGCAGGATCTCCCGTTCATTGAAACGATGTAGGCCGTCGAAGGTGATGGACGTGATGAAAAACGCCTCCTCCGTAGGAGACGCCGCCTTTTTTTGGCTTTTTTTCCATCCTTCATGGATGAGGAAGGTGATCTTGAGTTTTTTCTCCGAGATCTCTTGTCTTTCATGGGAGACCGTCGCGTCTTCGTACCCTAACTTCTTATAATAAGCCAAAGCCACGGCTTGGGAGGCTTCAATGTCGTACGTATTGTACCCACCCTCCGTGAACATCGGCAGGATCGATTTGAACGTGCGGCGAGAGACCATCGCGTTGCCTTTGAAAACCACCGAGACATTGTTTCCTTCCGTGATCTCCAGAATGGGGTGCATGCGGCGGGTTTGAGGGTTCATCTGCAGGTCGGCGATACGGATCCGCGGGCTCAAATAGCCCTTGCCCATGTAATCTTTCCTCATTTTATCGATTTTTTGCCGAAAACGGCCCGGTTCGTAGGCCAGCAGAGGATTCAGTTGGGAGAGGAAATAGCTCTTGGGAAAGGCCGTGTTTCCATGGACGTCGATGTCTTGGAACCGATACCGGTAACCTCGGTGGATCGTAAATTTTAAATTCACCGTGCCCTTTTTAGGATTCACATGCGTGTCTAATTCAATGCGAGTATCTTGAAACCCACGACGGTCGTAGAAGTTGCGGAGCTTATCGATCTGGGATGGCATTTCCTCAGGGAGGTAGATTTCCCCTGGATGTATGGAGAGGGTGCGCCGTAGCCGATTCTCCAAAAACGGGTAAGTTCCCTTGATGTCGATATTACTTAAAAGGAGACCTTGCTGTAATGTGATAAGAACGGCGACCCCACCTTTCTCTGTACGCTTTTCCAAATCAATGCGCGAAAAGCGCCCCCACTTTTTAAGATAAGAAAGGGTTTGCTCGACCTTAACCGGGTCGTAAACGTCACCTTCCTGAATAGGGATGACTTTTTTTACCTGCTCTTCATTGACGAAATAGCGGTTCTGGAGGGGAATGATGATTCCAGCTTCCACGTGGATCCGAGAAATCCTTTGCGCGCTCAGCGCTCCGAAGGCGTTAAATGAGATAATCCCATAGGTCAGGGAACCAAAAAGGATAATAAGAACACTGGGAACGCTGAGCTTGTGACCTTTCATCTAGTGCAGCCGGAAACGGAGCAGAAGATTGAGCTCGTAACGGGGATCGAAGCCCAGGAGGGATTTCCGGTATCCTTTCAGAAGCACAGTATCTGTCAGATAATAGTTGGCCTGAAAAGTTTTTTCGGCGGTGACCGGGTCCAAATCGTTGATGAACTCCAACGTGAAGCGGTCCGAGATGCGTTTGCCAACCGAGAAGCGGGAGAGGTTGCCGGACTCCGAGGCTTCGAGGCGGAAAATATCTATCTTCGTCGTCTTGGCCAAGGGGGCCGCGACGACGGTCGATAATTCCTCGCCTAGGACGCCGGAGGTCAGCGTGCGTTTCGACGCGCCCGACTGGCGTATCTCCTCCTGCGTGGCTCCGAATGCGAGCAAAGAGACGATGTCCTGTTTTTCCAGGGAAGGCGAGCTGCTGAGCTGGATGGCTAAGTTATCCAGGAAACCTCGGATGTCGACGTAAACCGTATAACGGGGTTGATCGACGGGGATGTCTTGTTGTGCGGAAAGAGTCAAGTAGGGCTCGTTACGTAAAGGATTCGAATACTCGACCAAACCTTCATTGAGAGTGAATTCGCGCCCCAAAAAACGGAAAGTTCCTTCCGTGACGCTTAAAGCTCCCGCGATCTTCGGTTTTCCGAAAGTCCCGTGAATCTGCAGATTGCTTTGCAGAAAAATCGTCGCGATGTTGTTGCGGACGCGCAAGTCACCCGAGTTGCGGACGGACAAGTCTAGACCGACGGGTGCGAGGGATAATTCCAGTTCGGTGGGTTCGGAAGGCTCCTCGAAAGGCTTCAGGACGAGGTCGCGGATCACGAAAGGTTTGATGTAGCGCCCTTCGATGATGTCGATTTTTCCGCTAAGAAGGGGAGAAGGGAACTTTCCGGTGAGATTGACATCAGCATCAAAGTCGAGACGGTAGACATTATTCTTCGAAAAAGTGAGGTTGTTCCCGCGAAATATCAGATTCGCATTCTCAGGCTTACCTTGATTTAGCCCCACACGTCCGTTGAGGATAAATTTGCCGTCCCCGAGCTCACCGGAAAGTTCAGGGATCAAAGTCGTGCCGTCGATCCTAACGGTACCGGAGAGGTTATTCAGTTCTTCCCCAAAACCCCGGAGGAGGATGTCGCTTTCCAGGAACTTTACCTGGCCTTTGAGAACGGGATTTGTCGAGCTGCCCACGTACCTCAAATCGATGTCGGCCATTCCATGTCCTTCGTGGAAGTAAATCGGGAAAAATCGTAGCCAATCGAGATTTAGCAGTCCCTTCAGCTGGGCGTCTATTTTTGAGTTGGCTGTTTCCTCGCTACCGACAGCGGTAAGATTGAAGTTAAGGGTATTTTTATCCTTGAAGATCTGGAAATTTTCGATTTTGAACGTGTCGGATTCCTTCTCGTAGAAACCTTTAACTTTTACGCCCGGATCCAATTCGCCGAAGAAACGGATCTGACTTTTTTCGCCATCTTCTTCATTGCTTCCGGTGAATGTGAGCTCTCCGTCCCATGAGATCGCACTGATGCCTGTGGGTTGAAGATGGGTCTTATTGAAGACGACGGTGCCTCCCGGCTTAAATACCAAATTTGTTTCCAACTCTTCGATGGGTTGGAAGAGGAATTTCCCTTGCGTCGCGACGAGATGTCCCGTGCCTTGGACCGAGCCCATCGGCGCTCCTTTGAGGAGCAGTTGGCCGATTACGTTTCCGCTGGCTTTCCATTTCGGAATCAAATCCTCGAGTCGAGCATTCTCGAAATCCGCCACTAATGTCTTTAACCCCGCTTGAATACGGCCGGTTTCCTTGGATTTTGGAAATTCGACGGCTCCTACGACATGAGCCTCATGCTTAAGGTCTTCGCCTCCCTTGACCTCGGCGTCCCATGAGAGTTCCGGCCACTTAAGCACAAGGGAACCCTGAGCCTTCTTGACGTAAAGAGGACCGTGATGAAGGTCGTTAATCGTCGCTCGGCTTTGCACCGAAATTTCAGGTAGTTGGCCTTCAGCCTTTCCGGATACCTCGGCACGGCCTTTAGCTGGACCTAGGACGGGGCTCGGTAGTTTGGAGAAAATCGCTTCCAAAGACACATCTTTAGCGTCAAAAGCCAATTCATACCGAAGAGTATCCAGATCGAAAAATCCTGTGCCTATTAGATGTCCATTACCTTCTATAGCATTTTTTAGTTCCTTATCGTTTTTTTCAAAAGAAGCCTCGAGTTTTTGGATCAGGGCTTTCTGCCCGAGAATTCTAGATTCAACGCTGACAAGTATAGGTTGAGGGAGAGTCGCTGGTGCTTGTATTTTTGAGCTTAAGTCGAAGCGACCTTCCTTGGCGTTTCCCCCTGTATGGGCTGCGACGTTAAGGATGACTTTAGGCATCCTGAGTTCGAAATTCTTGATGTCGATTCCTTCAGGCGTGAGTTTGAAATCGGCGATTATGCGATCGATGGGTGGAAGATTCCCAGAGAAACCTTCTAAGAACAGGGCTGCCTTAATATCCCTCAAAAGCGTCGGAGCTATTTCCACTCGAGCTCTTTCCAAAAGGTATTCATGGTCTCGATCGTCCCGCACGACGATATTTTGAAAAGTCGCGTTTTCCAGAACCAGGCTTTGCAGGAGGAAAGATGAGGAGGCTTTTTGAATTTTATTTTGAATATCTCCGAATCGGATCGGTGTTTTCTCTTTTTTTTCTTTTTCCTGAGGCCGGACGAACTCCACGATAGGATGGTCGACGATGAAATCTGAAACCGTGAGCTTGCCTAGAAAAAGAGAAAGAAAATCGAAATTCACCAGCAAATGCTCGGCTTGCAGGTGTAACTTTGACTTCGGATCCCTCACATGGACATCTTCGAACCTCAAAAGACCCCGGATAATATTGATATCGACCGCATGAAAGGCGATGCTCCACTGAGTCGCGTTCTCCATCATCTTGGTGAAATATTTTTGGAAGAAAGAACTCTTTAAAGTGTAGGAAAATGCGGCGTACATCAAAAAAATACCGGCGATACCGGAAATCGCGGTTTTTTTTGCTTTGGTCATGAAACGAAAGACATTCGAGAAAATGCCTGGATCATTTTTTGATAAATACCACCAAACCCACCGTTCGACATGAAGCAGACGACGTCACCGGCACGTGCTTCAGAGACTATCTTGGCGACGATTTGATCCACGGAAGGAATGAATGAAGCTTTTTTTCCGGAGGCTTGAAGATCTCGGATCAATTCTTCGGGTTCGAGCCTCTCCGCTTCGGGGATTTTTTCGGGCATGTACGGAGCGGCGAAAACCACTTCATCGGCTGGGCCGAAAGATGTGACGAAGTCTTTTTGGAAGACCTTCCGACGCGTGGTGTTCGAGCGCGGTTCAAAGATCGCCCAAATTTTATTAGATGGATAACGATTACGGATAGCTCTCAAGGTTTCCGTGACGGCCGTCGGATGGTGGGCAAAATCATCGATCAAGGTGACATCCCGGAAAATGCCGAGGATTTCCTGGCGGCGTTTGACGCCTTGGAATTCCGAGATGGCTTGGCGGATTTCGTTAAAGGGAATGCCTAATTCCAAAGCGACTCCGAGGATGCCTAAAAGATTGCTGACATTATGGCGTCCTAACAGGGGGCTTTCTATGCGCCCAAGGGATTTGTGATTTTGTACGCACTCGAATGCCGTGGTTCCCGAGAAGTCAAGGTGTTCGGGGTGGAGATCATTGGTGGGATTGATGCCGTAAGTGACGACGCGTCCGGGCGCTTTACGGATAAGGTCGCGTACATTGGAGGAGTCCCCGCACGCGAAGATCAAGGACTGGGTGGACATGCTGGAGATCAATTTAGCGAAGGCTGAAAGGACATGATCCAGGTCTTTATAAATGTCGGCGTGATCGAATTCCACGGGGTTCAAGATTAGTATCTGGGGGTGATAATGGAGGAACTTCGCTTCCTTGTCGAAGAACGCGGAATCGTACTCATCGCCCTCCAAGACGAAATAGTCACCATTTCCGATTTGAAAGGATTTCCCGAAATTCTTAGGAATGCCGCCGATGAGAAATCCAGGATTTTGGCCGCAACGTTCCAATACCCACGCCATCAAGGAAGAGGTAGTGGTCTTGCCGTGCGTTCCGGCGATGACGACGGGAAAGCGGTCGTGGATCAAGAGGGTCTCGATCGCTTCGGGCATCGAGATCATTTTCAAGTTCCGGGTTTGGGCTTCGACGACTTCGACATGATTTTTTGAGCAGGCATTCCCGACGACCACGAAGTCAGGATTCTCGATATTTTCTTTTTTGAATCCGATTTTGACCGGGATGTTTTGGGATTTTAGTTGATCGCTCATGGGCGGATAAACGTTGTCATCTGATCCGGAAACGTCATGGCCCTTTTCCTTTAGCAAACCCGCTAAAGAACCCATTCCAGTCCCGCAAATCGCGATCATATGGATCTTCGACATAAGCCAGAATCTTTAAGGAAGAATCAACGTTTTGTAAATCAGATCGTGTAGCTTGGGGCGAAAAGTCTTTATTTTTTCGTTGTCGGGAGTCGGGTACGTGCGGTTCGTGAGTAAAATCACATGGAAATCCCTTTCTAAATCGATCCAAAAGGAAGTTCCCGTGTAACCCAGATGCCCCAGGCTATTCTGCGAAAAGTGTTGTCCCGATTGGGAAGGCATCGTCGGAGTATCCCAGCCGAGCGCGATCTCAGGTTTACTTTTTAAGGCCCTTATATGCTTTAGGAAAACGTCTAAGTCGTCGACGGTGGAAAAAAGGCCGGCGTGGCCGGCGACTCCGCCCAGAGCGTATGCATTGTCGTCATTCACTTCCCCGGCGATCTTCCGATGCCGGCCTGATTTGGATGCCGCGCCGGCCGTCGGGAGGAAACGGTCGGAAGGGAGTGGCAGCGGACTGCCCACGCGTAGGAAAAGCGTGTTTTTCAGACCCAGAGGGTCGGCAACGAGCTTTTTAAAAATATTCTCTAATTTCTCGCGGTAAATATTTTCTATGATGATTCCCAATAGGATAAATCCCAAATCGCTATAAACCCGCTTAAGACCCACGGTGCTCTCTAATGGCTCGGAGGCGATTTTTTGGAGATACCATTGCCGGCATTCCCAATGCCCCATCATAGCCGGCTGTTCCCGGAAAAGCTCTTCGAAATAAGGCTTCCAGGCGGGTAAGCCAGAGGTGTGATCGAGTAGATGTTTGAAGGTTATGAGCTGCTTGTCTCGAGTCGCGAAGCCTGCGAGAAATGTCGCAATGGGTTGGTGGAGCCGGACTCTCTTTTGCTCAAGGAGCTTTTGAAGGATGCTTGCGGTGGCGATGGGTTTCGTGAGGGATGCGATATCAAAGAGCGCGTCGTCATTTGATCCGATGTTCCTTCGGTAGACGGTTTGCCCTCGCTTGGAGACTAGGAGAGAAGCTGCGGGAAATACCCTATTTTCCATCCCTTCCTTTAAATACGTATCGATCGTATGATGAAGGTTCATGAGAATAATGTTTCCGTTATCTTAAGCTCTTTTCCCGAGACCATTCCTTTCAAACCGATAGGTACGTAGAGAGGTCGTGGACAGTGGCCAAAAGGCACTCCCCAAAGCACCGGCCCTTTAAAAGCGCGCAGACGATCCTTCACAACATCTCGGATCTCTTTTGGAAAGCCATTTTCCTTGAGACGAAAAGTTCCCAAGACGACGGCTTTGACGTTCTTCAACTTCCCCGCTTGGATCAGCTGGGTCAACATCCGATCGACTTTATAAGGAGCCTCTTGAGTGTCTTCGAGTAGGAGGATTCTGCCATTCGTATCGATTTCCCAGGGGGTCTTGAGGGTGGAAACAACGAGCGAGAGACAACCCCCGACGATCGTGCCCACGGCTTTTCCAGGGTGCAACGCTTCTTTGGCCAGTAGCCTTTGGTTGGAGAAATAGTTGGGATCCGTAAGGACCCGCCGCAACCGCTTCGCGTTTTTCATGTCCCGAAAATGCGGAGCCACCATGGGGCCGTACAATGAAGGTAGCCGGTATTTTTGCCAAACTGCGTTCAGCAGCACCGTAAGATCGCTCGAGCCGATTAAAATTTTTTTTGGAATCTTCTCTGGTAATTTTTCCGCGATTCTCTGACACCCGTAACCCCCTCGGGCGAATAGAAGAATATCGGATGCGGGATCCCGAAGCATCTGTGCGAGTTCAGAGGCCCGGCGACTATCGGTGCCCGCCAGGAACTTTTCTCGGGAGCGGATGTCTGAGCGGTACTTAGGGATGAATCCGACTTTACGGAGGTTGGCGATTCCCTGGTCGAAAAGGTCGTTTTTAAAGGGGCCTGCGGGCGCAGCGACGAGAACGACACTTTGTCTCTTCAGGGTCTTGAGCGGCTTAGAGGGCATGTGTCCTGTTACTTACGCGGAAAAACGTTTTTGTTCAATGATCGTTTAGGGTTGACGGGCTTCTTGAGGGCGTTCCCGTTGACAGAGGTCGACTCCCATGACATGGCGTTTTTTATGAGTGTTTCCGCGAATTCTCCCGGCGTGGGTGGTCTGAAAGTCAAAACGTTGAATCGTCGCCCCATGACGTTGCTGGAGAGGCTTTACGTCGTTTCCGCCTTTAAAGGGCTTCTCATCACGCTCAGCCATTTGGTCCGCAACATGATGGGGCGCCGTAAGCTTCCGATTTACGAATACCCGGAAAAGCCGAAGCCCATTCCCGCCGACTACCGGGCCGAGCACCGCTTGATGAAGCAGGAGGACGGTTCGGTGCGTTGCACCGCGTGCATGCTGTGCGCGACCGCTTGTCCCGCCGAATGCATCGAGATCGTCGCCAAGGAAAACCCGAACCCTGACATCGAAAAGCAGGCGGAAGTCTACAACATCAATCTCCTCCGCTGCGTCTTCTGCGGCCTCTGCGTCGAAGCCTGCCCGGTGGACGCCATCCGCATGGACACCCAAAAAATCGACATGGCCGGCTTCACCCGAGAGGAGTTCATTCTGGATATCGATTACCTTGTGAACAACCATCCCAATGGCCTCGATCCGTACTCCGTCGTCCCTACAAAGTCTTAACTCTTTTCGTCGTGAGATCCTCATCGTAGGGCGGTATTTTCAAGAAAATCCGATAGTGATCCACGAGTCCAGAAATCCGCACGCTACCTGATACCTCTTTATGAAGGAAGAGGGAATGATCCTCAAAAAATAAGCCCAGAGGAGTTTTTAAAGGAGATCAGCCGACATGATGAGAGAGAACCATTTCGAAAAAGGAAACTAATGTATTTTCTGCCGGCTTTAAGAGACTCGGGTTTTTTAGGGGCATATGCGGAGGATTTGGATCGTTTCATCCGGAATAAAGACTTCTGGATGAGACCGAATGATGAAATTAGGCCTGAAATTCGCCGTCTGTTTGAACTGGCTTTGGATCGGTTGAAAGGAGAGTTCAGCGAGGACGTTTTGGGAGATTCCGCATTATGGGATTCTTTCTTGTTAAGGTATATCGTCTTGAATGATTTGAGGGGCGATCCACTATTTCTATACGACAATGGTTTTTGCCGGATTTTAATGCAAGAGCGCTTAAGGCAAATGAGCGCATCGTATCAAGCCGGTAGGGGACGATACCAAGAAACAACGTAAGCCAGGCATGGCGATCAGCCACTTGCTTTCTTTATCCCCCGATAAAGTGGTTAAGTCGGTTAAAATGTCGCCGCCATCGGTCGTTGCGGACCATTTGGGAATCGACCCTATTCATTTTGCCCTAAGATTGATGTTAGGCCATGAACCCTGCGACGTGTTGGGACTTATCTGGGCAAATCCTTTGAATCGTTTTTTGACCCCGGCGACGCTTGAATGGCTCATTGACCATCGCCCTTGGCATGACGCTCTCTATCCTGCTCAGCCGGCTCGGGAGAATAGGATCGCGACGGTCCAAGTAGCTGCTGGTTATCTTTATCCTAAGTATTACGTAAATTACGGGCCGGAAGCGCCGCGGCCACATGATTTAAACCAACTCTATTATGCTCTTAGGGAGGGGGATGAAGAAGCCATCGCCAAAACGGCGGAATATTTCGAGCCTTTCATGGAACGAGCCATCAAAGAGGGCGGTCTCGAGCGGGATCGTGTCTTATTAGTTCCTATGATCGGCAAGGCTCCTTTAGAGAGAGTCGGTAAATTACTTCCTTATCCTCAAGTTTTTCCGTGGAATCCTCGGCCAGCCGATTATGGACGAGGCGTGGATTACCGTCTTTTATTGGATAAGCTGCATTTATTGAGAGCCTCACTCAGCTTGAATCCCGGCCATTTGGAGCGGATGCGCGGGAGGGATATCATCGTCTTCGACGATGGCATCGGGGATGGAGCGACTTATGTCGAGGCGAGACGGCTTCTCTTGGATGCGGGGGCGCGTTCCGTGCGTGTCGTTGTGCTTGCGGAGCTCATCCGGCACCCGAGAGAATTCCAATGGAGCATTTTTAATCGACAACGCTGATTCGTCCGCGGGCTCTTTGATTTTGACAGATTTCCTTCAGGTGATGTACACTATACATCACTATGCACAGGACCCAACTCTATTTTGAAGAAACCCTTTTTTCCAGGCTCGTTTCCCTCAGCAAGGAGAAGGGCACGACGGTCTCGGATCTTGTCCGTAAGGCCGTTGAGAAGATGTATGGTAAGGCTAAAAAGAAAGACGGATTTGAAGAGGCCCTGAAGGCCACGGCAGGGCTATGGAAGGATCGGAAAGATCTTCCTTCGACGGAAGAATACATCCGGTCTCTCCGGGAAGACACGCGCATGAAGAGATTCGGTCTTGAATGAAAAAAATCCTCCTAGATACGGATATTTTGATCGAGCATTTGAGGGACAATTTCAATGTCATGGAGCAGCTTTTGGAGCTTCAACAAGACCCGAAAGTCTTATTGGCCTATACTCCAGTGACGGAGGCTGAAATTATCCGCGGTTTGAGATCCCATGAAAGGCAAAAAACGGAGAAAGTGCTCGGTTATTTTGATGTGATCGTCATGAATAAGGAAGTCGGCCGGGTGGCCGGAAATTATCTTAGAAAATACGCTTCCTCGCATGGCTTGAAGTTGGCCGATGCTCTTATCGCTGCCACGGCCTCTGTTCACCATTTCAGCCTCTGTACATTTAATATAAGGTATTATCCGATGCAGGATATTAAATATCATCGAATAGATAGGTGACTTTAAAAAGGGGGAACTATGGGATCGAATCACAGCGTCGTGATTACGGAGTTTTTAGGGGATGGGATCGGGCCGGAGCTGCAGAAGTCGGTCCATGACGTGGCGGCGGCGCTGCCCATTCAGCTGGAATTCGATCCCGTCGATTTATCCTACGAAAACCGCCAAAAGGTAGGCCCCGCCGTTTACGACCAGGCCATGGCTTCCATGAACAAGACGAAGCTCGCCTTCAAATACCCGACGGTCACCAAGGGAGAAAGTCCCAACGCCAAGCTCCGGAACCTCTGCAATTTTTCCGTCATCCACCGTCCGGTGATTTCCATCCCCGGCATCAATTCTAACTTTAAGGAGAACATCGAGCTGCACATCATCCGCGTCGCCACGGGCGGGACGTACGAGCACGGCGGCGAGATGGTGAGCAAGGACGTGGCCGTGTCGTTGCGGATCGTCGAAAGAGGTCCTTGCTTAGAGGCGGCGGAATACGCGTTCTTATTGGCGAAAAAATTCAACAAAACCGTCACCTCCGCCTCCAAATACACGATCCAGAGGGTCACAGACGGGCTTTTCGAGGATTGCGTCAAGCAAGTGGCGAAGAAGTACGCCGATATTCCCCATCAGGTGGAGCTATTCGACGCTCTTTTAGCGAAGATGATCTTGAAGCCCAATAAATACCAAGTCGTCGTCTGCCTGAATGAATACGGTGACTTCCTCTCGGATATGGCCTGCGGCCTTGTGGGTAGCTTGGGGACGGGCGCCAGCGCCAGCATCGCCTTCGACGCTCAACTACGGCCGACGATGGCGATGTTCGATCCGGCCGGCGGCACGGCTCCCGACATCGCCGGACAAAACAAGGTCAATCCGGCGGCGGCGCTTTTGGCCCTCAGTATGCTTTTGAACCATATCGACCATTACGACTTGGGCCATCCCCTGCGTTTGGCCATCCGCTCCCTTATCGCGGAACACGAGTGCACCGTCGACTTGGGCGGTAAACTCTCGTGCACGGAGTTCACGGCCAAAGTGATCGAAAAAATGAAAGAGGAAATGGGGAAATAAAGCCCTCCCTGTTCCTAGAGAATCCACGAAGCCAGGGACGCGATGCCCAGGGGTATCGTCACATTATCCCAATCTTTTCCGGATACCATCTCTAAAAAACTTCCCGCCGTAGCTAAGGCCAAGGCCTCTAAAGGCGAAGACCACAAAAGAGATAGGAAAAAAGCAGTGGCGAAGTACGCCGCCGTACCTTCCCAACTTTTTTCGGGCGCAAAGGGAATCCTCAGTCGTCCCCGTTTCATGCCCCACTTCATGCCCCATTTCATACCAACGATAGCCGCCGCCGAATCCGAGACGAACACCTGCATCAATCCCAGGCACGCGACTTGAGCCGGGAAAAGGATCGGCGTGAGGATGCATGAGAGCGAAAGAAAGACCGGCCCGCGCGCCCAGCGCTCGCTTTCATGATGGCGTTTGGAAACCCGGATGACCGAAGTCAAAAAGGGAACTTCAATCTTTTTATGGTTTAAAAATTCGGCTAAAAAATAGACCACCAAGAAAAAGGCGAAAAGCCCGATGAAAACGGACCGGTCCTGGAAAAGAAGGGGTAGAAAAAGGACGCCGGCCGTGTGGATCGATTTGCGGATGATTTCCTTGTGGAAAGGCGAGGGCATTTTAAAAAGGGCTTATGATTTTAAAACCCGTCTCTTCGCTCTCGGGATCGTAAGCCGGGAGCAGGAAAACCTTCGAGAAGATTTTCTTATGGTATTTCGCCGTGCCTAGGCCGATCAGCGTGCCGACCAGAGCGCCGGTCGCGACATCGGACGCGAAGTGCTTGTTGGCGTCGATGCGGCTCAAGCCCGAGAGAGTGGCCAAGGCGTAAGCGGGAATCCCCGCCCAGGGTCCGTAATGCACTTGAGCGACGCTGGCGAGAGCAAAGGCTCCCGTCGCGTGCGCCGAAGGAAAAGAATGCGACGACCCATCCGGTCGCGTCCGGCCGACGGTATATTTCAAAGCCATCGTGAGAGCTTCCGATAAGGCCAAAGCCTCTAGCATGGTTCCGGAGGTCACGGCGGTCTTTTCCCAATGGGCGAGTTCGGAAATGCCTAAGGTCAAAAGCGTGGCTCCCCCCAAAACCGCCGGGTGCGTGCCGATATTCATGACGTCGTCGAAGGTTTTTCCGAAGGGGCGTCGCGGAACAAACCGGTCTTGGATGGCCTGATCGTGTTCGTAAATCGCCGCGATGGCGGGTATCGCCAACGTCAATCCCAGGAAATGATACGGGCTGAAAAAACCGTATTTTAAATCTTCATGGATATGATGGGGGAGATCGTGGAATGTCCACCGCTCGGCTTTTTCGGAACGCGTGTCCCAAGCGTTGGCTTTTTCCTCGTAGCGCGACGGTGCGGGTGCAGAATCCGCCCAAGCGGCGTGTCCGGATAAGAGCGCCACCGAGACGATGCAGGAGAGGATCTTTCTCATGGGTTATTTCATGGGTTCGGCAACGTTTTGCAGCCTTTGGATGACTTTTTCTTTCCCCAACACGGCCATGAGTTCGAAGATGCCTGGAGAGACCGTGGATCCGGTCAGAGCTACGCGCAGGGGTTGGGCGACGTCCTTCAGCTTCAACCCTTTCCCCGTGATCCAGCCGTCGACCTTCGCCTTTAAGGCGGCATCGCCGAAGTCCTCCTGCGAGGCCAACTGATGGCTGAGCTCCCTCAAGAGTTCGAGGGCCAGAGGCGTCAGGAATTTCTCCCTCAACGCCGGGTCGATCGTGACGGTTTTATGGAGGTAAAATTTCAAGGACTCCGCGAGCTCCAAAAGGGTGCGCGATCGTTCCTTGGAAAGATCGATGGCTTTTTCCAAGGGAACGTCGGGCGTCAGGGCGAATCCGTCTTTTTCCAGAAAAGGCGTAGCCATTACTTGGAGGGTTTTGTTGTCCAAATTCTTAAGATAATGGGCGTTGAGCCAGAGGAGCTTTTCTTGATTGAAGACGCCTCCCGAAGTCCCGACGTTTTCAAAAGAAAACTTCTCGATGAGTTCGTCGCGGCTGAAGATCTCTTGATCCCCGTAAGACCACCCGATGCGGGCGAGGAAATTCACGAGGGCGTCGGGCAGGAATCCCATTTCCCGGTAAGCCAAGACGGAGGTCGCTCCGTGTCGTTTCGAGAGGCGTGTCTTATCCGCCCCTAGGATCATGGGTAAGTGGCCGAACTGCGCGGGCGTGAATCCCATCGCTTCGTAAAGCAGGATCTGCCGGGGCGTATTGTTGAGGTGGTCGTCGCCGCGGATGATGTGTGTGATGCGCATCAAGGCATCGTCGATGACCACGCAGAAATTGTACGTGGGCGTCCCGTCCGTGCGTTGGATGACGAGGTCGTCCATTTCGGCGTTCGCGAAACTCACCTCGCCCTTGATCAAGTCCCGGACGACGGTCGTGCCTTCCGATTTGGAGAGGAAGCGGATGCAAAAGGGCTTTTGTTGGTTTTGGTCCGCGTTTCGGCAGAGGCCGTCGTATTTCGGCTTTTGGCCGGCCGCCAACATGGCTTTTTTGCGGGCGTCGATTTCCTCGGCGGTGCAGAAGCACTTGTAGGCCTTGCCTTCGTTCAAGAGCTTTTCGACGTAACTCTTATAGAGATCCATGCGGTCCACTTGATGGAACGGCCCTTCGTTCCAATCCAAACGGAGCCATTCCATCCCCTCCATGATCGAGTGGACGTATTCGTCGGTGGAGCGTTCGCGGTCCGTGTCTTCGATCCTCAAGACGAAGGTTCCGCCGGTCTGCCGGGCGTAAAGCCAGTTGAAAAGGGCGGTACGGGCCCCTCCGATGTGAAGATGACCGGTCGGTGAAGGGGCGAATCGAAGGCGTGGTTTCGAAGAGTTATCGGACATAGACATTTACCGCACGCAGCCACTCATGAAAAAACTACGGTCCCAGTTATTTTTTGGTTAGCTCGGGTTTTTGGATGGTTTGTTGGACGGTATGAGCCGTGTTCTGCTCTTTCTTCAAAACGGATTCCCCAAGCCATGGCATCATCGAGCGGAGGTTGCTTCCGACTTTCTCCAAGGAACTCTCGGCGTCTTCCTTACGGAACCGGGCCATGTTGGGCTTCCCGGACTCGCATTCCTGGATGTATTCCTTCGCGAAAGCCCCGGATTGGATCTCTCCCAGGATTTTTTCCATTTCCTTCTTCGTCGCGTCGGTGATGATGCGGGGACCGCGGCTGTAGTCGCCGTATTCGGCGGTGTCCGAAATGGAATAACGCATATTCGCCAAGCCGCCGTTGAAGATCAAATCCACGATCAATTTCACTTCGTGGAGGCATTCGAAGTACGCGACTTCGGGTTGGTAGCCGGCTTTCACCAGAGTCTCGAAGCCCGCTTTGATGAGGGCCGAGACGCCTCCGCACAGCACGGCTTGTTCGCCGAAGAGGTCCGTTTCCGTCTCTTCCTTGAAGGTCGTCTCGATGACGCCGCCGCGCGTGCCGCCGATGCCTTTGGCGTAAGCGAGACCGATGCCCTGGGCCTTGCCCGAGGCGTTCTGTTGGACCGCGATCAGGCAGGGGACGCCGAATCCTTGTTGGTACTGGGAACGCACCAAGTGTCCGGGGCCTTTGGGGGCGATCAGGAGGACGTCAAGATCCGGCCGGGGAACGATGCGCTTGAAATGGATGTTGAATCCATGGGCGAAGAAAATGGCGGCGCCAGGCTTCAAGTTTTTGGAAAGATGATCGTCCCATAACTTCTTCTGGCTCTCGTCCGGGATCACGATCATGACGACGTCCGCTTCCTTGGCGGCCAAGTCCGGATCCGTGATGACGTTGAGCCCGCCGGCATTGGCCCGAGCGATCGCGGCGCTACCGGGTTTCAAGCAGACGGAAACGTCCAACCCGCTGTCCTTTAAGTTCAACGCATGAGCGTGCCCTTGCGATCCAAAACCGAAAATAACGATTTTCTTTCCTTTAAGCGGTTCGAACGAAGCGTCTTTATCATAATAAACGGTCGCCATAAGATCTCCTTCTGATTAATTGGCTGATGGGTTAGCGAATGGGTAATTTCTCTCCCGGCGTCCCACTCTTATTCGTGGTGCGGGTGATTTTGTTTTTCTTGTCGACGAAAACGATTTTCGGCTTGTGCTTCTTAATCTCCGCGGTCGGCACATGGCCGAAGCTGGTGATGATGACTAAGTCGCCCTTTTTCGTATGATGGGCGGCGGCGCCGTTCATCTGGACGATGCCCGAACCCGCAGGGGCCGGGATGACGTAAGTCTCTAGACGCGAACCGCGTGTGATGTTCCACACGTGGATGTGCTCGTGGACGGTCAAGCCGGCAGCTTGGATCAAATCCGTATCCAGGGAGCAACTCCCCTCGTAATGGAGATCCGCGTGCGTGACGCGGGCGCGGTGGATCTTGGACTTGAGGATGCTGATATACATAGGACCCGCGAAATTAGGAGGATTCCGCGCCTTAAGTCAATTTAAACATTGAAACCCGCGGTGTTTCCCGACATGAGCGCGGTTCAAAATGGCGAACGGAACGAGAAACGACGATCGGGATAACGGCTTCATGGGGATGGCCTTGGATTTGGCCCGGCTCGCCTACGGGAAGACGTCGCCCAATCCCATGGTGGGGGCCTTGATTGTAAAAAACGGCCGGGTGATTGGTAAGGGATTCCACCGAAAAGCCGGCATGCCCCACGCGGAGGTGGAAGCGATCCGCGAGGCCCAAGCGAGTCAATCGGCGTCCTTAAAAGGGGCCGTTCTTTATGTGACGCTCGAGCCGTGTTGCCATCAGGGCCGGACCCCCCCGTGCGTCGAAGCTATCTTAAGCTCCGGTATTCGTGATATCGTCGTCGGCATGAAGGACCCGGACGAAAAGGTCTCGGGCCGGGGCATTCGCTTGCTGAAGAAGCAAGGACTGCGTGTGCGGACCGGAGTCCTGGAAGCGGAATGCCAAGATCTCAATGAGGCCTACGTCAAGCACCGTTCCCGGAAAATGCCCTACGTCACCCTCAAAATAGCATCGACCTTGGATGGTAAAATCGCCTTGGCCCACGGGGAATCGCAATGGATCACCAATGAGGAGTCCCGTCGCATGGGCCACGTGCTTCGTGACCAGAACGACGCCGTTTTGGTGGGCCTCGGGACGATCGAAAAGGACGATCCCCGGCTTACGACGCGTCTTTCCCGACAAGAGGGGGGAAAGGACCCGATCCGCGTGGTTTTAGACAGCGGTTTGCGTATTTCGACGAAAGCGCAGGTGTTGCGGCAGCTCTCCGAATCGCCCACCTGGATCGCCACGACCTTGGGCGCGCAAGACCGCAAGGTGAAGGATTTCGAGAAGAAATTCTCGCGCGTCTCCTTCGAGATCCTTTCCTGCCGTTCCGATAAGAAGGGCCGCGTGGATCTGCCGGATCTCTTGAAACAATTGGCGAGCCGCGGGATCCTTTCGGTCTTGGTGGAGGGCGGTCCGACGGTGGCGACGGCTTTTCTCAAGCAAAGGCTCGTGGATCGCGTCGTTCATTTTATCTCCCCCTCTTATCTCGGAGACGGCCAGGTTTCGGCTCTTCAACCGCTCTCAATTCGCAAGTTAAGTCAACGCCTCCAATTAAAGGAAGTCGAGGTCCGGGCTCTAGGCTGTGATGTCATGATTGAAGGCCTGTTGTAAGTCCATTTAAGATAAGTAACTTACTAAGCCCTTTCGGTGGGAGGCGGGTCGTCATTATCATCCTGCCCTAATGCCGCTACAAAATCTCTTGTCTCCAATGCGACCCGCCTTTGCGTTAAATTTAACATGAGCGAAAGAGTGTCACACGTAGAGCAGCAAGCCATATGTATTGCCCATTGGACAGACGTGTTAAAAGGTAGACGCCCTTCTGCAAACTCATCGAAAATTTGTGGGTCATGTGTGATGTTCTGGGCGAGCCATTCTACTAAAGTCCACGCTTGAGGATTCTTTTTAGCTGAATGTGCTAAATCCGCGAGGTACTTTTCCGGATGTGGTCCTGCCATTATTAATTTACCGATTGCAGCGTCATTTTCTAAGAAAACTAATAAAAGATAATATGCCGCATAAAGCGGACTTTTTGGATTGGAATTGATGACGGCTTCTGCCTTAATGTTATCGAATAAACGATGGGTTTCCACCAAACTCTTGGCGGTCTTCAAGTCTTTTTCCAATAAATCGGTTTTAGGATCAGCGGGATCTTTGGAAGCCGCGACGCTTTGGGTATGAGTAGCGAGAAGACTTAAAAATAAGACGTAGACGATGTGGAATAAACCCGCCGGGCTAGCTTGTTTCCCCAGGCGGGGGAGAATGAAAGATGCCAGCAATGTGAGGCATCTCATGATCAAATGAGTGTGAAGCGCGTCTGCCGAAGGCGCCCTATCATTATCATTCGCCGCTATGATTTTCTGGGTCATAGTGATTGGAACCCCGGGAGATAACTGCCAGTGTCCGACATCAGTCTTCAAGCTTCCGGTCAAAGACGCATAAGTCGCATGTGGTAAAGCATGGGATGCGACAGAAGCTTGTGGAGAAAACCAATCTGAGGGTTTTTCCACAACCTTCCTATCGAGAGCTTGAGGACGATAATAGAAGTCTGGAGTATAAGATGTGATACGTTCAAAACCTATGAGGGTTCTCGAGAGATAGGCTGTCATAAAACTCCTTATTCATAAAGTTCGCCCGACCCTATCCTCTATATTAGAGGTTATTTCTTATCGTTTGTTTGCGTGAAAAGTTGCTTTAGTAAAGAAAGAGGTAGGGCCGAGCCCACACTGATTGCTTATGACAGGTTGGAGTCTGTCGGCCTCGTTTTTATCATTTTGATCCACACTCTCTGCGCCATTTGCCGCGAGTAACTAAAAATACTTAATAGTTTCAAATGTTTGAATGTTATTAAAAAAGGTCCAGGTGGCATGCTCTTTGCTTAATTAGCCCTTACTATGAAACGTCTACCCATTTTCTCCCTTTTTTTAGCCGCTTTGGGCTCTTTCTTTTTTTTGACCTTAGGAGGTTCCGTAGGCTGCGGGAGCAAGGTTGCAACGCCAACGGCATTGGATCTTTCTCTGCAGGGACAATGGGTGGCGGAGCGTTTGACCAATTCCGGCGGGCGTATCGTGATTGGTTTTAACATGAATGAAGAAGGCGTACGGCAGACGGGGGTCATGTCGGTTCCTGTTGTAGGAACCGCCGCGGTGATTTCGGAAGGGACTTATGCGTTAAGGTCCAACAACAATATCGCCTTTAATTTTGACAGTTTAAATAACTTCCAGGCGATTCTCACTTGGTTAAATCTAGAAAAGACCCGCATGAGTTTGGGCTCGGATGTCTACATGAAGGTTTCGGCCGCAAGTGCGAATGGCGCGGCGACGATTGGCGGTCAAGTGCGCGTGAACGACGTGTTGGCGGATAGTTCGGTCGGTGTCGGAGCTCTCAGCTTGTCGGAAGGAGCGCCGGATGAAGGGGTTGCGGAGACTCTAAATCCTCCGCCTCCGGACGTGATCGTTAAAATGCGGGATGGAAGCCTCAAGCGCATTATTATCCAACCTGAAACGCCTCCAGCGGCCCTCAGAGAAGTGGGATCCGTATCCAGCTTGGTCGCTCAAGTGGACCATCAAGAAGAAGCGAGTCAGGCCGTCAACCAAGGCATTATACGGAGCATCCAAGAATTGGAAAGCGACCCCGACGTGCTTTCCGTGACGCCCAATGTGATCCTGCACACGCAGTCGATCGACAGGCCCACGGATACGGGGTTTGCGACTCAATGGAATATGCGTCTTCTCAACATGATCGATGCCTGGAAACAGACGGTCACAACGACGGGCGCAAGCCTGGCCGTACGCGACGTAACGGTCGCGGTGATCGACACGGGCATTGTGACGACCCCGCGTCCCGCGGATTTGGGTGTGCGCCTTTTAGGAGCGCCGTATAATTATGACTTCGTCGACGACCAGCATTATTCGAACGTCACCACATGCGGCGTCGAAGGTAGGGGAGATCGTACGTGGCAAGACTTGGATTTGGATCCGACGGCCGGTCCGGATACGGACCCCACTGATCCTGGATTTTCCGATTTTCATGGAACGCACGTGGCCGGCTTAATTGCCTCGGGTTTGGACAATGGAGGCATGGTGGGTATGGCGGGCCCAATGTCGAGCATTAAGGTCTTGCCTTTGCGGGCCATGGGTCGTTGCGGGGATGGGACCCTCTTCGACGTCGCGGAAGCGATCAAGTATGCCGCTAAAATCCTCCCGAATATGGGGGATTGCCCTTTTACGGCGCGGCGTAATGATACTTCGATGGAATACACCTACGGCACCTGTAACGCCGCCACGAATCCCTCATACGCGTCCCGCCCTAAGGCGGATATCATCAACCTCAGTCTCGGTGCGTTTATGACCTTAGGGACCTACAACAGCGTCCTCGGGGATGCGATCGCTCAAGCGAAGCGCGAGGGCGTGTTGGTCATCGCTGCGGCGGGTAATCAAGCGAAGAGCCTTTCGGAAACTTGTTTAAATCCCACGACGCAGGCCCAAGAGACGTGCAAATTTTTTCCCGCCGCGGATTCGGCGAATGTCTTGGCCGTCGGAGCAGTCTACCCAAATCTCACGTTTGCGGCCGATTATTCCAATTATACATCGCAGGTCGTCCAACCACATTTTCTCGTGGCGCCTGGAGGTAGTAGGAGTGACGGTGTTTGGAGTTTGACTCGATTGGATGATCCCGATGGGTCCTCGGGGTATAAAGAGATGCCGGGGACTTCTCAAGCGACGCCGCATGTCACCGGTCTCGCTGCCATGATGATGTCCATCGCTCCCGGGACGGCCCGGCCCACGGCCGATCAAATCATCGCGATGCTGGAGAGCACGGCGATTCCTTTGAACACGACGACGACCACGGCGAACGTCTTGAACGGAGGCGCCCGTCCTTGGGATGCGCATTTCGGTTTTGGATTTATTAATCCCGTCGACGCTTTGGTGCGGGCCAAAGGAGACGTCGCTTCGGGGACGCCCCATCTGAGCGTTTCCGCTTCTCAGCTCGTTTTTGGTCCGGCGGGGAACGACGCCACCGTCTTGGCGATCGGCGGCAATGGAACGGCTTTGACCAACATCACCGCCACCCCTTCCACCGCCACGGGAGGGAATTGGCTGCGAGCTTCCGTGAGTTCGGCTCTCTCGCCGGCTCGTATCAACGTCCAAGTCACGCGTACGGGTCTAGCCGACGGGAGCTATGCCGGAACCATCCTCGTGAACTCTTCGACCGGCTCGCAAACCATCAACGTCTCTATGCGCGTGTCTTCCACCCAAACAAGCGGGGACAGCATCGAAAACCTCCGTCGGGCCATTGAAAACCTGACGGGTTCGGCCGACCGTGGGAGTACCCAAGATATCGGGACCATGATCATTTCGCTCGTAGATGCCGACAATCCCGATGTGGAACTTTATTATACGACGACGGATTACCAGGCGGATTACCGTTTCCTCATGGGGGTTCAACCGGGGCGTTATTACCTTAAGGCGATAGTCGATGTGGATGGAGATCGGCAAATCGGTCCTGGGGATCTGACATTCGCCTACCCGAACTCGGCGAACCCGCAAGTCCTCCAAGTGGACGCAGGCACGAACCGGACGAACCTCATTTTAGGGCGCTAAGGCCATTCCGCCGGCTTTCATTGTGCTTGTCATCCGGCCCATTAATTCCTAAAGATTTGCCCCTCTATGTTTACCGGAATTATCGAAGGTTTGGGGGTGATCCGCTCGGTCGCCCCTTTGGATCAGGGGTTGTGTTTGGGCATCCAAGCCCAATTTCCCCTTCAAAAAACGAAAGTCGGGGACAGTATCGCGGTTAACGGCTGTTGCCTTACCGTTATCCGTCGGAAAGGAACGACTTTCTTCGCCGATCTTTCCCATGAAACCCTCAATGTCACGAGCCTGAAAAAAGCTGCGAAAGGGATGCTGGTGAACCTCGAGCGGCCTTTGAGTTTGCAAGACCGGTTGGGTGGGCACTTGGTGTTGGGGCATGTGGACGGCCTGGGTAAGATCCGTTCCCTCAAACGTGTCGGAGCCAATTGGGAAGTGACCATTTCCTATCCGCAGCGCTTTCAAGGTTTGATGATTCCAAAGGGGTCGGTAGCGGTGGACGGGATCAGTATGACGGTGAATTCCTTAACGAAAACGTCGTTCCGGCTCGTGGTGATCCCTCACACGTGGAAAGCCACGAATCTCCACATGAAGCAGCCCGGAGACCCGGTGAACTTGGAAGTTGACATCATCGGCAAGTACATCCAGAGGCTGATGCCCCAAACCAGAAGGTCCCCTTTTTATGTCCGATAAGAAGAAAAAAATCATGCAGCTCGTCCCCTCGGAAGGTTTTAAGGAGAGGGTCGAAAAAGCCATCGCTGAAATCAAGGCGGGTAAGATGATCGTCTTGGTTGACGACGAAGACCGCGAAAACGAAGGCGATCTGGCCATGGCGGCCGAAGCGGTGACGCCCGAAGCCATCAACTTCATGGCGAAATACGGCCGGGGCCTCGTCTGTCTTTCTGTAACGCCGGAACGCTGCGAGCAGTTAGGGTTACCCTTGATGGTCACGGACAATACGTCGTCTTTCGGGACCCCTTTCACGATTTCCATCGACGCGAAGGACGGGACGACGACCGGCATCTCGGCCGCCGACCGCGCGATCACCATTTTAAAGGCGATCGAGGACAACGTCCGTCCCGGAGACTTCAACCGACCCGGACATATTTTTCCCTTAAGAGCCCGCAAAGGCGGTGTTCTCGTGCGCAGCGGCCAGACCGAGGGGTCCGTGGATTTGGCGCGTTTGGCGGGCCTGAAGCCGGCCGGCGTGATCTGTGAGATCATGAACGACGACGGGACGATGGCCCGTATGCCGGACTTGGAGAAGTTCGCTCGGGAACATAAGCTCTGCATCGTCACCATCGCCGATTTGATCAGCTACCGGATGCAGCACGAGAAGTTGGTGCGCAAGGTCGCGGAGGCCTCGTTGCCGAGCGAGTTCGGCGGGGCTTTTAAGATCAATATTTTCGAAAACGACGTCGACGATGCTTCCCATCTTGCTTTGGTGATGGGGGACGTCGATCCGGAAAAACCCTGTCTCGTGCGGGTGCATTCCGAATGTCTGACGGGGGATACGTTCGGATCGAAACGGTGCGATTGCGGTCCGCAGTTGCAGGCGGCCCTCAAGATGATCGGGAAGGAAGGCACGGGGGTTCTTCTTTACATACGCCAAGAAGGACGCGGCATCGGGCTTTTAAATAAGATCAAGGCCTACGCTCTTCAAGACCAGGGCTTGGATACGGTGGAAGCCAACGAGAAATTAGGCTTCAAGCCCGATTTGAGGGACTACGGGATCGGAGCCCAAATCTTGGCGACCCTCGGCGTGCGGAAAATCCGCTTGATGACGAACAACCCACGGAAAGTCGTGGGCCTCGAAGGCTATGGATTGGCGATCGAAGAACGAGTGCCCATCGAGATCGCCCCGAACGAGGACAATATCCGCTACCTCCAGACCAAACGCGACAAGATGGGCCATCTGTTGAAGAATATATGAGCACGGCTTTAGGCACTTCGGGAGTGGTCGGGGATATTTCGGCGAAGGGAATGCGTTTTGGCCTCGTCGTCGCCCGCTTCAACCATCACATTACCTCCAAACTTTTGGAAGGCGCCGAAAAAATCCTCAAGGCGAAATCCGCGAGGAAAATCGATATCGTATGGGTGCCCGGGGCCTTCGAGGTGCCGCTCGCGGCCCAAAAAATGGCCAAGACGAAGAAATACGACGCGTTGATTTCGCTTGCGTGCGTCATCCGCGGCGATACGTCCCATTACGATTACGTGTGCGACGGCATCACGCGGGGAATTTTGGATGTGAGCCTAAAGATGGATTTACCGATCGTCTTCGGTGTGTTAACAACGGAGACCAACGAGCAGGCTCTCGAACGGGTCGGCGGCCGCCACGGCCATAAAGGCGAGGAAGCCGCCCTGACCGCGATCGAGATGGTGAGGATCTCGAAGGATTTCAGGGGATGTTAGGTTATCACGAATAGCGAATGAGTATTATCCGGATCGGGTCCATCCCGTCCGGATAAACGGAGTGAGCGATCGTCATCATGATTTTCAGATGGGGGTTTCAGGGGGAGAGCGGTATCTCCCCCTGAGTCATAACAACTTGAGGAAATAAATGGGAACGCGCAGGCTGGCCCGCGAAATCGGGCTTCAACTCTTATACGAAATGGAAATGAAGCAGGCCGAGCCTCGGGCTATCCTCAGCCTTTTCTGGAAGAAGGATCCCAAGAACGATCATGACTCGGAGATTTCGGACGACACGAAGGAATACGCCACCGAATTGGTCGAGGGCGTCCATCGTAACATCAAAGAAATCGACCATATGATCGAAAAGCACGCGCATCATTGGAAATTGGCGCGCATGGCCGTCGTCGACCGGAACATCCTGCGCTTGGGAGCCTACGAGCTCTTGTACCAACACGCTGTGCCTGCGAACGCGATTTTGGACGAGGCGGTGGAGATCTCGAAGAAATTCGGCACGGCCGAGTCGAGTGCTTTCGTGAACGGGATCTTGGACCATGTGGCGAAGGAGGTCCGGAAGTGATCCAGCTGGTGCTTTCCGCGCTTCCGATCGACGAGGTGCCCGGCGCCGTCACCTTGGCGACGTTCTTCGAGGACGCGAGGCCGCTCAAAGGCCCCAGTGGTTTGATCGACTGGAGAACCAACGGCCGCCTTTCGGACTTGATCCTCAAGGGCCACATCTCCGGCAGTTTCGCCGAATCCCTCATCATGCCGTCGCAAGGCCGCCTTTCGACGCGCGACATCCTCGTGTTTGGTTTGGGAAAATTGAAGGACTTGGACGAAAAGAAGTTCGAGGACGGTTGGAACCAGATTGTCGATAAAATCGTGAGGCTCAAGGCCTCCGAGATCATCCTCTCCTTCGGCGATATGGCGAAGGACTTCATGGGCTGGCGCGCCCTCTTGAGGCTCTTCATCACGAGCCTTTCCTTGAAGCGTCCCGACATGCAGATCGTCTGCTGCGAGAACCAAAAGTGGATCAACGAGGCCAAGAAGCGCAACATGGACTTCGGGCCCGACGTGACCGTCAGTTATTCTTAAGGTAAAACCTCAAAGCCTTCTTTTTCCGCCGCGGAGCGGAGCTTCTCGTCCAGACAGACGAAGGATAGGCCTTTGGTTTGGTCCTGCGACCAGCGGAGGGCGGCGGCGAGCTGCAAGGCGTCGCTGGCCCTGAGGACGTGCAATCCCAAGAGGCGTTGGGCGCGCTCGCGTACGGGCCGGGAAGGGGTCACGAAGTCGATCGCCGTCATCAGTTCGTCGCAAAGTTTCCTGGCTTCCCGTAGTCGCGAGTCGTCGAAGGCTTTCATGCGGTGGAGCCTCCAAAGCGCCGAAAGGCATTCGACGGGGGTGGACCACCAGGTGATGATTTCGGGGTCTTCCTTGAGGATGGATTGGATCGAGGGGGTCTTAGTTTCCGAAACGAATAGGGGAATCAGCGCCGACGCGTCCCAGTATTTCACCGGTCTTCCTCCCGTTCTTCCAACAATGCTTTGAGAGCAAGGCCGCGAGGATCCTTGACGGAAGAGGGTTTTAGGAACTTTGACGGGGCTTTTCCCGTCTTCCCCATTTCCAAGATGCCGTCGCGGGCCAGTTTCTCTCGGTCACTGACGGAGCCGGAGCCCCTATGGAAGGGTACGATCACGGCGATCGGATGCCCCCGGTCCGTAATTACGATTTCGTTCCCTCGCTTAACTTTAGCGAGATATTCGCTCAGAGAAGCCTTGATTTCCGAAACGGCGGCTTGGGTCATGGGAGCTCCTTATTATGACCATTATGGTCATATTGAAATATCCCGTCAAGATATCTCTTGGAGAAAGGGCAGTTACTCGAAATTTCCCTTAAAAATTCCGCAACTATCCCTACTTTTTGACGAAACATAAATCATAAACAGGAGGTTATTTATGACCCTGTCCGTCAATTTTCCGCGTTTCACTAAAACCGTTTTGTCAGCCGTTTTGGTTTCCGCTTGTGGATCCAAAACGGGTTTATCGGAGCCCTCGGCTTCAGGAGATGGCGCTGTTACAGAAATAGCCGTCTCATCCGATGCATCAGCCGAGGATGTCTCTCCGGATCGCTACGATGCGGAAAGCCGATGCGTCGCTTCCTATGGCCCCCAGTGTCGCACGCTTGCAAGGTTAGTCATGAAGCGAGATCCTTACGCAGGACGTCACGAAGCTGCATATACAGCATTGAGGAGCGTTCACCCTTCATTCCCGGATTTCTTTCGAGTGCCCCTTATGGAGCGGGGACTCAAAGGGTCCCAACCACTTATATGGGTGATTTTACGGAAGCCAATGATACTATTTTTGTGGTTGTAGATCCGACCAGAATTCCCAGCGATCAAAGGGAGTCTTATGGTCTTAATCCCTCTGGATCAGCCGCCCTGATGGGTTTCTACCGAGTTAATTCAAGTGCGGTGGATTATTTGGATTTAACTCGTCCTGGCCCCACGACGTCCCCGACGATAGAGCTGGGTAGAGTGGGAGGGCTGCATCCTGGTCAGAATATTAGTTTCCCAAATCCCGTATGGAACACGATTTTTTTAGATACAAGATGCCTGATTCTCCAAGGTATTTCTGCGATGGCTATTATCAATGGAACTCTTTATGTCGTGAATGCCACCATTCCTTCGGCCGACCCTGCCGTTATAGCTTGGGATGGTGTTCCAAACGACATGCATTTAGTGATGGAAGAAGACGTCTGTCGTCGATTCCCTTAAGGAGAGATCCGTTATCGTCGATCTTCTATATTTTATGGCCACCATTAAATCACTCGCCCGTCAGTCCCCTCGTTCCAAACTCCGCCTTGACCTACCCTCGGAGCTTTCTTAGAGCCCATCCTTTAAGGAAAAACTATGAAAGAAATCACGAAAGAAGAAATCGTCGCCATCATGAGAACAGTCAAGGACCCTGAGTTGGGGAAGGACCTGGTGACCTTAGGCATGTTGAAAGAGATCAAGCTCGAGGGAAACAACGTCATCTTGGATGTCGTCCTCACGACGCCCGCTTGTCCCCTCAAGGACCGTATCACCGACGACATCCGTCTCGCCATTCGCGGAAACATTCCCCATGTCGGCGAGATCAAGGTGAATTTCGACGCCGACGTGAAGTCGACGCGGCCGATGTCCGACACGAACCGTTTGCCGGGCGTGAAGAACGTGATCGCGGTCGGCAGCGGGAAGGGCGGGGTGGGTAAGTCCACAGTGGCCGCGAACCTCGCCTTGGCCTTGCAGCAGGAAGGCGCCCGCGTCGGTCTTCTCGATGCGGATATCTATGGGCCGTCGATGGGCATCATGTTCGGCGTGCCGGAAGGCGAGAAACCCAAGGTGAACGAACAGAACCGCATCGTTCCCGTGGTGCGTTTCGACATGCCCCTCATGTCGATGGGGTTTTTGATCGCAGCCCAGGAAGCCGTGGTTTGGCGCGGGCCGATGCTGGCCAAGATGCTGCAGCAATTTCTAGAGCAGGTGAATTGGGGAGAGCTCGATTACCTCGTGCTGGACCTGCCTCCGGGCACCGGCGATGTGCAGTTGACCTTGGCCCAATTGATCCCCGTATCCGGCGCCGTGGTCGTGGGCACGCCGCAGGACGTGGCGATGGCCGACGTGGCGCGCGCGGTGAAGATGTTCAACATGACCCAAGTGCCGATCCTGGGCATCGTCGAGAACATGAGCGGCTTCGATTGCCCCCACTGCCATCAGGTGACCCAGATTTTCGGCGGGGCTTTGGGCAAGAGCGACGCGAAACGCTACGAAAAGATGAATCTGACCCTTTTAGGAGAGTTGCCGTTGGAGTTGGAAACACGGGTCGCCGGAGACGCCGGGGCTCCCATCGTCGTCAAGGACCCCCAGTCGGCCCAGGCTAAGCGTTTCCGGGCGATCGCCCAGAAAGTCGCCGCGGCTTTAAGCGTCAAGAGCTTCGAGTCGGAACTTAAGCTTCCCACGTTGCATTAGCCCTCCCTCAGATAGAGATCTTTATGATTTTAAGGCCTTTAGATTATGGAATCGGAAGGTGCCGGTAATAATTAAAGGCACGTCCGTGCTTTTTTGAGGCTTCATGGAGCGTTCATTTTCGACGGGTTTTACAGATTCAGGGACGGGCGACACCGCATCAAGATTTTTTGTGGGTTCTTCGGGCAGGCGGCAGACGGGCATTTCGATGAGGCAGCCCACAAGATTATCGTTGGGATCCGTCGATCCGATGCGTTCTAAAATCGATCCATGATAGAAGGGCTCGCACAGAGCTTGCTTTGTCTCCACTTTCATCGAAAGACCCCAAGATCCGTTTGATAGAGTCGTGAGTTCGGCGCCACAATTATCCTGCGTCTTGCACAGGGCGATGGTTTTTTCCGCTTGGGTGACGTGTAAAGAGGAAAAAATAATCAAATTATCGAGCTGAGATGAGGACGCTTCGGGAGCATTCGGAAATCTTTTACGGGTGGGAACGTCGCACATTTCCATCGGCGAACTCTCGCAGAGATTGAACGAAAGGACATTTGTGTTTTCGACGGCATAAGGAAGGTTGAGGGTGATGATTTTTACCGTCCTCAACTCCCAATCGATTTTCATGGAATATTGAAATGCCTTTACCCCGTTATCCGCCAAATTCGCGTTCAAATAATTCACTTTTTCCCGCGCCTGATTTTCACTGAGGCAAGTGACGCATGCGTTGGAAAAAGGGTAATGATAGCAGAAATCCGATGGAAATTCCGAAGAAGTCTTTTCGCCCGGAGGCGGTGATAAATAGTCGACGACGTCTTTTGCGGTTTCGGACATGGCTCCGATGATCTTATGGGTCGTCGTGAATTTTTCCGATTCCATGTCGAGGGGCGGGATGAAAAAATCGATGACACTACCGATTGCATTGTTCATGACGATAAGCTTGGCCTTAGTTACGGTTAAGATGAAGGCTAGATGCGAGTCGTCCTCCATCAAAGGGGATTCCGGATAAGAAAAAGAGGTATTCGCAAGAAGAGTCCATCCTAATAGAAAATAGGCGACTTTTTTCATGGAGCTACTTATTGCAAGCGATATGCCATGCAATATTATTTAAATAATTGATATTATTAATATTTTAAATTTAATTAATATTAATTTTATCAATATGGGTTTATTTTTTAATTTATTATCAATTTGAGCAAGCCTGTTGGTCGCCCGATGTTTACTTTACAGAGAGTGCGAATTCACATAGAGAAATTGTCCACGCGAAAAGGGAGGAAACAATGAATTTTTACAAGAAGATGCTCATGGTTTTAAGTGTGGTTCCTCTTTTCCTTTCCGGAATCGCTCAAGCCAAAGTTGATATCGAATTCATCTTGGACGCTTCGGGTAGTATGCGGGCGGCGATGGCTGGAAAAACCCAAATGGACGTCGCAAAGCAGTCCATCAAAGCGGCTTTAGATCAGATCCCTTCCGACACTTTTGTGGCCCTCCGCGTTTACGCCCACCGCGTCGAACAAACCGACAAGACCGCCAGTTGCCAAGATTCCGAGCTTCTGATCCCCTTCGGGCCCTTGGATAAAATGACTTTCGGGGGGCGCGTGGATTCCATTCAGCCGAAAGGCTATACGCCCATCGGATTTTCGCTTCAAAAAGCCGGAGAAGACATCATCGCTTCCGCGACTCTCCGGGAGGCGGACCGTGTTTTGGTGCTTGTGAGCGATGGTGAGGAGACGTGCGGGGCCGATCCCGTGCAAGTCGTGAAGGACTTACAGGCCAAAGGCATTAAATTCAAGCTTAACGCGGTCGGGTTCAACGTCGATGCCAAGGCTCAAGCCCAATTGAAGGCTCTCGCGGCTGCAGGTGGAGGACAATATTATGATGCGAAGGATGCGGATTCTCTCGCGAACTCGTTGAAGGATATTACTCAAAAAGCCCTCGTTGTGGACAAAACGACGTCCATCTACGGCAGTGAAGTCCGCGGTGGAGATTCCTACGAAAAGGCGGCTCCCGTTCCTTTAAATCAAGAGCTGCGGCTCGATCATTATCAGCGTAAGAACCAATACGATTATTTTTACGTCGATTTGAAGGCTAGCCAATCTTTGGCCGTCACAATCACGACAGGCGACAAAGGCGTCCAGATTAAGCCCGATAACACGATCGCCTATAATGAGTCTCCATACACGGGTGTTCAAATCCATGACGACATGCGCAACCGCATCGCCGGTGAAGAGATTATCGGTGCCCGCAACAAGACGACCACCGTTGAGAGCGTGGCGACGAAGACGGCCCGGCGCTATATCCTGATTGGCAGCATCTACGAGGACGTGAATAAGGATCATACGTTCAAGGTGGAGGTGAAAAGCTTCCCGGACGCGGGTACCCAAGACGACGCAGGGAACACTCCCGAAACCGCCCTCACCATCCAAAGGCAAGCGTATCCCGTTAATTATATGACGAAGGGCGACGACGCCGACATGTATAAGGTAACCACGATCAAAGGGGAGATGCTCACCGTTAAAATCATCCCGGAAAACCCGCAATCCAATTTAGCCGCCGCTTTTATGGACGATTTGCGGGTGGAGATTGCGCAGGCGGCCGCACCGAATCCCGGAGCCGGTTTCCGGATCACCGGAACCGCGACCGGAACGACGACCTATCTTAAAGTCATTAGCCGTTACGGCGAAGAAAACACGAAATATTCCTTGGAATTCGAGACAGCGGGCCTTGCGACTTCCGTTCCGACGGCTTCCGTAGCTCCCGTCACACCACCTGGATCGACCCCGCCAGCCACGGTGACGACGGCTCCCGTTCCGACAGCGCCGGCCTTGGTTCCTCAGGAAGCTCCTACAGTGATCTCCGATAAGCCGATATCTCCTCCCTCGGAGATAAAAAATGAGGAAGTGAAAACCGAAGCCTCCGTTTCCGCGGAGAAGTCTTCCGGCCTTCAGTGGAAGAGTGTTTTAAAAGATAAAGACTCGATGAAAGTTGCCGGAGGTCTTTTCGGTGGTGGCGTGGTTTTAGGTGTCATCCTAGGGATCGTCTTGAAGACAATCTTCGGTGCCAAATACATCAAACCTTAAGGCGCGGAATCAGCTGAAGGAGGCCGTTTTGCCTTGTCCCGTAAGGTTGATTTGCGAAAGACCTTGGGATTCCAGGTTCAGATATTTCTTCATGTTTTGCTCCAAAATGCCTCGGTCTTTCGGCAGGAATGGACGCAGCTTGTAGTCGTTGATCACGTTGACCGAAAATTTCTGCCATAAAGCCCAACACGTCGGGCACGTGCTTTTCATCACCGTCTCCCCTAAGACGCCGGGGTACGGAGGTTTCTCGAGGGCGGGGGCTTCTTCTCCGCAACGCAGGCATTTAACCGTGGCCATAAAAACCTCAGGTATTCACTTTCCTCACCGTCACTCCCGCTTCCTTCAACAATTTAAGCGAGATATCGGCTAAGGGATAATGGGCGTCGTAGACTACCTCATGGATTCCAGAATTAATGATCATCTTCGTACACATCAGACAGGGTGAAAACGTCGTATATAAGAGAGCGTCCTTGATGGTGACGCCGTGGTACGCCGACTGGGTGATGGCGTTCTCCTCGGCGTGGGAACACAGGCACTCACCGAGATTCGCTCCGGAAGGTCCAAAGCTGTTGCAGCGGGCGCAGCCCCCTTCGTTACAGTTTTTCACTCCGCGTGGCGTGCCATTATAGCCAGTCGCGATGATACGTTTGTCACGTACTAAGACAGCGGCGACCTGGCGCTTGGCGCAATTGCTGCGCTTAGCCGCGACACGGGCGATATCCATGAAGTATTCGTCCCAATCGGGGCGCACGCGCTCGTACGCGAGTTTTGCGACGATTTTTCTCACGCTCTCGTGGAGCATCTCTAAGTCCGAAGCGTTGTTTACGGTGAAGTCAGCCAATTTTTCGGTGGCCAATAATTGTTGTGCCGCAGGATTCCGGCTTTTGAGCTCACGCGCCTCCATGGACACGAAAGAAGCGAATGTCATGGGATCGCTTTCACGCGCACGTAAACGCACGCGTTCGAATCGTGTTTTTTGGGGAGCATCAATTTTGATCAGAAAGAAATCCTCGCGACGCTTCAGGGTTCGAACCTCCTCGGGGTTGCGAATCGAATCGATGACGTAATTCTTGTCGGGCGTGAGCTTGGCGAGGGTGCGTTCGGCGAGAGCCCCGAAACCCTCCTCCTCGCGGAGCTTCGTGCCCGTCTGGATGAGGTTTTCGCGCGTCACGGTCTTCTTCTTTTTCACTAATATTTCTCTCAGGATGTCGGAGAGGCTATAATACTCAAACCCGCATTGTTGCAGGAACTTCGCCGCCTCCCCCTTGCCTGAACCGTTTTTTCCCGTCAGTCCTATGATCATTCCTGGGCTCCTTAGGTGATTTTAGCGAGAGTGATATTTTGCTGCGATTGGTACTTCCCCTTCTTGTCCTTGTAGGATTGGGCGCATTCCTCTTGGGCTTCGAAGAAGAGGACTTGTGCGATGCCTTCGCGTGCGTAGAGTTTGGCGGGTAGCGGCGTCGTGTTGGAGATCCCCATCGTCACGAAGCCTTCCCATTCGGGCTCAAAGGGCGTGATGTTGGTAATAATGCCGCAACGGGCATACGTCGACTTGCCGAAGCAGATCGTCATGACGTTTCGTGGAATACGGAAATATTCCAGGCTGCGCGCAAGCACGAAAGAGTTGGGAGGGATGACGCAGACGTCGCCCTTGAAGTCATAGAACGCCTCGGGATCCATTTTTTTAGGATCGATCATCCCGGTAGCCTTGTTATTAAAGATCTTAAATTCATCGGCCAAGCGCATGTCATAGCCGTAGGAGGAGACGCCAAAGGAGATGCTTCCTTTACTAACCTGGACTTCCTCGAAAGGCTCGATCATTTTATGCTCGAGGGCCATACGTCGTATCCAGCGATCGCTCTTGATTCCCATAGTGTCTCCCCTGGTAAAGTTCGGGCCTTGTAATGATTGCCGGGGACTGTCAATGAAATGATGGGACGTGAAGGATGGGAAATGATTGAAGATGACGGCTTATTTCTTTTGACCGCCCACAAGTAGGTCTTGGACGCGGATGGCGGGTTGGCCGACGTTGACGGGCACCCAACCCGAGGCCGCGCCGCACATGCCCTGGGCGAGCTTGAGCTCGTCGCCCACACGGTCGATTTTTTTCAATATTTCGTCGCCTCGCCCGATCAGGACAGCTCCACGGATGGGGGAGACAATCTTGCCGTTTTTGATCAAATAACCTTCGGTGACGGCGAAATTGAATTCCCCGGTCGCGGGATTCACCGAACCCCCTCCCATTTTCTTCGCGTAAAGGCCGTATTCGGTGTCCGAAATCATGCGCGCCAGAGGATCTTGGCCGGGGAGGATGAATGTATTGTTCATTCGGGACGTGGGGGAAAACCGATAGGACTGTCGCCGCGAGCTCCCGGTGGATTTCAACCCGATGCGGTCCCCGTTCAGACGGTCGACGAGATAGGATTTCAAGACGCCGTTTTCGATGAGGAGGTTGCGGCGCGTGAGGACGCCTTCGTCGTCGATATTCGTCGAACCCCATTCGTGCGTCAGAGTGCCGTCGTCGACCGCGGAAACACAGGGCGCTGCGATGATCTGGCCGAGCTTGCCCGCCATGACGGTGGCTTCCTTCGCAACGGCCGAAGCTTCCAGGAGGTGGCCACAGGCTTCGTGGAAAATAACGCCGCCGAATCCCGAGTCGATGATGACGGCCATGCGTCCTTGGGGTGCGTAATCGGCGGTGAGCATGCGGACGGCCGATTCGGAGACGTCCTTGCAGAGCTTTTCCAGATCCAAGCCTTCGAAGAATTCGAAACCTTTATGCGCTCCGGGCGCTTCGTAGCCCACTTGCTTCTCCGTCCCGTCACTGGCCACAGCTGCTACGGAAAACCGGCCGCGTACGCGCTTGTCCTGCTTGAAAAGGCCGTCGGAATTCGCCACCAAGACGTGTTGGATCTCGTCCGTGTAATCGACGTTCACTTGGGAGATTTTGTCGGAGACGTCGCGGCAAAGACAGTCGGCTTTTTTGATGAGGGCGATCTTCGCCTCCCATCCGATGTCGCTCGGCGAGCGTTGGGCTACGTGCTGTGCATGCTCCTGGCCCGGTGTGGCGGGATCCAAGGCGATCTTCCAGTCGGAGTGTCCGCGGTTCACCGCGTCGCCGACTTCGCGGGCGATTTTCCGCATCCCGGCGTCCGAGAGGTCGTTGGTATAACCATAATATTCTTTATTATTGGAAACCACACGGAGGCCTGCTCCGGAGAGCTGTTGCTGGGAAACGTTCTTGACGACCTTGTCGGAGAGGAGAGCTTTGTTCTTCGTCGTTTCTTCAACAAAGAGATCCGCCCATTCACCACCTTTTTGAAGGGCCAAGCCAAGATATTGCGAGGATTTTTCAGGGGAGAACATAAGGACCTATTGTTTGGCAATTCGAGCCTTTTGCCAACCCCAAAATGAATTTAAACGGCGACCCGATTTTGTTTTAAGATTTCTTCGATGGCTTGGACTTGAGAATCGCCAGATTTGAAAGCCGCTGTAATGACCCGTGGGTCATCGGCCAGAAAACGTCCGACGACAGGATCCACCTGCCGTGCCGGATAGTCGGGAGGGAGGCCGACGACATGGATACGAGCTTCGGGATAATTTTTCAAAAGCCCTTGTAGGTCTTCGGGACGCGTGGCTCTCTCTACGACCGCGCGGAAGCCGGATACCATATGGGCTCCCCTACGAAAGTAAGGAGCCCGATCCAGTCGCAGAGCCTTAAGAAACCTTTCGATGCCACGTGCGAGGGATGGCACTTTGGAGTTCGAAACGAACTGAGCCAAGACTTCCCTTTGTCTGACGTTACCCGAGAATTCCCCGTTTTTATGCACACCATCGTTGAAAACAAAAACTTCCTTTGCCCCTTGCTTCAAAGCTTCCTCGATCGGCGCCCCTTCCGACCAGACGCCGTCGAAAAAACCGCGTCCCCCGAAAGGTAAGCCTTGAAAACCAAATGTGTAGAAGAAAGGAATGCAAATCGTCGCTTCTACGGCAGCTCTTAACTCCCGCCCGTCGCGGATCGGAAGGGATTCGCGCACGCTAGAGCCGATATCTCCTGCGCCATGAGAGGGTTTCACGGCATAAACCGGCTGGAAGCAGTCGTGGGCCGCGTTCAAAGCGGCGTCCACGTGCGAAGACACTTTTTGAGCGACCGTTGCCGGTTCCGTGGTCACGAAATAATGGAGGCCATGGCCGATGGCTGAGACCGCATGTCTTATAATGGGTCTCCATTGTTGGCTAAACCGCGCTTCGGTCAGAACAAGCGTCATGCGGGTGGGATGATCCACGACGACATCAAAACCCGTTTTCTCAGCTTTATTACTCCATTTATTTTCTACGCTATCCATGATATTGTTAATGGCCCTTCGGAAAGGTGTGAGGGCGGGGAAAGGGGGGACGGGTTTTCGGGTGCAAATGTTCGCTAAGCTCCGGGCCGCCCACGCAGGGACTCTCATGAAATTCCCTAACAGATGCTTGATCAATGCTTTCATCCCACCTTCGCCCGTGAACTGCACCCAAAGCCCAAGAACATGGTCCGCGTGAGAACTCGTGCTTTGATGCCGAGCGGTAGAATCTTCGGTAGTCTGCGTTACGCCTGCGCATATCGCCGATAAGGCTCCGGAAGACGTCGCCAAGAGATGGATTTTCTCAGGGGAGTACCCCGCGTCGATCAGTCGCTGGAGCAGTTCAGGGGCGATGCGGCAGTGTTGAAGACCCCGAATCATTTGACCCGTCATCGTTAGGGCCACCGGTGTCTCCGCGGGGCGCGAGGGTTGAAATGCGGATCCGGTGAAAGTTCTGATGTTTAATGACGATAGGTTTTCGAGACTCATAAGCGCTCCTTGATGCCCAAGATTCATGAAGATTGGTTGAGTTTTAAGGCTCAAGCCGACGTTGTTAAGATCGTTCCCAAGGGAAAAAAGGTTTCGAAAATTAAGACGGTGCTTTTTTCGGAAACTTATCTCGAGCGGAGGCGATGCGGGTTTCATGCGATTCGTCGATCAAGCGGCCGGTAAAGTAGCCCAAGGGATCTATGCGGCGGTGGATCTCTTTACCCACGGCTTTTATGGGATTTATGATCGTATCGCCGAACAAAGACGATCTTCTTTCGATAAAGATGTTTACACGCCTCCGGAAGGGCAGGTGCTGAAAAACGCCGTCTTGATCCCTGGAACGGGACTGTTCGATTTCAGCGAGCGCTTCAAAGAGACGCTCCTGAAAGGAGGCATTCGTGCCCGGACATGTGAATTCCCCGGTAAGGCCCGGACGAAATACTTCGCCGGGTATCCGGAAGTTTTGGGTAATACCCTCCGTTATTTCGTGGGCTACGATCCGCAAAGCCCGATCCACCGCGTGTACGGTCACTCCGCCGGTGGCTTGAGCGCTGCCATCTGCGCGGGCCTGGCCAAAGCCTCCCCAGAAGCCAGGGAAGGTATAGCTCAAGGCATCCACGCCTTCATTGGTTCTCCGACGGATCTTTCCGTCGCCGATCTCGTCGGCTTAGGGGAGCGCTTCAAGCGTGATCAGACGAGGTTCGTCTCCCTGGCGTCCCCCTTCTTCGCTCTCAATTTCCGCGCCAATCTCCGATGGCTCGTCCATGTCGTCACGGATATTTGTCGCGGAGGCCTCTATTCCATTTTCGACCGCGAATCTCACCCTCGCGGTACTTATTCCATCGACCATTTCAACAAGCTCGTGGGAAAATCCATCAAGGAGGTTATCGACGCCAACGTCGTCGCGATCCGGACGGGAATACGGCAAGCACGAGGTTCCTGGGCTTCAAAAGCGATCAACGTAGTCTTTGGAGAGTCTTTAAGGTTTTTCGGCTGGGTAGGCACTTCGCGAGCGCCCGGGGAAAGGACGGATGGTTTGGTCACGGAAACGTCTGCAAGACTCGAGTTGCCTGAAGCGCGTCAAATAATTTTGGAAGGTCACGACCATGCCTTCGTGATCGAAACTATAGATGCGGCGAAAGCCGTTCTTGGCTTCGAAATCGTTTTCGATGGAGATGTGTAACGACTTATTTTAAGGGATCCTGATGGCCAAAATCCCTTCTCATTTGGATTTTTCTTTCAAATCTCTCTTCATCCGAAGTCCTCTCAGTCGCAAGGAGAAGAGAGGGAGACAATATATCCCCTTAGCGCAACGGAAATATCCTGGCGCGGAAAAATTCGTTTCTCTCAAAGAGGGTAAGGTCTGTTACATCGACCAAGGTCAAGGCCGCCCCCTGGTCTTCGTCCATGGGCTCTCCGGAAATTTGACGTGGTGGTCCACTTTGATACCGAAATTTTCGAAAAAGTACCGAGTGATCGCCGTTGACCTTCCCGGTCATGGAAAGAGCGGAAAGACTTTCAAAAGCTATCGCCTGCATGACTTGGCGGAGTATTTATGGGAACTTCTAGAATCCTTATCCCTTCAGGACCCGGTACTCGTCGGGTACTCGATGGGTGGGGCGCTTACGTTGAAATGCCTCGCCGACCATCCGAAAAAGATTAAAGACGCTATTTTAATAGCGCCGGCCGGCGTTCGGAAGCCCCATCCTCTTTGGCAGCGACTCATCGCCCGGACGACTCTAAATCTTCCTCTCTTGAAGCGGTATCTGTTTCCCCGGGCGATGGCGAGTTCGGTGAAGGAGCGACCCGAGGAAATCCTACAAATCATTTACAATTCCATGCATATAACGAAGGATCCGGAATGGAAGGAATTTCAGGAAGTGGTCATGACGACGACGAAAGATCTTCTTTCATTTTCCGTACAGGATCGCCTTCACCATATCCAAACGCGACTCCTAGCGGTTTGGGGCGCGGAAGATTTTTTGGAGCCTGCGGTCCTCGCGGATATTCTCCGTAAAAAGAAGGCGGACGTTGAGGTCACTGTGATTCCGGGGTGCGGGCATCAGCCGATGTTCGAGCGGCCGGATGTCTTGATAGAGGCCATGGATCGATTCCTCTCTTCCCAATAAAAGATTCTTTTTACTTTTTTCCAGGCCTTATTTTGATACAATGGGATCATGTCTTATGACGCGCTCGGTGGATTTTATGACGCGCAGCTTCTTAAGAGAATGTATTATCATTTGGTTCTGACGCGCTCCCTCGAAAGTAAAATCGCTTACATCTGTCATAGTCAGAATTCCAAGAGTCCGATGATTATCGGGAAGGGTTATTTGTCGACCGGGCAAGAGGCTATTTCCATCGGGGCTTGCTTGGCTCTTGAGGACGGCGATTGGCTCGCTCCTTCGCACCGGGACGTCGGTGGTATGATCGTCCGGGGTTTGACGCTCGAGCAGATCTTCCTCCAATATTTTTGTCGAGTGACTTCGCCTACGGCAGGTCGTGACGGGAATGTTCATCTGGGGGACGCTTCCAAACGTATTCTTTCTTTCATTTCCCATATGGGGTCGATCGTGGCGGCTGGGTTAGGCGTCGCGGCGTCGATCCAATATAAGGACGAGAATAACGTCGTCCTCGCTTGCTTCGGCGACGGCGCGTCCTCCCAAGGCGTCATTCACGAATCGATGAACTACGCGTCCGTCTTCAAGCTGCCGATGGTCTTCGTGGTGAACAACAATCGGTACGCGATTTCGACTCCAGCAAGGAGGCAAATGGCCGTCGAAAACATCGCCGATCGTGCTTCGGGGTATGGCATGCCAGGGATTGTCGTGGATGGGAATCGCGTGACGGATGTTTATCAGGCCGTTAAAAAAGCTGTGGAGTCGGCTCGAGCGAGCAATGGTCCGTCGTTGATCGAATGCAAGACGATGCGGATGTGCGGTCACGGGACGCATGACCCCGCGAATTACGTGCCAAAGGCGGAAATCGAAGAGTGGAGGACGAAGGACCCGATCGCTTGGTTAAAAGATGGATTACTCGCTTCCGCAGTCCTTCAAGAAGACGACGTGAAGGCGACTCAAGAACGGGTGGATCGTGAAATCGAAGATGCCATTGAAAAAGCCCGTCAGGCACCTGTGCCTCAGGGCGAAGACCTATTGAGGGAAAGATAACATGCCGCTTCTCTATTACGCCGAAGCGATACGGGACGGGATGCGTCAGGCGATGAATGCCGATGACCGCGTGTATCTTTTGGGCGAGGATGTGGCAGAGATGGGCGGGATCTACGGCGTGACTAAAGGATTAGTCGGCGAATTCGGTCAAAAAAGGGTGAAGAACACGCCTTTATCTGAAATCGGCATCATCGGAGAAGCGATCGGCGCGTCGATTGCCGGACTCAGGCCTATCGCCGAGATGCAGTTCGCCGATTTCATCACGACGGCGTTTTCGATCTTGGTGGACGTGGCGGCTCCCTATCGTTTCCGGACGGGTACAAAGACGCCTTTTATCGTGAGAGCGCCTATCGGCGGTGGTTTGCATATTGGACCCTACCACTCGAAGTGCCCTGAAGCCTGGTTTTTCCACGTGCCGGGATTGAAGATCGTGACGCCGTCCACGCCCGCGGATGCTAAAGGACTTCTGCAAAGCGCGATCGACGACGACGATCCCGTCCTCTATTTCGAGCATAAGAAGTTATATTACGAGTTGAAGGAAGAGGTTCCTGAAGGTGTCCATCGCGTCCCCTTGGGAAAAGCGGCCATACGTCGCGAAGGGAGTGACGCGACCATCGTTACGTATGCAGCGATGGTGCACTTAGCTTTGAAGGCCGCGCAAGAACTGGAGAACGAGAATATTTCCGTGGAGGTGTTGGACTTGCGGAGCTTGGTTCCATTGGACGAAGAAGCCTTGCTTAGCTCCGTGTCTAAGACCCGCCGGGTTTTGTTTCTGCATGAGGCGCCCATCCGTGGGGGAGTGGGCGCCGAACTCGAATCCATCGTCTGCGAGAAGATTTTCAATGAATTGAAGGCGCCTCCCGCGCGAGTGGCGGCGAAAATGACTCCAGTTCCCGTCGCTCCGAACCTCGAGGATTTTTATCTCCCGTCTTTGCAAGACGTGAAAAATGCGATAAGCTGCCTCCTCAAGTAAAGGGGGGCTCATGCTCATCGCGTTGACCATGCCGCAGTTCGGGGAATCCATTACCGAAGGCCATCTTGTCCGTTGGTTGAAGAAAGAGGGAGAGAGCGTCGCCGAAGCCGAGCCCATCGTCGAAATGGAGACGGAAAAATCCGTCTTTTCGCACGAATCTCCCTTTCAGGGAAAAATCACCAAACTCTTGGCCGAAGAAGGCGCCAATGTCCCCGTCGGTCAGGTGATCGCGCATTTCGAAGTGAGCGACGCGGACGGCAAAAAATACATAGATATGGGCGTGGGGCAAGCCGTGGATGCCACTTTGCCTGCGTCCTCAACGAAAGTGATTCCTTCGAAATCTGAACCGGCTCCGACACCTTCTCCGGCCGCTCCGGTCGCGAAATCTGCGGCCCCCGCCTCGACTGCCATGAAAGCGCCCGGTATCACGATCGTCGCTATTACACCGATTCGTGCGCGCATCGCGGAAAAAATGGTGCTATCCAAGACGACGATTCCTCACGCAGGGACCGGCTTGGATGTGGATTTGGGAAAAATCGATCAGTGGCGCAAGGCGAACGAGAACCCTCCTAGCTATCTGATCTTTTCTCTTTATACGGTCCTTCAAGTCCTTAAGAAATTTCCCCTTATCAACAGCTCCTGGAAGGAGAGCGGGGGCAAGAAATGGATCGAGCAATACGACGACGTAAATCTCGGCGTGGCGGTGGCTACGAAGGAGGGGCTAATGGTGCCCTCTATTAAAAAAGCGAACACCTTATCCTTTAAGGATTTACAAGCCGCCGTCGCGGGTTTGATCGAGTCGGCGCGTCAGGGGATGTTAAAGGTGGATGAGCTGACGGGGGCGACGTTTACGGTGAATAACACGGGTTCCCTGGGGTCTTACAGGACCGCGCAGGTGATTCCTCCGCCCCAAGCCGCCATCATGGCGTTGAATAAAGTCGTGAAAAAGCCCGTGGCGATCGCGAGCGGCGAAGGAGAGATGCGGGTCGCGATACGGCCCATCATGAGCCTGGATTTGGCGTTCGACCACCGTGTGATCGATGGGGATTACGGGATAGGCTTCGTGGATGCGGTCGCGAAAGCCCTTGAGGATTTCGACTTTTCTAAAATTAATTGAACGGTTTCTTAGATGCCGAATGAAATGTTCGCGGCGATGCGGCGGATTTGCTTTTCATGTGAATATTTTCCGGCTTCTTCGCCATAGGTGGCGAATTCTAGCTTGAAATATTTTAGGTCCAAGGAGGCGCCCGCCGCGATATAGCCTTGGTTCCCACCGACCCGGATCGAAGGCTGGAAGAACTTAGCCAGTTTCGGCGCCATAATCTCGGCTCCGATGTTCCATTTGTTCAGGAAGGATTTGGATTGGTTGATTTCTCGGAAATCATTTTCGATGTGGAACTGCCACTGATTCCATTCCGGGTGCACCCCGAAACCCAGTGTAATGGATTGTGGCGTGTTCGGAACGCCGTTACCGAAACGGGTATTTCCGATATCCTGCCATACGAAGGCCGCCGTGGGCTTCAAAAGGTCTAAGATGGGTAGTTGAAATGAGGGAATTTTACCTTTGAGCCCCAAATCAACGCCGACGCCCGTGGCCCTTTTACGGGGGATGACGCTATTAAAGTCATCGTTACTGATGATATCGTCAATAGTGATGGTTTGATCGATGACGAGTCGGTGGATGACCTTGAGATTCACTCCCGCTTGGATGTGGTCGTCCAAGAAGCCGTAAGCCCCCCCAATGACGCCTCCCATATCATTACGGGAGAATATTTCGATATTGGTGAATGAGCGGTTTCGGAAGGAGATCGTCGTACGCGAGTCTGCAAGGAGAGAGGCTGCGAACCATTTATGCATAACGGTGAAAACTGGAAGCCGGACTTGTGCGGACTCAAACTCACCCGCGTGCGTGTTGACGAAGCTACGGAAAGTGTTTGTCTTTCCCGACGTCGTGGTTTGAGCGTTGATGTCATCGGCTAAATCTTTCACATCCTTCACCAATCCGATAACACCCGTCGACATATCGAAAGCCGGGCTCAAAAACCGGAAATGAGGGGTTTTGCCGTAGTCGTTGATCGCCGCCGGGTTGTAAAATTGGGCGTTTTCGTCATGACCGGGCATAGCGACGAAAGCGTTGCCCATGCCGAGAGGACGGACGCCCCGCGCAAGGCTGGGGTTCTCCGGATTGATGCCGGTCGGTCCGCTCGCATGCGCCATGATGGAAAGACCACTGAGGCTTAAAGAAAAAAGGCCGATAATTAAATTTTCTAAATATTTTTTCATAAGGATCTTTTGTCTCCTCATTAATGTGTGTTGATCGCGGAACACGCCGTTAATCCCGTAGGGGTCAAGAGGGTGTCGCAATCAAGGCTATCGGTATCCGTATCGTCGTTGTAGTCGTTTTCCGGCGTTACAAGATGGGTATCTGTCAAGTAAAGTTGGCATAACATCAAATCGCGGATGCAGGAGGTGGAAAATCCCGTCGATTGAAGCGAGCAGCGGCAGTAATTCTCGCGGAGGGGGGTGAGGATGTCGTCCGCTCGATCCCCCGATAAGCCGCCGCGGATCAAATTGTTATCGGCATTCAAATAGTCGGCGATGATGCGGGGCCCCTGGGTAGTGGCATCGATGTTGGCGATATTTGATTCGGCTCCGGTGGCGAGTTTAACCGGGCGTATGTAAGAATCCAAAGCTTGGAGGGTTCCTAATTGAAATGAAGCTCTCTTTAATAACGGATCGATCGCGACGCCGTTGGTGTCCGTATCCACGGTGACGGAGGCGAGAAGGGTGGCCAGCACGTCTTTAGCGTCTTGTAGTGCGGCTATATCGATTTCGCGAGTGCCTCCTAGGGAATCGGTTTCGAAAGTGGAGATGAAAGTCCGAAATTGGGAATAAGCGCCGCTATTGGCATCTCCCAAGTCGGAGAGGTCTGCGAGGAAACTGAGGATATCCAGCCGAGCCAATCCGATGCTAGCCGACGAGCTGATCAGAGCGGCTTGGGCGTTTGTAGGGTCAGCCGCCAGGACGCTTGTGGCCGCTTCAAGAGCCGGTGTGCAGTGACTCTCCAAGGTGGCCTCTGTGATGGCGTCGCACTGATTCAGCGCAAATTCCGCTTCATCTAATGTTTTGGAGGTTCCGCCGCACCCCATCGGGGCTAGTCCGGTGATGAATAAGACAATAGGAGTGCCGGCTAGAAAAAATAGAGTGCGTGTCAAGCGCGTGATGAGTCCGTGATGTTTCATGAAATCCCCCCGAATTTCAAAAACAGGTATTCTAAGTGTCGAACCCGTAGTAAATCATGAAAACCTCATCAGGCACAATTTTTATTTTGCATTAATATATGAAATCTGAGCAGTAATCGGTTTATGACACAAAAAATTCTCAAATTAGGACTCCCTAAGGGGAGTCTTCAGGATTCAACGTTCCGTCTCTTTCAGAAGGCTGGTTGGAAGATCAGCGTGGGTAGCCGCAGCTATATCCCTACGATTAATGATCCGGAACTTTCGGGTCTTTTGATCCGCGCGCAAGAGATGGCGGGTTACGTGGAAAAAGGTGTTTTGGAAGCGGGCTTGACGGGTCGCGACTGGAAGACGGAGCAAAACGCCGATGTGCAGGAAGTCTGCGAATTACGCTATGCCAAAGCAGGTTTCAGTCCGATCCGATGGGTTGTGGCGGTACCCAACGATTCCCCCATTAAAACGGTGAAGGATTTGGAAGGTAAGAGGATTGCGACGGAGTTGGTGGGTTTCACGAAGCGTTACCTTCAGGAAAAAGGGATCAAAGCAGACGTAGAGTTCTCGTGGGGCGCCACCGAAGTAAAGCCTCCCGTGCTCGTGGATGCCATCGTCGAATTGACCGAGACAGGTAGTTCGTTACGCGCCAATAATCTGCGCATTGTGGAAACCATCCTGGAATCCACGACGGTCTTGGTCGCCAATAAAAAGGCCTGGGCGGATCCATGGAAACGCGAGAAGATTGAAAACATCGCGATGCTTCTACAGGGTGCGATCGATGCCGAGGAAAAGGTCGGCCTCAAACTCAACGCCCCCAAAAAGAATCTCGAAGAAATTTTGAAGAAGCTTCCTGCCTTGCACACGCCCACCGTTTCCACGCAATCCGACCAAGATTGGGTGGCAGTGGAAGTGATCGTCGACGAGAAGACCGTCCGCGAAATCATCCCGGCCTTGAAGCGTGCCGGGGCTTCAGGAATCGTCGAATATCCTTTGAATAAGGTCATTTATTAATTCCTAAAGGCTTCCATCTTCTGGTTGACGCCTCCAGACAGCCCCCATAGGGAACTGAATCACTATTCATTTTATTATTTTTTAGGATTCAGGAGGTCCTTATGACGAAAGAGATTTACGCTATCGGTGAGATCCCGCCCCTCGGCGAGGTTCCTCAAAAAATGTACGCCCAGTTGATTCGCGAGGAGCGCTTCGGCGAGCCCACGAAGGCTTTTCAAGTGGAGCAAGTGAACGTTCCCGAGATCGAGCCTGACGAGGTCTTAGTCTATGTCATGGCTGCGGGAGTCAATTACAACAACGTCTGGGCGGCCTTGGGCATCCCAGTCAACGTCATCAAACCCCGCGCCAAGGACCCGTTTTGGAAGGACGAGAGCGGCTTCCACATCGGCGGCAGCGACGCGTCCGGCATCGTCTGGAAGGTCGGCAGCAACGTGAAGACGCATAAGGTGGGCGATGAAGTCGTTATCCATTGCGGTCAGTGGAAAGAAGATTGTGCTTCCGTCAAGGCCGGTATCGACCCGATGTATAGCCCCACGTTCCGCATCTGGGGTTATGAAAACAGCTGGGGTAGCTTCGCCCAATTTACGCGCGTTCAGGCACATCAATGCCTGCCGAAGCCGAAACATTTGAATTGGGAAGAATCCGCCGCCTATATGCTGGTCGGCGCGACTGCCTACCGCATGATCCACGGTTGGCCGGAGCACCGTATCAAGGAAGGCGATCCCGTCCTGATCTGGGGCGGCGCGGGCGGGTTGGGCTCGATGGCCATCCAAATCGTAAAGGCCGCGGGCGGCATCCCGATCGCCGTCATTTCGGGCGACGATAAGGTCGAATACTGCAAGAAACTCGGCGCCAAAGGCGTCATCAACCGTAAGCAATTCACCCATTGGGGCATGCTGCCCCATTGGAAAGACACGGAAAAGTACAATCAGTGGCTTCAAGGCGCGCGCTCTTTTGGAAAGGCCTTTTGGGATGTTTTGGGCGAGAAGAAGAGTCCTAAGATCGTTTTCGAGCACCCCGGAGAGGATACCGTGCCCACGTCCATCTTCGTCTGCGACACGGGTGGCATGGTCGTCATCTGCGCCGGTACGACGGGGTACAACGCGACGATCGACCTCCGTTACCACTGGATGCGTCAGAAACGCTTCCAAGGATCGCATTTCGCCAACGACGAGCAGTCGAAGGGCTTCAACGACCTCGTTCTGGACGGGAAGATCGATCCCTGCCTCTCGCGCACGTTCGAATTTGAGGAAACGGGATCTTGCCACCAATTGATGCGGGAGAATAAGCACCCGAGCGGCAACATGTCGATCCTGGTGAACGCGAAGCAAAAAGGCCTGAAGAACCTTCAGGAGACGATCAAAGCGCAGATGAAGTAATGTCAAAAGAGGAGATTAAAATGGCGATTAAAACAATCGGTATCGTTGGAACGGGAACGATGGGGCACGGCATCGCGCAAATAGCGGCCTGCGCCGGGTTCGACGTGTTCGTGAAGGACGTGGATCCCGAACGCACCAAGAAAGGTGTTTCGGCTATCGAGAAAAACTGGAACCGCTTGCTCGAAAAAGGGAAAGTACCTCAGGAGCAAGTCGACCGCGCCAAAGGCAAGATCAAGCTTTGCTTCGACTTGGCCGAACTGAAGGATTGCGACATCATCATTGAGGCCATTACGGAAAACGTAAAGGCCAAGCAGGAAATCTTCAAGCAGTTGAACGAGACGATTAAGAAGGAAGCCATTTTCGCAACCAACACGTCGTCGATTTCCGTGACTCTCCTCGCGGCCTCTTCAGGACGACCGGAAAAATTCGTCGGCATGCACTTCTTCAATCCCGTGCCTTTAATGGCTTTGGTGGAAGTGATCCGAGGCATCCAGACTTCCGAGGAGACGTACAACGCCGTCTTCGAGTTGGCGAAAGCCCTTGGCAAGACGCCCGCGGCCGTCAAGGACTCGGCCGGCTTCGCCGTCAACCGCTTGCTCCTCCCCTTGATCAATGAAGCGTTCTTCGTGCTCCAAGAAGGCATTGCGGACGCGAAGACGATCGACGAAGTCATGAAACTCGGCGCCAATCATCCGATGGGTCCCCTGACCCTGGGCGATTTCGTCGGCTTGGACGTCACTCTATCCGCCATGGAAGTGTTGCAGCATGATTTGGGAGACGACAAGTACCGCCCCTGCCCCTTGCTCCGCAAGTACGTGGAAGCCGGCTGGCTCGGCCGCAAGACGGGCCGCGGCGTTTACGACTATTCGCAGAAATAATTACCGCGACCAATCGTCGGGATTTTTGGAGAAACGGAGGATCAGGGAAGCCTGGTCCTCCGTTATTTTTTTGAGCCGGCGGGCGACGGGGAGGAGTTCATCCAGATTCGTCAACGTTTGAAGCCGGCACTTCGCTTTTGAAAAGGCCTTTTGGGCGCTCGGGAAGCCGTACGTGAACACGGCCAAGCAGTCCGAGACTTTCCCGCCCGAGGCGCGCACGGCCTTGATGGCGTTCAAGCTGCTCATGCCGGTGCTGACGAGGTCTTCGATCACTAAAATCCGGCTTCCTTTTTTGAAAAATCCTTCTACCTGGTTTCCCTTCCCATGCCCTTTTGGCGCGCTGCGCACGTAGATCATGGGTTTCTTCAAATGGTCGGCGAGGATCGCCGCATGAGGAATGCCGCCGGTCGCGATACCCGCGATGACGTCGAACTTTATTTTCTTGGCACGGATGAGTTTTTCGAATCCTCGGATGACGTCACCTAAGGCTTTCGGGTGCGACAAGAGCAGTCGATTATCGCAATAAATAGGCGATCGGATGCCGGAAGCCCATGTGAAGGGTCGATCCGGACTCAAAGCGACCGCGCCGATTTTTAGGAGCCATAGGGGAATCTTTTTTTCCATGCAGGGACGCCTAAGTCATTTTCCCTTCTTGTCAAGAATGCATAATGTATGGAATATTGACGCGTTCTATGGCCAAAACCCAAGCGATCACTTCTGCCAGCAGCGCGGAGTACTTTTCGAAGAATCTCCAGCAAGTCGGCTTTTCCTCCTACACGAAAGCGATTTTAACCACGATCAAAGAGGCCGTCGACAACTCGCTCGACGCCTGCGAGGACGCGGGCATCCTACCCGAAGTGTCCGTTTTCGTCGAAAAGATCGGCGAAGGCACGGCGAAGAACGCTGATTCGATCCGCGTTCGGATCGAAGACAACGGACCGGGTTTGGAAGCCGACGACATTGTGAAGGTGTTCGGCGAATACCTCGCGAGCTCGAAGTTCGGTCGCGGCCGCTGCAGCCGAGGTCAGCAGGGGATCGGGATCTCCGCCGTCACGACCTGGGCTCAGCTTACGAGCGCGCGCGGGGCGACGGTGACGACGAAGACCGCCAAGATGCGGAAGGCCGTGCAATGCACCGTGGAAGTCGACATCAAACACAACAAAGGTGTCATCAAGTCGAAGGATACGATCGATTGGGATCGCGATCACGGTTTAACGTGCGAGTTCGTCATCGATGCCCGCATCCAATTGAACGGCGAAGGCGGTCTTCTCGCGTACCTCAACGGTACGACCCTCGTGAACCCGCATCTAACGCTGAAGTATAAAATCCCTGGTTTGGAGACGAACGACTGGGTGACGATCCCGCGTGTGACGGACATCCTGCCGGAGATCCCGGACGCGATCGAACCGCATCCCCATACGATGAAGCTGGGAGAGTTCATCGCGCATTCCCATCTGTTCGGACGCGTTTCGATCAGCGCCTGGCTCAAGAAAGGTTTTTCCCGCATTTCCGACAGTATTTTGGACGAGATGAAGAAGGAGGGAGTCTCGAAATCCATCCTCGACATGAGCGTGGACAAGGCGACGGACGAGGACTTCAAGAAGCTCTTCGCCGCCATCCAAAAGTCTAAGCTCATGGCCCCGTCCACCAAGAGCGTCTTGAGCATCGGCGAAGAATCATTGGCAAAGAGTATTCAACGCATCGGCCAGGTGGATTTCTTCTCTGTCGTCTCGCGTAAGCCGACAATCTGCGATTTCAAGCCCGTGCTCGTGGAAGTGGCGATCGCCCGTCTCCTCGACAAGGGGATGTCCGAGGACGAGCCTGTGACGCTGCTCCGCTTCGCGAACCGCGTTCCTTTGCAATTTGACAAATCGGCCTGCGCGATGACCCAAGCGGCGACGTCCGTCAATTGGCGTTCCTACGGCCTCAACCAACCCAAAAACGCCTTGCCCTTGGGCCCTTACATCATCGCGATCAGCGTCGTTTCGCCTTTCATCAAGTTCAAGAACGCCTCCAAAGAGACCGTCGACGCGAGCGATGAACTCGTTGAAGAAATCCGCCGCACCCTAATCCAAGCCGGACAGCGCCTGTCGAAATACATCCGACGCGAGGCCAAGGAAGCGGATTTGGAGAAGAAACGCCAGCACATCGAGATGTTCGCGCCTATCTTGGTCGACGGCGCCTGCCGCATCACCAAGTCGCCCCATAAGAGGCGGGAAAAGGCCCTCGAAGGCTTGGCGAAGATCCTAGGCCGCGACGAGGCCTTGGCCGAGAAGGAATTGAAGGAAGCCACCCAACACGCTGAAGCCGCCCTCCAGAAGATGGAGCAAATGACGGGGATTTTGCCCACAGTCGAGGAAGATGATACCCCGAAAGGCCGGGAGAGCGGTCCCGGGCAGAAGGAGCTTTTTCCGGGGGATGCTCCGAATCCCATTAATATCAAAAGAATGAAGAAGTGATTTCAAGGTGACTTATGGCCACAGACGTCGACGTCAAAGATTTGTCGGTTGAGATGTGCGAGAAGCTTTTGCGGGACTTGGAGCGCGGGCATCGTCCGGTGTTGCAGGCCACCAAGTGCGCCCTCGACAATTCCTTTTATAATCCGAAAGTCGGCTATTTGACTCCGGGCGACAAGAAGGTCGCCACCGAGCTGAACGTCAGCTCCGTGCAGAAGATGTCGCGCGCGGTCTTCATGCTCGAGTTGATCCTACGGAACCTGGAAGTCGGTGCCACGAACACCAAACGTGAACTCTACTACATCAGCAAGGGCGAGATTAAGCACAACGCGGCCTTGAAGCCCCTCGACTTCTCGGACCAGGACGAGAGCGATTCGATCATCGATTTCATCTGCGAGATGATGGAGTGCTACCGCGAGGATTTGAATTGCTTCGCGAACGACCGTGGTGGCCAGACCTATAGCCAACAGCTCGTCGTCGTGGAGACCCTGCCGGACGGCACGAAAGCGACCATCGATCTTTCCACCTTGGGAACCTCGCCTTTTCAGCCGAAGAACCGGCCTCAAAGCTTGAAGCTCAAGGCCAAGAAGAAGATCGACTTCTGTCTCATCGTCGAATCCGAAGGTACGGCGAACACGCTCGTGAATAGCGGCTTTACAAAACGCCACAACGTCATCTTACTGGGCGCCCAAGGCGTGCCGTCGAATGCCGTGCGCGGATGGACGAAGCTGATCCAGGACGAGCTGGAAGTGCCGTGCTATTTCTTCGGAGACCTGGACGCCTACACCATGCAGAACATCTTCCGCACGCTCAAGGCGGGATCCGCGGCGAGCTTGATCCGCAACTCCGACTTCAGCGCCCCGGAAGTGAAGTTCCTGGGCGTATTGCCCGAGGACATCAAGAAGTACGATTTGCCGGATTATGGCGTGAAAGAGAACGACGCCGCCGAATCCCGCGCCTTGAAGAAAGCCCGCGATGCCTTGGCGAACGATCCTTTCTTCAAGGATAAGAAGAACAAGGGCGTTTCCGACATTCTACGCTGGCTGATCCAAAACAAACGCCGTTGCGAGCAACAGTCCTATTTCTCAGTGAATCCCCGCGATCCGTTGATGCCGGAGAAAATCATCATTGATAAGATTAAGAGGAAGGAATTCGTTTAAGCAAAGTGCATCTCCCTAAAGAACTTATGCTTCGCAAAGAACAAGAGTCGTTGTGGCGACAATATTTAGAGGCTGAAGAAAAACATGTGAGGCATGAACTCCTGGAGCGTTTGGACGCATTCATCCTTGATTTGGAACGGTGTGATAGAAAGCTTTGGGCTCCCTGGGCGAAGTCGATCGTTCGCTGGAAGGTTGACGAAGAAAAGGATATTCCCATTCGTATTCCCCTCTTTTGTCGTATTTTATTTCCGGTTTTGTTGGAAGGGTATCGCAAGCAAGAAACGGGTTGCGCCCGTTGGCTGGCAGGGCTCTCACAGCTTCTTTATCAATCAGAAGAATGCATGAAGGAACTCCCCGATGGGTGGAGCGAAATATCCCTCTTACGGGTAGCTATCCGGCATGATGCCGACGATAGTCTTGCCAGAAAGAATTTGATTAAGGCCTTGGCTCGGCAACTGGATTATTCGGTTCATGAAGTGCCAAGCGGAGTGTTATATGGAAATAACGGGGCCTCTTTGGAGGAATGCCTCGAACTAGAACGTGATCTTGATGAACTTCGTCAGCTTTTAAAGGCGGAGAAGTTGGAAACCGAGTATGAGAACTTCGTCGAAAAATGCGCTTACCATTATAAAAATTACGCTCTTTATTTGAAGCATTCTAAAGATTACGAAAACTATCGTGATTTTTTGGATAGGAGTGGTGGAAGGTGAAGTTTTATCCTTCACGGTAAAAAGGCTTCCGTTAATAGATAGACGGCAAAGATCCGATAAGGACCTGGTTCCGCATTTTTAAATAACCCGTTTTCCAGGGCACTCTTCGCTTCCTCGAAGGAAGGGAACAAGCAATGCTCGTTGACCCGCATCTCCTTCGCGAGATCGTTGCAGGAAAGCGGCGAGCATTCCGGCGCCTGGCCGGCGCTGTAACTGACGACATCGTAACCTTCCAAGCGTTTTCCGCAAGCCTCAGGAGGCATGACCTCCGTCTTGAGGGACGCTGGCCCAAAAGGTTCCCACACTCCCTCATCCTCGTCATACTCGAACGGATGGATTTCGTAATAGAAGAAACGGGTTCCTTCCAAGCCGATCGAATGCTCTCGAGACAGGTCTTTGATCGCCGTGACGGAATCAAAGAGCCAGTAACCGTTGTGTCGCCAATGGGGAATATTATTGCCGAAGTTTTCGCATAGGCATGGGCTGACCGAATAAATATCCATGACGCCCGATGACGCCATCCACTCCGGCTTCCGAAGCACGCGTTTCGCCATGTAACCCGCTGGAATCATCTTTCCCTCATAAGAAGACGCGCGACATTAACGCGACCGTGGCCGCGGACCGACCCCCGACGGGATTCGCTCTCTGAAAAAGACCGAAGGGTCGCTCTCGTCGCCGTCTTCGATCACCCGAAACGGTTCCGGACCGATAGCCTCCTTTCTCATGGCCTGCCTCAGCTGCCTCTTCGGCGTGGATTGCGACGGCTGGGGATGCGTCCTCCAAAGATAAGTCAGGCGTCGCTCGGAAGGTCCAGGCGTAGTTCGACGTACTCCTCGTTATCCCGGATGATCTCCACGAACCGGTCGAACAACGCGGGACCGAGCGCTTTCCGGGAGATGGCCGCGTCCTTCCAGATCAGGCGGTATTTCCAAGTGGGCCAGGAGAGATAGTCGTTAAAGGCATCAAGATTATCTTTCCATCGAAAGCCCTCGACGCCACCCCTCGCGAACGCAGCGTTGAATTCCCGTGCGAACCCGGCCAGGTCCTCGACCTTCGATCCTTCGATCGTGATCTCCAAAGGCAGGATTTGTTGCTGCCAAAGCACGTCGTGCAGCAAGCCCTCGAACGTAGGAAACGAGGAGAAGCGGCTGTCCGGATCGCCGAACGAGACGACGTTAAACGTACGGTCGCGGCGGTCGAAGACGTAGTCGTCGACGTTCCCGGAATTTCCGAGCCGGATGACGCGGGCGTCGGGGGCGTCGAGGTTCTCGGGTACCAAGTCCTCGCCCTTCTTGAAGAAAGCACCGTCGAACTGCGCACCGTTCGTCAGGCGCAAGAATTGGACGTAGGATTCAGGGATCTCCTCCCCCAGGTGGCGCTTGGCGTCGGTTTGCATCCGAATAAGCGCGGCTTCTTCGCAGGGGGGTTGCAAGTAGACACACGAGCATCCCTTGCCGGCCCATTTCTTGATCGTTTCGAAAATGGCGTCGTCGGTTTTTTTCATAGTGACGTCTCTCCGGTTCATCCCCTAAAAGGTGGGACTGATTCTTCTTGAAACCGCCGTGGAAATTCGGAAGCAGGGAGTATATGGAACAAAAAAAGATTCCGGGCAATCTCGTCGGCTGGTATTTAAAGATCGGCAAATGGGAAGGGTACAGTTATCTCGTCCTTCTTTTCCTCGCCATGCCCTTGAAGTACCTCTTCGAAATGCCCTGGGCGGTGCGTGTCGTCGGGCTGGTCCACGGCCTTTTGTTCGTGGCTTTCGTCGGCTTGTTGGGCGTCATGAAGTTTCAACGAGGCATGACGTTCCAGAACGCCGTCGTTTCCTTCCTGCTTTCCCTCGTTCCTTTCGGAAGTTTTTACTTGAGGCGCTTCGTTTAATCCCATGACGCCTATGCCTAAAAACCGGCTCGAAGCCTTCAGCGATGGCGTCATCGCCATCATCATTACCATCATGGTATTGGAGTTGAAAGTGCCCCACGGCGCTTCGTTAAGCGCGTTAAAGCCGTTAGTCGGGGTCTTATTAAGCTATGTGCTCAGCTTCATCTTCGTAGGGATATATTGGAATAATCATCATCACCTTCTGCATGCGGCCCAACACGTGAACGCTGGCATTCTATGGGCTAATTTACACCTTCTGTTTTGGCTGTCATTGGTGCCTTTCGCTACGGGTTGGTTCGGTGAAAACCACGGAGAGAGGTTTCCGACCGCTTTGTACGGCTTTGTCCTTCTGATGGCCGCTATTGCCTATACGATACTTCAAAATCGGATCACGTGTCATCCCCACCACCGGGATAGGCTGGTGCGTGCTTTTGGAAGAGATCTGAAGGGGAAGCTGTCATTGGCGGCATACGTGTTGGCGGTCGTATGTGCTTTTTATAGCCCTCAAATCTCCTACACTCTTTACGTATTGGTGGCCATTCTGTGGATCGTTCCGGATCGGCGTGTGGAAGAAGTCGTTTAACGCATATTTTCGGAGGGAACCGAAATAAATCGGTAAGCTGGAGGTAAGGGAACGCCGAGTTCCTCGGCGGTGCGACGCAGGTTTACATAGGCTTGGTATTCGGTGGGAGCATGTCGGCGCAAGGCGAGGAAGAAACGTTGAGGCGGGTCCGCATCGATGCGGTAATAATTCGAAGCGGCCCCCAATAATTCCAGGCAATAATCCGAAATCGTCTGCCTTGTGTGATACGGGATGTGAAAATCCGTTTCGTGGGACAGGCGCAGCAAATCGTTGAGGGCATATTCAAAAACTGCCGCATTGGCGCCTGAATCGAGACCTCTTTGTAATTCCATAAGGCAGTTCTGTATTTGATCTCTCAAGAGAAAATCGAGCCGATCGGCATCCAGCCAGATCCCGTACTCCCTGGCAAGCGCGACCACATGTCTGAGATCGTCGTTATTAAGCTCCGCTAAGACATGGGGGGATGGGCTTATTCGGGTGTGACTGTCTCTTAGACGTTGTTCGCAGCGGCTTAGAACCGCTTCCACATGCCTGCGTAAAAATCCATACACGCGATTCTGGTTCCATGGGATGTTAAAGATCCGGCAAGTCTCGCGGAGGGCAGCGATGTTTCGTCGGATGTGCGAGGGGTGTAAAGATGAGAGATCGATGTTTTCCAACTGTCTAAGGCCTTGCTCTAGGATAATGAGGGCTTCGCGCTGCATGTCCGCATCGGGCGGTATTCCTTCCAGCGGAAGAGGCGGTTGAATCCTCATAAAAGCCGTTTGTAGGGAACGACACGCTCCGATAATATCATTTTGCTTCACCCTCGTACGCGCTTCGTCCAAAAGCTCCGGTTCAAGGGACGGGTGAAGGTTGCTTCGGGCACCGACCCAATACCGAGCGTTTAAAATAGGACAATGCCTATCTAAGTCGTGCGCTAAAGCTCGGGAATAACGGTCCGCAGGTCGTGAAGAAACGATTGCCCCTATCTCATCAGGGGTGAAAACATTATCGACGTTGCTTGTTAACCCATAAGCTCTAGGATTCCTCTGAACTTGCGCCAATAAATGACGCGTCGTCGGGTTGTGGACTCGATAGCGTCGCGATCCATCTGAAATGTAAAGGGGACGGGCCATGGGAGACGTGATCGGGGTATCAGGGGGTTAAGCTGCAACCTCCGGTCGCGTTGCGTGATACTAAGGAATAGGCCGCCGTATTGTTCGTGTCGACCGGATCGCTTGCGTCCGTAAGACTTGTCGTCGCCGAGTTGATGATGAGTCCCGTGGAATCGACGCGGTAAGTGATGTGGATCGTGGCGGAAGCGCCATTAGCGAGAGATGTCAGGGTACAGGTGACGGTGACGTCATTCGTCGCCGAGCAGCTGCCGGCTGACGTCGTGGCGCCGACGAACGTCAGCAACCCGGCTCCGGCAATCGTATCGACTACCGTTATGCTTCCCGAGGCCTGAGGCCCTGTATTTGCAACGGTCAAAAGGTAGGTGACTTGCTGACCCACCGTCACACCGTCGGTATCATCGGCGGTCTTGGCGATCGAAATATCCGCGGAATCGCCCGGAGACGCGAAAGAATTTAAAGGAAGCGTGGAAAGCGTAATGAGTAAAAACAAAGCTGTCTTACGGATCATAATGCGGCTCCTAGAAATAAATTACCCATAAGCGCGTCGGGGGATATAAAAATCATTTTACGTACACGGTCGGCGTTTGGAGTATCAAGACCACTTCCAAACGCACCGCCACAGAGCCCAAGATAAAGATCTGCGAAAAAATCATCGGTATTGACTCGCGGGATGATGCCTTCCAAGCCCGTTCGCGGCGTCCTGGAAGATGCATCTTCGGGGATGTCTTTGGGGTAAAAAGGTTTCCAAGTCTCGCGTAAAGTGGCGACACCTTCGCGAGCGAAGAGTGAGAGAAGAGTTCCCACTTCTTGCAAGGAACGTCCCCTGAATCCTTCCAAGCTAGAAGGCATTCCCGTCAGCCCTCCGAGGATGCCGTGACGCCTAAGCACATAGACAGAGTTAAGGACGCTAACGACGATATGAGCTACTTCAGGCCGTATGCCCGATTCGACCAAGCAGCGAGCGAGATGAGCAATTACGTAAAAATGATATTGAGCGTTGCTGGGGGCGGTTTGATCCAGGCGATCCGGATAATAAGTAAATAATTTAGGTCCCGTCACCACGTTTCCATTTTCCATTTTCTTTTCATCATGAATGGCCACACATAAATCACGTAATTTGCCAACATTTTCGTCGTTGGGATAAAGAGCTTCCAAAAGTCTTATGTGAGGAAGAAAATCCGTATCTTGAAAAAGGAGAGCCATAAGGCGGATGGCCTTGCGGTGATCGTTACGACAAACTCTTAAGGCGATATCCCATAAGTTAGCCGTCGATGAGGGTGTGCCTCTGTGGCTTGCATTTAAATATGAATGAGCCTCGTGAATGAAGCGGATAGCATCTGTCTCATGAATGATTCGAACGAATTCTCGAGGAAATGCGGCGGAAGCCATGCCTGTCGGTAGGGCAAAAGACCTCATATCAACAATTGTCACCATTTCATGAGCTGCCTCCCGGCATTCATGAGCCAAACTCATATTTTGTCCTGCCCAATCGGAGCAACGAGACGAGACGATGTGGGACATTAACCTTTGGATGGCAAGATCCGCTAAAGGAGTAGGCCCCCGAAGTGCTGCGTCGAGGGTTTCAGCAGGTACAGGCGCTTTTCTAGAAGGCGTTGTGATATCCGCCAAAAGACTGCCCAACGTAAAAGGCTGAGCAGAGCTTTGAGAGGCGGCAGAGAAGGGTGGTAGGACCGGCAATGAGTTGAATGTCGAGGTCAGAAGAGAACGGATGGTTTGTGTGCTTAGCATAAAGCACTCTTCGCCTAAAGAGATTAAAAGTTGCGCATATTTTATCGAATTTTCTCGATTTTTTTGTTCCATTGCCGTCCCCTGAATAACGCCACTTTTTCATATCTCTTTTTTGAATAAATATTATGGTTTGAGAATGGAGAAGACGCCGATGCTGGTCATTTCTACGATGCTTACCTTCTCTATTTTGGGATGTAGGTTAGGGGAGGCTCGTGGACTCATGATACCCATTACGAAAGTAAAGGCTGTCGAGATTGCAAAGAGCCAAGCTGTGCAAGACGGGGTGAGCGCGAAAGACTTAGAATCCATGCGCGTTAGCGTAAAATACGTCGATGATCGGTACCGTATTGAATGGACGCCGAAAGATGCGTACCGAGGGGGTTTTGAATATTTCGTCTTCGTAGATTCGCGATCCGGAAAAGTTTTGTCGAGTGTAGCGAATCCTTTGGATCCGGTTCCTCTTAAAATAAAGGAGAAATGATGAAAACGAGAAAAATTTGTCTTTGTGTATCGATACTGGTGACCTTTTTCCTCTTAAAACCTCTGCAGGCCTTCGGAGCGAAAGACGCCTACGCTGACGCGCACTTTCATATTTCGAATTACGCGTACCAAGGAGTTTCGCTCAAAAATTTAGTACGCCACTACCTCGGAGGGAAAATCGTCCGTTCCACCGTGATGCCCTTGCCGCTGCAGCAGAAATGGGATCCGTTCGAGCATTACGCGGACGATAAGATCGTGCCGAATTATTACATGGGTCCGAAAGCCGAGCTTTATTACTACGCCTTCGCGGATGCGATGATCGCCAAGGAATTCCAAACCCTTTCGCAGCGGGAAAAGGCGATGCTGGATCCGATGATCACCGGCTTCAACCCGATGGACGCCTACGCCGCCCAGCACATCAAGCGGGCCTTGCTGACGTTTCCCGGGGTCTTTTCCGGCATCGGCGAGTTCACCGTCCACAAGGAGATCGTTTCGGGCAAGATCGCCGGGGATCCCCTCCGGTACACGGCGAAGGGTTCTTTGCCGGTGGACATCGGTAAGGGCGGCAAGATGACGCTGTACAGCCCCGCCCTCAAGGACATCCTCGACGTGGTGGCCGAGACGGGATTGGTGGCCACCCTCCATAACGACATCTATGAAACCGAGGTCAAATACGACGGATCGAAGGTGAAGAAGAACCCGAAGGCCATCTATACCGACGGCCTGATCCATCTTTGCCAAGAAAGTCCCCGCGCCACGGTGATTTGGGCGCATACGGGGCTGGGTCGTTTCGTGAAGCCCACGGCACGGCATTTGGAGCTCGTCTCCCGCGTCATGGAAGCGTGCCCTCGGTGGTCCGTCGATATCTCGTGGGATTTGGTCCAAAAGAACATCGTCTCTCCGGACGTCGACATGCCCGCTTTGGAAGCTTGGACCCATTTCATCCAAAAATACCAAGATCGGGTCTTATGGGGTTCGGATACCGTCATTTATTCCAGGAATAAGCTGGACGATGCGGGGGCTGCGAAAAAAGGCGAGAGGATGTCGGTCCGCGATTACGAAGCGGTCGCGGATGTCTTAAAGCCTCTTTGGGATTCCCTCACGCCTGAAGTCTCGGCGAAGGTGAAGCGAGGCAATTACACGCGGCTATTCGACGCGGCCCGGAGGCAAGTGAGGTCCTGGGAAAAAGCCCACGCCCGGGACGACGTCTGGGATTTAAGAACGCCGTAGACGAGAGGTAGAATGGATACCGAAATCGATCTTCATGGGTTCCGTTTGGAGGAAGCCGAGTCCGAAGTCATGCGGTTCGTGGACCAGCTGTATTACAACGGGGAAACCAACGGAAAAATCATCCACGGCATGGGCGTCATCGCCGAAAAACTGCCTCAATGGCTGAAGAATTACCCGTATGTGAAGCGTTTCGAACGTTCCCCTTTCAATCCCGGAGTCACTAACGTTTTTCTGGAGTTTTCGGGACGATAGGCTAGGGGTTCCCGCAATGGATCCGAAATTACTGAAAATCCTGCCCGAAGTCCGGAAACCGTCCCGTTATTTGGGAAACGAAAAAAACTCCGTACGGAAAGATCCCGCCGGCATCGAATTGAAGGTCGTACTATCCTATCCCGATACGTACGAGATCGGGATGAGCAACATCGGCCTCTCCATCCTCTACCATCTGCTCAATGCGCAAAGCCATATCGCCTGCGAACGCGTCTATGCCCCTTGGATCGACATGGAGCAGAAGATGCGTGAGCACGGTATCCCCCTCTTGACCCTCGAGTCGTCGGGGCCCGTGCGCGACTGCGATATCTTCGGGATCTCGATCCCGTACGAATTGACCTATACGAACATCCTCACGCTTTTGGACCTCGCGAAAATACCGTTCTCCTCCAAGGACCGAGACGCTTCCTATCCGTTGGTTTTGGGCGGGGGGACCGGAGCTTTTAACCCCGAACCCGTCGCCGAATTCTTCGACGCGATCGTCGTTGGCGATGGAGAGGACGTCTTCTTGGAGGTGTGCGAAACGGTGAGGCAATGGAAGCGAACGGCAGGCTCCGATAAAAGCCTTCTCTTGAAGAAGCTCTCCGCCATTAAAGGAGTCTATGTCCCGTCGTTCTTCGAGCCCGTTTATCAAGAAGACGGAACTCTTCTCGAAATCAAAAATTTGATGGAAGGCTATACGGGCGTCGAAAAGCGGAGCGTCTCTGACTTGAACGAGTCTTTTTTCCCGAAGAATCCCATCGTCCCGCACACGAAGGTCATCCACGACCGGATCGGCGTCGAGGTCCAGCGGGGTTGCACGCGCGGCTGCCGGTTTTGCCAGGCCGGGTACGTCTACCGGCCGGAGAGGCAGCGCTCCCCCGAGACGGTGAAGCAGATCGTGCGCGACCAGCTCAAGTCCACTGGCCAGGAAGAGGTGAGCTTGGTCTCCCTGTCGATCGGGGATTACGATTGCGTGACGCCCTTGCTGAAGGACTTGATGGACGAGCATGGCCACAAGAAGGTGGGGATTTCCTTGCCCGCCACGCGCGTCGAGCAGTTGACGGGCGGGATGATGGAGGAGATCAAGCGCGTGCGCAAGACGGGCTTTACGATCGCCCCCGAAGCGGCCACCGAGCGCATGCGGTTGGTGATCAACAAGGGCAATACCGAGGAAAACCTCCTCAAGACCGCCGATGCGGTCTTCTCGAACGGTTGGAGCCTGATGAAGTTTTATTTCATGGTGGGTCTGCCGACGGAGACCGACGAGGATGTGACGGCCATTGCGGACTTGGGGAAAAAATGCCTGGACATCGGCCTCAAACGCAACCGGCGCGTCGAGATCAATCTGGGCGTCTCGCCCTTCGTGCCGAAGCCGTTCACGCCCTACCAATGGCGCGGGCAGATCCCCTTGGCCGAGTGCCACCGTAAACTCAACCTCTTGAGGTCCCGACTCAAAAGCCGCAGGCTTCATTTAAAGCCACACCGACCGGAAACCACCTATTTGGAGGGGATCTTCTCGCGCGGGGACCGGCGCCTTTCGGCGCTTGTGGTGCGCGCTTGGGAAAAAGGCTGCCGCTTCGACGAATGGGACGAAGGTTTGAAGTACGAGGTGTGGGAAGAGACCTGGAAGGAATTGGGTATCGACCCGACGTTTTACGTGGAAAGGGAAAGGGCGCGCGACGAGGTCCTGCCGTGGGACCACCTTTTCGTGCAGATGAAGAAGGACTGGCTGTGGAGCGATTACCAAGAGTCCCTTAAGCAGGGAACGCCCGGCTTCATCGACGACTGTTCCACCGGGGCCTGCACGACCTGCGGCGTGTGCGATTACCAAGAAGTCCGCAACCGCTCCTATGAAACCCCGCTTTTGAACGAATCCGGTCGTGCGGTGAAGAAGAAGACCACCACCGATCTCCGCTTGTACCAATTGGACCCGCTGCAGCCTCTGGAACCTAACTTCAAGACCCACATCGAGAAACGGCAGGTCATTGAAAAAAAAGGCGCGGAAAAAACGACCGAAGAAAAGACAACGGGGGAAACTCAAGAGGATTACCGTTACGAATGTTTCTTCGACAAGACGGGCTTAGGCGCCTTCATCAGCCAGCTCGAGTTCGTGGACGCCCTGCGCCGCGCCGTTTCTCGCGCCGCCCTTCCCGTCAAATACTCGCAAGGCTTTCACCCGCACCCTAAGATCTCCTTCGGCGAAGGGATGCCGGTGGGTAAGGAGATGTTGGGTCAAAAGTTCAGCCTGTCACTCTTCGAGGACGTGGACGCCAAGGAAATCGAGAAACGCCTGGGCGCGGAAATGCCCGTCGGGATTTTCCTTAGGAAAGTGAACCGTCAGGGGGCCAACGCTTCCCTTTCGTGAAAGCAAGGGCGTGGGTTATTTCATAGATTTATGGGGTTCAGCCCTATTTTAGGAGTTTTTGGTCCCCGTCAGGTGGGTAAAAGTACCTTTCCATAGCTCTTCAAGAAACTGTTCCCAAGGGTAGACGGTGATGCCGTCTGAAGTGGTCCTCATTTTGGCATCGAGAGACACGACGGCATAGCGGCGTATCAATCCCTCTTCTTTTAAAGCGCGTAGCCCTTTGAGGTGCTTGTCATGAACTTGATGAGCCGATTTTATTTCCAGAGCCAACTCCTGACCTATGATCAGATCGACTTCAAATTGTGATGTGGATCTCCAATAGGACAGGACGTGCCTCAGGCGGCTATAGCTAAGATAAGCACGTATTTCCTGGACGATAAAGTGTTCGAAGGCTTTTCCAAAAAGCTCGGATTTTTCCAGGATAACTCCGCGTTGGCACAGATGGTTCACCACGCCTACATCAAAAAGGTAATGTTTGATTCTTCCAATGGCTTTTCTCTTTTTCGTTTTTGTAAAACCGGGCAGGGAAAAGCCAATCAAGGTGTCTTCCAGAATTTGAATGTAATTTTTGGCTGTTCCGGGAGACACCCCGCAATCCGAAGCGAAGGATTCAAAATTAATTTCTTCGCCATTTGACAGTGCTATGGCGTCCAAAAAATCTGAAAAGGCCGGAAGATTGCGTGTCAGTGATTCAGACTGAATTTCTTCCTTGAGGTACAGGGAAACATAATTATCCAACTCTTCCCCAGAATCATCGCTAAAATAGACATGCGGCAGTCCCCCTCGGTTGAGATACTGCAATAAGTTAAAATCAGGAATTTCCGATGATGTGAGCGGGAAAAGGTCAGCGCGCCAGGCACGCCCAGCCAAGAGATTTGCCGCTCCTCTTTTCAATTTTCTGGCGCTGCTTCCCGTGAGCAGAAACGTCCACCCATAGGCTTTAATCAGTCGTTGTACCTCATCAAGCAAAGCGGGCAGCTTTTGGATCTCATCAATTACAATGACAGCTTTTGTCCCTCGATTATCCTCTTCCAAAAGACCTGGATTTTTCAGTAATCGTTTGAAGGCAGAGCTATCCAACAAGTCATAAAGACGTGCTGTCGGCAACTGATGCTGAATGAGGGTTGTTTTTCCTGTCGATCGTGGGCCAAAGAGGAAGAACGATTTCTTCTTAAGCAAATCAGCTAAATGGAGGGACCGAACGACATATGGCATTACATAAATGTATTGTGGATTATCATCATAATCAACAACTATGTTGCGGTATGTTCTATCTTGGTTCTGTAAGCTGCAAAAGTTTTCGAGCTTCCGAAGCTGAAGCCACTTCTTTACCCATTTCCTGAACCATCTTCACTCCCTGAGCGACGAGGTCGCCGTTGGAGGCGGCCATCGTGCCGTCCGGGAGGTAGAAGTTGTCCTCCAGGCCGACTCGGATGTCGCCGCCGAGTTCCAAGGCTTCACGCACCAAGCGCCACTGGTCGCGGCCGATCCCGATGACTTCCCAGTGGGAGCCTTCCGGGAGGTTGGCGGCCATGCAGGCGAGGTTCCCTTTCCGGGAGGAGATCCCGCCGAGGACGCCTAAGATCAGCGAAAAATGCGCGGGCGTCTTCAAAAGGCCCATGTCGATGAAAGGTAGGGCGTTGCCGATGTGGCCGACGTCGAAGCATTCGAGTTCGGGTTTCGCTCCGGCTTCGTTGATGGCTTTCAGGCAGGCCTCGATGTCGCCGAAGGGATTGGCGAAGACGTAATCGTGATAGAAGGCCTTATTTTTGCGGCTATAAATAGCGTAGTTCATCGAGCCCATGTTGAGGGCTGCCACGTCGGGCTTATGGTCGCGCACGTGGAGGACGCGCTCCTGGATGCTGAGGCCGATGCCGCCCGTGGAGAAATTGATGATCACGGGACAGCGCTTGACGATTTCCCGTTTGATCTCCCCGAAGACGGAAGACTCCCACGAAGGCCCGCCGTCCGGTGTGCGCGCGTGGATGTGCACCATCGCCGCCCCGGCGTTATAGGCGCGAAGGGCTTCTTCTGCGATCTCCACGGGGGAATAGGGAATGCCCGGACATTGTTCTTTTTTGGCGAGAACACCCGTGAGAGCGCAGGTGACGATGACTTTTTGGGACATAGGGATCTCCTAGACCGGCATGACTCCGTGTTTTTTCTGGGGCCAATCGATCTTTTTATTTTCCGTCAATTCCAACATCTTCACGACCCACCGTTTCGTTTCGCGCGGATCGATGATGTCGTCGATGTAGCCGCTGGCCGCGGCTTTCTCCAGGCTGATTTCCTTTTGGTACTTCTCGACCAGCTCCTTGCGCGTCTCGTCGGGAGTGGCGGACTCCTTGATCTGCTTGCGGAAGAGGATGTTCACGGCCCCTTCGGCTCCCATCAGCGAGATCTCGGCCGAAGGCCAAGCGACGATGCCGTCAGGCTCATAACCGCGCCCGCACATCACGTAATAACCGGCCCCGTAGGCCTTACGCACGATGACCGTGAGCTTGGGCACGGACGCTTGGGAGACCGCATAGAGCATCTTCGCGCCGTGGCGTATGATGCCCTGCTTCTCGACTTTCGACCCCACCATGAATCCGGGGACGTCCTGGAGGAAGAGGAGGGGAACGTTGAAGGCGTTGCACAGATTGATGAAGCGCGCGGCCTTGTCCGCGGCGTCGACGTCGAGAACGCCCCCCATCACCAGGGGTTGGTTCGCGACGATGCCGAGGCTTCTCCCGCACATACGCGCGAAACCTACGATAATACTTTTTGCGAAGTTCGGTTTGATCTCGAAGAATTTTCCATGGTCGACGATTCGCTTGACGACCTCGTGCATGTCGTAGGGACGCTTCGAGGTTTCGGGTAGAACGGAAAGGATCGATTCGTCGATGTGATCGTCCGCTGGTTCGTCGTACTCGGATCCGAAACCTCCAGACCCATGCCGTATGGCCGGTTTCTCGTCGCAGTGTTGGGGCAAATAACTCAAGTAGTCTTTGATGACGCGGAGGCATTCCTTGTCGTCAGCCACCTCCAAGTCGCCGACGCCGCTGATTTCGCAGTGGATCTTCGAACCGCCCAACTCTTCGACGGTCACATCCTCGCCGATCGCTGCTTTGACCAAGGGCGGGCCGGCCAAGGCCATGGAGCTGGTGCCCTTCACCATCGGCACGAAATCCACCAAGGCTGGGATGTACGCCGTCCCGGCGGCGCAGGGACCCATCATCGCGGCGATTTGAGGAACATAGCCGCTCATCTTGACTTGGTCGTAGAACATCTTGCCGCTCTCGGCGAATTGCGAACCCGCCAATTCCTGCACGCGCGCTCCCGCCGAGTCCAAGAGCCAGATCATCGGGATCTTCTCCCGGAGGACCAGCTCGCGCAGGCGATCGACTTTGCGCTCCTGGACGTAACCGATCGATCCGGCCATGACGGTGAAGTCGTAGGCCGCGCACGCGGCCAAGCGCCCATGGATCTTCCCATAACCCGTGATGCATCCGTCCGCCGGCGTGGAGCGGCCCTGCATGTCGGGATGCGACGACTGGTGGTGGCCGAGGATCCCGATCTCCACGAAGGTGCCCTTATCGAAGAGGAGGTCGACGCGTTCGCGCGCCGTGAGTTTGCCGGCTTTGTGTTGTTTGGAGACTTCCTCGGCGCCTCCCATTTGGAGGACTTTCGCCTTCTGTTCCTTGAGCTGTTCCGTGAGTTCCTTGAGGGTGGCCATGCGTTCTCCTTAGCGACTTGCGACTTTTTCCAGGCTATCGAACATTTGGGGGACCGTCTGCGTGGCCCCCATGCGGGAGATCCAGTCGGGGACCTTCCCTCCGGGATTGACTTGGTCATTGTAGGTCAATCGGGCGTGTCCCGGATCGGCGCCCGGGGCGATTTGCCAACAACCCTGGGCGGCTTCGATGTTACCGTCGACCAGTTCCCAGCAGCGTTTATACACATGTTGAGCCCTTTGTCTTTCATCTTGTTCGACTTTCAGGACGTACCATCGGTTCTCGACGGGAAAGGGGGTGTCGATCACCATGAAGACGTAGCCACCCCAGAGGCCTCCTGATTTCCGGGCCGCGTCGATTTTATAAGGGGCGGCGATGTGTCTCAGCCGGTTGGCGTTGCGCGTCCCGGCGTTTTGGATGGCGGCGATGCCTTCCGGCGAGATGAAGAAGCTGTCCACGACGCGCGGCATGAAGTTCTTATAGTCGTTGAAACGGATCATGTTTTCCCAAGCCTCTTCAGGCGAGCTGTGAATCGATCCCTCGGCGTGAACGAGGGAGGGCTGCCCGGGCTTCAACTCGTGCGAGACTTTCACGTCGGCGGCAAAGCTGAGTGCGCCTATCGAGCTCGCGATCGAAAAAACGGCGAATAAAATAATTTTTTTCATGCGTCCTCCTGGGCCTTAGAGGCCTAATGTGGTTAACACAAGGTCGATGAATTGTTCCTTAAAACGCTTAGCTGTCTTGGCATCTGTTAGCTCGTGCCCTTCTAGAATCGCCCTTTGGGCCGATCCCGAAATAAAAGGCTGCATGAGCGATCCGTAGAATGAAATGAGGGCGGCTTCCGGATCGATTTTTCGAATCTTCCCCTGCTTCATCAATTTCTTCAGGTATTCGGAGGTTTGTCGGATGAGGGGAAGGGCGGTCGAGTCGCGCACGTCCTTTAAGAAATCGGGATCTTCCAGGTCTTCGTAGAGAAGGATGCGCGCGTAGTCGGGATGAGCGGTGAAGAAGTCGTGAAGCTCACCCAAAATATCGCGAAACGTCTCGCTCAATTTCTTTTCCGGCGCTTGGATCAATCGGGCGCCCAGCAGCCCCACTTCCGAGATCACCTGCTCGTACACGGCCTTCATCAAATCTTCTTTTCCACCCCAGTGATAGTGGAGGGCCGCGATATTGACCTTCGCCAGACCAGCAATTTCGCGCGTGGTCGTCCCGTTGAGGCCCTTTTTCGAAAACAACTTCATCGCGGCCTTGAGAATCACGCTGCTGGTGTCTTTGATCGACTCGGTAGAACCAGTTTTTTTTTGTAATACATTTGATTTAATCATACAAATTAATCAAATGATTAAACTATATGATGAAAGTCGTCAATAAGATAATCTTAAAGTTTTTATCTGTTTGACGTTACTAGGCAGGCCATAAGTCAGGGACTATGCGGCGTACTTAGTTTCGGGAGCCT
>CAZKQW010000004.1:0-210597 GCA_964555055.1 uncultured Pseudomonadota bacterium | reverse complement strand
AGGCTCCCGAAACTAAGTACGCCGCATAGTCCCTGACTTATGGCCTGCCTAGTAATGTCGTCGGAGCCTGGGCGATCGTACCCATCAGGTTAATCGCTGCGATCCGCATGGGAATCTTGGGAGCATGAGCCAGACTTTCCAAGACATCGAGCAATTGTTGATGCGCTAGAGATGGCGCGGCCTCGTTTGAGGCTAGGGCCACGCATGCTGAGGCAAGCCGAGTAAGGGACAGAACATCTCCAACGGCATGAAGTTGATGGACTAAGGTAAACGGCTGCATTTTTTCGTATTATCGAAGATTTAACGGAAAAGTTGCTGGGGAATCGTCATTCTCCTATGTAACGACTTTCCCACTAAACAGCCCTCGGATATTCCAGGAAACATCCCACCCGTTACCAGGGCGCCTCTTTCTTCACCCATAAATCATAAAGTACGACAAAGGCCATGAGGAAAAAGGTCATCAAAAGGATCATCTGGGAAATCGGCAGGAGGATGGAGAAGTTCTTGCTCCCGTAACGGATGAGGAAAGGCGTGGCGTTGCTCGTTAAGCTGGCCAAAAAGGACAAAATAATGAAGAGGACCTTCGCCTTGTCCGTGACGTACGAGAGGGCGAAACAAAATCCCATCAACGCGAGCATCACCGGCTGGCTCAACGAATGGACGTGGGCCACCGAAAGCAATGTCGCGAAGCTCGGCGGCGGCGTGGCTTCGAGCTCATTTTCCGATTCGACGCCCCGGTAATACTGAACCGTCTTCTTCGCGTCGAAAGAGGTGCGGTTGAAGACTTGCAGAAGGGAGATGCCATAGCCCACCATGAGAGAGAGGACGAAACACGTCACCAGGACTTTCATCGGCGCGTCCAGCTTCGACAAAACAGCGTTATTTTTTCCCATAAAAGAGATTCCATAATGCGAGATCACGCTTCACGCCAGTCGTGACCGAACGTGACGAGATCGTCGCGCCGGTCATATTCTGAATATCCTGGCCCACGCGGAGGAGATCGCCGCTCTTCTTGCCCTTATATTGGCCCACGAACTTCTCCTCGTGCACTTCGCTTCCGTAGGGCTCTCGGTAAACCAAGATCTCGACTTCCTTCACGCTACCATCCGGATGGAACGCAGTGAGGAAGGTGATCGGTTCCATCTTCCCCAACTCGTGGTCGATGACGGCGTAGCCATCCACCCGGTTCCCCGTCTTGGCCACGTAAAACGTCCAGACGTCCTTCGGGAGTTGGCCGACTTTCTTTTCCAGTAATACCTTATCGACCTCCGCAACCGTATGCTTTTCGGAGACGATTTCACGCGACGACCGGAAGATCGCCTTCAAGGCCTCGGCAGGTTTCACGTTAATCGTCTGGGCGCTCAAGAGCTGAGGCGAAAGGCAAAGGGACAAAAGAAATACGGCGTGAATTTTCCTCATAGAGTCTTTTTATCCCATCCTCATGCTTTTTTCACGTAGATGTCGCGCACGATTTCCGGATCGAGGGCGATGTCGGTCTCGCCTACCCGGACGACGTACGACGGCTTCTTTTGGTGGATGTGGATCGTGCTTCCCGGCAAGACCCCTAAAACGGCCAAGCGGTCCAAGCGCATATGGTGTTTCGGCGTAATGAAGACGATACGGTAGCTCTCGGAAATCTTCGCCTCTGACAAAGGCGTGACAAAAGGCTTCAGCTCATGGCTGAACTCATCGCAGCAAGTCCCGCGGGGAATCGCGCGCCCGTGCGGGCACGTGGGCGGGTGGCCCAAAAAGGCGCACACCGCATCCGTCGCCTCGTCGTTAAGCACGCTTTTATGCTCCAACTCGCAGGCTTGGCGTTCCCAAGTTTCCTCACTCGTATTGAAGACGTCCGCGAAGAGGCGCTCGGTCAGACGGTGGCGGCGGATGATGTCTTGGGCTTCCTCTTCCCCGCTCTTCGTGTAATGGATGTCCTCATCCTGGATACGGATCAAGCCTTCGGCCTCCAAAGCCTTCAGCCATTTATCCGGATCCTGGAAGCCCACTTCCTGCAGGAGGGATTTCCGGCTTCCCTTTCCTTTTTCCCGGAGCGTCCAGATATGCTCGAGAAGCTCGTCCATCTCGTGGGGACGAACGGATCCGTGGCCGCAATTTCCCTTCTTATTCTCCTTCATATTTACCGGGCGATTCCTTTCTTAAAGTTCTTAAACCATTTCCCTTTTAAGCGCTTCAAAAAACCTACAATCCTCGAATGTTGGACGAACTCATACTGGCAATTGGGGCATTTCACCATCGTGCAATGGGTGGTCAATCCGCAGCCGTGGCAGGCCTCTCGGTCATCCACCGGAAACTGGCATAAAGGGCAGGTGATCATAGACGGAGTCCCCAATTGATGATGCCGCCCACGAGGAAAGCGAAAGGATAGATGAAGCCAACGATGGCCGCCATCGTCTTAAGTCCCCTTTCCTTTAGGATCATCAAGGCGTTGGCCAAGCAAGGAACGAAGAGCGTCATCACGATCAGGGAAACGATGGCTTGAATCGCATCCAGCTTCCCTTCCCGGAATAAATCGAAGAAATGCGTCGCGCCGTAATCGCGCCGCAGAAAACCGATCAGGAACGCTTCGGTCGCCTCCAAGGGCAGATGGAGGAAGTTCACAACCAATGGAGACGCTACTTTTTCCACAAGCGGCAAAACTTGAAACCGATCCAAAAAGAACAGAACGAGGGTTCCCACGACGAAAAGAGGGACGACTTCAATCAGATACCATTCCAAGCGCGCCAGCGTTTTTGTTAGGATATTGAGGCCCGTAGGCTTCCGTATGGGAGGAATCTCCATCATGAAATCGGAGCGTTGTCCCGGCATGATCTGAGCAGCGAGAAAACCGACCACGATCAAAGAACCACCCACGACTCCCAACCACAAAAAAGTCGCCCAGAGAGGCAAGGCTCCCAGCATGCCCAAGACGATACCCAGTTGGGCCGAACAAGGAACTCCTAGGGCCAAGAGGAGCGTGAGGATGATCCGCTCCTTCTTCGTATCCATGATCCGAGCGGTCATCGTGGCCATCGTGTCGCAGCCCAAACCCAACACCATCGGCACGACCGCTTTTCCGTTCAATCCCATCATCCGAAAGATACGGTTCAACATGATGGCCAGCCGCGGCAAGTAGCCCGAATCCTCCATGATGCTGAAGGCGATGAAGAACGTGATCACGATCGGAAAGATGATCGCGAGCGAATACGTCAAAGCCATCGTGAGGACGCCGTAGGGACCGACAATGATGTCCTGTAAAAACGGCGAAAAATAAAAGACCTTCGCGAAGAAGCCCTTCGCCCACGGGTTGATGTAGGCGTTGAAGACGCCGTCCTCGAGCCATTCAACAGCGGTTTGAGCCCCAAAATGCCCGACGAAATAGTAAACGACCACCAGGACGAAGGCCATGAAGAAAAGACCCCAGACCGGATGCATCGAGATGCGGCCGATCCAAGGGAGAATACCCGAGCTGTTCCCTGCCTCCTTCACGACGACTCCGCTCAAAATCCCCTCCACCCACTTCATACGCTGCTTATTGATCACGTAGGCAAGGGGCTCGTGGAATTTCCCCCCGAGATCCCCGCGGATCCGGTCGATCTCGCGTATGGTCGCGTCATCGAGCTTCGCATGCAGCCATTCGAAGAGGCTTTTATCCCCCGAGAGGATCATCAAAGCCAAAGATCTTTTGGAAATCGCGGATACCGGTAAAAAAGTCTCTATCTTCCCAACTGCTTCTTCAATGACAAAAGAATAAGACATACGCCTTGAGGAAACCTGCGAAGCGAAGATTTTTTTGCGGATTTCCTTCAGTCCTTTTTTCTGGATGGCGATCGCTCCGATCACAGGCACTTCAAGCTTTTCTGCCAGTGTAGCTTTGTCAATCTCCATGCCTAAGCTCGCCGTCTCGTCCTCCATGTTGAGGGTGAGGAGGAAGGGCAATCCCATTTCGATGAGTTGCAGGGAAATCAACAGGGCGCGCCGGAGATTCTTGGCATCCGCCACCTGCACGATGGCGTCGATCTTCTCGTTGAGAAGGATGTTACGGGTTACCTGCTCATCCTCAGACATGGGAACCAGAGAATTAACTCCCGGAGTGTCGATAAGGGCGACCTTTTTGCCTTCTACCTCGGCGGTCCCACGTGTGACTTCGACAGTCGTTCCCGGATAATTCGAAACCGTGACGTAACGACCCGTCAAGAAACCGAAGATAACACTCTTACCGACGTTGGGATTTCCGACCAAGGCGACGGTCGTGGATTTTTCGGAAAGAACCGAGGTTTCCTTATCATCCATTCTTCCCACCCTTCTTGTGACATTTTTCACAATAACCGTAGAGCTCCATTTTATGGTGGACAAGCTGGAACTTATGCTTCCGGCAGACGCGTTCTTGAAGAACCTCGATTTGGTCGTTCTCAAATTCGATGATTTGATGGCAAGTCATGCAGATGAGATGATCATGGTGATGGTCGGTGATGTGCTCGAATCGGGCCTGGGCTTCGCCGAACTGCCTCTTCAAAGCCAATCCGGATTCGCTCAGGAGCTTTAAGGTCCGGTATACGGTGGCATAGCCGATCTTCTGGTCGACCTTACGGACGCGGTGCCACAGCTCTTCTACAGTCAGATGCTCATGCTCGCGGAAGAATTCTTCGACGATCACATCCCGCTGACGAGTCGACTTCAGGCCTTTTTGAGAGATATACTTTTCAAAAATATCCCACTTATCTTTGATAGCGGGAACAGAGGAAGCAGATCGTGCGGAAAGCTCGCGGGTCATAAGCGATTTTGATAATCGTTTTCAAAAAAGAGTCAAACTTTTAATAGCAGCTACCACTACCTCTTAGCGGTGGTTTTTCTGATACTCGGCCATGGCTTCCGGCAACAGAGCCTCTAGAGACTTGGCGCGGTCACAGCTCGAGGGGTGAGAGGCGTAAAGGTCCGTACTATTTCCCTTCTTTTGACAAGCCCGGTACCATAGATCGACGGCAGCCTGAGGGTTATAGCCGGCTTTTGCGGCGTACATAATACCTATACGATCTGCCTCTGCCTCGTTCCCGCGGCTATAAGCCGGGATATAAAGGTTGATGCCTTGGACGATCGCTTGATTGAAGGCGTTTTGGGCCACACCGCCTCCAGAAGCCCCGATCGCCGATACCGCAACCTGCCCCACCGCCATCACGGTCATATTACGGCTCATGGCTTTCGTAACGTGACGGGCGGTCGCATGGGCGATCTCGTGACCAAGAACGGCCGCCAATTCGTCCTCGCTCGATTTCTTCACCAGACCTTTTTGGGGATCGAATAAGCCACTGTAGACCATGACCTTACCCCCGGGAGCGCACCAGGCGTTCACGATATCCATTTGCGCGTAATGCGCTTCATAAGGGAAATTCGGGTAATGCGAGACGGCGGCGATCTTACGCGTGATCTGGCGGATCCTGCGAGTCATCGCTGGATCGGCGTCTTCGTCGATCTTAGCGCCCTTCTTACGGAGTTCAGTCAACTGTCCGGTCAACACTTCTTCCCCAAACTGAGGGTCTTTTTCGATACCAAACCAATTATACGTCGTTTTTCCGGTGATGGGATCCTTAGAGCAGGACACTAGAAGGCTACAGAACAACAGTAGGTACAAGGCTTTTGTCTTATTGAATGGCATTTTGGATTCCTCCTAGGATTTCAGGGTCCATCCAATTCATGGCCCCTATGTATTTTTTGACAACCGTTCCCTCTCTATCGATCAAATACGATTCCGGCAATTGATAGGTCCCATACTGGGCCGAGACCATTCCTTGCACGTCCAACAAAATAGGAACGGTCATGGGCATTCTTTTCAAGAACTCGTCGATGACTGGCCATCCTTGCTCGTCGACGCTGACCGCTAACACTTCAAACGGGGCATTTTCTAAGCTTTTCTTTAAGGCCTCCAAGGAAGGCATCTCACGGAGGCAAGAAGGACACCACGTGGCCCAAAAATTCACTAGAACCACTTTCTTCCCCCGATAGCTTTCCAAGGAGACAAACCCCTGTTTTGAAGGCAAGTTAATGGCGGGGGCCGTGCTACCCACGTCGACGACCGGCTCGTGTCGGTCATGAATCGCAATACCGTAAGCGACGATGGCGATGAGCACGATGAAGAGAAGAATCTTGAATTTCATAAAAAAAACCCCGCGCTCTTGTTAGGAACACGGGGGTTCTAATGGTTTTGATCGAAAAACCAAAACTATTTTTCCGTCTTTTTCTTTCTGGAGAAAATACCCTTAATGCCGGTCTTCTTTTCGGCCTTGGATTCGCCAGACTCCGCTTTTTTCGCAGATTTAGGGGCGGCTTTCTTTTCGACCTTTTCCTTCACCGGCCTTTCTTTCGCCTTTTTTTCCTTAGCTTCCTTCTTCACGGCTTTGGCTTCTTTTTTGGCAGCTTTTTCTTTTTTCTTGGACTCCTCATCAGCCTCATGATCATGGTCGTGTTCATGGGCTTTTACCTTAGGAGGAGGAGGCACAAAGCCTAAGTATTCAATTGTGGCCATCTCCGCAGAGTCCCCACGACGATGTGGAAATCTAAAAATTCTCGTGTAACCACCCGAACGATCTTTAAAGCGATCCGCCAAAGTGGAAAATAGCTTACGCAAAGACTCATCCGACATTACGAAAGCAGCAGCTTGGCGACGGGCATGCAAACTCCCTTCTTTAGCCAAAGTCACCATTCTCTCCGCAGTACGACGAAGTTCTTTCGCCTTAGGCAAAGTCGTCTCGACTCTTTCGTGCATGATCAAGGAAGTCACCATATTACGCAAAAGGGCCCTACGATGCCCCGCGCTACGCCCTAATTTTCTATGATCGATCTGATGTCTCATAAATCACATTCCACTTTCTTTAGGAGCTATTCTGTTTCTAAAGGTTTTTCATCGGTCGGAATCGTCCAACCTTCTAGCTTCATCCCCAGGCCTAAGCCCATTTCCGCCAAGATTTCCTTGATCTCATTCAAAGACTTGCGGCCAAAGTTCTTAGTCCTCAACATTTCGGCTTCCGTTTTAATGCAAAGTTCACCGATATAACGAATATTAGCGTTTTGTAAGCAATTCGCGGAACGAACGGACAACTCCAGTTCCTCAACTTTCCTATTGAGATTTTCGTTAAAGGAAGGCTTATCGAGAGAAATCTCTTCCATGACCGGCTCGGGAATTTCTTCAAAGTTGATGAAGATTTGAAGTTGTTCCTTCAATATCTTAGCCGCGAAAGCAACCGCATCCGATGGCTCCACAGAACCGTCGGTCCAAACTTCCAGGGTTAACTTATCATAATCAGTCATCTGCCCGACACGAGCATTGGTCACCGTGTAATTCACTTTTGTTACAGGGGAATGAATGGAGTCGATCGCCAACATACCAATCGGGTCTTTCTCTGTCTTATTTCTTTCAGACGGCTTATACCCCTTATCCAGCTTAATCTGGATTTCCATATTTAGGTGACCATCGGCATTTAAGGTGGCGATGTGCTGCTCCGGATTCAAAATTGTAACATTTTCTCCGGTGATGATATCAGCCGCAGTGACCTCCTTATCTCCCTTAATATTCAACCGAATTGTCTCCTGCTCCCCTGTGTGCAGCTTCAAGCGCACTTGCTTAAGGTTCAGGATAATATCACTCACATCCTCAACAACGCCGGCGATGGTGCCGAATTCATGAAGGACACCTTCGATCTTCACATTCGTGATGGCCGCTCCCTGCAGTGAGGAGAGCAAAATACGCCTAAGCGCGTTACCTAAAGTCTGACCAAACCCTCTCTCGAGAGGGCGGGCGACAAACTTACCATATAAATGGGTCGCACTATCTTTCTCAAATTCAAGATATTTTGGCTTAATTAAATTGCGCCAATTACGATACATAAGATCTCCTATTTTAAGACATACAAGTTTATTTGGAGTAAAATTCGACGATCAACTGCTCCTGCATCGGCAAAGTCAACTCTTCCCGGGCCGGCAACGTCTTAACGCGAGCCAAGAAACTAGCCTTGTTCAGCTCAAGCCATGTCGGAAGACCTCGACGCTCGACTTCCTCCAAATTCTGAAGAATACGAGCGTTTTGGCGGCTCTTTTCGCGGACAACAATTTCGTCACCAGCTTTCACCTGATAGGAGGGTATGGTAACTTTTTTATTATTCACTAAAAAGTGACCATGCAGCACAAACTGCCTAGCTTCCGCACGAGAAGAGCAGAACCCCATCCGATAAACCATATTATCCAAGCGCTGCTCTAATTGCTGAAGCACCACTTCTCCCGTAATCCCCTTTTTACCAGAGGCTTTTTGGAAATTAATACGGAACTGCTTTTCCAGCAAGCCGTACAAGCGCTTGACCTTTTGCTTTTCCCGGAGACCAACACCATACCCTGATTGCTTCGTCCGGTTTTGACCATGCTGGCCAGGAGCATACGCCCTTCTTTCAATAGCACATTTTTCCGTATAACAACGCTGTCCCTTCAGAAACAGCTTCAAACCCTCTCGTCGGCACAAACGGCATGCGGAATCTAAATATCTAGCCATACTTACACCCTTCTCTTCTTAGATGGACGGCAACCATTATGAGGAATGGGCGTCACGTCTTTAATCGATGAAACTCTTAAACCTGTCGAGGAAATGGCGCGCAGCGCAGACTCACGCCCGGCTCCAGGCCCTTTAATGAAAACAACGACCGACTTCATACCCTGATCTAAAGCTTTCCTGGAAGCTTCTTCGGCGGCAATCTGTGCGGCGAAAGGAGTGCTTTTCCGCGAACCCTTAAAACCCTTTGACCCCGCAGACGACCATGAAACGACGTTACCCATCGGGTCGCTAATCGTAATAATAGTATTGTTAAAGCTCGTGTGAACGTGAACCACCCCGTTAGGAATATTTTTCTTACCCTTCTTCTTACGAACTTTCTTATCGGCATCCGCAGCTGCTTCGGACACCTGGGAAGCGGACTGAGTCGCGACGTCTTTACTTTCTTCTGCTTTTGGCATTTTAATAACCTCTAATGATATGATGATGGATCGTTATTTAGGAGCTGCTGCCTGCTTCTTGCCGGCAATAGCGATTCGAGCGCGGCCCTTACGGGTACGGGCATTAGTATGCGTGCGCTGACCACGCACCGGAAGGTTTTGACGATGACGCGTCCCCCGATAGGAACCCAGATCGATAAGGCGCTTGATGTTTAATTGAATCTCCTTACGAAGATCACCCTCCACCTTAATGTTACGCTCGATCTCATCTCGAATCTTCGCAACCTGCTGGTCGTTTAAAGCCTCAGCCTTCAAATTCGGATCGATGCTTGTTTTCTTTAATATCTGATTCGCTGTGGCCAAACCAATCCCATAGATGGAGGTCAATGCGATCTGGATACGCTTCTTACCTGGTAAATCAATACCACTGAGACGAGCCATTTCTTACCCCTGCTTCTGTTTATGTTTGGGATTTTCACAAATCACCAAAACGTTACCGCGACGGCGGATGATCTTACACTTATTGCAAATTGGCTTCACGGAGGACCTGATCTTCATAAAAATAACAACCTTTCTATTTCGCCCTAAAAATAATGCGACCGCGAGTGAGGTCATAAGCGGAGACTTCCACCTTAACCTTATCTCCCGGCAAAATCTTGATGTAGTGCATACGCATTTTGCCTGAAATATGCGCCAACACTACATGGCCATTATCTAACTTCACTCGAAACATTGCGTTCGGCAGCGGTTCAACGACGGTTCCTTCGACCTCAATAACGTCCTCTTTGGCCATATTATAGTTCGCTCAAAATCTCGTAACCGTCCTCTGTTAACGCAATGGTATGCTCAAAATGGGCGGACCGCTTACCATCAAGAGTTACCGCTGTCCAGCCATCTTCTAAAATTTTTACATCTTTCGTTCCAACATTCACCATAGGCTCGATCGCAAGGACCATACCTGCGGTTAAACGGATTCCGGTATGGGGATTGCCAAAATTAGGAACTTGAGGATCTTCATGCAGACTACGCCCAATTCCATGACCGACAAACTTTCGCACAACAGAAAAACCATTTGATTCCGCATGGTTTTGAACAGCCCAAGAAATATCATGGAGCCGATTCCCTATCTCCATTTGCTCAATCCCTTTATAAAGAGCCTCTCTCGTAACTTGAAGCAACTTATCGGACTCTGCATTCACCTTACCGACAGGCAACGTTCTTGCCGAATCTCCATAAAAACCATCAATAATCACTCCACAATCCACGCCGATGATATCTCCCTCTTGAAGCACTCTTTTCGATGAAGGGATGCCATGTACCACTTCTTCATTCACTGACAAGCACAAAACAGCGGGAAAACCGCGATACCCTTTGAAAGCAGGTTTAGCGCCTTTGGCTTTCATGAGTTCAGCCGCCTTTTTATCTAGATCAGCCGTCGTCACCCCAGGCATTACCATCGGCTTAATCCCTTCAATCACTTCCGCGACAACTTTAGCAGCCTTACGTATCTTGGAAATCTCTTCCGGGGACTTCAAGATGATCATCGAACAGCCTTTAAGACACTCTGGAAAATATCGTCAATTGATCCACGGCCGCTGATCTCTTCCAGAAGACCTTTTTGTTGGTAATAGCCGATCAAAGGCTCTGTTTGCTTCTGGTAGACCTCCAAGCGTCTACGAATAACGGATTCTTTATCGTCATCTCTTTGGATCAACGCCCCTCCGCAGCGATCACAAACTGTCGTTTTTGAAGGTTTGAATTCAACATGAAAGTTTTCATGGCATTGGGAACATTGTCGACGTCCCGACAACCGCTTCACAACCTCCTCCGAATCCACTTCCAAATCTAATACACGATCCAATTGGGAATTAATTTCCGTCAATAACTTTGCCAAAGATTCTGCTTGAGGTATCGTTCGAGGGAAACCATCTAAAATAAAGCCCTTCTCGCAATCTGGTTTTTCTAGCCTTTCACGAATCATAGAAATCACTAAAGGATCAGGCACCAACTGTCCCGTCGACATGAAGCTTTCAGCCTTTAAACCTAATTCTGTTTTGAGTTGGATGGCTGTCCTTAGTAGATCCCCTGTCGATATCTGTGGAATTCCGAATTTCTCCGCCAGTCTCTTTGCTTGCGTTCCTTTTCCGGCACCGGGAGGACCTAAGAAAATAAGGTTCATCACTTCCTCCCACGGAATCGACTGCTCGAATCTGAAATGAGGCCCTCATAATTTCGGGCCATTAAATGGGATTCGATTTGAGCCAAAGTATCCATGGCAACACCTACAACGATTAAAACTGAAGTACCACCAAAAGTAGAAGCTAATGTGGAAGGAATGCCGAATTGGGAGATCAACAATTCAGGTATGACACAAACACCCGCAATATATAAGGCTCCACCTAAAGTCAGTTTCGAAACAATCCGATCGATGAACTCAGCCGTGTTCTGTCCAGGTCGAATTCCCGGAATAAAGCCACCATGCTTTCTAACATTTTCGGCAACGTCTGTCGGATTGAAACTGACCGCTGTATAGAAATATGCAAAGAAAATGATTAATGAGATATAAAGAGCCGTGTGGAGCCAACCATGACTGAGGGCAGCGGCGATTTCCTGTAGCTTGGGTTGATGGCTAAATTGAGCGACAGTTGCCGGGAATAAAATAAGCGAGGAGGCAAAAATGGGTGGGATGACGCCAGCTGAATTGAGCTTTAAAGGCAAATGAGTCGTCTGCCCACCGTACATTTTTCGACCAACGACGCGCTTCGCGTATTGAATGGGAATTTTCCGATGGCTTCTCTCAAAGAAGATGATGATCGAGACTAAGCCAAAAATGAAGGCCAAAAGAATCAAAAAACCGAACAAGCCGGAGAACTGCTCCTTCGTAGCCCAAGCGTCACGTAGACCTTGAGGAATGCGAGTGACGATTCCAGAAAAGATGATCAATGAGATGCCATTCCCAATACCTCGTTCTGTAATTTGCTCCCCTAACCACATAATAAAAGCAGTGCCTGCAGCTAAGGTCAGCATGGTCCGCAGAAAAAAAGAAATACCACCCACATCCGACAAGAGAACACCTTGCTGTTCTAGACCGTAACTAATACCAAACCCTTGGATCAGCGAGAGAACGACAGTCCCATAGCGTGTATATTGGGTAATTTTCTTACGCCCCTCTTCCCCTTCTTTAGAAAGCCTCTCTAAAGTTGGAACAACGACAGTTAAAAGCTGTAAAATGATAGAAGCACTGATATAAGGCATGATACCCAACGCAAATACAGAAAATCGCTCCAAAGCCCCACCTGAGAATAAATTAAAGATGTCAAAAACCGTTCCACGTGTAACGATCTTTTGCAAGGCGTCTACATCAACTCCAGGAGCTGGAACAAAAACCCCAACCCTGTAGATGGCAATCATCAGTAGTGTAAAAAAGACTCTTTTTCGTAATTCGGGGAGCTTCGCGATATTGACGACGGGAGAGGCCATGGATTGTCTTTTCAGTCAATTAAGCTTGTGCCGGGGTGGAGACTTCTACTTTACCGCCTGCTGCTTCGATCTTCTTCTTTGCCGTTTCGGAAATCTTTGACACCTTAATTGTCAAAGGAATTTTAAGCTCCCCATTGCCCAATAACTTCACTCCGGAACGAAGCTTCCGCACGAAACCATTTTTTTTGAGATATTGCTCATCAACCACTGTGGATCCAGGAATAGAACCGAGGTCGCCCACATTAATAACGGAAAATTCCTTACGGAAGGGATTCGTGAATCCAAACTTAGGGAGGCGTCTTGAAAGAGGCATTTGCCCCCCCTCGAAGCCTCGTTTGTGATAACCGCCGGCGCGGGCCTTTTGCCCTTTGTGTCCTTTGGTGGAAGTCCCACCATGACCCGACCCTTCGCCGCGTCCTAAACGTTTTCTTTTCTTCCTCGCTCCCTTGGGAGCCACTAATGAACCTAAATCCATATTAATTCACCTTCCTCAAGCGCTCGTAATCTTCTCGGCTCTTCAACTGGGTCAAAGCGTTGATCGTCGCCTTCACGACATTGTGGGGATTGCTGGTCCCTAAGGACTTCGTCAAAATATTGTGGATACCCGCGGACTCGACCACGGCGCGCACGCCGCCTCCGGCAATGACCCCCGTACCCTCACTCGCCGGCTTCATCAGGACGACCGCGGCTCCATAATGGCCGACCACTTCATGAGGAATCGTCCCTTGGTTGATGGGAACATAGACCAGGTTCTTCCTCGCCTGCTCGGAAGCCTTGCGGATGGCGTCCGGCACTTCCTTCGCTTTCCCGAGTCCGATACCCACCTGACCATCCGAATTACCGCAGACGACCAAGGCGGAAAAGCTAAAACGCCGACCGCCTTTCACGACTTTAGCGACCCTCGAAACATGGACAATGCGCTCTGGAAATTGTGTTTGGTTTTCTTGCATGTGTTTTTCCTTAAATTAAAACTTCAATCCGCCTTCGCGGGCTCCTTCGGCGAAAGCCTTGATGCGTCCATGATAGAGGAATCCGCTGCGGTCAAAGACGACTTGGCTGATTTTCTTCCCGAGTGCTTTCTCCGCGATCAACTTACCCAGCTCCTTGGCACCCTTGACGTTACCCGCATCCTTCTTGCTGGTGAAATCCTTGGCGATCGTGGAGGCGCTTAAAATCGTCTGGCCCTGTTCGTCATCGATCAACTGGGCGTAGAAATGGTTCGTACTGCGAAAGACGGAAAGGCGGGGCCGTTCGGACACTCCGCTGATTTTCTTCCGGATGCGCTCTTTCCTGTATTCCCTGGATTGTTTTTTCGTATGCGACATGGTTATTTACCTCCCGAAGCGGCCGCGGATTTACCGACCTTCTTACGGATGACTTCGTCGCTATAACGGATCCCCTTACCCTTGTAAGGTTCGGGTTGGCGGAACTTACGAATGATGGCGGAAGTCTCGCCGACTAAATGCTTCGAAGCCCCAGCGACCGTCAGATGCGTTTGCTTATCAACCGTGATTTTGACCCCTGCGGGAATGGGAAACTCAACCAAGTGGCTGAAACCGAGGGTCATGACGAGATTTTGACCCTTCACTTCGGCACGAAAGCCGACGCCGATAATGTCCAGTTCCCGTTTAAAACCAACTCCCACACCTTCGACGGCGTTACGGACGAGATTGCGGATCAAGCCTTGACGACAACGACCCAAAGCCGTCTCCTCTTTTCTTTTCACCAAAACAGTCCCATCGGCCATACTGACCTCGACCAAGGGATCCAGGGAAACCTCTTGCTTGCCTAAAGGGCCTTCGGCCAGAAGCTTGTCCTTTTGGATGTTAACCTTTACCTTTTCAGGCACCTTAATTGGAAGTTTACCGACGCGTGACATAGTGAAGACTCTCTTACCAAACGGTACATAAAAGCTCGCCACCGGTCTTTTCGTGACGAGCCTGTTTATCGGTGATGATTCCCTTCGAAGTCGACAAAATGCCGACGCCCAAACCGCTTCTGACCAGTTTCAAATCCTGATATCCGGTGTATTGGCGCCTACCGGGGCGACTCACTCTCCTCAAACTCGAGATGATGGGCTCTTGCTTATCGGTGTAGCGGATGGAGATTTCGATTTCCTTCCTCGGACCCTCGCTCAACTTAAAGGAACCCAAAAACCCTTCTTCATGAAGGATCTTAACAATCCCCATTTTAATCTTCGAGTAGGGCACCTTGACCGTAGCGTGCTTGGCCGTTTGGGCGTTACGAATTCTCGCTAATAAATCGGCAATAGGATCTGTCATAAATCACCAGCTCGCTTTCACGACTCCGGGCAATTCCCCGAAGAGGGCTTTTTTCCTGAAACAAAGACGGCACATACCGAATCGTCTAATGAAAGCCCGAGGCCTCCCGCAATAACCGCAGCGGTTGTATCCTCGAACCTTGAACTTGGGTTTTCTCTCAGCTTTTACTTGAAGGGATGTCTTGGCCATAAAACTCTTATCCTCTGAACGGCATGCCCATAACTTTCAAAAGGGCTCTCGCTTCTTCGTCTGTTTTCGCGGTGGTCACGATGGTGATATTCATGCCGCGGATTTTATCTATCTTATCGAAATCAATCTCAGGAAAGACGATTTGTTCCTTAATTCCCAAGGTGTAACTTCCGCGTCCGTCGAAACTACGGTCGGAGATTCCGCGGAAGTCGCGGGTACGGGGCAGAACCACGTTGAAAAAGCGGTTCAAGAACTCGTACATACTCTTCCGCCTTAAAGTCACGCAGCAACCGATCGGCATCCCTTGGCGCAACTTAAAATTAGCGATCGACTTCTTGGCCTTGGTAACGACGGGCTTCTGTCCGGTGATTTGCGACAACTCCTCCACGGCCCTTTCGACAACCTTCGAGTCCTGCGTCGCATCCTTTAGACAGCTTGAAATCACCACCTTTTCGATACGCGGCACTTGGAGGATATTCTTGTACCCTTTTTGCTTCATCAGCTCGGGAACGCATTTTTTCTTATAAAAACTCTCAAAACTTTCCGACATGAGTCACCTTCTCGTTGATTACCTTTGTTACTTCCCTTTATCAATTAACCTATTAACTATCCAAGACGCCTGAGCATTTTCTGCAAACCCTTTGCTTCTTTCCTTCTTTTCCGGCCTTCACTCCGAGACGAACGCCTTTTTTGCATTTGGCGCAGTAGAGCAGGACATTGGAAACATGGATCGAGCCTTCCTTATCGACAATGCCGCCCTGGGGCATTTTTTGATTCGGACGCACATGCCGCTTGATCATATTCAACTTTTCGACGCGCACCCGCTCGCCTTCGTTGGTGAAGGAAAGAACCTTACCCCTCTTCCCCTTCTCTTTTCCTGAAATCACGATCACTTCGTCGTTTTTGCGAATCATAAAAACACTCTCTTTTATAAGACCTCGGGGGCCAATGAGATAATCTTCGTAAACTTCTTCGCCCTCAACTCGCGCGCCACAGGCCCGAAAATACGGGTACCCAAAGGCTCGCCGGCCTGATCGATCAGGACGACGGAGTTATCATCGAATTTGATATAGGACCCGTCGGTCCGGCGCACTTCCTTACGCACGCGGACAATCACCGCCTTCTTCACGTCGCCCTTTTTGATCTTGGCGTGCGGGATCGCCTCTTTGACAGCCACCACGATGATATCGCCCAACGTAGCATACTTTCTTTTGGTACCACCCAGCACATGGATGCACATCAACTTCTTGGCGCCGGAATTGTCAGCGGAATCACAAACTGTTTGCGTCTGAATCATAAAAACCGCTCCCTTAAGCTTTTACTTCCACAGTGTCACCAGCGGATTTTTGGATGAACCTCACCACTCTCCACCTTTTCGTTTTAGAAACGGGACTCGTCTCGGCTATTTCCACGCGGTCCCCCACCTTACATTCCGCCTTTTCGTCATGAGCCTTATACTTGTCCAAACGGCGGATGTACTTATGATAAGTGCTATCCAAATCCAAACGCTCCACCTGAACCACGGCCGTCTTTCCCATCTTGACGCTGACGACCGTACCCACTTTTATTTTTCTTTGACCGCGCATATTACTTAGCCGCTCCCGATTCTTGCTGCTTCTTCTGTTGGTTTTGGGCCGTCAATAAACGCGCGATATCACGCTTCATCGATCGGGCCTTAGCCGTTTTATTGGACTTACCCATCCGAAGATCCAAGGTGAGCTGGGACAGTTCTTTCCGCACCTTCTCGACTTGAGACTCTAGATCGGACGCGTTCTTGCCGGCGATATCTTTATATTTCATAAAACGAATTTCTCTCTGTTAATAATCTTGGTTTTCACGGGCAACTTATGGGCAGCCAACGTGAGCGCCTCTTTGGCGTCAACCCACTCAACCCCTTCCAACTCGAACAACACGCGTCCCGGCTTAATGACGGCCGCGTAACCCTCGACATTCCCTTTACCTTTACCCATGCGGGTTTCGGCGGGTTTTTTCGTGATAGGACGGTCAGGGAAGATGCGAATCCAAATCTTCCCCCCCTTTTTCAACAGGCGACTCATCGCTACGCGACTGGCCTCGATCTGCCGCGATGTCACCAAACCTCGCTCCGTCGACTGCAGGCCGAAATCTCCGTTATGCAGGGAAATACCGCTAGTGGCGTTCCCACGGACGCGCCCCTTTTGCAGTTTTCTAAATTTTGTTCTCGCGGGTTGAAGCATGATTAAGCAACCTGCCCTTCTTTAACCTGACGCTCCCGATAAATCTCACCCTTATAAATCCAACATTTCACCCCGATCTTGCCGTAGGTCGTTAAAGCCTCAGCCTGACCGTAATCGATGTCCGCTCTTAAAGTCTGCAAGGGGACGCGCCCCTCACGGTACCACTCCGTACGAGCGATCTCAGCGCCCGCCAGACGCCCCGCGCAGACAACCTTAATCCCTTGGGCGCCGAACTTCAGGGTCGAAGTCACCGACTTTTTCATAGCCCGGCGGAAAGCTACACGCCTCTCCAACTGCAAAGAGATGTTTTCGGCGACCAACTGGGCATCCAACTCAGGCTTACGCACTTCATGGATGTTGACGTGAATCTCGCGTTTAATCAATTTACCCAAATCCGCCTTCAAGCCATCGATACCCGTTCCTTTTTTACCGATAACCAACCCAGGGCGGGCGGTATGGATATTGACGGTCGCCGAAGCCCCACGGCGATCGATCGTCACATGGGAAACTCCCGCATTGAACAATTTTTCCTTTACCGTCTTACGGATCAAATCATCTTCACGAGCGAACTTCGCATATTCTTTACGGCTATACCAATGGGACAACCACGGCTTGGTGATGCCCAATCGAAAACCTAACGGATGTGTCTTCTGACCCATGACTTACTTCTCCTCTAGAACAACAGTGATATGACTTGTTTTCTTATTAATACGAGACGCGGACCCGCGAGCCCTAGCCAAATAACGCCGAATGATCGGCCCTTGATCCACACAGATCGACTTCACGTAAAGATTGTCCACATCCACTCCACCCTTTTTATCGGCATTCGCGACCGCGGACTTCAACAACTTCGAGATATCGATGGAGGACGCTTTCTTTGCGAACATCAAAATATCGATCGCCCTTTGGACGGGCAGCCCCCGAACCTCGTCAACGACGAGACGCACCTTACGGGGCGCAACCCTTAAATAACTGATTTTAGCCTTAAACTGTGCCATAAATAACCTTATTTCTTCGCAGGAATCGCAGAGCCCGATTTATCTTCCTTACGGATACCCGTATGCCCTTTATAAGTTCTCGTTGGAGCGAATTCGCCCAACTTATGCCCCACCATGTTTTCCGACACAAAAACAGGAATAAACTTCTTCCCGTTATGGACGGCGAACGTGAGACCCACAAAATCGGGAAGCACCGTGGAACGACGAGACCACGTCTTGATCACCTTCCGACTTTTCGTCTCGATCGCTTCGTTAACCTTCTTCATCACATGCCCATCGATAAAGGGGCCTTTTTTAATCGAACGTGCCATAAGCTCCTACTAAAGTTTTTGACGTCTATCTTTAACGATAAACTTCTGAGTTCTCTTGTTTTTACGGGTCTTATAACCCTTGGCCGGCGTTCCCCAAGGAGACGTCGGATGATTGCCACCCTTCGACTTACCCTCACCACCCCCATGAGGATGATCGACGGGGTTCATCGCCACACCACGCTGACGCGGCAAACGACCCAACCAACGACTACGACCCGCCTTCCCTAAAATCACATTTTCATGGTCCAAGTTAGACACCTGCCCGATCGTCGCGGAGCAGTTCAAATGAATCAACCTCACTTCACCGGAGGGCATGCGTATCTGCGCATAGGTCCCTTCCTTAGCGACCAACTGAGCCATCCCTCCCGCGCTGCGCACAACCTTTCCACCGACACCAGGAGACAGCTCGATATTATGAATCTCCGTACCAACGGGAATATTCTTGATCTGCAGATGATTACCAGGACGGATTTCCGCGTCCTCGGACGCTAAGACGGAATCCCCAACGCGCAAACCATGAGGAGCCAAAATATAACGACGCTCACCATCCTTATAAAGAACCTTCGCGATGAAAGCGGTCCTATTCGGATCATACTCGATCGTCTCGACCCGAGCCGGAACCCCCACCTTATCACGCCGGAAATCGATCAAGCGGTAGCGCTTTTTATGACCACCCCCGATGAAACGCATCGTCACGCGGCCCGTATTGTTACGCCCACCCTTCTTAGGCTTCGACGACAAAAGGGACTTTTCAGGCCTCACCTTCGAAAGAAGGGAAAAATCGATCACCGTACGGTAACGCTGGTTGGGCGTTGTTGGATTGAATGTTTTGACCGCCATAAAATTATTTAACCTCGAAGATGTCTATCTTTTGACCCTCAACCAACTCGACCAGAGCTTTCTTCCAATTGCCGCGACGACCGGAGTACCGACCGATACGCCGCTTGTTACCGCGCACGACGAGCGTACGCACGCCCTTCACCCGAACCTTGAAATAGCCTTGAACGGCGTCCTTAATGGCAGGCTTTGAGGCGTCCAAAGCGACTTCAAAGGAATAAACGTTATTTTCCCCACGGACGACGACCGATTTCTCGGTCACCAGAGGCTTCTTAATGATTTCGTAAAATGGTTTCACGATCACGCCCTATACTCTTTCCAGAATTTTTTCGTAGGATTCCTTCGTAAGAACGAGATGTTCGTGCCGCAGAACATCCCGCACGCTGACCTCATCCGCACGACAAACGCTAAAATTCTTAAGGTTTCTAATCGACTTCTCGACAGGATTGTTACTTCCGGTCAAAACGACGAGGGCGTTTGATATGCCAAAGTTTTTAAAAATTTCCAGTGCTTTTTTTGTTTTCGGCTCTTTTATTTTAATCTCGTCCAGAACCCAAAACTTCTGCTGCCTGTTTCGATCAACAATAGCGGCCCTCAAAGCCCCTTTTCTAATCTTCTGGGGCACCCTGACATCATAGTCCTTAGGCTTAGGCCCGAAGGCTTGCCCGCCACCCACGAACAAAGGAGCCTTACGGTCACCGTGACGCGCTCCGCCGGTTCCCTTTTGACGATATATCTTCTTGGTGCTTCCGGACACTTCATGCCTATTTTTGACCTTAGCGTTCCCCTGCCTCGCATTCGTCTGCTGGGCCAACACTGCCTGATAGATGGCCCCGGCATTGACGTAACTCTCGAACTTCTCCGACAAGGTGACGGAACCCACCTTTTTCTTGGCCACATCGTAAATAGTTACTTCAGACATAAATCATCCTTATAATATGATAGAGAATCGTTAGGCTGTTTTTTCGGAACGGATCGACAGGAGGTTATTCACACCTCCCGGCACGGCACCCCGAATGAAAATCAAATGGTCTTGAGGCCGAACCTCAACAACCCTCAACTTTTTCACGGTCACTTTTTCGGAACCCAAATGCCCAGGCAATTTCATGTTTTTGAAAACCTCACCGGGAGAAGTCCTTTGCCCGATGGAGCCGGTGGAGCGGTGAAAACGGGAACCGTGAGTCGCCGGACCGCCCGCCTTACCATGCCTCTTGATGACACCTGCAAACCCCTTACCTTTCGAGACCCCAGAAACATTCACAATCTCACCCGCCTTGAAAATCTCGACGGTCAACCGCTGACCCACCTCGAAAGCCGCATCGGCAGATACCCGAAACTCCTGCAGGAAACGCTGCGGCTTCACGCCCTTCTTTTGATAGTGGCTCAAAAGAGGCTTACTCTTTTTCTTCGCCTTGGATTCCGGCAACTCGTCGAAACCCACCTGAATGGCGTCGTAACCATCTTTCGCCTTGGTTTTTCTTTGAACGACCACGCAAGGACCCGCCTGCACGACGGTGACAGAAACCGCGTCACCCTTTTCGTCGAATACCTGCGTCATTCCGATTTTTTTACCGAGAATATCTGCCATAATAGACTCACATCATTTTAATTTCGACTTCCACGCCGGCGGAAAGCTCGAGCTTCATCAGCGCATCGATCGTTTGTTGGGTGGGCTCGAGGATATCAAGCATCCTCTTGTGCGTACGCACTTCGAATTGCTCGCGCGACTTCTTATCCACGTGTGGGGAACGCAAGACGCAATAGCGCTCGATCTTGGTCGGTAACGGGATGGGACCCGCGATATGACCTCCCGTCCTGCGGACGGTTTCGACGATTTCACCCGTCGACGTGTCTAGAAGCCTATAATCGAAGCCTTTGAGGCGTATTCTGATTTTGGGACCTTTTTCGTAATCCATAAAAATTCCTTAAAACTCCTTTATTCCACCACTTCCGTGACGACACCGGCACCTACCGTATGTCCACCTTCACGAATTGCGAAGCGTAGCTCCTTATCCATTGCGATCGGAGTAATCAACTCAATTTCCATCGTCACCCGATCCCCAGGCATAACCATCTCCACGCCCTTCGGTAACGTACACACTCCCGTCACGTCCGTTGTCCTGAAATAAAACTGAGGCCGGTATCCTTGGAAAAACGGCGTATGTCTCCCACCCTCTTCCTTTGTCAAGATATACACTTCCGCTTTGAACTTTTTATGCGGCGTTATACTACCCGGCTTCGCCAATACCTGACCACGCTCCACCTCTTCCCGCTTCAACCCACGCAATAGCACACCCACGTTATCCCCTGCCATTCCGTCATCCAAAAGCTTGCGAAACATCTCAATCCCCGTCACAACCGTCTTGGCTGTATCACGAATCCCAACCAACTCCACTTCCTCTCCCACCTTAACTTTACCCTTCTCAATCCTTCCGGTCGCCACCGTTCCACGACCACTGATGCTGAACACATCCTCTACCGGCATCAAGAAAGGCTTATCCGTATCTCTCTGAGGTACCGGAATATACGTATCCAAAGCCTCCACCAACTTCATGATCGCCTGCTCCCCCAACTCTCCCGCATCCCCTTCCACCGCCTTCAACGCGCTCCCACGGATAATCGGAGTCTTATCTCCAGGAAAATCGTACTTGTTCAAAAGCTCTCTGACTTCCAACTCCACCAAGTCCAACAACTCCTTGTCATCCACCATGTCGCATTTATTCAAGAACACCACGATATACGGCACGTTCACCTGACGAGCCAACAACACGTGCTCTCTTGTCTGCGGCATCGGTCCGTCCGCGGCAGACACCACCAAGATCGCTCCGTCCATCTGCGCCGCTCCCGTGATCATGTTCTTCACATAGTCCGCATGTCCCGGGCAATCCACGTGCGCGTAATGCCGGTTATCGCTCTCGTACTCAACGTGCGCCGTCGCGATCGTGATACCACGCTCCCTTTCCTCAGGAGCCTTATCAATCTGATCATACGCCACAAACTTCGCATAACCCTTCGTCGACAACACCTTCGTGATCGCAGCCGTCAACGTCGTCTTCCCATGATCCACGTGCCCGATCGTTCCCACATTCACGTGCGGCTTCTTTCTCTCGAATTTCTCTTTGCTCATAAGTTTTACCTTCCTTGTATTTTTGCTATAATTTCGTCCGCAATATTCCTCGGCACCACCTCGTAACTATCAAACTCCATCGTAAACGTCCCTCGCCCCTGAGTCAGAGAACGGAGATCCGTCGCGTATCCGAACATCTTCGCCAAGGGAACATGGGCATCGACCACTTGGTAGCCGGCGACGATTCCCGACTTCACGATCCGCCCGCGCCGTGCGTTGAGGTCCCCGACGGCGGCGCCCACATACTCTTCCGGAACGGTAACTTCAAGCTTCATCATCGGTTCGAGCAATAAAATTCCGGCCTTCTCCGAAGCTTCTCGCATCGCCAAGGAAGCCGCTATTTTAAAGGCGATTTCCGACGAATCCACCTCATGGAACGAACCACCCAGGATCGTCACCTTCACATCGACGATCGGGTATCCCACCAAGAATCCGGTTTCGAGGGACTCTTCGATCCCCTTACGGACGGCCGGCAAAAACTCTTTCGGAATGACGCCGCCGACGGTCGCATCGACAATCTCATTCCCCTTGCCCCGCTCGAGGGGTTCCACTTTCAGCGCGACGTGTCCGTACTGGCCCCGACCTCCGGTTTGGCGGATATATTTATGCTCCGCCTCGACCGTTCCTAAAAACGTTTCTCGGTAGGCCACCTGGGGTTTACCCACGTTGGCGGCTACTTTGAACTCTCGCAACAACCGATCGACGATGATCTCGAGGTGAAGTTCACCCATCCCCGAAATGATCGTCTGCCCCGTTTCTACATCGACCTTCATCCTGAAGGAGGGATCCTCCATGGCCAATCGATTTAACGATGCCGCTAATTTATCCTGGTCGGCGTTCGTCTTCGGCTCGATCGCCACCGAGATCACGGGATTCGGGAACTCCATCGACTCCAGCACGATGGGCCTTCCCTCTTCGCACATCGTATCCCCCGTCGTCGTCTGCTTCAACCCGACGACGGCGGCTATGTCTCCGGCGCTCACTTCTTCGATTTCCTCGCGGCGGTTCGCGTGCATCCGCAAAAGGCGGCTCACGCGCTCCCTTTTACCCTTCGTCGAATTGTAAAAATACGTCCCGCTCTTGAGCGATCCCGAATACACGCGGAAGTACGTGAGACTTCCGACGAAGGGATCATTCATAATCTTGAACGCCAAAGCCGCGAAAGGTTCTTCGACGTTCGTCTTCCTCTCCAAGACTTTATCTTTATCGCCCGGCTGCCACCCTTGAATCGGAGGGACATCCAGAGGCGACGGCAGCAAATCCACGACGCCGTCCAATAGCAACTGCACACCCTTATTCTTGAACGAAGACCCGCAAAAAACCGGAGTCATCTTCAGACCGATCGTTGCTCTCCGGGCGCCTGCCAGGATTTCCTCCTCCGAAAGGGACTGCCCGCCGAGGTAACGATCCATCAAGACGTCATCGTGGGAGGCGACCTCTTCGATCAGCCTCTCCCGGTACTCCTCGACGGTTTCGAGCATGTCTTCGGGCACATCGATCTCTTGGATCTTCAATCCTTGCGAGGCTTCATCGAACAGAAAAGCCTTCTTCCTCAATAATCCGACGACGCCCCGAAAATTATCCTCGGAGCCGATCGGCAGCGTGAAAGGCACCGGGTTCGCGCCCAATCTGTCCTTCATGGATTGGACGGCAGCGAAAAAGTCGGCGCCGATCCGATCCATTTTATTCACGAAGGCGATGCGCGGCACTTTGTATCGATTCGCTTGACGCCACACCGTCTCCGACTGGGGCTGCACCCCGGAAACACCGCAGAAAACACCGACAGCCCCGTCTAAAACCCGCAGAGACCGCTCGACCTCGATCGTGAAATCGACATGCCCCGGCGTATCAATGATATTGATGCGACGACCCTCCCAAAAACACGTCGTCGCCGCGGACGTGATCGTGATTCCCCGCTCCTGCTCTTGGGGCATCCAATCCATGGTTGCCGTCCCTTCGTCCACTTCACCAATCTTATGGTTGGTCCCGGTGTAAAAGAGAATGCGTTCCGTCGTCGTCGTCTTCCCCGCATCGATATGGGCGATGATGCCGATATTCCTGGTACGGCTCAGCGGGCTTGAATGGGACGAACCATCGGACATAAAAATAAATAAGGGGCAGGTTTGACCCTGCCCCTCTTTAAAAACACCTTAAGTTACCAGCGATAATGGGCGAACGCACGGTTGGCTTCCGCCATGCGATGGACGTCCTCGCGCTTCTTGATGGAACCGCCGCGCTTTTGCAAGGCATCGAGGATTTCACCGGCCAACTTCTCTTCCATCGACTTCTCCCCACGCTCACGCGCGTGAAGAACGAGCCAACGGAGCCCCAACGACACCTTACGATCGGGACGCACTTCCATCGGAACTTGGTACGTCGCACCGCCCACGCGACGGGAACGAACCTCCAGCATGGGCTTGATGTTCTCCAGGGATTCCTTGAAGACCTTTAAAGGATCATCTTTGGTCTTTTCGCTTACGAGATTGAAGGCTTCGTAGACGATCTTCTCGGCCGCAGGCTTTTTACCCTGCAGCATGATCTTATTGATAAGCTTGGAAACGAGCTTATCCTTGAACTTCGGATCGGGAAGGATGTCGCGCTTTTGTGTCTGACCTTTTCTTGCCATAAAAATCTACCTAATACCCCTTACTTGGGTTGTTTGGTTCCGTATTTGGAACGACTCTTTTTTCTCTTTTCAACACCGGTCGTATCCAAAGTCCCACGGACGATGTGATAACGCACACCCGGCAAATCCTTCACGCGACCACCTCTCACCAAGACTACAGAGTGCTCTTGGAGGTTATGCCCCTCTCCCGGAATATAAGCTGAAACCTCGATTCCATTGGTCAATCTTACACGAGCGACCTTACGCAAGGCTGAATTTGGTTTCTTAGGGGTTGTAGTATAAACACGGACACAGACTCCCCGTTTTTGAGGGCAATTCGCCAAGGCAGGGGCTGTCGTTCGGTTCGCTAATTGTTCACGTCCATGTCGGACAAGCTGGTTAATAGTGGGCATAATTTTAAAAAAGTTGCTCCTGCTAACAAACGCTCCTAACGCTGTCAAAGACTTTTGGATCGATCTTTGACTCGCTTAGGCCGTTTCTCCCAGGGCAAAGTCTCCTTCCTCAGGCAAATCCAAGTTCTCCGTTTCAAGTTTCAAACTCTTATACCTCATGAGTCCAGTCCCAGCGGGGATCAGGCGCCCCATAATGACATTTTCTTTAAGTCCACGAAGGATATCCACACTACCACACACGGACGCTTCCGTGAGCACCTTCGTGGTTTCTTGGAAGGATGCAGCGGAAATGAAGCTGTCCGTCGATAGGGAGGCTTTTGTGATTCCAAGGAGAATCGATTCTCCAGTTGCCGGAGCACTCCCCTTCTTTTTGATGCGTTCATTTTCTTCTTCGAAGTCGGCCTTATCCACCGTGTCGTCTTCCAAGAAATCCGTGTCACCCACTTCCTTGATTCGCACCTTTCTCAACATTTGACGCACGATGACTTCGATGTGTTTATCGTTAATCTTAACACCTTGGAGACGGTACACTTCTTGAATTTCGTCTACTAAATATTTAGCCAAAGCCTTCGCACCTAAAACCTTAAGAATATCGTGCGGATTGGCCGCTCCATCCATTAAAGGCTCACCAGCACGGATAAAGTCTCCCTCATGTACGCCGATGTGCTTGCCGCGGGGAATCAAATACTCGATGGCATCGCCCGTCTCGGGCTTGATTAAGACCTTTCTCTTACCCTTCGTGTCTTTACCGAAGGAAACGTAACCATCGACCTCACTGATAATTGCCGTTTCTTTAGGTTTCCGAGCCTCAAAAAGTTCGGCCACGCGGGGAAGACCTCCGGTGATATCCTTTGTCTTCGTCGTTTCACGAGGGATTTTGGCGATGATATCACCAGCGACTACTTCTTGACCTTCCGCGACGACGATATTGGCGCCGACCGGCAATAGGTAACGGGCTTCGCGCTCCGTACCCGCGATCTTCTTCGTGGCTCCCTTCGCTTCGGCGTCTTTAATGGAAATACGCGGCCTCAAATCCGGGTCCTTGGACTCGGTGACCACCTTACGGGAAAGGCCCGTCACTTCATCGACTTGCTCCTGCATGGACGTTCCTTCAACGATGTCGCCGAACTTCACATGACCTGCAACTTCCGTAAGGATGGGCGTTGTATAAGGATCCCATTCGGCCAGCATCTGACCCTTCTTTACTGTATCACCATCCTTCACCAAAAGCTTGGCCCCATAAATGACTTGGTATTTCTCACGCTCACGACCTTCATGATCCATGATGGCGATTTCACCGTTCCGATTCATGACGGTCAGGGTTTTTTCCTTATTCGTAACTGATTTCAATCCGTGGAACTTGACGACCCCTTCGCTACGAGATTCCAAAGAGGTCTGTTCGACACGACGAGAAGCGGCTCCACCGATATGGAAAGTCCGCATCGTGAGCTGTGTTCCTGGCTCACCGATGGATTGTGCTGCGATAACACCGACAGCCTCTCCAATATTGACCATTTGACCACGGGCTAAATCACGACCGTAGCATTTAATACAGATGCCGCGAGTTGCTTGACAGGTTAAACCGGAACGTATCTTCACCTTTTCTAATCCGGAATTCTCAATCCGAGGCACGAGAGCTTCCGTGATCTCTTGACCGGCCTCGACAATTGTCTCCCCTGTGTAAGGGTCCACAATATCTTCGAGAGCCACGCGACCCAAGATGCGGGTCCCCATGGGTTCGATGATTTCGCCGCCTTCGATCAAGGCGCTAACTTCGATGCCATCCAACGTACCACAATCTTCCTCTAAAACAATCATATCCTGAGAGACGTCGACCAAGCGGCGTGTTAGGTATCCAGAATTCGCCGTCTTTAAAGCGGTATCGGCCAATCCTTTACGGGCTCCGTGAGTGGAAATAAAGTATTGCAACACGGTCAACCCCTCGCGGAAATTAGCGGTGATTGGCGTCTCAATGATTTCGCCAGAAGGCTTGGCCATCAAGCCGCGCATCCCAGCCAACTGCCTCATCTGCTGAGCAGAACCACGGGCTCCGGAATCTGACATGATAAAGACGGGGTTGAAGCTTAAGATTTCTTTTTTCTCCTGGTTTTCGCCTTCAATGGTCTCACGAGAGATTTCCTTCATCATCTCTTTGGAGATTTCTTCCGTCGTCTGAGCCCAAATATCGATGACCTTATTGTACTTCTCTCCAGAGGTAATTAAACCATCTTGGTATTGAGTCTCGATATCCCGCACTTCCTTATTAGCGCTCTGTAAGAGCTTATCTTTGGCCGTCGGGATCTTCATATCATCAATACTGATTGAGATGCCGGCCTTAGCGGCTGCGGCAAACCCCAAATCCTTTAGATGGTCGGCCAAAAGTACCGTCGATTTATTGCCGGCTACACGGTAGCATTGCTCGACCAAGTCGGCGATGGACTTTTTATCCATGACTTTATTGGTGAGTTCAAAAGGAATACCCGCAGGGACAATCTCAAACAACAAAACACGTCCTGCCGTTGTATCATAACGAACGTCATCGATGCGGACTTTGATACGTGCGTGAAGATCTAGTTCTCCGGCATCATAAGCGATCCGGACTTCATCCGGAGACGAAAAGATTTTTCCCTCCCCACGAGCAAAGGGCATCTCACGCGTTAGGTAATAGATTCCTAAAACCATATCCTGGGAAGGCACGATGATAGGCTTACCGCTGGCAGGTGAAAGAATATTATTAGTACTCATCATCAAAACCCGAGCTTCAATCTGAGCCTCCACGGAAAGTGGAACGTGAACCGCCATTTGGTCACCGTCGAAATCAGCATTAAAGGCGGTGCATACGAGGGGATGCAACTGAATAGCTTTTCCTTCGATTAAAACCGGCTCAAAAGCCTGAATGCCTAAGCGGTGAAGGGTCGGTGCGCGGTTCAAAAGCACCGGATGCTCTTTGATCACCTCTTCCAGGACATCCCAAACTTCGGGGCGTTCCTTCTCGACCATTTTCTTAGCACCTTTGATCGTGGAGACATATCCCCTCTCCTCGAGCTTTTGATAAATGAATGGCTTGAAAAGCTCCAGAGCCATTACCTTCGGCAATCCACACTGATGCAAACGCAACTCCGGACCAACGACGATGACGGAGCGACCGGAATAGTCAACGCGCTTACCCAAGAGGTTTTGACGGAAGCGTCCCTGCTTTCCTTTCAGCATGTCGGAAAGAGAACGGAGGGGGCGCTTATTTGGACCCGTAAAAACCTTGCCACGCCGACCGTTATCAAAAAGGGCATCGACAGCCTCTTGAAGCATCCTTTTTTCGTTTCGGATAATAATGTCGGGGGCGTTAAGCTCCATTAAGCGCTTTAAGCGATTGTTACGGTTAATGACACGGCGGTAGAGATCATTCAAATCAGAGGTCGCGAAACGACCACCATCCAAAGGAACCAAAGGCCTTAAGTCCGGCGGCAAAACGGGAATCACATCCAACATCATCCAGTCAGCCTTGTTCCCGGATTTGATCAAGGATTCGATTAATTTCAGGCGCCGGGAGATTTTTTTACGTGTCGCCTCAGATTTCGTGGCAACCACGCTCTTACGGAGCTTCTTAGCTAATTCGTCCAAATCGATCTTGCGCAACATGTCCCTTACGACCTCGCCGCCGATACCCGCGACGAATTTATTACCATATTCAGCCTTCATCTTTTGATAGCGGGCTTCAGTAATGATCTCACCTTCCACTAACTCCGTGCTACCGGGATCCGTCACCACATACGCTTCGCAGTAAAGAACCTTCTCCAAATCCTTAAGAGTCATATCGAGCATGGTTCCGATACGGGAAGGTAAGCTCTTCAAGAACCATATATGGGCAACGGGAGACGCCAACGTGATATGTCCCATTCTTTCGCGACGCACGCGTGAAGAGATGACCTCAACACCGCACTTTTCGCAGATGATACCCCTGTGCTTCATGCGCTTATATTTGCCGCAATTACACTCGTAATCCTTCACAGGACCGAAGATCTTCGCGCAGAAAAGACCGTCACGCTCCGGTTTAAAAGTACGGTAATTGATGGTCTCCGGCTTTTTTACTTCCCCATGGCTCCACTCCAGAATCTTATCTGAGGAAGCAATCGTGATCTTCACGCCCGTGTAGCTGATGGGATCTTTCGGCTTTTCGAAGAAATTGAAAATTTCGCTCATACGTTCTCCGTATTCTCTAAAAGTTCGACGTTAAGCCCCAAAGACTGCAGCTCCTTCGTCAACACCTTGAAGGATTCCGGCAAACCGGGCTCGAAGCCCTTGTCGCCCTTGACAATCATTTCGTACATGCGGGTACGACCAATGACGTCGTCGGATTTAACCGTGAGGAATTCCTGCAGCGTATAGGCGGCTCCATAGGCTTCCATTGCCCATACTTCCATTTCACCAAGTCTTTGGCCGCCGAACTGCGCCTTACCGCCAAGCGGTTGCTGCGTTACGAGAGAATAAGGGCCAATGGAACGGGCATGCACCTTGTCATCGACTAAGTGGTGCAGTTTCAACATGTACATGATACCGACAGTGACATGATGGTCGAAGGCATCGCCCGTTCTTCCATCGAAGAGAACTGTTTGTCCCGAAGTGGGCAGTTCCGCCAATTGAAAGGCTTCTTTAATTTCAGACTCATGAGCGCCGTCGAAAACGGGAGATGCGGCAAAGACACCTTCCTTCAAATTTTCAGCGAATCCCTTGAGATCCTTCTCACTCATCTCCTCGATCATATCCTCCACTTTTTTGTTTCCATGGAAAATTTTATGGAGATAGGCGCGGATATTTTCCTTACTATAGTTTTTCTCCAAGATTTGACCAATCCTCTGCCCCATACCCTTGGCAGCCCAACCTAAATGCGTCTCTAAGATCTGACCGATATTCATACGCGACGGCACACCTAAAGGATTCAAAACGAGGTCCACGGGCGTCCCATCGGGAAGATAGGGCATATCTTCCACCGGCAATACGCGCGAGATAACCCCCTTATTTCCATGGCGGCCAGCCATTTTGTCGCCGACGGAAAGCTTTCTCTTGATCGCGATATAAGTCTTCACGATCTTAATGACGCCTGGAGGCAACTCATCCCCTTTGCTGAGCTTAGACACCTTTTGATCATACATCATGCGCACGAGCTCGACTTGCTCTTCTAGAGCTTCGATGAGTTCTGAGATTTGCTCTTCCAAATCCTCGTCACCAACGCTGATCTCGGCCCATTTATCAGCAGGAAGCTCATCCAACATACTTTCCGTAATAGCTTTCCCCTTGTGCAAAAGAGTTTTGCCCGACTCTTCATCCATAACTTTAGAGGTGGCCGTCTTGCCCACAAGAAGAGCTTTTAAGCGCTTCTTCATACTCTCTTGGATTGCCTTAGCCTCTTCCTCGCGGTCTTTAGTGAATTTTTCCGCTTCCTGGCCCTGTATTTCTTTGGCCCGATCATCCAACTCGACACCTTCACGCGAAAAAACTTGGGCACTAATAATAGTCCCAAAAACGCCCGGCGGAACTCTTAAGGAAGTGTCCTTTACGTTCCCGGCTTTTTCGCCGAAAATAGCCCTCAACAGCTTTTCCTCAGGTGATAATTGGGTTTCACCTTGTGGCGTGATTTTTCCGACAAGGATGTCACCGGGCTTCACTTCGGCACCAATACGCACAATACCGCTTTCGTCGAGATTGGCCAAAGCTTCATCCCCGAGATTGGGAATATCCCGGGTCATTTCTTCTTTTCCTAACTTCGTATCCCGAGCGACACACTCAAACTCTTCGATGTGGATGCTCGTGAAAATATCTTCCTTTACCAACCTCTCGCTAACAAGGATCGAGTCTTCGAAGTTACAGCCACCCCATGGCATGAAGGCGACCATGACGTTTTGACCCAAAGCCAGATCTCCCAACATCGTTGCTGGCCCGTCCGCCAGAAGATCACCCGCCCTGACACGATCACCCCTCTTCACGATGGGCTTTTGATTAAAACAGGTGCTTTGGTTGGAACGCTGATACTTGATCAGATCGTAGACGTCGATTTCACTTTCTCCGGCTCGACGGTTCACCTTTTCAGGCTTCACGACGATGCGGAGACAATCGACGGATTGCACAACTCCGTCCCTCTTTGCTACAACCGTCACCCCTGAATCTTTAGCGACAATACTTTCCAAACCTGTTCCAACAAGAGGAGCATCGGTACGGATAAGAGGAACCGCCTGCCGTTGCATATTGGAGCCCATGAGAGCGCGGTTAGCATCGTCATGCTCTAAGAAAGGAATCAATCCAGCTGCAACACTAACAAGCTGGTTCGGAGACACATCCATCATTTGGACCTCAGCCGGCGGCATGAGCATGAACTCACCAGCCTTGCGGCAAGAGATCAAATCCGTTGTAAAATGGCCCTTTTTATCGGTTTGAGCATTTGCCTGTGCAATGACATACTTTTCCTCTTCGAGAGCCGAAAGATAGACAACCTCATCCGTCACACGCTTATCAGAGACCTTACGGTAAGGAGTTTCGATAAAGCCAAAATCATTCACGCGAGCGAAAGCCGAGAGAGATGCGATCAAACCGATATTTGGACCTTCAGGAGTTTCGATGGGGCAAATACGTCCATAGTGAGTCGCATGTACGTCTCGGACTTCGAAGCCCGCCCTTTCACGCGTCAAACCTCCTGGACCAAGGGCCGACAGGCGTCTCTTATGAGTGACCTCGGAGAGCGGATTGGTTTGATCCATAAATTGAGACAATTGACTGGACCCAAAAAACTCCTTCACGACAGCACTGACAGGCTTAGGATTCACAAGGTCATGGGGCATGAGCGTTTCGACGTCTTGAATACTCATCCTCTCCTTTACCGCACGCTCCATCCTCACCAGACCAATACGATACTGATTTTCCAACAATTCTCCGACGGAACGGACGCGGCGGTTTCCCAAATGATCAATATCATCAATCTGCCCTTTACCATCTTTCAAATTACAGAGATAACGAACAGTCTCGAGAATATCCTCCTTACGAAGGACGGTGAGATCGTTACTAACATCAAAATTAAACTTATGATTAATCTTTAAGCGCCCTACTTTAGAAAGATCATATTTTTCAGGATTGAAAAAGAGATTATCAAAAAATTTACGGGCGGATTCCTGAGTCGGCGGATCGCCAGGGCGAAGCCTCTTATAAACTTCCATTACAGCCTCGTCCGGAGACACAACCTTATCAATCAGAAGGGTATTGCGGATATAACCACCGATATTTAAATTATCGATGAAAAGAAGCTCAAACTCCTTAATCTTGCGCTTCTTAATTTCGTCCAACTTTTCTTCTGTCAGCACGTCACCACAAGCCAAGACAACCTCTCCCGTCCCTTTATCAATGACATCATGGGACGAAACACGCCCCAAGACATCCTCGGCTTCAATAGGAATCTCTCTTATCTTGGCATCGACGATCTTATCCACGGAAACGCGGGTGAATTTCTTACCAGCCTTCACAAGCACATCACCCGTTTTTGGGTGCCGGATATCACGCAGGGTTTTTTGAAATCTGAGGAGCTCAGGAACAACCGACTTACTCAACTTACCGGACTCTATTGAAACAGTTTCACTTTGGTAGAAATAATTAAGGATATCCTCGACCGAGTACCCTAAAGCACGCAGTAAAATAGTCGCCGGTAACTTGCGACGCCGATCGATACGAACATACAAGATATCTTTAGGGTCAAACTCGAAATCCAACCAAGACCCGCGATAAGGAATAATTCTAGAAGAATAAAGCAACTTACCAGAGGCATGTGTCTTTCCCTTGTCATGTTCAAAAAAAATCCCAGGGGAGCGATGTAGCTGAGCAACAACAACACGCTCAGTACCGTTAATAATAAACGTCCCCGTATCCGTCATTAAGGGGATCTCACCAAAATAAACCTCCTGCTCTTTCACATCACGAATTGCCTGAACTCCTGTCGTAGCATCCACATCCCAAACAACCAAACGAATAACAACCCTCATAGGAGCCGAATAAGTCATCCCCCTTTGACGACACTCGCGAACATCGTATTTCGGCTTATCAAAATGGAAGCTAACAAACTCTAAAGAGGCCGTGTTATTGAAATCGCGAATAGGAAAAACACCTTTAAATACACCTTGGAGACCCGCATTAACACGCTTCTCCGGGGAAACCCCTTCTTGAAGAAAATCCCGATAGGACTTCTTTTGCATTTCAATCAAATTAGGAATCGAGACGATCTCGTCGATTTTAGCAAAACTTCTCCGGTGAATGCGGTCCTGGATGGATATCGACACGGGAAGACCTCCTTAAAAATAAATAAACGCAGGACGCTCCTCAGCCTTTAGTAGCCTTGCTACTTAAAACCGGGAGCGTCCGATTGTTCGGTCAAATACCTTACTTGATCTCAACCTTACCGCCAGCCTTCTCAATGGCTTCCTTGATCTTTTGAGCATCTTCCTTAGACACAGATTCCTTCACCGTCTTAGGAGCACCCTCAACGAGATCCTTGGCTTCCTTGAGACCCAGGCCAGTAATGGTACGAACTTCCTTGATGACATTAATTTTATTATCACCAGCCGAAGCCAAGACCACCGTAAATTCAGTCTTCTCTTCAGCGGCAGCCGCACCAACGCCCGCAGCACCACCCGCCACCATCACAGGGGCCGCAGCAGATACACCAAATACCTGCTCAAGCTCCTTGACCAATTCAGCCACTTCAAGAAGCGGCATTTGCTTTAAACTTTCGACGATATCCTGTCGGCTCACACTCATACATCCTCCTTATTAAACTATTCGTTATGACGCTTTCTTTTGTGAAATTTCTTTTAAGGCAATCGCCAACTTCTGAGGGACACCATTCAAAGCACGAACCACACCCTGAATCGGCGCCATCAAAGTACCCAACATTTTCGCATACAACTCCTCCTTAGAAGGCAACTTCGACAGCGCACTAATCTCTTTAGCGCTTAAAACTTTACCATTCAAACAACCAGCCTTTAACTTCAAGGCTTCGTTTTCTTCGGCAAATTTAGTCAACGTCTTAGCCAGCACCACCGGATCCTTTAAAGCAATAGCAATCGCCAAAGGACCCTTCAAATGAGCATCTAAAACAGACCATTCAGAACCCAACATAGCCTTTTTAGCCAAACGATTTTTAACAACCCTTAATTCACAATCATTTTTACGAAAAGCCTGTCGAATCTCCGTCAACTGAGACACCTTGAGACCACGATATTCAGCAAGAATAACGGCTTTCGCCCCTTTAAGCTTTTCAGAAAAAGCAGATGATACAGCAAATTTCTGTTCCTTATTCATAAATAAAACCTCAATTTTTATGACGCTTCCGCACCGAGGTGAACCGGATCCAACTTAATCCCTGGACTCATCGTAGATGAAAGAGTCACACTCCTCAGATACGTCCCTTTGGAGGTCGCGGGCTTGGCACGAATAATGGATTCCATCAAGGCCAAAATGTTTTGTTTTAATTTTTCTTTCCCAAAGGAAACCTTCCCTACCGGAGCATGCACATTTCCAGCTTTATCTACCTTATACTCCACCTGCCCAGCCTTTACATCATTCACAGCCTTAGCCACATCAAAGGTCACGGTACCCAACTTAGGATTCGGCATCAAACCTCGCGGCCCCAAGACTTTACCCAACCGACTCACAACACCCATCATATCAGGCGTCGCGATCGTCTTATCAAAATCCATCCAACCACCTTCAATCTTAGCAATCAAATCCTCAGCACCCACTTCCTCCGCACCTGCCGCCTGAGCCTCTTTCTGCTTCTCGCCTTTGGCAAAAACAACCACACGCACCTTCTTACCCAAACCATGCGGAAGCGCCGTCGCCCCCCGAACCATTTGATCACCCTGCTTAGGGTCCACACCCAAGCGCACAGCAACATCAACTGTTTCATCCCACTTAGAATATTTCACTTGGGGCAAAATATCCAAAGCCTCATCGAGTGGGTATTTTTTAATTCGATCCACTTTCGTGGCCACGTTTTTATATTTTTTTCCTGACATTTTTAGATGACCTCAACACCCATACTACGAGCCGTCCCTTCGACGGTACGCATAGCCGCTTCTAACGAGTTCACATTCAGATCCTGCAACTTCTGCCTCGCCACTTCCTCAACCTGCTTTTTCGTGATCTTCCCAACCTTATCCTTATTAGGAACCGCAGATCCCTTTTGGAGCCCAATAGCCTTTTTAATCAAAACAGACACAGGCGGCGTCTTTAAAATAAAGGTGAACGAACGATCCTGATAAACCGTCAACAACACAGGGATAATTAACCCCTGCTCCATCTTTTGAGTTTTAGCATTGAACTGCTTACAAAACTCCATGATATTAACTCCATGCTGACCTAAAGCAGGCCCGATGGGAGGAGCAGGATTCGCCTGCCCGGCGGGCACTTGAAGCTTGACAAGAGCCTGTATTTTTTTAACTGGTGGCATAAAATTCCTTAACAACTAATTCTTTTCGACTTGGATAAAGTCCAACTCGACAGGCGTTGATCTTCCAAAAATACTAACCAATACTTTTACCTTACCCTTTTCCGGCTTCACTTCATCAACAACACCATTAAAACTCGTAAAGGGGCCGTCCACTACACGAACACTCTCACCTTTTTCAAATGAAACTTTTGGCTTAGGTCTTAAAGTCCCCTCACTGATCTGCTGAGTAATCCTCAAGACCTCTTCTTCAGGAACCGGAATCGGATTCTTCGCATCACCCACAAAACCTGTAATCTTAGGAATACTCTTAATCAAGTGCCAGGACTCATCGTTCAATGACATTTTAACCAAAATGTAACCTGGAAAAATTTTTCGATTCGAAGTCTTTTTGACACCCTTTTTCATCTCTACCACACTCTCAGATGGCACTAATACCTCAGAAACCAAATCTGAGCGCCCCGAAGACTTCACTTTATCATCGAGAGCTTTCTTAGCCTTCTGCTCGAACCCTGAATATGTATGAATGACGTACCATTCTTGACTCATAAGTTACCTATAAGGACAACAACCCTCTCACTACTGCCCGCCAAAGGGTATCGATAATTAACAAAGCAGCCGCTGATATCGCCAACAACACAATCACAACACCCGCCGAGGAGACAGTCTCTTTCCTTTGAGGCCAAGAGACACGCGTCATTTCATCAGCAACACCATTCAAAAAACCATTCACCAAACCACTCCGACGAGCCATAACGAAAACAAAAAACGCAACCCCAAACGCCAACGCGTACGGAAGAGGCACAGCCCATTCTTCATACACCGGCCAAACCAACCAGCCAAAAAGCAAAAACACAAACTTTGAAACAAAAGCAAAACAGACAACTGCCGCTGCCAGTAAAGCCAGATTAACCCACTTCTGCGTTTCCATAAGCCTCGCTTTAATAAAACAGGGGAGACAGGGATCGAACCTGCGACCCCCGGTTTTGGAGACCGGTGCTCTACCAGCTGAGCTACTCCCCTAAACGATTCGGTCACAGAGCATCTGTCCGCCGAAGCCTGACCCGCCTCTGGCGGAAGCTACGCCTCCCTTACTTCGTTTCCTTGTGCACGTTGTGCTTACGACAAAAGCGGCAATACTTTTTGATTTCAAGCTTGCTCGGAGTCCTCGTCTTGTTCTTCGTTGTAGAATAATTACGACGCTTACACTCAGTACATTCCAACTGTATAATTGATCTCATAAGAAACCCTTACCGGAAACTATTCCACCACTTCCGTGACGACACCGGCACCTACCGTATGTCCACCTTCACGAATTGCGAAGCGTAGCTCCTTATCCATTGCGATCGGAGTAATCAACTCAATTTCCATCGTCACCCGATCCCCAGGCATAACCATCTCCACGCCCTTCGGTAACGTACACACTCCCGTCACGTCCGTTGTCCTGAAATAAAACTGAGGCCGGTATCCTTGGAAAAACGGCGTATGTCTCCCACCCTCTTCCTTTGTCAAGATATACACTTCCGCTTTGAACTTTTTATGCGGCGTTATACTACCCGGCTTCGCCAATACCTGACCACGCTCCACCTCTTCCCGCTTCAACCCACGCAATAGCACACCCACGTTATCCCCTGCCATTCCGTCATCCAAAAGCTTGCGAAACATCTCAATCCCCGTCACAACCGTCTTGGCTGTATCACGAATCCCAACCAACTCCACTTCCTCTCCCACCTTAACTTTACCCTTCTCAATCCTTCCGGTCGCCACCGTTCCACGACCACTGATGCTGAACACATCCTCTACCGGCATCAAGAAAGGCTTATCCGTATCTCTCTGAGGTACCGGAATATACGTATCCAAAGCCTCCACCAACTTCATGATCGCCTGCTCCCCCAACTCTCCCGCATCCCCTTCCACCGCCTTCAACGCGCTCCCACGGATAATCGGAGTCTTATCTCCAGGAAAATCGTACTTGTTCAAAAGCTCTCTGACTTCCAACTCCACCAAGTCCAACAACTCCTTGTCATCCACCATGTCGCATTTATTCAAGAACACCACGATATACGGCACGTTCACCTGACGAGCCAACAACACGTGCTCTCTTGTCTGCGGCATCGGTCCGTCCGCGGCAGACACCACCAAGATCGCTCCGTCCATCTGCGCCGCTCCCGTGATCATGTTCTTCACATAGTCCGCATGTCCCGGGCAATCCACGTGCGCGTAATGCCGGTTATCGCTCTCGTACTCAACGTGCGCCGTCGCGATCGTGATACCACGCTCCCTTTCCTCAGGAGCCTTATCAATCTGATCATACGCCACAAACTTCGCATAACCCTTCGTCGACAACACCTTCGTGATCGCAGCCGTCAACGTCGTCTTCCCATGATCCACGTGCCCGATCGTTCCCACATTCACGTGCGGCTTCTTTCTCTCGAATTTCTCTTTGCTCATGTGTCCTCCTTAAAAAGGGTTAAAATTAAACTCAAAAAATCAATCTAGCCCACGACCAGAATCGAACTGGTGACCTTTTCCTTACCATGGAAATGCTCTACCGACTGAGCTACGTGGGCAACACATCGGTAGCGGGAGACGGGATTCGAACCCGCGACCTCCTGCTTGGAAGGCAGGAGCTCTACCACTGAGCTACTCCCGCGTGAATCCTCCAACTCATATGGAGAGGGAAGGATTCGAACCTTCGAAGGCGTAAAGCCGGCAGATTTACAGTCTGCTCCCTTTGGCCACTCGGGCACCTCTCCTTATGAAAGTTAGGGAGAAATTCTAACCTCCCCCTAATACCCTCATCTGATAGCCATATCTGATCTCTTCCGCCAGTGCCAAACCAGCTTATGAGGGCGCTCCGTTTAAAAAAGTCAGGAGATCTGATTTTTTAATACTCGCTCACTATAGCTGGCGACCAGACTTGAACTGGTGACCTGCTGATTACAAATCAGCTGCTCTACCAACTGAGCTACGCCAGCTGAATAAACCCATCATCCAGATCAATAATTCAAAGGCGGGAAGCTATAGAGAGCCATCTTTTCAAAGTCAATCGATTCTATGGAAAAACATTTATCTTTCTCACGATTCGATTTTCAAACGACACATTTCCCTCATAAGGATTCCACCGGCCACTGAAGCGTTTAAGGAATCCACCCCATTCTCCTGGGCTTTTTTAAATAAGGGAACTCTCAATAAAACGTCGCACTTTTCACGGGTTAAACGTCTTAATCCCTTATCCTCAGAACCCAGGATGAGAACGGACTTTTCAGGAAAAACTTCTTTAGACAGCTCTTGCGATCCCTGCATGTCTGCACCGTATATCCAAAAATGCTTTTCCTTGAGAAAATCGATGGTCATGGCAAGGTTCGTGACGCGTGTTATCTTTAAGTACTCTACGGCCCCGACCGATGCATGACAAACCCCTGGCCCTACCGAAGCTGCGTGGTGCTCTGGCAAGATGACGCCGTCAAAACCGAACAGATAAGCGGATCGGCATAATGCTCCTACATTCTGAGGATCTTGAACTTCATCCAACATCAATAACCGCGTCGTTTCGAGGAGATCATGGATCTCTACGTAAGGATAATCTTCCGTTTCGGCTAAAAAACCCTGATGATTCATTCCGAGCCCCGCCTTTTTACTCAACTCCTTAGGGTCCAAAGGTTGGAGAGGGACTTTTTTTTGGGCGGCCAAACCTAGAATTTCTTTTTCGGTCTTTTCCGCACCTCGAGCAAAATGAAGGCGCTGCACACGGCGGCGTCCAGCTTTTAGGAGATGAAGAACCGGGTGTCTTCCTGAAACGAGAACGGACATCTCGCGCGTTTGTTCTATCTTCGGATTTTTCTCAATATTTTAGTGGACGGTCACATCCGAGAGGGCTTGCGTCTTTTGCACGCGCAACTCATTCTCCAACACCGTTAATCTTTCGGGACTGGAATCCGCCAATTTTTTCCGAGCAGTAAAATACAGATTCTTAAGGCTGGTCATTTTAATCATGAGCTCCTGCTTTTTGGAAAAGGACTTTGTCGTTTCGTATTCTTTACGGGCGTACTCATGATTCATCGAGCTACTTACCATCAACATCTGGAGATTCATCACATCAGCCTTACTGGATTCCTCTTTTGGAGCTTTGATAGGAATATTCAGTTCTTCGCTAAGCTCTATGTCTTTTGATTTAAAATCATTTTCGAAGTCCATAAGTCGTTCTCCCTGGATGGGATAAAAGCAAAAAAACGGCCAAAGGAGAATCCTTATAAATACTTGATATTATTATTATTATTTAAATTTAACGACAGACCTTTGGGGTATAGCCGCCTCAGAGTGGGGCGATCGAACGGAGTAAAGCTTTAGAATCTTGAGCTTCTAATAAAGGACGTCCAATCACAAGATAGGAGGCTCCAGACTTTAGAGCCATTTCAGGCGTCGAGACTCTTTTTTGGTCGTCTTTGCCCTTCTTCCTTTTTGCAGCTTCCTTATCATTAGATGAGAAGCGAATGCCGGGATTAACGATCAAAAAATCGCTCTTAATACGAGACCGTAAAAATGCGGTTTCTTGGGGGGAACATACGACACCATCTAATCGGTTCGCCAGCGCCAGTCGCGTGCGTTTTAGGACTTCGCCACGGACGGATGATTTATTTTGATCACTAGTCAACACCGTAACTCCGATTAACAAAGGCCGCTTTTTACCGAAAGAACCCACTGCTTCCGAGGCTCGAGCCATCATCTCCGCTCCTCCTGAAGTGTGGATATCAACTAAAAAAACGCCTAGACGAGCGGCAGCTTCGCAGGCTGTGGCGACCGTATTGGGAATATCATGATATTTTAAATCGAGAAAAACTCTCCCTCCTTCGTCGTGGATCATCCGGACGACATCGGGACCACAAGAAGTAAAGAGATAGGAGCCGACTTTAAAAAGATCCAATTCCCGCTTGAATTTTTTGACGAATGAACGCGCCTCGCGAAAAGAAGGAACATCCAAGGCCAAAATGATTTTCTTTCTATCAAGGGCATTCGCGGGTTTATTCATGAGTGCTCTTTATTTTTTGCCAGGATAAAATCGACAGCATTTTCTAGTGGGATGGAAGTCACGATGCCTGTTTTTCGCTCTTTGAACTCAACATCCCCCTTCTCTAAACTTTTCTTACCTACCGTCACGCGCAGGGGAATTCCGACTAAATCGGCATCCTTGAACTTGACCCCCGGTGATTCGGGACGGTCATCGATCAATATGTCGATGCCTCGCGCTTGCAATTTCTCATAAACGCTAAAAGCGGCTTCCCGAACCTTAGCATCGTCGAGCCCCAGAGGAATCACGTGGACCGTATACGGTGCGATACCCAAGGGCCACACGATACCGTTCGCATCATGATTTTGTTCGATGGCCGCTGCGGCTGTGCGGCCCACGCCGATACCGTAGCAACCCATCACCAAATGACGGCTTACGCCTTCGGCATCGGAATACACGGCTTTGAAAGCCTCTGAATATTTCGTTCCTAAATAAAACACTTGCCCTACTTCGATGCCTCGGAAACTCTTCAGAGGCTGCTTCGTCTTCGGGCATATCTTGTCGGCTGGCACTTTTTCGTCAGTATAAGCGATATCCGGATCTTCAGAAGCAAAAATCTCGCTCTCCCCCGACCCAGCGAGGACATGAAACTCATGCGATAATGTTCCACCAATCTCCCCCGTCCCCGCCTCTACGGGCCGAAACTCGAGTCCGCACCGCTTAAAGATTTTCTTATACGCCGAGAACATTCTCCAATAGGTCTCCGTAGCCGCCGTCTCATCGCGGTCGAAGCTGTAGCAATCCTTCATAATGAATTCTCGTCCTCTCATTAGACCAAATCGTGGCCGAACTTCATCGCGAAACTTCGTCTGGATCTGATAAAGGGCCAGCGGCACTTGGCGGTAAGAGTGTATTTCATTGCGTACGAGATCTGTGATCGCCTCCTCGTGCGTCGGACCAAAGCAAAAATCGCGCTCATGCCTATCTTTAAAGCGTAACAACTCTTTACCGTACACCGGCCAACGCCCCGATTCTTCCCAGAGTTCACGAGGCATGACGATGGGAAGTAGTAGCTCTTGAGCTCCCGCAGCGTTCATCTCCTCGCGGATAATCGTCTCCACCTTTCGGATCGTGCGAAGCCCTAAAGGAAGGTATGTATAGATACCCGCGGCTAACTTCCGGATCATACCGGCGCGAAGCATGAGCTTATGGCTAATGACTTCCGCGTCCGCTGGAGCCTCGCGGAGCGTGGGGAGAAGAAGCTGGGTTTGTTTCATGGGGTGGGCTGTAGACAAAAGACAAAAATCGATCAATGGATTTCAGAGTCAGTTCGTCCATGCGAAAACTAATTGGCTACCCAAAGTCCATTGAGTCGTTTGAGAAAGTCCGCAAGTGCCGCTTAAGCATTGCATGACACCGGCATCGACCCGTAAGGCCCATCGATCCATGGGCTTCTGCTTCCCATCCCTTTGCAACACATCGACTTCCTGAAGGTGAAAAGTCGCTCCGACGGTCCCATATAAAGCTCGAACATCCGTATTGGGAACGAGCCCATGAGCCGTTCGGCGAGTGGTTGCCGTCGTCACACCCCCCTTATCTTCAATATAGCCGAAAACACCCGAAATATTCACGGGAAACCCAGAAACACGGACATCGAAATAAGCCTCAAATGAGCCCCATCGATTCATTTGTTCTCCGCTAGGAGTCGACATTGCTTGTTGACCGTAAACCCCGTAAATTCCCCATAAAATATTGTCCGTCGGCCTTCCGGATAAGCTGAGGTCGAAAAGATGAGTCATGTCCTGATCGTTATTGTCCTGATCAGGCCCGAATTGGTAATTAGAAGATAAAACTAGAGCATCTTTCCATATCTTCCAGCGGACATAAGCACTCCACCAGAGAGACGAATTATTATCGCTCCAAGGCAAACGGTCGCGCCCTGCCGATAAGGCTAGCCTAGCGGTGAATGATGAGTGCTCTAAAACAGCGCTCCCGCCGGTATCTGAAAAAGGTGAAATTAAAAACGAAGGGCTCCAGGGTCTTATAAAATTCCCAAGCGTCGCCACCGTCGCATATCCCATGGTAGAACCAAAGCGACCAGCATTGAACGATAACGTCGTTGTCCTGCTCAAAGGGATGCTGATGCCACCTCCAAAGTCCGAGACACCGAGTCCGAATCTCTCGGAACCAATCCTGTCCACCAAAGCCATAGCTTGGATCCAATGATTTCCGTAACCTCCATTCGCCAGAAACGTGACCTTCGTTCCGTCTTCACTACCGATAGGCCACTGACAATCGACGGCGACTTGGAGATTTGCGGGAACTTGACCTCCATTCATGGCTTCTAAAGGAACGCCTCCACCTGCGTAGGCCGGCACCTCTTCTTGACTAGTGCCAGGCCTCGCCACGAGGCTCATGTCAGCGGCAATCGTGGGCCGGCAACGGGGGGGGCGTCTGATAGGAATTCCTGGTGGCGACATGCCTGTCGCTCTTCCAAACTACATGCCAAAACCGTATTCTATAAGATTTAATGAAGTTCATGACTTAGAAAACTATACAGCGCTGAGACTGCTTAAATTATAGGCATCGCTTAAAAAACGTCATTTAGAAGTCATTAGAAAAACCGAGAAAAGATTGGAGGCAAGCCTGCGGATCCTCATGCCTCATAAAAACTTCTCCAATTAAGAATCGAAAAATCCCGTGAGAATACAGATTTGCCACATCATTCGGGGCAGAAAGACCGCTCTCCGCCACAAAGCATAAACCTTTTGGCAAATCACGGGAAAGTTCAATGGAGGTTTTCAAATCGATTTTCAAGGTATCTAAATTACGGTTATTCACCCCCAAAATGCGAGCGCCCGATTTTAAGGCCCTTTCCTTTTCCTTGGCATCATGAGCTTCCACCAGGACCGACAAACCTAATTCATGAGCGATGTCCGCGTAATCCTTTAATTGCGCGTCTTCCAAAATACGGACGATCAATAAAATAGCGTCGGCACCCGCTGCTCGCGCTTCGAAGATTTGGTATTCGTCGATCGTGAAGTCCTTCCTTAAAATCGGCAATCCGACGGCTTTTTTCACGATGCCAATGTAGTCTAAATGACCTTGAAAAAATCGGCCGTCCGTCAGGACGGAAACGCATGCGGCCCCGCCGTCTTCATACTCATGCGCCAGGCGATCCGGATCAAAATCAGAGCGGATCAGTCCCGCCGATGGGGATGCCTTTTTTATTTCAGCGATGATGCGTATAGGTGGTCGCGACATCTCTTGACCGACACTCAGAGCCGCGAGAAAATCTCGGGCCGGTTCGGTATCCTGCGCCTTCATACGCATTTCCTTAAGCGATGATTTTCTTCTAGCGGCCTCAAGCTCTAACTTCTTATGTTCTACGATCGTCTTTAAAATATTTTTCATGAGGACATTCAACTTTTGAGTTCTTATTTGATAAATGCCAAGACTTCCTTTGCTAAAGCCTCCGGTTTTTCATGATGCACCATATGGCCGCAATCGGAAATCGTGACCCAACGACTTACTTTCGGGAAGTGCGACCGCCATTCGCGCAGCTGCTTCTTCAAATCTTGGGTTTGCACCCAAATATTCATCTCCGATTTTTGAGCACAGACCAATAAACACCGAGCCCCGATCTTCTCCCAAAAACTGTAATGATACTCCTTCGGCAAAGCGTAAGGGTCGGAGAGTTTATGCAAGGGATCGGCCGCCATCGTAAACCTTTTTTTAGGCCCCACTCTTTTCGTCAAAAATCGAGCCAAGAAAAGCGCCCGATCCCTCGGAAGCCGAGGGTTGTTTTGGACAAGACGTTTGGCGAAAGAGCACAGGTCCGGAAAGGATTGGAAACGCTTTCCTTCCAACTCCTCGATCCATTTCCGAGCCTTTTCCGGAGCCCGGTCGGGAGGATTATCGCGCACGGCGAAGCCTTCGACGTTGATGAAATGGCTGACGCGCTCCGGGAAAGACCCTGCGTAAAAGGACGCGATCGCGCCGCCTAAGGAATGGCCTAAAACGCGGGCGGGCTCCTGCGGAGAAAAATAACTCAAGACGGCATGCACATCGGCCACATATTCATAGAAAAAGTAACCCAGGTCGCTTTTCCCATGCTCGCTTTTCCCGTAGCCCCTCATGTCCGGTGCGATGCAATAAAAGTCTTTTTCCAAATACTGGCAAAGGAAGTCGAAGCTCGCCGCCGTATCGAGCCACCCGTGGAACAAAAAAAGTTTGGGCTTTTTAGGAGAACCCCAAAAGTAGAATTGGTGGCTTAATCCATGAATTTTGATCTTTTTAGATTTCATGAGAGGGGCCATTTTCAATGGTTACTCTGGTTATTCTATTTTTGACAATATTATTTTTAGTTGTCATAATAATCTTATGAAAAAAGAGGACATGCTCCAAGCCTTCGAGATTTTAGACAAAAAATTAGGCCAGACCGTAAGGCTTATCGTCGGCGGTGGCGCGGCTTTAAATGTGGGCCACGGGATCCCCATCGTGACCCAAGATGTCGACGCCGTTCCGGATCGGTCTTCGATGGAACTCGCCGATTTTAAGAAAGAGGTACGTGCCGTTGGAAGAGAGCTAGGCATCCCACAAGATTGGCTGAACGATTATTATGGCACGTTCCTATTCGTCCTTCCTAACGACTACGAAAAACGCCTCGTGCCCCTCTTCCGCGGCGAACACCTTCATGTCATGGCTTTAGGCAAGGAAGATCTTTTATTGATGAAATGCTTCGCAGGCCGCGAAAAGGATGTTCCTCACGCAAAAACCCTTGTCCGGCGGCATACAGACGTAAAACTGGTGGATCGACGCATTGACGAACTAAAGGCCAAAAAAATCCCAGGCGCCGAACGCGCCTCGGATTTTTTATCGGATATTTGCGATGAGCTTGGGGTGGATTTATGACGGACATCCTTCAGCATATCCCTTTAAACGAAAAGGAATCTTCCCGGCTTTATTTCGAGCTTAGTCACCACGGAGCCCCGGCGGAAGGCAGGAACACCCCCGCGTCTCTTTTCAAAAAACTCTCTCCGGAGTCCTTTTGGACCTTGTCCATTTTACAATCCCGCTACGATCCACGCCTCCTGGCAATCCTCATTGCATATTTTTCAAAAACGGACCCTCAAGTGGACCCCATCGTCTGGAAGAAGGAATTGGTACGATGCCAGGCTCTGCCGATCCTGGGGGTAATCTCGGAATTCGTTCTCGAAACAAGAAAATCGGATCTTTTAGAATACGCCTTAACGGGTGCTCAACCGTTACCTTCCCAGCTTTTCTATAAAAGCCTTTATAAAGTCGCTGGGTCGAAAATGAATGAGGTCATTTCGAAGCCACTTTGGGCTTTCAAAAAATGGGGCTTTTTAGCGGCCGATCGCCCCGCGCTAAAGGAAGACGCTTCTCCGGCGCGGAGGATCTATCATTATGATACCGATGTCAGACTGAATATCCTGAGAGACTTAGCGTCCCATCAAAAACATTTCCGTCAAGGGGATTACCTGAAAGCGATTCATTTTAGCGTTAGCCGGCAACAGGCGCTTAAAGACCTCTCGGTGCCGTGGATCCGGAAAAAGGGCAAAAATAGAGGCTGTTATTATTCCTTGAAAGGCTCATTCAAACCATAATCCCTTTATGACATCTCATGAGCAAAAAAGGCACCCGGTCTCCCGGGCGCCTTTTTCCTTTTTCCGTTTTATGAAGCCTAATACATCTCAGGCGTCACATGACAGGAGCAACCGCCGCTGCTGCCGTCAGCTCCGGGCCCTTCGCCTGGATTGACGTCTCCGCCACCAGCGCCTCCTGCCCCTCCGGCACCCGAGACGCCGCTACCACCGCCGACAGGGCCTCCGATGTCGCCAGCACTACCTTCTTCAGCGCCGCCTATCCCCGACTCTTCGCCAGGAACGCCACCGGTTTCGATACCTCCGGGAGCGCCTCCCCCCGTACCCGCATCATCCCCACCGCTACCCGAGTCCCCTGATGTTCCGCCTGTAGAAGGTTCTGCCCCCCCTCCAGTAGCCATGCCATCGGGAGCGCCACCCGTACCCTCCTCCGAAGTCCCTCCAGAGCCTCCCGACTCTCCGCCGGATCCGCTTCCAGAAATACCGCCAGCACCTACGATTAAACGACACTGACTATCGCAGTTCGTACCGGAATCGCATTGTTCGTAGGCGGGATGGGTAGGATCCGTAATATCCATGCGTGTAAACCCGTCTCCACAACGCGCCCGCTGGCATCTGGGGCACGCGTCCGTGGTAACAGTATTACCGTCGTCGCAGGTCTCTCCGGATTCCACGAGACTGTTGCCGCAGAAGGCGCCTGGCGTGAATTGAAACAAGGAATGGCCTGTTCCCGCGAGGATGGAAGCGCGGTCCGCGGAAAGCCCTAAATAATTGACGCTGACATAAGGCAATCCGTCATTCGCATCGCTCCACCGGATCCCTCCGGCCTCATCCCCTTTCCATACGCCTCCCGCCATAGCCCCCACGTATAAGCGGTTACGTAGATAAGCCAAGGAACTGCTTTTCGCCCTCACAGTTCCGTCCAAATAGTCGGAGAGGCCCGGTCCATTACCGTTCGTCCACTGAACGCTCATGACGCCGTCCTCCGCCGTCGCAACGGTGCCTTTAAAAATCCCGGCTTCCGTGGCCGCATACAGCGTTCCACCTTCCGACAAAAGACTTCTCACGTGAAGCGCGTTAAGATTTCCGACGGCCATCAAGGATGTAGAGCTTTCCCCGTTGAAATCAAAAGTAGCTCCAGTTCCTAATAAAACCCGTCTGATCCCACCGTCATGACCGACGTACAAATTGGGCAACGCCACGTTCAGGGATCTTACGGCATGCCTTGACGACCAAAGGCTTTGCCATCCTCCGGAAGCCAGATTCCTCCTCCAGACGGTGCCGCTATCGATGCCTATCAAACCCGCATAAAGAACGCGGCCGTCCGCGGAGGACGAAGACGTCAACGAGGAGACGATGGGCTTGAACCGATTATCGTCGCCGTTTAGGGAATCGGATGGCGAAGATCCGTTGAAATCGCTCCATGACACGCTCTCGGAATCCTCGGAGCCCGTGATTCGTCCCCTCCAAACACCCATATTTTGTGTGGCCACATACAAATCCGAACCTAAGTCGTCGCCGTCGAAAACGATCGACTTCACCTGTCTGCCACCCAGAAAACTCACAGGGACACCTAAAGTATTGACGAATCCCCCCAAGACGGTCGTGGTGGTGGCCGTGCTGGAACCGTTAAATTCGGTCCACGTATAATGGTCATCGGAGTCTCGCGTTCCTTTCCAGACTCCCGAATCCGTTCCCACATAAACCCTGGAGCCGGCCGTAGCGACGGAAGTGACGTTATGGGCCAAAAGTGGAGATGTTGCGGAACCGTTCCAATCGCTCCAGTTCATATCCCCGGAAGGCTGCGGCGTCCCTTTCCAGACTCCGGCGCCAGTGCCGGCGACGACTTCCGCTCCGTTGACCGACAAAACGTTCCCGTAAAAAGCCGAAGAGCCGTTCCTGCCTCCTAAGATCGCACCGGATCCTCCATTGGCCGCGGACCAAGGTGTGATCTGCGTGGTTCCCAAAGCACTGAGATTGCATTTCCAAATACCGACCCCTTCTGTCGCCGCGTATAAATGCGTCGTGGGACCCGTTCTAAGGGTTTTAATGGAACGCACGACGACACGATCCGTATTATTCAATCGGGCCGGCCCGGAGGTCAGCAAACCCCAGGCAGCCGGTGGGTCAGAGTAAGAAGTCCAAACGCCCGCGCCATTAGTCGCAACGAAAAGAAATTCCCCGAGCCCTTCCACTTCATACAGAGCTAAATCGTTGACATAGCGCGCCAAAGGTTCACGACCATCTAATCCTAACGAGGCGCCCCCAGACGTTCCGTTAAAATCCCTCCATTGAATATCTGAAACACCGTCCGTTTCAGAAATCGTCCCTCTCCAAACGCCTCCCCCCAAACCATCCGGCAGGGTATTATTTAAGCCCGCAAAGAGGACGGACCCGGAAAGCAGTAGAACTTTAATGCCAGCAGACGCGGGCAAGGCTGTGACGCCCGATCCGTTGAAAGGACTCCAAACCGCGTTCACTTGCCCGTCGGAGCTCGCGAGAACCCCTTTCCAGACACCGTTGCTCGTTCCGGCGTAAACCGTCGAACCCGAGATTTCCAAGGCGCGTACGTTATAAGCGCTACCCGACGGAGCGCCGCCTAATCGACTCATTCCCGTCCCATTGAGAGGACTCCAGGCGACCGTCCCATCGATCCTGACGGCCCCCCTCCAGACACCATCGGTTTCCGTCCCCACGAAAATAACGCCGCCGCTGACTTTCAAGGCTTGGATCCTTCTCGCTTTCTCATTGAAGATGTCCCCTAAGGAATCCTCTCCGGTCCCGTTTACGTTTCGCCAGGAGACAGCACCGATGCCATCGACCGTTCCCCTCCAAACCCCCGCGGTCGCCGTTCCGGCGTAAAACTCCGTAGGGCTGGTGGAAACGAGAGCGGTCACCTGACCTCCCCCAGGGCCGATCGCGCTCCAACGATTCAAATCGGCGAACGCTCGTAAAGAAAACAGAAAAATGGCCATGAGGCTTAATGCGAAGAAACGTGATGAGAAGTTCTTCATAGGGATTCTCCAGTTTATCGACCCGTCTTTAATGAAAAGCGTTGACACTACTGATAAGAACCCTAACGGCGAAACACTTTTCCCCCTAAAGCCCAAAAATACAAAAGGCTCCCGGAAAAGGATCCGGGCACCTTTCTCATTTACACTCGACGTCATTTAAGGCGCTTCTGATATCACGCGGCAAGAACACCCGCCGCTGCTGCCGTCGGCTCCGGGACCTTCGCCTGGATTGACGTCTCCGCCACCAGCGCCTCCTGCCCCTCCGGCACCCGAGACGCCGCTGCCACCGCCGACGGGTCCGCCGACGTCGCCACCGCTACCTGCTTCAGCGCCGCCCGTCCCCGCACCTCCCGGAACGCCTCCCCCGGTCCCTTCCGAGCTTCCACCCGTTCCCGGCTCGCTGCCGCCGGACCCCGCCGTTTCCCCTCCACTTCCCGAAGGAGAGCCTCCGGAACCGTCACTCGAGCCGCCGCTTCCTCCAGAACCGTCGCTGGAACCTCCACTACCGCCGGACCCTCCTGCTGTCGCTTCCACAATATGGACCGTGACGTTATCCCTTTGCGCAGAAATCATATCGCTGACCCTGGCATCAACTGCTAAACCATAGCTGACTCCTGCTCCGATATTGGAAGGAATACGGATAACCAAGCTGCGGTTGTAAGCGATAGGCGCCGTAGGCAAAGTATCGACCGCGGGGATGATCAATTCATCCGCGGTGAAAAGACTTCCTCCCTCTAAAGTGACGGGTATCGCCTCGACGAAACCGCTTCTTTCGATAGTCAATCTTACCTCGACGGTACCGCCCGGAGAGCCTGTCACGTCATGATCCTGAAGAGTCATAATGACGCCCGCCACGCCTTGACCGATCAAGTTGACCGACATTGTCGGTGAATCAGGATCATTACTCTCGATAGCCAAACGAGCTTCATAAGCCCTTAGGGCACTAGGCCTGAAAGTGATAGTTGCTTGGCAAGAGCCATTAGGAACTAAAGAAGGAACGCAAGGATTGTTCACGGAAAAAGCCGGATCAGATTCTGGAGCCAAAGCAATTCTAGAAAGACTCAAATCCCTCTGTCCTGTGTTTCTTATGGTCAACCCCAAGCTTACAGGCCTTCCCAACATCACATTACCGAACTGCATCTGGGAGCTTGGAGCACCTTCAAGAACGATATTGGATTCCACTCCTTGTCCATTTAACGTCATCGTCCTCCTGATGGGACCTTCGGAGCCCCTACGTATATCGAAACTAGCATTTCCTCTCACCGGCATTGTATCTCTGGGAGCGAAGCTGATGGTCGCGGTGCAGGTACCGCCACCCGTGTAGTAATAATAAGTCTCCCTCGTCAGAGGATTGAACTGACTTTGTCGCGTCGCCGCTCTCAAGGGCTCGGTCGAGCTACAGGTCGAAACCACCGAAAAGCCGGCGCCGGAATAAACCACGAAATCAACAGCAATGGGATCGGGCGAAATATTCTCCACGGTGACGGTTTGGGACGTCGAACCGCCGACGGGCGAAACGAAGCTCATCTCGTCCGCGCTGAAATAAACGCTTTCACCCAAGGGAGGAGATGTCGGCGTCGTCACGGCATTCGCCACACCCACGAGATCGATCGTAAAAAGATTATCGACGGTGTTGACGGCGTTAGAAGCAACGGTCAAACGCGCCCTCTTAGTGCCCTGTGAGTTCGGAGCGAAAGTAATCACAAGGCTGCACGGAGTAGTAGAGGACAATTGAGAGCCCATGCAATCCGGATCCGTAGAGCTAACCGTAAACAATGAAGCGTCAGAGCCCGTCACTTGAACCGAACGAAGGAGATTTTCCATAGAGGATTGTATAATCCCAGAAGCAATGGAACTAATGATCAAAGTCCTTTGTCTCGTGGTTCCCACGGCGAGGGGCAAGCCAAAGCTCAGTTCGCGTCCGGATAAAAACGGATTCGAAGCTCCCATGACTCGATCAGCCTCGAAAGCCCCAACATCGCAACGGGCGGATAGAGGCCGGCTAAATGTTCTACCGTCGGTAGGTGGGCAAGACTCAGGGTTATATGTCACCGTATCAAAAGCCGGGTTCGGGACCATGCGCCCACCTAATAAGTGGTGAAGGTACAGGATATTGGGCCCTCCATGGTGAACATCTAAGTCGGAAAGAGGAACGGTGATATTGCTCATATCGTTCCGTTCTAAAGTAAAAACGCCAGTACACGTATTGTCGTCTGAAATATTATTACCTAAGGTTGTGAGGATGACGTCGTTTCTGTTATTAGAGGCGCCGCAATTTTCCCCGGGATCTCCTGACCTCGTCAGTATATTATGCTGTAAAATGCTGTTCCTGATGGCAAAGGCGCCGGACCCTTGGGCCGTCGTACCGGCTTGGTTATCGCTCGAGCGAAGTGCTACCGCGCCGTTATGTATTCCTCCTCCGGAGACTGAAGCTTGGTTATTGATAATGGTGGCGTTCAAGACGTTGAGCGTCGAGGAGTTGAAAATACCGCCGCCTTGGCCGACCCTGATGCTCAAATCATTCCCATCATCGTTACGCCAATACCTGCCGGCCGCTGTGTTTCCGCTGATCGTGACATTCGTAAGATCCATCACGGCGCCACGCTCGTTATAGATCGCGCCTCCGTAGCGCAGCGCCGTATTTCCATTCATGGTGGTATTCGTGACCGTAGCCCGCGCCACCGAACCGCTATTACAAATAGCGCCTCCGTTGGAAGGGTCTTCGAAATAGCCTCGCGTATCCGGCCCTAATCCTCCGCTCTCGAACCAAGAACCTCCAGTATAGCCGGTAAAATTGCCGGTTTCTCTTCCCACGGTATTGGAAGCAATGGAGACTTCCGAGACGTTTAACACGCCGGAATTGAAAATGGCGCCGCCGCAACCGTTTTCACTGTGGTTGTTCGCCAATTGCACCTGATTCAGGATTAATGTGCCTCCGGCGTTGACGTAAATCGCCCCTCCATTTCCTCGTGTCCATCCACCTACGATACTTAAATTCCGCAAGGATACTTCCCCCCCCACGACGTGCAATGCTCGATCACGCAACCTTGCCGTAGGCGAAACGGAAAGACGCGTCAAACCCCATCCCGCCCCGACGATACTCACTCTCCGTCCCGGAGCCACGATGTCCAAATCGCCGGTCGCGTTATTGTCGTCCGCGGCGGTCCCTGAAAGGTCCAAGACGAACGTCTGCCCGTTTAATGTGATGGTATTGTTCACATCCGTCCCGCCGTTGATGAGGCGAATCGCTCCTCGAAGAGAACAATTCGTCATGGGGTTAGAACATTGGATAGAATCTGTAGGGTCGGTCACAACGAAGTTCGCAGCAAAACTTTTGGAGTTTGGAGTTAAAAAGCAAACTAAAAACAAAAAGAGCAAGAATTTTATACAAAAATAAATCGGATTTTTTCTCATACCTTTACCTTTTTTATTTCAGTTCACTATCCGGTGTCACATGGCAGGAACATCCCCCGCTACTCTCAGTGGCGCCATCCCCTGCACCAGGATTCACATCACCACCACCAATGCCACTGGCTCCCGAAACTCCACCGGAAGCATTAGATCCGCCTCCTCCTGAAATCCCGCTCACACCACCACCAATTACGCCTGTGTCTCCGCCAGAACCTGAAGTTCCACCCGAACCTTCACTAGTGCCACCACTCCCTCCAATTTCCGAACCACCACTGCCACCCACTTCAGCACCTCCCGTGCCACCACTCCCTCCCGTTTCCGAACCACCACTGCCACCCACTTCAGCACCTCCTGTGCCACCTGAGCCGCCGCTTCCACCTGAAGAAGTAATGATAGGAGAAGCCGATACTAAAAAAACATCCACAGAACCACGATCTGTTAAAGAGGCAATCCCTGCATCGTCGAGGGGTATCCCTACAACGGCTGTACCTCCACTGATAGCTACGGAAGATCCAAACTCTGCACCATTAGCCCTAACAGAGGTTAGGAGTTCTTCTGTCCAATTAGAACCATTTATAAAAAATAGGTAAGCAGAACCTTCCCTAGCAACCGTACTTCCTATTGAATGGGTAGGAGCCCCTACAAGGGCGATATCCCCATGAATGGAAACAGACTTGCCGAAACCGTGAGTATCACCACTGTCTGAAGGTGTTAAATATATCTCTTGGCTCCAAGGGGACGGGGCTGAAGGGGAATGTGAAAAAATATAAGCAGCTCCCTCATAATTATGCGAAGGGTCTCTTGCACGACCTGGAGCTCCAACAACCAAGCCATCTCCGTGGATAGACACCGCAGAACCAAACTGATCATTGGAGAGCCCGTTATTCGCGGTCAATGCTTGCTCAAGGGCCCATCTAGTGGACGAGAAGGAGAATACGTAAGCTTTACCCTGTGCATCATTAGTGCCCACGCGATGATCGGGAGCACCGACAATAACTCGATCTCCATTAAGAGAGACAGAGTGACCAAAATGCGAACGAGTCGCGCCGTCATCTGCGATCAATTGTTGTTCTTCAGACCATGAAGGCGTGTCAAAAGCGGAATAAAAAAACGTATAAACAGAACCTTGATCAACCGTTGCCCCCACATCATCCATAGGAACGCCGACAATAACACGCTCATTAACGGAGGGTTCATTATTCATGGAAATGGAAGAACCAAAATGATCCCCTGCCTCGGTTGCAGAACCGACAAGCTTTTGCTCCTCACTCCAAGGAGGGCTTGTGAGGGATCTCACAAATATATAAGCCGCCCCTTGTCCCGGCCCACGTCTAGCATCCACATCAGGCGCTCCAATGGCGATCTTATTACCGTTAGCATTCATAGCGACAGAGCTTCCGAAATGGTCTCCCGCGGCACCGTCAAAGGCGAATAGAGCCTGTTCCTGAGACCACTGATTCGTAGTAGGAGACTTAAGAAACACGAATGCAGCGCCTTGGTCCATATTACCGTCTTTGTCTTGATAAGGAGCTCCTACAACAATACGATCCGAGGTGGCAGAAACAGAGTAACCGAATTGATCCCCTTGTGCTCCCCCTATAGTTTTAACTTGTTGTTGCTGAGTCCAAGAAGGCGTTGTGTCGGAAGAGCGGTGGAATACATAAATCTTAGGCACCTGACCAGTTGCTAATAAGAGATAATCACCATCGAGCGCAACACTATCCCCATACCAAGCAGTATTACGGCTCTCATTAATAGTCAGCTTTTGCACTTGTAGCCATGAGCTCCCTACGAGAGAAAATAGATAACCACCCCCTACATCCCGATAGGATCTATCACTAATTCCTCGAGCCCCACCTAATATCCGCAACCCATTAAAAGATATAGATCTGCCTAATAGCTCATTAGTACTCCCACGTTCCGCTACAATGCGTACCTGGCTCCATGTCGAACCTGTTAATGTAAAAACATAGATAGCGCCCTGGCTATAGTTCATCCCAACAGCTTTATTGGGAGCGCCAATAACAACGCGATTTCCAGAAGCAGCCACAGCAAAACCAAAGTTATCATCGCTAGAGCCATCATTCGCTGTAAGTCGTTCGACTAACTGCCACTCAGCAGTAGGGTTAAGGCGGGTAAAAACGTAAGCAGCCCCCTGATTTGCTACGCTACCGATATCATCCCCGTAAGCCCCAACAATGATCATATTGCCGCTCAACGCAATAGCACTACCAAAAAAATCACCTACATTCCCATCGATCGCCGTAAGTTCTTGTTGTTGAGTCCACAAAGAGGGGATCGAATAATTAAAAACATATACAGCTCCTCGACCCCCATTCGCCGTTAAGGAGCCTACAACAAGCGTGTCCCCTTCAATGACGAGGGTTCTCGTGGGCTCGGAAAAATAACCTAGGTTATCATTCGACATACCATTCGAAGTGACTATTTTTTGCTCCTGTGACCAAGCTTCGCTTACGGAGGAAAAGCTGAAAAAATAGACAGCTCCCTGATTGGGATGACTACCTATATCATTATAAGGCGCTGCCACAACGATCCGATCCCCATCTATCCCCACTGCCGCACCAAATATATCTCCAGCAGCACCATCACCGGCAATTAATACCGCCTCTTGAACCCAACTTGTACCTAAACGCGAAAAAACATACGCAGCACCCTGCCTTACATTAGAACCAACGTTTTGGTAAGGCGCACCAATGACCATGCGATTTCCACTCAAAGCCGTGGACCAACCGAAAATATTATTTACATGACCAGCAAAAAAACCCTGATAAGAAGTCAAAGCCCGCGCTTGTCTTATAAAAGGGTCGATCACGATCGGATAATCCGCACCTAAAGTTTCCGCATGAATCAGGAGATGATCTGATTCTTTTTCCATCCAAACGGGAAGGCTTTTGCCTTGGGCATCATACGCATAAAGTCCTCCGTAAGTAATAACCTCGCTTTTATTACTTTCCTGCTTCGCACTAGGAGTGACTTTCAACGTGCCATTTTCTAAATACCCTTTTAAATTCCCCACTTCTTTCAAACGAAGAGTGACTCGATTTCCATCCTCAGACCTTTTTTTCTTAAGAGTAAAACCTTGTTGTATCCCATAGGGTCCGTTGACGTACCACTCTTCAATGCTTCCGTGATCATAAGTCACACGGTTTTGTTCTACTCGAAAAGAAGGAGTTAGAGAGCTCCCACCCAAAGAGTTTTGTTGAGCGACCCAAGAGAGTCCCCATGTCCCCTGTTTCGTTTTCACCAGAGCCCCGTTTCCGTCAAAACGCATTTCAAGGGATTGGGAGGGATTTAAGAAAACATAATGGTCGTTATTTTTTTTGGCCTGATACACCTTCTGACTTTTCCCTAAAGTTTCAGATACAACAAATTGAGCTTCCAACGGGAGCGTCTCTACATTCCCTTCTGACAACCGACTGACGGTTGAGGTTCGAGTCAAATGATAAAAAACTGAAAGTCCCGTTAAGAGAACTACTCCTATCGAAATCAACCACAATTTATTTTTTTTCATAAAATTTACGCTCCTGGGAACTTCATTGAACACCTACATAGAACACCTACATAGGCAAAACTGACCAATCACAAACTTCACTTTTCTCTATTTATCAGGACTTTCACATATGAATGCATTTCATATACCATATTTTTCATTTACGACGACTTCCTTACTTTTATCAAACACAATCCCTCATTTGCATAGAACAGTGAATACAATTGTATACGGCATGGGCTTATAAATTCTTTAATACTCGTCTCGAGCTTCTTATTTGGGCATTACATCCCACTAAACGCTTTCATTTTCTCGAAATGAGAAACTCATCTCAATTTGATAATGGATTTAGGGATAAGTCCAGACCGGGGGGAACCGATTGTATCGCAAAAAACTGATACCTTGGAACTATCATCTGGGAATAATTTAATGGAATACGTGTGTTTCGTGGGCATGAGACAAACCCTCGAGAAGCTTCGTGAAAAGGCGGATTTCGGAGTTCTCTTTTTTGGATTTCGCCAAAGTTAAGGCTTTTTCCAGATAAACACGGCAGGATTCGGTTTCGAAATGGCGCGCCAGAAAAGCCTCGATCACCTCGAGGTTGATATTCTGAGCGGAAGAAATTGCCGCAAAATCATCCCGCATCGACTCCCGGAGCATTTCGATCGCCTTCTTCCGATCACCCTTCCTTAAATAAGCGATCGCCATCATCGCATGGGCCTGGTGTTCGAATGAGGCGGAGCCTTTGGCTAGGGTGAGCACTTTCTTCATTTTTTTGATCGCTGCGTCGTATTGGGAAAACTCATGGATCAAGAGCTGGCTCATGATGAGTTTTAAGGAGGGATCGTCCGGAAGAAGCTTTTCAGCTTTTTCATAGTAGCGCCAAGCGGCTTTATAATCTTCCCGGACTTTTTCCAGCACACCAAAAGTTGAAAGCGCTAAAGCCTGGGCTTCTTTTTCCCGGCTTATCTCCGATTGGTTCAATAAATTCTTCAAAAGAGCCTCGGCTTCCGGAAAAGCCCTCTCCTGGATTTTTCTCAAAACCTCGATGATCTCTTTTTGGACGCTAGCAGCCAAAGCTTTTCATCCCTTTTTGCACGACCTGCACCATCGCTTCATGAATCTTACCATTGGAGACGATGATTTGTTTACCATAAAGATCCAAAGCGCTTCCGTCGAACATCGAGGTCTTCCCGCCCGCTTCCTCCAAGATCAAGCAGCCGGCCGCGATGTCCCATGGCCACAACTCCATCTCCCAAAAACCCTCCAACCTCCCGCATGCCACGTAACAGATATCGATGGCGGCGGCGCCCATACGGCGGATGCCTTGGGCCCGTTTCAGGAAGTTGCCGAGATGATTGAGGTTATTATCCTTAGCCACTTGGACATTATAAGCGAAACCAGTGCCGAGCAGGCTCCGCTTCAAGTCTCGAATGGAAGACACGGAAATCTTCTTGCCGTTGAGCCAAGCCCCTTGCCCGCGGATGCCCGTGAAGAGCTCATCATGAATCGGGTTATAGACCACGCCAACCATGACTTCGCCACAATACTCCAGACCGATCGATACGCAAAACGACGGGAAAGCATGCGCGTAGTTCGTCGTTCCATCTAAAGGATCGATGATCCATTTATAGTCCGATTTTTTATTGTGGGCTCCCGACTCCTCCGTGAGAAAATCATGATCCGGAAAGGCCTTGGAAAGGATCGAGACGATTTTCTTCTCGCAGGCCTTATCCACCTCGGTGACGAGGTTGATCTCGCCTTTGAACTCGATGCGGTGTTTCTTGCCCCACCCCTTTTTCTGGATCGCCCCCGCCTCTCGGGCGGCTTGGACGGCCGCATTCAGTAATTTCTTTTTATTCATGTCGCTCTCGCAATGACGAAGACAGTGACGGACTTCGCCCCTTGTTTCAGGAGTTGCTTCGACGCCTCCCGCACGGTGGTGCCGGTGGTATACACATCATCGATCAAAAGCACTCTTTTTCCGGAAATTTTTTCCCGATCCGTCACGATGAAAGCTCCTTGCAGATTTTTCCGCCGTGCCGTTCCTCTCAATTCCGATTGAGGGAGGGTTTCCTTAATTTTCTTCAGCACAGAAGGACTCCACGCGATTTTTCGGATACGGGATAAGCGCTTCGCGATCACGGCGGATTGATTATAACCGCGTTGGCGCAATTTCTTCGGATGGAGAGGGACCGGCAGGATCACATCCGCCTCGGGGCACGCTTCGGAAAAGCGTTGGGCGAAAAAATCCCCCAGCCTTTCCCGGCCTTGAAATTTGAACCCTAGGATCAAATCCTTAAGACTCTCCTGATAAAGCCCCAAAGCCATCACCTTTTCAAAGCCATTTTCCTCCGCAAGGCAATCGCCGCAGAGATGGTTCTGGAAATCTTCCCCGAATGGATAAAGGCAAAGCGTGCAGCGTGACGGCTTTAAGGCGGACCAGGATTCTTGGCAAAAAGAACAGAGATCCAAAGCCTCTTTAATGAATTTTCGACAACAAAGACAACGCTTCGGGAAAATCCAGGTCGGAAGGAACCACGACGAGAGACGCTTCATTTCTTGATTTTCACTCCGGCATGCGGCGGCTGAAAAAAGGTCGCAGGGTAGGCTTGGTCGGTGCGTATCTTCGAGAAGTCATAGACGGATCGGTTGCCGCTCTTCGGAAAAAGCTCGGCGCGGATTACTAAAGACGTTTTGGGATCAATGCTCAAAATCATCTTCTTCATAACGGCTTTGGGTGATTTCGGGACTAAGGTCAATCGATCGCCGGATTCCGCGACTTTAAATTCCTTCGTCATTGTTGCTAAGCCCCCCAAGAAAACAAGGGCCTCTTGCGATACTAACGAGTTAACATCGTCGTGGATTTCCACTTCTTTATCGAGTGGGCGGTAAACTGCCAAGATCCGTCCGTCGCAAAGATACTGACGCGGTTGCTCCCCATCATAACGGATGGAGAACTTCCCAGGGCGCGCGAAAACCAACTGGCCGATCTCCTCCACATCGCGATCCAAGAGCTCGATATGGGTTTTCTGAATGAAGTGAGCTTCAAAGGAAGACGTCTTCTGGTAGGTCTCTTGGACTTTTTGGGTTAAAACGCCGGCGCTGAGGTTCGCGGAAAATAGGAGCAGGCAGAAAGAGAAAAAAGACTTCATAGATCGCGTTCGACTTCTTGAGCGTAGACCTCGCGAGGCTTCGCGCCGTCGGCCGGCCCCACGACGCCCTCTTGTTCCATGCGTTCGATCATTCGGGCGGCCCTATTATAACCAATGCGCAGACGGCGTTGGATCATCGAGATGGAGGCCTGCCGCGTATCCGTGACGATCTTGATGGCCTGATCGTACAACTCGTCTTCGAAGTCGTCGATCCCGCCTTCCTTGGCTTCCTCCTCCGAAGGTGGCTCCTTTAGGACCGATTCATCTAGGAGCTTGGGTGCGCCTTGTTCCTTCCAATGGGTCACGACGCGCGTGATTTCCGTTTCGGAGACGAAAGCCCCATGGACGCGCAGCATGCTGGAAGCGCCACCGGACATGAATAACATATCGCCCGATCCTAAAAGATGCTCGGCACCGACCGCATCGATGATCGTGCGCGAATCGTGCTTAGACGAGACTTTAAAGGAGATACGGGCGGGGAAGTTCGCCTTGATCAACCCCGTGATGACGTCCACGGACGGTCTCTGAGTCGCCAAAATCAAATGGATGCCGGCGGCGCGCGCCATTTGGGCCAAGCGCGTCACTGAAGCTTCGACATCCTTGGCCGCCGTCATCATGAGATCGGCCAATTCGTCGATGAGGATCACGATGTAAGGCAGTTTTTCTTCCTTAGAGACGACTTTATTATAACCTAAGATATTACGCGTGCTCTTTTGGGTGAGGAGTTCGTAACGGCGTTCCATCTCACCTACGGCCCAACGCAGGGCCATCGAGGCCTTTTTAGGCTGTGTGACCACGGGTAAGAGCAAGTGGGGGATTCCCTCGTAAATGGAAAGCTCAAGCATCTTAGGGTCCACCATGATCAAACGGACTTCATCCGGAGTCGCTTTATAAAGGAGGGAGAGGATGATGGAGTTGATCTGGACGCTTTTTCCAGCCCCCGTGGCGCCTGCGACCAGCATGTGCGGCATCTTGGCAAGATCGGCTACGTAAGGAATGCCTTCCGTATCCTTCCCTATCGCCAACGTGATCTTCGACTCGGCTTTTTGGAACTTCGGATGGCCGATGACGTCCTTAAGCCATACCGTTTCGCGTTCGTTATTCGGGATTTCGATGCCCACCGCCGCTTTTCCCGGCAGCGGTGCGATGATGCGCACGCTCTTACCACCCATCGTCAGAGAAAGATCGTCCTCGAGATTCACGATTTTATTCACTTTGACGCCCGGCGCCGGCTCGAACTCGTACATAGTGATGACGGGTCCGGGATGTATTTCGGTGATGCGTCCCTCGACGCCGTAATCCAAAAGCTTCTTTTCCAGAAGCTTGGAATTCATCTTTAACGCTTCTTCATCGACCTTCACCGTCTCTTGGGATTCGGAATCCAAAAAGGAAAGCTGAGGCAGCTTATATTCGGCGAAGAAAGTCCCAAGCTCCAATTGATCCTTCGCGGAACGCGCCGTTTGGATATCCTTTAAGTCCACGCGCGGAAGGATCTTGGGTTCGCCTCCAGGCTCGACGGCTTCGATATCCGCCAGACGGCTTATCGCTGCATCCACCTCGGGAGGACTGGTCTTAGCAATCACGGGGTCCGCAAATAGACGAGCCTCTTCGAGAGGACGTCCCAATTCTTCTACCTTTTCCCGCTTCTCTTTTTGGGGAAGCGCCTTAGCGGAGACCCGTCGAGCCGCGGACACTTGAGGTTCGCGCGCAACGGTGGGACGACGACGGGATTCCTGCCAACGGAGATACGCCTGGATGATGGAATGACGCTTTTGTGAGAGCCACTGGCTCGACCTCGCTCCCCAGACCGTTAAAAACGATCCGGCTTTACGTCCGAAATAGAGAGCCATCCATTGGATGAATGCCTGGAGCTTAAGGTAGAATGCGGCTAAAGACACTGAGGTCGTCGAGACGATCGCCAATAAAAAAGAAACCGCCACCAATAAATAACTGCCGGGACGACCGATCCAACGTTCGCCCGACTTTCCCAACCACAAACCCACCAAACCGCCGGCGTCCAAAATACGGTCGCCCTTGGGCCCCCAAGTGATGTCCCCGAAATAAAGGTGAGAGAAGATGGAAGAGACGGCGATTAAGACGAGACCCGCCACCACGCGCCTCCAGGGATTCGCGAGAGACGCGCGATCGGGTTTTATCTTAGCGAAATAAGCGAAGGCGACGGCGAAAAAAGATACCGGAATGAGATAGCCTCCAAAACCAAAGGTCGTCAAAAGAAAGTCAGCGATATGAGCCCCCACGACACCGCCGAGATTTTGGACATGACGTCCGATCGCGAGAGTGGAAAAAGAAGGATCGCTCGCCTGATAAGAAATCAGGCAAAGGCTGACGAACGACGCCAGCGTCAAGAATATGAGCCCCCAGACCTCTCTGCGTCGGGTCTTGGATTCAGCCACCGTCTTTTGTTTGGTTTTGCTCCCCATAAAAGTGCGCTACTTAAGTCCTAGAAAAGCTCAGGGGGCAACTACTATTTTTGAGGAAATACCGCGGGCTCGCCCGACTTCAAAGGCGCCAACGAGCACCCTGGACTCGTCGCGCTCGTCGCAACCACTTGCTTCGTCGTCACGATCGAGGAAGAGTCCGTGGTTCCCGTATGGATCACCTGACCGGCCGTTGCGCAGGAAAAAGACCCTGACAAGGTTCTTTCTTCGAACCCCGTCTGCGGTGGGTCGCAAGGTTCGATGCTGGACCCTCGAATGAAGGTACGGCTGATTTTTTCGATGCTCAGCGAATATTGATGGCCGGGAATCAATCCGTAAAGCGTGTAATCGCCGAAAGCCCCTTCGCAACCGGATGAAGCACCCGCGTATAGTGACCCGGAAACGGAACTCGTAGTTTCAAGGATGGGGTCGGCCACGCTTTTCAAGACGACGTTCACTCCTTGGAGCTCCGTCGTCCCATCGGAACGAAAAACCGTACCCTCCAAACGACAAAAGGAGTTCGAAAAACCGGAAGAAGGGTACAAGGACGAAATCGCCACCTTGTCGTCATAGTGAAGACTCAGCTGCTCGTTTCCGTCCACGTAAAGGGGGAACATCGTGGGAATCCCTTCTTTTTCACTGGGATCGTCGTCCAAATACTTAATGACGGACGCGAGGTTGACCTGCGTATGGTCCAGACCTATAAAATGGCCAAGCTCGTGAAGGACAACGCCTTTGTAAGCATCGATATCGGTTTCAGGATTTCCGCTATTCCTCACGCCATCGATGAATTTGCCGTTTAAAACCGCTTGGCCTTCTGTGATGTAAAGACGCCCACCGACGTTTTCGACGACTCGAGGGCCCGCAAAACCCAAGATACTATGGCTCGCCCCAACCCCCTCCAACATATCGGTCATGCTACCATCGGCATCGAAAAGGATGGGACTTTCCCCGGACTCGGCGCTTCCTGTAATGAACGGAGACTCTTGATTCGGGCAACGACTATTCGGAGGGCAATAAGTGAAATGTTCGTTCACGTTCGTGGTGTCGACGGATCCTAAGGAGGCGCCTTCGACGAAGGTCACCGATGTCGTCCCGATCCCGTTCAATGCCGCCGTTTGCCAATCTTCGAACAATTCCCGGACGAGAGCCACCGCCTCATCATTATTCAAAGTCCCTAAAGTAGCGGCCGCTCCACTCTCGAGATTGTAACGGACGACACCGTTCCGCCATAGCACCGGTTGACCGTTGCCGCCCGTATCCACGAGGACGGCACCCGCCGCTTGAAGAGGGTTGAGTTCGGAAACCGCCATGGCGACTGTGAAAGTCATTAGAATCATGGCGATATTCGAGGCGAAAAATCTTTTCTTCATACGTGTAAGATTCATCCTCATCAATTTTGAAGTACGAGCGCTTGAATCGTCGACTCTATCTCATTCAAGCCCGTCGCATCCTCCCGGCCCTGCTGACGCCCCAACTCTTTCAGAAACCGGTTATTCAATGGATTGACGGCACGGCGACGACCTTGGCCATCTTCGGTCACATCGAAAAGTCCTTGGCCTGCCCCCACGGGAGACGTAAACCCCAACCCACTCTCGGGATAATAAAACAACAAATACTCTTTTCCGATTTCGTAGTCTTTAGGGGCCAAAGAAAGACTTTTCATGGGAACAATCGTCTTTTCGCCTTCCGCCAAATGAAGAAAGGGTTGGGCACGCGGAGAAACCCCATACTGCTTGACGAATACCGTCTCCCCCGTCTCCACGCCTTTTAACCCTTCCAACACCCGGAACCGAACGTAGGTCGCCGGCATTTGGTTTTCGTCGAGGTCGCGCGTGACATCGAGGCAGCGTCCTCGAAAAATCCGATCCGCTTGCTCCGTCATTTGCGAAAGGTTCAAAGGTACGACCATAGTCGCATGCGAAGCGATGGGAGCCGTTAAAAATAAGGAGGCTGCGATGAAGGTTACGGAGAGCTTTGATTGAAAAAACATCGTGCTATATTAATTATAAATTTTAAAATATTCACGAAAAAACAAGTGTTGTCGGCAAAAAGACCACGCCATGGTCTCCAATAAACTTTCTCTTGATAAACCTCAGAGCGGCAGACATGCTGGCAAGATGTCCCGCCATAAAAACCACCGCTCCTTTCAGATCAGCTCGCACCATCCTTTGAAAAAGCTGCTCTTCATCTTGCCCGTTCTTACCGTCCTACTTTATTTTTCGCTTAAACTGAAAAAAGACATTCCGGTCAGCATCCAATCCATCCCTCCTTCCAAAGATTCGAAGATGATCAGTCGGATCATGCAGCTGATGGAGGAGAATTACGTCGATGCGTCCATGGTGAATCCCCTCGACATCCTGAGGAAAGCCTCCAAAAATTTGGAGAGAGCGCTTCCCCCTCTTCTCGTCAAAGAAAGCCAGAAGAGCTTCGATTTGAGCCTCGGAGACAAGAAACTCAGTATTCCCGTCGATCTAAGCTTCCGCATCAGCGACATGGCGATGCCTATTTCGCATATCTTAGGATTCGTGAATCAATACTACCAAGGGAAGCCCGACGAGGAGGACCGCACGACGATCGCCCTCACGGGAGCGACCGAAACTCTGGATCCCCATACGAATTACATGTCGAAGAAGTATTATAACGAATTCAAGATCGGGACGAAGGGAAATTTCGGCGGACTCGGAATCGTGATTGGAGTCCGGCAAGGGGTCCTCACCGTCATCTCCCCTCTTGAAGATACGCCGGCCTTCAAGGCGGGTGTGCGCGCGAAAGATCAGATCGTCCAAATCAACGAAGAGTCGACGGTTAACATGAATATTTCGGAAGCCGTGGACAAACTCCGTGGACCCGTCGGCACTAAAGTGAATATCGTCATCAAACGTGAGGGGGAAGAACAACCCATAAATCTTTCACTCACCCGGGCGATGATCCACATCCAATCCGTGGCCGGTCGCATGGTCGACGATCATTTTGGGCTGATCCGGCTCAAAAATTTTCAACAAGATACTTTCGATTATTTCACGAAGATGTATAAAAGTTTTAATAAATCTCCCGACTCTACGAATTCACCCCTCCACGGACTCATCCTGGATTTACGGGGCAATCCGGGAGGATTGCTGGACCAAGCGATTCAAATCAGCGATTTTTTCCTGAAAAAAGGAGTCATCGTCAAAACGGTCGGTGGCCATGGCGAAACTCTGGAAACCGAATCCGCCAAGGAGGGCGATGAAGGCGAGGATATTCCTCTGGTCGTGATCATTAACGAAGGTAGCGCTTCCGCCTCCGAAATCGTCTCGGGAGCCCTCAAATACAACGATCGCGCCATCATCATCGGTACGCGTTCGTTTGGCAAAGGGTCCGTCCAGACGGTATACGATCTTAAGGACGGATCGGGCCTGAAACTGACGATCGCGCATTACCTGACGGCTGACGATCAAAAAGTGCAATCGATCGGTATCAATCCCGACATCGGTCTTCAAGCCACCGTAGTCGATCCGAAGAAAATCGACCTATTCGAGGATGTGAAGAAGCGGGAAATCGACCTCTTGAACGAAGAAGACGACGAGCACAAACCCCAAGACCTGCCCCCGTCACCCTATCAAGTTTCTTATTTAATGGAGGCCAAGGATCCTGAAAATCCAGATGACGACGAAAGTGCGGCGAGGATTTCCCTCGAAGGCGATTTCTCGGTTAAACTCGCTGTTCGGGTCTTGGAGCTCGAACATGAACTTAAGAATCGTTCAAAAGTCTTCGAACGCATCCCGAAGCTCCTATCCGAGGTTGGTCTTGCCGAATCCCAAAAGACCCAGGAAGCCATGAAGAAAGTAGGCGTCGATTGGACGGAACCGGAATCCCCGAAAAAAAAGCGCGAAAAAGCGCCTGAAATATCTTCTCACCTGACAATCTTGGATAAGAACGAACAAACCGTAACGACGCTCAAAGCCGGGGATAAAGTCACGCTTAAGCTTTCCGTGGAGAATAAGAGCGATGTTCCCTTGCATCGTCTTATCGCCGTCTCCAAATCAGAAGACCCTTTGTTCGCGAATATGGAATTTCCTTTGGGCAAGGTCTTAACTCACGCAACGGCTGAATGGCGAGCCCCATTGAAGATTCCAGATTTCGTCAGGCCCCGTAGCATACCCATGGATCTCGTTTTTCATGAAGCGAACGGGAACGATCCCGAGACCGTCACCCACACACTCACGGTTTCGGAGAATACCTATCCTCTTTTCTCTTACAATTACACGTTACTCAAAGGATCTCAGGAAAAAGCGGCGGAAAAACCTGAAAAAGCGACTTCTCTTGAGAGCGGAGAGACCTATGTCCTGAAGATTCAAGTCAAGAATACGGGGAATGGAGATAGTCAGAAACCGACGTTGAATCTAAAAAACACCGAAGAGACGAAGAACGAAGAGACTCCTTTCATCGAAAAAGGGCATTTGGACTTATCGCCTCTCAAGTCCGGTGATATCCAAGAGGCTTTTCTGCAGTTTCGGACGCCGAAGTTTCCGGAAGACTCGAGTTCGATTACGATGGAGTTGATGCTGTTCGACAACCAGACCGGGCATGAGTTCTCCGATCGAATCACGTTTCCTATCCATCATCCGAACACGACCCCGACCGTTTTTTTAAACCCTTTGCCTGAGCTAAACCAGCAACCGCCGACCATTAAGCCAAACCCCGAATTCGTTAAACTGTCGACCCCCTCCTCCGCCTACATGGTCAAAGGGACCCTCACGGATGATGAGGAAGTGAAGCATTTTTCAATCTTCGTCGGCGATGATAAAGTCTTTTACGCGGCGCCTGCTCCGGGATCGGACCCTAAAGAACTTCCCTTCACGGCGAAATTCCCCCTGAAGAAAGGTATTAATCTCATCACCCTCACGGCGCAAGACAACCGCGACTTGATTTCACGGACGCAATGGATCGTGTGGCGGGAAGAGTAGGATGAAACGACCGATTCTTATCGCCATGGGGGTTTTCGACGGCATCCATCAAGGCCATCGATTTATCTTCAAAAAGCTCCTGAAAAGGACAAAGAGCCTTAAGGGCCTCTCTCTCGCTTATACTTTCGACCCGCATCCTGTGCGCGTTCTAGCGCCCCAAGCGTGCCCGGAGGCTTTCATGATCAACACCCTCTCGCAACGCGTGACGCTTTTAAAGGGATTAGGGATCGAACGGGTCGTAGTGGAAAAGTTCACGAAAACCTTCGCCAAACGAACGCCTCGTGACTTCATCGAGAACGTGGTCTTGAAAAAATTGAAACCCACGGAGATTTTCGTCGGATATAATTTCACCTTCGGTGTTAAGAGAAGCGGAACCGCCGAGGATCTCCAAAAGCTCTGCCGTCCCCACGGCATCCAAGTCCACATCGTCTCCCCTTTTCATACGGGAGAAACTTTGACTTCCAGCACACAAGTGCGTCGATTCCTGTCGCGGGGTGACATGCCACGGGCAGCCCGGCTGCTCAACCGCCCTTATTTCATCGAAGGAAAAGTCGTGAAAGGCAAAGGCATTGGAGGAAAGGTTTTAGGGATTCCAACGGCCAATCTCTCTTCCGAAAACGAGATTTTGATCCCATGCGGCGTGTATGCCACACGGACCTTCATTCAAGGGCATAGCTATGATAGCGTCACTAACGTCGGATACAATCCCACTTTTCAAAAACCCGGAAAACCTCCCATCCTCACCATTGAAACGCACATTTTCCATTTCAAAAAGAATATCGTTGGAAATAAGATCCGCCTATCATTTCTAAAGAAACTGAGAGACGAGAAAAAATTCGATTCTCCCCAAGAACTCATAAGTCAAATACATGAAGACATCAAAAAAGCGAAAAAACGTTGAATCGCTTGTGTTCGGCATTATCGGCGATCCTATTAACCACTCCCTTTCGCCGGCAATGCATAACGCCGCCCTCCAAAAACTAGGGCTCGCTCAGGCTTACCTTCCCTTTCGGATACGCCCCCAAGGTCTGAAGGCTTTCTTGAAGAACACTCCGGTCCGAGGCCTTACGGGCTTCAATGTGACGATTCCGCACAAAGAAGCTATCATCCCTTTTCTGGCGTCATTGACTCGGGAAGCGAAGCTCATCGGAGCCGTCAATACGGTTCGACGGCGCAAAGGCCGATGGGAAGGCGATAATACGGATGGGCGGGGGTACCTCGCGTCGCTCTCAGCAGACACTGGGTTTTCCCCTAGGGGCAAACGAATCGTTATCTTAGGCGCTGGTGGGGCCGCACGAGCGGTGACTTACGCACTCGCCAAAAAACGGCCCAAGTCGATCGTGATCATGAACCGCACCGAAGAAAGGGCGAGGACTCTAGCCCAGGAATTCTCAGGAAAATTTCGGACTCACTTTACGGCGTTGCCGCTGGAGAAAGAGGCCTGCTGCTGGGTTTTTCCGGATGCGGATCTGGTGGTGAATACGACTTCCATCGGGATGAAAGGCACGCGCTTCGACGAGCTCGATCTGAAAGCCCTCCCGAAAACCGCCATCGTCTCGGACCTCGTCTATCGTCCTCTAAAAACGCCACTCCTCAAACAAGCGGAACGATTAAAACTCAAAACACATACGGGTCTCGGCATGCTCTTGCATCAAGGCGCCCTGGCTTTCGAATGGTTGACGGGACGGCGCGCGCCCTTGGCCGTCATGAAGAAGGCATTGCTTGACGCGCTTAAGGCAGATGCTTAAAAAGCCTCCATGTCGAATAAAAATCCTTACCAGCTTTCATTTCCTGTCGCACTTCCTCTGGCCCGTTCCAGAGCCGGTTTCGCCTTGATTGAGATCATGGTCGTCGTCGCTATCCTTTCGGTGGCGGCCGCCATCCTGGTACCTAAGTTCCTTAAAAGCGAGATCAAGAAGAAGCAGCTGGAGTGCCGACAAAGCCTTCAAGCCCTTTTCGCCGCGGAAAAGGATTATTTTGAGAAGAACGGAAAATACACTGACGATGTCACGAGTCTGAATTGGTCTCCTACGGGAGCGAGGTACGAGTACCGTTTCACGTCGCCAGTCTCGCCCTTAGAGGGATTCCGCTTCGAATGTTTTGGGAATATCGATAATGATCCGACGACAGATCACGCCGCCGTCGACCAAACGGGTACGATCACCCAACTGACGGACGATTCCGAACAATAAAAACTTAGGCTCAATTTTCGAGAGAGCGCGCTCCGCTCACGAAGGCCTCCACCTTGGCCGCGTCTTTTTTGCCGGGCGCGGATTCGACGCCGCTAGCCACGTCCACGCCATCGGGTTTCACCGCGCGGACGGCGGCTTCGATATTTTCCGGGGTTAACCCCCCCGCTAGAACAATCTTACCATAAGCCTTGGCTTCGCGTGCCAGATCCCAATTTGTCACGACACCCGTTCCTCCAAAGGCTTTTTCCACAAAAGCATCTAAGAGGAAGTAGTCGGGCTTATATTTTTTCATTAAATCAAACGTCTTCTCGTCCTTCAATCGAAACGCTTTCCAATAAGGCGTCGCGAACTGCTCGCAATAATAGGGAGTTTCGTCCCCATGGAATTGGAGATAATCCAAAGCTAAGTATTGTGACATGTCGCGAACGACGCCTTCCGTCTCGTTGACGAAAACGCCGACTCTCAGGATGTTCGGTGGGATATCTTCGGCGAGCTTGATCGCCGTTTCAGGCGGTAAATAGCGGGGACTCTTGGGGTAGAAGTTGAAGCCCAAAGCATCAGCACCCGCCTCGATAGCTGCCCATGCATCTTCTTTGTTCGTGATGCCGCAAATTTTAACCAACATCGCTCTTGAATAAAATCCGTGGGAGACCTTGTAAACTAAAACCTTTCTTCGTTTCCGGTTTTTTGCTGTAATGCCGGATTATGCCCAAGAAACTTGCTCGTATCCGCGTCGCTGGTCCCGACCACAAAGGAATTATCGCTGCGGTCACAACCTGCCTCTCCCAGCAAAACCTCAACATCGAGGACATCGACCAGCGCATCTTGGAAGACTTCCTCGTGATGAACATGGTCGTGGACATTTCCGGCCTAAAGAAGACGATACCGCAGTTCCGCGGGATCCTTAACGACGTAGGGCGCAGGATCCGGATGGACGTGACCTTGGAGATCTTGGAGCAACGGCGGGTCAAGCATGTGGCCCTCCTCGTCACCAAAGAGAGCCATTGCCTCGCCGCTTTATTGAAGGAAATGAAGGCCGGTCGGATCAAGGGCAAGCCAGTCGTCATTCTCTCCAACCTCCCCGACCTGGAAAAAACCGCCCGGAAAGAAAATATTCCGTTTTTCGCCTTCCCTTCGAAGGATAAAAAGGAACACGAACGCTTCCTGCTGGAAAAGCTCGTCGCCTACGACGTCGACCTGATCGTGCTCGCGCGTTACATGCAAATCTTGTCGCCGGAATTCTGCTTCCGCCACGAGGGAAGAATCATCAACATTCATCCCTCCCTACTCCCTTCGTTTCCAGGAGCCCGCGCCTACGCCCAAGCGTTCCAAAAAGGCGTTGAATACGTGGGCGTGACCGCCCACTTCGTCACGACGGATCTCGATCAAGGACCGATCATCGCGCAGGAAGCCTTCCGCATCCACAAGACGCGGGAGACCTTGGAGAGCGTCATGGACAAAGGCCGCGAAGCCGAAGCCAAGGCTCTGACCCGAGCGGTGAAGCTCTACTGCGACGACCGCCTCGTCCTGAGACGCGGTAAAGTCATCGATAGCCGGCATCTCCATCAAACGGAGCAGAAGGCGAAGGAATTCTATAAAGTCTAGCGATTGAGCGGAAGCCCTTATCGTCCAATTTCTTTATTCCCCGTTCCGCCTGGGTAAATCTCCCACCCTCAAAGGAGGGGGGCCGTCGGAAGGGCGGTAGCTGCGGGGCTCCGCACCGTTACCCCAAACGCGATATTGGGGGCTAGCGGCTTCCGTAGGGTCGCAAGCCGGTTCAAAAATTTGGGCTATATTCTCGAAAAACTCGTATTGATTGAGGGGGTCGTGGTCGAAAATCGACCCTGAAGTCGAATCCCCCATTTGGGCAAATTCGCCGATCCCGAAAGCCTGCTGCATCACGCTCGTCACATGGAACCCGAGGGGCGATGTGAAATCCTGTAAATCTGAAAGGAATCTCGGGTCGAATGTTTGTCCCCTTACATAGGGATTGGATAAGGGTCGTCTCGTGGATCGGCAAGCATAGTCCAAATACCCATCCTCCGCGTATTCGTCCGGCAAACCTAGCCAATGGCCGCTTTCATGCAGAATCAAATGGCAAAAACCGCTGGATGAGGAACTATCGACAACTTGAGCAAGTTGATTGAAGCACTCTTCTTGACCCGGATCGCAGCTATACCCCAAACAAAAGCGGCCGGCATCGGAGCGACTGCAAGAAGGGTCGTTCGTAAAGATAATCCGCTGGTCGTATGAGGAATCCCTATCGGAGACCCGACGTTCGAACGATAAATCAAAGTTGACTCCGTATCGGGCCCAAACGGGCCGTATCAACCGGCTGACGCAGCGGTTGGCGAGATTCACCAAACCGTTCAAAGAACGTTCCGCTTCGGGGCTTAAATTTTGCCGTGAAGCGTCTATCCCGACGCGAACTTGAAGCGTCCTCTGAATGGTCTCGTTGTCGCCCTGAGATCTAATGACGTGATAACGTACTTGATTCGTCGGGAATATCTCACCGGGACAGTCGGGGGATTCGACCGCCAAGTTTAGATTGACGGTCACCCTTGAATCCACGGGAGCGCTAGGACACACCCTTTCCACGGCCGCACGGGTCGCCTGCCTTCTTTGATAGACTCGACTGGCGAAGAGGCAAGCTTCGCGATCCGTATCGGACATATGGTTATCATAACTATCCGGATCCGGATCTTCAGGCGGCGCCCCTCCGTTGGAACCGCCATTCCCGTCTCCGGGAGGGTCGTAAGGATCCATGGTGAAGTTAAGGGCTTGGATAGACCGATGGGCCAACTGTTGACTTCGGTTCGCCGGATCCGTGACTTCCGGGGCCACAATTCCTCCCCGCGTCCCGCAACCAGATTCAATGACCCTCTCGCAACGGAAACCGAAGCGTCCAGGGGTTCTGAGTTGGCTCGCTAAAGCCGGCAAACTATTTTCCCTTAGGGCTTGCTCATAAAACGAGTAAGGCTCGTTCAATTCCCTGGCATTATTTCTTTTTCGATTACATTTTTCCAATAAAGCGGCAATTTGAGCCCCTAATTCGCCGATCTCCCTACAATTTGGATTATCCGGACAGATATGAGGCCCTAAAGCGTTCTGACGCCTTCTCAATTGCTCTATAGCTTCATCACAAGCTTGCACCCCTCTTTCCTCGTTCTGCCACGCCAAATATTCACCTCGAGTAGAAGGATCCCGGCGACTGTTCCTCACCAATTTCTGGGTTAAGCGATCGCACCAATCTTGAAGACCACCTCTACCACCAGCTCCGCTTTCCTGGGCGACAGCCGCCCCCCCCGAACCCAGGACAAACAGAATGAGCCATAATACCTTTAAGCGTTTCATAGGATGCCTCTGAAAACACTTAAACGGATGTTTTTTAAAAAAATTGAGGGTTAATTCGACTATGAAGAATGTTTTTTGGAGAGCATCATGGGAAAAGGCCGAAAAGCCGAAGCCAAGCTCCTCACCCGCGCCGTGAAGCTCTATTGCGATAACCGCCTCGTCCTGAGGCGTGGTAAGGTGATTGATTACCGACACGCTCCATCAAACGGAGCGGCAAGCGAAGGGATTTTACAAAGCCTAGAGATCAAGCCTTCGAGGACTTCAGTTTTTCTTGGATTACCCTCAGTTCAAGAACCACTTGTTGGTCCTTAGGACGGTTGAGGGTTTCCTTAGCTTTAATCAAGGATTCGAGATCCAAGACGCGACAAGGATACCCCAAGAGATCGATTTCAACGGAATGCTGTTTCACCTCCGGATACTTTCCGACCCCGGCGATGAAACCCAATAAATCCAACCGGCCCAAATCCGTAGTGATATAGAGGTTGTCCAACTGGGCGAGGCGTTCCGGGGTGTATTCGGTCAGGGAGAGCCATCCCGATTGGGCACGCACTCGCGGATGGACTGGCTCGAGGGCATGGAGAAGAGTCCGCACGTTATCGGGATTGAAGTCGAAGCACACATCTAAATCCCATGTCATCGTCGCGGCTCCATGAGTAATTGCGGCGAGCCCCCCAACCAGTACGCAATCGACCTTATTTTTTATGAGAATCTGGAACAAGTCCTTTGATTCTTGCATTTCTCATGGCCTCCTGAAGTTGAATGGCCGTATTCAGCATATTTTGGTGTATCGAAAGCCTCTCCATAGGGGTTCGCTCAAGAGCCGAGTCAATCAAGGATAAATCAATTCCCCACGCTTCGGCGGCTTTTTCGGCTTCGGTTTTTTCTCTAGGGGGAGAGGACATATAAAAAGTGTACCGAGAAAAAAAGGAGCGGCAAGGGGTTTTTACGGTTTCCCCACTAAAATCGCCCACTCGCCTTTTTCGATGATCGCTTCTTCGTTTCTAGCGAGCCCGCAAAGCGGGCCTCTCAGGAAAGATTCGTAGATTTTGGTCAACTCATGCACCAGTACCGCCGGACGGTCTCCAAAGACTTCGGCCATGAGTTTGACGGTTTTGCGGATGCGGAACGGGGATTCGTAGAAGATCAAAGTTCCTTCCTCGGGAACGAGGGATTCCAGGAGTTTTTTCTTTTTCCCGTCCTTTTGAGGCAAGAATCCCACGAATAGGAACCGGTCGGTCGGTAATCCGGAAGCGCACAGGGCCGACATCGCCGCCGAAGGGCCCGGCAACGGGATGACGCGGATGCCCTGGGCCACGGCGTCGCGCACGAGGTTGAATCCCGGATCCGAAATGCCCGGAGTGCCGGCGTCCGACACGAGGGCGATGTTTTTTCCTTCCCTGAGCTGGGAGATCAAGTACTCCCCTTTTTGGGTCTTATTATGCTCGAAGTAGCTCGTAGTGGGCGTGGTGATTTGGTAATGCTGAAGAAGCCGCGACGTGTGCCGCGTGTCTTCGCAGGCGATCCGATCGACTTCCTTTAAAATACGAATCGCGCGGAGCGTAATGTCCTCGAGATTCCCGATGGGAGTGGCGACGATGTAGAGGATGCCGGGCATCAGATCTTTCTCGCTAGAGGATAACGCCGACCCAAGCCGAAGGCTCGTGACGTGATTTTGAGTCCCGGGGCGGCCTGGCGGCGTTTGTATTCGTTTCGGTGGAGGGATTGGAGGACTCGACGAACGGTCTTCGGGTCGAAACCTCGTTTGATGATTTGAGCTTCCGTCTTTTGTTCCTCGATGGCGGCCTCTAGGATCGCGTCGAGCGTTTCGTAGGGAGGCAAGCTGTCTTGGTCCTTTTGGTCGGGACGGAGCTCCGCGCTCGGAGCTTTCGTCAAGACGTCGGGAGGGATGACCTGGCGCGTCCTTTGGATATAATGGCAGAGCTCGTAAACCTTGGTCTTCAAGAGGTCCGAGATCACCGCCAAGCCGCCGCTCATGTCGCCGTAGAGCGTGCAATAACCCATCGCGAGCTCGGATTTGTTGCCCGTCGTCAGCACCATCGCTCCGTGGCGATTGGAGAGCGTCATGAGGATGTTGCCTCGGATGCGCGCTTGGACGTTCTCGTCGGCGAGATCGGGAGGCATATCGGCGGGTCTTCCGAAAAGGGCGCGATAGGTCTGGTAGACGTCCCGGATGGTATAACTCTTCGTCTCGATTTTGAGGTTCCTCGCCAAGGCTTCCGCGTCTTCGATGCTCCCCACGCTCGAATACGGCGACGGCATCAGGACGCCCAATACGTTTTGGGGCCCCAAGGCTTCCGCGGCCAAGATGGCGACCAAGGTCGAGTCGACACCGCCGGAGAGGCCCAAGACCACCTTTTCGAAACCGCATTTCCGTACGTAATCCCGCAGACCCAGCACCAACGCGTCGAAGACGTCCTTCATCGGATCGACGGGCGCCCGACGGCGGGCAGTTTTCGGCGCGCGGAGGGTTATCCCCTTCTTCGTCTTTTCCGCGTCGACGACGAGCAGGTCTTCTTCGAAGGCTTTGGCTTCGGCCAGCAGACGCCCCTTCTCGTCCATCGCGAAACTGCGCCCGTCGAAGACCAACTCGTCGTTGCCGCCCACCAGGTTCACGTAAATCATCGGCGTCCCATAACGCCGCGCCATCCGGGAAAACATTTTTCGTTTCAATTCGGGCTTGCCGACGCAGAAAGGCGACGCGGAGACGTTCATCAAAAACCCCGCTTTTTTCTTCGCTTGGATCTTGAGGGGATCGACGGCGTACAGGGGATTAGGCCAAAACTGGGAGTCGTTCCACGCGTCCTCGCAGATCGAGACGCCGACCTTTCCCAGGCCTCCCAACGTCAAGATACCGTCGCCCGTGCCCGGTTCGAAATAACGGCTCTCGTCGAACACGTCGTAATTGGGCAATAACCTCTTAAAGTAACGATGCCGGACGCGACCTCCCTCGCACAACGCCAAGGCATTGAAGCATCGCTTGCCGGAGGCCCGCGTATTCTTCTCCACGTACCCGACGAGGATGCGCAGGTTCCGCGAAAGCTTCGCGACCGCCGCGAGGGCGTTCCTGTTGCCTCGGATGAAATCGGGATCCTCCAAAAGATCCCGAGGCGGATAGCCCGTCAACGCAAGCTCCGGGAAAATGACCATCGTGGCACCGGCGTCTTCCGCGCGGGCGACACAGGATTCTATCGTCTCCAATACGCCGGCGAAGTCCCCGATCGTGACGTTGATTTGGGCCAGGGCGATTTTCATCCTGCGACTCCAAGCTCTTTAAGAATTTTTCGACGATGAGCCCCGACAGATGGAGGTTTCTTCGAAGGCCCGGGGAAGTTAGGCTTTTCGAAAACCGGGAAAAGGCAAACGTCTGCACGTTCGCCAAAGGCCATCCATTCCTGTTGTGTTTTTGACTTAAAAACAGCTTCTAATTGACGTCGAATCGCCTTCTCATCGGAGAGAGCGAGATGCCCCCATTCCGGCTTGTCGATGAGGCCGCAGAACTTCTTCCAAAACTTCTCCTCCAACGCGCCTAACGTCACCCACTTACCGTCCGCCGTCTCGTAGACGTTGTAACGCGCTAAAGTGCCACCTAAGATCGTCGGTGTCGTTTCCTCGAATTCGCAGAAGCGGGCCCAAGATCGCGCCGCCCCCAACATGGAAACGTCGATGTGCGCACCTTTCGCCGTTTTACGGATTTTATTCCCTCTTTGAGCGAGGGCTGCGGCGATTTTCATGGCCGCCTCCATTCCTGCCGCCATGTCGGCGATCTGGAAATCGGGAAGGACCGGCCGTCCCCGTGCGTCGCGCATCTTATGGGACAAACCGGAAAGGCCGACGAAATTCATGTCGTGGCCGGCCAGGCGGGACTGCGGTCCTTTTTGACCGAAGCCCGTGATGGAGCATAAAACGATCCCGGATCGTATCTTTTTGAGCATCCGAAATCCCAATCCCAACGCGTCAAGCACGCCGGGACGAAAGCTTTCAAGAACGACATCCGCTTTTTTCACGAGCTTTTTGAAAAGGACTTGGTCTGCAGAGGATTTCAAATCCAGCTCAAGGCTTTCCTTGCCAGAATGGATGATGCGCGTATGACTCTTCAGAAGTCCACCCGGAATGACGGCGCGGTGGTAATCGCCGATACCCTTGGGCTCCACCTTAATGACTCTGGCCCCCATCTCGCATAACAAAAGAGACGCATAACCTCCGGGCAAGAGGCGGGAAATATCGATGACGGTGATGTTTTTTAGCGGAACCATAAAGTAAACCGCCCTCGACGTTCGAGTCGAGGGCGGTTTTTGACTCCTCTTTTTTTTACGCTACTTTAGATGACGCTAGTCAATTTCAACGCCAAGCCCATGTTGCCGGCCACCTTCAATTTACCGGTCATGAAGGCCATTTGGGCGTTTAACTGTCCCGTGACCAATTTGGAGAAGTTCTCGTCTTCCATAGTGATCGTGCAATTGGCTTTGCCGGTCGAACCGCTGCTGACTTTGCCACCCGGCACCGTTAGGTCCAAACTCCAGACACCCCCGTTGGGTCCCGTGAGGTTGAATTCATAGATCGCATTGATGCTGGTCAATTTATCCGCTTTGGTCTTGAGATTTTCGGGAACTTTAACTTCAAAATATTCTTTGGGCGTCATGGATTCTCCTTTTTTATTCAGGGAGAGATACCGCTCTCTCCCTGAAACCCTCGTCTGGGTTTCAATGTTTGATCGTTCACTCCGTCGGGTACTGCCGGACTCGTCCGGCCCACCCTTACTCGCTCACTATTGGAAGTTTTGCTAAAAAACACGCGGATGGGTGTCAATGGGAATCCGTGCCTGGATCCGCTCCCACGGAGGATGCCGCGACAGGTTCGCGACCCACTAAGACAACCGACGAAAGAGCCGCTTGGTAACTCCAGAGTTCGGCATACTTGCCCCAGTTGATTAAGATCCGGAAAAGTTTTTTGGGGTCCTCTAACGGACAGTGGATCGCGAGCTCCTCCAGGAAAATTTCCCGCGGGAAACGCCCTTCGGGGCTTCTCTCGAGCATGTCCTTCAGGCGCTTCACCAGGTTCAATTGCACAAAACGGTTCTTAAAGATCTGTTTCCGCGACTTCTTGGTGGCCATCATGAACTCCTTACCGACGTCCGTCATAATCAAATGATCTTCCGGGGTCGTCAAGAAACCCAAAAGCTCCGCGCCCTTGGTCGCCAACAGGATGCTCGTAAAGGTCGTGTCGATCTCCTCGCTGAGTCGGAAGAGCGGGACGTTGCCGCCACGCGCCGCGACGGCCTCCAAAATACCGATGACGTCGCGAACTTCCACCAAAGGCAGAGGCACCATCGAAAACGCGCCTGACCAGCTGGAAACGATCGTCGCGATCGTCGGCGCTTGTTCTTCCGGCAGATAGAGTCCCGTGATGATGTCATGGAGCTTTTCGACCATCATCTGGAAGGAGGTCGATCGCGGATCCCTGGGATAGGACAAGGGATTGTCGATGACTTTTTGGATGTGTCCGGGCTTATCGCCCATTAACATGATGCGAGAGGCCATGGAGACGACTTCATGGATGTCATGGCTCACGAAAAGGATCGACTGGGGATAGCGCTCGCGATCGCGCCATAAGTTCACGACTTCGTTCCTTAACGTTTCCGCGGTCAACGCATCGACTTGGCTGAAAGGCTCGTCCAGGAGCAAAAGCTCCGGATGGATCGCCAAGGCCCGAGCGATACTCACGCGTTGTTTCATGCCTCCGGACAGCTCACGCGGGTAGGCTTCCTCGAAACCGTCAAGACCGATCAGGGTGATGACCTCGGCGACGCGACGCTTTCTTTGTTCGGCCGTAAGATTTCGCGGGATGAGCACCTGCTCGATATTTTGGGAAATCGTCAACCATGGGTATAGGGCGAACTGTTGGAAGACGACGCCAACGCCCCCTAAAGGACCCGAGACTTCCTTACCGTGCCAAAGCACGGTCCCTCGGTGAGGTCGGATCAAACCACAAGCGATACGCATCAACGTTGACTTGCCGCAGCCGGAAGGTCCTAGAAAAGCGACGATCTCACCCGCGTTCACTGAGAAGCCGACATTTTGAAGGGCTAAATTCTCCGTGGCCGATGCTCCCGTCCGGTAGGAATAATCGACATCCTGGATTTCCAATATCTTTTCAGCCATCACACGGCCCTCGTGAACTTCGTTTCCGCTAATTTATATAAAGGAGCCCACAACGTGCGATTGATCAAAACGACGGTCAAGGCCATCACGATAACTCCCGCCGCCAGCAAGTCGAAATTCCCATTGGCGGCCGATGTCGTGATCAAGGAACCCAATCCTTTCACCCTATAGGAATCGTTACCTAAACTGACATATTCCGTGACGATGCTCGCATTCCAAGATCCGCCCGCAGAAGTCACCAAACCCGTCACGAGAGACGGAAAAATAGCCGGAATCCAAATCAACTTCCACCTCTGCATGCGGGAAAATCCATAAGCTTTCCCCACTTCCCGGTATTCCGAAGGAACGATGCTGGCGCCCGCGATCAAATTGAATAACAGATACCATTGAGTGCCCATCATCATCATCAGAATGGAAGTAAGGTTCAAATGCATACCGATCTTCTGCATCATCATGATCATCAACGGATATAGCATCGGAGCCGGGAAGGAGGCCAGGATCTGTACGATCGGTTGGAAACGCTCCGTGCGCTTCACGTTGGAACCGATCCATATGCCGAGCGGAATGGTCCAAAGGCTCGCCAAGACCGTCGCCGCGGCGACCCTCAAGAAAGTCCACAAGGTCGATTTTATAATCTCCAACCAAATACTGAGTTCCAAATGTGACAACATCTGGACCAATTTGACTGAAAACCAGAGTGAAGCCCCAAAGAGATACATGAGGAGAGCGTAGGTACCGTATTTTAAGGCGATCTTCCAAAACTCCTCGAAACGCCGCGGTCTCAGGCCGGAATCTTCCGGCAACTTCTCGGCTGAGGACAGATAGGCGTCGATCGGCTGCGCGATGCGGTTCAGCAGGAATTGCCAAAGCCGCGACTTTTGCAGCACATTGGCGACGAAGGTAGAGGGAAGCACGGGATTTCCTCCCTCCTCCACTTTAAACTTCTGTGCCCATACCAAGAGAGGAGCCCACACACCAAAATTAATGAGGACAACCAGACCCATCATCGTCGCCAACCCGCCGAGAATGGAAGGCAAATTATTCTCCGCGACCGCCATCGCCATATAAGCCCCGAGTCCCGGCAAGCGAAAGTCGTTTTTACCGAGCGTGAAGGATTCGCAAATCATCAAGAAAAACCATCCCCCTGCCATTCCCATCATACTGTTCCATGCCAAAGCCATGGCCGAAGAAGGAAGCTCGAGCCGTATGAACCTCTGCCAAAAGTTGAAACGGTACATGGAGGCCATTTCCAAGTAATCCCGAGGTATCGTCTTCAACGATTGGTAGAACGAAAAAGTCATGCCCCAGACTTGACCCGTGAAGATCATGAGGATGCTGGCGAGTTCCAAGCCGATGGTCTTATTCGGAAAAAGCGAAACCAACGCCAAAAGAGCGCTCGGCAAGAAACCGATGACGGGAATGGACTGGAGAATGTCGAGGACTGGGATCAAGAACCGGTCCGCTTTAGGGCGGTAAGCCGCGATGTAACCGTAAACCATGGTGAAGGCGAACGAGAGGGCGAATGCCGTCATACCTCGCAGAAAAGACAGGAACGCGTAATGAGGCAAGGCCCAAAGACTTAAATCGATCTCGACCTGAGCGTCCAAGGGAGCTGACCATTGGCGAGCGAGGATCAAAAGCGAATAGAGGAACGCAGACAGGAGCAAAAGGACAAAAACATCCATGAAGAAAACCTTCGATTTATCCAAGAAGCGAAAGGAGTCGGGGAAATCGGTGCGAACGCGTTCAAACATCGAGCGTATAAAAGATAAAACGCAAAAAAAATCAAGAAAGCGCAAAAATCTTTCGACAACCCGCATGAATCTTGGTACCAAACGACTTCACTTGGATTTGAGGCTTGAATTTAAAGGTCCAAATCGAGGTGCGAAAAAACGAAAATAAAAATTAAGTTAAGGACGCCGAGGCGGCGTCCGAAAATAGACTAACCAACCCATTAACCACATATAAGGAGGAATCATGGGAAAGCCACTCACGAAATCACAGATCGTCAGCCAATTAGCCGATAAGGTCGATCTTCCCAAAAAGACGGCCGCGACTTTCTTGGAAACCCTGGCGACGCTCGCCTACAAGGAAGCCAAGAATAGCTTCACCTTGCCTGGCTTGGGCAAACTGGTCCTCGTGAACCGCAAGGCCCGCATGGGTCGTAACCCCCAGACCGGCGCCACCATCAAGATCCCCGCGAAAAAAGTGGTGAAATTCCGCGTCGCGAAGGCCGCCAAGGATTCTATCCTCGGTAAGTAAGAGTTAGATTCGAACGAAAAAAGCCGTCTACCCAAAGGTAGACGGCTTTTTATTTTACCGTCAAAGAGCGACTAAAAACCGCTCGTCTTCACGTAGATGAAAATCAACAAGAATAACGTCATGCAACCCGTGAATATCCTCCCCACGGGAACCACCAAATGATTCGGCAGAAAAACGAATATACTCGGAATTTTCAAGAAGCTCTTCAAAGCCGCGGGAGGTTCTTTGAAAGCGTACATAAAATTCAATAACGCATACCCTAACAGGACAACATAGAGGACGATGGCCATAAGATTCCTTTCGATTTATGTTTTACGGACCGTTTGCGCCAATTCTTCGTATAAAACAATCGCCGATTTAATCGCACTTCGCCAATCCTTCAGGCTTAAGCTTTCGTTTTCGGCATGGGCGTTGGTATAGGGGTCTTCGACGCCGATCAGCAAGGCGGGAACACCGCCCAACTCCCGAGCAAAAGGTTCGACGAAAGGTATGGAACCGCCGCACCCCATGTAAACCGGCTTGACTCCGTAACCCGCTTCTAAGGCTTTCATCGCGGCGGCGAAAGCGGGATGGTTCGTATCCGTCTCCCACCAGCCATTGCCCTCTTTCGCGTACGTCTCAGGCTCTATATGGACTTCCACGCCCCAAGGCGCGGATTTCTTGAGAAACGACGTCAACTGATCGAAAATCTTGCGTGGATTCATGTTGGGCACGATGCGTATGGCTACGCGCGCCCATGCGGCATCGCAAAGGATATTTCGGGCATCCTTGCGACTACTTGCCTGGATCGCGTTGATCGCAAGAGATGGCAATCGCCAATTTTTTTCGAAAACATCCTTCTGGGTCGCGGCCAAAGGCACGCCGGATCGAATTCCCGATTGCTTGCGAAACTCGTCTTCCTTGAAAGGAAGGGCCTCGAACGCTTGTCTCTCTTCTTCCGTCAACGGACGGACATCGTCGTTCAAGCCGGGAATGGCGATTTGCCCTTGGGCGTCGACCAATCCCGCCAACATCTTGCTTAACGCCATCGCCGCATCCGGCACGACTCCTCCCCACATGCCAGAATGCAGAGCATGATCGAGGACTTTTACCTCCACATGGACGGCCACCAAACCTCGCAAGGTCGTCGTGAGAGACGGGATCCCGACATCGAAGTTGGAGGTATCGGTCAGGATCAAGACATCGGCGTCGAAAAGGGATCTATATTTTTTCAAGAACTGGCTGAGATGCGCGCTGCCCGTCTCCTCTTCCCCTTCGACCAGTATTTTGACATTCAACGGAAGCGACCCCGCCTGAAGCCAGGCATCAACTGCGGATGTGTGGATAACGATGCCCGCCTTATCGTCGGCCGTACCGCGACCAAAAAGCCTCTTTTCTCCGTAAGCTTCGCGTTCGACAGGTTCGAAAGGAGGCGAATCCCATAAAGCGGCATCGCCTGCCGGTTGAACGTCATGATGAGCGTAGAGGAGGAGCGTCGGAAGGTTCGGGTCGACGACCCGTTCCCCGAAAACCGCAGGGTGGGATCCTGCGATCTCCAAGATACGGATGTTTTGAAATCCCCTTTTCCCCAACAATCGCCGGGTGGCTTCGGCGCTTTTGAGGACTTCTGCTTCCGGGAAACCTGGAAAGGACACGCTGGGAATCCTCACCAATCCTTTGAGGTCCTCGAGATATTCGTCCTTACGATTCTGGAAAAATTGGAGCGCTTTTTCGACCATGGGTTCCTCGATCCTCGGACTCGAATTTAAACTGCGGCAACACTAAAGGCTGCTTCATGAAAGTGTAGTACTCGAGCCTCGTCAACTTATGCTCGAGGATGAAAACGGCCACCGCCACCGAGATGAAAGCCGCCGCCGAGTACCCGAAACCGTACGTGGGCAATCCCAAGCGTAAGGAAACGACACTCAGCACACCGTTGAAAAACAGGAAGCATAAAACTACCCACCAAACCTCCTTTTGAAAATCAAAGTAAAAAAAGACGGTGATCACGAAGAGAAGTCCCACATGAAGGAACGAACCCAAGATACCGATCCGAAAGATCCCCACTTGGAATTGGTTTAAATGGAAGTACTCGGTCAGGTTCAGAATGAAAACGATGGCTGTGCCGCTGAAAAGCCCCTGGAAAACGACGAACCTCTGGAGATTTTGGCTTAAGTTTTCCGTTAAACACCGCTTTAAGTATTGTATCTTCGAGAATGGGACGCGGTCTTGAATCCCGGCGAAATAAGCGCGGTAGTGCACGACGAAAGACGTTTCCATTTGTATCAAGAAAAAAGCCATCGACGGCACCGTCGTCATGAACGCGAAAAACATCGGCGTATCATAATCGAAGCATACTCTCAGGCCCGATACGATGCGATCGCCGGTCCCGTGGTACCAAAAAATAAACTTATCGATCCAAGTGCCTAAATAATAGAAAAACCCAATCATTGCCAGATAGGGATAACGTTTGAAGTAGCGAAGGAACGTGTAATCGCGCACCGGGTGGTAGCCGAATTCGAAAAAAATACGGACGGAGAGGATGATGAAAATGACGCCCTCCCCAAAAGCAAAACCCGTCATATAGCCGATCAAACCGAATCGCTCTCCCAACGCCCAAGAAACCATGAGACCGGAGAGCCCCCCTGTCAAGAAACCACCGACGATCCAGTGAAAGTTCCGGGCTGCCGAAAGAAAGATCATGGCGATCCAAACCCCGCCCACGAACAAAAAAAGGAAGAAGGCAGCCGCCTTGAGGGATGTTTCGATCGGCAAGAAATAAAGATAAGACAGGCCCCATACGATCTGAATGCCCCATAGGATCTCGATCACGGAGATATAAGTCTGTGTAAAAAGGTCTATTTTCTTCAGATAATACTGATCGGCTAGATAACGCGTCACCACATAGAAGAATGGCCCCGCCAGGAGCATCGAATAGGCATAGGCATAGATCACGAGTCCCATGAACAACGTCGCGTCGTCGAAACCGAGCCGAGATTGGACGAACGACTTCATCACTACGAGGGAAAAGATGATGACCAACATCGGGCCCGACGAGATGACGGCGGAATAAAGATAGGCTCGAAATAGGTCCGTGTAGGAATCCCCTTTGAGCAAACGATGCAGTCGAAAACCTATTCCCGCCATAATATCCTAAAGGTTCTGTTCGTAAACATTCAGGTAACGACTCAAGAGATCATCCTGGTCATAGTACGTTTGAACGCGTCTCCGACCCGCTTCGCCCATGGACTCATAAAGCCGCGGATTTTGAAGTAGTAGGCTGATGGCCTTTGCCGTTTCCCGAGGACTCGAAACTTCCGTGATCAAACCGCTAGCTCCTAGAGCTCGATCCTCCGCAGTGGATCCTAAAAGCATCTCCTGGCAAGCGCCCACACGGGTCGAAACCACCGGAATTCCGGCCAGGTTTGCTTCCAAAATGACGTATGGCTGAGCCTCCGATAAACTCGTCAAAACGATGACATCCAAAAAGGAATAATATTCGGTTACCGAGACGCGCCCGGTAAAATGCACTTTTCCATTTAAGCCTAAAGCGGACACGAGAGCGACGCATTCCTCATAGTAATCGACCTCCTCGTCGGTCGGTCCAATGATGTAAAATTCCGATTGAGGATGATCCTCCAAGACGATGCGCGCCGCGTGTATAAAAGTCTTCACATCCTTGATACTCACAACGCGACCCACAAACCCGATCTGAGGCGGGCTCTTTTTCGTCCTTTTGGGAGGGTCCTGACGCGGCACATGAATACCGTTCGGGATAATCGAAATCTTTTCGGGGCTCGCTCCTTCTAAGATTTGTCGGGTACGGTTCCCCTCATAGAGGGTATAAATGCGGTCGGCATGATGGTAGGCGATGCCGCTCATTACTTTAAAGAGTTGCACCCACCATTTTTTGAAGAACGACATTTCCCTTTCGGCGCGATAATGGCGTGTCGCCTGCTCGTAGATCCAAGTCGACTGTGAGATCTCGAGCATGCGTTCGTGCGTGTATATCCCGTGTTCGGTGAGGAACATCTTCTGACCGTATTTCATCTTTGCCAAGGACGCTAGGAGACCAGCGTATCCTGTCGAAATAGAATGATAGATCTTCGCCTTAGGCAAATCCTGCCGCAACAAATGGATCAAAGGCATATGGATCCCGCGCCAGGTCCAAAAGAAATCCAAAAAGGAAATATGCGGCGCGTGTTTTTCATATCCCTCCAGCAACATCTCCCAGACCTCTCGCGAAGCGAAAAAGGACGGCAGGTCGAAACAATCCGACTCTCCCTGGAATAAGGGTAAAATCTCCGAAAGGCTGTCGAAGCGGTGAGCCGAGAGGTCTTGATAAACAGTTTTGACGAGGTCGTAATCGTCGGAGGACGGATTTCTGGAGCGCGTCCTGGCGAGAGCGTAATCATGAAGGAATATCTCCTTAAACGAAACGACATGGGATGGAATCTCGTACTTGAGGGTCCTGGTGGGATCCGCATGCGCGGCGATATGGACGATAGCGACGCGCATATCGCCCATGGCGCCGATCAACTGATGCACCCACGTAGAGACGCCTCCCGCGACGTAAGGATAAGTGCCCTCCAAGAGAAAGCAAACGTCAATCATGAGCCGCCATCCTACTTTTTAAATAATCGCGTGCCGTTTCCCTTAACGCGAGATTTGGATGCGCGTCGAAGATATCGACCGCCAATGGCGTGAATTCGTCTCCGTACATGCAGCTAAGAAGATAAAAAAGGGATTGGCGCGCCTTATCCGAAAGCTCATCCATTTCCTCCAAGTAATCCTTAGCATTCTCGAGGGGGATCCATCGGGACCTCATTAAAGTCGGGAAAGCATCGATACTTCCCTTCATGATATCCAAGAATTCCCTGTAATAGGGATTTCGATCTAAATAATGGGATACGCATTTCCACGGCAGAAAACCCTCGGACAACTGCTGCATGAGGAGCAAGGTCAAGTCCTCCCGCAGCTCCGCTTGGCCCCAAAAACCAAAGATAACATCGACAAATGAATCTCCTAGAGAATTAAGACGCGTGCAACGGAAAAGCCTAATAAGATGCCGGCGGGAGTCCGCATCTGGAGCCTGACGCATCCACCGACACCAGTCGTCAAGGGCGTCCATGCAGTATGCCGACAAGCACTGATTTATGACTTCCTTTACCTCGGGATCGGGCTCACCAAAGTAGCTTTCGAGGATCTTGAGTAGAGATTCTTTGACGTGTAACTGACCGAGTATCTTAAAACTCAGGTAACGGACGTTCGTGTTTTGGTCGTGAATGAGGGCGAATAAGGTGCGCGTCAGGACGTCAAGAGTGGAGGTGGATAATTTTTGGGTTAAAGGGATCTTCGATAGGAAGCTCAATATCATCTGCCCATGAAGACTGTTGAAAGGTTGTTTCCCCAGATGAAGTACAAGCCTTGAATAATCCTCTCCAGAACGAGACAGCTTCAAGATCGACTTCAATGCGACATAGCTCAAAACTGGAGAATGTCGCAGATAGCCCTCGAGGAATTCAATGGCATCAGGCGCTTCTAAAAGCCCCGAAGCCTCCAGCAAAGGCACAGTTTCCTTTTCAGAAAACCCCGAGACCCTCTCAATCTCGGACTTGAGGTAGCGTGACAACCATAGCGATCCGGAATCGAATTCCGCCAAAAAGACGACGATACGTCCACGAAGATTCCGCTCTGACGTCGAAGCGGAAACGAGGATTTCCCGTAATTCATGTATGAGGATTTTAGGCGGCAAGCCTCTCAAAACGCTTTCGGCCTTTAAAGCTACCAACCGACTTTTATCCTCCATGAGAATCCTCATCAAATGCAGAATCACTCTTGGCTCCGGAAAGGCGGCGAGCCCGTGTAATGCCTCCATCCTCACTTGAGGATCGGCATCGTGAAGGCTGATCTCTAAAAGGCGATCCAGAGGCTGCTTCCTAGAAAGGCCTCTCAAAGCCCATAAAGCCGTTTTCCTCACCTTGGCCGAAGCATCTTCGAGAAAGATTTCGATGGATTTTCCGTTCGGGGCGAATCCCGATCGGTAAAGGCCGCCCCATACCAGCACCATGCGAAACCGTATCTCGGGATCTTTTTGCGCCTCCACGTCCTTCATGAGGCTTTGAATGGCGGGAACGATCTTCGAGTCGGGATAATGGCGCAAGGCCGCGAGGGCGGCATAAAAAACTTCTTTCGCGATGGAGTGTCGTTTCTCAATGAAATCTAGGATGGGAAGAAGAGCCGCTTCCACACGACACATGGATAACTGGTCTAGGGCGAAAACGACGACTCGTTGTGAAGGGTGTTGGATGAGGGGAATGAGAGAAAAAAGCTTTGTCTTGTAGGGATTATCGAGAAAAGCCTTTGTCGCCGCTTCGAACACCTGAAAATTAGCGTCCCCCAAAAAACGTACGATGAGGCGTGCGGCTTTGTCCTCGTCGATCTTAGATAGAAAACGGATGAATCCTATCTTAAGCAAGGGATCATGCCTCTCGATCACCCTTTCCAACTCTTGAAAGAGTTCGGATGCCGCTCCGGGTTCGGATCGGTAAAGGGTCATCCACGCATGAAAACGGGCATCCTCGCTCGGACTTTGGATGTGCCTTCGGATTTCCGTGAGGGCACTCATACCGAAATTCCCCACCAATAGAGGAGCGGCGTCCATTCAGGATTTTTTTCAGGAAAGCGGGCGACGGTCTCCAAGCATCTACGTAGTTCTCCATAACGACCTAAGGCAAAAAGGACATCCACTTCCACGCGTGCAAGACGTTCCCGGTCGGAGGTCTTTTTCCGCAGGGATTCTATCACCGCGAGGATATCGGTCTCGTACTTCGCCACGGAGGCTGAACGGTATTGTTCCAAAAGAAGCCAGTAAGCGGCCTCCAGGGGATGATCTCCCTGAAGTATGGTCTTTAAGTGGAAAAGGGATTCCTCGAAATACTGATTCGCCAAAACCTCATCTAATAATCCCGAATTCATGTATTCGATGTACTTTTGAGCCAAGAAAAGGCGGGCGGACGCCTTATAGGCGTCTTTTTTCATTTCGTCATGGGCAGCATCGAATTCTTGCTCATAGTCCCTCTTCACGCGTTCTAATGCCGAGGTCACGAAGAAGCGTACATCCGGATGAGGATCGTTTCGAAACGTCATCAGTAATTTCAACGACTCGGGCGTCCTCAAGCGACAAAGCTTTTCCACAGCACCCCTCTTCTCGTCGATATCATGTCCGTTCATCACGTCGGATAAGGAAGAAAAGTCGAGCTCCTGAATAACGCGCCATCGGCGCGCGGCCGTGCTCTCCGACATTAAAGGCTCGATCTCGTCTTCTTTTTCGAAAAACTCTTCCGAAGTTTCTTCCTCATAATGGGGAAATGAAGCTCCCGCTCTTTCCCTCAGTAATTTCGAGAGGACAAAATGGAGGTACATACCCTAGCCCACCTCTGGGCTTTCATAAGCGACTTCATTCATAGCCTCCGCGAGCAAGGCCTCCCAACCGTTCGTGGAAGGGTTGAAATGGGATAGACGTATCGAAACGGAAAGATCGCTTTCGATCCTGAGAATCGAAGCCATCATTTTATCCCTCATTTCAAGAGCCTGGGCCTGGTTGGACGTCATGAGTAAAAAAGCGAACGGAGAATCCTGTTCCTCGCGAAAACGAGCCAATACATCCATCGGCCTGATCTGCCTCTTTAGGATTTCCGCCATGACGGTCATAACCCTTTTTTGGCGCTGGGAATCGTAGTGTGAAAGACCCCGAATGTGGACGACTCCGACGCTTAAGGGAAGATAATAGAGCTTGGAACGCTGGTACTCCTGCTCACCGCGCATGTGGAAATACCGCTTCGAGTACACGCGGTATTGGGCATCCAAGATGTCCAACTCGCTGGACTCTAAAAACTGGTGAAGTTTTCCCAAAGATCGGGAAGCCCATTGCAAAAGAAAAGAGAAGAGATTCAACGTAGCGCTGTTGAAGAGCAGAAAAGGAATTCTTTGAATGCCGATAACCGCGACGACCTCACCGTCCTCACCCCTGCGAATGGGGCCGGCCATCACCGCGTCGCCCAAGAGTTCGGGCCCTTGCTGCGATTTCACGTCGATGAAGTCGCGGACACTCACGATCTTACCGGACGCACCCGCCATACCCACAAGTCCTTCCTGATATCCCAATTTCTGCGGATGTTTTTCGAAGGCTTCCCAACCGAAACTTTGCTTCACGCTCCAAAAGTCACCGATTCTCAAATAAAGGGAGGCTTTATCCGCGCTTAAAGTCTTCGTGATGAAGTCGAGGATAACCGACCAAAATACTTCGGGATCATCGACCTCCAAACGGCGCACTCCCTCGTATAAGGTCACCAGTGTCGCCATCCGAGACACGATCTTCTTTTCGAGGCCTAGGTTGATCTCCTTCAAAGTTTCGATTTCTTCCTCACGAACTTTCAGGTTTACCTTTAAAACTTCATTCTCTTCTTTGGAACGACTGAAGCGGTTTCGGTACGTGCCGCTAACGACTCCGAATAAAACGCCAAAAAGGATGAAACAACTGGGGAGAACATAGAAGCGGACATCCTCGAAAAGGTAAGGCTCTAAAGTCGTTTTCGCGATACCCAGATAAAGGCTCGTGGAGACGATACCCGAGATCAAACCCGCGGAGACGCCGTAGCGGATGCCGAAGACCAGGACGCCCAACCAAAAGGGATGAGGATCGACACCTAGGAACCCAGGGAGCGAAGATGCTACGACTTGGTTCAAAAACAGGAGGAAACCATAGAAAAGGGGGATTTCGTAAATATAGGAGACTTTTTGGATCGAGGGGCCAAGCTTTTTAAGGAAGCTCACGGCATCAACCTCCTCCGAATATGCTCCACAAGACCATGGGGGTCGAAAGGTTTCATGAAGTAATGCACGTCGTTTTGCAGAAGAAATTTCCGTTCTTCGTCCGTCAATGTCTTCGCCGATAAGACCACCAAAGGCACTCGTTCATATTGAGGCTGTATCCTGAGGCTTTGGATGAGCTCGAAGCCGTTCATGTCCGGCATCATGAGGTCCGTCACGATAAGATCATAGGGAGTCTTCTGGATCTTTTCCGCGACGGACTTGGGATTGTAGGAGGTATCGACTTCAAATCCATGAAATCCCAAGAGGGTGCCGGCGAGCTCGGTGAAGTCCGCTTCATCGTCGACCAACAGTATCCTTTTGCCCATAAGCCCGTACCCCCTCGCCAATCCTGTGACTTACCGCTCCGGCTTCGGACCAAGACGGCCCTACCAGTGCACTGAAATACCGAGAGTCCCCCGATGGCTATCCCCCGCCAACGTGTTTTGAGTTTGGCGTCCGTATTCGTAGGCGACGACGCCATCCACGTGCGAAACGATAGCCCATTCCAACCGCCCTCTCAAACCAAAAAGACGGAAAAAATCTAAGTCACGCGTGCCATCCCCACCGATATAAGCTCCCATTTCGAAAAAAGACCCGTGAGAGAAAGGTATATTCGCCAAAGCCGTAAGATAGTGCGTCCTTGATTTTGGGATCAGGCCCACGACGTCCAAAAGGCCGTGATCGGACACTTGGCTTAAGGAGAATTGATAACCCAATGTTATGTAAGGTTTATGGTTTAAAATGAACGCTAGGGCCGGGGCGAAGGCATGTTCCTGGGCCGCTTCACCGCCCGTCAAAATCGTATGCTCGAATCGGTAACTCCCCGAAAAAACGACTCGCTTCGCCCAGAGGGACTCCCATGAGAAATCCACCCAATCCCGTGACGCTCCTTCGTCGACCATTTTTGCCAAATCCGTTCTCAAGCTCCGCAATTCACCGCTGATCTGGAAGGACCAAGGACCTTTTCTATCCTCCGACGCATGACCATAGGAAATGTCGATTTGCGGAAAGAAAACCTTTCGGTTTTTGCTGCCGCCTCCCCCCAAACCTATGCCCCAACTCCAATCATCCCGTTCAAAAGACGCCAATACGCGGCCTTCGCCCGTAAGATCCCCCGGCTGGCAATTTCCGAATCTCACATTCGAACGTATTTTCCAATCTCGCCCCAGATGACTTTGAAAAGACGTCGTCCAAGCCTGCCAAGAATCACCTTCTAAGTCGGAAAACTCGAACACCTCGCCCACGCGCGAATCATACCTTCGGTGGAGACTATCATCCAAATACTGGATGTCTGCCTCGCTCTTCTCAGGGTTGGGAATGGCCTTGAGATCCGCTAGGGCCTCTCGCCATAAACCACGATCGTTGTGCAATTGGGCTAAAGCCATTTGATTCCTGGAAAACCAATAACGCTCCTTTCGACGCCCACTACTCTCAACGGCGGCTTTCAAATATTGGACGGCATTAGCGTAGTAACCCATGGCATGAAGTTCCTGTCCCACTAAAAGCAAGGCTTGAGGATCGTGGGGATGGCGACTCGCATAGCTTTCGAAGAATTCCTTAGAGGCTTGAAAATCTTTTTGCTCCGCCGAGAGGTAGGCCATCCGGAGAACGACCCGATCGTCCTTCGGATAACGCGTCAACAAGTCGTGACCGATCACGAGAGCCTTTTGCGGAGGCAGATCGGAGCTATAGAAAAGAAGCTCATCGTAAAGCCGTCGTCGCACGCCGTCCTCTGGAAATCTCTCGAGATAAACAGGCAAGATGGTTCTCAAGCGTTCTTCTCTGTTTTTATCCGGGAAGTCTTCGAAGGCATAAATAAGATTCAACCAATTCTCTTGTTTTTCCGGAGACCTTTCCCGAACGGCTTCATACAAGGCGATCGCATCTTCAAAACGCTTAAGACGTTTTAACAACTCCCCCTTTAGGAAAGTCCATTGAGGGTCCCACTGAGATACGGAAGAAAAGACAAGCGCCTCATCGACGAGACGAAGGGCATCGTTCCAACGGCCTTGAACTTGGTAAACGGCGATTAAATCTTCTCGCAAGCCGCGGTCTCCCGTTTTTTTTCCCAGCCTTTCCTCATAATCGCGGATCACTTCTCCATCCTTGTGCTGGCTTGCCCACAAGAGATTCAGCTCTTCTTCGTAAGCTTTGGCGTTGCGCCCAAGCGCGATGAGTTTTTCTAAAATCTCCTCCACCCGATCTTCTTTCTGTCGCCAACGCGCGTCTTGAAGGGCCTCGTAGAGGATTTCTTCCAGCCGGCCTTGCGGGAAAAGAGGATCTTGACGGAAGCGCTCGACGACCTCCAAGCGGGCTTTAAAGGCTTTTTCGGGATTCTCGAGGATTTTCAGGTGTTCTAAGTACGTCTGGGCGATTTCCCAGTCTTTCTTTCGGTAATTGAAAAGCCTTTCCAAGAAGAGCGTCGCTTTTTCCGGATCGCCCATTTTTTCGTAAAGGGCCGCTAAACGGAGAGTGGCGAATTTATTATAGTGATCCCTTTCCAAGTATTGACGGTAATACTTTTCGGCGTCGTCCAACCGCGACTTTCCTTCGTAAATGTAACCCAAGAACACGGCACGGGGGTATAGAAGCCAACCCAAGACGAGGACGGCGACGAGAAAAAGACCGATTTTAGCTTTAGTGAAGCTCACTTTTTGAAATAAATTTCGTGATGGGAACCGGCTCCCAAAGACACGTAGAGGTTTCCTTGGTGGGTCGTCACGGCTTCGATGCCTCGAGACCGGACCCAATCGATCCGTCTCTTCTCGTGGTCGAAGCGCACCGTACGCAGCCCTCCATCAGTCGGATGATCCAACCAATACCCCTCTTTGACTTCATGCATCTTCATGGTGAAGAAATCCCCGACGATGGCCGCATACTGACTGGCGAAAATCGGAGTCACGTCTTGCGCCTCCACATACGCGAGGATTTCCTTGAGGGCATTGAGGGAAGCCAAACGTTCGCCGCTGTAATAATGATAATAGAGGTTGAGAGGCTTGAGTCGGAAAGGACTTTCCGTATTTTGATAAGATTCGATCAAACGGGAAAACCCGTAATAAGGCCCGTGCCAAAGGTTTGTGAAGACGTTCTCGTTCGAAAAAGCCGCATAGATTTGCCGACGGCCCTCTTTCATGCGGCTCAAAGGGAATAGATAGGAAACGCTTTCGTATCCGGCGTCATTGCGCCCCCCACCGCCGTTGAGATTCAGGAGCCCTTCATGGATCGCGGCATCGAGGGCTTCCGTCGTCACCATACAATCTCCCGTCCATAAGGTCAGCCGGCTTTTCTTGGAGAGATTCAAAGAAACCAAAAGATCATTGAGCTTACGGTTCGCTTGGATCACTTCCGCGGTGGGGGAAAAGCGATAGCCAGGCACGTCCAACGAAACCTTGCCGGTTTTCCATACTAAAGGATGGGCATAGCCATGCACGGCGGGTTCGACGTTCGGGAGGGAAAAGATATCCCGATACAATGCCAGTTCCCTCTCCGTAGCATATTGGGGCATATCCAAATACCCTGCGATGATGGATGCGGTTACAGGGAGCTTAGGGTGTTTCCTAAGAATTTCGTTTAGAATGACCGTCCCCGAATAGGATTTTTGATCGATTAAAGAGAGATTGAAAAGACCGTCGCCGTCGATGTGGGAGAAATAGATCCGTTTTCCCTTGAGCGTGGTCGTATCAGGCTTGGGCCAATCCGCAATTCCTAGCGCTGCCTCGAAGAAGTAATAGGGATGAAGTCTCCATTGGACCTTTTCGTTCTCCGCCATCCGGTAGTTGACGAAAGTATCCATAGCGAAGCCGCCTTGTGGATTGGTGAAGACGACGTCCGAATCGCTATTCTCGAAATCGCGACGGCGCATCTTGAGGTACACGCGAGACCGGGGATCGATAGCCTTTACTTGCTGATACTCCAATCCCTCGCTCAACAAAAGGCTCCTTTCGAACTCGACCATCCGGCTGTCTTTGAAGGTGATTTCGAAGAAAAAAGGGTTATCGGAGAAGTTGTAGAGGTACTCCAAACCTAACCGATGGAGGGCTTGCTCGCATGTCGGGTCGAGCTTGGAATTTTTCGGCAAAAGACCCATCTCACCCAAAATCACGATACGAATGCCCTTCCGGAGGTTTTCCTCCAACCAGGAACAATACTCTCGAGGTTGGGGAACCGTATAGCCGGAAGGATGCCATGACAAAACGGCCCTGTATTCCTTGGGATCTAAATCAGGGAGCTCTTCCTTCAAGTCGTGATAATCGACGATGAGACCTAAATGATTGAGCCAAATCTCCGCGCGCTGATGGATACGCGTAAAATAGATGTCCTCTACGAGCTTTGAATCATACAGGCCTAAGATATGGCGCGGCAAAGGTTGCCCCGGAGCGGCGTGTGTCCGCCATGAAAAGCATACGATCGCCAAAATCAACAACTCCCTGAAGAGTTGGATTTTTCTGCGCCCCCTCAATTCATCACCCCTAAAGTCGATAGATCCACGCGGCTCCAATACCACCCATAACCCTTTCGTTCGGACTTATCGATCGCCCGCTTCACGAGTGGGGTATCGAAGGCCTGATCATAAAGAAGGGTTAAGACAGGTTTTCCTGTCTTGATAAACGCGTCTAAAACCTTTTCCTTCGTTATGGCCTCGTCTTCCGGAGTTGGAACACTTTTTTCGGTCGAGAAATCATGGCGCGTGTAGAGATCCTCTACGACGACGCCCCATATTTCATCCTGAATTTCAGGTAAAACTTCCAAGCCGTTGTTTGGGATGATCTTTAAACGCGGGAAGAGCTTTCGCGCTTCTTTTACGAAATCGACCAAAGCTCGGCGGCTACCCGGAGCGGCTCCCGTACGCTCCTGTTCGATCGGAACGTCGATCGTATCCAGGAATACACCGACATAACCTTTGGCCATGAATTCGGGAATCAAATCCTCCAGAAGTTTACGCCTCCAAGCTTCTGACCTGAAGTCGACGCGGTAAGCACCGGGCCAATGGGGATTTTCCGACAAGACGGCCGAAGCGGCCTTCAAATCCTTCCAGTAGGGGCGCGAGGCATTCACTTCACCCAAGCTCAGATAGGCGATCCATTGGGTTTTCGAAGAGAATAAGCGTGAGATCGTGAGAAAAGGTTCCACGAGATTGGGCTTTACGAGATCCGGTCTGATGAGATCTGGATCGACAATCGCTAGGTCGACGCCTTGGATATCGGAAGCGCGTAAGGAATCCCCATAGTACACGACCCATTTCATGGGCGTCCGCCAACAACCCACCCACACGAAAAGTGCCCATGTCGCGCCTACTAACAGGGCCGTAATGACGATAGTGCGAGAGTTTTTTCCCTGCAGACTTTTCAGTATTTTTTGAGGCATTCTTCCACTTTGGCCAAGAGATCGGCGTTGTCGAAAGGCTTGGTCATGAAATCCGTACCGCCCACCGACATAGCCTCCTCCCGATCTTGGGGACGCGCCTTTACGGTCAAAAAGAGGATAGGCAGGCTCTTAAGCTTCTTATGGGCCCGTATTCTCTTGGCCGTCTCGATACCATCCATCACGGGCATCATGACATCCAAGATGACGAGATCGCAGGGCTGCCGCTCCAGCATTTTCAGGGCCTCTTCCCCATTCTCGGCATAACTCAGATCGTATCCCGAGAATTCAAGACGGTTCCGCACGTTTTCCGCGAGGAAGAACTCGTCTTCGACGAGTAGGATTTTTTTCTTCGCCATAATAAGCCTTTCCTTTTACCCTATCTGATCGATCGTCACGCCGTCGGATTCTTCCATCGCTTTTTTCAATACAACTTCAGGACTCCCACCGTCCTCCGGGAAAACCGCGAAGGTCACGCGAAACCTGAAGCCTTCGACGCCACGCAAGACCTTCGCGATCCTGTCTTGGATCAGGAGCGCTCCCGAACGCCCAGTCTGCGCCACGACAGCGATGAATTCCCTTTGCGAATAATGAAATAGCTCGTCCCCTCGCCTCAACACCTGGCTTCTAAGGAGAGTTTGTATCTTCATGAAAAATTCGTGAATTTCCTCGTCTGTTTGACTTTTCTTGAGGTCGCGGATGTTTTCGATGCTGATGGCCAGGATAGCCAAAGACTCTTTTCCCAACTGAGCTTTTTTAAACGTCTCCGTAATCTTCGGCCAGAAATCCACCTCGGGTTGGTAAGCCTCTAAAGTGAACAGAAAAGCCGTACCCTTCCCCAACTCGCTTTCCGCCCAAATGCTCCCTTCATGTTGCGATATGATCTCTCGGCAAATCGCCAACCCTAAACCCGTCCCTTTATAGCCGGCACCTCCCGTGGGCCTGTTGATTTGCTGGAATTTTCCGAAAAGTTTACCCATATCCTCCGCGGCAATTCCTTCGCCATCATCCTCCAACCTGACTAAAATACGCTCGCTTTGGCTTTCCATCCCCTGGGGACGCCCTCCTGGAGATGCGCGTTTGACCGTCACTATGATCCGACTCTTGGTGTAACGCAGACAATTATTCATGAGGTTGTTAAAGACCTGCATGATGAGATCGGGATCCACGTACACGTCCGGCAGATCCGTCGGAATATCGGCGACAAGACGGACGCTCTTAGCCCGCGCTTGGATTTGATAACCTTGAAAAAGCTCTTGGACCACCAAGGACAGATTCACCCGGTGCCGATTCAAAACCATGCGCCCCGACTCCAAGCGGGAGAGATCCAGAAGATCGTTGATAATCGTCGTCAATCGGTCCAGGTTCCGAGCCGCGATCTGCACGGTACGCCCCTGCTTTTCATTCAAGTCCCCCGCGATGCCGTCTCGAAGATTCTCGATCGCGCTCTTGACGATAGCCAAAGGCGTCCTTAATTCGTGGGAGACCGTACTGACGAATTCATCCTTCAATAAGTCCATTTTCTTGCGCTCTTCGATTTCGGTGCGCAGGGATTTTTCAAGTCGTTGGATCAACTGTCCCCGTTCGATCGCGTGAACCAGAGACCTCGTCAGAAGCCCGCTTTCCATATGATCCTTGATAAGGTAGTCCTGGGCCCCTGATTGCATCGCCTTCACCCCTAAAGCCGATTTTTCCTTCGATGTCAGAATGACCATGGGAATATTGGGTATGAGTCGGTGGAGGGATTCGAAATTTTCAAGGGAAGCTTCGCTACCCGCCAAGTCCATGAGAACGACGTCGAAAACAACTTGATTTAGGGAGGTTTGAGCGGACCCGGGATCCGGCGCCACTTGAAGACGGAAAGAGCTTTCGACGTCGCGCTGCAGAAGTAAAAGCTCCCGGACCAAAGCGACGTCCTGCTCGTTCTTCTCGATCAGTAAGACCTCTATCGTCTTTTTTTCCATCGGAAAGTGTAATTTATTGTAATTTTAGGACTTTTAAAAGATATTTATTCAATGAAAACGGTTTGCATTTATCACGCAGAATGCATCGACGGAGCCGCTTCCGCCGCCGTCGTCCTAGAAAAGTTTCAGGAAGTCGAACTTATCGCCGCCAAACATGGTGATCCGGCGCCTACGGACCTACAGGGAAAACGCGTCGTCATCGTGGATTTCAGCTTTCCTGCCGAGACCCTTAAAGCCATGCAATCACAGGCGGTCGAGATCTTATGGTTCGACCACCATAAAACGGCCCTTCCCATCCAACAGGAGGTCGGCTTCGGAGTCATCGATTTAAACGAAAGCGGGGCCACCCTCACGTGGAAACAACTCTTCCCGGAAACCGACATTCCGGAAATTTTGAGATACGTAAGGGACAAGGACATCTGGCTCTGGGAGCTCCCTGACAGTCGGGAAATCAGCGCGGACATCCGGGAAACCGAAAACATCTACGCACCATCGGCGCCATGCTGGAAAAAATTCCTGAAGGGTCTTTCGGAAGGCGACTTTCGGGCGATGGTCGCCCGAGGAACCCATAGCCGACGGCTTTTAAAGGACCGCTTGATCGGCGCGGCGAAACGCGGTTTTCAAGTCGTTTTGGATGGCCATAAAACTTGGGCCGTCAACTGGACGGGAGATTCGAGCGAACTCGGGGAATACATTTACAAGGAATTAAAATACCCCGTGGCCGCGATATTTTCCTACGACGGCAAACAATGGACTTTCAGCCTACGTTCCAACACGGTCGACGTTTCCGAAATCGCCGTCAAGCGGGGAGGCGGCGGGCATGCAGGCGCCGCGGGATTCCGAAAAGATACGAACGACATCGCCTGGCTTTTCGAAGCGAAAGACTCTTTTAAATCTTAGATAACAGAATTGTTATTGTCTACGAAACCACCCTTTTTTCCTGGCCCATAGGAAGATGCCGGCGCTGATCATGCCCATGACGGCAAGGCAAGCGGGGTAGCCCCATGGCTGGCGGAGCTCGGGCATGTGGTCGAAATTCATTCCATAGACGCCTGCGAGAAACGTGATGGGAAGAAATAACGCCGAAAAGATCGTCAACACCCGCATGATCTCGTTGGTCCGGTGCCCAGACTGAGAGAAATAAGTTTGAAGCGTCAGATGCATGGCCTCGTAGAGATCGTCGGCGAAGAAATAAACCCGGTCCCCCTCTTCGCGCGCGTCCTTGATGTGCGTCTCCGACGCCGCGTCCCACAACTCAAAGTCGAACACGACATCGACCTGCATCCGCAAGATGCGCCGGATGAGGGAAACGCGCCGAATGACTTGGTGGAAGCGTTCCAAGTTCAGGGGGGTGTGATGATCCGAAAAAATCTTGGAGGAAACTCGTGAAAGCTTATCCTCCACACCGACCAAGAAAGCTTCGAACGAATGGAAAACCGCCTTCATGATTTGTGCCGTCAACCAATCGGTGGTGGAAGTCCGCGTATGACCGCGTTTCCTGTCCTTAAAAGTCGTCCAAAAAGGCATCGCGCTCCGGTGCACGGTGAGGATGAAATTTTCCTTTTGAAAGACGGCGATTTTACGGGTCAATTCCTGAATGGATTTAGCCGTGGGTAGCGCCTTTTCGTCCATGAGACGCAGGATGAGGAAATGGAGGTCTTCGAACTCTTCGTATTTAGGCAAGTGATCGGCCTGCAGACAGTCTTTTAGCGAATGAAGGGGCAAGCCATGCTCTTTCGCTAAGACCTCTAAGTCGGATTCGGAAGGATTCTCGACGTCGATCCAGAGACACGAACCTTGTTCTATGACAGTGTCTTGAATCATCGGCTCCCGCTTTCTAGGAGGGTTCGGGCCATGTGAGCACGCATTGGGATTGGCCGGAGGCTTTCACGTTTAAGGAGCAGCTTCTTTCCTGACCTTTTTGATCCACGCCTTTGATCTGATACGTGCCGGGCTCTAACTTCATGAGCAACCAAGCGGCATCGCAAAAAATTTGACTCACGACGCTTCCATCGGGTTTGGCGACCGTCACGGTGACGTCGCTATAAAGGGCGCGACTCGTGGAAGCGAAAATAACCTTGGCCGGATATTGGCTATTTTTGGGATCTAATTTCGACTCTCCAATTCCCGTGCAAAGGCTTTCGACTTTCGTGGACTCTTTCGCCAAAGCTTGAATGGCTGAAAAATGGAACATGAAAATCGAAAAGATGCATACGACTTGAATCCGGAAAAATTTTTCCCTCATAAACACCTTTCTAAAAGCCGCTACACGTGCCGAGCGATAAGGTCACGGATTCGTCGTTATACGTCGCCGTCGTCGTATCACATTGACCGGTAGTGGTTTGCGTAAATGTGATGACTCCCGTTCCCACACTGGCTCCGGTGGTCGTATTCGTGACCGCAACATCCACGCGCCCGCTCACGGGATGGCAGCGACAAGTCGCGTAATTGTACCTTAAGTCGGTGAAAGTGTGCGTCACTGTATAGCCGGCGACATTATGGACAACCCGAAGCGTTCCGGACGCTAAAGTCCGCGTGGGATACGTGGCGGATTGGGTTTTTGACACCGCAAACACGAGAGGCGATGAGGTTGAGATCGTATGGTTAAAAAGAACATCCTGGTTTCTTGTGAAGCGTACCCGATTTTCATTGATGCTTAAGCTTTCGGTGAAAGATTGGGTGCCGCTCGAAGACGCGTATCCGGAATAATCCGAAGTGCGGCAAGAGCGTATCCTCGTGTTACCGCTGGCGGAAGTCAAAATCACAAAGGAAGACGTCGGGAGCGTGCACGTCCGGGAAGAAACAGGACCCGTTGAAAGGATTTGGCGCGTCCCGGTCCCTTGAACCGCGGAAAAAAGGTTCGGACGCTGGGCGGAGTTTTGACAAGCCGCCTCCCCTAAATCGAACCAGGCTGCGTAAGAAGTACCCGTCACGGTGACGCCATCACTCGCATCGCAACCCGTCCCGAAATGACGGATGATGCTGGCTTGATGATTTTCCTCCTGACATGCGATATCGGTCGAAAGTCCGCTGTCATCGCACGACGTCAAAGCCGACAAATCCCCGACGGGATTTTGCGAATGGGAACCGCTACCCTCCAATGTCAAAGCCGATAGCGTTTGGGCATCGGAACCCAAGCTGCCGGACAGGACGTCGATGCCGTCACTCATCGCCAGAGCGACGCTATCGGAAGGGTTACCCGTCTCCGTCCCTCCCGTGGAGTTGCACCCACCGACAACCAATGCCGATGCGCACAGCCAGAATATTAGAATGAGCTTTAATTTCGTCATAAAACGGCGGTCACTCCTTTGTGACGGGGAGGAGTTGGATATTGAGCTGGACGACCTCTTCAGGCTCCGTATCCTCCGAAACCATCTTGAGGATCTCCCGACGGAATTCCTGTACCCTTTTCTTAATCTCCTGCAAACGCCCTTTTTTGACCCCCAAGGTCATCGTGCTGATGTCGCGTCGCGACGATGGCACACGATCCAAGATCGACTTTGATAAATCCAGTAAATTCTTATGGTAATTGAAGATCGCCACCGATTGCACTTCAGCTCCCGTCGAGATAAGTGCGCTTGACTGCCTCCATTTCGGCCGGGACGCCTTCCTGCCCTCTTTTTCACCGGTCTTCTCGATAAAACCCAGTTTCTCCAGGAGTTCGATCGACCGCCGGACTTGATCAGCCGTCACTTCCGGCGCTAGGCGCTCGGCGATGGATTCAGGGGTCCCGTCGAAAAACCGCGAGACCACAAGCTCTCGTACAACAGGGTGGTACCAAGCGGCATAGTAGTCGTATTGATTCTTTTCAATGCCTCGAAGCTGATGGAATTGTCGGGAACGCATCATTCCCTGGTAGGCCGCATCCCTTTCTTCATGAGAATCGGCTTGAGTGTACCGAACGAGGTTTCGGAAAAAATCCTGTTCTTCTTTGGTCAGCCTAAGTCCAATGACGAACTTTTCGAGGCTCTCTTCCGTGAGATTCCGATCCCCATCCATGACGAGCTTGAAGAAATTGGGCGAAGAGAATCCGGCCCTCTTGGAAAAAGTCCGAAAGGAAAATCCGGCACGGGAGGCCTTGCCGGCCTCGTACCAATCCTTCAAAAAGGCCCTATAATCTTTGTAAGAAAAAATGATTATCTTTGTATACGCTAACATATAGTCTCACCCCATAGAATAAGGGAATTAAGCCTATGCCAGCAATCTTTAAGATATTTCTTGTATACACTTGTATACCCGAGATCCCGACCCGCTAATAGTAGTTCGTCTCATTCCTCATATTCCAAACGCCGGTATACAGGGCGCAAAGAGGATGCATGAAGTTGGCGTAAGGGCCTAAAGTAATAACATCCAACCCATCAAAAGGACCTAAAAGGGAATAAAAATTCAAAGGAACCGGAACGAAACCCGCCTCGGTAAGCAAACGCTTTCGCTGGTCGGCGTCTAGAAAGTCCTTCGTGAAGAGAGCGCGCGCACCCGTTTCAGCCCCTAGCCGTGCGATACCCAATGATGGCGACGGGAAACGAAACATCACCTGGCCGGCATGCTCCGCCACCACCTGATCCACCATGACATCACAAGCGCCCGCCAAAAGATAAGGCACATGGTTAAGATGCCATCCCTGGAAAGGGTTTCGCAAAGAGATGAGCTTGGTGCAAAGGAGCTCGAATTGACTGGCTCTCACGGTCCCTTCGACGACCAAGTGCGCGCTCGGACGCTTGGTAACGATGTCGTACAGATCCTCGAAATCAACGCCTTCTTCTCGTCGAGAAGAACCTCGGGGTCTCGAGGCCGAGCGAAACAAACATGGATCCTTCAAGCGGTGGGCATCAAAAATCCTCAAAGAGGAGGATGGCATGCACTCGAGGAGGAGATTCCTCAGGAGAACAGCCCAAGTTTTTTGAGCAATTGGCTGCAAATCCCCCGGGTGAAGCTTAGGAGGAAAATAAAGAGCGCTGCCGGCGGGCGTTTCGGAGTCCAATAAGCGCTGAATTTCCTCTTGGAGACGGCACTCAGGTGCATACGGCGGCAATTGAGGGGTCGCTGCCGCGACCTGTTCTCCCACATTCCATAAGACGTCTAATGCGTGGAAGCCCCCTAATTCGATAGCGGATCTCATATGGGTGCATCTTTCGGAAAATCTCCAAGGAAGTTGCTTGTTATCAGAGAATTATTTACTTTCCGCACCATGCCAAAATCCGAACCCCGCCTCGCTTCCCCTTTAGAATGGGCCGTAGGACGGTTTTCCGCGCCACCCCACGCGGCTTGGGGGCTCATCGAAGGGACTCCCACGGAAGAAGAAACCCAGAGGTATCTGCGGTATTTCAACGAATACCTTCAACAATTCGTCACGACCCGAGACGAGTGGCCGATCGACGCTCTCCATATCCATGCCGCCCTGAATCGCCCTGCGGGGAATACGGACATGCAAGTCGCCCCTCATTTCTTGGACATCCCCACCTTAGCCGGACGCGGTTCGCGACCCGAGGGGTTCCGCATGGCTTACACCACTTTTTCCCCCAACACGACCAACCGCGGAAAACGACGTCCTCTCGTCATCCTGCATGGTTACGCCGAATATGGACCCGTCAATTTCGAGACTCTCGCGCGTCAAGCTGCGGACCACCTCGTGTACGCTGTGCATTGGCCGGGGCACGGGGCTTCGGACGCTATCCGTGACATTCCCTTTTACGCGGAGACCCCGAGCGATTATACGGGAGCGTGTCTGGAATTCTTAAAACACCTGCAGTCGAAACATCCGGAAGGGGTGGATATCTTAGCCCATAGCATGGGTGGAGCGATTTTGACGGAGGCTTTGGGAACTCCACGTGGACAGAGCTTCCAAACCCTTATTCGTCGTTTGATTTTGGTCGCCCCCATGTTTGCGCTTAAAGGAAAAGGTCGTTTGAGCGAAATCCTTTACGCGAACCGCCTTACACGCCGACTTCTCGCTTTCATCGCTAAAAACAGCCGCAAGCCCAAGCCTTTCGACTTCCCCCTCGCCGATTTGACTTTGAACGAAGACGAAAGAACCCGCATCCTCCAGAGACGCCAATCCAACGTCTCCGACCATCTCGTAAATAGCGAATCCGACTGGATCCTCGCCGCCAACGCGATAATGACGTCCATCGCACGTCAAACTTCCCAACAATGGCGCTACTTCGGCGGTAACGCGATCATTTGGGCCAGTCCTCACGACACGATCACGGATGGTCCCCGCAGCGTGGCGGTTTTTCGAAATCTTTTTCCAAAAGGCACGGTTCGAGAAATCTCAGTGCCCCACCGTATCCACACACACCCAGAGGTGTTGCACGAAATCCTCGATTTTTTAAGGTCAGAATAAAAAAGGCCCAAAAGGGCCTTTTTGTCTTAGCGGGAAACGGGGCTCGAACCCGCGACCCTCGGCTTGGGAAGCCGATGCTCTACCACTGAGCTACTCCCGCATAATCCATGACACGAATTGCTCACTGCCAGCCGGAGGCTGGTCCGCCTCTGGCGGAAGCTACTCCCGCGTTTAAAACACGAACCGCCTTCCTTTTTTCACCCTTTAAAATCAAGAAAGTTTTAAGCACACAAGTCCATTACCAAGCGCTCGAAGACGAGACGCGCCGGGAGCGGAGAACTTTTCAAATGCCAATCCGCGAAGAAAAGCCGGTCTCGTTTTTCGGCGAGTTTTTGGGGGGTGAACGACGCCGCCTGGCGCTTGTAGTCGTCGATCAGCTTGAAGAACAAACCGGCCGTATCCCCTTCCTTCACTTTGCTCAGGATCCGAAAGTGCCGCGCCAATAAGGCCACAAAGGCGATGGGCGATTCGCCCGAAAGGCTCATCTCGTGGAAGAGCTTGAGAGCCCTTTCGACGTTCTTACGGGCGACCGCATCCGTCAGCTCGAAGACGTTCTTCCACGAAAACGTCGTCACGCACGCTTCGACGTCGGAAGCTTCGATCTCTTTATGGGGATGGACGTAGGAGTAGAGTTTTTCCAAGGCGGATTGCAGGGCCATGAGGTCGGTACCGACGCCCGCCTCGATCAAGGCGGCCGCATCGGCGTCCAAGCGGTAACCGGACACCTTCGCCTGATCCGTCAACCACCGCGGGACTTCGGCTGGCGACAAAGGCTTAAACTCCATGACTTTCGCGGCTTTGAGGAGGTTCTTCCAAAAACCGAAGCGATTGTCCGCCTTGGCACCTACGAACACCAGATCGGTCGTCTCCGGCACCTGCGGCAACAAAGGCTCCAAGGCCTCCATATCCGATTTCCGCAGCTCATGCGCGTTCTTGATCAACACGCAACGCCGCTCCGCCATCATCGGCAGCGTGCCCAAACCGGCGGCAAGCCTCTTCGCATCGATGTCCGCAGCTTCGTAGACGTCGAGATTGAAGTCCCTGACGGATTGCGGGCACCTCTCGTCCAATAGCTTCGTGAGGGCCTTCTTCACCAAAAAAAACTCTTCTCCGATGATGGCGATGATCATGCTTTTCCTTGGGTGCGGCTATGTACGCAAGTACCCCTTGTCAATTGTTTGCGATTGAGTTTCTATTGAGAACCCAACCTGTTTCGAATTTGCCGAGCCAACTGATCGAATCCAAACCTGCTTCGCAATAACCAAAATTGGGCTCGATGCAATCTTTCAAAATATCGAGCCGCCTCTTCGGTACCAAACTCGATCAAAAATTTATGAAAATCACCGACCTCATTCCTAAATAACTTTCCTGGCTCAAGCCAGCCCAACTTCGCGCTTTCCTCGAGACAGACGATAGCCCTTTCTGTCAATTCTTCAGCCGAATAACCTCTCTCCAAAAACATGCGCGGCAGGACACCGGTGCTTAAAGGTAACTTCCATAAAGACTCTAATAAAACCCTCCTCAAGAATTCATCTTCGTCGAGATAGTGGAATTTATAAAAAAGTTTAGGCCATGCTCTAAGCACGTCTTCAAACTTCCTCGCATACTCCACGTGATCGCGGAGATATTTCGAAAAGGAGGTTTGGGCCGGACGGTTATTACCCAGAGCGGTAAGGAAATTGGAAAATCGAGCCGCAAGAGACTTTCGCGTTTCCCCGATAGGATCGAAGAGAGTTTTAAAGACGAATTCATGATAGGAAGTCGGAAGTAAAGGGCTTAGGGCGACACAACAGAGATTCGCCGTGGATTCGCTGAGATCATTCCCACTTTCTTCTATGAGTCTCCGAAGAGATGCCCCGTCAGATTCGCTTTGAATCAAAACGCCTAAGTCGACCCATTCCCAAATATCCTTTGGATAACGTCCGTACAGACTATTGAACTTTAAAAACGCCTCCAAATCCTGACAAGCCGTCACGGCCTCCAAAATACCTTCAACCATCCATAAAGAATCTTCGGATTCGTGGTATCGGACGACGTAAACCGAATGATCCGGATCGAAAGCAACGATCGCCATCGGAAGCCGCCGAGATTCATAGTTTATTTTTCGGAGAGTATCGGTTAATCGACCTCCGAATGATCCATGCGAAAGCAGTCGAGCGAGAACCTGAGACACGGTGATGGAGTCAGGGCGACAAACCACGAGAAATGGGCCATTAGCTTTCTCAACGCGTACAATCTTTCCATCCTCGACCTTCGCGACTCTCTTTTTATAACCTTCAAAACCATCATAAACATAAGCGACGACTTTGATATTTCCAACTGAGATACTATTTATGAAGGGAATCGCAAGGTCGGATTGAAGTTCGGACAAACCGTGTAGAGCCCTCAAGCCGATTTGATTCCAAATATAATCACTTGCAACCATATCCGTCGCAAGACGCCGCACCAAAAAATAACGCGCAATGAACGCCAACCGCTCACAGGAAGCCGCATCCGCCGCGCAAATCATCTCATCGATATGAGCACAGAGTTGATCGTACCATCGTGCTTGACTCAGATAATCCTCCAAAGGGATGTATCTCGTAGACGTGGAAACCAACTTCAACACCTTTCCGCCTTCGCTTGGCTTATGGGACGGCACCTCCCTACTGACTTCCAATCCTCGCGCCATAATATCAACGTTCACCACAGGCGCAGAAGACGTCACGGCGAGAGCCCCTTTCAACAGGGCGGAATCTTCAACCACACGATGAATATCCCGCACAAGTTTGGGGCGATTTCGCAAACGGGACTCCCAAAGTATTCTTAGGGCGGGACTGCTCGCGTTCAGCAACGAATATGTGGCCTGATCCAGAGCATCCTGATTTATACGGGAAGCCCCTATGCCATGAGGATTCTGAACGTCTCGAGCAAATCGGAAAAGACAGTCCCATTCGGGATGCGTCAGATTAACATCCCTTGAAACGGCATAAGCGCGCGCCAGCCTGGTCACTTCATCTATGGTCGCACCTGACATGAAGGGGTTTTCGGCTTAATTCGGGTTTAGTTGTGAGAAATTTGAATCTAATAGAAAGCTGTACCTCGTTTGCACCAATGAGGCGCTTTAGAATAACGAAAGTTCCTCCGCGGGAACTCTGGCTATGTGCCCTAAAAAGGCCAAGACGATATCCTTAGTCGTGACGTCTCTCCATGGAAGGCCGTGCTCGGCAAACGCCGCCTTCAATCGGTCGATGTTGCGTAGAACCTGATGGAAAGGGGCATTAGGATCCACATGATGAATCAGATGGGCGTAAGAGCTTCCCATAAAATGCCTTAAGAAGGGAGGCACGTTCGTCAGGGCGGAAGAGTGGAGAGATTGATGAAAAAAACGGCCGGATTTGGTTTTAAGGCCTTCGGACTCGCGGGAATATTCAGTCCCGGGCAGGTAGTGCGTGGTCAAGACCGCAAGTAGGGAAAAAATGATGTTGCCGGTGACATGCGCGGCGACGTTGCCTGTCGTCACCCAAAGCCGGCTGTCTCCTGCCCGTGCGGCGCGCGCGGGATCCTCTATGAATTCACGTTGGTAGTATTTACCGGCGCCTTTCCAAAAAGCGTCGGCCGCCTTGCGGAGATCTTCCCACTCGGTGCCCCCATCTCCAGTACGAAGAAAATCCAAAGACAAGGCTTTGATCCCGCACCTAGCCGCGGCGGCATCCAGTCCTGCCGCATGAGTAGCGGCCAAATCCATGCTCCCCATAAGATCTAGCAGGTGATAAAGTGCGGTGAGAATCGCCGGTTTGAGACTCATGGCCGCCGCCAAGTCGGGATCGCCCTTCTCCCATTCCCCTTGGGCGTTTTTCGAAGGCTTTTCATTCGTATAAGCATGATGGGCCGCATGCGTAGGGTACCATGAGTCTCTTTCCAGGGGCGTCATGTGAACGATATGGGAGCGCCGCGGATCGAGACAGCGAAAGGTTTCTTTACCGTCACCATTTAAAAGGGCTCCATAATGATTATGCACAATGAGGTGAAGCCACATGGCGTATGCGAACTGCACGGCACCTCCTAAAAGGACGCCTCCGGCGAAAAGAGGAGGAACGTAAGACGCGCGAGCCTTACCTGCCGCCCATTTCAAACCATCAATGACCGTAATAACCGCGAGGGCGTAACGGCCATCCTCCTCCGTCACTTGATCCTTCCTATCGGAGCCTAATATTTCCCTTACCGATTCTTCACAGTTTTTGATTTGACGCGGCGTGGGCGGGATGCGTGAAGGAGCGACGCGATCTGGAGGGGGAGTAAACGCGTCTCGCGGCCACCGTTTCTGTTCTTCCGCGAGCCTGCCGACCGCCTTAGAGAAGGGCATGTTCGTGTGCGGATCTTGAAAATTTCCATCCATCCACTGGAGTCCGGCATTGAATAATCTTTCCGGTATGATTTGCAGTCGCTCCATGAAATCTCCTCTCCTTCACTTTACCCTATCCACTTAAAGTTTTCAGACACGGTCCTAAAAGGACCTAATGAAGGCGTTTATCGCTCGGTGGGTCAAAAAAGTTTCGTGAATTTCGCCGTTGGGCCTGGGATTCAGGAAACCACGAAATTAATGAGACGGTTGGGGACGAAAATCGTCTTCGCCAGAGTCTTGTCTTGGAGGTGCTTTTGGACTTTCGGGTCGCGACGGGCGGCCATGCTGGCCTCGTCTTGGCTTAAGCCTGGGGATACTTCCAGGGTAGCGCGGACGACTCCGTTTACTTGCACCACCAGCTTGACACTATCCACCGCATCTAAGATCGTCGCATCGTAGTCTGGCCACGCCGCATGGGCAATGAGCTCCTCGTGGCCTAAGTGCTGCCATAGCTCTTCTGCGATGTGAGGGGCGAAGGGAGCAATCAAGAGGACCAAAGATTCGATATCGGCCCGGGGGATCTTCGGCGTCTCCTTCTGCAAGGCGTTTAAATATTCCATGAGGGTCGCAATGGCGGTGTTGAAATGGAACCTCTCCAAATCCTCGGTCACTTTTTTAATCGTTTTGTTGCGCAACCGCACCAGATCCTTCTTGGGATCCTTCACGTCGTCGTCGGCCGTCCAGTTGTGGACGAGTCGGTAGAGGCGCCCCAAAAAGCGCGAGGCCCCTTCCACTCCCTGGTCGCTCCAGTCCAGGTCCTTTTCCGGCGGCGCGGCAAAAAGCGAAAAAAGGCGCGCCGTGTCGGCTCCGTATTTTTCGATCAGATAATCGGGGTCGACGACGTTCCCCTTCGACTTGCTCATCTTCGCGCCGTCCTTGATCACCATGCCTTGGGTGAGGAGGTTGCTGAACGGCTCGCGCATGCCTTCCGGAAGATAGCCCAAATCCCGCAGAGCCTTCGTGAAGAAACGGGAATATAAAAGATGCAGCACGGCGTGTTCGATCCCGCCGATGTACTGATCCACGCCAAAAGTGCCATCGGCGTTCCGGAACCAATACCTCACCGCCTCCTTATCGAAAGCCCCATCGTTCTTGCGGGCCGAAACGTAGCGCAGGAAATACCACGAGGACTCGACGAACGTATCCATCGTGTCCGTCTCGCGCCGCGCGGCCCCTTGGCATTTCGGGCACGTCACGTCGACGAAGCCCTTCACCTGCTTGAGCGGCGACCCGCCTTGGCCGGTGAATTCCACGTCGGTGGGCAAAAGCACGGGCAACTCCCTTTCGGGAACGGGAACGATGCCGCAATGCGGGCATTGGATCATCGGGATCGGGGCGCCCCAATAACGCTGACGGCTGATGCCCCAATCGCGCAGCTTGAAGTTCACCGTCCCCTTGCCCACCCCCTTCGCCTCCAAATGCTTGACGATTTCCTTCTTGGCGATTTCCGAACCGAGTCCCGTGAACGTCCCGGAATTCACCAGCAATCCCGCGTCCACGTAGGCTTCCTTCATCGTCAACGGATCCAATCTCTCTCCGGCCGCTTGGATGACGACTTCGATCGGCAGCTTGTATTTTTTCGAAAACTCGAAATCCCTTTGGTCGTGCGCCGGAACGGCCATGACGGCTCCGGTGCCGTAATCGGCGAGAACGAAATTCGCCGCGTAGATCGGCAGGCGGCGGCCGTTCACGGGATTCAGGCAATAGGATCCGGTGAAGACGCCTTCCTTCTCGTAATCTTGGGTCAAGCGCTGCGCGCGGTCCATCTTCGCGACTTTTTCGGCGAAGCTCTTCACGGGCCGTTCCTGTTCTGTGCCCTTCGACAGCTCCAGAACCATGGGATGCTCGGCCGCAATCGACATGAAAGTCGCGCCAAAGAGGGTATCCGGACGCGTGGTGAAGACTTTGATCTTCTGGCCGTTTTTACCCTCGACCTCGAAGTCGATCTCGGCTCCTTCGCTCTTGCCTATCCACTCGCGCTGCATCGTCAGGACGCGCTCGGGCCAACCGCCGAGCTTATACGTATCGTCCAATAACTCTTGGGCATAAGCCGTGATCTTAAAGAACCATTGTTCGAGAGGCTTTTGTTCGACGGGGGAACTGCAGCGCCAACATCCCCCATCCTCGACCTGCTCGTTGGCGAGCACAGTCTCGCACTTGGGGCACCAATTCACGAACGACTTCTTCTTGTAGACGAGCCCCTTCTCGAACATCTCGAGGAACATCTTTTGTTCCCAACGGTAGTATTCGGGCAGACAGGTCGCGACTTCCCGGTCCCAATCGTAGGAGAAGCCCATCTTTTTGAACTGTACCTTCATCGCCTCGATGTTGCTCAAGGTCCACGTCGCCGGATGCGTCTTGCGCTCGATCGCGGCGTTCTCCGCCGGCATCCCGAACGAATCCCAACCGATGGGATGTAGGACATTGTAGCCGCGCATCTTTTTGAAGCGGGCGATCGCGTCGCCGATGGAGTAGTTGCGCACGTGTCCCATATGAATGCGGCCCGAAGGGTACGGGAACATCTCGAGGCAATAGAATTTCTTTTTTGAAGGATCTTCGAAGGACTTAAAGGCGTTTCGATTCTCCCAAATCTCCTGCCACTTGGGTTCGATGAATTTCGGCTCGTAAACGGTTTGGCTGGCGGTCATAGGCGGACCGGTCTGTCATAGGCGATGACTTGAATCAAGAGGATGTGCTTATCGATAATGACCAAATCCCAATCGGGCTTGGATCAATCGCAGCAATCCATGTTTTGCAGCGGCCGATGAAGGCAAACCATCCACGTGTTTCCTTAAAAATTCCAAGCACGTCGCTTGCAAGCCGGGCAATAGCTTGTGCAAAAGGCTTTGTGCCATCAGCGCCCCGTCCTCCCGACTTTTTTTCAGCAATGAAACGACGTGGCCCAACTCGTCTCGAGTCGGCTCTTCCACAAAAAAGACGTAATAAAAAAGCGCCAGATTGACGACGTTTGGATCACGATCATGAAGCATAGCCTCTACACGGGGCCTTAACCACACCGATAAGTCTTGTTTCAAAATACGATCCTCCCAATCGGCCAACATATCACGGTAAGCACTTTGTAAGGGCGAAGCAAAACCCGCATTGAAAACGGCCTGGCAAACGAAAATCGATAAGGATCGATCCGACCATCTTAAGAGTATTTTTTCTAAGTTTTCCCTAAAGGGGTAAGCTCGAGGACATTCCGTAGGCACTTCAATCAGAGGGCAAGCGTATCGCAAGACATGAAGCCCCTGTCTCCAGAAACCTGGGGCTTTATTACGCGCCCAATCGGCGGCGCAACGATCCATACCACGCACGATCAGACGATAAGCATCACCGTCGGGTCGCAAAGAAACTTTTCTGTAGAGATCAATGACTTCAGCCGGCTTCAGACCCATTCCTCCAGGTTCGTCTCTCGTTTTCGGAGCGGTTACGACATATGGAGGAGCGGCAGAATGACCAATGCCAACGAAAAAAAAGGGATCGCCCGTAAATGCGTCTAAAAATGGAGGCAGTGTTTGCACTTGAATCTTCAAACCGAATTCAGGGGACATGACCCATTTTCGCAAGATGTGGAAAATGGTTGCTAAAATTAAAAACTTGTCTCGGGTGAGACCGACGTGGCCAAAGCGCGGGTAAAATCTTCTAACGCCGCTGGCAATGATACCGGAGGTTGATTCTCGACGATTTTCACCAAAGCGCTTCCCACCACAACCCCATCGGCGAGGCGAGCCATGTTTTTTGCCTGTTCGGGGCTTGAAATACCGAATCCGATCGCAACCGGCAGATCCGTATATTTTCGTATTTCGGAAATTTTTCTTTTAATCTCCGATTCACCTATCAACTCCCCTCCCGTAACTCCGGTAATAGAAACAAAATAGATAAAACCTCGAGCTCGAGAGGCGACTTTTTTGATGCGCGCCATGTCGCTTGTCGGCGTCAGCAAGTAAACGAAGTCTATAAGGTTCTTCTTTAATTCAGAATCTAAGTCTTCAGACTCTTCCGGTGGCAGGTCGACGACTAACACCGCGTCCACGCCAGCAGCGGCGGCATCCCGCGCGAAAGACTCTAAGCCATAAGAGAGGATCGGATTATAGTAACCCATCAAAAGAAGCGGAATTTGAGATGTTTCACGAATTTTCCTTACGATCTGCAGGACGTCTTTTAAAGACGTATGCTGAGCGAGGGCCCGTTCCGAGGATTTTTGAATGACGGGACCGTCGGCCATCGGATCGGAAAACGGAACGCCAAGCTCCACTAAATCCGCCCCGCCTTTTTCCAAGGCCAATACCAGTCCCGGCGTCGCCGTGACGTTCGGATCGCCGGCCGTAAGAAACGTCACGACCGCCTTCTTTTTTTCACGTTTTTTACGCTCCCACATCGCTTTTAAACGGCTCATGATCTATCCCTTTTCGTTTTTGGTTGGGGCCTACCACTTACCCTCAACGCACTCATGATCCACATAAGCAGTTTGGGCATGCGCCGGCTGAGGGCCACGATCATCTTCCCATGCCCGGTGATAACGGCCTCCCACTTCCGCCGCTCGATCGCCTTCACCATTTGGCGCGCGGCCTTCGCGGCGGGCATGCAGATCCATGCCGGCACCGTGTCCTTCCAGCCTTCATGATAAGCGCCTTGGTTATCCACCATGCGGATTTCTGTGGTCACGAAGCCCGGGCTGATCAGGGTTGTGGATATTCCTAAAGGTTCTAATTCCAATATTAACGCTTCCGACAAAGCCCTCACCGCGTATTTGCTCATGGAGTACGCCGAAATTCCCGGTACGCTGACGTAACCGCTGACGCTGCCCACCAAGGCCAACCTTCCTCGGGTCTTCTTTAATTCCTCCTTCGTGGCGTAAATCGTCCTCAAGAGACCGAAGACATTCGTGTCGAACTGCCGACGGTAGTCCGCCAAGGAGATTTCGTCCAAATTCCCGGAGACGCCGAAACCCGCGTTGGCGACCACGACGTCGATCCGTCCGAAAACCGCCACGACTTTGGAGACGGCCTTCTCGAGCTCCCCGTCCTTCGTCACGTCGCATTCCAGGGCAAGCGTCTTAGCACCTTGCGCTTGGAGGGCAGCCGACAAGGCCACCAAACGGTCCAAGCGGCGGGCCAACAACACGACATGCGCACCTTGGCGCGCGAATTCCACCGCCAACGCCTCGCCGATGCCCGACGAGGCCCCAGTGATGAAGGCGACTTTATCCGAAAAAGATTTCATAAAAAGAGCCTGTCTCCTGCACGATCTTCAAAAAGGCCGCAACTTTTTCTCCGATCAACACAGGCGAGGCCTTTGAGCGTTTTCAGACAAAAGAATGTACAAATTATTTGTACAATTTTTAAGGAAAAGAATCGATATTCCTTACAAACCAACCTGGAAATATTGGGCCGCCGTGCCCATGTCCTTGTCGCCGCGGCCCGAGAGGTTCGCGACGATGATTTTACTTTTGGGGAGCTTCTGAGCGAGTTGGACCGCGTAAGCGACCGCGTGCGAGGACTCAATGGCTGGAATAATGCCTTCGGTCTGGCAGAGGGTCTCGAACGCCTTCATGGCGTCCTCGTCGGTCACGCCGACGTACTCGGCCCGTTTGGTTTCCTTCAGATAACTATGCTCGGGACCCACGCCCGGATAATCGAGGCCCGCGGAGATCGAATGGGTGGGGATGATTTGGCCGTCGTCGTCCTGCAAGAGATAGGATTTGGAGCCGTGGAGGACGCCCACACGCCCGTTCACTAAGGTCGCCGCTTGTTCGTGGGTGTGCAATCCCTTGCCCGCCGCTTCCACACCGACGATCTTCACCTTTTTATCTTTGATGAAAGGATAGAAAAGCCCCATCGCGTTCGAACCGCCGCCGACGCACGCCATCACGACGTCGGGCAAACGCCCTTCCTTTTTCAGAATATCCTTTCTCGTTTCCTTACCGATGATGGATTGAAAATCGCGCACGATCATCGGGTACGGGTGCGGGCCCGTGACCGAACCGATGCAATAATACGTCGTCCGAATGTTCGTGATCCAGTCGCGCAAGGCTTCGTTCAAGGCGTCCTTCAAGGTCTTCGTGCCCGAATGCACGGCGGTGACCTGGGCTCCCAGGAGCTTCATGCGGAAGACGTTGAGCGACTGGCGCTGTACGTCTTCGGCCCCCATGTAAACCATGCATTCCTGATTGAGGAAAGTCGTCATCGTTGCCGTCGCGACGCCGTGCTGCCCGGCGCCCGTCTCGGCGATGACCCGTTCCTTGCCCATGCGCTTGGCGAGCAGGCACTGACCGAGCGTGTTATTCACCTTATGGGCGCCGGTGTGGCAGAGGTCTTCGCGTTTCAGGTAAATCTTCGCGCCGCCGATTTTCTTGGTGAGATTGGCCGCGAAATAAAGCGGCGTCGGGCGGCCGACGTAGTCCTTGAGGAGTCCATTCAGCTCTTTCAGAAAAGACGGGTTCCGCGCCCATTTGCGGTAAGCCGCCTCCAGCTCGCGGAGGGCCGGCATCAACGTCTCCGCCACGTACTGGCCGCCGAAAATACCGAAGTGACCGCGGGAATCGGGAAGGTTCGCCATAGCTTGTGAGACTTATTTTTGATCCCGATGAATGTAAAACAAAAAACGCGCAACCTTTTCCTCGAGAAAGCGAGAAAGGGTGGAAACGTTATGGATCTCCTTTTTCCAACGCCCCGATTCGGTTACTTAACCCCGGATGTCGGATGGAACCGCATCGATGCGGATCAGGCTCAATTAAGCCCTCTCCGCCGAGAGCCTGCCATACAGAAGTTCATCGATCTCAAGGATAGCCTAGTCACCCGCAACGGTGCGATGGCGCCGTTCCTCGAGAAGCTCTTGGGCGTGCAGCCCATCCAAGTCACACCCGAGCACCTCAGAGGCCTTATCAGAGACCGGAAAATGAATACCGGGGCCATCGGAGCTTTAGCGGTTTTCATCGGAGCTAAAGAGGACGAAGATCTGGTTCAAAAGGGCGTCGAGTATTTGACCGTTTATTGCCAGGGGGTTGAGGCATTCCTGGTTTCCCTTGAAGACCACATCGAAGACCTCGGGTGGGAACCCGAGGCGGCGACGGGTGCCGTCGCTTCCCTCTTAGAACGACTCGAAGCCGTCCAGCGAGATCTGGAAGACCTCCCTCCCCTGGAATCCACCCATAGCGACGCGAGGCGGATCGAGGAAGGCTTAGGAAAATTAAAAGAACAGGCCGCCACCGTTCGGGAGCGATTGTTGCGTTTCCAGAACGAGCCCGAGGAAACGGCGGCGGCTTTCGAGGCGTTCGAACAGGTCCGGAAGATGACAGTAGACTTCTTCAAATTGAGGGAGAAATGGGGCGCGACGCCCGCGATCGGTGAGACCTATGGGGAGCTTCGTTTTGGATACCGGAATGAGCCCTATAGCCTCGAGGAAGTGAAGGCGGCGGTCGCCGCCGTCCCGGCCGCCATCCATGAACGCGTCGCCCTCTTGAGGGATCTTCGGGATCAAGCGAAGACTTTGTCGAAAACTGTCGATGCTTTTTCGCCGCGAATGGCGGAGTTTCGCATTTCCGAGCGTAAGGAAGCCTTAAAAGCGGGCGTTAATGGCTTTATCGAAGTTATCCGCACCGAGCTCGAGGGATTAGCCTCTTTTGTCCTTGCGCCACACTTAGCGGGTTTAGAGGAAAGGATGGAGCTCCCTCCCGCCATCGACGCTCCATCTCCGATGAAGGCGTTTTCTTGGGGTCGCGGCCAGTTGAGCGATATCAAAGACGCTTGTCCAGCCGCCTTGCACTATTACTTCCATCGTGTGGATGCGGGAGAAAGATTGCGGCTCGCCATGATCCCCGAAGTCACTCTTTTTGGCCGGGATCAAACGGCGTTGACTTGGATGACCGATAAAATTCCTCCCGAGGAGATGGGCAAACATAGTTTTTCGCGCATCAAGATATACCTCATGTTCTTGACTCTCACCTATGTCGACCCGGCCGTTTTCAAAAGGGACGACATCGAAGTCATTCGGGATACCGACGACTACTACTCGAGCTTTAAAAATTGGTCCGCCCACCCCTTAGACGTATCGGCGATAACGGCTTTCCTGAAATGCCGGGAGAGATGGCTTCAAAGGATGTTCCTTTCCCCGAAAATCGCTAGGGATGCGGCGCAGTACATGACGAAGATGGCTAGGGTCGTCGGGTCCGGCCATATCGACTGGCTCGGAGAGGCGGTGCGGAACTACGTTAGAAAAAACCGGCTTAGGCTATCTCCCGAATACAATGGCCATACTTTCGCGGCAGGCATCAACCTCTTCGATCTCATGCTCTATTTAAACGCGGTTTTTTCGGATGCCCTTGCCGCCATGGATTTTTCCTTGGCCCTCAATCTGCAAAAAGTCATGGGCCTGGTGTCTTTCGATCTCGTTTGGCCGAAAATCCTCGAGAAAACCCCCGATTTTGAGGTGCCTACCCTCGTGCGTGCAAAAAGAAGGATCTTAGCCGAGGGACTCGGCGTCGCCTCCCCGGACACGTGGAAGGATCTTTGGGAAAACGCTTTTTGCCTCCAAACGCCGACCCGTACTTATTTCGCGCTTCCCAACGAAGAGGGGAATAAAATCCGCGATGCCGTTTCGAAGTACCGCAAGCAAGAGAGACGCAAGGAAGGTTCTTTCACGGATATGGTCACCGGTGAGACGGTCGCCTTGGAGAAAGCCGGCATCGGATACGCCGTCAGGACATGGACGGAAATTCCTCCGGCCCAAAGAGCGGGGCTTTGGTATGATGGTTTCAGGGAGAAGATGCTGCTTTTGGGCGATAAACCCAGCTATGTCTTGGATATCGCCCTCGCGTTGCTGAAGGCGAAGTCGAAAGCCCCTTGGGCTTGGCGGCACTTCCTATGCCTCGTCCATCAAACCGACGGCGACGCCGATCGGTTAAGGCAAGTCCTGGCCGAATGGGTCATCGCCCATGAACCTTTCTTGATCCATGATGCGGCGATGAAAGGGATCCTCTCCAGGCTCGATCATGCCGCGGCCAACACGGCGGCGCATCCTTAGGCCTGGCCTCACTCAACGGCCAAATTCGCAAACTTTACCATCAGCGTCTTCACCTGACCGTTGTTGAAATAGACGGTCACCTTCTCTTGCTCGCCCTTCCCTTCGCTGCGCTTGATCACGCCGCGTCCGAAGGCGGGGTGGGAGACTTGGGCTCCGATGCGGTAAGGGGATTTTTGGTCCTCGCCCCTATCTTCAAACGACCGTTGGTCAAAATCATAGGACGGCGAAAAATCGGCGACGTCGTCCTCGTCGAAACGGCGACGGCCGAAACCTCGGCCCGCGGAGAAGGACGGCTGGGCTTCGTGCCTTTCCACCAGATCGCCCGGCATCTCCTCGAGAAAACGCGACGGCGGGTTAAACTGGTCGCCTCCGTACAGATGGCGCCTTTGGGCGAGGCTCATGTAGAGCCGTTCGCGCGCCCGCGTGATGCCCACGTAGCAGATGCGCCGCTCCTCCTCCATCTCTTCCCAGACGTCCAAGGAACGGGAATGGGGGAAAAGCCCCTCCTCCATCCCCACCAGGAACACGAAAGGAAACTCAAGCCCCTTCGCCAAATGCAGGGTCATCATGGGTAAAACGCCTTTTTCCGGATCGTACGTGTCGGTCTGGCCCACCAAGGCCAATTGATCGAGGAAAAGGGCTAGGGTCGGGGCTTCGTTAGATTTTTCGAACTCCTCGGCAACGGTCAAAAATTCCTGGAGGTTTTCCAAGCGGCTTTCGGATTCCGTCGTTCGTTCCTTCTGGAGCATCTCGAAATAACCCGAATCCTCCATGACTTTTTTCAGGAGGCCCGCCACGAGATGGGGGTTCTCATTCAAGTGCGCCTTTAGCCCTTCCATCACTTGATGGAAGGCCCTCAGCTTATTCCGGGCCAGGGCCGTCACGCCCGGCAGATCGTCGATGTGGGAGAGGGCCTCGTAGAGGGGCGCGTCGTGGTCGCTAGAAAAATACTCTAGGTGGCTCACGGCCTTGTCCCCGAGGCCGCGTGCGGGGACGTTGATGATTCGCTTCAGGTTGAGCGAGTCCTTCGGGTTCACGATCACGCGCAGGTAGGAGATGACGTCCTTGATTTCCTTCCGATCGTAGAATTTCACGCCGCCGAAGATCGTATAAGGCACGCGCTGGCGCCTCAACTCCTCTTCGAAGACGCGCGACTGAGCGTTAGTCCTGTAGAAGATGGCCATGTCGCTGTATTTAACGCCGGCCGCTTGGTTGATTTTCTGGATCTCTCCCACCACGAACCGAGCCTCGTCGCGCTCGTCCTGGGCGTAATAAATATACGCCCGGTCCCCGTGGCTATTGTCGGTCCAGAGGTTCTTTCCCTTCCGCTCCTTGTTCTTGGAGATGACGGCGTTCGCGAGCTTCAGGATCGTCTGCGTCGAACGGTAGTTCTGTTCGAGGCGGATCACCTTGCAGCCGGGGAAATCATGCTCGAAGTTCAGGATGTTCTGGATGTCCGCGCCACGCCATCGGTAGATGGAATTGTGAGTGATGATGCCGTTGGCAATGAAGTTATGCGTATGCTCGACATTCAAATCATACACTTTCTCGTTCATCTCGATTCTTCTAACACCCCTCACCACATCGTAATCACCTTTTCCATCAAACATGATCATCCCAGGAAGAACGGAAGATGCGGGCAAAAAGGGAAGCGAGTTGGTGAATTTTTCTTTTGAAGCTTTACCGAACCGAGCCATGAAAAAAACCTCTATTTCAAAAGCCCTTCTCAGCAACTGAAGCAAACGTTCCACTTCCGCAAAGTCCTTATAACAACTTTCAAACCGCCAACTTCTTGAGTTTTTCTTAGCCTGACGGACCGAAAATCCGAGTTTTTTTAGTTCTTCACGCCCCGCCTCGTCGTTGCCCACGATCGAGATACGGTGCATAGGAGTACGGGCGCGTCTATCTCCGCAGAGAGTGACGACGACATTACGCCGTTTCGCATTCCGAGAACGCGGCCTATGATGCGGGTGTTCATGAGACAAACTCTTATCCGACAATAATTGGCGGGCACTGCTTTCCGTATCGAATGCATTGAATATGCGTGAAATATAGCGAGAATCATGCACTAAGCCATTCACTGCCTTTCCTTTTCTCGGGGTAAAAGGCAGCGTGGGTAAAGCGTATTTGAGAGATAGGATATACTCCTCGGTCCGCGCGTCATTTTCATTAGAATGGGTACCGACAACCCACAAAGCATCGGCGTGTTCATGGAGAGATCGTTGAGCAAATCCCACCATCGGCTTTTTCTGCCCGGCCGTATAAACTTGAGATGTTCCTAAGCGCCACCCCAGGCCTTTTTTATGCATGAGATAGGTAAAATAAGTTTGCGGGACCCGTCCTAACCGATATCCCGCGAAATGAGTGTGTTCCGGCGTACTGGTCAGCTTACGACCCGACTCGAGTTCAATAATGACGCCCGGTCCCCGGTATTTCTTCACGAAAGTTTTCGTCACATGCGCGGGCCGAAAATCACCACTCCCATAACAGGCCATGACTTCATCGCCCACCTGGACATTTTTGATGAGCTTCGACTTCCCGTCTTTCATTGTGATGCGACTATTGCCTATAAGGCATTGATCGTCGTCCCCCACCACGCAGAGGTTCTTCAACGGCTCGGCGAGGAGGCGCGTGAGGACGTACTGGGCCTTGTTCGTGTCCTGGTACTCGTCGATCATGATGTACTTCCAAAGCCCCCGGTAATTCTCCAAGATGTCCGGCCTCTCGCGGAAGAGAAGGACGGTCTTGAAGATCAAATCGCCGAAATCCAAGGCATTGTTCTGCGCCAGCTTCTTTTCGTAGAGGGCGTAAATATCCGCCACCTTGGACTCGAAGTAGTCGCTGGCGTTTGTCGCGTATTGGGCCGGCGTGATGATCTCGTTCTTCGCGGATTGGATGCGTCCGTTGATGGCCTTGGGGTTGAAGCTCTTCTCGTCGAGCTTCAGCTCCTCGAGGGCTTCCTTGATCAACGTCGTGGAGTCGCCGTCGTCGTAGATCACGAACTGCCTCTGCGTCTCCGACAAAGAGGCGCGCAGGATGCGCACGCACAGAGAGTGAAACGTCGAAATGAACGTCTCGTAGGCGCGGCTCCCGAGCGTCTGCCCCACCCGATGCTTCATCTCGTCGGCCGCCTTGTTCGTGAAGGTCACCGCGAGGATGTTCCGCGGCGGAATGCCGCATTCGCGGATCATGTGCGCGATGCGCTGCGTGATCACGCGCGTCTTGCCGCTGCCGGCGCCCGCCAGGATCAAAAGCGGCCCGTCGAGATGGTGGACGGCCTCGAGTTGTTCGGGGTTCATTTGCATAGGGCGTGCGCTTTATAGCAGAAGATTCTCCGCTTCAATTCCAAAGATTCGGATATACCCGCTTTTACTTTATGGATATTCAACTTCAGTAAACTCAAAATCAGCAAGTCCGCGCAACTTATTCGACCAATCATCGATAAGCGTGAAAAAGGGAAAACAATGCCCATCACGACAGCTGAATTCTTCGCTTATAGGAGATACAATCACCAATTGCCCAGCAACCTTCCTCCTATTGAGATCGTACCTTCTGCCCGTAGCTATCAATCCGCCTTGGTTTCAGGTGGATTGATCGGAAGAGATGAGGCAGTAAGACTCGGGAGAATTTTGGGCGGTAGAGCTCATTTCCATAAAACCGGCGAATCATTGAGCAACGGTAATGCGGCAGAAGAACAACGATTAAGACAGTTAGCCTTAATAAATCCCGCATTGAATGAGGTCTTCGGAGACGACGATGATATCACGGATTGGAGAAAATTAGTTGCCGCGACGCACCTGAACGTTTCCAGCCAGCAATACAACCATGATTGGCATGTCGAAGATAGATGCTTTAGCAATTCCTTAAAATTGGCGCGGCACGCGAAATTCATAGCTCCCACTCTATCGGCAAGAATTTATGTCCTATTATTGAATACTTCGCTTAAAGCAAACAGGGATATATTCCCTTACAAAGATACCGGGGCTCTGCCTCACGCGGCTCTAGTGGTAAAGGGCGAGAAATTTTTTCATGTTTTCGATTATGACTTGGTGCAAGGCAAGCAGGGATGTATTTTAGATGCTTACCTCCATTGGGCTCTACCCTCTAAGATAAAAGGAACCCGCATTTTCCTTATCCCTGTCCAAGCCATAGATGAAGGTTCCATTCAAGTTAATGCTGCACTCTTAAGGAGCTTTAAAGGAACTTCCAGGTATTTTCGAGAATTGGCTCAGCAAGGCATCGTCTTAAATTTAGATCCATCTATGGCTCCTAGATGGCTTGCTGCCTGTAAATAATAAAGGTTACTCGGAATCTACTCCTCCCTCAACTCCAGATTCTAATAACTGAAATCCACGATGTTGAAGTAAGGCTTCCAGGCCTCGAACTGGACCTCGCGCAGCGTCATTTCCGTGAACGGTGTCCAATGCGGGCGCGCCGGGGATCCGTTTCATGTCGGCGGCGCAGACACTCGTCAAATCAACCCATGGATATTTCATAACGTATAATTGTTATTTAATATTGATAAATAACATTTAATTGTTATTATGTAAAAATGACCCCCTTTGAAATCCATCGGGAGTTGGAACTGAACCGAACGCAGCGTTCCGCGTTTCTCTTCGGGCCTCGCCAGACCGGAAAGACGACGCTTCTCAGATCGCTAAAGGCGAGACATTATTTCGACCTACTGGACTACGATTACGAGACCTCCGTCAAAGCCAACCCCAGATTATTTTGGGAGCAGATCGAAGCTATTCCCGATCGTTCGCTCGTGATCATCGATGAGATCCAAAAAATCCCCGAACTGCTCAACTATGTGCAGAAGGCGATCGACCAAAAAAAGCTTCGCTTCCTCCTTTCCGGATCGAGCGCCCGCAAACTGAAAAAAGGGGCCGCCAATCTGCTGGGGGGGCGCGCCCTCGATCTAAGGCTTCACCCTTTATCCCTTTCCGAGATTGGGCAGCATGCCACGCTCCATCAAATCTTATCTTTCGGCTCCCTACCTCATATCGTGGAAGGCCTCTCCCGAAAAAACGAGGAAGACGTCCGTCAAACCCTCAGGAGTTACGCCGGAATCTATGTCCGCGAGGAAGTCCAAGCGGAGGCCGTTGTGCGTCGCATCGGCCCTTTCCATCGATTCCTCTCCATCGCCGCCCAATGCAACGGACAGATTATCGAATACGCCCACATTTCCCGTGAAAGCTCCGTTCCGATGAGCACGGTGAAGGAATATTATACGATATTGGAGGACACGCTCATCGGAGAATTCCTTTGGCCCTTCGATCGCAGCGAAAGGAAAAAGGCTCGGCCCAAGTTTTATTTCTTCGATCCGGGAGTCGTTCGCGCGATCCAAAACCGACTTTCCGATCCTCCGACCCCGGCAGAGCAAGGGAGTCTTTTCGAGACATGGTTTTTTCGCGAGCTGGTCCGTATCCGGGATTATCTGAGAAAAGAGCACGTCTTCAGCTTTTGGAGGATCGGGCCGCACGAGATCGACTTCCTCGTCGAAGGAGGCCGAGGCCCGCTTTTAGCCATCGAGTGCAAATCGGGAAGAACCGACATCTCCGCCGGTACGGTCGACGCTTTTAAAAGGCGCTTCCCCAAAACACCCTTGCTTGTCTGCTCCCTAACGGACCGACAACCGCGCAAACTGGCCTCGGGAGTCGAAGTCCTTCCCGTGATGGAAATGATTCGGAAATATAGGGACTTTTAAGAGACTACCTCACTCCTCCCTCAACTCCAGATTCCAATAACTGAAATCCACGATGTTGAAGTAAGGTTTCCAGGCCTCGAATTGGACCTCGCGCAGCGTCATCTCCGTGAACGGCGTCCAATGGGGACGGACGGGGGGACGGATGAGTTTGATGCCGGCTTCCTCGGGCGTGCGGCCTCCCTTGCGGTGGTTGCAGGGGATGCAGCTCGTGACGACGTTCTCCCAGCTCGTCTTCCCGCCGCGCGAGCGCGGCACCACGTGGTCGAGGTTAAGCTCGGAGCGGGAGAATTTCTTCCCGCAAAATTGGCAGACGTTTCCGTCCCTCAAGTAGATATTGAACCGCGAAAACTGGACATGGCGGCTCGGCACGCGATTGTAGGTCGTCAGCAGGATCACCCGGGGAATCCGGATCATCCGATCCACCAACCCCACCTTTTCATGATGCGCCGCGACGGAGAGCTCGCTCCAACTCTGGAAATCGAAGGCCGCGTACTGGTCGTCGATCGCCTTCGCGACCCCTTGATACAAGAGGATCAAAGCGCGCTTCAAGGTGGTGATGTGGATCGGAAGGTACGAACGGTTAAGAATCAAGACGTGGGATGTAAGCATCTACAGGAAATGATACGAAAAAATTCGGAAGCGGGCAATAGAGGATGTCGAAATTCCGAAAGCAAGGCGGATGTTCAAAGATACGATCCCACATCAGGATCAAGTCGCATCTTTTGTTGCCTCAATTGGTATCTTTTTGTTACTCTTTTGGATAATAAAAAGGAGCTCTTATGGAATTCGTCAATGTGAGGGATTTACGGGTGAACACCGGTCGGGTCTGGGAGAAATTGGGACAGGAAAAGGAGTTGGTCATCACCTCCAACGGCAAGCCGATGGCCCTTATTTCCGAGATCACCGGGAGCAACTTAGAGGCGATCCTGGCCGCCGTCCGCCGCACGCGCGGGGAATGGGCTATCCGTAAGTTAAGACAAAATTCGGTGCAAAAAGGGACTTACGCGATCTCAGAGGAAGAGATCGGGGAAGAGATCCGAAAAACGCGCCGGGGACGCCAAGGACATAGGAAGTGAAGATTGTCTTAGACACAAACGTGCTGGTGTCAGCGCTTCTGAACTCGCAAAGCACATCCGCCAAAGTATTAGACCTGGTCGTCTTAGGGCGCCTGGAAGCGCTCGTCGACGACCGTATTTTATTCGAATACCGTGAAGTCCTACAAAGGCCGAAGTTCGGCTTCGATGAAGCGCCGGTGGACGACGTCATCGCTTTTTTGGATCGTTTTGGAGCTTTCATCGTCTCGGACCCTTCCTCTATCCTTTTGCCGGACGAAGACGACCTTCCCTTCTTAGAAGTCGCTCTCTCGGGAAGGGCAGAAGCGATCGTCACGGGGAATAGGAAGGATTTCGGCAAGCCTCCAGCAAACTTAAAAATAGCGTCTCCTACGGAATTTCTAAAAATATTCGAGAAGAAATAATGACTCCACGGTCATGCTTTTAGCCAGGTTCCTCGGCCGGTTCCCATCCGTTCCTTACGAAAAAACGCAACCATTTATCACCTGCGACGACTAAGACTCCTAATTAAAGGAGTTCTTATGGCTTATGGTTTTTATGCGCCGGTTGTCAGGGTGCCCAACAATTCTTTTGACGCCGCACAGGCCATGCTGGCTATTTCAGGAGCCATTACCCATTCAAATCCTGCTCTCGCTGGGGTGCTGAACACCCGAATCGTCCAAGAGCAAATAAGCACTTATTGCGATAGTGGCCAATTGACGGAACAACTGAGAGCAAAAGCCCTAGCCGACAAAAGAGGGCTTAAGGCAATCATACGGGCTTGCAAAGAAGATCTCAGCCTTCCCCAACAGATCGCCTTAAGGCATCTTTCGAGTCGTCATGGAATTCCCCTTGTATCCACAGCCGACGCCCTTTCAACGCTCATGAACCCTAGAAGACACCAGGCTCCCGTGGCTTTAGGTCGTCAGGATTTAACGGCCGAGGAAGTTATCGATGTCGCTCGTCATGGACGCCGGGTGATCCTCGACCCTGAAGCCCGCGAGCGCGTCGCAAGGAATCGCCTTATCGTGGAGGAGTACTTAAAGCCGGAGGCTCCAGCGGCTTATGGCATCAATACGGGTTTTGGGTCGAACGCCCACGTCAGGATATCCGCTTCAGACCTGGAGCGGCTCCAAACAAACTTGATCCGTTCGCACGCCGCCGGAGTCGGGAATCCCATCGAGGATGATTACGTAAGGGCCATGATGCTTTTAAGGGCCGCCTCCCTCGTTCAAGCCAAGTCCGGGGTGCGTCCCGAGGTGATCGAACAACTCGTCGCCTTCTTAAATCGCGGCATTCATCCCATCGTCTCGGAGAAGGGTTCCGTAGGAGCCAGCGGGGATCTTGTCCCACTCTCTCAAATCGCCCAGGCCCTCACGGGTGAAGGACGGGTTCGATTACATGGAAAGGAAATGAGCGCCGCGGAGGCGCTTCGCAGTACCGGATTAAGGCCCTTAAACCTAAAAGCCAAAGAAGGCCTAGCCCTCATCAATGGCACCCAATTCATCACAGCCGTGGGCCTGCTTCAATGGGAACACGCACGGCATCTCCTCCAGGTGAGCCACATAGTAACGGCGCTCGTCCTGGAAGCTGAGAGGGGAACGGCTGCAGCCTACCATCCCTCCATCCACGAAGCCAGGCGCCAAGATGGTCAGATAAAATCCGCGAGAATCTTGAGAGATCTTTTAATGGAGCATGGACGACCAAGCCCCATCGGCCAGAGCCATGTTCACTGCCAAAAAGTCCAAGATCCTTACCATTTACGGTGCGCTCCCCAGGTACTGGGCGCTGTTCTCGCCTGCTTAACCGACCAGGGAAACGTATTTTCCGCCGAGATAAATGCCGTGACCGACAACCCTATCATCACGGAAAGCGGTGTCTTTAGCGGAGGCAACTTTCATGGAATGCCTGTGGCCATGGCCGCTGACTTTATCGCGGCCTCATTGGTTACGGCCATTAATCTCCACCAATCCCAAATCGCCGCCCTTTTAACGAACACGCGGATGACGGGACTCCCCGCCTTTTTGGTGGCTTGTCCGGAAAACGCGGGCATTCAGAGCGGCATGATGATGCTGGATGTGGTGGCGGCCGCTTTGGCGGCCGAAGCGCGCACGTTAGCAGGGCCGGCTAGCGTTCACTCGCTACCTACCGCAGGATATACGGAAGATCACGTAAGCATGGGACCTATAGCCTCTAGAAAATTGGGGGAGGTCGTCAAATTACTTCAAGACACCTTAGCCCTGGGACTGGCCACAGCGGCTCAAGGCATCGACCTGATCAAAGGCACGGATGAGGGGTTGAGGACGACGCGCTACCTAGAAAGCGTGTTAAAAGAAGTTCGAAACGGAGTGGCTTTTATGGATGAAGACCGTTCCATGACGGATGATCTGGCTTACCTCTCAGCGCTTTTGGCCTCAGGGCAGCTCGAAGGACCTTTTCAAAGGCATCTTTCTATTCAACCGTGACGCTCTTGGCTAAATTACGCGGCTGGTCAGTTCGCTCACATTGGCAAAGCCAATGTTCGCTTGCATCGGGGAAAGAGACTCTCCCCAAACCCCTCATAAATTATTCTACTGTCACGCTCTTGGCTAAATTACGCGGCTGGTCCACGTCCGTACCCTTCTTGTCGGCGATGTGGTAGGCCAAGAGCTGGAGAGGGACGGACATGAGGATGGGCGTCAGGTACCAGGGGGCTTTGGGGACGAGGATGACTTCTTGGGCCTTTTGCGGGAGGATCTTGTCGCCGGTATTCCCGATGGCGATGACGCAGGCGCCGCGGGCCCTCACTTCCTCGATGTTGGACAGCACTTTTTCGTAGACGTGGTCCTGCGGGATCACGACGACCACCGGCATACCCTCGTCGATCAAGGCGATGGGGCCGTGCTTCATCTCGCCGGCCGCGTAACCTTCCGCGTGGATGTAGGAAATTTCCTTCAGCTTCAGGGCCCCCTCGAGGGCGATCGGAAAGTTGGCCCCGCGCGCCAAATAAAGGCAGCTGGAGCGTTTATTATGCCGGACGGCGATCGACGCGACCTCGTCGGCACTCTTCAAAATCCTCTCCAAGCGGTCGGGCAGCTTCACGAGCTCCTTCAAAGCCGCCTGGAAATCCTTCGTCGCCAATGCTTTCGTCCGGTTCCCCAAATACAGGGCCAACAACAAGAGCACCGTCAGCTGCGTCGTGAAGGCCTTCGTCGAGGCGACGCCGATCTCCGGGCCGGCCCGAGTGTACAGCGTGGCGTGGGAAAGACGCGGGATCGACGATTCGATGACGTTGCAGATCGAGAGGAGTTTCGCGCCCTTTCTCTTCGCGTCCGCCATCGCCGCGAGCGTATCGGCCGTCTCGCCGGACTGACTGATGCCGATGATCAAGGTTCTCTTATCAATGAGAGGGTTCCGGTAGCGGAACTCGGAAGCCAGATCGACCTGGATCGATAGGCGGGACATCTCTTCGATGAGGTATTTCCCGACCAAACCCGAATGGTAGGAGGTGCCGCAGGCGACGATAAAGATCTTGTCGAAGGGAATGGGACGGTTCTTCGCGCCGAAGAGGGAGTCGACGTTCTCGAGGATAATTTTCTGCTGCTTTTCACTGATGCGACCCAAAAGGGTGTCCGCCACCACTTGCGGCTGCTCGAAGATTTCCTTCAGCATGAAGTGCTTATAACCGCCCTTCTCCGCCGTGGTCCGGCTCCACGTCACCGTTTTGACGGGACGCTTCGCGACGCGTCCGGATTCTTCGAAAATCCGCACGCCTTCGCGCGTGACGACACCGAAATCCTTATCTTCCAAGAAGACGACTTTTTTCGTGTAATGGATGAGAGCGGCGATATCGGAAGCGACGAAATTCTCGTTCTTTCCCATTCCCAAGACAAGCGGACTGCCGTTGCGCGCCACGTAGAGGCAGTCGGGTTCCTTTTGGTTCATCACCACCAAGGCATAAGACCCTTCGATCTCGGAGAGGGCTTTTCGGAATGCGTTCTCCATAGAAAGGCCATCGAACAGCCGCTGCTGGATCAATTGAGCGGCGATTTCCGAATCCGTCTCCGACTTGAACGTATGCCCTTTCTTCGCCAAATAAGCCCGGAGCTTTTGGTGGTTTTCGATGATGCCGTTATGGACGAGGACGACATCCCCCGCGCGGTGCGGGTGGGCGTTAGTTTCTGAAGGGCGCCCGTGCGTGGCCCAGCGCGTATGCCCGATCCCGGTTTTCCCGGTTAACGGCTCCTTCGCGATCTTTTTTTCGAGTTCCTTGAGCTTTCCTTCGGCGCGGGCGGTATGGATGGAGCGACCTTCCCCTTCCAAAACCGCGACGCCGGCGGAATCATACCCTCGGTACTCCAAGCGCCGCAGACCGTCGATCAAGACTTCCGTGGCTTCCCGATCCCCGATGTAACCGACGATGCCGCACATGATTTATTTCGTCCTCTTCTTCCAACCGGGAATGTTCTTCTGCTCGACGCGCGAAAGGGCCAAAGCCCCGTCGGGCACGTCTTTCGTCACCGTCGTCCCGGAGCCCACGTAGGCTTTTTTGCCGACTTTGACCGGAGCCACCAACTGCGTGTCGCTCCCGATAAAGGCGCCGTCTTCGATGAGGGTCTGGAACTTCTTCTCTCCGTCGTAATTGCACGTGATCGTGCCCGCGCCGATATTGGCCTTCTCGCCGATGACGGCATCGCCCAGATAAGCCAGATGGTTCGCCTTGGAGCCTTTCCCCAAGATTGTCTTCTTCAGCTCCACGAAGTTACCCACGTGGGCCTCTTCGCCGACGACGCTCTGGGGCCTCAAGTGCGCGAAAGGCCCGATCCGCGCGCCGCTCCCGACGTCGCTGTCTTCGATCACCGAATACGCCAGGATCTCGGCGCCGCGGGCGATCTTCGAACGCCCTGTGACGACCACGCCCGGATGGAGCCTGACGTCCGGCTCCAACACGACGGTCGATTCGATAAACGTCGTCTCCGGCGAAATGAATTCCACGCCGAGGGACATCCATTCTTCGTTGATGCGCTTTTGCAGGATCCGAGAGGCTTCCGCGAGCTGGGATTTCGTGTTGATCCCCTTCACTTCGTCCTCATCCGCCACGAGATGGGTCGCGACGTTTTTCTTCTGTTTTAGGGCCTCGACCACGATGTCCGTGAGGTAATACTCGCCCTTCACGACGCTTTTTTCGATCTTCTTCAAGGCATGCAGCAGGGAAGCGCCTAACAAGTAAATGCCGGGGTTAACTTCATTTACCCGCTTCTCGTCCGGCGAAGCCTCCTTCTCCTCGACGATTTCCCGGATACGGCCCTGGGAGTCCCGTAGAATTCGTCCATAACCGGTGGGTTCTTGGAAGTGGGCGGTCGCGAGCAAAAGGTCGGCATTCTGATCACTCGCCTCAGCCCTCATTTTTTTGAGGGTTTCCGCGCGCAATAAAGGGGCATCGCCATAGAGGATCAACACCTCTCCGTCGAAGTCTTGGAGGGCTTTTTCCGCGCACAAGACCGCGTGCGCCGTCCCGAGCTGCTGATCTTGAAACACCCACTCCACGGACGCTTCGCGCTCGAACGCTTTCCGGACATCCTCGGAGCGGTGGCCGACGACGACGACGATTTTTTGGGGATCGAGGGACTTCCCGGCCGCAAGCACGTGGCCCAATAAAGGCTTTCCCAAAACCGGATGAAGGACTTTCGGCCGGTCGGAACGCATCCTTTCACCCTTCCCCGCGGCGAGTATGAGGACAGCGAGTTTCTTCATGGAAAGCGCTTTGGTACCCGCGATCCCTGAGTGGGTCAAGGTGGAAACGCCGGGCGGACTCAGGGTTTTTTGCGGCAGACGATCGTCTGCATGAAATCCATCTCGAGCGCTTGCCCTATCATGAACATCCCGGCCACGGCGCCGCGGAGGATAAGATCCGCCCCTTTCGAAGCCACGGGAATGTCCACGGCGCGTAGGGGAAAGCTATGGTGGAGGGTTTTGAGGATCTCGAAACCCTGCCTTTCGAAAAGGACCTTCAGGGATTCGACGCCGAAGTGATTCAAATGATGCTTGCTGTAGAGGCGGTTAAAGGGGCCTTTGACACCGACGCCGTACAGGGCCCTCGCGATCCCGTAGATCAATCCGCTTTCATTATTGGTCATGACCACGATCACGCCCCGATCCGCGCACAAATCCCCGATCTTTTGGGCGAAGATTTGGACGTCTTCGACGTGCTCGATGGCCGCGAGGCTCGTCACGACGTCGAACTTACGGCCGAAATCCTCCTTCAGGAAATCCTTCCGCAGCATCGTGATGCCGGGCAGTTGGGGAACGTCGGAGAGGTCGATCCCCGTGAGCCGTAGGGACGGACGCTTCGACTGGAGATATTTCAATAAATCCCCGCGCCCGCAGCCAACGTCCAGGACGGACGCTTCCGGACCGGTGTAGCGCAGGATCATCGCTTCGATCTTTCGAAAGAGGGCGAAGTTCGGGTGTTCGAACCAATTCTTATGGGCCACTTCGTAATAATCCGCCCCATAAGTCTCGGGCTCGCGGATCGAGCTAATATCCGTGAAGCAATGCCGGCAGGCCGTGCAACGGTAAAGGCTGGCCTCCGGATGCTCCATGGGCAGGGGAAGAGCGGCACCCCCACAAACCGTGCACGTTTTCTTTTCGGATCCCGCGGCCATTCAGCCTCCCAGCATCTGGTATAATCTGTCGTTTTGACTCTTGTCGTAATGCCTCTTCAAAAGGACGAACGGCGCTCGGATCTCGACGACGCCGAAGTCCTCACGCACGACCAAATCCCGGAATCCCGGCCTCTCCCAATTGATGTTCGGGACCTCTACCAGCATCCAATCGGCGTCGTAAACTCCCCCTACCATCGTGTAAGCGTCAGCCCGACTGGAGATCTGCGCATTCAGCATTTTAGTCGCGGAAGCTTTATCACCGACGGGAATTTTCTTTACGAGAGCCATTACCGACTCGTGCCGGATCCGATCATTCGCATTTAGGCCGAACTGAAAGAAGCCAAAACCACCCCTTACCTGCTCACGCTGGAAAAAAGCCCCGTACATTTGACTGCACGCCAAGAGGCATATCCCTATGACAATGGTTTTGGAGAAAACACGGTGACGTCCCCCCTTCGAACTCATGAAGCGGTGAAAAACCAAAATAGTGACGATGAAAAAATAAAAGTGCAGATGGGAAACATATTGAAACGTCGGCATGATGAACGGTCTATAACCCGTAGATAGGACGGAGAAGAAAAAACCGGGCAACAAAAATAAAACCGTCCATCCCGTGTAAAACGGCATGAAGACCAATGGGCTCAAAAAATGCAGCAAATAAATGATCTTCTGCTTCTCTAATAGAGTGGTCAAAGTGAAGCCAGGGTTTCCCATCACTGTCTTCATGACGGACGTAAATGTCGTTTCTCCGGGGGGCAAAAGGCCTTTGAAGGCGTCGATGAAGGCGCTGTGTCCCGCGACGTGAGGCATGAAGACGAGTTTGATATAAACGAAGTAAACGACGCCTAAGAGCGCCATCCCAAACCCCAGCCGCGGGCGCCTTCCCGAAAGCAGGAAGTACGTACCGACGATGCTGACCGCCGGGGCGACGTCCTCGCGGACGGCCAAGGTCAAGAGGATGAAGAGAGCCCCCCGGAAGTCCTTCTTGGCCTCCAGGAAATAGAACATCGTCATGACAAAGACAGGCCCCAAATTGAGCCAGTGGAAGTCGTAGAGGTTGGATCCGTGAACGGGTGAAAATAAGAGATAAAGCATGGCCAACAGAGCCGCTAACCACTCGTTGAGGTAGAGTTTGGCCCAAAGGAATAAAGGCAAAGCCGTTAGAGCAATTAGCAGGGACTGAAGCACCAACAAAGTTTCTGAATCGGGATAAAGAGCGTAAAAAGGCGTCAACAAAAAGGCGATGAAGGTCGTATGCCACCCGAGGGTAGAACCATTAGGGCCCGCGAAAGGAGTCGTCTTAAACAAAGGCGTATGAGGGTCTCCAGCCAACCATTTAAAAGTCAAATTCCACATGAGATTGTTTTCAATACCCATGTCGTAATCGGCCGTTCTCAAACCATGGTGGGCTAGAATGGTGAAATAGCTGAAAAATAAAGTATAGAAAATCACTCCCGCCAATACCAGGGTTAACGGCAAGGATTTCGTCAAGCGATGGGACTTCAAAAGTTCTGAAACGAAATCGAGGCACGACCAAGGTTGATTGGAAAAAGTCCCCAATGAAATTTCGATCAAGCGCGGGATCCATAAGCCCAGAATTCCCACTAACAAGAGAAAGGTCAACTCCTGGTCTACCCAAATCTTCCAGAAAAAAATAAGGGGGATGAAGCCCGAAGCCGCTAATGGGGCAAACCGTAAGGCCCAGGTCTCCAAATGTTTTTCCTTCGCCTGCCCACCTCTCAGGACACGCAGCACGGAAATCATCACCCATAAAAGTCCACCTGCGACCATGAATACCAATAATTGGCTTCTGAGCGGCGACGGCATCTGATTGCCGTTGATATAAGGCTTTAAAAGCACGACCCTATTATGGGCGAACAACCAAACCGCCATCCCCAAGGACAATCCCTGAAGGAATAAAAGAGCGAGAGAGCGTGACCACAGCGTAAGTTTATTTTCGTTCGATGGATGGATCATTCTTAGACACCACATTGAGTTCTTCCTGGACCAAATACAGAGGCCGTTTTTTCACTTCATCAAATATCCTACCGATATATTCGCCTAAAATACCGATCATGAGCAGTTGGGCCGAAGATCCCAAAGCGACCGCCAACATGATCGTCGTCCACCCTTGAACGACGCCTTCCCCGAAGAATTTTTCATACAAAGCCCAACCCGCGGCCGTCATGGCCACCAATCCGGAAAAAAGCCCGAGCCACGTCGCCGCTCTCAGGGGCACGGTGGAAAAATTCGTCATCCCATCGAAGGCGAATTTGATCATTTTTCTCAGAGGGTACTTCGTCTCCCCCGCGAAGCGCTTTTCTCTTTTATAGAAGACCGAAGCGTTCTTAAATCCCATCCATGCCACCAATCCGCGGATGAACCGGTTGCTCTCGCGAAGCGAATTGAGGGTTAAGACCACCCGCCGGCTCATCAAACGAAAGTCGCCCGCATCCAAAGGGAATTGGATCCCGACCATTTTTCGCATGAAGCGGTAATAAAGACTGGCTGTAACCCTCTTAAAAAGACTTTCTCCTTCCCTTTCCCTCCGAACCGCGTACACGATATCGAAACCTTCCCGCCACTTGGCCATTAACTCGATGATGGTTTCCGGAGGATCCTGCAAGTCGGCGTCGATCACCACGACGGCTTCTCCCGTTGCGTAATCCATACCCGCGGTGATCGCGTTTTGGTGGCCGAAGTTTCGGGATAAAGATATGACACGGTACCGCGACTCGCTTAGTGCCAGAGCCTTCAACCTATCCAAGGAGTGGTCACGGGAACCGTCATCGACGAAGATGACTTCGATATTTCCGGGAAATGACGTCTGAATGGTGGACAGCAGACCTTGGAGTCTTGTATCGAGCTCATCGATGACTAAAGCTTCATTGTAAATCGGAATGACGATGGACAATAAAATGGAAGACATGGCCTTTCACTATAGGTTAAAAAAATTTATCCAACAATCAATAAGAGAAAAATGAAAAAAATCCTCCTACTATATTTGTTCTTTTTCGGAATTGGCTGCACGCCTCCGAAAGTACCCGACATCACGGTCGCGTCATTGCTCACAGAGATGACGGACTTCGAAACCTTGGCTCAGAGGCCCGTTCCCTTTTATAAAACGGCCATGGCGTCCAGTTATAGCCGCAAAAGCCGGGAAGGAGGATCCGCTTGGTTCGATAATGCGGATCTCGGCCAGTATATAAGGACCGAAACGGTGAATGGGCATCGGGAACACGTTTTAGCCGATCTGAAAGGACCCGGCGCGGTCACGCGTTTTTGGACGGCCAATCCCGCCGGTATCATCAAATTTTACTTCGACGGGGAAAAGAATCCCCGCATCGAAACGCCTTTGACCGAACTCTTCGGCGGCCGTATCGCGCCTTTCGACTCTGCCTTCGCCTACACGAGCGGCACGGGAAAGAATTTATATTTTCCCATCCCCTATCATCGCTCGCTGAAAATCTCGCTCCAGGAGACGGAAGCCCCTATTTCCCTCTATTACGAAATCAACTACCGATCCTACCTTCCCGACATCATAATGGAAACTTTCGATCCCCGGAACATCAACCACTGGACCACTTCTCAAGAAAACGCCCGACGGGCTTTTGCCGATCCCACACCCGTTTCTCCTTCTCAAAAGGCGGAATGGCTCCATTACGAAGCGGTGGTGGCTCCTCAAAAGACCCTGGCTCTTCCTCAAATCTTAGGGGAAAAGGCCGTCTACGAATGGAATGCCCAAGTGGCGGATTTAAAAACGAAAGGATCTTGGGAAGACCCATTAAGAGCCGATCAGGCGCTTCGAGCCCTCACCCTTCTTATGGCTTTTGACGGCGAGCGAAGCGTTTTAACGCCCCTGGGAGATTTTTTCGGATCGGCACCGGGGATCAATTCTTACCAGAATCTCTTCTTCACGGTCGACGCGTCGGGTAAAATGACCAGCCGGCTGCTCATGCCCTTCAAAAAATCCATGGATCTCTCGCTCACCAACCACGGAAAAGTTCCTTACAAGATCGCGATAAACCTCCGAGTGGGTCCTCGCCCGTTTTCGGAGCGCGATTATCATCTGAGGGCCCAATGGAAGGCGGTCACCCGGGAGACATGGCCTTCCTTCGACACTTCTATCTTAAATACCACAGGTGAAGGCAAAGTCGTCGGGACCTCTTACGGCATCGCGAATCCAGTCCTGATTTGGTGGGGGGAAGGCGACCAAAAGATCTTCGTCGACGGCGAAACATTCCCGAGCACGTTCGGGTCGGGCACCGAAGATGATTACGGATTCGCTTACGGGTATAATAAACCTTTCGTGAGGCCTTATCACGCCCAAACGCGCGTGGATGGCCCCGCGAGCGGAGGACACATCAGCTTGAATCGTTGGTACGTACTCGACGCCTATCCTTATACGTCTCAAATGACATTCGATCAGGAGATCTGGCACTGGATGCCAACGAACCCCACATGGTCCCACACGATCTACTGGTACGCGAAACCCGGCAGCCCCGGACCCGAAGATATCAACCCGAAGGATCTCCCACCGCGAGATCTTGGAGACCGCGAAAAAATGTTCGACCCGATCGATGGAGAGACTCTTAGGAGAGAAGCGACGGGAGGCGTCGCTGAAACCCAACGCCTCGCGAACTGCCTACGCGCCGAACACCTGTTCTGGCACCACGCGGAGGTGGGCGACAAACTCACCCTTCATATTCCTGTCGCGGAAGCCGGACGTTATCAGGTCAACCTGAACCTCGCCATGGCTCCCGATTACGGGCGTCATCGCTTCTTCGTGAACGACAAAGCCGCGACCACATTCGACGGTTACGCTCCCTCACTCTCTTGGAGACAACCTGACTTAGGTCTTTTTGACCTGAAAAAGGGAGATAACACACTGACCGTCGAAACACTGGGAAAAAACCCCCAAGCCATTCCCGGGAATTTTTTCGGGTTGGATTATGTTTTTTTAGTGAAGCAATGACGGGTGAACACAACAGCGGAACGAGATATTTTAGATGAAGCTGTTTATATAGCAGCTAAAAAGTGGATATGCCGCATGAAGTCATCGGACGGGATAAAATAAAACGCACATGATAGTCTTTTGAGATATCACGTTTCAAGTCTGTGTCCGCGTAATTGAAGCTAAATCCAAGGAGACTTTTCAATCCTCATAATTAACTTCCCAACATTTGCAGGAATTTTTCATTCTGACCCTTATCATAACCTTTTTTGAGCAAGGCAAAAGGCGGTCGTATATCAACTACTCCAAAGTTTTGTTCTTGGAACAAATTTTTAAACCCTGGACGCTCCCTGAGAACAGCGGGGACTTCCACCAAAAGCCATTCAGCATCAGACATGACAATAACATAAGCATCTGCACGACTTGAAACTTGAGGGTTTAAAAAACCGGTGGCTGCTACAGCAGCAGTAGGAGGAATTTGACGGATTAATTGCTTAACTGATTCCCGTCGAACCCTATCATTTTGGGTTGTTTCAAATTGAAAGATTCCAAAGCCACCTTTGACATATTGTCGTTGAAAAAAAGCACCGAACATCTGGCTAGTTGTCAACAAACAGACGCTCAACGAAAGCACCAAAGAAACAATATTTCTATACCCATGAGTCTTTTTCCGAAGCTGGCTTAAGGCTAAGACGGCAGTGATAAAAAAATAACAACAAAAATGAGATGTGTATTGAAAAGTGGGTTGAATGAAGGGGAGATAGCCTGTTGAAAGTAAAGAAAAGAAAAATCCTGGAATAAAAAAAAGTATGAACCAAGGAGTCATTAGAGGAATAAAAGCTAAAGGTGTGAAAAAGTGTAAAAGATAGATCAGTTTTTGCTGCTCTAAGAGAGTCCCTAAAGTAAAGGCTGGATTACCCACTACAGTCTTCATGACAGATAAAAAAGACGTTTCTCCTACTGGAAGCAAGCCTTTAAAGGCATCGATAAAGGCATTCTTTCCAGCAATATAAGGCATAAAAATTATTTTTATGAATAAGAAATAGATCGTACCAATAAAAGCCATTGCTAACCCCAATTTTGGCCGTCGACCCGACAACAAGAAATAAGTCCCGATAATAGCTACAGCAGGCGCCACATCCTCTCTGACAGCCAAAGTTAGAAGAATAAAAAAAGCTCCTAAAATATCTTTTTTAGCCTCTAAAAAATAAAGGGTCATCACAATGAAAAATGGTCCCAGATTAAGCCAGTGAAAATCATATAGGTTAGATCCATGAACCGGTGAATAAAAGAGATAGGCAATACCTAGAAAGGCTGCCAACCCTTCGTTAATATGAATTCTAGCCCATAAAAACAAAGGAATGGCTGTGGCACTAATCAAAAAAGCTTGAATGACTAACAGTGTTTCTACATCCGGATATAAAGCATAAAAAGGGACTAATAAAAATGCGATAAATGTCGTATGCCATCCAAGCGTCGAACCATTCGGTCCGGCAAATGGAGTCGTTTTAAAAAGTGGAGTCAGAGGGTCGCCTTGCAACCATTTAAAGGTGAGATTCCACATGAGATTATTTTCAATACCCATATCGAAAGCCATTGTTCGCAGGTTATGATGAGCGGCAATAGTGAAATAACTAAAGAAGAGGGTATATCCTGCGACTCCCAGAACGACCAAAAAAAGAGGGAATGCCCTGAAACCACTTAAAGACTGAAAAGTCTCTGAAAGAAAATTAACGAATACGAACCAACGATTTGATGTATTTTTGAGAGAAACATGGATGAGGCTAGGGAGTGTGAGCCCGACAATACTTACGAGGATTAAAAAAATAAGCTCACGATCGATCCATAGTTTCCAATAAAAGATAAGCGGTATTAAGCCAGACACAAGTAATGGAGCGGATTTTTTAGAAACAAGGTAAGAATGTCGAAACCATACCTCTTTATGGTCCTGACTTTCTGTTTCTTTATTAAAAAATGTCACAATAAATATTAATAAAGAAAAGAAAAACCCACTTAAGGTCATGAAAATCATCAGTTGGTTTCTAAAAAAAGCTGGCAATTGATTATGGAGGACAAATTGTTGGAGAAGCACTAAACGATTGTTCAACAGAAGCCATATAGCCATTCCCAAAGAAAAACCTTCAAGGTAAAGCAATAGTGCCGCACGAGAAAACAATGTCAGAGCATTAACGTGAGGTTTTCCCATCGAGATTTACCTTTCCTGAACTAAGTAAAGAGGTCGTCGCTTCACTTCGTAAAAACACAAACCATGCTGCGTTCGTTCGATCCTAAAAGAACCGCAAAAAAAACTTCAAACTCTCTCAAAAAGCGCTTTTACAACTAAAAATGTAATTTAAACGTGCAACCATCCGCCTGGTAAGGCATGGTCATAAAGTGTTCTAATTACCAAATAATTTTCAGGTTAAACAACATTGTCATTTCACAGAAAGATCAAGCCAATTCGCATAGGCATTGTTAATACCCATGCCTGGCCCAGCTTCTGCGACAAGGAACAAAAATTCACCTTTCAGAGGCACTTTAAATTCTTTTGCTGACATACCCGTACTCATAACACCACTTTCAAAAAGTACCTGCTTTTTACCATCCAAAATCTTAAAAATAGCGTACCCAATAGAACTCTCATTATCATTGATACCCACTTTACCCTCTAAAAATCGTCCTTGTTTTTTCGGTCGCACTTGAATGATTGACTTGGGACAAGATCCAAAGCCAGTAGCATAACGCTGGCCTGCGACGGATAACGGTTCGCCATTGACTGAGAGGTTGGACCGTAAGTCGCCCCATTGTTGCCCATAGCGAATGGCGTCTAAATCACCCGAGGATAGTGGCAAAGCGCTAGATTCTATGAGGATCCAATCGCCTGCCCTTTGCACCACTTTTGGTTCGGGTTCAAATCTTGATGCTATAGAAAGAGCCTTTTCCGTAGGACCTCTCGCCAACAGGAAACGATAGTGCGACTGCCAGGGGTAATCAATCCTCCTCTGAATAGGAATGGGAAAATAGCGGGCTTGATCATTCTCTAAAATCCCCCCCCGTTCTGCGGTCACCCATGCCATCACTTGCCCCATCTGCAGATCGCCGACCCATTGGCTATGCCAACCTGTGTCAACCAGCAATCCATGAACATCCGAACCTAACGGCATGGATGAAGAGACCTTATCCATACCAACCAACTCACGGTTAAAGCCAAACAACCGAATATTGAGCGCTAGGAGACAGGCCATGACAATAGACACCGTCGTCCAGCGCATGTAAGTTAGCTTTCTCCCTGTTACAGTCGGCGTAAAGGCCACAGGAATAAAGGCATGGACAAAAACAACAAAACGCGTCCCCACAAGCCAAGTGGACGCCATTGTTTCGGGTAAAAATAAAAAGCCTAGACTGCCAATTAAAAGAGGCAGAAAACGTGCCGCCTTGTTAGTAAATTGAGGCCTAGCCATTATCACCATTAATATCACTAGTAATAAGCCAATGATCACTGTCAAATATGAGCTGTTTGCACTAAAAACACCTGAAAAAAATGTTAGTATACGGAATGGGTTAGGAGGCCATTCTGCATATAATACCTGCCCATCTTTTTGACGATTTTGAAACCATATGAGCAAAAGTATAGTTGAAGGAAGTAAATGTAGGCCTCGTATAATAAAACTCCTATCTCCTTTACGAAAAGAGCGAAGCCCCCCAATCAATGAAGCCACTCCAAATGTGATTGCATGACAAAAGAAAAGTAGGACAGAGATCACGGAAGTTGCGATTAAACTTTTACAGGTCACGTCTCTTAAACGTTCTACTTGAATCAAGTAGATAAATAATAACGGAAATGACATCGAGAAAGATATAAATCCCCAAAAATAGGAAAAACCAAAAACAAGCAGGAAGCCCCAAAAGCACCACCAGACCTCACCTCCAACATAGCGTAGCCATCTCATCAATAAGTAGGGGGTCGCCAATGCAATTACTGAAAGTACAATCTTAGTCGCCGCCAACGCCCCAAAAAGAAGGGTGAAGGGATATGCAAAAGCATAAGTCAAAAGATATGGAGTGAAAGCATGTAGTCGATAGAAAAAGGTATAACCTTCTTCAGGGTCAAGAAGCTTTGCCCAAATAGCAAAGACATTAGCATGTTGTGGAAGATCAATCCCGGCAGGATAACGATGAAGCCAAATGGAAATAAGAGAAACTATACAAAAAATAATAAAAGTAATTCTTAAAGAACGATTATCTTGAGAAGTCATGAGCGCGCTTCGTTTACAAAACTTGTCTTCGCGTGGCATTAATGTATTTTATCCATCATGTCTCTTAAAAAGATTCTCTTATCATTATTTCTCATCGTTATTACCGCAATCATCCTTCTACAAATCCGCACCATCGGAGACTTTCAGCTCGATGATACCTACATTACTTTTTCATTTTCAAAAAATATCGCAGATGGAAATGGCCCTGTTTATAGTCACGGAGTACGAGTCGAAGGTTATTCTAACTTTCTATGGATGGTACTGTTGAGCATCCCTATAAAGATTTGGCCACATACTGACATCTATTTTCTAGCTAGAATATTAATGATCCCGTTTGTCATCTTATTGTTTTGGTCTACTTTTCAACTGGCACAAAACTTCACATCTTTATTTTTTTCTCTGTTAGTTCTTTTATTACTTGCTCTCTGCACAGATGTTTTTTCAGCGGCTATTGTAGGACTTGAAACCATTCCCTATACAGCATTACTGACAACAGCATTTTTTCTTTATATAAAAGATCATAATGATCGCAGAACTATTCCCATCATGGTGTTAGCGGCTCTCATGCGCATTGACGGGTTTATCCCACTCGCTTTTTTATGCACTTTTGAGTTGATGCATTTGATATGCACAAGCAACTTTAGCTGGAAAAAATATATTCAGTGGGTAGCACCAGGACTCATCGTTTACGCCATTTGGTTTGCCTGGAGATGGTGGTACTATGGGCTACTTTTCCCTACTACGTATTACGCAAAAAGTCATATCCGCGAAGCCCTTCCTAATAGAGGTTATGAATACGCCTGGGCAGCATTTAAAAGCTGTGGGGGGATGGCTTTATTGCCCATCTGCTCTTTTTATGTTTTTAAGAGACCGAACTATAAAACGCTGTGGTTAAGCCTGTTTACTCTCACTCATGTCGCCTACGTCATTTATGTCGGCGGCGACTGGATGCCTTTTGAAAGATTCTTTATCCCTCTATTTCCCATATGTCTCACTTTGTTTATTTTAGGCATACAAGAAATTCTCAAATCTACGGACCACTTTTCTTTAACTCTAAAAGCACCTTATTATACAGGCTTAGCAAGTGTTTGCGTATTGGTAATGCTATGGCTAAATAGCTATTCAATTAATACACCAGAAGAACGAGCAAAAGTTAATTTTGTTTTAGATAGGAAAAATAATATCCAGAACACTCTAATGTCATCAGCCAAATTCTTTGCCCCAGTCTTTCAACCTGGAGAAAAACTAGTTCATGACTATACGGGTGTATTTGCAGTTTTTACAGATGCTCAAATTATAGATATGTGGGGTTTGTGCAATAAAGACGTTGCACTTTATGGCACAACAGCTGGAATCAATCCAATTTATGGCCTCACATGCCCTGCTTGTCTTGCTAGAGAAAACCCTGATTTTTTCCTGACAATGACTTTACCAAAACCATTCGAGTCTTTTAAAGATCACTCTTCTGTTGTATCCAACCTATGGCAGGGGGATCAAATAGGTCGTTATTTAGATTTGCAAAATGACTATGTAACAGGAAAAATCACAAACACACAAAAAAATTTAATTGGTTATTTCTTAGAAAAAAGAAGGCCTGAAAAAACCTTTCAAACAAGATATCCGGCCCCCAACATTAAAGTTGAGTATCCATTCCTTACAGAAAACTGATGGTATGACCACGCAAATGGCGGCTTACTTCCTCGAAAAACGCCGCCCTTCGGCCGTTTTCGGGACCAAACATCCGGCCCCGAACATCGTCATCGATTACCCTTTCCTTAATGGGCCAGAAAAGCCTAGCCCCCCCCCGATTCGTTTTTGGTCCAATAAGCGAACGCTTGAACACCTTAGACGAAAATAAAAAATGTTTTTTTCTCTTGTTCGCGGCTCTGTTTGTGGTGCTCTCGGCCAATGCGACTGATGGTTCTTTCTTCACCGTGGGCCTCATCACCGGCGGGGACGGGTGCATTAGGTAGAAGCTCTTAGAGACGGCTCTCGAAGAGGTCTTTTTCTCTCGACCTTCTCAAAAATACCAGTCAAACTCCATTCTGAGACTCAAAATGGAAACTCTAACTCGATTTTTTAAAGAACCTAAGCAAAGTTTTTTTCTCCTCGGACCCCGAGGCACGGGGAAGTCCTTCTGGACAAAACAGTCGGAACCTAAGGCTTTGAACATTGATCTTCTCAAACCTGACATTTTCCGTCATTATAGCGCGCGGCCGGAACGTTTGATTGAAGTGATAGAAGCCCACCCTAAAAATAAAGCCGTTGTTATCGATGAAGTTCAAAAAGTTCCGGAGATTCTTTCCGTCGTTCATTCCCTCATCGAAGATAAAAGGGGGCTAAAATTCATTCTGACAGGATCCAGCGCGCGCAAACTCAAGCGCACCGGAGCTGACCTCATGGCGGGTCGCGCCGTCATGAAGACCCTCCACCCTTTTATGGCTTCGGAAATCGGGAGAACATTTTCGCTCGAGAAAGCCTTACGATTAGGAATGCTGCCGCTCGTTTTACTTTCCGAAGAACCCGAAGAGACTTTGAAAAGTTATCTCGGACTTTATTTGAGAGAAGAAGTTCAAATGGAGGCTCTCGTACGGGACATTGGAAGCTTTAGCCGCTTTCTTGAAGTCGTCAGCTTTTCCCATGGGGCCGTAATTAATTTAAACAATATCTCGGCCGAATGCTCTGTGAACCGAAAAACAGTCGAAGGGTATGTCGAAGTCTTGGAAGACTTGCTGCTGTCTTATAAAATCCCTGTTTTCACCAAAAAGGCCAAAAGAGAACTGGCGGCTCATCCAAAATTTTACTTTTTCGATGCGGGAGTCTTCCGGTCCATTCGGCCCAAAGGACCCCTCGATCAACCATCGGAAATCGATGGCGCCGCCATCGAAGGTTTGGTTATCCAACATCTGAGAGCTTGGAACGATTATCGAGGGAAAAATAATCAACTTTATTACTGGAGGACGCGATCCAATCTAGAAGTCGATCTCATTTTATACGGTGACGATGGCATCTGGGCGCTCGAGATCAAAAATAACCCTAGAGTCCGGCCTCAGGATCTTAAGGGGCTGCAATCTTTCCAAGAGGATTATCCTCATTCTCACACCGCCCTTATTTATCGGGGGAAAGAGCGTCTTAAAATAGGGAATGTTCTCTGCATTCCTTGCGATGAGTTTCTCAAAAACCTTCATCCAAACACCTTACCCTGGAAAATAGAATGAAAATTTCCTACGACCCACGAAAAGCCCGACTAGAAAAACCCTTTATATTTTTAATATTACGCCTATATTAAATACATAGTGAATAAAAACAGGCTTATATCTAAAAAGATAGAGGCGATTCAGAAAACCAGAAGGCGATTGCTCTTATTAAAGGGGGCTCGTCAAACGACTTGTTAGTCGAACTTGAAAACGGATTCATCGCCTTCGAATGCAAGCAATCCGTCAAAATCGCCAAACATGACTTTAAGCATTTTGTGGGATTAGAGGATTATCTCGATAAACCGCTTCTCGCGGGATTCGTCGTTTCCCAAGAAATCGAATCGACGATTTGGGATGAAAAGAATATTTTCATCTCTACTCCCCCGGCTTTTTTATTTTGAAAGATAAGGAGACAAAATGAAAATCCTCATCACCGGCGGGGCCGGGTTCATCGGGTCGCACATCGCGGACGCCTACCTCAAGGCGGGGCATCAGGTCGTGATCCTCGATAATTTTTCGACCGGGAAGAGGGAGCATTTGTCGGAGGGGTTGTCGCAAGTCCACACCGTCGACATCACCTCCCCCGAAGCCGCGGCGGTCATCGCCAAGGAAAAGCCGGACGTCGTCAACCACCACGCGGCCCAAATCGACGTCCGGAAATCCGTCGCCGATCCCACCCACGACGCCGACCAGAACATCCTCGGGAGCCTGAACGTCATCGCCGCCGCGCAAAAAGCCGGCGTGCGCAAGGTGATTTTCGCCTCCAGCGGCGGGGCCATCTACGGGGAACAAAGCTATTATCCCGCCGACGAGAAGCACCCGACCGAACCGCGCAGCCCCTACGGCATCACGAAATTGGCCGTCGAAAAATACCTGCAATTCTACAAGTGGACCTACGGCATGGACTTCGTCGCCCTCCGCTACGCCAACGTCTACGGTCCGCGCCAAAACGCCCACGGGGAAGCGGGCGTCGTCGCCATCTTCTGCGAAAAGCTGCTTCGGGGGCAAACTCCGACAATCCACGGGAACGGCAAGCAAACGCGCGATTACGTCTTCGTGGAAGACGTCGTCGCTTGTAACGTCGCCGCCCTCGATCCCACCGTCTCCGGCATTTATAACGTCGGGACCTCCGTCGAGACCGACGTCTTAACGCTCACACGCCGACTTCTCTCCGCTTCCGGATCGAACCTCCAAGCCCAACACGGGCCTGCGAAGGCGGGCGAACAAATGAGAAGCTGCCTCAAACCGGGAGCCCTTCAAAAAAATTCTCCCGTCTCCCTGGACGTCGGACTCCAAAAAACTTTTGATTGGTTCTTGAAACGCAGTTAAAAGATTCGTCTTGAACGAAAACTCCTCACTTCACTCAAAGGCCCTAAATCTTCTCTGTTGGCTTGGGATCCTCTTTGGCTTTTTCTCGCGCGTCTTTCTCATCGACCAGCCGGCGGGTTACCTATTCGACGAGCACCACTTCGTTGATAACGCACTCAATCTCCTCGTGGGATTGAAAGACTTGAACGACCATCCGCCTTTAGGGAAATGGATCCTCGCTTTGGGGATTTCCCTTTTCGGCAACAACGCTTGGGGTTGGAGATGCATGCCCCTCCTCTTCGGCGTCTTCAATATCCTCTTGAGCGCCGCCATCGCGCTTCGCCTGACGCGGAAGACGGAAGCGGCCCTCCTGGTCGCCGCCTTGGTCTCGATCGACGGCATGATGATCACGTACGCGCGGTCCGCGCATTTGGAGACGTTCATCCTCTTCTTCGGCCTCGCCACCTTCTACGCCGCTCTTCATGCGGCCTCCGCACGCGGCGGCGTCCTCATCGGCCTCGCCTTAGGCGCCGCCATCGCCGTGAAATGGAACGCGATCGCCGTCATCGTCCCCGTCGGGATGGTTCTTTTTTCGGGAAACCGCGAGAAGCTCCTACCCCTCATCGTCGCCGTCGCAGGAGGCGTTTATACGGCAGTTCTCGCCGCGACCGCGTCCCTGACCGGCCAAGAGGCTCCGTTCGCTTACGTCTTCGAATGGTCGCGGGCCACGTGGCGACACCATCAAGGCCTGACCGATTGGGTGCATCCCCTGCTTTCCAAATGGTATACGTGGCCCTTCCTCAAACGGCCCATCCCTTTCGAGAACCGCGTGATGGAAGACGGCGTCCATTTGAAATACGTCACTTCCCTCGGGAACCCCTTTCTCTGGTGGGGCCTCACGGTCGCCCTCGCGATCTACGCCGTAAAGACAGCGAGACGGCACAAAACCCTCGTCTCACGCGCGGCATGCGCGGAGCCGATGTTCTTGCTCGCGGTTTCGTGGGCGGTCTTCGTGTTTCCGTGGGCTTTAACGGCGCGCGACACCTACATGTACCACTATTTCCCCGCATACGGTTTCGGACTGATTTTCTTAGGATTATTTTTACAGGAATTGCGGGAATCTCTCCCTTTCAAGAATTCCGTGCCTGCCCTGCTCGCGGTCTTTCTGTTGGTAAGCCTTTACTTTTGGCCCGTATGGGTAGGTTGGCCTCTCCTCAAAGGAGAAAGTATGGACTACGCTTGGCTCAAAACGTGGCTTTGATTTTCCTCAATCCCCGAACACCTGCAGTTCGCTGACGCTGAAGGCGCCGTCTCCCGAGAGGATCGTCAGCTTCAGGTAACGGGCGCGCGCGTTCAACCCCCGCACCCACCGCTGATGCAGGCCTGATACCGGGTATGTCGGAGCGCGCCAGACCGGCGACCAATTCACCCCGTTGGAGGAAAGGGAGAAGAGGAACTCGTCGTTATTATCGGCTTGGAACCGCAATCCCTGTACGGTCCTCACATCCCCAAAATCGTAAACCGCATAGGCGGAAGCGTCGTCGAAAAGGGAAGCCGGCTCGCTTTTCCAAAGGCTCCCTTCAAAGGCGTAATGGCCGTCGGTCATTCTTTCCGGCGAGGAAATCCCCGAAGATTCGCTGGGGACCTTCGAGGCGATTAAATTCACGACCCTCTCCCCGCAGCCGAGGCCTAACGCGACGATCGCCAGACAGAACCATTTCATATTCCTGGCCTCAGCGATTTCCCCAGGGAGAGCCCCGTCAACGCCGCGAAGCCGCCCATAAGGATCCAACTCTGCTCCGTAAAACTCACGTCCATTTCCCCTTCTAATAAGGAGAAATAATGCAAAGCGCACATCGCCAAGAGGACGATGTTCGTCCAGGCGAAATATGACGGAATTTCTTCGTCCACGCGGTCGGAGGCGGCGACGCCCAGGAGCGGCAGGAGGAAAACGTAATGGAAGTAGTAATTGGCCGGATAGAAAAAGACCGGAATGAGGAGAAGGCCCAAAAGGCCGGCTTGGTAAAGGGTCTTTCCGCGTAAGGCGAGGGCCATCAAGACCACCGACGCGACCACCGCCAAATCCATGAAGTACTTGCGGCGAGCGTACGTCTCGCGCTGGGTTTGGATCCAGTCGCCGCGATTGTATTCGGCCAATTTCTGGCTCGTCAGGTCGGAGTCGTAGGAGAAGAGGTTGCGGAAGCCCAAATGGTTCACGTTCGGCTTATCCGCGTGCATTGATATCTTAGAAAACCAGGGTTCCCAGGAGTGTTCGTAACCGAAAGTCGCCGTCGTGATCCCGAAAGAAACTATCACGCAAAATATCACCCCTAAAGCTGTTCTCCAAAAAGGGATGTAATCTCGCCACAGGCTCGCGCAGGTCACTCTTTCCTTTCGATAAAGCCTGACCCCAATATCCCCGAGCCACCACAAGCCGAGGCCGAAGACACCCAAAGCGGGAAAAGCTCGGATGAGCGAGGAATACGCCAAACCGATGCCACCTAAGAAATAACGCTGTTGCCTCAAGGCGCAGACGCCGAGGCCAAAAGCGACAAGCCAGTCTTGCCGCAATGTTGATCCCATGAGATTAGATCCGAACCGGTAAAATTCCGTCGCCCCAAAGACGGTCATACAAAGGCACATCGGAATCCATCCGAAGGTACGCCCGATGACCACAAAGAGAATCAACAGTAAAAACGGATCGATCCAAGCGGTGAGCGTCAAGGTTCTTTCCACATCCTTCGCATCTTTGAATAAAAGGTGAGCAACCCCCATCCACAGCGGCGTCGCGTTCCCCCCGTGGTCCACCATCGATCCCAGGTAATTCCGTCCCATCGCCCGGTCGAACCACCGCATGTCATGGCGGAACTCCTCCCAACGTTCGGGCGTGAAGCGCTCTTTAATGGCCAAGGCGCGTTCTTTCATCGCCAGGCCGGAGACGATTTCATTGTTGTTCAAATCGCGCAGGCGGACGTTGGCCAAATCGGCGTCCGTCGTTTCGGGATGTTCCTCCAGATAGCCTTGGAGGCATGCAAGATATAACCCGTCGAATTGCAGTTCGCGGAAGAATTTAGCGATCGGGTAATAAACCCGCATATCCCACGTATGCACGGACGTCAGGCGCTTCTCCGCCGCATGGTCGAATTGCGGGTGCCCGAAATGATAGTAGATGCCGACGGCGAAAAGTCCCACGGAAAATAGGATTCCTTTGAGCACGGGACGAAAAGGCTTGAAGCGTTCCGTGAAGAACCGGCTTTGCGCGAGGACGAAGATCCCGACGACCGAAAGAACGAGTTTCAGGAACGCGCAATCCATATCGTCCACCGGCACGTGGGCTAAAAGCCAGCGTGCCAGCTCATACGCGGTCAGTGTGGGAATCAAGGCAAGACGGTAGACCCAAGCTTTGCCGCGATAGGCTGAAAATAAAGAATAAAAGATGAGGGAAACGCCAAATACAACCATCCTCACGCGGCCACCGAAGGAGCCTTGACTGGAATGGATTACATTGACGTCCGGACTCCATCCCTCGGGTACAGACGCATAAGCTTGCATTTCGCTCACGCTGTAAGATCCATCACCGCCGGTCGCTTGCAATTTAAGATAGCGCGTTTTTTCATTGAGATCCTTCGTCCAACGCGCCCTCAATCCGAAACCGGCCCGGAACCCGGCAGACCAAACCAACCGCCAATTTTGCAGATCATCGGAAGCTAAAACTTGGTAGGTGTCGTTATTATCGCCTTGGACGTATAAAGCTTGAATCGGCAAGGTGGAGCCCAAGTCGTAAACGACAAACGAAGCGGAGCCCTGTTGAAAAACAGCCGCCTGCTGAGAAGCCCAGAAATCGCCTTCACCTCCGGCGTTTCCATCCGTCATTTTCGATGCTTGCGCGATGCCTTGCGTCTGGACGGGGGATTGATGGGAAAGAAGATTCGGGACTTTAGGACTCCCGCAAGCAACCAAGCTGAGAGATAAAAAGAAGCCCCCAAGAAAAATCATTTTTTTCATAGGGGGCTTTAGCTAACAAAAAACCTTCAAACGATCATCCTAATTCATTCATAATACTCTAAGCCAAGGTGGGTAATCTGCTCTTCACCCATTAAGTAACGAAGAGTGTTCTTAAGCTTCATCTCTTGTATGAAGAGATTGTGTTCAGGGTAGAGGCCTTCGGCGACCATCGGACTCTTATAGTAGAAGGAAAGCCATTCCTGGATACCTTTCATGCCCGCGCGTTGGGCGAGGTCGGTAAAGAGGACGAGGTCGAGGACCAAAGGAGCCGCCAAGATCGAATCGCGGCAGAGGAAGTCGAGCTTGATCTGCATCTTGTAGCCCATCCAGCCGAAGATATCGATGTTGTCCCAGCCTTCTTTGTTGTCGCCGCGCGGGGGGTAATAATGGATCCGGACTTTATGATAGAGGTTTCCGTAAAGATCCGGATATTGGTCGGGCTGAAGAAGGGTTTCGAGAACGGAGAGTTTGCTCTCTTCTTTGGTCTTGAAGGAATCCGGATCGTCCAACACTTCGCCGTCGCGATTGCCCAAAATATTCGCGGAAAACCAGCCATCGATACCCAACATGCGTGCTTTGAGCCCTGGAGCCAAAACGGTCTTCATCAAAGTCTGGCCTGTCTTGAAATCTTTTCCGGAGATGGGAAGCCTCTTTTCCAAAGCGAGTTGTTGGATCGCCGGAACATCTACCGTCAAGTTGGGGGCTCCGTTGCAATAACCCACGCCCGACTTCAGCGCGGCATAGGCGTAAATCATACTGGGCGCGATCTTCGGATCGCTGGCCTCCAACCCCTTTTCGAAAGCCGCGAGGTTCAAATGCACTTCGCTGTTCTGGATGAACGCTTCGGTCGAACCGCACCAAATCATGACCATGCGGTTGACGCCCGTAGTCTTCTTGAAATTTTCGATGTCGGCGATCAGCTGCTGTGCCAAATCCAGCTTATTCTTCCCTTTTTTAACGTTGGGACCCGAAATATTCTTGATGTAAGCCTGGTCGAAGACCGCGGTCATGGGCTTGATCTTTTCCAAGGCCGGCTTGAGGGCCTGTAAGTCCTCGTATTTCAAGACCTGGGCCTTGGCGGCGGCTTCGTAGGCGTTGTCGGGGAAAATATCCCAAGCGCCGAAGACGAGGTCTTCGACTTTAGCTAAAGGGACGAAATCCTGGATGAGGGGGTTCTTTTTATCCGTTCTTTTTCCCAGGCGGATATGGCCCATTTGGGTCAAAGAACCGATCAACTTCGCCCTTTTCAATTTCGCCGCTTCGATACCGGCGATGAACGTCGTCGACACAGCCCCGAGTCCCACGAGCAAGATCCCTAGCTTCCCTTCCGCTGGCTGAATTTTTGTCCCTTTTTCGATCATAATAAGTGTCTCCTTAAGAAGCGGTGGCCTTAGCAGTGGAAAAATGAAGCTGACAAGTAATAAGTCGGACGAAAAATTTCGGTTCCGCGAAAAAATGTAAAAAAAACTAGCAACTTTTTCTGACACGATGCGATAAGTTGTCTATCGAAGCTCAAGTGACTCCTGTACGTTGCATCCCGTCCCCTCCACCGCTCGCGTAACCCGTCAACGTACACACAAATGGAGATCACGACTTATGTTCAATACATGGGTTAAGAAAATCACAGGCACACTCCCACCCATCACTAGCCAGGAAGCCGGACGCCAAGGGGCCCAAACCTTCGAGCGCCGCAGCAAGAAACGGGAGCTCATCGATTTGACCGAGGCTTCGTCCTTTGCCGAGGAAGCGCGGAAGCAAAGCATCGCCTTAATGAACCGCCTCCGCAGTTCCGGAGGCGCCCGGCCCACTCAAGTCCCGTCTTGGAGACAGATCAAAAAAGGCGTCCGCGAGAACCTCTCGGAAGCCTACGATTTCGAGGATATCGTCGACGAAATCACGGAAAAGCTCGAAGACGTGGCGGATCAAGACCCTTTCTTCAAGAAATTGGTCAAAAAACTCTAATCAAAAAACGCTTCGGTCCAAGCTCCGGTAATGGATCGCTTCGCTCAGGTGCGGAGTCCGGATGAGCTCCTCGCCTTCCATATCGGCGATGGTCCTCGCGACGCGCAGGATCCGGTCATACGCGCGGGCCGAAAGCCGGAGTTTTTCCACGGCCTTTTCTAAGATCCGATTTTCCTTCTCCCCCAAACGGCAAAACCGCCTTAAGTAGCGCCCGTTCATCTGCGAGTTATTCCGGATCGGCGTTCCTCGGAACCGCTCTCCCTGGATTTGCCGAACCCTCAGCACCCTTTGCCGCATCGTCTCCGAGGATTCTCCGTCCTTCAAATCCGAGAGCTCCGCGTAACTCACCGGCGGGACTTCCAATTGGATGTCGATGCGGTCGAGCAGCGGCCCCGAGAGGCGGTGACGGTAAAGCCGGAGCGAGCTTTCGCTGCAAACGCATTCCTGCTTCAAAGAACCCCGGTGGCCGCACCGGCACGGATTCATGGACGCCACCATCATGAAACGGGCGGGGAACGTCATGCTGGCGCTCGCCCGGGAAATGCTTACGGATCCCGCTTCCAGGGGTTGGCGTAAAATCTCCAGGACGTTCTTCTGAAACTCGGGCAACTCGTCCAAGAATAAGACGCCGTTGTGGGCAAGACTCACCTCTCCCGGCCGCGGCTGGCTGCCGCCTCCCGCCAAGCCCGCGCTGGAGATCGTGTGATGAGGCGCCCGAAACGGTCTTTCCTTCAAAAGGGACGTCCCTTTCCTCAAAAGTCCCACGGCGCTGTAGATGCGGGTCGTCTCGAGGGATTCCTCGAAGGACATGGGCGGCAGTATCGTCGGCAAGCGCTGGGACAGCATCGTTTTTCCGGAGCCTGGCGGTCCGATCATGAGGAGGTTGTGGTTTCCGGCCGCGGCGACTTCGATGGCCCGGCGGGATTGGGATTGCCCTTTGATCTCGGAAAAATCGAAAAGGGAAAAAGCGGGAGAATCTTTCGGCTCCCCTTCCGTTTTCACCGAAGGCGCCAAAGGCTTCTCACCCGTGTAATGTTGGACGAGCTCGACCAGGGACTTCACCCCGTAAATCTCCAGACGGTCCACGACGAGGGCTTCCGGGACGTTCTCGAAAGGGAGGATCACGCGCCGGATTTTCCGATCACGGGCGAGGAGGGCGATCTGCAGGGCCCCGACGACCGGCTTCACTTCCCCTCTCAGGGAGAGCTCTCCCACGACGAGCTCTTCGGAAAAAGAAGCGCTCTTGATCAAATCCGAAGACGCCAAGAGACCGATTGCCATCGGCAGGTCAAAGGCCGTGCCTTCTTTTTTGACGTCGGCGGGAGCGAGGTTGATGGTGATGCGCTTACGTTCGAATTGGTAGCCGGAATTCTTGATGGCCGCGATGATGCGGTCCCGGCTCTCCTTCACGCTCGACTCGGGGAGACCCACGGTCGTCCAGTGGGCTAAACCCTGGGCGATATCGACCTCGACGTCGACGAGAAAGGCTTCGATACCAAACAAACCCGCACTCATGACCTTGGAAATCATGCCGCCTATTGAGCAAATCCAGTGCCAGCCCTCCTCAGGGCATTTCCAGGAATGCCGAGGACCTGTCTGATCCGCCTCAGGCGGAAGGAGTCCTGCAGGGCATGGAAGGAAACTCCTGAGGAGGGCTGAAAAATCAGGAGGTCTTGTTTTACTTCTCGGGAGTTTGAATATCGTACTCTTTGATTTTGTGGAAAAGGGTCGACTTGGCAATACCCAAGCATTCGGCTGTCTCTTTTTTATTCCAATTATTTTCCTTTAAAGCACTCAAGATCGCCCCCTTCTCCACATCTTGAAGGGATGACTTGGCGCTAACCGGAGCTTCCGACAGGAATAAAATATCCTGAGGGCCTATCTCCTCCCGGGGAGCGAAAAGCAGCGTGCGGGTCATGACGTTCTTGAGCTCGCGAATATTCCCCCGCCATGGCGACTGCACCATCCTTTGCATGGCTTCCGGCGACATACGATGATCTTCGGATTGCGAGAGGGTTTCGAGGAAGAAATTCACCAAATGAGGGATGTCCTCCGTGCGTTCCCGGAGAGGTGGCAAATCGATAGGGACGGCGAACAAACGAAAATAAAGATCCTCACGGAATTTTCCTTCCCGGCTCATTTGTTCCAAGTGACGGTGAGTCGCGGCGACGATCCTCACGTCCGCCATGATATCTTCGGTGCCACCTACCCGTCGGAATTTACGCTCCTCCAGAACACGCAACAGCTTCGGCTGTAGCTCCAGAGGCAACTCCCCGATCTCGTCAAGAAATAGAGTTCCGCCGCGGGCCTGCTCGAAAACGCCAAGATGGCGGCCAGCCGCTCCCGTGAAAGCGCCGCGTTCGTGGCCGAAGAGTTCGCTTTCGATCAGATGAGGAGAAATAGCACCGCAATTCAAGGCGACGTAAGGACGGCGCTCACGTGGAGAGCGATCGTGAATGGCACGCGCGACCAACTCTTTACCCGTACCCGTCTCCCCCACTACCAGCACCGTGACATCGGTAGGAGCGGCCTTATCTATCATTTTAAAAACCCGTTGCATAGCGGCGGAAACACCCACCATGCCAGCGAATGTTTTCGAGATCGTCGTTTTTTTGACGACGGTCTCTTTCTCTGAGGCGTTCTCACTCACGAACACCGCGCGCCATGGTCCGATTTGAATTTCATCATGAGGATTCACGAAGGCGGATGTCACGCGCTCACCGTTGATGAAGGTACCATTACGGCTCTTATCGACTAGCTGATAGCCTTCACCCATTTTACGGAGCACAAAATGGAATCTGGAAATTTCCTCGTCTGAAAGCGTAAGATCATTGTCCGGATGACGACCTACATTTACGTCGGAATTCGAGAGGGGCAATCGGAGAAGCGAGCGTTCTCCTTTATAAAAAATCAACGCCGGCATAAGTTCGGGCTTTGAGTTTCTATAGATTAAAATCAATAAATATTTGGGGGATGCCGTTTTTTCTACAACCGTAAATGTCAAAATAGCTATTTATTGGATAAAAAACTCTCCAGAGAAATGGGTTTTAGCTAAGGAGTACAATTTAAAGGGAGTTTGAATTCACCGATACGGATATTAGGGCACGTCACACGCCCCGTGAGAGTGAAGGGAAACTGTCCATCCGTCTGTTTCTGTTTTTCGATCAAGGCAAGAATGGGAACTTGGTCCGAGACCTCTTGCGTCACCTTGAAGTTGCCCTTGAGATTGAAGCGATAGTTATCCCACTTCTTGGCTCCGTAGACTTTTCCGTCGACCCCCAACTCCAAATCTCCGCCCGCGAACTTCAAGCCCGTCAGGTCTATATTCCCCTTCACAATCGCGGTATCCAACGTCGCAGGAGACCCATCGATTTTCGCCAACTTTAAAACAGGCACTTTAAAAGCTCCATCCGATGTCGTCATTTCTCCCAGAGTCAACTCCGGAAATTGAAGATGTATGGTTCCATGATTATTTAGCGAATCTTCCGGGTCGATACTCAGAGATAAGTGTCCATTAATGATGCCAGAGAGATTGATTCCTGATTTGGAGGTCAACGCTGAGATCAGACCCAGGTCAAATTTATCGGTCTTGAGTTGGATATCATACGGACCTCGTCGCCACGCATACTCTCCTTTTACGCTCCCCTTCTCCGCCACGACATCAAAATCGATCTCTAAAACACCGGATAAAAGAGGGATCAAGGCGATTTTTACTTTCGCCTTTTTTATCTTAAAAGGGATCGCATCGGCCACCTTGCGTGGAGTGATGCTCACGCCTTTAAACCAAACACCGCTAAGAGGAGCTGGAGACATCGAATCAATCTTGATTTCATAAGCCCCTCCCATCGACTTCTCCAATTCGGATGCCGTCCTCAAACGGACACTATCGAATGGAAAAAGCACCAAAAGGAAGAGGATAAAACTAAAGATTAAAAAGGCCGGATAGACGAGGATGCGTACCGCCACGGGCATATTAGACTTCCTTTTTAAGTGTGAAGGTGGCGACATCGAACGAAGCGTCCATTTGCTGTCGATTGTTGCCTTTCACCTTCATCTGCAAACGACGGATTTGCATGGGAGTTAGCTTGTCCGCTTCCAAATCATGGATTAACTGCACGACGTCGCTCAAAGGCACCTGGCTCAAACGCACTTCGACGGAGTTGATCTCCAAAAATTCGGTCTCTTGATTAGGCTTTTCGCGAATATCAACCTTCAAACCAGCAGTTTTAGCGAGATTTTCCACCCGACTGCTCAAGGAACCCCCTAAAGGCCGGCCGTATTTCTCCTCGATCAGGGCGACTTCCGCTTTCACCGCTTGATAGGACTCCACTTTTTCCGAAACTTGCAGGAAGCTTTTTTGCGCCGAAGCGATGTCTTTTTTCAAACCCGTGATCTTTCCCGTCACGAGTGAAATGGGAAGCCCAATAAGAAGTAAAATCAAAAAACCAATGCCGACCAAAGCCGCGATTCGGCTCCTGGACGAAAGGTCCGCATAGGAATTGAAAATATTGACCAGGGAAAACTGTTGGAGAGGCGAATATCGAGTCTTAAGAGCCATTTTAAGCCCCTCCTTCCTGAATATCCGCGGCTAATTCCATCGACAAAATGAAACGGATCTCGTCTTTGGTGCCTTTTTTGACGTTTTCGGTCGCTACATTCTTGAACATTTTCGACTTCGCGATGGCGGCTTTGATCTGATCTAAGGATTCGAAGGAAACCGTACTGCCCTGCAGGCGGACGCGCTTAGAAGCGATGTTCAGCTCGTCGATATCTATGGAAACAGCGTCGCGCGCCGGCAAATTCTGGGACAACTCCTTCATCACTTCCAGCACGGAAGAAGCCGTTTCGTCTTGGATCTTCTTCCTCTTATCCTCAGCCTCGGAAATCTTTGAATTCAAAGTTGAAATGATGCTCTTCGGAGTTGTGAGCGATTTTTTAGGAATATCGGGTAATGCCTGCTGCACCGCGCTTGTCATCTTGGCCATTTGAGCCTTGGACCTTCCTTTAAGGCTGAAATAACTCACGCCAAAAGTTAGACTGGCAAAAGCGAAAACAACACCCAACATGATGGCAACCTGCTTCGTCAAACTCACCAAATCCTTCACTTCTCCTTGAAAGGCGAATTCGCCACGGCGGAATTGGATATCCCGAATCGTCGAACCCAGGATTCCACGGTATGCCAGCGCAAGAGCGCTCGCCGCCACAGGACGACACCACGAGGAATCGGCCAAGTGATTAAAGGGGAAATCGAGACAGTCCAAGAAACTGACGTTTTTATGGATGGATTTTTCGATGTATTGATCGATACCCGGCAAGCGGGAACTGCCACCGCAGAGCAAGATCGCCTGAACAAGCTCCCCGCGTGTTTGTTGAAAGGATAGAAAAGTTTGCTTCAAGCTCAGCAATATATCTCCCATCGGCTTTTCCATGGCTTCAGCAACGGCGCGCGTAGTCGCATCCGCAGTATCTGTTTCCGAGCCCAGATTCCCCACTTCGACTTTTAAACGCTCGGCTTCATCAAAAGGGACATTCATGGCATCGGCGATCGCCTGCGTTAAATCCCGCCCCCCAAACATCACCGTCCTCGAGAATTGGAGCTGGTTTCCGATAAAGATTACGATGTTCGTCTTTTCATGGCCTATATCCACGAGGGCGTACGCGCCTTCCGGCTGAAGCACGCCAAGCTTCATGATATTCGCCAATTCGACGGTCTCGCTCCCCACGAAACGAGGATCGATATTCGCCGCATTCATGAGGTTTAAAAACTGAACGAAGTCGCTCTTGGTCGAATAACTGACTAAAACTCTGGATTCCCCTTTGGTCGCATTTAAGATGATGTAATCGATCAACATTTCTTCGAGAGTCAGTGGGATGTAATTTTCCATCTCGAATTCTATGGTTTGATCGACTTTTTTAAAATCGGAAAACGGTAGGTCGATGACCCGGTTGGACGTCATCTGTCCGGGAAGCGCCGTATAAATATGATCGGGTTTTAGGTCATATTCTTCGAAAAGCTTTTGAAGGGCTTGGGTTTCCGCCGCCTCACGGTTGACTCCTTCGGAAAACACGACGGGTTGCTCATAGAAACCGACAAGCTGGAACTTCCCCATGTTCCGCTCGATCTCGGCCACTTTAATCGAGAAACTGCCCCGATCAATCCCCAATATCTTTTCTGACATAGACTTTAGCTATAGCCTCATTCGGCTCTGAAATAAAGCGTTTTCCATAAGTTAGGGGCTGTAGCTCCCGCATCCAATACAAGACTCATCTTGACGCGGCTCTCATTCACTAAGCCTGTGGCATCCAGACGGTAAAAGCGGTTCACGACTCCGATTTGGCTGATTAAGCTCCTCGTATCTGTGATGCCGACGTTCGTGGCTATGGCACTTGCGATTTGTGCGGCTTGAGGTCTTGGGTTCTGGCATACCAACCTCACGCTATTGAGGACCGCTTCCCACTTCGCATCGTCCTTTTCGGCGATCGGAGCGGCTCCCGGCGTCAATCGGATGAATCGGTTGATAAAAGCCTTCACCATTTCGTCGGATGACTGGCAGATATTGACTTTATTATCTCCGTAGACGGTTACGTAGGGAGCCAACTTTTTATAGAGATCGTCTCCGATTCCCGCCACGAGAAGAAGCTCCGAGACAGACGTGTATTTTCCATTTTTGGGCTTATACCCATAGGAAGTGTAGAGACTCTCTTCGGATCCACCCGAAATTCCGGGGGCTTCGTTGATCCGATCGTCCCGGTCCGCCCAATCAGCGATCGCGTCCACAACTTTTTTGATCTCGTCGGTCTTGCCATTAAAAATATCCTCGAATTCATGACCTGATAAGAGGGAAAACAGAAGCTCCTTCTGGGAATCGTAAGCCGATAAGGCAGTATCGGACCCTAAGGGGTTCAAGGGATCCCCGAAGGAACCTGGCGATGAAGGAAGCCTTCCTCCCATTGGAGTTCCTGGAGCGCCCGGCGCTCGGATATCGTCCCGAAAAGCGTTTAAATTGATCTTGCGTTCTTCCGTATCGCAGACCACCTCGAAGTCGCCGTCGAAATTCAAAAATTCCTCAGCGGCATCAGAAAGTTCGGTGGGCTTATCGGACCGCGCATCCTCAGATTCCCCTTCTTTCCCGGTATCTCCCAAAGAACCCGCGGCTAACCCCTTTAAAATACCGGTCGAAAGGGGAATCTGCTTGCATAAAGGCTCGGACGAGACGTTATTTCCTGGAATTTGCTGCAATAAAGGCTCGAATCGAAGCCTTAACTCCCGCTCCAGCTTTATCTCTAACTTAGCCATCTGGATGGCCGAACGCGCCAAATAATAAGCTTTTAAGCGATCTCTTTGCGAGGAAGCGAGCTCGTAACTCACATGACTGTTAAAGGCGAATTCCACCGCCACCGTCGTCACGATCAAAATGGAGCTTAAAACCATCATGAGAGCCACTCCTCTTTGCTCCTTCCATTTTTTGAGGAAAAAACCTTTCATGCTTCTCATCCTTTAAAAATCGCTGGGGCCGGGAGCCGACTCTACGAAGACTTGAGTGATAAGCTTCTTTTCGCTTCCGTCGCTATCCTCCTCCCCATCCTCGGAAAGTGGAGGGAGAAGCGTCAGGGTAATCTCGATCGCCCTGGGCAACTTCCCTACATAATCGGACTTCGTCGTATCCCATTCATCGACAAAATCAGTCTTCTGAAAGTCGTAATAACGTAGATTCAAGCTTTTCACACCTTCCAATAACGTCATTGTAGCCCCTCCACTAGACTTCTTCTCGTCCCGATCTCCTCCGGCGTCTACTTGACGCTCGGGATTGGCTGTCGGCGGGGACACTTCTTTCTTCTTCAATAAGTACGATCCTGAACGTTCCGGATCCGTCTCCAAATAATAGGAAATTTCGGCCAATTCGGATTCTTTGGCATCCTTTACGTAACGGAGATGCGAAAAAGCGTTAAACGTAATCTTATCCTGATCGCCTTGATTCGATCCAATGAAGGCGCTTTTGCCGATTTGCTCGCCGGACGCCGAGACCCCCATCATCTCGACGTTTTGAAAAATCACCGCCATACTTAAATCTTGTGAGATTCGGGACAAAGCCAAACTAGCACGCCGGGACTCGTCGTCGAGCTTCTCCGAACGATCTTTCATGCGGATCGTCGTGTACATCGACTGCCAAACAAGAATCGAGATGATGGCCAGCAACGAAATCGCCACGAGGATCTCGATTAGGGTGAAACCTTTTGTCGAAAAACGTCTTGTCATGGTCGTTACGATCATTGCATTTTTACAATATGCGTCGAAAGCGTAATGAGAGGCTCCGGCTCCTCGCCTTCGATCCAATAAACGGTGAGTTTTACTTCTCGAGTGGACTTGGAAAGCTGTTCCGATACGACTGAAAAAACCTGAGCCACGATGGCGGCCTCCCCCTCTGCGGTGGGCGGAGCCGGAATGTCGGCCTTTTTGATCGTCACCGTCCAGCCCATATCAGGCATCTCTTGCTCCTCAAAATTTCCGGACTCCTCCTTTTCCTCCGGGAATTCTCCTTTCACGATACCTTGCTCCAATTCCAAAAGGGTTTTGGACATTTTATATTGAGCCAGCTGGGTCGCGACCGAGATGCGCTGGGCGCGCGCTGAACCCATGAGCGACGTGCTTTGGAGATTGAAAATGGCTAGCAAGGACACGGCAAGGATGGCGATGGAGATCATGACCTCCATCAATGAGAATCCGGAATTATTCTTTTTCCATCTCACGGTAATCGCTCTCGATCTTCACTTTCCCCGACACGGGGGAGACTTCGATGGAATAATGGTCTTCGTCGTCTTCATCTCTGAGATGAATCATCGTCCGGGTGGCAAACCCGTCCGGGAAAAAATAGGTATAGGCCTTCCCATTCGTCAGCTTTGTACTTGAGTAGCTCGTCTCTATATCTTTAATAAACACTCCGGACGACAGGCGAGCCGGCTTCAGGGCACCTTCCTCGATCGTTACGAATTCTTCGTCTTTTTTAGAAGCTGCTTCATCCTCGATGTCTTTTGGACTCCCCACTTCGCCAACGGAGTCTTCCGATGTAAGCGCATCGATTTCCCCCGCTTCCGGCTTTTTCAATAAATGCTCCGCCAGACTTTGCTTTTTTCCACCCGGCTCCTCAACTTCCGTGGAGACCAAAAAAGGCTCGTCGCTCTGTTCGACGGAATAGCGCCGTTCATCGATATCATAGACGAGACGTAGATAGGTGTGTTCGGTGACGGCTTTATTCGAAAGGTTGCGGATCACGGAGCCTAAGTGACCCGCATCCGACTTGAGCCCCATATTAAAGACAGACCTCAACCCAGAGGCAGCAGCGGCGAAAATCAAGCCTACAATGGCCATCGCCACCATGAGCTCGATCAACGTTAGACCTTTGATGTTTATCGGGAGATATCTTTCTCCCACGAAATTACGCATCTGCAATGCCAATCGACGCATCGTTCGCTCCGTTTATCCGAACGGTGCAAACCCGATCCGGACAATACTCTCTCTCTGGATCATTACAGATATTTCAGGCTATTCACGCTTGTTGGAGCCTATTTCCCAAGAATTGATGTCGGCATCCACGTCGTCACCGCCCTCTTCACCATCCGCGCCCAAAGAAATGATCTCGACGGGATTTCCATGGGTACCGGGGCTAAAATATTGAAAGTCATTACCCCAAGCGTCACGAGGCACGGTTCCTCCCTTGATATAACCTCCTCGGGGATAATTAGTGGGTACTTTTCCGGCGCTGGGCTTGCTGACTAAGGCTTCCAAGCCCTGTCCACTGTCAGGATAAAAACCATTATCTCTTTTATACTCGTCGAGGGCTGTCTCTAGATTTTTCATTTGAGTCTTGGTTGACGTGACCTTCGCCTGATCCAAGCGCCCTAGGACATTAATAGTCGCGATGGTGGCGATCATTCCCAAAATAGTAACGACCACCATGATTTCAATTAAAGTCATTCCTCGTTGGCTCTTAAGTCTTCTCATAAAATCTCCTTTTTTTGGATGCACTACCCCCCTATATCATTAAGTTGTAAAATCGGCAGTAAAATCGACATAACGATAAATCCAACCACACCACCCATCACTAAAATCATCAAAGGCTCTAATAAGGTGGTTAACGTGCTCACGACATTATCCACCTGCTGGTCATAAGTGTCGGCGACGCGCACCATCATCGTTTCCAGCTGACCCGTCTTCTCACCGATTGAAATCATGTGGGTCACGAGCGGCGGGAAATAACCGCTACGCTTCAAGGGTTCGGCAATACTTTCACCTTCCCGAACGCTATTTTTCGTATTTTCGATCGCTTGAATCAAGAGCGTATTTTCCATGATGTTTTTGACGATATCCATCGCCTTCAGAAGTTCAACCCCACTTCCTAACATCGTCGCTAAAGTCCTCGCGAAGCGGGAAACTGCCACTAAACGGAAAAGATTCCCGAAAATAGGAAGCTTGAGAGTCATGCGATCATAGTGGGCGCGCCCCTTTGGCGTATTAATGACTTTCTTCACGCCGAAAAAAGCCGCCACACCTCCTAAGATCACCAAGTACCAATAATTCGCTAACGTATGACTCACCCATATTAATATTTGGGTGGGCAAGGGCAAAGTCGCCTTCACGTCCTCAAAAATCTTAGTCACCTTAGGCACCACATAGATCAAAAGAAACCCCATTAAAGCCATTCCCACCAAAGACATGATGAGCGGGTACATTAAAGCTCCCGTAACTTTGCTCTTCAAGGTCGCTGCTTTTTCGGTTAGGGTCGCCAGACGGTCCAAAACGATTTCCAAAGCGCCTGAAGCTTCGCCGGCACTCACCATGGAAATAAAAATATTGGAGAAGACATCCGGGTAAGCCGCCATAGCATCGGAGAGCTTGGTACCCTGAACCATCTTTTCCTTTACATCTACGAGGATGCTTTTGAGTTTCGGGTTCGTGGTTTGTTCCACCAAGGCGGAAAAGGCATCGACGATAGGAATATGGGCCCCGACCAGAGTCGCCAATTGTCGGGACATTGTGGCCAAATCCTTTCCGCTGATGGTCTGGAAATATTTCGCAAAGTCGATATTTGCGTTTAGGGAAAACCCTCGCGAGCCTCCTCCTTTTTTGAGTTTCCCCTCTAATCCAATCACCGTCGGAAAGACGCCAAGCTTGCGAAGCTTCGCCCGAGCACCCTTTTCAGACTCGGCATCAATAACACCGGACGTGTTCTTCCCTTGATTATTGATTCCCTGGTATGAAAAGTTAGGCATGGGTTAAGCGGCTTTTTCCCTGGCGACATCCTCTTGTGTGACCAACATGACTTCCTCTAAAGTCGTCAGGCCTTTAATTGCTTTTTGGATGCCATCCTCCCGCAGCGTGAGCATGCCTTTCCTCATGGCTTCCTTCTTGATAACGGAGGCATCATTGGTCTTCATGATTTGGGCACGTAAATCCTCTTCCATGATCAAAAGCTCATGAATTCCGACTCGGCCGGCGTAGCCCGTATTCATACAATTCGGACAACCCACGGCCCGATAGAGCTGCTTACCTTTTAAATCCTCGGGCTTCAGTCCCGCTCGTTCCAATTCAGCCTCGTTAGGCGTGTATTTCTTAGCACAGTCGCGGCAAACAGTCCGGATCAGACGCTGCGCTAAAATACCTAGAACCGATGAGGACACCAAGAACGGCTCTACCCCCATGTCGACAAGGCGTGTGACGGAAGATGCGGAGTCATTAGTATGTAAAGTGGAGAAAACGAGATGTCCCGTTAAAGCCGCTTGAATGGCGATCTCGGCGGTTTCCTTATCGCGGATCTCACCAACCAGGACAATATCCGGGTCTTGGCGTAATATGGAACGAAGACCTGCGGCAAACGTAAGCTCGATCTTAGGGTTCACCGGGATCTGGTTCACTCCATCGAGTTGGTATTCAACCGGATCCTCGACGGTAATGATCTTCACATCAGGCTTGTTAAGCTCCGACAGGGCCGCATAAAGTGTCGTGGTCTTTCCACTTCCGGTAGGACCTGTTACGAGGATGATCCCGTGGCTGTTTTGAATAAGCTCCCTCATTTGCGTCAGAATGCGGCCCGAAAGCCCCAACTTTTCGAGGTTTAAGACGACACGTGTCTTATCCAAAAGTCGCATGACGATCGATTCGCCGTTAGTCGTGGGTGCCGTCGAAACACGAATATCAATATCCTTACCGGCGATTTTCAGGCGGATGCGTCCGTCCTGGGGCAGTCGCTTTTCAGCGATATTCAGGTTCGCCATGATCTTAATGCGGGAAGAAATGGCCGCGAAAGCTTTCTTAGGAGGGTGCATGATGTCGTAAAGGACACCATCTACGCGAAAACGAACAATGAGCTCCTTTTCGAAAGGTTCGATATGAATATCGGAGGCCTTTTGCTTCACCGCTCGGAACATCAAGGAATTGACCAATCGGATGATGGGCGCCTCATCGGCACTGTCCAAAAGATCCTGCACTTCCTCTAACTCATGCCCAATCGTATCTAAATTTTCCTCGTCAAGTCCCCCAGTCCCTTGGTCCCCGACATCCGTCATCTTATTATACAAAGTATTGATCGCACCGATGATTTCATAGGATCCGGCGATAACGGGCTTCACTGGCTGACGGTAGATCAACCTGAGATCATCCAACACGGAGTGGTTGAACGGATCCGACAAAGCCACCACGATCGCTGAACCCTCTTTTTTTAAGGGCACGACTTCCTGTTTCTTGGCGTAATTCAGAGATAAGGGACCCAACAAATCCGCGGAAATTTCCTCAACCTCGATCTTATTTAAATAAGGAATGCCGACCTGGATGGAAAGGGCTTTTAGGATGTCTTCGTTCCTTAGAAACTTAAGCTGAACGAGTATCTCGCCTAGTCTGCCGCCCTTCTCTCGCTGAAATGAAAGGGCTTCCTCGAGCTGTTCTTGAGTCAGCGAGGTATTTTCTAAAAGGATTGCCCCCAGGCTTTTATCTTCCATATCACTTTTTCTTCTTACGGGAAACAGGTTCGCTCTCTCCGGAGAGCTCATTCACTTCTTCCAAGGCAGGCTCAGTTTTTCTGGCGCTCTTAACTTCGATCGGAAATTTTTCCTTCGATTTTTCACCCGACTTATCGAGAAACTTTGCCTCGCCGGCGGGCTGCCCGGAGATAACCGTCGCATCGGGATCTACGGGAGAGTTCGCTTCAGAAGCCCTTAAAAGGTGGGCTGCATGAGTTTCGATCGAATTGCGATACTGTTTTTTCTGCGTATTATTGAAGTTTTGCTCCACAAAGGCATTTTGCTCGTCGATCTTCTTGCGAAGTATGGCGAGAAAATCTTTAGGTTCTCGAATGATATGTGGCGTTAAAAAAACCACCAAGTTCACTTTTTCCTTACTCTTCGTTTTGGTTTTGAAAAGATAACCCAGAATCGGAATATCCCCAAGCACAGGGATTTTATGGATCGCATTCTGATACTTATCTTTGATCAAACCTCCTAAAACGACGGTTTGCCCATTGCTCGCCACGATATGGGTTTTGATGGAGCGCTCAGTGGTGGAAGGACCAGCACTCGCCGCATTTGCCGACTGTTGATCCGCGGGCAGAACGTTACGGTCTTCTTGGGTGACCTCCATGCGAATATTACCCCCTTCACTAATCTGGGGTTTTATTTTTAACGAAAGCGCCACATCCTCACGCGTGAACGTTGTCTGCAAACTGCCGCCGATGGTCGTCGCGGAAGCCGATGGGAAAGGGACTTTCTGACCGACCTTGATTTCCGCTTCCTGATTATCCAAGGTCAAAATATTAGGAGTAGATAAAATATTCACGTCCGTATTCGCTTGAGCGAATTGCAGCGCGGCGAAAAAACCCGGGACGTTCGTAGTCGTTGAGCTGCCGGAGCCACTCGAGACGCCAGGCACGTTGATGCCAACCGTATTCGAGCTCGCACCTCCCACGGTACCGTTTAAAAGGGAACTTGCGCCTCCCGGCAAGAAACCAAACGTAGAGCCGAAAAGGTTCAAATCCGTTCCCCCAACATTTATGGTTTTCCCTCCGAGCAAGCCCGCACCGAGATTTTGACCTTCGGAGACCGATAGCTCAACGATGACGGATTCGACGTAGACTTGATTACGAGGAATATCGAGTTTGGCGATGACCTGATCGATCAAGGTAGCATAGTCCTTTGCATTCGCCGTGATGACTAACGAATTTGTATTCTCATCGGCGGTGACGGTAAATTTTCCAGTGAATTCCGCCCCCCCGACAAGCGATGATACAGCCGCTTTGGCAGCATCAGCCGTGTTAGCGGCAGCGTTCCCCGCTTTTTTATCCTTCCCTTGCTGTACGGCTCCCGATATAGCGGTCAGTACCGTCGACATATCCTTTGCAGCCGCGTACTTCAAATAATAGACATGCACTTCCCCGGTATCCCCACGAACGGGAGAATCTAATTTTTTGATCAAATCCCTGACCTTTTCGATGGATCGCTTCGAAGCAAGCACGATTAAAGAGTTCGTACGGTCATCCGGAATCACTTTCTTCAGCTTTGGAATCTCGTCCAAGCTTTCTGGCTCCTTAACACCCTTCCTAGTGGCGGGCGCCGGCGTTCCGCCTCCCGAAGAAGCTTTATCCGTTTCAAAAATCTGAGTGATTTTAGACGATAGGTCTTTCACATCGGCATAAACGATGGGAATAATCTCCAAGACTTCTTGCGGACCTTCCTGGTCTAATTCATTAATGAGACGAATCAAGCGGTCGATGTTCGTGCCTGAATCAGTGATGATCAAGCTATTAGTCGACGGATAAGCGAAGAGATTTCCTTCTTTAGAAACTAAACCCTTCACAACGTTCGCCATATCGGATGCGTTGATATTTTTCATGTTCACCAATCGGGTGATGAAACGATCGGTATAGGGCGTCGAGTCGGTGTAAAAGTCGATTGGATTACTAATCGCTTCGCGCGTCGGAACGATCTTCAGGAGACCGGCGGGACCTTGAACAATCGTCATTCCTAAACTATCCAAGGCCGATAAATACGCCTCCCAGATCTCATCCTTGGTCATTTTTCGTTCGCTGATGATCGTGACCTTACCCTTCAACTTATCATCTAAAAGAAAATTCTTACCCAAAGCTCGGCTGATCTGCTTTGTCACTTCTCCGATATCTTCATTGACGTTAAAGTAATTCCCTTCATCTTCCACTTTCTTCTCAACATCGGCCATCAAATCGGGAGAAACGGGACGCAAGGGTTGCGACAACGGTTGGATGGTTTCCTCGGGCGCTTGAGCCAAAGGAGCCACTGAAGGTAAATTCGAAGGAATAGAGGGCGCAGTGGTTATAGAAGCGGAGGGAGGCACAGCCGCCAAAGGCGATGGAACATTCGGAACAGATTCACCAGGAGTGACCATCGGCACAGCCGTAGGGGCCTGCAAGACAGGTACTTGAGAGGATGGACTCACCGATGATGCTGGGACCCCTCGGGTCAGAGCATCGGGCGGTAAAACAGTCGGAAGTCCGGGAGCTTCCAAGGCTGCAGGAGGTGTGGAGGAAGCCGGAGGAACGATTACCGGAGGCAAAGGCCGCATTTCCGCGCCGTGAAGCACTCCTGCATTTAATGAAAAAGCCAGACCTGCCGTGAGAAGAAGTAAGTTATCTAATTTCATATTCGAGCGTTTGATTGCGCCCTCCTCTTTCGATTTCAACGCTAAAACTCTTCATATCTCTCATTTGATTGAACATCTCCATACCACGCTTCATATCCAGCTCTTGCCCATTCACTTTCTCTAAAACATCACCTCTCTTCACTCCGAGCTTAGCTATTAAGCTGCCCGGCTTGACCGAAAGCACTTTCATCCCGGCGGGACGGCCATCTTTAAAATTCGGCACGATCCGCACGTCATTATAAAGACGGTCTAAGTTCTGCAAAGCGTCATCAATATCTTTTTGATCAATCACCACTTTTCCCGCCGCATCCGACGAGCCCTGATCGGAAGCACGACTCGCGACGGCGATACCTTTTCCGAAAACTTCATCTCGGGTCGAGAATACGCTTTGCTTCGCCCCGTTATCCTTTTCAACGAACTCCAATCGACCATTATTGATGAATTCAACTCGGTCCTTGAGAATTTGGGTGATCTTCACATTTGGCGCGAAGCTTTTCGGATCATCCACAAAATAAACAGCCGCCCCTCGAGCCTCCTTCCCCCCGCTAATAATCGCCGAGGAGAATCGATTCTTCCCATCACCAATTGATAAGGTCCCCATCAACTTAATATCTAAACCCGTCTTGACGGCGGGTCCCAACTCACCAGTCTGTGAGGGATCTATGGACATTTCCTCAGCCGTTTGAGGAGTGGCGGTATTCGCTGAGTTAAAGAAATTACGATCTAGAATAATCTGATAATCCTCAACACTTCCCATGGCCTGAGAAGTGCCCATAGGATTATGGGCAGATCGCTCTCCCGACATTTCAACACCTGCCTCAATGATTCCAGCCACGTAAGTGACGACAGAAGTCGCCAATAGATATGAGCAAATAGAGATGGTCGCTAAATGCAAGAGCCAATCAAAACGACGCACTGAAATCATCTTATCGACTATACTCGATTTAGAGGAAAGCTCAAGATCTTATTAGTTTTGAGGGGTTTGGTTAGGAATCTTAAAGCTAAACTTGGAACCTTTTCCCACCTGACTGCTCACGGTAATGACGCCTCCTTGCATCTCAATAAATTGACGAACTAGCGCCAAACCCAACCCTGTCCCCGAATACTCTCGCGTGTAAGAGCCATCTACTTGATGAAAGGGCTCGAAAATCGATTTTAGATTTTTTTCGGGGATGCCGACACCACTATCTTGAAGCGACACGAACACTTCGCCTTTCTCCCTATCATAGGACACCTCTAAAATTAACTCACCTCCCGCAGGGGTAAACTTGATCGCATTCGAAAAAAGGTTCAGTAAGACCTGCTGAACTTTCCTTTCATCAGCGTAAAAAACAGGAAAATCCTCTTGCACTCGCGTGATGACCGTATGATTTTTCTTTTGAATTAACGAAGCGATCATTCTGAGGACTCGGCCCACTAATTCCGGCATATAAAAGGGCCCCACCTGCACCTCCATTTTGCCGGATTCGATTTTTGCCAAGTCGAGCAGACCATTAATCATGTACAGTAAATTCTCGCCGTTCCCATGGATCTCCTTCAAACTTTCCTTTTGTTCCTTTGAAAGGGCTCCCATAACCTCCTCGGCTAATAATTCGGAAAACCCGATGATAGCCGTCAGCGGAGTCCGCAACTCATGCGACATCGTCGCCAAGAATTCGGACTTGACGCGGCTGACGCGTTCGAGCTCGATATTCTTCTTCTTCAACTCATTCACCAAAAGCGTATTATCGATCATCAAAGCGGCTTGGTCGGCAAAGCCTTCGAACGCGCGAACAGCCTCTTGCGTGATCCAGACCTCGCGGCTCACACCAATCAAAGCCCCTAACACCTTGCCTTCCGCCACTAGCGGCGCCGCTAAGAACTTTCGAAGTCCTATTTTTTTTTGTAGATTTTCAAAGTCGATTTCAGGCACGGACGGAACAAAACCCTTCAGGACTTCGACGAGTTGATTCCTGATGATCAGCTTCTTATCAAGCATGGAATGATACACCCGATTCGCGCGATTCTCTAAAGGGAGAAAAACCTCCGAAGAGTCTCTCCACAACAACGTCAAAGATTCACCGACGCGCGTCATCGCATCAAAATAAAACAACATCCTTTGACGCGCCTCGTCTCGGATCAACAAGAACGCATCCTCGTACCCCATACCTACTCGGACCCCTCTCAACAATTCATGGATCACTTTCTCGAGCACTAAGACGCTTCTTGTCACCGACGAAATCCTATTCAGCGCCATCAGTTCCCGATTCTTCTCCTCAAGCGCCCGCTCTCGTTGTAACGTAAAGTAGTTAGAGACCCAGATCCCATAAATACCTAAAATCAACGAAACGGCCAACATGATCAAATTTCGAAAGACCCCTATTTCGTAAAAAACACCTCCCGTCGGGGATACATAATTAAAGGGCTCAACCCACCCATAGGAAATCGCCAAGATAAGAAGGGTGTAAAAAAAGAGAGAAAGACCCGCCATTACCGAAGCCACGCGGTAATTATAAAAGAGACCTCCACCACAAGCGTATATGATATAGATGGTGAAATAATTGCTGATGGGCCCACCGGTTAAATGAACAATGACAGTTTGGGCTGCGGCATCAGCGGCAAGCTCAAGCACGAAGAAAAAGACTGGCCACTGTCCCTTGAGGATGAATATGTAACACACTGTGGTTACGACAAAAGTCAGACTGATGAGGAGAGGGATCGTCGGATCCATTAATAAAATTTCTGGATAGAAAACGATGATCACGAACCAAAACGCGGCAATGATGGCCAAGCGCAATTTCGCCGCAAAAATGTGCCTCGCCGTGAAATCGGAAAAACGCATATCCAAGAGCGTATGGGGCTGATATCTCATAATAGAACGCTTGCCGGCGTATCATGAATGAAAAAGCTTTTCTATTGACATTTCAACGATCTGGCTTAAAAAGCGGCTTCTTTAATTTTCACATAAGGATTCATTATGGCCCGAGTGACCGTCGAAGACTGCCTGAAACACTGCGAAAACCGATTCGCCCTAGTACATATTTCGGTGAAACGATCTCGAGAACTCTATAAAGGGGCCGAACGCATGGTGTATTGCCGCAACAAAGAGGTGGTGACCTCCCTGCGCGAAATCGCCGCGGGACGCATCAAGATCGCCAATCCTTCCAATACCAAGTCAAACTAATACCGGTTCTCGCCACGGTAGCTCAGTGGTAGAGCAACTGATTCGTAATCAGTAGGTCGAGAGTTCGATTCTCTCTCGTGGCTAATTTTTCAAACTTAATTTTTCAAACAATGAGGCGCTTTTCCATCCGCCTTACGGACCAGCGGAAGATAGCGAAGGCCAGGGTGGCCATCCACAGTAGGCTGATGCCGATCCCCTCGATTACGTTTCCCGAAAAAAGACCCCGGGTGATGGAAATGGGGTGGCTCAAAGGCAGGATCCACGTCAGTTTTTGGACCAACGGCGGGAGGCCATCCATGGGGAAGAAGGTCCCGGAGAAAATGAACATCGGCTCCAAGCCCAGCGTGATGTAGTACGTGAAGAAATCGTAATCCTTCGCGAACGACGTCATCAGCATCCCTAAAGAAGAGAAAAGCAAGGCCGTCAAAACAAGGACGGGGATCGCCAAAAGGGCCAAGGGAGAATGGACCAACCCCATCAAGGCGACGGCCGCGAACATCACGCCGCCCGACAGCAGGCTCTTCGTGGCCCCCCATAGGATTTCCCCCACGATCACTTCCTTCACACTCACGGGCGTGACGGCGATTGAGTGGAAGGTCTTTTGGATCTCCATGCGCGTGTAGGAGCTGTACGTGGTCTCGAAGGATGCGCTGTGCATGATGGCCGAGCAAATCAACGCGGGCGCCAAGAATTCCATGTAAGGCACGCCGTCCACTTCCTTGATCAAGGCGCCCAAGCCGTAACCGAATCCAACGAAATAAAGGACCGGCTCCCCCAGAGCGCCGAACAAGCTCGTCCACCAATACCGCATCCATACCAAGAAATCCCGGTACCAAACCTTCAACGCGTGTTTCCAAGAGATGGGCTCAGTCACGTAATCCCTTTCCGGTGAGTTTGAGGAAGAGCGACTCCAAGTCCGCCACCCCGTGCTTGGCGATCAAAGCCTTAGGCGCCCCCTCCTCGATGATCTTCCCGTAATCGATGACGACGATCCGGTCGCAGAGCTCCTCGGCCTCGTCCATGTAATGGGTCGTGAGCAAAATGGTCACGCCCTTCTGCTTGAGTTCGCTCAGGCGGTCCCACATCACGCGACGCGACTGAGGGTCCAACCCCGTCGTCGGCTCGTCCAGGATCAAAATCTCGGGGTCGTTGATGAGGGCGCGCGCCACCAGCAGGCGCCGCTTCATGCCCCCGGACAAATGGTCGATGGGCTGAGTCGCCTTTTCCTTCAAATGAAAGAAGGATAGGAGCTCCTCGCATTTCCTCTCGGTCTGCTCCCGCGTCAGGTCGAAATAGCGCGCGAAGATCTTCAAGTTTTGGATGACGGTCAAATCCGGATCGAGGCTCATGTCTTGGGGCGCGACGCCGATCTTGCGCTTGATGTTTCGCAAATCCCCCCGAGGAGAAAGCCCGAAGATCCTCAGGCTCCCTTGGGTCAACGGCGAGAAGCCGTAGATCATCTTCATGGTAGTTGTCTTGCCCGCGCCGTTCGGGCCTAAAAAACCAAAGAACTCTCCCGCGTTCACGTGGAACGAAATCCCGTCGACTGCGGTTAGAGTCCCGTATTTCTTCACCAGATTTTCGGCTTCGATGATCTTAGTCGACGACATAACCGAATTCCCTTAACCGCTGCGGGTTTTGGGTCCAATCTTTTTCCACCCTTACGAAGAGTTCCAGGTACACCTTCTCCCCCAACTCCTTCTCGAGCTCCAGGCGGGACTCGGCGCCGATCTTCTTGATCATCTGCCCTCCTTTGCCGATGAGGATGGCCTTTTGGGAGTCCTTTTCGCAAATGATCGCCGCGCGGACGCGGATGAGCTTCTTCGCGTCTTCCTCCCGTGGTTCCCGGAACTCCTCGATGTCGATCGTGACCGAGTACGGGACTTCCTCCAACGTCAGGGCCATGATCTTCTCCCGGATCACCTCGGAGACCAGGAAACGGTCGTTCTGGTCGCTCGCCTGGTCATCTGGGTAAAAGGCGGGATTTGTAGGGAGGTACTTGAGGATCTCGGCCTCCACGCGGTCCAGACCGTTCTTCTGCGTCGCGGTCGTGGGGATGATGGCCTTGGGAGACCAGGCTTTTTCGCAGGCCTCCATCAAGGGCAAAAGGTGGTCCTTCGCGATCTTGTCGGATTTATTGATGACGACGATCACGGGCCGTCCCGTCTTGCGGAGGGTCTCGAAGATGTCTTGATCCTGGCCGCGTATCCGGCCGAGATTCTTCGGGTCCGGCTCGATCATGAAGACGAAGACGTCTGCGTCCGCCAAGACCATATGGGCCACTTCCATCATGTATTCGTTCAACGAACGGTGGGGTTTGTGGATGCCGGGCGTGTCTAAAAACAGGATCTGCGCCTGAGGGAGCGTCTTGATGCCGAGGATCCGATGCCGGGTCATCTGCGGCTTAGGTGATACGCCCGCGAGCTTCTGACCGACGAAGGCGTTGAGGAGGGTCGACTTCCCCACGTTGGGTTGGCCGATGATGGCGACGTAGCCGCACTGGAACGCACTCATAATTTCTGCAATCTTTCTAGGGCTTCCTTAGCCGCCTGTTGTTCCGCTTCTTTTTTATTCCGGCCTGTCCCGCGCCCCATCAGCTCCTGCTTAATGTAAAGCTCAATGTCGAAAGTCTTATCGTGGTCGGGCCCGCTTTCCTTGACCAAACGGTAGCGCGGCACCGCATGGAACGCTTCCTGGGATTTCTCCTGAAGATCCGTCTTATAGTCCTTAAAGAAGGCCTCCGGGGATTGGTCGCCCAGCAGGTTCTCGTAATGCTTGTGGACGAAATCGATCACTTTCGAAAACCCGCGGTCCTGGTAGATCGCCCCCAAGACGGCCTCGAAGGCGTCGGCCAAAAGCGAATCCTTCTCGCGCCCCCGCGTCTGCTCCTCGCCCTTCCCCAATAGGAGGAATTCGCCCAGGCGGAAATCGCGGGCCATGGACGCGAGCTGCTTCTCGTTCACGATGGCCGCCCTGAGCTTCGAGAGCTTGCCCTCCGAGAAGGTGGGGTACTTGTTGATCAAGAGCTCGCTCACGGTGAGCTCGAGGACGGCGTCGCCCAGGAACTCGAGCCGCTCGTTGTGCTCCTCGGGAGCCATCTTGTTCTCGTTGGCGAAGGATTTGTGGGTGATCGCTCGGTTCAGGAGTTCCCTCTTCTTGAAACGATAACCCAAAAGCCCTTCGAGCTTCTTCAATTTATCTTTGTCCATACCTCGTTATTCAAGAGATTTTTCGATCGTGCCGCCGCCCAGGAGCTCGTCGTTCCGGTAGAGGACGACGGCTTGACCGGGGGACACGGAACTTTCGGGCTCCAAAAACTCCAAGCGGACGGAATCATCCGGGCTGATGTGCACGTAGGCCTTTGCTCCTTTGTGACGGTAGCGTATTTTCGCTTCGACGATTTGCCCCGAAGTCACGGACTCGCGGTGCACCCAACTCACCGACTGCGCCAATAGCCCCTTGCTCATCAACCCGTCCTTATCGGAGAGGACGATCTCATTCCGTTCCGGTTGGATCGCCTTCACGTACGCTCGCTCACCCATCGCAACGCCCAAACCACGTCGCTGACCGACCGTGTATGCGTGTATTCCTCGATGCTGTCCCAATATTTCGCCGGACTCGGATACGAAGTTACCTGGCACTCCCTTATAGACGGGAAGCTGATTCTCGATGAAAGCCGCGTAGTCGTTATTAGGGACGAAGCAAATCTCCTGACTCTCTTCCTTATCGGCCGTTTTCAGGTCCGCTGAGCGGGCAAATTCGCGAACTTCTTCTTTAGTGTATTTCCCAATCGGAAAGAGTACATGTTCCAGCTGCTCTTGGCCCAGCTTGTATAAAAAGTAGGACTGGTCCTTTTCGCGGTCCCGGGCCTTCATCAAATGGTACTTTCCCAACGTATCGCGCGTCTTCACGGCGTAGTGGCCCGTCGCCAGGTAATAGGCCCCCAATTCGCGCGCCTTCTTGAGGAGGGCGGCGAATTTCAATTGGCCGTTGCACTCGACGCAGGGATTCGGCGTGCGCCCTTGGGAATACTCCTTACCGAAATAATCGATGACTTTTTCTTCGAATTCTTCCGTAAAGTTGATGGGATAAAAAGGGATGTCGAGCTGCTGGCAGACCCGGCGCGCGTCGTTGATGTCGTAAGCGGTGCAGCAGGTGCCTCCCTCCCGGGAATCCATATGCGGCGTCTCGTGGGTCTTCATCGAGATCCCGATCACTTCCAAACCCTGCTCCTTCAACAACAAAGCCGCCACCGAACTGTCCACGCCCCCGCTCATCGCCACGACCGCCAAATTTTTCGACATCACCGGCATAAACTCATGCCCCTTTCCTCAACGCCTCGATCACTTCGGGAACGACCTTCAACACATGATCGATTTCCTCTTCCGTCGTATGACGGCCGAGGGAGAATCGAAGGGCCCCTTTGGCCTGTCCTTTTTCGACCCCCATGGCGAGAAGGACATGCGATGGTTCGACCGCCCCGGAGGCGCAAGCGGAGCCTGATGACACAGCCATCCCCTCCCGATCAAGTGCAATGATGCCCATTTCGCTGTCCAAACCCTCGAAAGTCAGGCTCAGCGTTTGGGCCACCCGAGACCCCACATCCCCCCGCACCCGGGCGCCCGGCAGGTCTTGAAGGCCCGATTGGAGACGGTCCCGCAGCCTTGCGATTTTCGCCTGACCATCGACCAGCTCCGGAACGAAGCTCACGGCCTTCGCGAACCCCACGATCCCGGCGAGGTTCTCGGTCCCCCCCCGTTTTTCCATTTCTTGGGAGCCGCCGGTCGCTAAAGGAGCTATTTTCGTCCCGCTTTTGACGTAGAGCGCTCCCACTCCCTTGGGACCGTAAATCTTATGCCCCGAGAAGGACACGAGATCCGCGCCGAGCGCCGCGAGATCGGTGGGGATCTTACCCAAAGCCTGCACCGCGTCCACATGGAGGGCGATCCCTCGGGACGCCGCCCAACGCGAGATTTCGGAAACCGGGTAAATGTTACCGATTTCATTATTGACCCACATGACGGAAGCCAAGACCGTCCCGGGCTTGCGGGCTTTCTCGAAATCCCCCACGGAGAGACGTCCCAAACGATCCACCCCGACGATACTTAGATCGATGATCCCGTCCTCTTCCAACGCCCCCAGGGTTTCCAAGACCGAGGCATGCTCCACCGCCGTCGTCACGACGTGAGGGCTTTCTTTTTGGAAACGAGGGTCCAATACCGCTTTTTTGAGGAAACCACGCAGGGCAAGATTGATGCTTTCCGTACCCCCGCTGGTGAAGAAAATTTCGTCGGCCGCCACGTTGAAGATCTGGGCGACGCTTTCACGGGATTCTTCGAGCTTCTGACGGGCCTGGCGGCCTAGGGCATGGAGACTGGAAGGATTCCCGAAAAAATCTTGCAGACACCCGCGCATCGCTTCGATCACGCGAGGGTCCACAGGCGTCGTGGCATTGTAGTCCAGATAAATCATGGGGCCGCTCTGGCCCGAATGGCGGCCCATGGCAAGCATTCAAAAGGCGTTTTCAGGAGGTTAAACCGGCGTAGAAGCGGCTTTTAAAGCGAGACTTTTTCGGATAAAAGCCGTCGCTTCGCGTACTTTTTCGGCCCGGACGCCCGTTTCGATGCCCAAGGCGTCCATCCGATCCAAGACGGCTTCGGTCGCCACGTTCCCCGAAGCGCCGGGGGCATAAGGACAACCGCCCAAACCGCCGGCGGAGGCGTCGAAGATGGAAACGCCCATGTCCAGGGATTTGACGATGTTCGCGAGGGCTCGGCCTTGCGTATCGTGAAAATGGAGGGCCAAAGAGTCGAAGGGGATTTTCTTCGATAGGAGGGACAAGACGGCTTCCACATCGGCCGGAGTCGCGGCTCCGATCGTATCTCCGAGGGAGATTTCGTCGACGCCCGATCCCAACAAATCCTCCACGACCGGCGCGACTTTTTCCGGAGACATCTTTCCCTCGTAAGGACAGACGAATCCCGTCGACACGTAACCGCGCACCCACATCGCGTGCTTTTTGGCTTCCTCGACGATTTGCCGAATGCCTTCCAAGGACGCGGCGATCGTCATATTGATGTTCTTTTTATTAAAAGTCTCCGAAGCCGCCGTGAACACCGCGATTTCCTTGGCTCCGCTCGCGATCGCCCGTTCCATGCCTTTCGGATTCGGCACCAGGAGCGGATACCGCACTCCCGGCTTCTTTTGGATGCCCGCGAAGACCTCCGCCACGTCGGCCAACTGCGGCACCCACTTCGGGTGCACGAACGAACTCACCTCGATGATTCTGAGCCCGCTTTCGGAGAGCAGATCAATGAAACGGATCTTGTCCGCCGTCGGGATGATGGACTGCTCGTTCTGTAATCCATCCCGCGGTCCGACTTCGACGATGGTGGCTTTTTTGGGGAAACTCATGCCTTACCTTTTCCGATCGATACCGCGCGGTCGTTGCAGCATATTTTGATATAAGCCTTCGTCGAAAGGCAGTTGGCCCAGAAGGTGTTTTTCCAGCACTTCCATCCGGTCCTGACCCCAAAAGATTTCGCCATCGACGTAAAACGTCGGCACTCCGAAAACGCCGCGAGCAATCGCTTCTTCAGTATTTCTCTTAAGGGTTTCCTTAACGGAGGGATCCTGCGTTTTGGCGATCAAGCCACGACCCTTCCAACCCAGCGCTTCCACGACCGACTCCAAAACGGCCGCATCGGCCAGATCCTTTCCTTCTTCCCAAGCCGTTTTCATGAGGGCCATGGCAAGGGTGAAGCGCTCTTTCGGATCCTCGACGGCGGCGCACAAACGTAAAGCCCCAAGCGGGTTGAAAGGATGCGCCGGAGGGCCGATCACCTTCCTTCCATGATAAGCCGCGAGCCTCATGGCGTCCTTCCACGTGTACGCGCGCATGAAGGGGATCTCCGCCGGACCCTCTTGCCGCCAATGATTCAACAAGCCCGCGAAGAGGACGGGGACGGGTTCCATGCTTGTTCCCGTCCTGCGGATAAAATCGGGAATTTTCACCGTCGCGAGATAAGCGTAAGGGCTGATGACGTCGAAATAGAAAGTAACCCGCTTCATTTCTTAAACCCCTTGCAAAGATCCGCTATGGCAGAGCGAAACCAACGATGCGCCGGATCGCCATGATTCTCCTGGTTCCAATACTGGACGATGTCGTGTCCCGACAGGGAAACCGGTGGCATGAACGCCTCGACCTTGGCAAGCGCTGAAAAAACCTCGGCCAAAGGCCGCGGCACCGTGGCGATGAAATCGGTGTCCTGGATCAAGACGGGAATCGCCAAGGAATAAGGCACCCGAAAGGCGATTTTCCTCTTCAGCTTTTTCTTGGCCAATGCGCGATCCACTGCCCCCAATCCCTTCCCTTGAGGCGAAAAGAGGATGTGGGGAAACTCGATAAACTGTTTCAGCGTCAACTCCCTCTGGATCCGGGAATGGCGCGAGGAAACTATCGTTCGATATTCTTCATGATAGAGCGTCTGCTGGTACTTCCCGGAACCGTAATTTTCCTGTCCCGTGATCGCCAAATCCAAAGAACTGGAGAGCAGGGCTTCATGCATCTGTTTAGGCGTCATATCGAGGACGGTGACCGTCGTTTGCGGAGCCGTTTTGCGCAGATACTTTTGCAACGGCGGCAAGACTTGCAAGGCCATCCAATCGCTCATGGCGACGCGAAACTCCCGTCGGCATCCTTGCGGCTGGAACACAGCCTCCGGATCGCCTCGCAAGGAAGAGCGGATGAGGTCCAAAGCTTTATGGATGGGCTCGGCGATCTCCTTGGCCCGATGCGTGGGCGCCATCCCCTCGCTGGAACGCACGAACAACGGGTCTTTGAAGCTCTCCCGCAAGCGGCTCAAAGCCGCGCTCATGGCGGGCTGGCTTAACCCCACTTTTTTAGCCGCCCTTGAGATGCTCTTTTGATTCCACACGGCCTGAAAAACCCCCAACAAATTCAAGTCGATGTTTTTAATATCCATAATATGAATAATACCATATTCATATTATCATAGAAACGAATAATTCTACAGGACGACAAGCTCTCAAAGGAGATCGAATATGAATCTTGAACATCCGATGAGAATCCAACTCTCTCGATCGGCCCAGGAGTTTCTACATCCCGGCGTCGATTTGAATACAATGCTGCCCAACGGGGAGATCGTCCCTTGGCTGGCCGCGGAAGGTCCATTTTCAGGAGCTCCTTTTGAAGGAGGATACACCCGAGAAGTCATCGGCAACTATGCCGCATGGATGCCTGGCTGTTTCCAACATCCTCATACACCCCTTTCTTTTGGAATTGGCGAGGATAGAGTCCACGCTCTATATAAGTTCAGCTCTTTCTTTAGTGGAAACCCGAAACAGCCCCTATTCACCCTAAACGGAGCAATACGAGAGGGCATCTTTCACGCTCCTTTAGCGGTCTATAACCACCCACTGGGACATCCTGGCTATATGCTCATACAAGGCGCAAACATGGCGTATGTTTTTGAAGAGGCGCACCCGGAAATCGCAGAAGGCCAAATCGACCTCTATCTCGATACGGATTGGAACCCACAGGCGGGACAACAACAGAGAGAAATCCAACCTCAGTTAAGACATCGATTAGCCGATGCCTATGCGGCTCTGATGAGCGACTCCGCAGCCGCCTTCTTATTTTCAGGGAACTTAGCGACTGATGAAATCTCAATGTGTCACCTTAACTTGGAAGCGGCATTAGCACAGATGGGAGCATCCGATGCCAGGTGGGTATTACCTTATCGTGAATACCGGCAAACTCTCGGCAATGTTAGTCTCCTTGGCTTCAACCTGTTTACGTTCCACCCCCGTATAGGTTCCATAAAGTGCCGGGTTCCTTTAGAGGCTCTTTTCCTTAGCAGCTTCTATCCAGCGAAGGGTGCCGTACAGGTCTTCCATGAAGACCTGTACCTGACGGGAAACGGTTCTTTATAAACTGCAAAAGAGAAAATTATCGGAGAGAAATGAAGCACGTGATAGCCAAGCTAAGAAAGAGCTTCATCGCACCCTGACAGCAGCCTACGTCGTTATGCCGGAACAGCTCGATGCATTTAAGAATGGTTTATTTGAACTGACGCAAAAGGCGGTGGTGATGGCTGCCGCGTGCAAGTATTTCTTGGAAAGAGACTGGATACCCCGAATGGGCAACCATATCCATTCTGATGATTTCAATACCTCTTTAAAGCGCTTCACGGAGACCCTTGAAAATCTTACCGAAAGAATTCTACCCCTCCTCTTTTTCTATTTAGGCCTCAGCCATTCGGAATTTTGTCGCATGAAGAAGGGCGAATACTTAGACCACGTCACCAAAAAAGCCGCCGAATATTGAATCCCATTAAAGAGGCCGTGGGAAACTGTTAAAACCATTTTTCCACGAAATCCACGTAAGCCCGATCCAAGTCGATGCCGGCCAAATCCCTCAATACATTAAAACTCGTCGGAGCGGTGATATTGATCTCCGACACGCGCTCATCGATGATATCCGCTCCGGCAAGGAGGATGCCTGTACTTCCTAGGAATTTTCCGAGACGGCGACAGATGTCCTTTTCTTTTTTGCTCATGGGTCGCAAAACAGGGCGGGCGCCTTGATTTAGGTTCGCAACGATCTTTCCGGGGGCCGGAAGGCGCACATAATCGCCCGCATATTTCCCGTTCAAAAAGAAAACCCGGCGATCTCCATTCGTCACCACACCTTTAAGAAAAGGTTGAAGAAGCGCCTGCGGTGCCGGTTTAGTCTGAAATTTATGGAGACGAACGCCCAGGCCACCATGTCCCAACCAGGGCTTGGTTATACACTTGCCCTTCATCCGCTCGCCTTTCCCTGAACCAAACATCCATGTCGGAATCACTTCCGTCTTTTTCAAGAATCCCGCCTTTTCCGCCTCGAACGGCAGCATTTTTTCATGATACCTTAAAAGGAGCGACGGCCTATTGATCATTAAAATTTCTTTTTCATGAAGCGCCAGAAGCCAGCAGAGAGTCACATAAGAGTCGTCGAACGGCGGATCCTTCCGGATCCAAACGCTTTGGAAATAAGTTAAGGGTTTCTTTAAGGGAGATGATTTCCCATAAATCTTTTGAGCATTGACCCTGACCACACCCTTCTCAAAGGAAACATCTCGATCCGTCGCCCAGTAAACCTCGTGGCCCCTCCTCAGGGCTTCCTGGGCCATCGAAAGACCCGTATCTATTTTGCGGTTTAAACGTACCTGCGGATCGGCGACGACTAAAATCTTCATCCCAACTCGACCAGTTTATCGCCCATATTGATCTTGTCCCCCGGCTGGAAGCGGACCTTCTTCACCCGGGCCGCTTGCGAGGCCACGATGGAATGCTCCATTTTCATGGCCTCCATGACGACCAAGACGTCCCCTTCCTGGACCGCCTGTCCTTCCTTCACCAGGACCTTCACCACCTGCCCGGGCATCGGAGCCGCTAAATTATGGTCGTCGTTTTTCTTGCGCTTGGCCCGCGCCGTGGCGGCGGCCGCGCCCTTGACGGGACCCGACGAAAGCGTCGTATTTTGGAAAGGATTGAAGGGATCCGTCGGGACGAAGGCCGTAGGCGCCCAAGTCTTGAAATGTTTTTCGATCAACCCCGTCTCGGTCCGGCCCGCCGTGACTTCCGGGTGCCGGAGGAGGTCGACGAGGAAGGGGATGTTCGTCCGGATGCCTTCGATTTTATAGGCCGCCAAGGCTTCGAGCATCTTCACCACCGCGCGGGGCCTCGAAGGCGCGTGAACGATCAGCTTCGCCAACATCGGGTCGTATTCCATGGGGATCGTCCAACCCTCGAAGACGCCGGAGTCCACGCGGATCCCTTCTCCCCGGGGTTCGGCATAACGGGTGATCTTGCCGATGGAGGGCAGGAAATTCTTTTCGGGATCTTCGGCGCAGATGCGGCACTCGATGGCGTGTCCGGATTGCCTTAGGGGCGATGCCACGCCGGAAGCGGGTACCGCAGGAATATCCCCCACGTTCTCCCCGCGCGCGACGCGTATCTGCGTCTTCACGAGGTCCACGCCCGTCACCATTTCGGTGATCGGGTGCTCCACCTGCAGGCGCGTGTTCATCTCGAGGAAGTAGAAGTTTTTCTTTTCGTCTAAAATGAACTCGATCGTCCCCACGCCCCGGTACCCGATCGCCTTCGTGATGCGCACGGCGACGTCCGCCATGCGGGAACGGAGATCCGCGTCCAAGGCCGGGCTCGGCGTCTCTTCGATAATCTTCTGGTGACGCCGCTGCACCGAACACTCGCGTTCGAAAAGGTGGAAATAGTTCCCGTGCGTGTCCCCTACCACTTGGAATTCCACATGGCGGGGATTCAAAAGGTATTTTTCCAAAAAAATCCGGTCGTCGCCGAAGGCGGATTTCGCGACGCGCTGACAGCTCGCTAAGGCTTCCTCCAATCCAGATTCCTCCGAGACCACCTGCATGCCTTTGCCTCCGCCGCCCGCGGCCGCTTTCAGTAAAACTGGGTAGCCGATTTTTTTCGCCGCCTCCTTCAACTCCGCCACATCCGACAAAGGCTTCGCCAAACCGGGAATCATCGGAACGTTTTCCGTCTCCAACACCTTCTTGGCACCGATCTTGTCCCCCATCTTGCGGATGACGTCCGCCGTGGGTCCGATGAAAATGAACCCGGCGTCTTCGCAGGCCTGCGCGAACTCGGGACGTTCCGACAAGAAACCGTAGCCGGGATGGATGGCTTGGGCTCCCGTTTGACGGGCCGCTTCGGTGATTTTCGGGATATTGAGGTAACTCTCCTTGGGCGCCGCGGCGCCGAGACAAACGGACTCATCCGCCCGCCGGACGAAAAGAGCGTCGCGATCTGCCTCCGAAAAGACGGCAACCGTCCGGATCCCTAAGGAACGGCATGCGCGTTGGATACGCATGGCGATCTCACCGCGGTTCGCAATGAGGATTTTCTGAATCGACTGTGGAACAGCTTCGAGACGGGTCATTTTTGGGGAATCCAGCTAGCCTTCCGCTTTTCTAGGAAAGCCGCAATGCCCTCTTGGGCCTCGGCGCTCACCCGCAGCTCGGAAATCTTCTTCACGGTGTACTCCCGGATCTCGGGCGAGATGGAAGAGCCCACTTTCGCGATCAATTCCTTAGCCGCCTTTACGGCCTGAGGACCCGAACTCAACAACGCCTTTGCCAACTCCATGGCCCGGCCTTCGAGCTGGTCGCTCTCGTGCTGTTCATGGACGAGACCGTACCGCAGGGCCTCTTCGTTCCCGAACTTCTCACCGGTCAAAAAATAACGCCGGGCGGCGGCCGCGCCCATCTTCGCGATCACGAACGGGGAGATGACGGCGGGGATCAGTCCCAGCTTCACTTCGGCCAGCGAGTACATCGTCTCCTCCGCCGCCAAGGCGATGTCCGCGACGGACACCAGCCCGACGCCCCCGCCGACCGCGGCCCCGTGGGCCACGACGATCAAGGGTTTGGGGAACGTGTTCAAACCGTTCAGAAGCTCACCTAGCTTGCGCGCGTCGGCTTCGTTCTCTTCCTGCGAGGCGCCCACGAAGGACTTCATCCAGTTCAAGTCCGCACCTGCGCAGAAGAAGCCGCCTTCGCCGGAGAGGATGACCACCCGAACTGAGGGATCCTGGGCCGCTTTTTGAAAGGCCTCACCGAGTTCCTGGATGAGCTCCGCGTTGAAGGCGTTGCGCACGTCGGGCCGGTTGAGCTTAATGCGGGCGATGCCGTTATTGTTTTCTAAGATAATGGTGGCCATGGTTTTCTCCTTACATGCGGAATACGCCGAAATCCGTCTTGCGCGCGGGGGCGTTCAAGCTCGCCGCGATCCCCATCGCGACCGCGCGGCGCGTGTCCACGGGGTCGATCACGCCGTCGTCCCACAAGCGCGCCGTGCTGTAATAACAACTCCCCTCTTCCTCGTACTTCTTCAAAATCGGGGCTCGGATAGCTTCTTCGTCCTGGGCGGAAAAAGCCTGACCCTTGGCCTTCAGCTGATCCTTCTTCACCGTCGTCAGAACCGTCGCCGCCTGCTCGCCGCCCATCACCGAGATGCGCGCGTTGGGCCACATCCAGAGCTGGCGCGGACCGTAGGCGCGGCCGCACATGGCGTAGTTGCCGGCGCCGTGGGAGCCGCCGATGACCACGGTGAATTTAGGGACGTTCGCGCACGCGACCGCCGTCACCATTTTGGCACCGTCGCGGGCGATGCCGCTGTTCTCGTATTGGCGGCCGACCATGAAGCCGGTGATGTTCTGCAGGAACAATAAAGGAATATTCCGCTGCGCGCACAGTTCCACGAAATGCGCGGCTTTAAGGGCGCTCGCCGAGAAGAGGACGCCGTTGTTCGCGATGATGCCCACGGGGCATCCCATGATGCGCGCGAAACCCGTCACTAAAGTATTACCGTACAAGGGTTTGAATTCGTGGAAACGACTGCCGTCGACCAGGCGCGCAATAACCTCGTGCACGTCGAAAGGCTTACGTGGGTCCTTTGGCAGCAGACCATAAATTTCCTTCGGGTCGTAAAGAGGATCTTCGGGAGGGAGAATGTCCAAGGACTGTTTCGGAGTACGATTCAAATTTTCCAGGATATTACGCGCCAAATAGAGGGCTTCTTCTTCGCTCTCTGCCAAATGGTCGGCCACTCCGGACTTGCGGCAATGAACATCTCCGCCGCCGAGATCTTCGGCCGTCACCTCCTCGCCCGTCGCCGCCTTCACTAAAGGGGGTCCTCCGAGAAAAATCGTTCCATTACCCTTTACGATGATCGTCTCGTCGCTCATCGCGGGTACGTAAGCGCCTCCCGCGGTGCAGGACCCCAACACGACGGCGACTTGGGGAATCCCCAGGGACGACATCCGCGCTTGATTGAAAAAGATGCGGCCGAAATGCTCCTTGTCGGGGAAGACTTCCGCCTGCAGCGGCAGAAAAGCGCCACCGGAGTCGACCAAGTAGACGCAGGGCAGATGGTTCTCGAGGGCGATTTCCTGGGCGCGCAGGTGCTTCTTCACCGTCATCGGGTAGTACGTCCCGCCTTTGACGGTGGCGTCGTTGGCGACAAACAAGACTTCACGCCCATGGACCACTCCGATGCCCGTCACCATTCCCGCCGAAGGGGCTTCGTCGTCGTAGAGACCATTCGCGGCGCAGGCCGAAAACTCCAAGAAATACGTCCCTGGATCGATCACGCGCTGGATGCGTTCGCGGGGCAAAAGCTTGCCGCGCTCCTGATGGCGCTTCACCGCCTCGTCCCCGCCGCCCTTGGCGACGGCGTCCAAATGTTTCCTTAAAACTTGGGCGAGGCTTTCATTATGCGCGAAGTTCGTCTGGTATTCGGCGCCTTCGGTCTTCAGCTGGCTATCGATGGGGTCCATAGGCCGTCGTTTTGTACATGGGGGCCTGGGGAGCCACAAGAAGATTTTCAAACTTTACAAAGCGTGGGAATCGGCTTACCGCCACGTCCCCATGGAACCCATTCTCTTCGAAAAGGAAGGCCCGCCCAACCACGCGATCGCCTGGATCACATTCAACGACCCTGAAAGGCTCAACGCGCTTTCCGAGGAGATGGGCGACGCACTCCGCGCCCTCGTCCCGAAGATCAACAAAGACAAGTCGATCCGCGCCGTCATCCTCACGGGCTCGGGACGCGCGTTCTCGGCGGGCGGCCACCTCGATATCATTTTAGCGCGCACGAAAAAAAAGCCGACAGTGAACCAAAAGGAGATGTTGGCGTTCTATAATAAATTCCTCTCCATTCGGGATATCGGAGTCCCCGTCATCGCCATGATCAACGGCCACGCGATCGGCGCGGCGTTTTGCCTGACGCTGGCCTGCGACCTGCGCGTCGCCTCTCCGCAAGCCAAGATGGGCGTGAACTTCGTCAAGATCGGCCTCTCGCCCGGCATGGGAAGCACTTTCTTACTGCCGCACGTCTTGGGCATCCCCTTGGCCATGGATCTCTTGCTGACGGGAAGGACGATGTCTTCGGAAGAAGCCTTGCAAAAAGGCATTCTCCACCATCTCTTCCCCCAAGACTTCTTAAAGGAAGAGACGCGGAAGATCGCACGCGAACTCGCCGCTAACGCCCCGCTCGCGGTCAAAGTCGCTAAAAAAGGCGTCCAAGCCTACTTGAAGACGCTCCAAGCCCAGCTCCGCTACGAGGCGCAGGGGCAAGGGCGCGTGTTCAAGACGCGCGATATTATCGAGGGCATCGAAGCGATCCGGTCCAAACGCCCGCCGGAATTCCAAGGCTTGTAAAACACGTTCGCCCTCGGCGATTTTTTGTGCTAAACCTCGAAGACTATGCGCCTTTTCCTCAAAGCCATCCGCATCCACCAGTGGGCCAAGAACATTCTCATCTTCATTCCGCTCCTGGCGGCGCATAAGATTTTAGAGATTTCTCTCCTGAGGCAATCCCTGCTTGCTTTTATTTCGTTTAGTCTCTGCGCCTCGGCGGTTTATCTCTTAAACGACATCCTCGATATCGACGCAGACCGGCAACACGAGATCAAAAAACATCGCCCATTGGCTTCCGGGAAAATCCCGCTTTCGGTAGCCAAGACTCTCATTCCCGTTTTTTTGGTTTTGAGCTTTCTGATCAGCCTCCTGCTACCGAGACCGTTTTTCTATATTCTTTCCTTTTACATCGGCGTCACCACCGCATATTCGATATTTTTGAAAAAACTCGTCCTCGTCGACGTGATGACCTTAGCGACCCTTTATACGACCCGCATTTTTGCGGGGGCTTTAGCTGGAGAAGTGGAAGTTTCGCCTTGGCTCTTATTCTTTTCGATGTTTCTCTTCACTAGCCTCGCCTTCGTAAAGCGTTTTTCCGAACTTCAAATTCTCCATATCAAGAACAGCGAATTTGGTATTGGCCGCGGCTATATGGGAAAGGACATCAGCGTCATCGGCGACTTGGGCGTGGCGAGTGGCTACGTCTCGGTCCTTGTGATGGCTCTTTACGTCAGCAGCAGCGATATTTTGTCGCTCTACGCGCGTCCCCACTTCATGTGGTTTATTTGCCCCCTCCTGATGTATTGGATCAGCCGCGTGTGGCTTCTCACCCGACGGGGCGAAATGCATTCGGATCCTATTCTGTTCGCGATCACGGACAAGACGAGCTATGTCATTGGAGCCTTATGCGTTCTGATTATTTTCCTAGCGACGTGACCCTATGAGCGCAGCCTCTGAAATTTATGAATCTTGGGGCCGCTACCCACGCGTCTCTCGCCAAAAAATCCTACATCACGCGTGGAGATCGGAGGATATCCCTTTCGCGTCCCTTGAAGGCTCCGTCCTGCCTTATGGATTAGGGCGGAGTTATGGGGATTCCTGTTTGAATGAAGACGGGACTCTCGTGGTCACCACTGGGATGAACCGTTTGATCCGCTTCGACGCCGTCACGGGAATACTCGAATGCGAAGCCGGCACGACCTTGGAGGACATCCTCGACTTCGCTGTGCCGCGGGGGTGGTTCCTGCCCGTCACCCCGGGGACGAAATTCGTCACGGTGGGAGGGGCCATCGCCAACGACGTCCACGGCAAGAACCACCACCGAGACGGGACATTCGGCAACCACGTCATCGATTTCGAAATTGTGCGCTCGGATAGCGGCGGGCTCACATGCAGCTTGGAGAAAAATGCTGACCTATTCCGGGCGACCATCGGAGGCCTCGGATTGACCGGCCTGATCGTCGCGGTGACACTGCGTCTCAAAAAAATTTCGAGCGGCTGGATCGACCGCGAGTCCATCCGCTACCAAAACCTGGGCGAATTCTTCGAGCTCGCCCAGGAGTCCGACGCCGGATACCTCTACACGGTGGCTTGGATCGACGGGCTGGCCCAGGGCAAGTCCCTCGGACGCGGCCTTTTCCTGCGCGGCAACCACGCCACCACAGCGGGCCCGTTGCCGCCTCCGAAAAGGAAACTCACCGTCCCCTTCAACGCGCCCCACAGCGCCTTGAACCATTACACCATCAAGCTCTTCAATGAAGCGTACTATCACCGGCAAAAAGACGATCGCATCCGTTCTCTCGTCACCCCCGACAGCTTCTTCTACCCGCTGGATGCCATCCACCACTGGAACCGGATCTACGGCCGACGTGGTTTCTTCCAATACCAATGCGTGATCCCCGAAGCGATCGCCTACGACGGCATGCGCGAGGTTTTGGAGACTATTTCCGCATCGGGCGAAGGCTCCTTTCTGGCCGTCCTCAAGAAATTCGGGGAAATCCCCTCTCCGGGACTGCTTTCCTTTCCGATCCCCGGAGCGACGCTAGCCCTGGACTTCTCGAACAAGGGCAAAAAAACCCTCGCCCTTATGGAAAGCCTCGACGCGATCGTCAAAAAACACGCCGGCCGCGTCTACCCCGCCAAGGACGCGCGCATGTCGGCCGCGAGCTTCCAAACGTATTTTCCCCAATGGAAGGAATTCTCGAAACACATCGACCCGAAATTCTCCTCGAGCTTCTGGAGGCGTGTGACTCAAAGCTGACTTTAAAATATTGTGTTGATACTTATCAATTTTACGGTAAAATTGATAAGTATGTTTACACGCGCGCACCCTAAACCAAAAAGTTCTATCCTACTCTTGGGTCCCCGCGGTGTCGGCAAGTCGACATGGATCCACCAAAATTTTCCCAACGTCCCCACATATGACCTATTGAATTCACGCGAAGCCATACGTCTATTGGGTCATCCGGAAAGCTTTTACGATGAGACCAAAACCCTTGCACCTGGAGCTTGGGTCGTTGTCGATGAAGTCCAAAAGGTGCCCGCCTTGATGGACGAAGTTCATCGCTTAATTGAAAGACACAAAATCAATTTTATCCTCTCCGGTTCCAGTGCACGCAAATTAAAAAAAGGTTCAGCGAATCTTCTGGCGGGTCGTGCGGTGTTCTCACCGCTTTTTCCGCTCGTTTCCCAGGAAGTGAATGCGACTATCCAGCTTAAAAAAGTGTGCTCTTATGGAATGCTGCCAATGGCGTATCAAGCCGAATCCTCCCAAGAAGCCCAGGATTATCTCGACACTTATGTCCACACGTATCTCCAAGAAGAAATTAAGGGCGAAGCCCTCACAAGAAACTTATCCGGCTTCGCGCGCTTTCTTGAAATAGCCGCCCGCCAGAACGGACAAATAACCAACATCTCTAATATATCCAAAGATGCCATGGTGGCCCGACTCACCGTCCAAGGTTATTTCGAGATCCTTTGCGACACTATGCTGGGGACATGGCTTCGACCCTGGAAATTGAAAGCCTCAAATAAACAGGTATCGAGTCCAAAATTTTACTTCTTCGATTCCGGCGTTGCCAGGGCCATGACAGGACGCTTAGCGTACCCTCCCACCTCGGATGAGCTTGGCTTTTTGTTCGAGACTTATATTTTTCATGAAGTCAAAACCTACCTTTCTTACTCTCGATTAAAATATAACCTCTATTATTGGAGAAGTTACGATGAGGTGGAAGTCGATCTCATTTGCGAGACGAAAAAGGGATTCGTCGCCATCGAAATAAAATCGACAAATCGTTGGGAAAAGCGTTTTCATTTAGGTTTTTCCCGCATCAAAGAAGACATGAAAAACCGTCTAATCGCCTGTCACGGCATTTATACCGGCGAAAGACCCATGGCATCGGATGCTGTGATCGTATCGCCGTTTAATCAATTTCTTAAAAAGCTCTGGAACGGCGATATCATTTCCTAGTTGCTTCCTGACGCCTCCTCCCTCATATTTCACGACCGTTTTATGAAAAAAATCGTCATCTTCGGTGCCACGTCCGCGATCGCCCAGGAAACGGCCAAACTCATGGCCGCCGACGGCCATTGTCTCTTCCTCGTGGGTCGCAAGCCGGAGAGATTGGCGGAGATCGCCCAAGATTTACGCGTGAGGGGCGCCGCCAGTGTCGATACGTTGGTGATGGATGTAAACGACGTTTTAAAGCACGAAACTGTGCTGCAGACGATATTGAACACGTTGGGGGGATTGGACTTGGTCTTCATCGCCCACGGGACGCTCGGAGACCAAAAAGCCTGCGAGGCCTCTTACGCGGATACGCTGCGGGAACTGACGACGAACTTCCTTAGCGTCGTTTCCATCTTGACTCCTATCGCAAACCATTTTGAAGCGCGACGCGCGGGACACATCGCGGTCATCTCCTCCGTGGCCGGCGACCGAGGACGCCAAAGCAACTACGTTTACGGCACCGCTCAGGGCGCAAAGTCGATTTTCCTGCAAGGTTTGAGGAATCGCCTGGCTCCGCACGGCGTCGCCGTGACGACGATCAAGCCTGGCTTCGTCGATACGCCGATGACTGCCGCCGTGAGGAAAAATTTCCTCTTCGCCCAACCCCGCACCGTAGGCGCGAAGATTTACGCCGCCCTCAAACAAAAGAAGGATGTGGTTTACGTTCCAGGTTTTTGGCGATGGATTCTATTCGTCGTTACACATATCCCGGAAAAGATCTTCAAACGACTCAAAATGTAAGGATTCCTATGATCCGTCTCCGCCCCACGAAAAGACGCCGTTTCGAAAAACTTCTGGCCGCCACGGTCTTCCTTTTAATTATGGCTTCACATCCTGTGAGCGCGGCAAAAAAGAAGACGGCGATTCCCCCGCCTCTCACGAACGCATGCACGGACCAAAACTTACTCAAAGAATCGACTCCGACGTCGACAGGGGACGTTGTGGGTACGCTCGCCAATCTCTTCGACAACCAATCTTACGACAATAACGCGTTTTGGGATTTGCCCAATGTCGTCAAGATCGGTCCCGATGGAGCGGTTGTTTTCGACCTGGGTCATGAGAGCGAAATCCATGCGGGCTGGATCCAAGCCGACAACAACGACATCTACACGCTCTCTGGATCCACGGACGGAACGCACTATCAAGTCATCGCCGACTTCCAACCCACGATGCCGATGGGCCTCCAGACGCGCGTAAATACCGGTCTCCAGGGGAAGGCTCGCTACCTCAAGCTCACCGCGAGCGACGGTGACGGCTGGTACAGCATCAGCGAGATGGGCGTATACTGTCAAACGCCTGCAACCCTTCCCCCGGTCACGACCATACTTCCAAGCGCAAAGACAGAGACGAAAGCCGCCCAAAAAGGCCTCAATGATTATAAAGTCACGGTGTACAAGGTCTATATCGGAGCAGCCTTCCTCGCGATCTTCGCCCTTCATCTCTATCTACGTAAAATCGGCAAAGGCGCCTACCTTCTCTCCTCACGTGTGGTGTTATTAGGGACGCTCGCATTTCTCGCCTATTCGTCCTATTATAATTTCTATAACTGGCACTTCCAAAACGACATCCACTCCTGGGAAGTGTACCATTACTACCTCGGATCGAAATATTTCCCCGAAGTCGGCTACCACGGCCTCTATGAGTGCACGACCGTCGCGGACAGCGAGGACGGGTTCGCAGCGCGCGCGCGCAACCGCCGCCTGCGCGACCACCGCACGAACACCATCCGCCCCGCCTCCTACGTCCTGGACAACCCGCAACTGTGCAAGGAAAGCTTCACCGAGATGCGTTGGCAGGAGTTCAAGCAGGACCTGAAGTGGTTCCGCGGCGTCATGGCTCCCGACCGTTGGGACAACATGCAAAAAGACCACGGGTACAACCCGCCGCCGGTCTGGACGACGATCGGCCGCATCGTCGGGTCGTTCTATGAAACGACGACGCCGGACATCCGCGCCCTCGTTCACTTGGATATGACCATCGTCCTGATCGCCTTCGCCCTCATTTGGTGGGCCTTCGGCTGGGAAGGGTGTTTCCTGGCGCTGATCGTTTGGGGACTTAATTACCCCTCTCGCTACTATTGGATCGGAGGGGCTTTCCTGCGGTATAGCTGGTTCTTCGCGGCGATGACGGGACTCTCCCTCTTGAAAAAGGGCAAATATATCGGTGGCGGCTTCTTCATGGCCCTCTCCACGTCGATCACGATCTTTCCTCTCTTCTTCCTCGTAGGGCCGTTCTTCCAAGCCTTCCAGAAGATCATCCCCGCCAAATCCCTCAAGACGCTCTCGCTCGCGCAGAAGAAATTCCTGGGGTCCGTCATCGTCAGCGGCTTGCTTCTCTTCGCCGTCAGCCTCCCCGGGACCGGGCGCGGATTCGACGCCTATAAGGAATTCGCTCACGTCATGACCAACCACATGAACACGCCGCTGACGAACAACATGGGCCTCAAGACGCTCATGGCCTTTCGCTTCGACAAGGTCGGAGAAAAACTTTACGCGAACGATCGGCTCGATCCTTTCGAAATTTGGAAGCAAGAGCGTCGGGACGCTTTTGATTCCGTCAAACCCCTCTACTTAGCGATCCTCGCCATCTTTCTTTTCTTTTTGTGGAAGACAGTACCGACGCTGGAGATTTGGGAAGCCACGGCCTTGGGCTGCCTTTTGATTCCTCTCTTTAACGAACTCACCTGCTACTACTACAGCTTCATCACGGCCGCCGCGCTGATCGCCTACCGTCGCCCGCGCCTCGCCCTCCTCATGCTGGCGGCGACGCTCGCTTGGCTCTATTGTGAATTCGACTTCGGATGGTTCGACGTCAAATACACGTACGCGTCTCTGGTCGGGGTATTGCTGTGCTTTAGTTTTCTTGGGATTCTTTACTGGGAGGAGCGACGGAAAATCACGCCCGCTTCGGGATCCTGACGCCTTTGAGCTTCTTCAAAAGCCTCCGGTAGGCTCGCAAAGGCTCGCGTTCTTCGTACCAGGAGGCGTAGAAGAGCTCCCTTAACTCAGGTTTTGAAAGCTTTTGGGAAAGCAATCCATAATAGAGTTTATCCCCCAGAATATACCCAAGACCATGCGTCACCCCTAGGAAAAGCTTGGGCTTCATTTTGAAATAGCTCAAGGGAGGTATTTCCAAGGCTTTTTCATCAAGCTTCAGGTGTTGCAGAATCAAGACCGCCATCTCCATCTCGAAGCGTCTTTCCGATGAAGGGTTATCACGCCAATAACCGATGAGGTTTTGGTATTCCCGATGGTGGAAGCACTTGCGTTTATGGTTGATGATCTTCGAGCCGAAGAACCCCAGGGCCTCGTGAAGGATGTTCGCGTAAAACGCGTCGACCAAATCCCGTGGCGTTTCCGGGCCTGAACAGAGGAACTTCAAGTAATGGCCCGCCTCCTCGCCCGCGTGATTCAAGGAAAGGTTTCCCAAGTAAACTATCTTCTTCTGGGGGACGCAATAACTCTCCGAAGACAGGATCTGCTCTTTGATCCGAAGGAAATCCTTCTTCGAAAAACTCTCCTCGCGCTCCAACCATTTTAGGAAACTGAAATCGCCGCACGCGAAAACTTCCACTTCATCGGCCTCCACCGGCAAGCCAATCTCCAGGAAATGGGCGACCTGCTTCAGGATCTCCAAAAAGCTATGCTTCGCGTCTTCATAATCGATCCCGCCTTCTTCGTTTTCCAACCAATTCAAAAAGGATTGTTGCCAGATAATGGGTGGCGTCGTCATCAGAGCGTATTCGTTTGGACGCACGCGCACGACCTCTACCGTATGTTCCAAGGCCGCCTCTGCGAGCTTCCAATAAATCTCCTCGCAGTTTTGGTAAACGATCAGCGGTTTGTAAGGCAAACCGCGGGCTTTGAAGGTCTTTTGGGTATCACGCGGCAAATGATCCGGAGACACGTGAAGGTCGCCCATTAAAACCATCAATTGCGTCTTGGGATCCTTCTCGAAAAGGCTGCACAGGAGCTTGGCCGTTTCCTGATCCCTCTTGGTGAGGGCCACTCGCGACGATGAGTATTTCTCGACGGCTACGATGGGGATCCGGTGCTCGCGTGCGAAGTCGAAGATGGGTTTGAAGTTTTCCCAGAGGTCGAAGTACCAATATTCCTTGAACTCGATCCGCTTGAGGAATTCCGCCTCGGAAATAGTCCCCTTCAAGTAGGCGTCGATCGCCGGTTGGTGGAGGTGTCGCACGATTTCCAACCCGATCGTCAAACCTTCCCGCGCATCCGCCACACGCCAACGTAGGAGACGGAGAAAAGCGCGCTGGGATTGCTTATTCGTATGGTAATCGCCGACGAAGATGAGGTTCGCCTCGCCGACCTTCGCCCTCAGCTCTTCCAAGGACACGGGATCTTCGTAATCCCGGACGCGGCGACGGTATTGGCGTTCGTAAAGCTCGAAACCCTTTTCGGGAACGAGCGAATGACTGGCGATGAGAGCCTTACTGCGCGCGAATATTTTTTTTTGGATTTGGAGAAGTTCCCGGCGCGGCGTCATCCCGACAATCTAACAAAAGTTCATTTGACAAGCCAGTCTCTTGCATTCAAAGCCCCAAAAACGAAATGGAGGCAGGATCTCTTATGGCTTCGAAGTTCTTAAAAACACCCTCTGAAGGCGAAAAAATCACCATCCACAACGGCCAGCTGAACGTGCCCGCCCATCCGGTCATTCCCTTTATTGAAGGCGACGGCACGGGCCCCGACATTTGGCGCGCGTCCCATATCGTGTTCGACGCGGCCGTAGAGAAGGCCTACGGTGGTAAGCGCAAGATCGAGTGGTTCGAAGTCTACGCCGGCGAAAAAGCCAAGACCACCTACGGCGACGAATGCCCTCCTAACTACCTACCCCAAGAGACTTTAGACGTGATCAAGGAGTATCTGGTCGCGATCAAAGGACCTCTCACCACGCCGGTCGGCCAGGGTATCCGCAGCTTGAACGTTTCGTTGCGTCAGGAGCTTGATTTGTACGTCTGCTTGCGCCCCGTGCGCTACTTCACCGGCGTCCCCTCGCCCGTGCGCCAGCCGGAGAAGATCGACATGGTGATCTTCCGCGAAAATACCGAAGACATTTATGCCGGCGTCGAGTGGGCCGAAGGATCGCCCGAAGTGAAGAAAGTGATCCAATTCCTCCAAAAGGAAATGGGCGTGAAAAAGATCCGTTTCCCCGAGACGTCAGGCATTGGTATTAAGCCCGTATCGAAGGAAGGCACCGAACGCCTGGTGCGCGCCGCGATCCGATATGCTATCCAGCAAAAACGGAAAAGCGTCACTCTCGTCCATAAGGGCAACATCATGAAGTTCACCGAAGGCGCCTTCATGAAGTGGGGTTATGAGTTGGCGAAGCGCGAATTCGCGAACGAAGTCGTCTCTTGGGAAGAGTGCCAGGGCAAAGTGCCCGCGGGCAAGATCCTCATCAAAGACGCGATCGCGGATAATTTCCTCCAACAAATCCTCCTCCGTCCCGAAGAATACGACGTGATTGCGACGCTGAACCTCAACGGCGACTACATCAGCGACGCCTTGGCGGCCCAAGTGGGCGGCATCGGCATCGCCCCCGGCGGCAACATTAACTACGTCACCGGCGCGTCCATCTTCGAAGCGACTCACGGTACGGCCCCCAAGTACACCAACCAAGACAAAGTCAATCCCGGCTCCGTCATCCTCTCGGGTGTGATGATGTTAGAATATTTAGGCTGGAACGAAGCCGCGCAGATGATCGTGAAGGCCTTGGAAAAGACGATTTCGCAAAAGACCGTCACTTACGATTTTCATCGGCTCATGGACGGAGCCACTCTCTTGTCGTGCTCCGGCTTCGGGAAAGCCATCGTCGCCAATCTGGCTTGACAAGCTTGAAGGTTTCGATGGGCCGTGCAGGCGTCTTCAAGCTGGCTGCCGAATTGGAGAGGAAGCCATTCCCGGCTGCCAAAAGCCATTTCGACGTACTTTTTACCTGACTGATCCCGAATCGACCGAGGATCGACGAGGGTCACCCGAACCCTCTCGCCGCCCACTCCCTGGTTTTTATAAAACCCTTCCGACGCAATGAGATTCCTAAGAATGGCTTGAGACAAGGGATCAAGCTCGCAAAGGTATAGGGTAAAACCATTGAAATGGGCCAAACGAGAATCAATCCGCCCTTCGATAAGGCGCAGCTTGGTCTCCTCGTACAGCTCTCGGGAAACGGCCTGAAAATCCGTTTCGCCCGCCTCACGTGCCCCGCCCGGAAACGCCCAGTCGCGAGGGCCGGCATAGCCGGAAAAATGTTCCTGAACCATCAAAACAAAATGCCCTACGCGGATAAAAGCACCCACGTATTTTGAAGGTAACATCATCCTTATTTTATCGTCATTTCCGCTCACAGGGTTGCTCAAGCGGTCATTTTGAGAAGTAGAAAACCAATAAAAGATAAGCACTCCGAGAGGATAAGCAACTTTCCCGCGACGAACACGATATCTTCATTATGCTCAAACACGGATTCATCGACTACCGATCGCTTTCCAACTATCTGCGTCAAACCCAAACGCCTCCACAGGAAGTATTGCACGCATTGGAATCTTTAGGCCTTACCGTACCCAAGATCGATACTCCTGAAAAATCGGAGTTTCTGGGCGCTGTCCACCTGCCCGACGAGCGTGCTTTTCGCCTTCCCAGACTCTGGGCTTCCGTTCGGGATCCCAATAACCCCCACCCTCCTTCACGGGCGGGCTTAGAGCGTAGGTTGCCCTCCGGTTATTCGGACATTAACCCGGAGGAGACGACCGAATCGCACGTGGACGCGGTTTTTCAGGAACTTTACCAAGCGATCGACCGCGACCAAACCTCTGTCTTGATTCGAGAATGGCTTCGTGAAGTCTCGAACCGAGGCGTGGGACAGGCCCAAAAAAATGCCACTTGGCTGCTGGCGCACTTCAACCGATTTTTGACGGATAAACTTGAACTCCTGCGTAAGCTTTATGCTCTGGACTCCGATCAGTTCCCCCCGGAGGACGTTTTACATAAAAATGCTGATCATGCCTTGAAGAACGGTTACTTAGACCGGGGCTTTCAATACGCCTTTCTTTGGGTGAGGGCCCTTTCGAAAAGTTATCACGACATTTCTTCCTTGATGACGGTCGTAATGGAGGAATCACACCCCGTCTTCAGGATGGCTTTGTACCAATTCATCGAAAAACAACCTCATTTCGACCGAGAAACTTTCCGCAACGAGGTCAAGAGGCAATGGTTCTCGGAAAAAGAGCATATCATAAAAAACCTGGATAAAGGACCCACAGAGGACTCCGACTACGCCCATAGTGTTGTGCAATGCCTCTTCTTCTTCGCGAATCTCGGTGAATTTCAAGCTATTCGACTGCTTTGCCTGCTCGCCGCGCAACCGGGGAATACCGCCCTTTCCTTATTTTCCCTCCAAGCCATTAGTATCCTTGAGCCTCCATCCACACCACCACCTCAACCCGACTTATTTGCGATGAGCTGACTTCGCGCTTGCTAAATTTTTGGAAATAGCTGCGTCGCCAGATGTTTTACTCCTCCCATCATAGAAGAAGTATCCGGCCTAATCGGGAAGAACGCCACCACCGCAGAACCATTCTTATATTAATTGAGCCTTTCTAAAATCTTTCTTTTATCCGTCCTTGTTTCTGTAGTAACTTGCTACACAAGTACAATTTAAGAGGCTTTTATGAACTTTAAATTAAAATCAGTATTTTTGCTCTCCTATCTCGTTTTAACTTTAGCCAGGTGCGGCGGATCTTCAAGTGGTGGAGGTGAAGAAAGCGTCACTTTAGAAGAAGAGCGGGCAATTACGACAAATATGTTGGGAAGCCTGACCATTCAGAGGAGTTTTGTCGATTTCTTGAGTGGAGGGACGTCAGCGCTGAATCTATCGGCTTTAGCTATCATTATGCATGAGGCGCCAAAGTCTCAAGGCGTTCCTATTGATTGTCCAGTTTCAGGGACGGTCAATGGTACTTATGGTAGCACTCTTTCCGATATTACCTTGACCTTCTCGGCATGCACTTTTCTCATTGAAGAGTCGCCCAGTGTGGGACTGCCGGAAATGTTTGTTGAACTCACGGGCGATTTATTAGCTCAGGAACGTTCCACGACTTATAGTGGCCTTTCGATTCGTGTCATTGATGGGATTAGCAATAGAAACTGCCTTGTGAATGGCAGAGTTCAAAATAACGCCCGATCTTATGGTTCAACGCAAGCCCTTAACTTTGGGTCAGCAGATACTTACGATATCACCTCGGAATGTAATGGCGTGGATATCCATCAAACGGGGACTCTCACTATCAACTACTCCACCAGTACATGCCTTCTTCTTTTGGGGACCACCCGCTTTTCCATCGTGGACTCTCAAGATGCCTACATCGAATGCAATTACAACAATTTTAATCTCTGCACCGCGAGCTGCGCTGATTTGGCTGAAGCGTGTGGTCTCACTTCATCGCGTTCTTGCGTATCTTCAGGTTCTTAAAGAGGCGTTACGAAACTGTACCCTGAAATAGACTCAAAAAGGACAAGTTTCTTAGAACCTAACCTGAACCCCGCCGCCCACCTGATTGTCCGTCACCATGAGGCCAGCGGCCCAGTGCCAAGAGGGTCCGTACATGAGCGAGGCCTCGTATTCGAAATCGCTCCCGAGGTCGTGCGCTTGGTCGGGTCGCCAGACGACGTCCACGTCGCTGAAGACGGTCTTCGTCCATGGGAAGCGCTTCTCGGCGCCCAGGCGGAACTTCCCGCGGTGATCCACTAAGACGTGCATTTCGATCAAGAACGGCAAGAGGTAGCCGACACCCGCCGCGCCGGAAACTCTGTCGTCAAAAACAATCGCCCCGCCCATCAAGTGGAGATAGTTCCCGATCCACCGCTGGTAGAAAAGATCCGCCTCCACTTCCCAGGGATCGGAGGAGAAGGATTTCCCGCCCCGGCCTTCCACCCGCGCGACGATCTCGTTCCATGTTTGCGAGAGCCGAAAATGCGCCTGTGCGTGGTTCGTTGCCGCCTCAGCGTCCCCGTAAAAATACCATGGATCGTGCAAATGGTGGTCGTGGTGTTGGATGCGAGCGATCTCCGGTTTCGGAGCGAATCCCTCGTACTTCACCACCCGCGCCATCCCCGTATTCATGTGAAAGAGATTGTGGCAATGCAGCATCCATTCGCCGGGTTCGTTCGCTAAAAACTCGATCGTGCGCGTCCCATGCGGCGGCACGTCGACCGTATGCTTGAGCGGCGAGCGGTCGCCGTTCTTGTTGAGCACCCGGAAGAAATGCCCGTGCAGATGCATCGGGTGGTGCATCATCGTCCCATTCTCGAAGGTGAAGCGGACGACGTCATTCGCATGAATCATAATATTCCGGTCTTCATGAATGGCCTTCCCGTTGATATGCCAAACATACCGCCTCATATCGCCACCGAGGACGAGCTTGACGTCGTGCACGGCGGCCTTTTTCGGGAGGACGGTCGATTTTAACGACTTCAACGCCTCTACGGATAAAATCTCTAAGACGTCCTGTTGAGCCTCAGAATCCGTCATCTTTTGCCCCGAGTGATCATGCCCTTCGTGACCGGAAGACATGCCTTCCATCCCCTCGTGGCCTGCATGATGGGAATGATCGCCATGGCTTGCATGATCTCCATAGTTTCCATGGGGCCCATGGTGATGCATCGCCGCGTACAGGTCCGGAAAAGGCCTCACCGGAGCCGGGACTTTTTCGCCGCTACCGATCCAGGCCGAAGCCGTTCCCGTCCCGTCCTGACTCGTGGCCTTTAATTCATAAGCCTTCGACTCCGGTACGGTAAAAAGTACGTCATAGGTTTCCGCCATGCCCATCAGAAGCTCTTTCGCTTGAACGGGCTCGACGTCCATACCGTCCGCGGCGATGACTTTCAGGGGCGTTTGCCCGAGCGCGACGTGGAAATACGTGGAAGCCGCGGCATTGATGATGCGAAGCCGAACCTTCTCCCCGGGACGCGCCGGCGTGAGCTGCGACTCGCGTTTCCCGTTGATGAGGAAGGCGTCATAACCCACGTCCGAAAAATCCATCCCGCCCATGCGGCTCCACTCGTTCGCGAACTGCACGCCAAGCCGGCCCGCTCGCAGCGCTCCCGACCAGGAACGCATCGTGCCCTTCTTGTAGAGATAATAGTCGCCGTCTTTCCGGAGGTTTTTCAGGATGCGACTTCCGCTCGCGTCGGACCAATCGCTCAGGACGACCACGACGTCGCGGTCGGAGGCGAAGCGTTCCTTCTTGGGATGGATGATGAAGGCCCCGTACACGCCCTCCTGCTCTTGGGTCATCGTATGGGAGTGGTACCAATACGTGCCGTGCTGACGGATCTTGAAACGAAAAACATAGCGGCCGCCGCTCGCGATGGGCGGCGTCGTGACGTAAGGCACCCCGTCCATTTCGGGAGGTAGTAGGATGCCGTGCCAATGGATCGACGCCTCCTGATCGGGCACTTCGTTTTTGACGGTGATTTCAGCGTCGTCGCCTTCCGTGAATTCGAGAGTCGGCGCGGGGATCCCGCCGTTCACCGTGAGCGCGAAGTCGACGGTTTTCTTCCCGCTCAGATTCACCTTTTCATTGCGAATCGTCAGCTCGTAGCGCACCGTCCGGGCTTCGGCACGGAGGCTCAGGAAGGCACCTAAACCCAGCATGAAAAACCCTAAAGAGAAACGTTTCAGCATAATCTTTTCCCCCGGTTCTTATACGTCGCGACCATTCTCTTTGTGACGGGTACCCGAAAAAAGAAACCTCTTTTCTCTTACCCCGCATTGACGCTCCGAAAGAGCTGCAATAACGGTGACGACGACATGCAAACTCCCATTTTCTATTTCGACCTGCTTTCCCCCTATGCCTATCTCGCCGCCACGCGTATCGAGAAGGTCCTGGGACCGGACGTGACTTGGCAGCCCATCTTACTAGGCGCCCTCATGAAGCGAAACGGCGACGTTTCGTGGGCCATCACCGCGGAGCGGGACGACAATCTCCGGGAAATCGAAATGCGTCGGGTCCGCTACGGCCTTCCGCCCCTCACCTACCCTTCCGATTGGCCCCAAAGCTCCCTCACCGCCATGCGCGGCGCCATCGCGGCCCGGCGCCAGGCCAAGACGAAAGAGTACGCCCTCGGGGCCTACCGTCTGCTCTTCGCGGAGGGGAAGAACATTTCGGAGATGGAAGTCATCTTGGAAGCCGCCCGACGCGGTGGTTTGGATCTGGAGTGTTTCACGAAGGACATCCAGGACGTGGAAGTGAAGGAAGCATTGCGTTCCGCGACGGAACGGGCGGCGATTCTTGGAGTCTCCGGAGTGCCGACGGTCATCGCGGAGGGTCAGATTTATTTTGGGGATGATCAGCTCGACGGCGTTGTTATCAGAGGATGAATGACACTGGCCAGAAAACCCAACAGCAAAAGAAAGATGATCAAAAGAAGGAAAGGCGCTCCGTAACTCACTAAAACGTAACGTAGCCCTAAAGTTTTCGCACAACTATTTAACCCGATCCGCGATAATCGCAACCAAGAACAGGAGAGGCAATATGTTACAGGTATTAAGAGCGAATCATTTCGCAAGTCCTCAAACATTAGCGGGATTTCTAAAAGAAGTTTCAAAGTTAGCTGAAGATGATTTAGTAAATCCTTGGCCTCTTTTAGCGTCTGATCTTCATCAAGTTTATTGGGCATTAATAAAACGGGTTGGCAAGTGCCAAGCATTAGCCGATTCATTATTACACGCATCACAAGCGTCGATTCCTTTTATCGCGAAAAGAAATTTAGCAGACATCGCCACTGAAATAGAGACAACCTTACCACATGACACCTTGGCCCAAATAAAAGAGGATCTATTTTCTCAGCAGGCCAGGGAGGTCTTGGCGGAGGGTCTTCGAGAGTCAGTCTTAAGACAAACTTAAGCCGTCACTATTAATTACTCCTCCCCACTCGACGGCTTCTAGTTCCTTCATGCAAAAACCCTCCGAAACGCCCATCGGATGCCGCTCGTGAGGACGAGCGAAAACAAGCCCGCGGCGATCGCGATCCCCAAATCCGGAAGATGCAGCGTCGCGAACCCGAAGAGGAGACGCAGCGGCGGCAGTCCGTACACGGCGGCCAGCAGGACGATGGAGCCCACCGAGATCCCGACGAAGGCGCGGTTCCGGGACCTTAGGGCGTCGATGACGCCTTTATTGCGGGCGCGATTCACGAGGATCAACGAGACGTTCGAAAGGATCAACGTCAGGAAGGCCCCCGTCCTCGCCTGAGCCGCGGGATGCCCGTAGTGCAGCAATCCCATGTAAATCCCCAGCACTAGCCCCAAGATCACCGCGCCCTGGACGAGAGTCGACGTCAAATCGCGTCCCTGGAGGATGGGCGCGTCGGCCTTCCGCGGTTTGCGCGTCATAATGTCCGGCTCCTCGGCTTCGACTTCATAGATCAAGCTGCACGCGGGATCGATGATGAGCTCGAGGAAGACGATGTGGATGGGCAGGAGGAACAACGGCAGCTTCAGGATCACGGGAAGCATCGTCAACCCGGCGATCGGGACGTGGATCGCGAGGATGAAAAGGATCGCCTTCTGGAGGTTGTCGTAGATCCTGCGGCCGAGTCGGATGGCGGCGACCATCGACTCGAAACGGTCGTCCAGCAGCACGATATCCGACGCCTCGCGGGCCACGTCCGTCCCCCGTCCGCCCATGGCCACGCCGATATCCGCCCATTTCAAGCTCGGCGCGTCGTTGACCCCGTCCCCCGTCATCGCGACGCGCTCTCCGGATGCCTTCAAGGCCGTAACGATGCGCAGTTTTTGTTCGGGCGTCACGCGGGCGAAGACCGACACGGTGCGCACGACCTGGCGGAGGCGCAAATCCGCCATATGGCTAAGTTCCCTTCCGCTCACGACCTGGTCCGGCAAACCGAGGCTCCTCGCGATGCTGCGGGCGGTCTCCGGGTAGTCCCCGGTCAACATCAGCACGCGGATCCCCGCGTCGCGGCATTCGCGGATCGCGGCCGGGACGTCCGGACGGATCGGGTCTTCGAGAGTGAGAAGCCCCACGAACGAAAAATGAAAATCGTGTTGGTTTTCCGGAAGCGGTTTTTCCCGGGGATAGCTTGCCCGGGCGACGGCCAACACGCGAAGGCCTTGAGCCGCCAACTCGTGCACGTGGGCCAGGACCTTTTGGGTCTCTTCGCGGCTGGAATGGCATAAATTGAGAATCGCCTCGGGAGCGCCTTTCGAAGCGACGAGAATATCCGATGAAGTGCGCCAAGCGCCAGACATCGCCATCAACCCCGAAGACAGCGGGTAAAGCCGCAGACGGGAGGCGGTCTCCTCCCGAGATCCGATTTCCGGATTTTGTCGGCTCTGCCGACTGTGAAGGATCGCCTTCTCCATCGGATCGAACGGCGTCTCGTGGGACGCGAGCGCCGCGAGGTCGAGGACTTCCCCCGCTTCTTGGGGAATCGCCCCGGAGGAGCGGAGATCAAAAACGCCATCGCCCGCGTGGACGGTACGCACCGTCATTTGATTCTGGGTCAACGTCCCCGTCTTGTCCACGCAGAGCGCCGACACCGACCCCAGCATTTCGATCGCCGCGACCCTTCGGGCCAGTACTTGCCGTCGCGCGATCCGCCAAGCGCCCATCGCGAGGAAGATGGTCATGACGACCGGAAACTCCTCCGGCAAGAGCGACATGGCCGCGGCGAGACCGGCGAGGATGCCCTGAAGCCAATTCCCCCGCGTCATCCCGTAGACCACCGCGATGGACACCGAAAAGGCGATGCCTAAGAGCCCGAAAATCCGGACGATGCGGTTCACTTCCTTTTGAAGGGGAGTCGTCGACTCGGGGGCGGCTTCCAGCGATTGGCCGATCTTCCCGAACTCGGTCCTCAACCCGGTCCGCGTCACGACGGCATCTCCCTGTCCGCTGACGACGAGGGTTCCGGAATACAAGCGGCTTTGAATAAGAGGCTCGGTCGTAGAGTCCGTAGAGAAGTTGGACGACGGCAATTTTTCGACGGAAAAGGACTCGCCGGTGAGGAGGGACTCGTCCACCGAGAGGTGCGTGCTGGCGATCAAAACGGCGTCCGCCGGCACGCGGTCGCCTTCCGAAATACGGATAAGGTCTCCCGGCACGACGTCGCGCCCGGGAATGCGCCGGCTCACGCCGTCCCGCACCACGAGCGCGCGCGGGCTCGACAGATCCCTCAAGGCGTCGAGAGCCCGCTCGGATTTGACCTCTTGATAGAGGGTAATGCCGATGACGATCAAGGCAGACGCGAACAGAAGCGTCCCGTCGCGCGCTTCGCCCGTGAGGACGTAGATGAAGCCGCAGGCCAGGAGAAGCAGGAGCATGGGCTCCTGAAGGACCCGCAGGAGGATGCCCAAGACGCTTTTGCGACCGGACGAGGGGAGTTCATTGTAGCCGACGCTCTTCAGGAGCTCGGCGACTCGGGCGCTCGACAAACCGCTTGGAATAGGACCGCCCATGTCAGACCGCCTTTTTTTCTCGGGTTCGAATGCTTTTCCCGTTCGTTTTCGTCATCATTCGGAAACCGTCGGCATTGTCTTTACTGGAGGCATCCTAAAAAGCAAAGAAAGCCCCAACAATGAACGCCACTTTTTATTTTGAATTCAAAGCACGGAAATAATGTACCCGATCGCACGCCTTGGAATCCCGGCTAAGGATCCGGGGTGCCGTTGTCGATGACGATGCGTTTGATCTTCTCCAGGACCAGGAGGGCGGTGAGGTTGCGGACGTTGTAGCCGTACTGCAAGGCCGCGTCGGTGAAATGGCCCGCGTTGCCGCCCTGGTAGGCGGCCGGGTGGATCAAGTCGGGCGTCCGACCGTCGTCCAAGACCAGGTTGATCGGGTGATCGATGCCCTGCAGCGCGGCCCAGTAATCCCACAGCGGGAGTTGGAGGCTCGCCGCCACCGAGCACACGGCCTCGTTGAACGCGGCCACGTGGGTCCCTCCGTATCCGTCGAGGCGCGGCGGGAGGGTGCTCACGACTGGGATGACGTTCTGGGCGGCTATCGCCAGCAAGAGCGACGTAAGATTGTTGCGGTAAGTCTCCACGCCGCGGTTAGGCTGCTCCGCATAGGCCTGGAGTTCGTTCGTCCCGTACATGACCAGGGCCACGACGGGGTTCGCCGCGTTGAATTCGCACGCCAGGGGCGTAGTCGTCGCCGCACAGCTGGAGGGCGGGGGCGTGCCGCTCGCCTGGAAGGTCTGCAACGGCCAATCAGCCGTCTTGCCTTCCTGCGCCGCGAGCGAGTAGCGGCTGAAGGAATTGAGGGGATTCGTACCGCACAGGATGTCCCCCGGGAAGGCGACGTCGTCGAAGAAGTCTATGACGGGAGAGAGGTTCACGCGGCCGCCCGTGCCGTCATAAGGGCCCAGGTCGTATTCCCCAGGACAGCCCAAATCCCCCAAAAAAGAGCGGGAAATCGAAATGCTATCGCCGATCTTGGAAAAAGTATTGCGTCGGCGCGGCGACGTCTGCAACTGCCCGGCGGCATAAATGGACGCCAATCGATTTTTAAGGGCCGTCGAAATCACCGGAACCGCCGCCGCGATCCCCCGTCTCTGATCCAACGGACGACAGGCCGTAGCCCCACCGCTTCCACTCGTGCCCCCTGTAGAAATCATTCCGCCTCCCCCGACCCCTCCTGCCCCCGCAGTGCCGCCCGAACCACCGGCAGGCGTCCCGCCTGACCCGCTAGACACGCCTTGACCGGACGTCCCCGCCGTACCAGGTCCGGAACCTGGGGTGACCTCCTGAGTGGGTGTGTCAGAACCGCTCCCGGAGCAACCGAAAGGCCCGGCGCCGTACAGGAAAACGCCGGAAGCGCAGAAGAAAAGGACGAGGCGTCGGAAAGTCGGTATCAGTTTCATAAAGTATCCTTAATAAACCGCCGGTTCCTTAATTGGGCGGGATGTCCGTCTATCGATGCGTCAATAAACCCAATTTTCACCCCAGATTCCTCTTCCGTCAACGGAACTCGCCCTAAAACCCATAAAACCTTTAGGCCTCGCCCATACACGGCTCTCGCACTCCCGATGCGGCGCATGCCCATTTAACGGTACCACCGATCATGGTTTCATGCCAGGTGCCCGGCATTAATTAGCTACGCTTCATCCTCGTCGGAGAAGATTTGGATATACTTCTTGTAAAGATAGGATTGGCCATATTTGATGTCTTTATTCTTCCGAGAAAGAATTCCCATTTTTATGAACCTGTCGATCACCGTTTGCGCCCCGGCCCGGGTAAATCCAGTCCACTCCTGCACGCGAGCGACGTTAACTATCGGCTGGCCATAGAGCTTGGGCAATACCAGAGCCGCACTCTCAGAGGCGCGTTTCCCAAGAGTTTGGACTTTTATCATATCTTTCTCTCGTAAGGAGGTGATTTTGCCGACGATGGCTATAGCCTCGTTAGCGACCTCAATGACTCCCTCCAGAAAAAAATCAACCCAGTCGGAAACCTCGCCGTTTTTTTGGTATCCCAACAGCCTTTCGTAATAGAGGCTTTGGTGTTTCCTGAAGAAGGAAGATAAAAATAAAACAGGCTTCTCGAGGAACTCCTCTTTCCAGAGATAAAACGTGATCAGCATTCTTCCGGTCCTGCCGTTGCCGTCCAAGAAAGGATGGATAGTTTCGAATTGGGCATGCACGAGGGCCGCCTTAATGAGAGTCAGGGTGGAATCGTCGGCGTGCATGAACTTTTCCAGATCATCCAACGCCTTGTTCATTTCGGGGATAGGCGGAGGCACGAAGCGGGCATTATCGGGTCGCGTACCACCGATCCAATTTTGCGATTTACGAAACTCTCCAGGATCGGAAAAGTGGGTGGCACGAGCCTGATCCATCAACTTTTCATGAAGCTCGCGCACAAAGCGCAGGGAGACCGGAAACCGATCTTCCGTCATGCGCTTCATTCCGTAGTTCAAAGCCTTGATGTAATGGAGTATGTCGTCGACGTCTTCGGGAGCATTGGCGCTCACCTTGGCTTCCGCTTCGATGGCGTCGATCAGGGTTGCTTGCGTCCCCTCGATTTGGCTTGAAGAAGCAGCGTCTTTTCTGAGGTACATTAATAAAAAGAAATCCGCATCAGGCAGTAGTTTGGTAATGCCGTCGAGTTTGCCTAAGAGCCTCGTGGCTTGATCCGCTTTTTTTAAAAGGGAAGCCTCAAAATGAAACCCCTCCTTCGGAGGAAAAGGATGAGGGATAAAGGCCTTAAAACCTTCTTTTTGTTGAATGTTTTTGCCTAATTCGACGGTTTTCATAGTTTGTATCTATCTTTTTATAAATAGATACAAACTATGCTGTTTGTATCTATTCGGTCAAGTCATAGATACAAACCTATTAGCTGATCCACCTGTAGAAAACGAAAAACAGCCAGCAGGACTGGCTGTTAGTTCGTCAGACTTATGGCCGAACTTTTGATGATGTTTTCTTTTTAGCATCTAAAAATAGCATCTATAGTGAGCGAGCATCGGGAAACCGGCTTCGCCGGTTTCCCGAGCGGAGCGAACGGTCCAACAAGTTGCGCCCCGATGGGGATAAATAAGGGGAGAGCAGGATCTCCCCTTATTTCAAAATGGAGGCGGCGGGAATCGAACCCGCCGCGAAATTGGCTAAGCCGCTGAAAAATAAACCCATTAAAAAGCGCGGTGCCGTATAGGTGCCCCATATCCATCAGTTATACCCTATCCCCCTCAAAAAAACTTACGATGACATCGTTAATAATGTAACAAAACATCATCATCTTGTTATTTTATTACCGTGGATATGCAGTATTTTAAAACCTGTCTCGTTTACAAAAAGTATCACTTTTAGATACTTTAAGAAAATTCAACATTTGATACTAATTTGACACAATTTTAAATTTGTGTCATTTTAGATTCAATGACAAAAGCCCTTCCACAACGCCTCCAAAAACGGCCCTTTTCGACTCAAGAAGCTTTATCTCATGGGCTTAGTAAAGTTTCTCTAACACGGATGGTTGTTTCTGGACTCTTGGAAAGACCGAGTCGGGGAGTGTATCGGGCAAGCAACGCCGAGGAGAATCTAGGAGAGGCCCCCTATCAAGTCGCGACCCTTCGTTGCGGCCTCCCCTCAGCAGTCTGTCTTTTATCAGCCTTAGAGCATTATCACCTAACTGATCAGATTCCAAAGCAGACCTGGATGCTGGTTCCAGATACAAAGCGAGTGGTTTCTAGCGATCTCAAACTAATCCGCTCACGAAATCCCCAATGGGAAATCGGGATCCGGAAAAATAAAAAATATTGGATCACGACTTTGGAACGGACCTTAGTCGATTGCTTGTTATATCGGAGCATGATCGGAAGTCAGGTTGCTTTGGCGGGTTTGAAAACAGCCATTCAGGAGAAGAAAATCAAACTGGGTTCTCTTTACGATATGGCGAAACAAATGGGCGTGATTCACCGTATCAGCCCTTACTTAGAGGCGTTAGCTTCATGAATACAGAGAAGGCAAAACAGGTGGTCCGCTCGATGAAAACGTTGGTCCAAAAAGACCCACGCTTCAATATCAATGAGTTAAGAATCATTGTAGGCCTAGAACGTGCCATTGCTCGCCTTTCCCAAGATAAAAAGCTGGCCGAGCATCTGATTTTCAAGGGAGGTTTCGTCCTCCTTAAGAGCTATGAGAGTCTGCGCTTTACCCGAGATGCGGATGCCTTGGCCGTGTCCCTTTCAAAGGAAAAGTTAAAAGATCTCGTCTCTGCCGCATTGAAGAGTGATTTAGAGGATGGTCTTTGGTTCGGGGATGTCCAAGTGAAGGAGTTCACGGAGCAAGGCGAATATGGAGCGTACCGATTCGACGCCGCTTTTCAAATTGGTGAGCCGGACTTGAAGAAGTTATCTCACTTCTCAAGAATCCACATCGATATAGGCTTTAGTGACCATTTGCCGACAAAGCCTGCCGATCAAATCATGCCATCAATTCTAGAGCATGAAGAGCCAGTCACCTGGAAAGTGTATCCCATCGAATACATTGTCGCTGAAAAAGTCCAAACCCTCTTCGACCGCGGTTCCGCCAACTCCAGGGCGAAGGACATTTACGATCTCGTTTATCTCTTCCCACGTTGTCAGGATCAGGCCGCTCTTGTTTCAGCGATCAGAAAAACATTTGAGAATCGACGAACTCCTCTTCCCGACTCATTTGCACAAGAAGCGGATGCCTTCGACAAGACTACTCTTTTGCATGGTTGGCCTGGAGTAAGGATTTTGGAAGAAAAAATGGAATTTGAAGAGGCATGGAAAACGTTGATGAATCATTTCGAAAAGATAGATCGAAGTCTGAGAAGTTCTTGAACAAGATCAAAAGTACACTTTGATATTTGATAAACACACCAATTCTGTAGAGAGATAATATGGATGATAGAATTTTTCCTCCGAGTCCAACGCCTGACCTTACAAGAGAGGCCATAATAGACGTTCTTTGCGAATGGCGCGATCTTGGCTGGATTATCTATGCTGATAATAATGATGTTTTTACGATCTGTATTGCAGAAAACCATCGAGTTACGATTAGTCCTTCGACAGTCCCAGGCACATGGAACCTCAAGACATGGGGAATAGGACGACAATTTGGTCATGCTTCGAATGCTGCTGAGCTTCGCGCTCGGCTGGCGAATCATGCTCATACCTTAAATATCAATTGGCCTACATCACCTAAAACCATCCGCCTTGTACGTGGCAAGCCAGCCAGTAACATCGGAACCATTCAAAGAGTGATAGCCACATCAGTGATTGAAGCAGTTTATGATATTTACTTGGATGATAAAGGTGTGGATATGCTCATCACGCTGCATAACCTTGGCACTAAATTCGATCCAGAATTACGTCTTCTCAGCTCTGCAGCTAAAGTTCCAAAGGAACTGCGAAAACAATTTGTTTCTCAAGCTTTCATAGATCTTGGATGTTCTAAGGGAGAAGCAAGATATCTGGATATGAAGAAGGGCCATGAGTATCGATTCATGCTCCTGACAGGCGGTCGGGCATTAGTTTTAGGGACATCGCTTAATCGTATGGATGTCAACGAAGCTCCTCATCTCGAATCAGATACGAAAGATCGTCCACTTTTTGAGAATGTTTGGAAGACCGCATTGCCTCTTTAGAGAGCACGTCTCTCCTTGTCATCTGACTTCATTGATTATGCTCCAAATTGGATTCCTATTTTTAGATCTATGGGTATAAATTGAAGAGCCAACCTTTTTTAAAAAATCCATCTTGAACTAGACCTTAAAAAATCTAATAATTTCAAAGATGCTTTAAGCTAGGGAAAGTTGTTTCAAAACAGATGATTTTGGGATGGTTTGTCCTTTAGAGAAATTGCCAATCCATATAATAGGATTCTTCGCCTCAAAAAAAGGAGAGTATTTTTGAGTTCCCTCGTCATTGAGCTTCAAAGAGACACCCTTGACCCTAAGATTGCGGCTTCAGATCTTTTGAGGAAGGCTCTGGTTGTTTCTCGAAAATTAAAGGTCAAAGAATTTCAGGACTGGATCGAGCTAGAACTAAATGGGTACAAGTCTCAACCTCCAGATTACCGTAAAATTCAGGGCGAAATTAAAGTTTGGAATCCCTATAATGAAATTTGGATGCCCATCGTTTTTAGCGATCCAGAAGAAGCGGAGATCCTTTCCGGAAGTAATTTAGTCCAACCTGTTGGGGAACTAGAAGCTCTTGCAGATAACAAGTTATCCAGTTCTTTTTTTCATATCCCTTTTTCAAAAGATATCGAATCTAAATTCATGAAATCCAATGAGTACCCCTCTACTCCTACGAGGTTAGTGGACTATTCCCGCATCCATGGCATCCTCGATCAGATTAGAAATACAGTCCTCCAATGGGCACTCAAATTAGAAGAAGATGGAATTATAGGAGACGGCATGTCGTTTTCGGATAAAGAAAAGGAAAAAGCAGCGGAGATCCATTATCAAATAGGGAATTTTATCAGCAACATCTCTCACTCACAAATTCAGCAGGGCGCCATTTCCTCAAAACAAGAAGTTGAAATAACCTCGGAGAATAAAGAGGTGCTGAGGGAATTGCTGAAGAATTATTCTGAAGCAAAGGAAAAGCTCGAATTAGAACCCGAAAAGAGAAATGAGTTGGAAGCTGATATGCAGTCGCTCAGCTCCCAACTTGATTCTCCTAAGCCAAAATTTGCCGTCATTCAAAGTTGCCTAAAATCTGTAAAAAGTGTCTTGGAAAATGCAGGAGGTAGCGTTGTTGGCTCTCTCTTATTGGAGCAGATAAAAAACGTTCTGCTGTAGTTGTCTATTTAGGCCTTCCTTTTTCTCACCTCTGACATCAGTCAGAGATTTGCTGACAGATTTTCCCCGCTCATCAATTTCCCTATGAATCCTGCCCTCTTCACTCGTCTGACAAGTCAGCCGCCACGTGACCACTCCCTCTCTACGTCCCCTACAGGGACTCCGAAGGATGAGGGGGTGGTCACGTGGGCGTTACGAGGGCAATGGATGGTATGGGTATGAGCGGGAAAAATGAAATGAGTGAAACGTTTTTGGAAACAGGAGGAAACGGCATGGGTCTTTTTGAGTATTGAATTTGTTATGAAATTTTGGCGATGGATCGGTATGGCGATTGGTATGGGTCTTGATATTGTTTTGATGGATGGAGCATATCAAATCTATTCTCGAGAGAGTGTTAGAGCCTTATTTGACGATTTCGAAATTGATCGAAAAGGGGACAATTCCTTTGGGTGAGACGAAGCTTTACGAATTGGCGAATATGGGCAAGATTCCTAGTTATCGCGTTGGGAAGAAAATCTTAGTGCTGGAAAGTGAAGTTCACGATGCTATCAAAAAATTCAACCTAAGGATGATCCATGGCCGCGCTTTCGTTCGATGACCAAAAGAAACGTTGGAGAGTTAATTTCCTCAATGCTTCCGGCAAAAGGAAACGTAAGTTTTTTCACCTCAAGGCCAATGCTCAGGATTTTTTCAAGGTCTGTGAGGACCGAGAAGAAAGAATCAAAAACCGGCTCGGCTGGGTGGATACCATTTCATTTGAGGAGGGCATCGAACTTTATAAAGTAGAATATCTTCAGCTCAAATCTAAAACCCACTGCGTGACGGCTTATCGAAGACTGCTCTATTTAAAATCCTATTTTGAGAATAAACCTCTCTGCGATGTCACGTTTCATGACATCGACCAGATGATGCGGGCGCGGTTGAGCGAAGGGTTGTCTCATAAAACGGTGAATGAAGATCGCTCGGTTCTTCGTGGGCTTTTTAAATGGGCGGTGAGGAGAAGTTTCGCCGAAGAAAATCCCGTGAATGAAGTGCAAGCCTTGCCCAAGCTTCCCAGAACGGTGCGACGGGCTTATTCCGCCGAAGAAATCAGCCGTCTCTTGGCCGAAGCTTGTTCGTGCTGTTTGTCTTCGATTTTTATTTTAGCGAATACCGGGATCCGTCTCGGAGAACTCGACCATTTGACCACCGACGATTTTGATTTGGATCGTAAAGTCCTTTTCATCACTCATTCCGAGCTTACCCCCGTTAAAGATAAAAGAGGTCGTGTCATTCCTCTCAATGATTCCGTCATGGAATTCATGAGTCGTCTTCCGGAAGGCAAAATTTTGAAAATGCCTCATTCGACATTTGAAAAACATTTTCGAAGAGTGAGAGAAAAGGCCGAAGTGCTAGATGCTATCCCTCACGGTTTAAGACATTCCTTTACCAGTCACCTTGTGGAAAGCGGCATGGACTTGGGAAAAGTCCAGCGCATCACGGGCCACGAAGACATCAAGACACTTCAAAAATATTTGCACAGCACCGGCTCGGATTTGATCTCTCACCGGAACGCGGTTCAGTTCGCGGTGCCCGTACGGTGCCCTGAAAGAGGGTCCAAACGGACAAAATGGGATGAAACGGACGAAAACGACCCAAGCGGAATCCCGCAAAATCAAATACTTGCGAGATTTCGCTGGGTTACGAAAATGGAGG
>CAZKQW010000003.1:0-257317 GCA_964555055.1 uncultured Pseudomonadota bacterium | reverse complement strand
CCAACGGCAAATTGGGAATGAGTTTTTTTAAAAACTGAGGTTTGTCAACGAACTGTTAGGGATGTTGGCAGGAGGCGCGGCCGGTTTGTTGCTTCCTGGATATCTCACTCGAAGCCGATCAGCGGGACAAAGAGGCTACATTCCCCAGCAAACTGAATATATACCCTCTCCAGAAAGCACATTGACGAGAGCCTTAGAGAGGCCCCACGCTGAGGGACAACCTTCTGCTGCAGGAGAAATAAGTGCTTTTTCAGCTTCAGCGAGCGCACCCATCGCCGCAACACGCTAGAAATGAAGAGCCTGTCCCTACCGTCGAAGGCCTCTGTCATATCCTTTTTGAAAATACACTCAATGTTCGACTTATCCTCTGAATAAAATCCGATGCAAATACCACTGCAGGATCTGACCCCCGAAAAAAAGATGGATCAAGGACGCCGTCGCCAGGAAGGGACCGAAGGGAATGGCGAATTTAAGGCCTTGGCGGTAGACCAGCATGAGGACCACGCCCACGAGCGACCCTAAAAAAGAGCTCAAGAATAAGATCATCAACACACCCTTCCAGCCGAAGAAGGCCCCGAACATCGCGGCGAGCTTAATGTCGCCGCCGCCGATGCCTTCCTGGTGCCGAAGCTTCTCGTAGATCCAACTGACGGCTAATAAAGACCCACCGCCCAGCAAAATACCCTTGCCCGAAAACAGAAGCTTCTCCCACCATAAAATCTCCGGACTATTCATCGTCAAAAAAACCGTCAGGATACCGCTGAAGATCCCCGTGACCGAGAAGACATCCGGGATGATTTGGTGGTCGAGATCAATAAACGTGATCGCCACCATGGGCGCCACGAAGAGGAGGAAATACAGGAAGTACGATAACCCCCAGCCGAACTTAAGGCACACCATCAACGAAAGGATGCCAGTCAAGAGCTCGACCAAGGGATAGCGCATGGAAATCCCTTTTTTGCAGTGGCGGCACTTTCCGCCCTGCAGGGTGTAACTCACGAGGGGGATGTTCTCATACCATTTCAGGAACCGGTCGCACTGGGGGCAATGGGACCGCGGCGCGACCACCGATTTGCCTAAAGGGATGCGGTAGATGCAGACGTTGAGGAAACTGCCGACGCAGAGGCCGAAAAGGAAGGCGTAAACACGGTAAAGAATTTCCATCCCGCGGATTTAGCATACGCGGCACGCGGGATATATTAAAATATTGAAAAGCCGGAGCACGCATGTCATTTCCCGGAAAATGGCACTCACTAAGGAACAAGTCCTGAAGATCGCCGATCTCGCGCGACTCGACCTCTCGGACGCGGACGTGGAAAAGTACGGAAGCCAGCTTTCTTCGATCTTAAAATACGTCGAAACCTTGGACTCTTTGGACGTCTCCGGCATCGAACCCACGGCCCACGCGGTCTCGGTGTCGACGCCTTTCCGCGAGGACGTTGCCATTGCGGACGAAACCCTGGAAAAATCGCTCCGCAACGCTCCCGATCAAGAAGCCCCGTTTTTTAAAGTCCCGAAGGTGTTATAAAAATTATGGCAGAACTCCACGACCTGACGATTCATGAGCTTCAAGATTTATTGAAAGAGAAGAAAACCTCGTCCCAAGAGATCACGACGGCGGCCTTTAAGCGCGTCAAGGCCGTCGAGCCGAAGGTTCGATCCTACATCAGCGTCACCGAAGAATTCGCCTTCAACCAGGCGCAAGCGGCGGACGCCCTCCTCGCGAAAAGTCCCGCTCTACCGGCGGCCTCTCTCTTAGGAATCCCGATCGGCATTAAGGATAATTTCCTGACGGCCGGTCTCCGCACGACGTGCGGGTCGAACATCCTCAACGACTACGTCGCTCCCTACAACGGCACGGCCGTGCAAAAACTCCTGGACGCGGGTGCGGTCGTGACGGGCAAGCTCAACATGGATGAATTCGCGATGGGCTCGTCCAACGAGACGTCCTTTTTCGGTACGCCCAAAAATCCTTGGGACCTCGAGCGCATCGCCGGAGGGTCCAGCGGCGGCAGCGCCGCAGCCGTCGCGGCGGGGGAGTGTTTCGCGTCGACGGGGACGGACACCGGAGGCTCGATCCGCTTGCCGGCGGCTTTGACCCATCTCGTCGGCATCAAACCCACGTACGGACGCGTCTCGCGTTTCGGCGTCATCGCCTTCGCCTCTTCCTTGGACCAGGTCGGGCCTTTGGCCAAAGACGTCTTGGATTCGGCTCTTATGCTGCAAATCTTGGCGGGTCACGACCCTCGTGATTCGACGTCGATCGACACGCCGGTCCCGAATTACCTCGAGAGCCTGAAAAAGTCGCCTAAAGACCTGAAGGGCTGGAAAATCGGCATTCCCAAGGAGTACTTCGTGGACGGGATGGACGCGGACGTCTCCAAGGCCATGAAGGACGCGATCGAGACGGTCAAGAGATTGGGCGCGGAATGCCGCGAAGTCTCGCTCCCGCACACGCAATACGGCGTCCCCACCTACTACATCCTCGCCACCGCCGAAGCGTCGTCGAACCTCGCGCGCTACGACGGCATCCGCTACGGGCACCGGAAAAAAGACGCGAAGAACCTGGTCGAACTGTACAAGCAATCCCGCAGCGAAGGCTTCGGCGCCGAGGTGAAGCGCCGGATCATGCTGGGCACCTACGTGCTGTCGGCGGGCTATTACGACGCCTATTACATCCGCGCCCAGAAGGTACGGACGCTCATCCGCAACGACTTCGAAAAAGCCTTCGCCGACTGCGACGTCCTCCTCACGCCCGTCTCGCCCACGCCCGCGTGGAAGATCGGCGAGAAGGCCTCCGATCCCCTCAAAATGTATTTGTCGGACATCTTCACGATCAACATCAACCTGGCCGGATTACCGGCGATGAGCCTGCCGTGCGGTCAGACGGCGTCCGGATTGCCGATCGGCATGCAGCTGATCGCCAACCATTTCCAGGAGGAGAAGATGCTGCGTGCGGCGTACGCTTACGAACAGGCGACGGAATGGCATCGGATGAGGGCGCGGTTATGACGTACATCGTCGAAGGCAAAAAAGGGAAATACGAACTGGTGATCGGCCTGGAAGTGCACGCCCAAATGCTGACGCGGAGCAAGCTTTTTTGTGCCTGTTCGACCGAGTTCGGGAAGGAGCCGAACCAAAACACCTGTCCCGTCTGTCTCGGGCTTCCGGGCGTCTTGCCCGTCCTCAACAAAAAGGTCGCGGAGTTCGCGATGAAGGCGGGATTCGCCACCCGATCGACGATCGCGCGCAAGAGCGTCTTCGCGCGTAAGAATTATTTCTACCCCGATCTCCCCAAAGGTTATCAGATCTCCCAATACGAACTTCCCATCTGCCAGCATGGTCAGCTCACCGTCGACGTCGAGACAGATTCCAAGAAGGACGCCCCGAAGGAAACGAAGACTTTCGGCATTACCCGCATCCATATCGAAGAGGACGCGGGGAAGCTCCTGCACGAACATCCCGAGCACCGCGCGAGCGACGCCACGTGGGTGGACCTGAACCGCGCCGGCGTGCCTCTGCTAGAGATCGTCTCCGAACCCGACATGCGCACGCCCCAGGAAGCCGTCGCTTACTTGAAAAAGCTCCGCCAAATCCTGATCTATCTGGGCGTCTGCGACGGCAACATGGAGGAAGGCTCGCTCCGTTGCGACGCGAACGTCTCTGTTCGGCCCGTCGGCGAGGCCAAGTTCGGCACGCGCACCGAGACGAAGAACCTGAACTCCTTCCGCCACATCGAAAAGGCGATCCAGTACGAGGCTCAAAGACAAGTAGAAGCGATCGAAAACGGCGAACGCATCGTCCAGGAGACGCGCCTCTGGGATCCTGACCAAGAAAAGACCTATTCGATGCGAAGTAAAGAAGACGCGCACGATTATCGGTACTTCCCCGATCCCGACCTGCTTCCGTTGGTCTTGGAAGAATCCTGGCTAAGCGCTATCGAAAAAAACATCCCCGAATTGCCGGACGCCAAGAAAGCCCGCTTCGTCACCGATTACCAACTCACGCCTTACGACGCCGACATCCTGACCAGCATGAAGAAATTAGCCGACTTCTTCGAAGCGTGCCTGGAGGGCTTCCAGCAATCCAAGAAGGTCGCCGCCTGGGTCATCAACGAATACATGCGCCTCATCAAGGCCGACGAGAACCAAATCGCCACGACCTTGCTCAAGCCCGAACACGTCTCGGAGACTTTAAAGCTCGTCGAAGACGGCGCCATCAGCGGCTCGGCCTCCAAGACCGTGCTCGCGAGGATCTTCGAGACGGGCCTCTCGCCGAAAGAAGTCGTCGAGAAGGAAGGCCTGGCCCAAGTCTCGGATGACGGCGCCCTGGAAGCCGAGATCGATAAGATCATCGCCGCGAGCCCCAAGGAAGTGGAGCGCTACAAGGCCGGCAACGACAAACTCTTGGGCTTCTTCGTCGGCCAAGTCATGAAGGCCACCCAAGGCCGCGCCAATCCGGGCAAGCTCAACGAATTGGTGAAGAAGAAATTATCCCATTAGCTATAATTTTTATACTCAATGGTCATTGAGAATTACTCATGAAAACCAACGTTGAACAATTTGAGGGTTGGTTACGGCAAATAGAGAATCCCGATTTAGAATTTAAGCTAGCTTCATCAAATTTTGATAATAAACGAGGTTCTCTTTTTGACTATTGCGCAGCTATCTCCAATGAAGATGGGGGTAAGCTCATCCTAGGAGTTCTTGAAAAGCCAAGAGAAGTTCGCGGAACTACATTTTGTCAAGGAACCTATAATAAATTATCCCACGAAATTTGGAAAAGAATCGGAATACATGTAGATGTAGAAGAATTCTTTTATAAGGAAGCCCGGACCCTTATTTTTCACATTCCACGACACCCTTGTGGGAAACGCGTTAAATCAGGTGGAAAAGATGACAAGTTTACCTACCCTATTAGAATGGGTGAATCATTGGCCGAAATGGATGACCACAAATCTCGTGAAATTCTCAATGAAGTACAGCCTGACTTTACATCAAAAGTTGTCGATGGCCTTAATATTACCGACCTCGATGCTGAGGCCTTCCACAATTTAAGACATATATGGGCGGAAAAGAAAAAGAGACCCGAAATTTTGGAGTTCAGTGCAGACAAAATTCTGGATCATTTGAATCTGATTGAAAATAAGAAAATTAATTATGCATGTCTTATACTGCTTGGGAAAAAGTCTCTACTCGATAAACTTTTACCGAATACGGAAATCATTTTTGAATGGAGAAATACCCTAGAACAGATTCACCATGACTTTAGACAGACATGGCATGAGCCTTATTTTAAGGTTCATGAGGTTATTTGGCAGGTCATAAACTCTCGTAACTTTCGAATTCCTTATCAAGCCGGTCTTTTTCAAAAAGAAGTTATGGCTTTCGATGAGCAATCGATTCGAGAGGCTTGGCTTAATGCCATTGCCCACCGAGATTACACGATACCTGGAAGTTCAATTTTTATTACTGCAAACCCTAAAAGAATGACCATTCAAAGCCCAGGAGGACTTTTACCCGGCATTACACCGGAAAATATCATCGACAAAAAGGACTGGAGGAATCGTCGCCTTGCCGATGCATTAGAAAAAGTCGGACTTATTGAAAGATCGGGTCAAGGAATCGATTATATTTTTGCACAATGTATTAAGGATGGAAAGGGCATGCCCAACCTTTCAAAAAGCGATTCATCTTCCGTAGTGATCGAAATTCCTGCCCAGATCCAAGACAAGTCTTTCATCCTTTTTTTATCGAAAACACTTAATGATAAGCAGATCTCATTAGACATTCATGAAATTATAGAATTAGAAAAAGTCAGGTCTACCCACAAAATTACCAACCCAATTTTTAAAAAGAAATTCTTAGAAGCAGGTATTATACAGAAAGTGGGTAAGGGACGAGGGATAAAGTACATTTTATCACATCAATATTACGAGTCAGTAGGACAAAGCGGGAAACATACTAGGATAGAGGGACTGCTCAGAAACCAAGTTAAAGAATTAATTCTAAATCATATCCGAAAAGGGAAGCCATCAAGGCGTGAAGATTTGTTAAGCGGTTTTCCCGAATACAATCCGAAAGATTTATCTAATATCCTCCAAGAACTTAAAAAAGAAGGTAAGCTCATTTTTAAGGGGCCTAGAAAGGGTGGTATTTGGCATTTAAGTAATTAGTGATATTTCAGACTAAATTAGCACCTTAAGAAATATATTCTTAAATTATTTCGATTACTTAATAGTCTTTTTATTAGCTTTATTATGCGTTTTTTAGCCTTATTTACCCATTAAACCAGAGGTTGAGATGCTCTTCCAAAAAGCCTGTTTCCTCGGATGGATGGTCGCGATTCCCGTCGGGCCGGTAGGGCTCCTTATTATCCAACGCAGCATCACGATGGGATACGTGCGCGGCCTCGTCAGCGGGTTGGGCGCCGCCTTAGCCGACGGGGTGTTCGGGCTCTTGGCCGCGATGGGCTTGGTCGCCCTGATCGAAAATTACGGGAACGCCAAGCATTTCATCCGACCCTTCGGCGGCATCGTCCTGGCCGTCGTCGGCCTCGTCTTTCTGCTCAAGAAAAAACGCGAAGTGAAGGCCGAGGAAGTGCTGACGGCGAATTTCGCCAATCGCTATCTGTGGGATCTATTATCGACGTTTTTGCTGACGTTGATGAACCCCATGACGATCCTCGCCTTCGGAGCCCTCTTCGCCGGGTCGGATTTGATCCCGGTGGATGTCCGCAAGATCCAATATGTGGAAATCGCCTTCGGCGTCTTCACCGGCAGCCTCCTCTGGTGGACGCTCATGGTCGTCCTTTCCAGTCCCTTGAAGAATAAATTATCGCCCGTCGTGGAACAGCGCATCCAACAGGTCATCGGCGCGATTCTCATCGCCCTCGCCTTTTTTTCCGTTGTCCCGCGTTTCGGTTCGTTTATAGATAGGCTTCAAACTCTCATTAAATAAGGATCTTCCCATGAACGTCAAAACCATCGAATGGCGCGACGACAAAGTCGTCATGATCGACCAACGCGTGCTTCCCCTCGAGGAGACCTACGTCGAGTGCACGGACTATAAGCAGGTCGCGGACGCGATCAAGACTATGGTCATTCGGGGCGCCCCCGCGATCGGCGTCGCTGCCGCCATGGGCGTGGCCCAAGGAGCCCTCGGGATCGACACGAAGGACTTCGCGGCATTTCGGCAGAAGCTAGATCACGTCTGCGACGTCCTCCTCGCCACGCGTCCCACGGCCGTCAACCTGCGTTGGGGGATCGAGCGCATGAAAGGGAAGCTCGAGGCCGTCAGACACCTGCCCATCGCCGAGATCAAACAGGAGTTGAAGAAGGAAGCCATCGCGATCCTGGAAGAGGACATCGCCACCAACCGCCGGATGGGGGATTTCGGCCAAACTTTGCTCAGGTCCGGCGACACCGTCCTCACGCACTGCAATGCCGGCGCCCTCGCGACGGCGGGTTGGGGCACGGCCTTGGGTGTGGTCTATTCCGCGAAAGCCGCCGGCAAGACGATCGACGTCTACGCCGACGAGACGAGGCCCTTCCTCCAAGGCGCGCGCCTCACGGCTTGGGAGCTGACGAAGAACCAAATCCCCACGACCCTCATCACCGACAACATGGCGGCCAGCATCATGAGGCAGAAGAAGATCCACGCCGTCATCGTCGGCGCCGACCGGATCGCCGCCAACGGGGACGTCGCCAACAAGATCGGCACCTACAACGTCGCCATCCTGGCGAAGGAGCACGACATCCCCTTCTACGTGGCGGCCCCCCTCTCGACGATCGACATCCGCTGCCCTACGGGAGACCAAATCCCAATTGAAGAACGGAGCCCCGAGGAGGTGACAAATTTCTATAGACAGCGCGTCGCGCCGGACGGTATCGCCGTGAGAAACCCAGCCTTTGATGTGACCCCCCATAGCCTCGTCACCGCGATCATTACGGAAAAGGGAATCGTTAAAGCGCCTTATGCGGAGAATTTAAAGAAACTATTTTAAGGTTATTTTATGCAAAAAACGGAATTCATCTGGCTCGACGGGAAAATGGTGAAGTGGGAGGACGCGAACGTCCACATCCTCACCCACGCCCTGCATTACGGCATGGCCGTCTTCGAAGGCATCCGTGCTTACGAAGGCAAGAAGGGCACGGCGATCTTCAAGCTGAAGGAGCACATCGACCGCCTTTTCGATTCGGCGCACATCCTCATGATGCAGATCCCCTTCACGCGCGAGCAGATCCTGGAGGCCCACCGTGAAGTCCTGCGCGTGAATAAGCTCAAGCACGGTTACATGCGTCCCATCGCCTTCATCGGCGACGGCGAAATGGGCCTTCACGCCGTGCACAACCCCATCCGCGTGGCGATCGCCGCCTGGCCTTGGGGCACGTATTTAGGCGAAGAAGGCCTGAAAAAAGGCATCCGCTGCAAGATTTCCTCCTTCGACCGCCATCACGTGGGCTCGACCTTGAACAAGGCCAAAGCCGCCGCCAACTACGTGAACTCCATCATGGCCAAGCGCGAAGCGCTCAAAGCCGGTTACGACGAGGCCATTCTTCTGGATACGGACGGCTACGTGGCCGAGGCGACGGGGGAGAATATCTTCATCGTGAAGAACGGCATCGTGCGCACGACGCCCACGGGCGCGTCCATCCTGGACGGCATCACGCGCGCGTCGCTGATCCAGATCTTCGGGGACTTGAAGATCGAAGTGCGGGAACAGAAATTCACCCGCGACGAGCTCTACCTGGCCGACGAAGTCTTCCTCACCGGCACGGCCGCCGAGATCACGCCGGTCCGCGAAATCGACGACCGCCAAATCGGACCCGGCAAGCCCGGTCCGATCACGCAAAAAATCCAGGAGATCTTCTTCTCGATCGTGAAGGGCGAGAATGAAAAATACGCCCAATGGTTGGACGTCGTCTAACGCAAAGCCACGTACTCCTCATGGCCGAAAGCCATCGGAAGCGTCAGCGCTTCTTCCCGTGACACCCATCGTCCCGCGGAGACGAATCGGGGATTTAACTTTGGCTCCCCATCGATTTCACACCGATAAACATAAATAGGTAGGGATTTAGGGTCGGCGGGATCGCGAAGCTCTGCCTTCATAAAGGTCATATTCCGCGTCTTGCACTCCAAGTCCCCCAGCACTTCATACCCTGCGGCGTCGATGGGGTTTTCCAAGAATCTCGAAGCGCCGTTCCCGCTCGTGAGGCTCCAGGATCCCTGGAAATCGCCCCGGGCTCTTTGGGTGATGAAAACTTCTTTTCCCTCGTTCCGCGTGACCAGGACGATCGCGACGAACCGAGGTTTCGGCAAGACGCGCAGCAGAGGGGTTTTATCGTCCCCGGGGAGGGAACCCAGAACCTTATAGAGTTTCCAGCAGTAACCCCCGAAATCCGGGATCAGACTCCCGATGCCTCTGAGGATTTCTTCCTGGATGGAAGCGGGTTCGGATAGAAAGAGCCCAGCGCCACCCAGAAGTTGCCATAGCCAAAAGGTATCCGCGACTTCCCGGCCCTCTGAAAATACGTTGAAAACTTCCTGGATGGCTTTATCGGCCTGGATCCTCAAGACCCACTGATAGTAATAGTTTACGCGGTTTTCCCGAGGCGTTTCGCCCCTCAAAACCATGTCCGTATAAAGCTTCACGCACTCGGGGGTATCGGTCTTTCTTTGGAGAGGGTCTACCCTCTGGAACTTTAACTCTTCAGGAGCCGTCTTGGTTCCCACGACGTTAATCTCGTTCCAAAGAAATCCGCCCACCATCGGCTCTCCCGGATCGTCGGTAAAGACCGAGAAGGGATCTAGGCCCGCGGCCGACAGGACCTCCGCCAACCGCCTCACCTTATCGGCCTTGTTCCCGACGGCCAGAGGCCAAAAGTCCCTATTCATGACGACGTGATCGGGCCAGAGAACGTCCAGAGCCCCTTCGACGTAAGGACGCATTCCCGTGCTGGCGACGCAGAGGGAATTTTCGTTCGCGCGCCTCCAGGCCCAGAAATCGCCGACTCCCGGCGAGAACCGTTTATTAAGCTGCCCCTCCACACGGAACTTTTCGAAAATCGCCCTTCCTTCGCCCGCCCAAAAGTCTTGAATCTCCATTAAGACGGCTCCCGGGTCGCTTCGAAAGCGGGTCTTGTTCTCGTCTCTGAAGGCCCCTTTGGTCCCCGAGTCCGGGTGGTTTTGGCCGAGCCAATCAAGGAACGCATGGTCCGACCGCCCGGGAAACAAAGTACCGTTATAATCGAAGACGCAGACGGCCTTCCTGGCGGCGGCGAAGGATGGGGGAAGTGCGTATGACATGAGGACTCCTTTTGAAGGGAATCTTCGGGAAGTCCCTAGGGGAGTTTCGGAAAATCGAAGCGATACCCTACTCGGATCGGGAACTAGCGACCCAATCAACTCCAAGGTAAACTTTCCTCCGCTGTTGGTAGGGACCATGGAGGGCGTTTCGCGCTTCCCAATCGGGATAGCGCTCATGATTCACGCTGTAGGACACGTTGATTTGAGAGATCATGAAGTCGTAACCGCCGCGTAAATCGAGGCGATCCAAGACCGAATACCAATCCATTCCCGCGAAACGGTCCAAAGCCTCGTCAAACCCGCCCACGTCCAAAACAGCGGCCTTCGCGACCGCCAAGTAATTTCCTTCGATGAAGGCGAACGGGCACCGGTAAATCGAGGGAAGCTCCGGCCGCACCCGCGGATCCTCCCAGATCCGCCGCGTGAAAGACGGATCGGCGTATTTATGGCCGACGCCGCTCACCACGGCTTTTGGATTCGCCCGGTAATGGAGCCAAAACTTCAAGAGCCCCTCGGGTTCGAAGGACGTGAAATCCTGCACCGAAACCAAAAGCTCGCCGGACGCTTTCGCGATCATCCGATTATAGAGCTTATTCAAAACCCAATAATCCCCATCTTCCCTCGGAGGGTCTTCCACCCAAGAGTACGCGTAAGGCAATGACGGCGGTTTTCGCGGGGCGCCGACGATCCATTCGACGTCGGGGATTTTGGGGCCCGTTTTCTCCAACGCGTCTCGGATCGCTTGGCCGACGATCGCCAATCCCTCCGCGGAACGGTTCGAAGGTGTGAGAAGGGTGATCTTAGGCGGGGGCGGCATGGGACTTTCGGGAGACGGCGGTGATCGAGGATTGTTCGACGAATTGGACGATTTGGAATCCGGCTTCGCTTAAGCGCGCTTTAAGGAGGGAGGGCGTAAACCCCGTCTTGTGGAAATCCCAAGGGTCTTTTTGGCCTCCGAACGCATAATACACGGCGAGCGCGTCCTCGCCCTTGAAGACCAATCCGGCGTGCCATTTGAAGTTGGGGACGATGATTTCCAATTCCCCGTCGTCCTCGAGCAATCCATGAAGCATCTTTAAGACGCCGGCGACCTCATGGGTGCCGAAGTGTTCCAAGATATGGGAGGCCCGGATGCGCCGGCATTGTTTGGATTGAATGAAGGATGCGAGATCTTTGATATCACATACTAAGTCGATGCCGGGGATCGATCCGTCGACGTCTTGCAGGACGTACTCGGCATAAGCTTGCCTCTCCCCCTCTTGGGGATTCCCCGTGCCGATATCCAAAAGAATGCCGGATGTGTTCTTCGCTGGATTTTTCCACATGAAACAAGGCCCGCTTCCCCTCTTCAAATTTCACGATGTCTAATTCGACGATTCCCGAAACAAAAACATATCGAGAGGGCTCGGAAGCTCCCCGGAGAAACCGAAGACCGACGCCTGCATCCCGTCGCCAGGCAAGTTGACGATCTGTTGCCAGTCCCGGACGTCGTCCGTCACGCGTTGGTGCGGGATGTAGATCCCGCCGCAGCTCATGACGATGGGCTGCATATTATTTAAAAGAGCGAACGAGTCCTGGAGGTTTTGATTGGCTTGCAGAGTGAGGCTCTTGATCACCTTATCCCGACGCTTTTTTCCGGCCATACCCACTGAGTCAGCAAGGGTAATGCCATGACGCGGATCTATATTTTAGAAGGTTAACCTATTGAAATAATTGGCATGATTTTTGACGCGACTTAAAAAAAGCCCCCACCCTCTGTGGGTTGCGGTAGGAAAAGACACAGTTTTTCTCATTTTTAAGAAGGTTTTAGGAAAGACTTGCCGCGTAATTGGCGGTTGTACGTGATGGCGAAACGGTGGGCTTCGTCGCGGATGCGCATCAGAAGATGAAGAAGGTTCGAGTGCTTTCCCAATAAAACCGGATTTTTCCTGCCGGGTAAAAAGACTTTGTCTTGGGTATCCTGATCACTTTCTTTAGCAAGCGAGATGAGGTCGATATCCGTGACGCCCAACTCTTCCATCACGGCGGCCACGATATTCAGCTGCCCTTTGCCGCCGTCGATGACGATCAAATCCGGATTTTCCCACTTTGGATCCTTTTCCGGACCCTCCACGCGGTTCACCCTCTTCAAACGCCGCGTGAGCATTTCCTTCATCATCAGGAAATCGTTCGGCTGCATCACGCCTTCGATGGGATAGGCGTTCCGGATCTTAAACCGCCGGTAGGAAGCTTTTTCCGGAACGCCGTCGACGAAGGCGACGAGCGAACCGACGTTGAATTGGCCGCCCAGCGTCGAAATATCGAAGCATTCGATGCGGCGCGGATAGCGTCTCAACCCCAATGTTTCTTGAAGCGCTAATAATATCTCTTGGGCGCTTTCCTCCTTTTTCGTCCGGTGTTCGAAGGCGTCTTTCGCGTTGCGGAGGGCCAGATCCACCAATTCCTTCTTCTCGCCCTTTTGGGGAACGAGGATCTGCACCTTCCTTTCTTTTTTTTCGGAAAGGATTTGGGCTAACGCCTCCCTCATCGGAAAATCGCGCGCCACGAGGATCTCGTCGGGCAGGAAACGCTCCTGATAGTGCTGGTTCAAAAACGATTCCATCGCGTCTTCATCCTCTTCGTGCCCTCTCAAATGATGCAGTTTGGTCTCCCAGACCTTGCCCTGGCGGATCATCATCACACACCAAGACATCTCTTCGCCTTGACGGAAGACGGCCACGACGTCCTGGTCGATCCACGCGTGCTTCTCGACCTTTTGCTTTTCGAGCGTCTCCTCCAACGACTGGATCAAGTCGCGGGCCGCGGCGGCCTTTTCGTATTCTTCGTTTTCGGCGTGCCGCTTCATCGCTTCTCTAATGATGTCCAAGAGCTCGTGATTCTGGCCTTTGAGGAAGTACTTGGCTTGTTGGACGAGGGATCCGTAGCCTTCTTCGGAGACTAGACCGACGCACGGGGCGTCGCAGCGGTGGATCTGGTGCTGCAGGCAAGGGCGCACCCGATTGGAAAATTCATTGTCACCGCAATTCCTCAAACGGAAATGCTTCTCCAGAAACTCCACCGTCTCGTAGGCGGCGGCCGCGGACGTGTAGGGCCCGAAATAGGTCCCGCCGTCCTTACGGATCTGGCGCGTCGCGAGGATGCGAGGGAAGCGGTGCTTGGTGAGCTTGATGCTGATGTAAGTCTTATCGTCCTTGAGGTGGATGTTGTAACGCGGGCGGTGCTTCTTGATATACGTATTTTCGAGGAGGAGGGCCTCCTTTTCCGAATCCGTCATGACGTAGTCGACGTCGGCCACACGCTTCATCAGGAATCGGATATGGTGGCGTCCGTCACCCTCGTCCTTGAGATAACTCGAAACGCGCTTGCGTAAATCGATGGCCTTGCCGACGTAAAGCACCTTCCCGTCAGCGTCCTTCATCACGTAAATGCCGGGCGCGTGCGGGAAGTCTTTGACTTTTTCGGAAAGATGCATGAGGGCAAGCTAGCAAAGCACGTGAGTTTAGCAATCAATCTAACAACTTCATGGGGAGAGCGGAGATACGTCATGAAATATATTTTAAGAGTCGCGGTCGCATCGGTTCTACTAACAGCTTTACTTTCCCTGGCGCCTACGGCGGAAGCGGCGAAAAAAAGCCGTCGTCATTCCGGTAGCGATTCCAGGACCTGGGGCGTCGGCGTCAATTTAGGGGAACCCATCGGACTCAATACGCGCGCTTATTTTCTTGAGCATTTGGCCGGTGATTTGACCTTGGGTTACGGTTTCGAGGAGGAAGGCTTCATCATCCAGCCTTCCCTTCTTTTCCACTTGAAGGGGATCTTGGACTACAACGGCAATGATTTCACCGTCGTCCCGTATTTCGGCGCCGGCTTCAAGACGGGCGTGGCCAAGAACGATAAAGCGGTCGGCGCGATGCGCTTTCCCCTGGGCGTCGCGTGGCAGTTGAGCGACGGCGAGTTCGAGATCGGCGTGGAGCTCGCTCCGGGCTTCGAATTCAACCCGGATAACGAATTCGACATGACCGGCGGACTCCAATTGCGCTACTACTTCTTCTAACCCGAACCCTCGAGGCCGGGTCATTTCCCGGACTGTCGCATGGATGTTTCCCTCGTCATCCCCATCTACGGAGCCGAAGGCTTCTTAAGGCAAAGTCTGGAAGACATCCGAACGGGGATTCTCTCGCGGTCGCGTGACGCGGGGGAAACGTGGGAGCTCATCCTCGTCGTCGACGCGAGTCCGGATCATTCCGAGGCGATTTGCCGGGAATTCATAGAGAACAATGCGGCTTTTCCCATCCGCCTCTTGGTGAACGAACGGAACTCCGGCAAAGGCGCGACGGTCGGGCGCGGTTTGTTGGCGGCCGAAGGGAAATACCGCCTCTTTACCGACTGCGACTTGGCCTACCCGATGAGCGAGGTGTACAAGGTGCTCGATACCCTCAAGGCCGGGGTTGACGTCGCCATTGCCTCGCGCACGCACCGCGATACGCGCTACATCATCAGCCCCGCCGTCACGCGCCACCTTTACCAGCGCCATATGATGAGCCGCATGTTCAGCTTCCTCGTCCGTTACACGTCTTTGATACCGGAAACGCGCGACACTCAAGGCGGACTCAAGGGTTTCCAGGCGGACGCCGCGAAATTCATCTTTTCCCAGTTGAAGCTGACGGGATTCAGCTTCGACGTCGAGGCGCTCTACCTCGCCCATTTGGCGCGGTTGAAGGTCGTCGAAGTGCCGATCACCCTCCATTACCACATCGGATCGACGATGAACTTCCTGCGGGACGGCCTCGGCATGTTTGTGGATATCTGCCGCATCCATTGGTGGCGTTGGAAAGGACACTACCGGCTTGAAGAAGCTCATCATCCACGCGGATGATTTCGGCCTGACCCGCGGCGTGAACGAAGGCGTCGTTTTGGGCATCCGCGAGGGACGCATTTCTTCGGCGAGCGCCCTCGTCAATTTCGACGCGTCTTCCGAAGCTTTGGGTCTGGCCAAAACCCATGCGATCGACATCGGATGGCATATCAACCTCACGTTAGGACAGCCCGTCTCCGATCCACGTTCCATCCCTTCTTTGGTCACAACCGACGGCTATTTTCACTCGCTTCCGTCCCTTCTCATCCGTTCTTTTTGGGGGAAAATAAAACGCGAGGACGTCGCTCGCGAGCTCGGGCTCCAATACGAAGCCTTCACTAAGGCCGGCCTCCGCCCGTCCCACGCCGACGGCCACCAGCACGTGCACGTTTTTCCCATGATCCGCGACGTCGTGGGGGAAATCGCCCGGAGGGAAAAAATCCCCTTCGTCCGCGTGCCCGCAGAACGGGGAAGTCTTTTTCTGCCCCGGAGGCTCGTCCGTCTTTTTTTCCATCTCATCACGGTGAATCTGGATTTCGGGGTTCCCTCGGTGCCTTTCTACGGATTCACCCTGGGGAATAAAACCCATGGCCTTGAAGCCTGGGCCTCTCTCTTGGATCGTATCGAGGCGGATAAGGCCGAAGTCATGGTCCACCCCGCAAAAAAATATGCGGATGACGACTACCATGGGGATGATTTCCCCGGAGATCGAGAAGCCGAGCTCAGGCTCCTAACCAGCCCGGAATTCGGCGAGCTGTTGGGGAGGAAGAATTGGGTACCCTGCTCCTTCGTTTAGACCGAAGACACCATAGACCGGTAGGCTTTCTCCACGAACCGCACGTCCTCCAGGGCTTTCCGTGCGGTCATGCGGGGAGAGGTCCCGTCCCGGATCGATTTCAGGAAATCTTCCCACATCGCACGGAACCCCAAGGCGTCCCGCAACCCCACCCACCATCGACGGCCCGAACGACCGTGATAATGCAGGAACAAGAACGTGTGATTGACGTATACGGTGCCCTTCGTGCCGTAGACGGCGAAGAATTTAAGGTCGGAATAATCGGAATGGATCCAAGAGTAATTGAGTTGACCGACGACGCCGCGCTCGGACTTGGATAAGACGGAAAGACCCATCTCCGCCCTCCCCGCGCCGAGGTCGGGAAACGATTGGGCCATGACGTCGGCGACGGGGCCCGCCAAGGTGTTTAGAACATTGACCCAGTGGATGCCTCCGTCTATCAAAGCGCCGCCTCCCATGCTGGCCGCGTCCACGCGCCAATCCACGAGGTCGGCTTTTCGCCTGTGCAACTTATGGATGCGGATCAATTGCAGGTCGCCCACCATTCCCCGAGCGATCCATTCCTCCAACTTCAAAAGGCCCGGCCGGTAGTGATAGTTCTCCGCGACCGTCAAGAGAAGCCCTTTCGATTCCGCCGAAGCCACGAGTCGGCTCCCCTCACCGAAGGTAAGCGCCAAGGGCTTTTCGACGATGACCCTCTTTCCCGCCCGTAGGCATGCCTCGGCGAGCGGCGCATGCGTGTGGTGGGGCGTGCAAAGCAGGACCACATCGACCGCCGGGTCCTCCAAAGCGCTCTCCAACCCGCCGTAGGCCTTTAGGCCCCGCCAACGGTCACGGTAACGTTGGGCCTTATCGCCGTCGCGGCTGGAAAACGAGACGTCGGAATCCTTGGGAAATCCCCTCAGGACCGAGGCGTGCTTTTTCGCGATCGCTCCGCACCCGTGGATGACGACATGGATTCTTTCATTGGACATGGTCCGCCACCTTGAGCGCCATGGCCGCGATCGTCAAGCTCGGATTGACGCCACTGGATGTCGGCATCAAAGACGCGTCCGCCACGAAGAGGTTGTCAACCCCCCAGACTTTGCCTTGGGCGTCCGTGACGGAATTGCTAGAATCCGTGCCCATGCGACACGTCCCGCACGCGTGGTAGACCGATTGCCCCGAGAAGGAAAGGGTAAGGACGGCGCCCGCCTTTTTTAATACCCTCTTCGCTTGCTTGACCAAAAAATCCCTCCGCTTCATGTCCTCCGCCCCGAACTTCTGGTGGACGACCAAGCGTCCATCAGTGTCCGACCACTCTACCCGATTTTCCGCGTTCGGATCGTCTTCGGCGATGACTAGAAGCTGGCACGTCCTATAATAAAAAGCGTCCACGAGACGATGGAATATCTTGGGGATTTTCGCGTGGAGGCTCTTTTGGGTCGTCAAATGATCCTGTTGTATCAGCCCCCTCACGTTTCCCTTATCGTCATAGTAATGATCCGATACCGACCACCATTTGTGGAAATCATATTCCTCGCTGATGCGGGAGGGAAAAACGCCGACCACCAAGGCGAGACAATGGGTCATCAGGCCGGCGCCTAGCCAAGGAAGGGTCCGTCCGTATCCGGACTTCAGCAGGAGCGACGGAGTGAAAAGGGCGCCCCCCGCCAAAACGAATTTTTTCGCCCGAAATAGGACCGTCTCCCCGGTGAGGGAAGACGTCGCTTCGATGGATCCCACGGAAACGCCGGGCCCGAGTTCGGATGGGAGGATGCGCGTGGCGGTGGTCGCCTCGAAAATCTGGATCGGCAAGTCGTTCCGACCCCGCCAAAGCTCGTCCGGGCTCCATTTGGCACCGTACGCGCACGGAACTTGGTTGCAATAGTTGCATCGGACGCAGCGGTTCTCGAACTTAATGGCGATGGGGTGTTGGAACGGTTTCAAGCCCAACCGCGAGGCCCCCTCGTATAGCCTCCGGGACAGGCGGCTCATCTCCGGCAGAGGTTGGGGATAGGGTTTGGATCTCCTGGGGTCCAACGGGTCTTGGCCCGCATTTCCTGAGACGCCGATCAAGGTCTCGGCCAAGCTGTAATAAGGCTCCAGGCTATCATAACCGTAAGGCCACTTGAGGAACTCGGCCTCCCGCATCCTCAGCGAAACTCCCGCATAAAAACGAGCCAAGCCCCCCACGACGGATGGCAGTTTCTTCCGTATCGTCTTGCGGTCGCGGAGGATATCCACGTTTTCGCAGGCAACCCGCGGGTGGCCGATGAAAGATTCGCTCCTATAGACGTCCTCCACCGTCTCCGGCGAAAGGAGTTGGCCCTTTTCTATGACGGCGACCTTCATCCCTTTCGTCGCCAATTGATAGGCCGCCATGGATCCCGCGATGCCGGATCCAACGACGACGACGTCGGACTCAACGGTTTGCGCCATAGATTTCCCTTCTTTTATAGATCCGCATCCCATGGAGAGACTCGGCGAGGGCGTACTTATCCGCAACGAACCGCGCGAACTCCGGGTAGCGCTCCATCGAATGCAGGTATTTTCCGCTTAAAAGATATGATGAGGTGTCCACGAGCCATTCCGGGGGATTCCTCAAGTCCCCCTCCAGCAGCTTCCACAAAGTCCCTTTACTCCCCTCCAAACCGTCGGCCTTCGCGGTAATGCGGATTTGACCCGTCAAAAAATGGGTCTCGACGAATCGAGAGGCGTTCTTCAAACCCGAATAATAATAAATTTCGGGATAATACCCCCAAATGAAGAGCCTCTCGCGGTCTTGCTTATGGTCGCGCAACCAAAGGCCCAATTCTCGGATCTCTGGCCTCGGAAAACCGGACGGGTCCTTGAAGCACCTGAAGACGGCCTCTCCGGTGAATCCCAAGAGGGGCACGATGAGACAGGCGTAAGCCAGCGGCTTGGGCAAGGGCCAAAAAGAGGAGCGGCGCGATAAGGCCCACCCGGCCAGAAGGGCCGTCGCCGGAAAGACTTGGAGATAATAATGATGGCTGAATCGCCAACCGACCGCCACGATGAGGACCATGCTGAAAAAAAAGAGGGACCAGATTTTCCTGAAGCCGTTCTTTAGCGCGCTCAGCGCCAGGAACCAGATCAAGCCCTGGCAAGCCAGGACCACTCCGGTCTTCCAGAAACCGTCCCATACGATAATTCTCCACGGGATGCTCTCTTCGACGTATTCTCGGGTGATCGAAAAGGTCCAGTACCAGAACTCCTCGAAGGATCCTTGCCCCCGAAACCATAGGCAAGTCCCCGCGAAGACCAACCCGAACCCCGAAAAGACCCAGAGTCCACGTCCGACGCTCCTGAAAAATTCCCTCCAGGAAGCGGCGTTCAAGGTCTCGTGAAGCGCGAAAAAAATAAAGAAAACAGCCGCCGTTTGCCTGAAGAAAAATCCGATTCCCGTCAAAACTCCCATTATGATGAGGTGGGGGATTTTCCCGTCCCTTCCCTCGTAAATCAGGAACGCCGCCATGAGGAAAGGCATCATGAGATTTTCGCTATTGGCCGCCAAGACTTCCTGACTGATGAACGAACCCTGAAGGCAAATATAGAAGAACGCCGTGGTCCGGGCGACCGTCTCCCCCCAATGCTTCCGGCTCGTTCGGTATATCGCCCACAGGATGAACGACTGGCCGGCGATCACCGCGGCATGCAAGGCCGTCATGGCGTGCCGGTCCCCGAACCATTTTATAGCCAGGGCGTAAGAACCTAGGAAGAAAGGCGGCTTATTGTCCACGGCCGCCACAAAGAGTTTTCCGCCATCCGCCACGGCTTTACCGACGGCCCACCAGAAACCCTCGTCCTTAGTCCAAAACGGCACGAAAAGCGACGGCAAGCGTTGGAGCGTCAATGCTCCCCATAAAACCCAAAACATGTTTTTATGTCCCTTAAGGAATGCCAAACATCATCTCCCGTTCCTTGAGTTTTTGGATCCTATCGCGAAGGATCGCCGCTTTTTCAAATTCAAGATTGCCCGCCGCTTCTCTCATTTCTTTTTTCAACGATTCAATCATTTTAGGCATGTCTTCAAGTTTGATCGGTTCTTCACCCTCTTCCCTGAAGACGTCCTTTTCATAATGAGCCTGAAGGGCGTTCTTGACGTTCTTACGCACGGTCTGCGGCGTGATGCCGTGTTCGGCGTTATGGCGTCGCTGGATCTCGCGCCGGCGCTCGGCCTCGTCGATGGCTTTCCGCATCGATCCCGTGACGGAGTCCGCGTAGAGGATCACCTGCCCGTTCACGTTCCTCGCGGCTCGGCCGAAGGTCTGGATGAGGGACCGTTCGGAACGCAGGAATCCCTCCTTGTCGGCGTCGAGGATGGCCACCAGCGACACTTCCGGCAAATCCAAGCCTTCGCGCAGGAGGTTGATGCCCACCAAGACGTCGAAACTCCCCTTGCGGAGTTCCTGCAGGATCTCAACCCGCTCCAAGGTCTCCACGTCGGAGTGGAGGTATTTCACCCGGATCCCTTTTTCCCTAAAATACTGGGTTAAATCCTCCGCCATCTTCTTCGTCAGCGTCGTCACCAAGACGCGCTCCCCTTTTTCGATGCGGATGCGGGCTTCCTTTTCCAGATCATCGACTTGATTCTTCACGGGCCGGATCATGGGCTGCGGGTCCACGAGACCCGTGGGCCGGATCACCTGTTCCACGACGACGCCTTGGGATTTTTCCAATTCGTAGGGACCCGGCGTCGCCGACACGTACACCGCTTGATTCACGATCTTTTCGAATTCCTCGAATTTCAACGGCCGGTTGTCGCGGGCCGACGGCAGGCGGAAGCCGAAATCGACGAGGTTTTGCTTACGATTGGCGTCCCCATGGTACATCCCGCCCACCTGCGGCACGGTGAGGTGGCTCTCGTCGAGGATCAGCAAAAAATCCGAGGGGAAGAAATCGATCAACGTCGGCGGCGGCTGGCCCGGACCGCGGCCGGTGAGGTGGCGCGAGTAATTCTCGATGCCCTTGCAGAAACCGATCTCCTCCATCATCTCGATGTCGTAGCGCGTCCTTTGGTCGATGCGTTGGGCCTCCAACAACTTCCCCTGGTTGTGGAACCAATTCACGCGCTCCTTGAGTTCCTTCTTGATGGCTTCGATCGCGTGCCGGGTCTGGGCTTCCGGCGTGACGTAGTGGGACGCGGGGTAGATGGTGATCTCCGGCAGACGCTGGAGGACGTTACCCTTCAGGACGTCGACGATGGAGATCTGTTCGATCTCGTCCCCGAAGAACTCGACCCGGATCGCCCGATCCTCTTCGTGGGCCGGGATGATCTCGACGACGTCCCCGCGCACGCGGAAGGTGGCCCGGTGGAAGTCGAAATCGTTCCGCTCGTACTGCACCTTGATGAGGTCCTTCAAAAGTTGTTGCCGCGGGTACGTCCCTCCCAAGGCGATATGGCACACGAGGCCGTGGTAGGACTCGGGCGAGCCTAAGCCGTAAATGCAGGAGACCGACGAGACGATGACGACGTCCCGACGCTCCAGGAGAGACCGCGTGGCCGAGTGGCGGAGCTTGTCGATCTCCTCGTTAATCGCCGAGTCCTTTTCGATGTAAAGGTCCTGGGCCGGTACGTAGGCTTCCGGTTGGTAGTAGTCGTAATACGAAACGAAGTACTCGACGGCGTTTTCGGGGAAGAACTCCTTGAACTCGGAGAAGAGCTGGGCCGCCAAGGTCTTGTTGGGCGCCATGACGAGCGTCGGCTTCTGGACGTTTTGGATGACGTTGGCCATCGTGAACGTCTTCCCGGATCCCGTCACGCCGAGGAGCGTTTGGTGCTTCACGCCTTTCAAGAGGCCCTCGGAAAGTTCCTCGATGGCCTTCGGCTGATCGCCTTGCGGCGGAAAGGGGGAATGCAGTTTGAAGACGCCTGTCGTGTCTTTATCCATAAGCCCGAACGACTCGGGATATGACACGGCCACCGCCCGGCAAATCAAGGGATATTACAGAAAAAACGCGGCCGGCCGGAAGACGATTCCCGGAAGGAAAGCCGCCACTCCCATGAAAGGGATCATTCCCGGGAAGAAGAGAAAGTTCTGCATCATCAAATGGAGCAACATTTGAAAAAAGAACTGGGGATTGAAGAAAGGATTCACGCCCATCTGCCAACAGGCGCTCATCGCCGAGAAAAAGAGGCACGGGTTGGCCTGATAGCAAAAAGAATAAAAAGAAGGCGGATAAACGGGAACCTGATCGACGAAGCTCACGCTCCAGCCGCTGAAACGAGCCGTCTCAACGCAAGGCCGCGAAAACTCCACCCGAGGCTGGGTGATGCGTTCGATCACATCATTGATAAAATGAGCCCCCTGATTCCCGATCCACCTCGCCGCCGATCGGGCCTCAGGACCCAAGGACTCCATCCCGTTTTCGAAGGAAGCCGCCGTTTGGTAGGCCATCTCCATGCCGTCCTCTCCGAGGACGGCACTCATCGCGTCAAACACGGGCCGATGGACGAAATCCACGCCCTGCTGAAACAGGTTTTGAAACGTTCCCATACACCCTCCTTTAAGCTTGCCGGGTTATCGACGGGAGGATTCAGCCGAGTTGCGCGATATGGCGCAATCGTATTCTACGGAATACGATTTCAAAGCCGACAAATGGCTTTAGCGGGGCTCCTACGGCATGCTAACATTTATGCCCATGCTTTCGATCTACCATTACCTCGATTACCGGCATTTTTTGCGGGATTATTACGGGGATCAAAAGAAGGCGAAAGGCGCGGCGTTTTCTTACCGGTCCTTCGCCCGTTTCGCGGGCTTCAGCTCGCCCAACTTCCTCAAGCTCGTCATCGAAGGGAAACGGAATTTAGGCCTTAAGGGGATCACTCAATTTTCCAAAGCCCTCCACCTCAAGCCGCAAGAAGCCCGTTATTTCCACGACTTGGTCCAATTCAACCAAGCGGGATCCGACAGGGACCGGAACCAATGGTACCAAAGACTCGCGACGTCGCGCCAATACCGGGAGATCAAGGAGATCGAAGAGGGGTATTTCACTTACTTCTCCCGCTGGTATTACCCCGCCATTCGCGAAATGGTTTTAGTCCCTCATTTCAAGGAAAATCCGGCTTGGATCGCCAACCGTTTAAAGCCCCGCATCACGAAGAAGGAGGCGGCCGCGGCCTTGGAGCTTTTGCTGAAATTGGGGTTTTTGAAGCGCAATGAAGCGGGCAGACTGATCCAGTCGGACCGCAACATCACCACCGCGCGCGAAGTCCAATCCTTGGCCATCCGCAATTACCACCGCCAAATGATGGCCCAGGCCATGGATTCGATCGAAAACACCGCCCGTGAAAAGCGCGATATTTCCTCGCTGACGATCGCGCTGAGTCCCGAAAAATTCGAGGAAGCCAAACGCCGGATCCAGGAGTTCCGCCGGGAATTGAACGTCCTGCTTTCGGACGAAGCCGCCGAAAAGACGAAGAGTATCTTCCAGATCAATTTCCAGCTTTTCCCGCTGACGGAGGGTTTGTGAAATACCTTCTCCTGTTCATTGCCCTTATGCTGTCGGCGTGTCCTGGCACGGAAACGGGAAATCCGGCATTTACGGCGCAAGGCGTTTCCACGAATTACCCATCCACATGGGGTTATACGGAACACGCGGCCGCGGGCCCGATGACGCCACCCGGAAGTGGAGACCCAACAGGCCCTCAGCCCGTCTCGCTTCCCTCCATCCCTCTATCGGAGGCTCCTTTTACTGTTTTCACGGACGGACAATCCACCGTCACGGTTTACTACGTCACGCTTTCTTCCGCGACGGATTTACTGACGTACCTTCAAAGTATCTTCCCGACGCGCGCCTTCGCGGTGTTTTCGAATCCCTACATCAGCGGGTACGCCTACGATGATCCGGCTCCCGGCTTTACGGGAGGAGACTCGAGGGAATATTATTTTCTTCGCGGGACCCAGCTCGTTTACGTCGTCGGCGACCTCTTTCCTTCCGGCCTTTCAAACGCGCTCACTATCGTCAATTCATTGCGCTTTTAGGGACTCGTATTCTCCAGAATACGAATCCGGCCTCTTTCTTTGGCCATTGCCGGGGCTTTTTCGTACTCTTGAAAAATACAAAGGAGTTTTATGAAAAAGCTTATCCTCTCTCTTGCCTGCATAGGGATTTGCGCCTGTTCAGGCTCTCATCATACGACGACACCGGACGAGACCGTCCTCCCACCAGCGCTGACCTCACGATTGAGGACGTACGACGACGAGGAGGCGCTGAAGGATTATTTAAGGGACTCCAAAGCGCAGGCGCGCTCAATAACAACGGAAGGCGCAGAGGATATGCCGAGTCCGGTTTCGACCCCGGCCGGCGATGCGGCACGGACCACCAACAACCAAGAGGCGGCCGCGGACGAAGGGGGATTGGTCAAGTCCTACGGGAGTTTCCTGGTCATCTTAAGACGGGGTAAGCTGTATACAGTGCGCGTACCTCTCTTGCGGAAATCCGGAGAAACGACGGTCAAAGCGGATGGCTTGGATGACAACGCTTGGTACGACGAACTTTTGATGAAGGATGATATCGCGATTGTGATCGGCTATCGTTGGGGAATGGGGGGAATAGGGGGAACGGCGGATCCTTCGAATTATTGGCAAGGGGCCACGGAAATCAACCTCTTCAAAGTCGACGCGGCATCGGGCGGTTTGTCGCGGCAGGGAACGTATTTCATCGAATCCGGCGATTACTACTCGGGCCGGAATTATGCGAGCCGGCTGGTGGGAGAAAAATTAGTCGTCTACTCTCCCTATTATGGGAATAGGCTCCTGGACGAAAGGAACCAGCTTCGGTTTCCCCGATTGAAGGAACTCCGAAATGGAAGAATCGAAACGCTCAGTGCGCTGATGGGGGCTTCCGACGTCTCCGTGCCGGAAGATATGATTCTCTTTCCCGTCCTTCATTCGGTCCATGTCTGTACCTTAGGAACCGGAAGAAATGCTCACGAAGCCCTCTCCTGCAAATCGCGCGGCGTTTTGGGAAGCTGGCGCGCGGAGCATTACGTCACGGGAAGCCGCTTCTACCTGTGGTCGGGGCGCCAACAAATCCTCTATGGCTGGTGCGGGGCGCAAGTGGCGCCCGCCGAAGAGCGCGTCCCTCCCCAAGCTTCCTCGAATCTTCTCTACGCCTTCGACCTGGAGGGGAGCGGCGGGGGCGTGACGAAGGTGTGGGGAGACCCCTTGGATCAATTCTCCTTCGACGAGACGCCGAACGGCCTGACGTTCTTCCATTACCAGAGAAGTCCGAATCCGGTTTTTCCGGATTCTTCAGAAGACGGAAGGTGCGGGTATCGGGATGACCATTACGCATACCGCCTGGGACAGATCCCCTTCTCCCGCTTCACGGCCCAAGCGTCGGATATCCGGGAAGCAGATTATCGAGGATTGGCGGATGACATCCTGCGGACAGCCCCCTACGTATTGAGCCACCGCTTCACCGAAGAAGAGTTGGTTTTGGGCCAATATGACAAAATCGCGATTTTCAGCCGGGCGGACCCGTCCCATAAGACGGTTCTGGGCTTAGATCCCCGGCGCGGATCCGGACCCTCCACTTCAGAAGCGCGCTGTTACCGCACGATACGGATCGAACCCGCCGGAGAAAGGCTTATGGTGTCTGCCCAAAGCGGGAATGAGCTCAGCGTCCAGGCGGTGACGTTGGGCGAATCGCCCGAGATCACTTCTTCGGCTTCCCTCATGGGCTATACCGGGGCGGAAAGCCGGAGCCACGGCTATCTTTTCGCGACGCGCGGTTATGGAGAGGGATTGATCGGCTTGGCGACCCAAGCGGTGGTGCCGCCCGAAGTCCTCTCCGCTCCCCTGGGCGCGGAGGCCATGAGGGTCCCTCTTCCAACTTCGGTCCATATCCTTCGTTTGGGTTCCCGGGGCGATCTGCAAGTCATCGGACGTTTAGAACCCTCCGAGGTTCCTTCCGCGGAGGCCTGTGAAACTTCGTGCGTGGATTGGTACGGCAATACGCGCGCCATTTTCCTGGGCGATCAAGTGTACGGCTTGATGGGAGACGAGCTCGGTTCCGCGCTCTTAGATCCAAACGGTTCCATCGAAGGGGAACACCGGATGAGCTTAACAAGTGAAAGAGAGCCGTGATCGATTATTTCTTCACTTCCCAGCCCGTCGTCCCGTCGGGATTATGAGAAAATATTTTACCTTCTTTAAGGCATTAATAAAAAAGGACAAATTTAAAGTAACCCTGCGGCAGGACAGACTAAGATGCGTGGATCTAGGATGCGTGGTCGATCGAGCTGAGCGGTGAGGAAGACGACTTTACCCGTAGGTTCGCGGCGCAAGAAACTTTCAGCCGCCCTCTTCTGGGATAAAGTGAGTTTGTCCTCCGTAACGACCGCAAAACCTAAGGCTTTGCCTTCGCTGCGAATGACGAACGGGATACGGGCGCCCGAACGCGTCCAATAGGATTCGAACGCGCTGGCGTCTCCCAAACGATAATGGAATTGGGCGCGCGCATTCCGATAAAAGGCGGAGAGCAACTGGTCCGCGGGAGAATGCCGGCTTTCCGACAAGAACAACTCCTCGTACTGGTCTTCCATGAGAAAGATCTCCCCGGCGCGCCCTCTTAAGGGAATGCGACGGATCAAAAAAATGGATTCAAAAGCCAGCAACAACGACTTTTGAGTCGCATGCGAAAACCCGAAGAGCCTCTTCACTTCGGAGGCGTTGTAGGGATTCCAACCCCTTTGGGCGATCCACGCCAGCCAACGCCGCAGCGTCTCGATCGAAATCTTCGTCGCCACGATCAAACGCAGATCGCGGTCCAGGATCAGTCCCAGGATCGACGAAAGGGCTTCGCGCCGTAAGCGGTCTTCCCGAAGGAAGCACAAACCGGGCAATCCTCCCTGCAAAAGATACTTATCGAGGGCCTTTTTGTTCGCGGCCACGTCGCGCCCCCTGAGCATAAGTCCAAGAGAGGCGTCCGTAAAGGAATCGGAAGAAAGAAGGCCGTGGAGGGTTTTGGGCAAAGGGACTTCCCTGAGCTCCGAAAGAACCATCGGAAAAAGCTCGATGCCGACGATGCGCCCCGCCAGGGATTCCCTAATGGCTTTCCGGCTTGTGAACCTAACGGAACCGGTTAAGACGAACTGTCCCGGTCGTTTGTCGGTCCTTACATGCTCCTTCAATGCGGGAAAAAGATCAGGCTCGTTTTGACATTCGTCGATGACCGTCAGAAGTCTTTTCTGGCCTTTCAAAAAAAGACGCGGATTTTCGGCTATTTTTTTTCGGATGTCGCGATCATCCAAAGTCCAGTACTGATTCGCGATCCCAGCGGCGAAGGTGCTCTTGCCTGTTTGGCGATGGCCGAAAACTCCTACCAGCGGACTAAAAGCGACCAACTTATCCAACAAATCATGGATTTGCCTATCACGAATATGAGCCATAATGTAATTATGGCCGTGACCGACAAATTTGCAAGTTATATATAAGAATGTCTTTTAGGGACTTTTTTTGATGGCGTTATTTTTTCACTTCCCAACCCGTCGTCCCGTCGGGATTGTCCTTGAGGACGATGCCCTGGGCGGCGAGTTGGTCGCGGATTTCGTCGGAGCGTTTGAAGTTCTTAGATTTGCGGGCCTCGCGACGTTCGATGATTAATTTTTGAATGTCATCCTGCGAAACGGCGCTTGAAGATAAACCCCGTTTCTTTTGGTTTTCCAGAAACGCTTGAGGGTCTTGTCCAAAAAATCCGATCACTTCCGTGAGTCTTTGAAACGATTTTTTAAAATTCCCGAACGAAGAAGCGCTGGGGAGCTTCCCTTGATCCAAAAATCGATTCAGCTCGCGGACGTATTCGAAGACTTTCCCAATCACCTGCGTCGTATTGATGTCGTCGTCCAACGGAGCCTCTAAGACTTCGTCGATTCGAAACGATGGAAGAGCGTCGTTTCCAGCGGATATTTTCGTCGATTGATTCAGGCGGTTCACGGCCTCATAAAAACGCGAGAGAGCATCTTGGGCATTAGACATGGCTTCCGGCGTGTAATCGATCGGAGACCCGTAGTTCGCGGAGAGCAGGAAGTATCGAACCACTTCCGGGTCCCAATCCTCGAGGATCTTCCGTACGGAAAGGAAATTCCCCAACGACTTGCTCATTTTCTCGGAGTTGATGTTCACGAAGCCGTTATGGATCCAATAGCGGGCGAAGGGTGTTTTGCCCGTCGCGCCTTCGGATTGGGCGATTTCGTTTTCGTGGTGGGGAAACGACAGGTCGCGTCCGCCTCCGTGGATGTCGAATCGTTCGCCCAAATACTTCGCGCTCATCGCACTGCACTCGATGTGCCATCCGGGGCGGCCCCGCCCCCACGGCGATTCCCATTCCGGCTCTCCCGGCTTCGCGCCTTTCCAGAGGGCGAAGTCCAAAGGGTCCTTCTTCCTCTCGTCCACGTCGATGCGGGCCCCGCTTTCCAGCTCGTCGATCTTCTTTTGGGACAGCTTGCCGTAGGAAGGGAACTTCCGGACTTCGAAGAAGACGTCCGATCCCGAGACGTACGCCAGGTCCCGATCGATCAGCTTTTGGATATGGGCGATCATCTCGCCGATATGCTCGGTCGCCTTCGGCTCGTGCGTCGGGTCTTGCACGCCCAACGCGCGCATTTGCTCCGTGTAGGACCGGATGTATTTTTCCGAAATCTCCGCGCAGGGGACTTTCGCTTCGTTGGCCTTTTTGATGATCTTGTCGTCCACGTCGGTGAAGTTGCGTACGTAGGCGACCTCGTAACCTCGGTATTTCAGATACCGGAACACGACGTCGAAGACGACCGCGGCGCGGGCGTGGCCCAAATGGCATTCGTCGTACGGGGTGATGCCGCAGACGTACATCCCGACCTTTCCGGACTGGATGGGGACAAACTCCTCTTTTTTCCGCGTCAGCGTATTGTAGATTTTCAAGGTCATATCATTTCGACAGCAGGACGACGACTTGGGCGGCGATCGCTTCCCCGCGGCCGACGGCGTCCAGACCTTCGCCGCGCTTTCCTTTGATGTTCACTTGGTCCACGAGAATCTTGAGGCTATCCGCCACGCTTTTACGGATCTCTTCCTTATGGGGAGAGAGTTTCGGTTTTTCCAAAAGGATGTTCGCGTCGACGTTCTGCACTTTCCAACCCTGGGCGGTCACAGACTTCAGCGCTTCCTCGACGAAGAGTTTGGAATCGGCGTCCTTCCATCGCGGATCGGTGTCGGGGAAATGGCTACCGATATCCCCCAAGGCCGCCGCCCCTAAGAGGGCGTCGGTGAGGGCGTGCAGGAGCGCATCCCCGTCCGAATGGCCGTCCGGGCCTTTTTCGCAAGGAATCGTCACGCCACCCAAAACGAACTTACGGCCCGGCACTAGAGGATGGATGTCGTAACCCAAACCGACGCGGATATTCAGCATAGGACTCCCTTCAAGGCTTCGGCGATCGCCAAGTCTTCCGGAGCCGTGATCTTGAAATTATACGGGCTTCCCATCACGATCTTAACCGGGAATCCCGCCTTTTCGACCAGCATCGCCTCGTCGGTGCCGAGGAAATTCTCCCGAGCGGCGACGTCGATGGCTTTTTGGAAAATATCATAACGAACCGCTTGGGGCGTTTGGATGGACCAGACATGGCCTCGATCCACCGTCTCCGTGACACGTCCGTTTTCTTCCCTTTTCAACGTGTCCTTGACGGGAATACCGACGACGGCGGCTCCGACTTCCGTCGCTGCGGCCACCAAGCGTTCGATCATTTCAGCCGTCACGAAGGGACGGGCCGCGTCGTGGACGAGGACAACGTCGCACGGGGGGATTTTTTCGAACCCTAACCGGACCGAATCTTGGCGTTCCCGGCCTCCCGCGATCACGGCGGTCACCTTGCGGAGTCCTGCCTTCCGGACGCATTCCTCGACGAAGCCGATTTCATCCTCGGAAGTCGCCACCACGATGCCTTTGACGAGAGGCGACGCCTCGAAACGTTCCAACGAATGGAGTAGGACGGGCTTGCCCCACAGGGAAAGGAACTGCTTCTTGCCGCCGAAGCGCTTACCGCTGCCGGCGGCGGGGATGACGACGTGGATATCCATAAGGAAAAAATAAAAACGGCCTGCCGATCGTGAAATTGGCAGGCCGTTGGGCGAACATCAATCTAATATTCTAGCTTTTGAAGATCTTTTGGATCTCCTTGAAGACTTCCTCTTCTTCCTCGTCCTGAGCGATGGCCAATTCCTTGACCAAAAGGGAACGAGCCGTATCGAGCATCTTCCGCTCGCCGAAGGAAAGTTCCTTCTCGAACTTCAAGAGGCTCAAGTCGCGCAGTACTTCGGCGATTTCGAACACCGAACCGCTTTTGATCTTGTCCATGTATTCGCGGTAACGGCGGTTCCAGGTTTGGTTGTCGACGGAGAATTCACGGTCTTTAAGGATCGAAAACACTTCGTCGACCTGGTCTTCATCGATGATCTCGCGGAGCCCCACGGACTTCACGTTCTTGGTGGGCACCATGATGGTCATGCCGTTCTCGAGGATCCTCAGGATGTAGAAGGTCTGCTTGTTCCCGGAAATTTCGCGGGTCTCGACCGCTTTGATTTCCCCTACCCCATGCGCCGGATAAACCGCCTTATCACCCGGTTTGAAAGCCATCTGGTTTTTGCTGGGCATACACTCTCCTTCGTTGCCTGCCATTTAGTGAAACGAACTGCGGGGGTACCACATTTGACGCAAACGGTCAAAACTAAATTTATATTGCCATCACTCCATCACCATAATACTGGCCCACACTTCATTCTCTCCCACCATGACATTAGATGGGAGCTCGATGGAGAGCGTTATCTCCCTCGAATCAAGTAAGGATCCGGCTTGCCGGTCCGAACGAATAGGCCAGGTAGCTCAGTCGGTAGAGCGGCAGACTGAAAATCTGCGCGTCGGGGGTTCGATTCCCTCCCTGGCCATAAATCATTTTCGGCGATCTGCCGAAAAAGTTGTGTTCGAAATAGCGGTTTTCATCATTTTTCCGAAACTTCTCACCGTCAGGCATCCGAAAATAAGTCTATGCGTGACGACACAGAGTTTTCTCTCGATGCCCTCTTTCCAGATCTAGAAAACTATAGTGATTCCAAAAAGATAGAGCCCGAAATCTCGCAGCCTTTAACACGTCATGATTTGGTGAAATTAGTCTTGGCTTTAGAAGAAAAAGTCGACCGGACTTCGGCGCGGCGTATGTTCCTCCACCACGTCGAACCGCCTTTGAAACCCTACGTGCCGAAGCTTCAACAGGACGTCCCTCTCTATTTGAAATTAGCCCAAACCGCGGCCCTTCGAGGGAATATCCCCGATCTTCAAGCGAGTTTGATGGATTACCTGCGGGAATCGAAATCCCTGACCCCGGCTGGGGTCGTGGTCTTAGAAGAACAACCTAGAATCGTTCATTAAATGCTGAGGGACATGGATTCGAACCATGATTCCGTGGGTCAGAGCCATGCCAAGCCCAAATTAGCCGATTTTGAAAAAAATCAATCAACTGCCGAAGTTGCCCCTAACATTATAAAAAATAACAAGAAAAATGAATAAACATACGCGTCATACGTGTGATCAAAAATTGTCAAATAGCACTATTATTGACTCTCGATGGACACTTTTTGGACACTTAAATTTGAAGAGAAAATAGAATGACAAAACTACCATCGTTTCAGTTTTATCCTGGTGACTGGCAAAAAGATCCTGCTTTAAGAAGCGTTTCTTATTCCGCACGAGGTCTCTGGATCGACATGCTCTGCCTGATGCACGAGAGCGACCGCAGGGGCTTCCTCCAACTAAACGGCAAATCCGTGACCGCTGAGCAACTCGCTCGTATGACCGGGGGCTCAACCGACGAAGTATCCCGTTTATTGCAGGAGCTACAATCCTCCGGCGTCTTTTCCTGTACTGAGCACGGCATGATCTTCTCCAGAAGACTCGTGCGAGAAGAAAAGAAACGTTCTTTGTGTATTGAAGCTGGAAAGAAAGGAGGAAATCCAGAACTCTTGAAAAACAAAGAGTTACAACTGACCCTTAAGGGTCAGTCTAAGGGTGGGGTTAAGGGTTATTCCAAGGGTCCTCCCAACCCTGAGTTAACCCCTTCATCTTCAGTTTCATCTTCTATTTCAAAACAACCCCCCTTACCCCCCGAGGGGGAAGAGTTGTTTGAAAATTTTTGGAAAGAATATCCAAACAAGATTTATCAGGGAGAAACTGAAAAAGTTTGGAGGAATCTCGAAGTAACAAACGAACTCTTTCAAGAAATTATGTCTGGCTTAAAATTAGCCAAAAGATCTCCTCGGTGGACAAAGGAAAGTGGTCAATTTGTTCCCAATGCTTCACGATGGTTAAAAGCAAAGGGCTGGCTGGATGTTTATCCAAGAACAGTTGTTAACGAAAGAGGCATTCAGGTTTTGAATCCTGTTTATCGACTTGATCAAGCCTGGGAAAGAAAAGTCAGCGTTTAAATGAACTCACTTGTACTAATTACGACCCGACAGATTTGCGGGTTATTATTATTAAAACCCCTGACAGATTCTGCTTTTGGCCTCCTTGATCCACTCCCAGAAAACACCAGAAAATGCACTACAGACCTGATGCACCAAATTGTTGCGAATGAGTTTTAAGCAATTTCTGTGAATCTCAAACTATTAGAAACGACTATACTGTTCATATCTCATTAATTTTGCTCTTGAAGGACTCCACTGGAGTCAGAAACCAGTTCAGGGACTGATTGCAAGCCTCTTTGCTGGTCAATCAATGCTTTAAACTCATCCGCTAAACGCTTGCCGACTTTGAGTTCCTTGGAAATGTCCAAACTTGATACTTCGGTTTCCTTAATCAGCTGGGAATTTTGCATGGCTGTAGATGAGATGATAGAGATATTGCGCGACATTTCATTCGTAACGGCGCTTTGTTCTTCAACAGCCGTGGCAATAGAGCTTTGGTAATGATTGATATCTTGAACCACTTCAAAAATCTTTTTAATACGAGACATCGACTCTTGGGTTGCCATTTGAATAGCTTTGATCTTCGAGCTGACTTCATCCGTGGCTTTAGAGGTCTGCCCTGCTAATTCTTTAACTTCATTGGCCACCACCGCAAATCCTTTACCCGCTTCACCCGCACGTGCGGCTTCGATTGTCGCATTGAGGGCTAAAAGGTTGGTTTGTTCGGCAATGGACGTAATCATTTGGATGATGTTGTCAATCGAGAGACTCAAGGTATTGAGCTCCGTCACGGCCTGATCGGCCGATTGAGCCATCGTCGCGGCATTGGAGGCTACTTGCGAGGCATCTTGGGCATTCTTGGAAATTTCCTTCATGCTGGCACTCATTTCTTCGATGCATGTCGCAATGCTATTGGCTTCTTGAGTTTGCTGATTGGCGGCTTTGCTGGAAGCTTCCATATTTTGAAGGGTTTTATCGGCATTCACTATTTGATTTTTACTCATGTCCTGCATGCGTCCAACCATAGCCCCCATTTCGGAAGAGAGAAGCTTCATGGCGAGTTGTATTTGGCTAATGTCGTCTGTTTTTCCCGTGTAAATATACTGCATAAGCTTATTGGAAACAATCGTTCGTGATTGCTTTACCAAATTTTGAAAAGGAATGAGAAAAAGGGTTGTGAGTCCTAATCCAGCGGAAAATCCAATAATGCTGGACCATAGAATCGTTTCGGCTGGTTTTCCAAGCATGACACTGATAATTCCTGGGAGAGCGCAGAAGGCATTGGTGAGGAAGGTTTTGGCAATCAGGGGAATCATGGGCCAGCTGGCCCCGATCCATTTGCCTTCATTGATTCTTTTATAAGTGGTTTCGGCTCTATTAATGAGCTCTCGACTGGGTTTGGTGCGTACCGACTGGCATTCGACAATCTTTCCGTTTTGGGTAATAGGGGTGACAAAAGCATCGACCCAGTAATGGTTTCCATTTTTACAACGATTTTTGACGATTCCCATCCAAGGGCGCTTTGAATGGAGATGCCTCCAAAGGTCTTTGAAAGCGGCTGCAGGGACATCCGGGTGGCGGACAATATTATGACTTTTACCCTCCAGCTCTTCCTTGCTGAACCCACTCAACTGAATAAAATCATCATTACAATAGGTTATAATGCCCCTAATGTCTGTCGTTGAGAGAAGGTTGGTGCTTGCCGCATAATCAACTTCTTGTTGGCTGACGGGTAAATTCTTTTTCATAAATGAGTCTCCAAGGATATTGAGAAATTTTATTTCAATGATCTAAACGGGGATTATTTGAGAATAATAAGGATTAACTGCGGATAAGTGACTTATATCAATTGGCTTTTTTCCTGAAAATCATCGCCCAACAAATAAGTCCAATAATCCAGGAGCAGGCGGCATAGTTTAAGTGGTGGAGATAAATGGCTTCAGGCATCAGTCGAGCGATGGTTCGTGTGGTGGCCGCAAGCAGTATGAATCCAAGGGCTGCGATCAGCCATCGAGATCTTTTTTCCAGACTCATATCCTGACCGCCATGAGCCAACATGACGCGAGTGGAAATCATCAAAGTCATGAGTCCATAGCCACCGATGTAGGTCAGGTGTTTCAGATGAATTTCCAGGTGAGGGAAAAGAATGGGTAGGATCAGTCCGATCAACAGCAGCCAGCACGACACCCAAAGCCCTATTGTGAGAGTGGATCGATGCTTAGGTAAAAGATAAATTTGCCAAGACTTAAAGCTGACAAAAGTAAAAATCAAAACTTGAAGGCTTCTCCCGACGGGTTTTGTCCAGGGGAGGGTTTCGTCCGTTTCCAAAAAACACGAAAACAAAAACAGCCCCATCAATATCCATAAAGGAGTGGGGATTTTTTTAATAAAAGCCGTCATCATGTTTTGGGAATATAATGGCTTTAAATTGATGCCCGGAACGCATGTTGGATGGCCTAAAAGGTTTGGAATCAGAAAAAGTCCCACCCCTAAGATCAGCATGAGTTGAAATCCATTATAAATAAAGTTTTTACCCATGAGATTCCACAACACAAAAGAACCCGTGGCTTCATGAAGTGACATGCCTACTCCGGAGAGGATGGCGACCAAGAGACCGGTTAATGCAAACACAAAGGGTGGAGGAGGCGTCACGGTCATGCCTTTTAAGCGGCGTGCACAAAATAAAAATAGAAGCAGCAGATTAAACGTGAGTGTCATGTGAAAAAAAAGACGATTTTGCAAAAATCCTGTCCCTAAGGTCAAGAGTGTTGCCATAGAGACGCCTAGGCATTCACCCTGAGTGAGGCCATACGTTCCGGTAAATTGGGGAATCGCTGTCATGAGAAATCCCGCTGAATAAAAAAGCAAAAATGCTGACGTCATGAGGTCAGCATGCATTTCTTTTGGGTAAAATGAGATGGCTCCATAAATTAAAAGGGGCCAAAAAATAACGCCGACAATTCCAAATAGCCAACCAAGTGTGAAGAAAAAAGGATAGGGCTCGTATGTTGATTTTTGTGTCATCATTGATATTCCGGGATCTTCCGTAGGTTTATTTACACAAAACTCCAATGAGAAACGACATGATAAATATCAATACATCTTCTAATGCAGATCATCTCCTGATTTTATTGATTGGCCTTAAATCTTTTCAAAAAGGAAGGGTCTATGCAAAAAAAACTCATAACCATCATAATGGCAGCCGCTATTTCAGGGAGTCTACTGTCTGGAGCGGGCGCTGCTGAAAAGAAAAAAGAAGTCATTAGTGAAAAGCCTGCTGAGAAAGTAACCGAGAAGGCAGAAAAAAAAGAAGAGCCTCAAAAGTTAGTGGTAGGTGGGCAGCTTCGGTTGCGTAGTGAAAATATGTTTCATTACGATCCGTTTACTCCGGCAGCCTCTAATAATGATGCTAATATATTGCTTCGAGCTCGGATCAACCTTGATGCAAACCCTGTAGAACATGTCCGTGTTTTTGTTCAGCCTCAATTTTCAAGGGTCTTTGGACAGGAAAATAATTCCATTGCGAATAATAACACGCTGGTCACTGGGAATACCTCTAACACAGCGTTCAATGTTGCCAACGATGTTTTCGACCTTCATCAGGGTTACATTGATTTAACCAAAATAGGGGGCTCAGACTTTTCATTAAGACTGGGTCGCCAGGAGCTTTCCTATGGTGATGAACGCCTTGTGGGTTCTTTGGATTGGAGTAATATTGGCCGGTCTTTTGACGCGGGCAAAATCCGGTTTGAGAAAGAAAAGTATTGGATCGATGGTTTTGCTTCTTACAACGAAAGAGCCGGTGGAAAGGAGATTTTTAGCGGTCTTTATGGAAGTCATAAGCCCAGAGAAAACCTGACCTATGACCTCTATGCTTTTTTGCTGAATGACAATGACAATGATGGTGTTGGCACTGTCACAGGAACAACTCTGGGGACTTTTGGAACGCGGCTTGTGGGTACGGCATTGGAATCAAAACAGCTGGATTATAGTCTCGAAGGAGCTATCCAAGCTGGAAAAACAAAGCCTAATACCCATTTAGCCTTTATGGGCCATGCAGCGGCGGGTTACACGTTTGATCAAGCGATCAAACCTCGTGTAGGTGTGGAGTATAATTTTGCGTCAGGAGATAAGGCGAGTACCACGAAGGTTGAACGATTTCATAATCTTTTTCCAACCAATCATAACAAATATGGATATATTGATTTTGTTGGATTGAGAAATATCCATGATATCACTCCATCTTTGACGATCAAACCAGGCAAATCAACGATTGAGCTCTCATATCATCTATTTTTATTGCCCCAAGTCACAGATGGCCTCTACCAAGCTAATGGGACACTCCTACGCGCTGGCGCTGCAGGGGTTTCCCGTCTTGCAGGTCATGAAGCCGATCTTTTGGTAAAATACCCATTTAACAAAAATTTTTCGACCTTGGCTGGGTATTCATTGTTTAAAGGTGGAAAGTTCTTTTCGGATACAGGCGCTAATGGAACCGCCCACTTTCTCTACCTACAGGGAGTCGCTAATTTTTAAGAGTATGATCAAGGTCATGTTTTATAGGGTTGGGAGGGGGTATCTTTAAACGTGGTAAAATTATGTTGAAAAAACCCCCTCTCAATTTTGACGTTTTGAAGGCAAGCCCTCTTTTTTCAGCTTTGAATTCCCAGGAGTTTGAAGTCATGTGCCAGGATGGCCACGCACATCATTATCAATCTGGGCAGGTGATCTTTCGCGAAGGAGAGGCTGCTCTCGGCCTCTATTTTCTGGTGAGTGGTAAGGTGAAGATCGTGAAAGAAGGTATATTTGGCCGAGAACAAATCGTGCGCATGGCTCATAATGGGGATCTTCTGACTTACCGTGCAGTGAGCGGGATTCCTCAATATGTCGTTTCAGCGGCGGCGATGGAAGATTCTTTTGTTTTTTATCTTCATTTAGAAAATGTGCTGGATGTTTTGAAAAAGAACGGGGCTTTTGCCTACAAAGTTATTCAAAAACTCACTCAAGAACTTGATAATGCCGAAAAAGTCATTTGTAATTTAGCTCAAAAAACCGTCAAACAACGCGTCGCTGAGTTGTTACTGAGTTTACGTGATAAATATGCGGCAAGCTTGGAAGATAATGTTCTCCATCTTCAACTCTCACGAGAGGAGTTAGCCAATATCGTCGGAACAGCCACGGAGACTGTAGTGAGATGTCTTTCTGATTTTCGTAAGAAAAATATGATCCAGATCGAGGGTCACGATATTCTTATTTTAGATAGTGAACGGCTGGAAAAAATCGCCTGTGTGAATTCATGACAAATATCAAGTCTCTCCCTGACTACCATCATTAGTCCATTTCAAGTCAGTCGATAAAGTCTCCGTACCATGAAGAGACTTCTATTTTTACTGCCCAGTCGTCGATGTAGTCTACATATGCAACTGGCCTGCACAACAGGGCCGCATAGAAAGCGCTCTCGCGCTGTCGTCTATATTACGGCCCTATTAGTAAGTACGGTTTTGCTGATCACCCATCGGGTCTATGCCTTTGAGGCTCCGGCCTATTTTGAAAAAAGCTGTAGCAGTTGTCACACAATTGGTGGTGGTGACGATGTTGGGCCTGATCTCAAAGGGGTCACGGAGAAACGGAGTCGTGAGTGGCTTCAGGAATTTATTAAATCCTCTCAAACTATGATCCTGTCCGGTGATCCTGTTGCCAATGAGTTGTTTGTAAAATTCAAAAATAAAAAAATGCCGGATCAGGATCTGACTCCTGAAGAAATCGATGCCCTATTGGATCTGATTAAAACGGGCGGGATCTCTCAGGCGACAGGGGATTCGCGTTCAGCAACCACTTCAACTCCTGAAGATATAAAAAGAGGCGAGGATTTATTTTTGGGACGTATTGAACTTCAGAATGGTGGAGCTTCGTGTATTTCTTGTCATAGTGTTGGCGAGTACGGGCCTTTGGGGGGTGGTGTTTTGGGTCTTAATCTCACACAAGCTTATTCCAAATATGAAGATAAAGGTTTGGGCAAAGCCATCAAAAAACCAGCCTTTCGTGTCATGAAAGAAATTTATTCCGAAAAAGAACTTACGGATGATGAGGTTTTTGCGATCAAGAGCTTTCTTTACAAAGCAGATCAGCAAGGCAGTGAAAATAACGATTTTGAGAAAAAATTCATCTTCCTGGGTGGTGTTGGCGTGGTGGTGATGTTGGGTGTGACGGATCTTGTCTGGCGGAGACGCCGCAATAAAATTTCAAAACCGTGGGCTCATTGAACCGTGGGTTTGTTAATGGAGATTCTATGACAGAGAGTAAACGTAATTGGATTGATGACATCGTTTCGCCAGAGACGCGTGACTGGGAAGAGTTTTATCGGAATCGTTGGCAATACGATCGTGTGGTTCGCAGTTCGCATGGGGTAAACTGCACTGGTGGGTGCTCGTGGAATATTCATGTTAAGGATGGAATTGTAACCTGGGAGATGCAGGCGTTGGATTATCCTCTCCTGGAAAAATCTCTGCCGGGCTATGAGCCTCGTGGATGTCAGCGCGGCATTTCCTTCTCGTGGTATCTCTATAGCCCGATTCGCGTGAAATACCCTTATATGCGTGGGGCTTTGCTAGACCTGTGGCGTGACATGAAAGCCAAGCATGATGATCCTGTCGCCGCTTGGGAAGCGATTCAAAATAATCCTGAAATGCGGCAACGTTATCAAAATGCGCGCGGCAAAGGCGGATTGCGTCGCGTGCATTGGGATGAGGCTCAAGAGCTCATCGCCGCTGCTAATTTGAGTACAGTGAAACGCTATGGTTCGGATCGTATTACAGGTTTTTCACCTATCCCTGCGATGTCGATGGTGAGCTATGCGGCTGGGGCTCGTTTTTTACAACTGATGGGTGGAGTCTGTTTGAGTTTTTATGATTGGTATTGTGATTTGCCTCCCGCGTCCCCGGAGATTTGGGGAGAGCAGACGGATGTGGCGGAAAGCGCGGATTGGTACAATTCAAAATTCATCGCTGTGATGGGTTCCAATCTGAACATGACACGTACCCCCGATTGTCATTTTGCCGCAGAAGCCAGGCATAATGGATCGAAGGTGGTGGTCTTTGCTCCCGATTTTAATCAAGTTGCTAAATTTGCGGATCAATGGGTTCCAATCCATGCGGGTCAAGACGGTGCGTTTTGGATGTCTGTGAGTCATGTGATTCTGAAAGAATATCATCACGAAAAGAAAATTCCTTATTTCATCGAGTACACTAAAAAATACACGGATTGTCCTTTCTTGGTCGAGCTGGTGAAAGAGGGGGATCATTATGTCCCTGGAAAGTTTTTCCGAGCCAACCGCATCGAGAAATATAGTACGGTCGAGAAAGGTGATTGGAAGTTTTTAGTGGTGGATGAAAAAACCGGTGAGCTGGCGTGTCCTAAAGGTTCTATGGGACATCGTTGGCAAGAAAAAACCGGTGAATGGAATCTGGAATGGAAAGATGGTTTGGATGGTCGTGAGTTTGAGCCTCAGCTGTCGTTGCTAGAAAAATCGGATACGACTTTGGGCGTTCAGTTTCGTGAATTTGGAAATGACACTGAAGGTGTGCGCCATGTGCCGGTGAAGTATATTGAAACACCTCAAGGAAAAGTTCCAGTCACAACCGTTTATGATTTGTTGATGGGGCAATACGGTGTTTCTCGTGGGCTGGCGGGGGCTTATCCGGCTGATTACAATGACGAGACTGCGGGTTATACTCCCGCGTGGCAGGAAAAGTTTTCGGGGATTGGCAGTAAGACGGTAATTGGCTTTGCACGCAGCTGGGCTGCGACGGCTGAAAAAACAAATGGGAAATGTAGTATCATCATTGGGGCTGGCATCGACCATTGGTATCACAACAATCTCATCTACCGTGCAGCGATCAATGCGCTGATGTTTTGCGGCTGCATTGGTGTCAATGGTGGCGGGCTTAATCATTATGTTGGTCAGGAAAAATTAGCTCCACAAGCGTCCTGGTCGTCAATCGCTTTTGCCAAAGACTGGCATACACCCTCGCGTCTTCAGAATGCTCCGTCCTGGCATTACATGCATTCGGATCAATGGCGTTATGAAGGGGATTTTACCGAATATCATAAATGCCCGGATAATTCCTTAGCCCAGGGGCATACCGCAGATTTTAATGTGCGTGCTGTTAAAAATGGATGGCTGCCTTTTTACCCTCAGTACAACAAGAGTAATCATGTGCTTTGTGAAGAAGCTGTCAAAGCCGGTGCTAAGAATGACCAGGAAATCGCACAGTATGTTCTAGATCAAGTCAAATCCAAAAAAATCGAGCATGTGATTGAAGTTCCGGATCGTGAAGAAAATTGGCCGCGTGTTTGGTATATCTGGCGGGGGAATGCTCTCATGTCGAGTGCCAAGGGTCATGAGTATTTTCTAAAACATTATTTGGGGACGCACACCAATACGATCGCCGACGAGCTGGGCGAAGAGCGCGTGAAAGATGTGGAGTGGTTGGAGAATGCTCCGCGTGGAAAAATGGATCTGATTGTGGATCTTAATTTTCGTATGGATACGACAGCTTTGTATTCGGACATCATTCTTCCCGCCGCCAGCTGGTATGAGAAGGCGGATCTTAATTCTACAGACATGCATTCTTTTATCCATCCGCTTTCCAAGGCGATTAACCCTCTGTGGGAGTCGAAGAGTGACTGGGATATTTTTAAGTCTATTGCAAAATCAACGAGCGAATTAGCCAAGAAGCATCTTCCTAACCCTGTGAAGGATATTATTACCCTCCCTCTCATGCATGATTCTCCCGATGAGCTCGCTCAAAAAGAAGTGAAGGATTGGAGCAAGGGCGAGTGTGAGGCGATTCCAGGAAAGACGATGTATAAGTTTGCTGTCGTTGAACGTGATTATACTCAAATTTATCATAAGTTTATTTCCTTAGGGCCTTTGGCGCGAACAGGTTTGGGGGCTCATGGAGTCAAATATGAAGTCGCGGATTTTTATGATGAGATGCTCAAAAATTATCCGACGGTTGAGTGGGGCGGGAAGAAATATCCGTCACTCTACGAAGATGTGGAAGCGGTAAATGCGATTCTCCTTCTGGCTCCTGAGACCAACGGAGAGCTGGCTTATCGTGCCTACGAAAATGTTCAGAAAAAAGTGGGATTGCCACTGACGGATTTGGCCGATGGTTCTCGTGATATTCGGATGTCTTATGCCGATCTTCAGGCTCAACCTCATCGTCTTTTGAATAGTCCGATCTGGTCAGGGCTTATGGGTGATGGTCGTGCTTATTCAGCTTATACCTACAATATTGAGAAAAAAGTGCCTTGGAGAACGCTGACAGGCCGTCAAAGTTTTTATTTGGATCATGACGCCTACATCGCATTCGGTGAACATCTTCCCGTCTACAAACCATCACCGACTCCTGAGATGTATGGAGATTTGAGAAGGACCGACCAGAATGGTCATCTTAAAGAGAAGCGGCTTAATTATCTGACACCGCATGGGAAGTGGCATATCCATTCCACTTATGGAGACACTCTCCGCATGTTGACGCTTTCACGTGGTGGCGAGCCCTTTTGGATGAGTGAAGCTGACGCTACGGAGATGGACATTAAAGATAACGATTGGGTTGAAGTTCATAATGACCACGGTGTCGTCTGCGCAAGAGCCTGTGTGAGTGCACGTATTCCAAAGGGTGTTTGTATCATCTATCATTCTCCTGAACGCACTATCGGTGCTCCTAAATCACCCTTGAGAAATAATAAGCGGGCGGGTGGTCACAACAGTCTGACACGCATTCGTTTGAAACCCAATCTCATGGTGGGGGGCTATGCTCAGTTTACGTATCATTTCAATTATTGGGGTCCGACAGGGTGTAATCGCGACACGCATATTCTGGTGAGGAAGTTAGACAAAGTTGTTTGGGAATAAGGAGTTTTATGGATATCAGATCGCAAATTGGAGTCGTCTTTCACTTGGATAAATGTATCGGTTGTCACACGTGTTCGCTGGCCTGTAAGAACGTTTGGACGGATCGAAAAGGTGCTGAATACATGTGGTGGAATAACGTCGAGACCAAGCCTGGTACGGGTTATCCAACACATTGGGAAAACCAGGAAGACTATCAAGGTGGCTGGGAGAAAAAGGGAAAGCATATTTCTCTGCGTGGTGCGGGAAAGCTTAAGGGTTTGAAAAATATTTTTCACAATCCCAATCTTCCAACCATTGATGATTACTACGAGCCCTGGACGTATCGTTACGAGGATCTCTTTACCGCAGAAGAGGGAAACGACCAGCCTGTCGCTAGGCCCATTTCTTTGATTACGGGTGAACCCATGGAGATCAAATCGGGTCCCAATTGGGATGATGATTTGTCGGGTTCTCCGGAGTATGCGCGCAAAGATATAAATTTTAAAAATATTTCACAATCCGAACAGGAAGCGATGTTTCAGGTTGAAAAGCTGGCGATGTTTTATCTGCCGCGTATTTGCAATCACTGCTTGAATCCCGCCTGTGTCGCGGCGTGTCCTTCGGGAGCTATCTATAAACGGGGTGAAGATGGCATTGTTTTAATCAATCAAAACAAGTGCCGCGCTTGGCGTATGTGCGTCACGGCGTGTCCCTACAAAAAAACTTATTACAACTGGTCTACCGGGAAATCTGAAAAATGCATTTTGTGTTACCCGCGACTTGAAACCGGACAGGCACCAGCCTGTATGCATTCCTGCGTGGGTCGTATTCGTTATCTTGGAGTTGTCTTGTACGATGCGGATCGAATTTATGAAGTGGCTTCGGCGGAGGATCATGAGTTGGTGGATAAACAGAGAGATCTGATTATGGATCCAAATGACCCAGAAGTTGTCGCCGCAGCCAGAAAAAATGGGATTCATGATTCCGTTATTGAAGCCGCTCGCAAATCTCCTGTGTATCGTTTTGTCAAAGAATGGAAGCTAGCTCTCCCTCTCCATCCTGAATACCGGACGCTTCCTATGTTGTTTTATGTGCCTCCTCTCTTGCCCATTTTGGGAACCATCGAGGATGATGTTTATGAAACATCCATCGATCATCTCTTTAGCACCATCGAAAAAACACGCATGCCGATTCAATATCTCGCCAACCTTTTTACTGCGGGCAATGAAGGTAAAGTACGCGAAGTCCTGAAAAAGATGCAGGCAGTGCGACTTCATCGACGACAAGTGACCGTAGGCGATGTGGATGAGGCCCTTGTCAAAGCGGCTTTGCAAGAAGTGGAGCTGACACCGGAAATTGCCGACGCCATGTATCGCTTGACGTCGTTAGCCAGTTTTGAGGATCGTTTTGTGATCCCTCCGGCTCATCGTGAAGAAGCTATCGAAATGTTGGACTCCGTTTTTGAAGAAAAAGGAGCTACGGGATTTGGCTTCCGTATGGCCCCAGAAAGGGGGCTGTGATGGAAAGTTTATTGTGTGATTTGGCCAGTTCCTTGAGCTATCCAAAGTCAGACTTTAAAAAAGTCTCGGAACGTTTATATCAAAATCTAAAGTCCGAATTTCCAGCATTAGCCGAAATATTTCAGTCTTATTATCGTCTCACTCAAGAGGTGTCGATTGATGAGCTTGAAGAACTTTATACGAAAACTTTTGATGTTCAGGCCCCTTGTTATCTCGAAGTGGGTTATGTGCTTTTTGGAGAAGACTATAAAAGAGGACATTTTTTAGTCAAAATGCAGGAACTTCATACTCTGATTGGTCATGATTGTGGTTCGGAGCTTCCGGATCATTTACCCAACGTGATTCATCTTATTTTGCATTACCCTCATGAGGATCAAATCCCAGAATTTTTAGGAAAACTTGTGCTGCCAGCTATGTCAAAAATGCTTCAAAATGTACCCAAAGATCATTTTTACCATGGTCCTTTGGAAACGACTTTTGAATTTTTTAAAACTGTCTATCCATCATCGTTGGATTTTTACACACCATCTCTCGACTTGCCTGTGATGAAGTCTTCTCCCGAAGACGAAGGAAGGGGTTTGTATGACTGATTTCATTCTCTTTGCGGTTGCTCCTTATGTAGCGGTGACACTTTTGTTTTCAGTGTCGCTGTGGAGATTCTTTTTTACCCGCTACAAGTTTTCAAGTCTCTCTTCCGAGTTTTTGGAATCTCGGGAGCTTTTCTGGGGATCGGTCCCGTGGCATTATGGGATTTTAATTTTATTTTTGGGTCACTTGATCGGCTTTCTTTTTCCATCCCATGTTTTGCTGTGGAATAGCGTTCCTGTGCGTATGCTGATTCTGGAAGTGACAGCCCTTACTTTTGGGGTGTTGTGTTTAGTCGGCTTGGTGTTGCTTATTAAAAGACGGCTGACTCATCCCCGCATTCAGATGGTGACCTCTTGGATGGATGTTGTGATCCTGGCAATTCTTCTCATGCAAGTGGTGACAGGCGTTGGGACAGCTATTTTTTATCGGTGGGGATCCAATTGGTATGTTGCCGTTCTGGTCCCTTATCTACGATCTCTCTTCATGTTCGCTCCAAAAGTAGATTTTATTAAAGACATGCCACTCCTGGTTAAAATGCATGTCTTTGGGGCCATCTCTATTTTTGGAATTTTACCTTTCACGCGACTGGTGCACTTTTTGGTACCACCCGTTTCTTATCTCTGGCGTCGCTATCAGTTGGTTGTTTGGAATTGGGATCGGAAAAAAATCCGCGTTCCCACACGATAGGAGTTTCTATGAGTCAATTTAAAGAGTTTTTAAAGGCAGGTCATTTAGGTACGCTTCTCACGTCACTCATCTATTTTGATTTTTGTTTTGCGGTTTGGGTTTTGAACGGGGCGATGGCGCCTTTTATCAGCGAAGAATTTGGGCTTACCCCCGCTCAAAAAGGTTTTATGGTCTCGGTGCCCGTCATTGCCGGGGCGTTCATGAGATTTCCCTTAGGTTTATTGTCACAGTATATTGGCCGTAAAACAGCCGCTCAAATTGAGATGAGTTTTATTATGGTAGGCTTGTCGATTGGTTATTTCTTTGCCACGACGTATGCTTCTGTCATTGCGATGGGTGTTGTCTTGGGAGTGGCAGGGGCTAGTTTTGGTGTTGCGCTTTCTTTAGGTTCTGGGTGGTATCCTCCAAAATTTAAAGGTCTTGCGATGGGGATTGCTGGTGCCGGCAATAGTGGCGCCGTGTTGGCTGTGCTTTTTGCGCCTCCTTTAGCCAAAGCTTTTGGATGGAGAAGTGTTTATGGAATTGCAATTTTCCCGATGTTGTTGGCGATGATTCTTCTTCAGATTTTTGCCAAAGAACCACCTGACCGCGAACATAAAACCATCAAAGATTATCTTAAAGTTTTAGTCGATCGCGATGCCTGGGTTTTCAATCTTATGTATATGGTCACTTTTGGTGGTTACATTGGACTCACCAGCTTTTTACCAACTCTCTTTCATGATCAGTATGGAATTCCCAAACAGAGCATCGGTCAGTACACTGCGGGCATTATCGTGGCGGCAAGTGTTTTGCGCATCGTGGGTGGCTGGCTTGCCGATCAGCTGGGCGGGATTCGTATGCTGCGTGTGATGTTTTTTCTGATTATTATTTTAACTATCTCAGCGTCGTTTATTCCCACGAATCCTTGGGTCATGGTTTTTATCTTGGTCCTCTGTTTTGCTGCTATGGGGGCAGGGAATGGAGCCGTTTTTCAATTGGTTCCTTTAAGATTTGGGACAACGACAGCCGTTGCAGGAAGTTTGATTGGAGAAATCGGAGCTCTAGCGGGTGGTTTATTGCCCAATGCGATGGGTATGGGAAAAGAGTATTTCGGGACTTTTACACCAGGGTTTTTGAGCGGCACATTGCTGACAGTTTTTGTCATTATCGCTTTAGCCATCGTTAAAAAACAATGGACCAGCACATGGGTGGGCGAGGGTGGTCGAGCGCTCGACAGTCGATAATCGATAAAGGAGATTTTTATGTCTGAACGGACTGGTGAATGGCCTGGAAAATGGATTAATGAATGGAAACCTGAGGATCCAGAATTTTGGAGTGAAGTTGGAAGCAAGATCGCCTGGAAGACGTTGATTATCACAACTCTGGCCCTCGTCCTTTCGTTTGCTACTTGGTTTGCGATGAGTGCGATTGCCGTTCGTTTGCCCAATGTTGGTTTTAAGTTTACAACGATGCAGCTTTTTTGGTTGGCAGCCATGCCGGGATTAGCCGGTGGCTCGCTCCGTATCATTCATACTTTTTTGATTCCAATTTATGGAACGAGAAATGTGATTACAGTGGCTACGTTCCTAAAACTCTTTCCCGTGATAGGTTTAGGCCTTGCTGTCATGAATCCCGAAACGCCTTTTTGGGTTTTTATGATTCTTGCCTTTTCAGCTGGTTTTGGAGGTGGTGATTTTTCGTCATTTATGCCGAGCACGAGTTTATTTTTCCCCAAACGTTTGCAGGGGACAGCGTTAGGCATTCAAGCAGGTATTGGAAATTTTGGGGTGAGTTTGACACAGTTTATCACTCCCTGGATTATTGGAGTTGCTGCTTTTGGAGCTTTGTCTGGAGCGCCTCAAACTTTTACAAAGGGAGAGGTGACCAAGTCGATTTGGCTTCAGAATGCTACGTTTTGGTACATTCCATTTCTCGTAGTGATCGGGATTTTATCGTGGATGTGGCTCAAAAGTGTTCCTGTCAAAGCGAGTGTCGCTCAGCAGATGGATATTTTTAAAAATAAACATACGTGGCTGATGACCTCTCTCTATGTGATGACTTTCGGTTCGTTTTCTGGATTTGCGGCAGCTTTTCCTCTCATGATCAAATCTATTTATGGACATTTTCCTGAGGCTCCCGATCCGTTAAAATATGCTTTTATAGGTCCTTTGGTAGGTTCTACAGTGCGTGTTTTGATGGGTCCTCCTAGCGACAAATATGGAGGTGCCCTTATCACGCAAATCAGTGGCGTTGGGCTGCTGATCTGCTCTGTGCTTGTGATGTCTTATACAACACCCACTTCCATGGAAACATTTCCCTACTTTGTGTGGGCGATGTTGGGGCTTTTCCTCTTCTCCGGCATTGGCAACGCTTCGACCTTTCGTCAGATTCCGGTAATTTTTGAGCCTCGACAAGCAGGTGGTGTTTTGGGTTGGACAGCGGCCATTGCTGCTTACGGACCTTTTTTATTCTCAATGTTGATTGGTGCTGTCATGACAAAAATGGGAAATCCAAACCTCTTCTTTAAGGGCATCGCTGTGTTTTATGTCATCAATATTTTGCTTAACTGGTATTATTACACCCGAAAGAATGCCGAAAAACCCTGCTAACGACCGTTAAATTATGGCAAAAAAAATTTTCATCGTTGCTGTTGTCTTAAGTGTTTTAGGTTACCTAGGTTACGAGCTTGTGGATGCTGCGCGCAATGTGGGTGTTAATCAAGGTTATGAACCCGATCAACCAATCGCCTATTCGCACAAGATCCATGCAGGTGATAATCAGATTCAATGTCTCTATTGCCACAGCGGTGCTGACAAAGGCCGTCATGCCGGGATTCCTTCAGCAAGCACGTGCATGAATTGTCATGTGAAAATTAAAACAGATTCACCCGAAATTAAAAAAATCAAAGAGGCTTTAGATCAAAACAAACTGATTGAATGGGTTAAGGTGCATCGTTTGCCTGATTTTGCCTATTTTAATCACAGTCAGCACGTGAATGGCGGCGTTAACTGTCAGGAATGCCATGGCTCTGTTCAGGCGATGACGCGTGTCCGTCAGGAAAAACCTCTCACCATGGGTTGGTGTATTGATTGTCACCGCGCAAAAGGGATCACACCACCACCAAAGCATTCTGGTTTATCTAATAAAGATTTGAAACCAATCGGCGGAATGGATTGCGCCAAGTGTCATTACTAGAGATTTCTTATGAGTGAGAAAATTTATTGGAAAGGCCTGGCAGAAAAAAATCAGGAGCCTGGTTTTTTGGAACATCAATCCAAAGAATTCCAAGATGAGCTTCCGCTGCCTGTTTTTTATCAAAAAGAGGAGTTGGGGCTTTCTTCATCGCGCCGCGATTTCTTAAAAATGGTCGGGTTTAGCTTGGCCGGTACAGCTCTGGCGGCGTGTACTCGAATGCCCGTCGAAAAAGCGATTCCGTATTTGGTAAAACCTGAAGAACTCGTACCCGGTGTGGCCAGCTGGTACGCCACGGCTTGTGGTGGTTGTTCATCGAGCTGTTCTCTTTTGGTCAAGAATCGTGACGGACGACCTATTAAGATTGAAGGAAATACAGAGTCTCTTCTGAATCGAGGGGCGGTTTGTGCCACAGGACAAGCGACGGTCTTGGGGCTGTATGACGATGAACGTTTAGAAAAGCCTCTCTGGCAGGGTCGGTCCTCCACCTGGGAGACGATAGACCAGGAAATCTTAAAATCTCTTTCGGAAATTAAAGCTCAAAATGGAAAAATGGCCATACTCACCTCAACGCTTCCAAGCCCTGCGGCCAAAGCCTTATTACAAGAATGGAGTCAGCACTATCCCAGGACAGAAGTCGTGACTTACGATGCGGGCTCTTCATCGGCTTTGATTGAAGCTAATCGTCAAAGCTTTGGCGTTGAAGCTGTTCCTCATTATCGTTTTCAGAAAGCGGATCTGGTCGTTGGAATCAACTGTGATTTTTTGGGTACGTGGATTTCTCCAATGGAATTTGCGGCTGCTTATGGTGAACGACGTAGTCTTAGAAATGGAAATGGAAACGACAAAAATAAAGTCTTTCTCAAACATGTGCAGCTTGAAACGGTTTTGAGTTTAACCGGAAGTAATGCCGATCATCGTATTCCAATGACCGCCTCTGATGAGACCGCTGTTGTTTTGGATCTACTAAAATTTCTTTCCAGTTTAGCCTCTCAGACGGTGAGTTTCTCAGTTCCAAAGCATGGAGTTTCGCGCCCGGAGATTGAAAGTCTAGCTCATGAATTGTGGAAAGCTCGCGGCCGTTCGTTAGTGATTTCGGGATCGCAACAATTGGAAACTCAAATTGCAATCAATGCGATGAATGCACTCTTGGGCAATATTGGCGAGACGATTGATTTGGACAATGTCTCTCTTCAAAAGCAAGGTCAGGAAAAAAATCTGATCTCTCTGATCCAGAAAATGAAATCGGGAGAGATTCAAACTTTGATTTTAAATGGAGTTAATCCCGTCTATACATTTCCTCAAAGTGAGGATTTTTTAAAAGCTCTCAAAAATGTCAAACTGTCCATCTCACTTTCAGAGCGTCTGGATGAGACATCGTCTCAAACAACAGCCGTCTGTCCCGACCATCATTTCCTAGAATCTTGGGATCTTTTGGAGCCCGTGACCTCACTTCTTCATGTGCGTCAGCCAGTGATTCGTCCACTGAGAGGATCCCGGCAAGCGTTTGAAAGTTTACTCAAATGGATGGGGCGTCCGGAAAGTTATTATGACTATTTAAGAAGCTTTTCAAAAAGTCAGTATTTTACGCGACAACTCTCTCATCTGACTTTTGATGGGTTTTGGGATCAATGTGTTCATGATGGGGCATTTTCATTCACAGAAATATCCGCAAAAACCTATTCATTTAATGGGTCATTAACCAGTGTCAGTGATGGGGCTTTTCAGAAACAAAAACGTCTCACTTCTCAATCGTTACAGCTGGTGTGTTACGAGAAAATTGCCGTACGTGATGGAAGTGCTGCCAATAATCCCTGGCTTCAAGAACTTCCCGATCCTATCAGTAAAGTGAGTTGGGATAATTACGCCTGTCTTTCGCCCTCATTGGCGTCAGCTCTTCACTGTGAAGAAGGCGATGTTGTCCGTGTGACGACCCCTCAAGGGGATGTCACGGTCCCTGTTCATATTCAACCAGGACAAGCACTGCAGACGATTGGTTTGGCCCTTGGTTATGGGCGGCGTGTGTGTGGAAAAGTCGGCGAGAAGGTTGGCGTCAATGCCTACCCCCTGTTATCTTCGGGGGATCACTTTTCATTTTTTAATGCGGCGACAATTCAAAAGACGGGAGACCATGTCGAGCTCGCCTGCACACAACTTCATCATACGATGGAAGGTGGCACAGAACGCGGGATTATCAAAGAAGCCACGTTAGCGTCTTTCATTAAAGATCCAGCTTCCGGAAATAAAAAAGCAGAAGTCGAAAATGTCACTCTTTGGGAAGAGAAAGATTATGAAGGCCATCATTGGGGGATGGTGGTGGACCTGACCAACTGTATTGGTTGTTCGGCGTGTGTGGTCAGCTGTCAGTCTGAAAATAATGTACCCGTGGTCGGTAAGGATGAAGTGAGAAAACAGCGTGAGATGCATTGGATTCGGATCGACCGCTATTTTAGCGGCGATGAAAATAATCCCGAAACTGTCTATCAACCCATGATGTGCCAGCATTGTGGCAATGCTCCGTGCGAGACGGTATGTCCCGTGTTGGCGACCGTCCACAGTTCTGATGGTCTTAATCAACAAGTCTATAATCGCTGTGTAGGAACTCGCTATTGTGCCAACAATTGTCCTTATAAAGTCCGGCGTTTTAATTGGTTTGATTACGCTCATAATGATCGATTCGATTACAATATGAATAGTGACTTGGGCACGATGGTACTGAATCCTGACATCGTCGTTCGTTCGCGTGGTGTCATGGAAAAATGTTCGATGTGCGTTCAACGTATTCAAGAAGGGAAGCTGTCTGCCAAACGAGAGGGTATTTCTCTCAAAGACGGAGATATCAAACTCGCTTGTGAACAATCCTGTCCCACCCAAGCCATTGTTTTTGGAGATATGAACGATCCTCAAAGTCGTGTGGCCCATCTGCAAAAAGACAAGCGATCCTACCATGTCCTCGAAGAACTCAATGTGAAACCCGTCGTGAGCTATTTAACCAAAGTGCGAGATCAAAAAGGTCAGAAAGGCCAAAAAGGATAGCTATGTTGAGACCAGCACTGATCGATGAAAAAATAGCCGGAAAAGTAACACTCAAGCAATTGACAGACGATATCAACCGGCCTCTCAATGCCAAGCCCGGTTTTGCCTGGAAGATGGGGTTTTTAGCGTCTCTGTCAGCGCTCTTTTTGGGCGTGGGGCTTGTGGCCTATCAGATCAAAGTGGGTATTGGGACCTGGGGTTTGAATAAAACCATCGGTTGGGCTTTTGATATTACCAATTTTGTTTTTTGGGTGGGGATTGGTCATGCGGGAACTTTGATTTCCGCTATTCTTCTCTTGTTTCGTCAAAAATGGCGCACGTCGATTAATCGTTCAGCAGAAGCTATGACGATTTTTGCCGTGATGTGTGCGGCGATTTTCCCTTTGATTCATATGGGAAGGCCCTGGCTGGCTTTTTGGGTTTTCCCGTACCCCAACACGCGTGGGTCTTTATGGGTTAATTTTAGGTCGCCGCTTTTATGGGACGTTTTTGCCATCAGCACTTATTTTATAGTGTCGTTGGTGTTTTGGTACATCGGGATGATTCCTGATTTAGCGACGATGCGTGATCGTGCCACGGGTAAAATCAAAAAAACAATTTATGGATTGTTGAGTTTAGGTTGGAACGGTTCTCACAGGACCTGGTCCCGCTATGAAGTGCTCTGTCTGATTTTGGCAGGCCTGGCCACGCCTCTGGTTGTCTCCGTGCATACGATTGTGAGTATGGATTTTGCGACTTCCGTGATTCCGGGCTGGCACACGACTATCTTTCCCCCGTACTTTGTCGTGGGTGCTGTGTTTTCAGGATTTGCCATGGTGACGACGCTCTTGGTGATCACGCGTAAAGTCATGAATTTTGAAAAATACATTACCATCGGACATTTGGAAGCGATTGCCAAAGTGATCTTGGTGACAGGTTCCATTGTGGGTTTTGCCTATCTGACGGAACTTTTCACCGCTTGGTACAGTGGAAATTACTATGAACAATTTGCTTTCAAAAATCGTATCACAGGTCCCTATGGCTGGACCTATGCGATCATGGTGTTTTGCAATGTGATCACCCCCCAGTTTTTGTGGTCAAAAAAAATGAGAACAACGCCAGCTCTACTTTTTGGCCTCTCGATTCTCGTCAATATCGGTATGTGGTTTGAGAGATTTGTCATCATCATGACATCTTTGAGCCGTGATTACCTTCCCTCAAGTTGGTCCCTCTACAGACCTACTTTTGTCGAAGTGGGAACCTTTATTGGAACCTTCGGTCTCTTTTTTACCTGCTTTCTGCTCTTCGTCAGAGTGTTGCCGGTAGTCGCGATGTGGGAAGTAAAAAGTTTGGTCGGTCATAAGGAGGATGCTCATGAGTCTTAAGCTCAACTTAGCTCGTGTGAAAGATTTTATGTTGGGAATGTACGATGACGAACAGAAGATGGTCTCTGCCGTCAGAAAGCTTCGAGCCGATGGATTTTTGATACACGACGTTTATACGCCTTATGCGGTTCACTCTCTGGATAATGCCATGGGCATACGACGTTCCCGTCTTGGTATTGTGACTTTTGTTGCGGCCTTGATCGGCTTGATTTTTTCAATAACGTTTCAATTTTGGACCAATGTTTTTGACTGGCCTGTCAATATTGGCGGAAAGCCTGATAATTCCACACTGGCTTTTATTCCTGTTTCTTTTGAAATCACGATTTTGTTTGGGGCTTTGGCAACGGTCGCCGCATTTCTTTTCAGAAGCCGTCTTTTTCCCGGAAAAGAGATTTTAATTTTAGATCCATCCATTACCGATGACCGTTTTGTGATTGCACTTCAAAAAGTAGACGGTAGTTTTAATGAGACAAAAGCTTCAGGTATTTTTCAAGAGTCGGGAGCTCTTCGTGTCACAGAGAAGAGTGTGATTGCATGAAAATAAAATCTCTTATTTTGTTTCTCTGTTTTTTTAGCTTTGCCTGTTCAAAAAATCCAAAGCTGCCGGGCTATGAATTTATGCCTGATATGGTTCAGGCTGTACCATATGAAGCGTTTTCACAGAACCCCAACACTCCTGACCATAAGACTCTTCAGCTGCCAGCAGAAGGTTCCATTCCACGGGGTTTTAAACCTTATCATTATGGCAATACGCCGGAAGAAGCCGAAAGAGCCGGTCGTGAGCTTGTGAATCCGGTTGAAGCCAGCGAAAAGAATTTAGCTCGTGGCAAAAAAGTTTATGAGACCTACTGTATGGTTTGTCATGGAGATCAGGGAAAGGGGGATGGTCCTTTGATTCCCAAGTTTCCAAATCCACCTTCTTTTAAAACACAACCGGTGAAAGATTATTCTTCTGGACGACTTTATCATGCGGTGACGAAGGGGTTTGGGTTGATGGCCTCTTATGCCTCTCAAATTCCAGCAGAAGATCGGTGGAAACTGGTGCAGTACGTACAGACATTGCAGAAGAGTGGAGGGACTCCATGAAGACTGAAAAACCGGAATTTTTTTCCCCAAAATCAAAAGATTTAAACGTAGCGCGATTTTTTGTCGGCCTTGGATTGGCAGCCCTGATCGTTCTTTTTTTTCGTGAAAGTAGTCGTGCCTGGGGAAATGTGCTGATCAATAATTTTTATTTTCTTTCGCTCGCTCTTGCCGGGCTTTTATTTATGGCCATTCATTACGTAGCTAATGCAGGTTGGTGGACATTGATTCGTCGCATTCCAGAGTCTATGATGGTGAGTTTTCTGCCGGTCGCCGCTATTTTGATGGCAAGTCTCTTTTTTGGAATGCATCAGCTCTACCACTGGTCCGATCATGATGCTGTGATTCACGATGTGATTCTTCAAAAAAAATCTTCCTACCTCAATACCCCATTTTTCATGTTAAGAATGGGATTTTTTTTAGGTGTTTGGATTCTCTTTTCGAAATTATTCAGGAAAACGTCCCTAGAAGAAGATCAAAGTCGTGGCCGTGGAATAGGGTCTCACCAAAAGCTTTTGAAATACTCAGCCGCTTTTCTTCCCGTATTTGCAGTGACTTTTTGTCTGGCAAGTGTGGATTGGATCAAATCTTTAGAGCCTCATTGGTTTAGTACGATCTTTGGTCTTTATACTTTTTCAGGGCTCTTCTTGCATGGGATTGCTTTCATGACGTTGGTAGTCGTCTTGTTAAAAGGAAGAGGTTACTTAGCTTCCGTTAATGAGAATCACTTACATGATTTGGGGAAACTCATTTTCGCCTTTAGTACTTTTTGGGCTTACATTTGGTTTTGTCAGTATATGCTGATTTGGTATAGCAATATCCCTGAAGAGACTGCTTATTATGTCATGCGTACCGATCATGAGTGGAGCTGGTTGTTTGTGCTCAATCTCGTTATTAATTGGCTGGTTCCTTTTTTGATTTTGATGCCGCGATCTTCCAAAAGAAAACCTGAAGTCTTGAAGCGTGTTTGCATTCTTCTTTTGGTTGGGCATTGGTTGGATATTTACCTCATGGTCATGCCGTCCATTTCGGGCGTGACTCATGTGCGATGGATTGGTATTGAAGAGATCTTGATCTCATTGGGTTATGGAGGCCTGTTTACATTGATTCTCATCAAAGCGCTTCGATCAGCTCCTTTGACCCCACAAAATGCGCCTTTTCTTCAGGAAAGCCTTCACCTCCATCAGTAGGCGTCATGAGGCTATTGACAAATATCAATAGGGAGCCTGTTTCCTATCATCGGGTAAACGAATGAAGTGTTTATTCTAGACTCATGAAAGATCTCCCTGTTTATCCCATTAGTAAAGGTGACCCCTTGAAACGTTATGTGAATAAAGAAGTGGAGGATTATCCCTCGCCGATGGATCCGCCGCCGCTTTATACCCCACCGACGATCCAGGTGCCATATGATCAAATGGTGCAGACCCTTAAGAACTTAATCGATGACCACAACGAGTTTGAAAAGGTTTTGAATGTTTTTGATAAAGCGCTGATTTCTTTTAAGGAAAAAGGGTGGCAATTCGACCCTGAAATCAGCACGGCTTTTAAGAAGTTTTTTCAATACATGGACGACGATCTTGTCCATCACACGCGTAAAGAAGAAAAAGCTCTCTTTCCATTTCTCCAGGAAAAATTATTGGAGAGTGGGGAGCATAGTCCAGGCCCCCATCCCATGACACCTGTAGATTTGATGGAAGCGGATCATGCGCGTGTCGCCGTCATGACCAATCTCGTTTTCAACCTTTTAGGTTTAGCCGCCAGAATTCGCGATGATGAAGCCCGAAATCTTCTTTTTGATCATTCCTTTCATCAAGGTCAGGAGGTTGTCGAAGTGATGAGACTTCATGTTTATAAGGAAAACACTACGGTTTTCCCATTGGCCCAGCAGTTATTAAACGAAAAAGATTGGGAAAATGTTGTCAAAAAAATGGAGCACCTATGATATCTGGGATCGCTGATTTTTTTCAGAAAGATCATATGCGTCTGGATCGGATATTTGTTGCCTACGAGCAGCAAAAACTCATCGACGGGAATAAAGCCAAAGCTCTCTTTGCAGAGTTTAGAACAGGTCTTTTGAGACATATCGCCTGGGAAGAGGAAATTTTATTTCCGGCTTTTGAATCGAAGACAGGTGTCAAAGACAGCGGCCCAACAGTCGTGATGCGGTTTGAACACAAGCAGATCAAACAGCACCTTGAAAATATTCAGGAATACTTTTCGAAAAATGCCCTTCCGGAAGCATGCCAAGAAGAAGTCGCCATTATGCATCTTCTTAAGATGCATAACATGAAGGAGGAACATGCTCTCTACCCCACGATTGATCGCATGACATCCGTTGAAGAAAAATCGGTGATTTTTGAAAAAATAGAAAATAAACCCCTGAAATCCCATTCCTGTTGTGGTATCCATCATCAGGAATGATATACAAAAAGATAGCTCTAGGAGTTTCTTTATGTAAAATATCGCTTCATGTCGAAGTCTTCAAAGCCAACCGAGTGTCATGATTGCGAAAGTAGACCCGATGGGATTTTTTGTGATTTGGAGCAATCAGCGACGCGTGATCTTGAGCAACGCAAGACAAACAATATTTATAAAAAAGGCCAGATTGTTTTTTATGAAGGGAATCAAGCTTTAGGGCTCTATTGCGTCTCTTCGGGTCGCGTAAAGCTCTATAAAACAAGTATCGATGGTAAGCAGCAGATTGTCCGTATTGCCAGTTCTGGGGATGTTTTGGGCCATCGAGCTTTATTAGCCAATGAACCTTATCATGCGACAGCTGAGGCTATTGAAGATGCGGAAGTATGCTGTCTGGATCGGAATGCGTTTTTTTCTCTTTTGAAAAAAGAACCGTCACTCTCCATGAATCTGCTTCAAAAGCTGGCTCAAGAGCTGGGTGTGGCGGAAAATTTGGCGGCAACGATTGCCCAAAAGTCAGTGCGTGAGCGCATGGCGGAGCTGCTTTTAACTTTGAAAGAAACTTATGGCGAAAAAGACGGGAATCATTACAAAATCGGACTCCAGCTCACGCGCGAAGAGATGGGGAACATGATCGGCGTGACGCAGGAAACATCCATTCGCTTGATGTCCGAGTTTCGTCAGGAAAAACTCATTGAAGTGAGTGGTCGAGACATAAAGATTTTAGATGTTGAAAGACTTCTACAAGTGGCCAACCTGGACACTTAAATGATATTTAATTCCTAAAAACCTATTTTAGATCATAGTCTCGATTTTAAACTCCGTTATTTTAAAATGGCATGGGTCTCCATACAAAAGAATTATTTCAAATTCAGTGGAAGAAATTACTGTCCTCTGCTCAGCATCTCCATTTTCATAAAGGGCAAGTGATTTATTATGAAGGCCACACGCCTTATGGAATCTATTGGATACAAGAGGGTGCAGTGCGCTTTTCTCGCCAAAGTCCTTGTGAAGAAGAGCATGCTCTGCAACTTCCCGGCTATGTACGCGATCATTGGCTTGGTTTTCGAGAGTTTTTAGCCAATGAGGGTCACTGCTGTACCTGTATCGCAGATACAGACTGCGAAGTACTTTTTGTGAACAGGACTCTTTTGCAAGAATCGATAAAAAAAGATTCCTCAAATAACCGGTGATGATGAACTCAACCCCTTTTCCAATGCCGTGGAATGATATCTGTCAGGAGATCCTGACAGTATTTGAACCCATTGAAGCTCAACTGCATGAGCTCTGTCAGACACCTGCCTATATTCAGCTAAAAGGCAACCTAGGTGAGCGTGTTGTGGAATGGCAAAAAAGTTTGGGTCGTCTTCAGACCCAATTGCTTCGCTTTCAAAAAGATTTCCAAGGTTTTAAAGATTCTAAAAAAGATCCCGTTGTTTTTTTGCTGAGGGAGAGATTGGAAAATTGTGAAAAAGTGCTCACCGATTTTCGGAAGCGGCTTGAGATGCAGGGATCGAAGCTGCTGTCCAGCCGCACGCATCTCCAATGGAGACGGAAATTATTTCATACCCTAAGCGGGCTTCTGGGTTTGTGGATGTATGCCTACTCGGGCCTTTCGGAAAAAACAGTCATCTTCATTCTGGCCACCTATTTCGCCAGTGCTGTTTTAACAGAAGTCGTGCGACGTGTGTGGCCCTCAACTAACGACACCATATGTCGTCTCATGGCATCCGTCATGCGTGAACGTGAGAGACGGCAGATTAGCTCTGCCACGTGGTACCTCGGGTCCATGTTGGTCGTCTTTCTTATTTTTTCAAAACCTATCGGCACTTTGACTCTTTTTTACATTGCTGTCGGTGATCCTGTGGCAGGGATTGTGGGCACGAAGTGGGGAAAGCATCGCTTGGCCAATCATGTGAGTCAGGAAGGTTTTGCAGCCTCCTGGCTGATTTGTTTTTTGGGAACGCTTTTTTTTATGGGGACCGGGATTGACAGTTTTCAATTGTCAGGTGGGGTGCTTCTCATTTTCTCCATTTTGGGAGGTTTGATCGGGGCTGGATCGGAGAGCTTATTAAAGCAATGGGACGATAATCTTACAATCCCGCTTCTTTCTGCTCCCAGCTTATGGCTCTTGACTCACCTTCTCAAATAGGCCCGGCGTGACATCCCCTTTTAATATCATCCAGGAATACGGCCAGCTTCGGCTCAGTGATTGTGTTTTGCCCCATGACCAGGAAAGTTATCTGAGACAGTATCTGGATCAGGTTAACCGCTATCGTGCTATTGGATACTTTCAAGGCTCGCCCGTTTTTTCTCTCTACCAGCCTCCATTGGCCTTACCGTCTGGCATAAGGTCCTTGTTGTTTCGGCTTAAGCGACGTTTTGGCTCTCTCCGTGTTCCCGCCACGGCTACGATTGCTGTCAACAAAGCTTGTCAGTGTGATTGTGAGCATTGTTCAGCCGTTTTTTACAATTCCCACCACCGTCGTGAGATGTCTTTCGAGATCCTGATCCAGGCTTTATCCGAAACATCACAGCTAGGTGTGACCAATATGATTCTTCTGGGAGGTGAGCCGCTTCTCAGGAAAGATCTTTCGCGGATTATCGCCTCCGTGCCCAAGGATTTGTCTGTTGTGACTCTCTTTACCAATGGTGAATTTTTAACGCGGGTACGTGCGTATGAATTGAAGGAATCAGGTTTGATGGGGGCGTTTATCTCCCTCGATGATACTCATGAAAAAAAACATGATGCTGGCCGAAAGCGACCAGGTCTTTTTCGTAAAGCTGTTGAGGGGATAGGGTATCTCAAAGAGGCCGGCGTATTGGTTGCGATTTCGAGTTATTTGAGTCCTGCCAAATTAAAGGAAGAGAGTTTTGAGCAGATGATGGAGCTTGGGAAGGAGCTTGGTGTCAATGAAGTGACCTTTTTTGATGCCATCCCCAGTGGCCAATGGCTGAGGGATACTTCCTTTTTACTGACAGCTCCCGATCGGGACATGATCAGGGAGAAAGTGCGTTATTATCGATCTCAGGAAGGTTATCCAGGCTTGTCTGTTCAATCGACGATGACCAGCGAGTGTGGTAGCGCCTTTTGTTTTGCAGCCAATACACAGTTTTACCTGACAGCATTTGGGGACATGTGTCCCTGTGATTTTACACCGCTCAGTATTGGAAGCTATCCGGAAGAGTCTCTTCTGACTCTCTGGACCCGGATGACCACAACACCTCCTTATGATCAAAGGTCTAAATCTTGTCGGATGCAGTCAGCTGATTTTCGAAACAAATATATCGCTCCTATCCCTTTATCGGGGCCGTATCCTTACCCGATGAAACAGGCTATGGTTGACATTTATCAAGATTGAATCTGCCGAGGATCATCCCTCATTTTTTAAAAAACTAGCATCCTGAACGTGAAAGAAGGTCGTCATGAGACTTGGTGGTTTAGGTCCTTGGGAGTTAATGGTGATTGTGGGTTTGGCCCTTTTGATTTTTGGACCTAAACGTCTTCCGGATTTGGGCAAAAGTCTCGCGGAAGGGATTAAAAATTTCAAGCAAGGGATGAAATCAGTTCAGGATGCAGGTCAAGTGGTAGAAAAAGAGTTAAAGGATATTTCAAAAACTTAAAGTAGCTCTAATCCTCAACGCCTAAGTTCTCCTAAATGTTAGGAAAATAGGGTGTTCGGGACGGGGTGAGATTGGAAACGTTCTCATCTTCCGATTCTGTTTTTATTCTATTTGAGAGAATAGAGACAGATGAATTGAACAGGAGATTCCGATGTTATCGGCGGATCATGCACGACAAATGATTCTGGAGTGTTCCCAATTCCTGGGAACTGAAACTATTCAGACAGTACAATCCCATGGCCGTTACCTTGCGGAAGGTATTCATGCAGCGATGCCTCTGCCGTCATTTGATAATGCGGCCATGGATGGTTTTGCCATTTGCGCTATTGATGTCATCCAAGCCTCTCAAAATAATCCTGTGGTACTCCAGGTCATCAAGCGTGTGGTGGCCGGGGATAATATTGTTCAGCACTGTGCGACGCCTTTGGGGCATGGACAGGCCATTCGTATTATGACGGGAGCTCCTGTTCCTGAAGGTGCAGATACGGTCGTGCCTTTTGAGGATGTGACTTTTACTGAGACAACTTGTGAATTTAAAGAAGGCGTGAAGGAAGGTCAGCACATTCGTCGACAAGGCGAAGATATGGAGATTGGTGATTTGATTTTAGAGCATGGTGACAAAATTGATTCGCGTCGAATCGCTTTTTTGACAGCCTTGGGTGTGCGTCAGCTTCCTGTGGGGCGAAAACCAATAATTAAAATCCTGTCGACAGGAAATGAAATTATTCCACTCGGTGAGACTCTAAAACCAGGCCAGATTTACAATAGTAATGGGCCGGCTTTGGCGATTACCTTGATCTCCATGGGTTTGGACGTCACCTCTCTTTCTGTTTCTCATGATACAGAAGAAGATCTTGAAAAAACTCTGAAGTTGATTTCAGACGCAGATGTTTTGATCACGATTGGTGGTGTGTCAGCTGGCGATCTTGACTTGGTCCCTTCCGTCCTAAAAAAACTCGGTGCGGAAACGATTTTTCATAAAATAGCCATTAAGCCAGGAAAGCCTCTTTTATTTTGTCGGTGGGGTCAGAGGCTTGTCTTTGGCCTGCCCGGAAATCCCGTATCGGCTTTGATGGTTTTTGAACGTTTTGTCCGTCCCTCTCTTTTGAAAATTCAGGGTGCCAAAAATATTTTTCCGACAACCTATCAAGCTGTGATGCAGGATGATTTAAGAGCATCTCATGGCAAAGAAGATTATTTGAGAGGGCGTGTTATTTATGAAGATGGTGAGTTTCAGGCTTTTTCTGCCGGACGTCAGGGGTCTGCCCATCTTAAAGCTCTCGCGTCTTCAAATGCGATCCTTATCATCCCTGAATCAGTTGATGCTCTACATCGAGGGGATCGTGTCTCGTTTGTTTTTTGGGGAGACTTATGACCCTCTACTTTTTTTCAATTTTAAAAAAATATTTTCCACAGCCCATCGAACTTCATTTGAGCGAACCTAAAAGTGTGAAAGATATTTTTTCAGATCAATTAGGCGAAAAAAAACTCGATCATTCTTATCTCAATTTTGTGCGGTATGCCGTGGATTGCGAATATGTTTCCCCCGATACTGTCGTGAAAGACTGTCGTGAAATCGCGTTCATCCCCCCAGTGAGTGGAGGCTAAGATGATCGAGATAACACATCGCAAAATTGATACCTGGAAAATTTTACAATCGATTCACAATGTTAAAGCTGGTGGTCATGTTCATTTTGTCGGAACGATTCGGGATGATAACGACATTTCAGGGATCGAATATGATTGTTATGAAGCCATGGCGTTAAGTGAAATGATGAAAGTAATTTCTACAGCTCAAAAAAAATGGCCGATAATGGAAGTGTCTGTCGTGCATCGTGTGGGTTGGGTGCCTGTGGGAGAAGAAGCGGTTGTCGTTGCTGTGGCCTGTGCCCATCGTCGGGAGGCTTTTGAAGCCTGTGAATATATTATTAATACGATTAAACACGAAGTGCCAATTTGGAAAATGGGAGAAGGCGCCCAAGACTGTTGTAGCTTTACAAAATCCGTCAAAGAAGGTGATGATATCACAGGCGTTATTTTAGCCGGTGGAAAATCTTCACGCTTTGGGACCAACAAAGCCTTTGCCCCTTGGAAAAATCATACGTTCATTGAAGAGATTTTAAGGGAGATGAAAGCCGTCTTTTCTCGAGTCTTGATTGTGACAAATACACCGGAAGATTATCGTCATTTGGGTGTAGAAATTATTTGTGATAGCCTGCCTCATCAAGGGCCTTTGGGAGGTTTGGAAGCTGCTTTGAAATATGTGGGTGGTACCGTTTTTATCACGGCTTGCGATATGCCACTGGTATCTGCAGGGCAGATCAAAAAAATTGTTTCAAGCCGATCTCAAAAATCTTTAGCCGTCATAGCTTCTCATGGGGCCGGTGTAGAATATCTTTTAGGGCTTTATTCTGAAAAATTACTTTCTCTGGTTCAAGAGCAATTAAGTCACGGCCATTATTCCATGAAAAGTTTTTGTGAAAAAATATCCGACAGTCTCTTTTGCGCTGTTTCAGAAGAGGCCTGTCTCAATATCAATGATCCTAAGACTTTTGAGTCCTTACGGGAGACCGCTCATGTTGGTGGATAGTTGTGCTCGTAAAATAGAATACTTGCGATTATCCCTGACGGATCTGTGCAATATCCGCTGCGAATACTGCATGCCGCTTGAAGGCATCTTTCGCATTCCAAAAACAGCAATGATGAGCTTTGAGGAAATCATTAGGATGGTCAGGCTTTTGGCCCCTTTGGGAATTAAACGCGTGCGACTGACGGGAGGCGAGCCTTTAGTACGCAAGGATCTTGCGTGGCTGGTACGTGAATTGAAAAAAATAAGTTTTTTGGATGAAGTCTTGCTGACGACCAATGGGATCCTTCTTAAAAACTTGGCTCATGATTTAAAAGAAGCAGGACTGGATCGTTTGAATGTCCACCTGGATACTCTGGATGCCGAGCGTTTTTTAAAAATTACGCGTCTGGGAGATATTCAAAAAGTTTTTGAAGGCTTGCAGGAAGCAAAATCAAAATTTTCAAACATCAAAATCAATATGGTAGTGCAAAAAGGTATTAACGATGACGAAGTGGAATCGATGCTTCGTTATTGTGCCAGAGAGGGTTTTGTTTTGAGGCTGATAGAAATGATGCCTATAGGTCCCGGCCGTGATCTTCAGGATCGTTTTCTTTCATTGGCAGATGTACGTAAAAATCTTTCTGAAAAATATTCTTTAAAAGCATTTCATGAAATTTTGGGCAAAGGTCCTGCGCGTTATGAGTGGGTGCAGGAGCTGAAAACACCGATTGGTTTTATCACGCCGCTGTCAGCCCCTTTTTGCGATAGTTGTAACCGTATCCGTGTATCGAGTGATGGACGCTTTCAGGATTGTCTGGCCTATGATGGGAGTTTCTCCTTTAGAGATCTCTTAAGAGATGAAAGTAAAAGTGATGAGGCTATTCAGGAAGCTATCATCCAAGTGCTTCAAGGAAAACGCGTGGGCCATGAGGGTTTTGTTCAGGAAGATTTTTTAAGAACACCGTGCATGAGTGGCATTGGAGGCTAAGATGATTGATATTTCGAATAAAATAGAAACTCTCCGTTCAGCGATTGCTGAATCGCGAGTGATTGCGAAAAAAGAAACGATCGAGCGCGCCGTGAGAGGTGACACTCCAAAGGGTGATGTGTTGACTGTGGCTCGTGCCGCCGCGGTGTTGGCCGTTAAGAAAACTCCGGAACTGATCCCCTACTGTCATCCTCTGATGATTGATGCCGTATCCGTTCATTTTGAAGCGAGGGAAACTGAAATTATGATTCGTGTTGAGGTTAAGTGTGTTGGCAAAACCGGAATTGAGATGGAAGCTCTGACGGGTGCCATGATCGCTGCCTTAAACATCTACGACATGATGAAGGGAATCGATAAAAATGTCGTGATTGGCGAAACAAAATTGTTGGAGAAGCATGGTGGCAAAAGTGATTTTCAGGAAACTTTCTTAAAACCTCTTCCGACGGCCGTTCTGGTGAGTTCGGATTCCGTCTCTCAAGGAAAGAAGTCGGACAAGTCTGGAAAAATCATCACCGAGACTTTGAAAAAATACCCTCTCGATGTGGCTCATTATGAAATTGTCCCGGATGAAAAGAAAAAGATTCAGGAAAAAATTCTTCAATGGGTTGAATCCGGCGTGCGTCTTATCGTGACGACGGGCGGGACTGGGCTGGGTCCGCGTGATGTTACGGTCGAAGCCATTCGCAAGATTGTGGATCGAGAAGTCCCTGGTGTCGCCGAAACCATGCGTGCTTTCGGTCAAAGACGAACACCCTATGCCATGCTGTCGCGCGGCATCGTGGGGATTAAAAAGAATACACTGATACTGACTCTCCCTGGCTCTTCCAATGGCGTGAAAGAATCCTTGTCGGCCTTGTTCCCAAACATTCTTCATGCTTTTAACATGATGGGTGGAGGCGGTCATTGAGTCCGCTGTTGCCCTTTTTATTTTTTGTTACAGCCATGCTCTATTCGATGGTGGGTCTTGGTGGTGGTTCGACGTATTTAGCTCTTCTCGCGCTATTTTCATTTTCGTACGCGCCTTCTTATTATTATATGCCTCAAGTGTCTCTGATCTGTAACATCATCGTTGTTTCTGGTGGTGGTTGGTTTTTTTGGAAGTCAGGATATCTTCGTTGGAGGTTGATTCTTCCATTTGTGATGACATCAATCCCTTCTGCTTATTTTGGGGGCCATGTCTCCATCAGTAAAAAAAAGTTTTCTATTTTATTAGGTTTCTCATTGTTTCTGGCAGCAATCCGGATGTTTTTGAGTGAAGTTAAAAAATCAGATTCCACTCTAAATAATAAAAAGATATTTTTATGGGCTTTACCCATTGGAGCGAGTTTGGGGTTTTTATCGGGGTTAGTGGGGATTGGCGGTGGTATTTATTTAGCCCCTCTTTTGATCTTGATGGGATGGGCCAATTCCAAGGAAGCCGCCGCCGCTTCGAGTGTTTTTATCTTGGTGAATTCCGTTTCAGGGCTGGTAGGTCAATATCTCAAGATTGGATCTTTCTATCCTCTACACGAAATTCTACCTTTGATGTTGGCAGTTTTTCTTGGAGGACAATTAGGCTCTCGCATTGGATCTCAATATATCTCAAAGCAAGTCATTCAACGAATGGGTGCCTGCCTTGTCCTATTGGCTGCGGTTCGTTTATTGATGAGCTTATAATTTAAAGCTGTCTTACACTTTATACAGGAACTTAATACTGTGGAACATGAAATTCCTACTGATTAAATTCTATTTCAAAGCGACGAATAAGATCCATTATTTCATTCCAGATTGGGGGATCTTCGAAAAACATATCTTTCATGAGTTCGTAATCTTTCTCGAGGATTTTTGATATAGGTTCGGGAGGGACAAGCTTTAAACTCCCTTTTTTGGCTTGAGCATAGTTGGCCCATGCTGATGGGAAATAAGTATCCTTATGATGTGCCACTTTTTCCAGGAGATGCTGATTTTTAATTGCCTCATCCTTAATAGATTTAAGGAGAAAATAAAAATCGTAATAATGTCTGGACAAGCGTAGTGGCAAAGATTTGTTTGTGGGGAGATGTGAGTACTGATGCAAAATCGTGGCTTTCTCCCAAAATGTTCTCTCAATGTTCAACACCCTTATTGTCATTTCTGATTCTTCAACCTTATCTTTCAAGATCTCTTTGGCATAACTGTGAATAGCATGTTGACTCACCGGCCAATGTTCCGAGCGAGCACCCAGTTCAATTTTAATTGATGGGTGAATATAGCCATTTTTATCAGGGGCAATCACAGGGTATTCGAAAATCAATGTTTGTCTGACTGGATCTGACTCATCAATGAATAGCTTCCATGTATCGGATGAATTGAGTTCTTTGGTAATATCTTCGGACAGCACTTTCATTAAAGTGCTGCTAATATACTGAGCACATTGATGGGAAAGATTTTCGAGAGAAATATTCTTTTGCTTACGGCTTATATTGATGTTTTCGAGTTGCTCGTTGTGAAAGCCAAAAAAAGTTCTTTCAATGGATAAATCAATATCTTCAGAAAATCTCTTAATGATTTGATATATTTTTGAAAGTGATGTTCCGCCTTTGAATGTAAGATGGTTCTTCAGTTCGTTTAAATTAAACAAACGACCTAAAATCCATACCACCCAATAGTCTTTTTCGATCATTGAAATAGAAATGCCCATTTGACGAGAACTCTCTTCAAAGTAAGTAATCCTATTTTTAGGATCGAGAAGATGAAGTTTAACCATTTAGATCTCTCCGCAAATCAAGAATAACATGTCGAATCCAGGCAGGTGCATAGGTAACATTTTTAAGACTTTTTTCATCGAGAGCAGCAATATGTTTTTTTAATTTAAATAAGACTGGTTTGGTCAAATTTGTTTTTCCAACATGTTTAATTGCCTGTATAATCAAGCCCAATGTAGTTCCTGCGTTATGCACATTTTTGTTTGTTGTATGCCTGAAGACGATCTCCATTTTATCAATCTTGATTTTTTTTGAAGGTCCATTCGTTACAAAAACTACTTTTGCTGGCACTTGTTCGGATAAGCCTAGGAGGTTGGCCGCATAAGCCCCTGATGGTTGGATTTGAATATCATCTCTTTCAGAGATGGCTTGGGCAATTTTATCAATAGAAGGCGAAAGAATCCCAAGATGCTCGTGTTTTCTAGGGCACTCATAAATGCCCTTGGATACGCGTCTGATAATTCCTTTCTTAGCTAAGCGATACAGCGAAATCCTAATAGCTCCATCGGAGCCTAGATCTGCAAAATGACTGGGTGACATACACCAACCGGGTGGATGAGCATTAATTCTATATTTAATTGATTTTTCAATGGTTTTATCGTTAATTGTCTTCATATCTTGTAACAAAAATACTATCTATTTTGTTACAAATCAACCCACAAATCAGCTGCGTAGCTCTTGGCTTATATTTAAAAGCTCCTTACTTTCTTCTGATCCACACAACACGATGAATCGCCTTAACATCCTTTTTCATATAGGTTTCAAGCGGATCTCTTGGATGAAATGGTTTAATAATGATCTTGTCTCCATTGTAATTTATTACTCCAGCCGTCATCCCACCTTCAATTGTTAAAAGAATGACCAAGTCTTTTTCCTTCGGAGTTTCGTTCGTGGTGCAAATCAGGATTGTTCCATCCTCAATAACAGGTTCCATTGCATCAAAATGTGAAACGCGTACTGCATAAGCAAATGGATCCTTGATATCTGGAGGGCAATAATAAAAATTTTTGTGAGACTGACGTTCCTTATAGTGGCCCTCATCATCAAATGCCGTTCCTCCTTGAAAAGGTGAAATGACAATTTCAGGAATAGATCTGAGAGGTATATTTTCCTTTTGCCTATCAAAAATCAATTGGTCATAAGTTGTCTCTAGAGCGACTGCAATCTTTAGCATTGATTTCGAATCAGGGAATTTTTCTCCTTCTTCAAAGGCAATCAAATCGTCTTGTGGAATCCCAGATTCTTTAGCTAGTTTCGCCACAGTCATTCTTTTCTTTTTCCGAAACTTTCCTAATTTTTCTCCAAAAGATTTTAGACCTCCCCATTCCGTGAGAAAATGACTTGTAACATCGAGGGCAGAAGCCAGGGCGTTTAAAGTTGAATAGGTTGGGTTTTGATAATTTTTTGCGTTTGTCTCAAATTTGGAAATAAAAGTGACGCTAAAGCCCCCTTTTTCAGCCAATTGTTGCTGACTCCAACCTTTTAATTCTCGCAATTTTTTAACTTTATCCCCAAAAGTGAGGTTTGCTGTAGAAGTCATCCCACTTAGGTAACATGAATAAATTCAGCCATACAAATAAATATAACTTGTTATATATAACATTATGTGTTTAAGACTGACGTATGACATCATACACATTATCCGAAAATGAATTATCTCCAAAAATCGAACCTCTTTTGAATGTGGCTCAAATTTCCAGGATCTTAAACGTTTCTGCAGGTTGCGTTCGGGAGCTGGCTCGCAAAGGAGAACTTTGTGGTATCAAGTTTGTCAGTGATTGGAGATTTAAACAAAGTGCGATAAAAGAATTTATCGAAAGGAATGAATATCGTGGGTATCAATCGCGAAAAGAACGGCTGGCGGGTTGATTGGCGAAATGAGTATGGTCAACGGGAACGTCGGACCTTTGATTCCAAAACCGCCGCTGATCATTTTTTAATTCAGGAAAAGGCCAAAGTTCAGGGGGCTAAAAATAAGATCCTCCCCATGAGGATTAGATTTAAGGAGCTTGCTGACTCTTGGTTAAAAAAAGTTAAAAAAGATTGTGAAGAGCGTAATAAGCCGCGAACTTACGAATGGTATGAAATGATTGTCAGGGTTCACCTGAATCCTCTATTAGGCGACTATGATTTATCTGATCTCTCCCCTTCCTTTTTGAGGGGTTCTCCAAATAAATCTGGTATTAAAGAAAAACTTTTTTCAAAAAATCTTTCTTCAAAATCTGTACGTAATTATTTAACCTGCCTTGGAACAATTCTAAATGACGCCTATAAACAGGAACTGATTGAAAAAGAACTTTCAACCTTTCTGGACCTGCCAAAAGTTATTTCTCGAACTGACAATAAACGTCCATTGACCCAGGAAGAGGTCGCTTCATTTTTTGAAATCTGTCCTCAACAATATCATCTCTTCTATGCACTTTCTTTTTTTACTGGTATGAGGACAGGGGAAGTTCTCGCTCTTCGTTTTGGTGACATTGATTTGCGTAATCAAAAAATTCATGCAGAGCGCACTTTAGATAAGAATAGTGGGCATATCACATCTACTAAAACAGGAGAGCCCCGATTAATAGATATTACGCCGCATCTACAACCATTCTTTACTGACTGGCGGCATATCAAAGACATTAAAGGTGATCTTATTTTCCCTGGGTATCATGAACAAAATCTAAGAAACAGAGTATGGATGCCCATCTTAAGAAAGATGAAAATAGCGCATCGAAAGCCTTACGTCACTCGTCATACCTTTGCGAGCATCATGCTATCGGAAGGACAACCTGCTGCTTGGGTTGCCAATATGATGGGGGATAATTTGCAAACTGTTTTACGCTGCTATGCTCAATGGATTCCAACAGAGTACAAAAAAGACCTCATGAGACCCATTCGTTCGGATCTGGGTGGACACTTTTTGGACACCTTAAAACACGATGAATGGTCATTTATAAAAAATGTTTTAAATTCGGGTACTTATATACTGAGGGACATGGATTCGAACCATGATTCCGTGGGTCAGAGCCACGTGTCCTGCCGTTGGACGATCCCTCATTTGAATTCAGGGAGAGATACCGCTCTCTCCCTGAAACCCTCATCTGATAGTCATTGCCTGATCGTTCGCTCCGCTCAGGAAAAGGGGCGAAGCCCTTTTTCCTGATGCTCGCTCACTTTTAGTATCGAATCGGATTTCGTCACGCAAGCAAAGAGAGGATTTCGTACACCTGGATTTTCTGGGCTTTTCCTTTGACGGAAATTTCGTTTAGGTAACGCCCTGTGATACTACCCTTAGCTTGCTCGTATGTCGCTTCGCTCATGCATGCCGTCACGCCGAGCTCTTTCGTCGCGCTTTCCAGGCGCGAGGCGAGGTTCACCGCGTCGCCCATGACGGTGTAGTTCAAACGCTTGCTGGTGCCGATATTCCCGACGGTGACGTCGCCCGTGTTAAGGCCGATGCCGATCTTGAACGCCTCGATCCCGTATTTTTCTCGGAACCGTGGTTCCAAATCAGCCACGAGTTTTTTCATCCTCAAAGCCGCCCGACAGGCTCTCGCCGCGTGGTCCTCCATGCGATTCGGCGCCCCAAAGATCGCCATGACGGCGTCTCCGATGAATTTATCGATGTACCCGCCTTCTTCGATGATGGCTTGGGAAACGGGGTCGAAATACGCGTTCATGAGTTCTAAAAGCACGGCGGGGTCCATGTTTTCGGAAATGGAAGTGAAGTTCCTGACATCAGAGAAAAGAATGGTACATTCCCTTTTCTCGCCACCGAGCTTCAACTTATCGAGGTTTTGGGTCATTTCCTCCACGAGGTCTGGGTGGAGGTAGGATTGGAAGGCCGTGCGTATAAATCGTTTCTCCCGCTCCTCCACTAGGCCACGGTAGATGATAATGGTGAAGACGGTCATCAGGATGTAAAGGGAAGGCACAACGAAGGGAACAATGGTCAATCGCTCAAAGAACGCAATCGACGCGTACCATTGGAGGCCTAAGACGGGGCCCACCAATAAAAGCCCCCAAAAGATCTTGGCCTTCGGGTGGTTCAGGACGAGAACGAACAGCACGCTCATCGCGAGCATCTCCAAAAAGACCGCGAACTTGGCCAAAAGAGGCAAGGTCAAAAAATCCCCGTGGATCAAATTATCCAAAAGGCTGGCTTGGATGAAAATTCCCGGGAGGTTCGGAGAAATGGGCGTTACACGAAGGTCATAAATACCGATCGCCGTGGCGCCGATCAAGACGACTTTATCCTTCAAGGCGTCCTCGGGCACGCGGTCATGTAGAATGTCGGTCGCCGAATACGTCGGGAAAGCTTCGCGCCCCCGGTAATTGATCATGACTTCGCCCCGAGTATTCACGGGGACTTGCTTCGTCCCGATGCTCATGCCCATCAAGAGACCTTCCGTATCCTGAGTCAGGAGAGGATCAAAACCATCCTGGTCCAACGAGTACGTTTTCAACGTCATCGACGGGAAAATCTTGTTCTTATAAGTGATCACCAACGGAGCGCGCCGGATAACGCCATCCCGATCCGCGAAAGCGTTGAAATATCCTTGGCTCCTAGCCGCGGTCGCGAGCGTCGGTATATTCGACACGAGACCCGCCATCGGTCGCAGCGTCTTTTGAACGTCTGTAATATCGGGTAGGGCCGTCGGCAGGATTGTCTGGAAGCTTTGCTCCATCTTTTCGGAACGGATGGCGGCCTTTTCCCTCTCGGCGACGTTTTGGAAGAAAAAGTAACCGAGGACGGTATTCCCGTTTTGGCGGATGACCTTTTGCAACTCATCGTCGCCCGCGGAGGGCTCAGCGAACACGATATCCATCTCCACCAGCTTAGGCCCGTATTTTTGAAGCTTCCGAAGAAGCTCGGCCATCTTAGAGCGCGACCAAGGCCACCGTCCTTCGACGTCCAAGCTTTTTTCGTCCAAGGTCACGATCGCGACCCGACCCGAGGTGGGGATCGGACGTCGTCCCGTGAACCTCCAGTCGACCGTCTTGAGCTCAAGCCATGAAAGCAAAGGTGAGTCCGTCCACAGGCAGAAAGAAAAAAAGAAAAACAAGGCGGCGACGATGAAATGAATCTTTTTCTTTTTCACGGTCTCACAGGGTGATCACCAGACCTTCGCGCGCGAGGGTCAAGTCGATAGGGAGTTTCTTCTTTCGAATTTTTTTCAAGGCCCAATCCCGATGCTTCTTCAGTTCTTGGTCGGTCGATTCCGGGGCATAATGAAAATAGACCAATTTCTTAACGCCGCACTCTTTGGCCAACTCGATCGGATAGCTTAAAGGCGAGTGTCCCCATCCATGGAACTTTTCATAGTTGGCGTCGGTGAAAAAAGCATCGTGGATCAAAGCGTCGCAACCCTTTAAGACGGCCCTTAACTCAGCCCGGTATTTCTCGTCGAACGCCTTGCTTTTCTCCTGAAAATGGCTGTGGCCATTTATGGGTTCATGGTCGGGTAAATATGCTAACTTCTTTTTTCCGTTCGAGACCATGTAACCCACCGTACTGCCGGGATGGTTGATGGGGAAGCTCGTGACCGTCAACGGACCCACAACCACTTTTTCACGAACGACTTCCTTAAAGGTCAACTTCGCGGGGATGTCGTTGAAAGACACAGGAAATGTTTCCGGAGAAAAGATGGAAGCGATGATATCTTGAAAGGACCTTCTCTCGTTCGCGGGTCCGTGGAGCCTGATGTTTCTTTTAGGCTGATGCAAAGGTAAAAAGAAAGGGAGTCCGATGATATGGTCTAAATGGCAATGGGTGATGAAGATCGACACGTCATCATCCGAGGGCTTCTTGGTGAGTTGTAGGCCCAAAGGACGCAAACCCGTACCCGCATCCAAAATGACGCGTTGGTTCTTCTCGACCACTTCGATGCAGGAAGTACTTCCTCCGAAGTGTTGTATTTTAGGTCCGGACGAAGCAACCGAACCTCGCACCCCCCAAAAACGTATCTTCATAGGGTTAAGGCCCACCCGGGATTGTACTGAGATCGAGGTTGAGATCATAATGTACTACGCCGGATCGGTACAGAATATCATTCCCATTATAGGAAGTGCCGGGCGTTGGACCCGTAGACGTGGGATCGATTCCCGATAAGACATTTAAGACTCCCACCCCGTCCGGATCGATGGTTCTAAAGTCCGCCGCGTCGATGCAAACCGTCAACGTGACGAGGGTCTGGTCATAGGCGCTGACGATGCTGGCATTGCTGAGGAAGGTCAGGCTTCCATCGACGCTACTCACACTAAAGAGACCCGCGGAAGGTAGGGTTCTATTGACGATGGAAATCAAGTATTCCGTGCCGTCGGTCATGAGCGCATTCGTTAAACCATTCGCGGAACGCACCGTGCCCCCCAGAGGAGACAGAGTACGTTCTATGAAGCTCTGGCCCGAGGGAGACCCTGTCAGCCGGTTTTCGTCCACGTCAAACTCGACGACAACCCTTTGACTATCGATACTGGGCGGAACCGTATAAGGTTCTTGGAAATCAATGACCATTTCAACGGAATTGGCTCCGCAGATGGCGTCTGCCACCGTCAAAGGCATGATCTTGAATGAAACAAGATCAGCCGCGGGAGGCCCCGAGGACGGAGGCCTTAAATCGCCGGTTCCCGTGGCATCAATCGCGAAATTGATGAAGTTCATCGGAATGGCCGGAATCGACGTCGTGGATTCCGTAATGGCGGTCGAGACATGACCCGTCATCATAGCTGGCCCGGTTCCCGTTAGGGGGGCGTATATATTAATATTGCGCCCGGTCCCAATCGGAAGAGTTAATGTGAAATTGACAGTATTCCCGTCTAGAGAAGTCGTGAAAGGAGGAGTTAAAGTCGTCGTGATCGGTGTCGTGATATCCGTAGCCGTTACTTGAATGGTGATATGACTGACGGAACCCTGGGAGACGAAGGCCGCCGGAAGTTCAATCTGGACATCCACATCCTGGCTGCCGCCACAACCCGCTAGAAGTCCTAACATTCCTAAAAGGATAAAACTTTTTTTCATTTTTCTTCCTTTTTCTTCCTTTTGACTCATCCCGGTGTCGGGAATGTGACCGGGATATCCACAGGAGCCGTCGTCGGTACGCTAGCCCCGCTACCGGCGCCTCCTCCCATAGGCCCTGTACCACCAGGTGGCACTAACTCCATCGGAGTCTCGCTATTTCCTCCGGGTAATAATGGCGGAGGTGGGGGGGGAGGGGGTGGGCCTTGAGGGCCCTCCGGATGGTTCTGTCCGTTATTTTGCCCGTTGCTTTGTAAGACTTGTGGATCTTCTCGTTGACGGCTTCCCGAGGCTTCGCCCGATCCTTGATGATTTTGACCTTCATTGCGTCTCCCCTGCGCCTGAGAATCGTTTTGGGTTCTTTCGTTATTCGCCGGTGGTGGTGGTGGTGGCAGTAATTCTTTCTTATTTAAACCCTCTCCTCCCGATTGCTTCAACACTTCCCTCAAAGCGGGGCCCTCTTGCGCTGTATAACTCCGTTGGACATTTGTCGGGATGGCTTCGGGTGCGGTCGGCGGTGATGACTGGATCGTCGTCAATTGTCCCGCCTCAAGCATCACCTTCTGTTCCGGGGCTCCTTTAAAATAAGTCTCTACAAGACCATCGAAGCAAAGAAACTGCGTTTTATTACCATCCACCTGGATACCGATGTCGGTTCCTCGAATGCCGGCGACGGCCGTGGGAGTTTGAAGCTTAACGTCGCTATTTCCAGCCACCTTTTCGACGACGGTCCTCACCTTTCCTTTCAAGACGTCGAATATGGAATTTCGAGTCCCTTGCTTAGGGCGATAAATTTGCTCCGTGATCAGCACCTTGGAATTCTCGGCCAACGACATGACTGTCTGATCCTCGAAGAGAATTTTCAAGGAACCGTTCTTAGTCTCGATCGTATCCATCGCATAAATGTCGTCGTTGAACGCGAGGGCTTTCGTAGCCTTAGGCTCCAACCGAGAGACGATGGCTTTTCCGTTGACGAAAACGATCTTACCCACCGACTCGGCAGCATCGGCCACTTGCGCGAAAAAGAAAGCCGCCAGGATGATGCCGAATGGCTTAATATTGGTACGCAAAGGTCACCCCCGCTAAGTGACGTTTATATTGGAAGAAGGCGATATTCGATCCACCCCTCTGGTACTGGTAATTCGTGCTTACCGTGAACCCCTTGAGCACTTCCTTGGAGAAAACCGCCCCATAGCACTGGGTCGTATCGTGACGCTTGGTCCCGATGATCGAGTCGATGTACTTGAACTGCTTATTGAACGTATACGCCGCCGTGACGTAAGAATTGATCCCCCAAACGAGCGGATTGTAGAAGGCTCCGGAAACGGTGTGAGACTTGTAATCCCAATCGTTACCCTTCGCGAAATTCGCCTCGAAATCATACGCCACCTTCACGTGGCGTTTGCGATTGTCGAAGAGGAAATAGACGGCCGGCTCCGATTGCAGATTATAAGCGTCCCGGTTTTGGGGCAACGTCGACGGAGGTGTGAAAAAGTCATCGTAACGGAACCTCTCGGACGCTTGAAAGAAAAGGTGGTTCCCCAAGGCATAGGAAGCCCAAGGCGAAAGCGCCCCACTCTGGAGATACTTAGAAGTCTGCAGGAGCGAAAATTCGTAGGACGTCGGAATATTGACCGCAAACCGACCCTTCCGGATTTGGTGCCGCAGCTCTGCATGGGCCAAGCCGTAATTGAAGTCGTTTTGTTGGACGTAGATCGATTGGTAGTAGTTTCCCTCGCCGATCAAACGGTAAGCGCTTTTTTTGACGATTTGATAACTGCCCCCGGCCCGAACGCCGAAAAAGACATCGTCTTGGTCGCTGGCGAAAGAGACCGCCGTGGCTGTGTCGGGTTTTAAAATGACGTTCGAGTCGTACTGAGTCGCCAAACTCCCATAGAGGAACCAACGTTTCTCCGTCTGCGCGGGAACGGACTGACCGGCAGCCTCGTCGGCATTGGCAACGGGCTGCGTCAGGCTACGTTGGTAGCTCTTCGCCAAGTCGAAGAGCGAGCCAGAGGAACTCAGCCTCTGCGTTTCCTCGAATTCAGGAAGCGACTCCTCCTGGCGACCCATTCGGTATAAGGAAACGGCTTTGTAAAAATGAGGCTCGGGCACTTTCCCGTCCTTGGCGATCGATCGGTCAAAGTAGGAAACGGCTTTCGGATATTCTTGTCTCTCGAAATAAGTCATTCCGATGAAGTAAGGCACCGACGCGTTTTCCGGATTGAGCTGGATGGCTTTGAGGAATTGCTCTCGTGCCTGTTCCAATTTGCCGTCGTTGAAAAAAAGAAGCCCTTTCGAAAAGGCGATCTCTGATTTCCCAAGGTTACCCGCCGCCCACACGGGACTGGAGAGGCATAATAATAAGAGACACATCGCTTTCTTCATAGTTCCCCCGACTCCTCAATTTAAGACGTCTATAACATTGGAAAAGAAATCATGACCCTGCGGCCAAAGCACCCGGAATATCATCGGCATTCAAATTCAAGTCATAACGCACGGAACCCGATCGAAAAAGAATGTCATTACCGGAAAAAGGCGTCGCGACATCACCCGAGGTTTCAATACCGCTGAGGACGTTTACCCGACCCACGCCATCCCCGTCGATCAAACTGTCGAAGCTAGTGCTAGGAATGCAGACGAATAAAATATTAGTCTGCGGCTGCAGGACGGTTGTGGGATTAATGGAAGGATTGACGATATCCTCGATCCCGCTGACATCATAGACTCCAGCGAAGTCGAAGAAACGCGGGCTATTTTGGATACCATCCGAAATACCTAAGCGCCTTGAACGGTTCGTCGATACCACTAAAGCTTCTGTCCCCCGAGCAAACATATTGGATAAACTTCCCCGAGCTGATTCGATGCGACTGACCGCAGAGCCCGTATCCGAGTTGGCGTCCGTATCGAATTCGATGAGAGTTTTGAGTGACGCATTACCGCTATCGGAAGGCGGTACAAATCCGGCTCCAAAACGTACCTCCATCACCACCGAAGAAGGGCAAAGCGGCTCCGCCTCCGCACTCCGATAAATATGAAAAGAAGCGATGTCGGGTTGCGAAAGCGAAGTGTCCACGACATCGCCCGCGCCGTTGGCATCCTCGGCAAAATTGGTAAAATTCATCGGTAAAAGGGGAAGGTTAAACGTCGTCGTCTCGAGTTCCGGCGACTTGGGGACCGAAAAAAATTGTTGCCCATAGAGTAGGCGGTTATCACCGCCCACAAAAGGCGCGAAAGCTTCCACAGAATAACCGTTCCCGACCGGCAACGTGATGTCGAAACTAATACTCGCCCCAAAGGGAGGTCGAATCACTTGCACCACGGGGTCCTTGATCGGCTCGCCGTCGATGCGCACCACGATCCTATCGATCGAATCCTGCGCCACAAAAGCCGCTGGAAGCGATATACGTACGTCAACGGATTCGACACCTCCGCCACACCCAAAGGAAGAGATGAAAATTATAAATAGGAGAAACGCTTTTTTCATAAAACCTCTCAATTCACGGACTATCCCGGCTGCGGAAACCCCAACGGCAAGCTTACCGGACGCTCCGGAGGGTTATTAGCCGGTGGTGGTTCGGGTGATACGGGTGGTACGGGCGGCGTTGGAGGCGTCAAAGGCTCAGGCGTCGACGGCGCAGTACCCGCCGGAGCGCCTAAATCTGACGGCGTGCTGTTATTTCCTCCCGGTAGTAGAGGGGAAAAAACGAGAGCATCGACTAAGCGCTGACGCGTGGGCCCCGCATACCGACCCTGCCCTTGCTGGATTCCTTCCGCTCGTGACGAACGACCTGTCCTGGGGTCGCGCCCCAAACCCAGATAGTTCATACCATCTTGATCTAAAATGTCTTGGATCCCATAAGAAAACAGGAGCTGCTTCTCAAACTCTTCATCGATTGGCACAGGCGCCGCCGGTGGACCCTTCTTGATCACGGTCATCATACCCTTGGGCACGAGCACCTTTTGGTCTTCTTTTTCCCGAAACCAGGTCTCGATCAGGCCGTCGAAGCAGAGAAATAGGGTTTCTTTATCATTCACCAAAATGCCCACATCGGTTCCACGGATGCCGGCGACGGCAGTTGGCGTTCTTAAGACCACGTCACTGTCCTTTTCGTTGGGGATTTTTTCGACGATGGTCCGGACCTTTCCTTTTAGAATATCGAAAATCGATTTACGGACTCCCTGCTTAGCCTTGTACACATGTTCCGTGATGATGACTTTTGAATTTTCGCCGAGGCTTAAGACGGTTTGATCACCGAACAAGACCCTCATTTCCCCCTTCTTCGTCTGGAGGGTATCCATCGCGTAAATGTCGTCGTTGAAGGTGATATTAGTGAGGGATTTCACTTGACCCTCTTCGACGCGGAGAACCACAGCTTCTCCTCTGGCGAAGACGATTTTTCCGACGGACTGCGGATCTGTCGCAGCGGGAGCGGCCCAAAGGACTCCTTTCCATAAGAACAACAGACCCAGAAGTAAGGCTTTCTTCATAAACGGTTCTCGGCCCTGCTTAATCTTTCAATCGTCTCAAAGACTCTTGGTATTTCTCGGAAGTTTTGCGGACGATGTCTTCCGGCAACTCGGGAGCCGGCGGCTTTTTATTCCATCCAGCTTTTGTCAAATAATCCCGAACGAACTGCTTATCGAAACTTGGCGGCGACATCCCGACTTGGTACTGATCTTTCGGCCAATAACGGGAAGAATCAGGGGTCAGGATTTCATCGATCAAAATCAATTCGCCGTTTAAAAATCCGAATTCGAATTTCGTATCCGCCAGGATCAAGCCCCGGCTTTCAGCGTAAGCGCGACCTTCGGAATAAAGACGGATGCTGACGTCACGAACCTTTTCCGCAACATCTTTGCCGACGATTTCGCAAGCTTGGGCGAAAGAAATATTCTCGTCATGCTGCCCTTGGGGCGCCTTCGTCGAAGGGGTGAAGATGGGTTCGGGCAGGATTTGTGATTCCTGCAGGCCAGCGGGCAAGGCGATGCCGCAGACCTTTCCGGTCTTCTGGTAATCCGACCAACCGGATCCCGCCAAATAACCGCGCGTGATCGACTCGATGGCCAGCGGTTGGGTCTTACGAACGAGCATCGAACGTTTCCCGTACGTTTCCAAATCTGCGGGCGTCTTGAAGACTTCAGAGAGGGAGCGCGGCGAAAGGTGGTTACGAATGACGTGTTTCAATTTCTCGAACCAAAACAGGCTCACCTGCGTCAGAATCTCTCCCTTATGCGGGATCGGCGTTGGAAACACCACATCGAAAGCCGAAAGACGGTCAGTGGCCACGAGCAAAAGCTCATCGCCGAGATCGTAAATGTCCCGGACCTTTCCACGAAAAAGGAGTTTAAGGTAAGGAAGGTCGGATTGATAGACAGTGGTTGTCATTTTCTATCTTTCGGTTACAGTTGTTTTTTTATAATGGTCGCAGACTCTTCGGAAAGGTGGCTCCTCGAAAATTTTTGCTTATGAGTCAAGAGAATCGACATGGAATTTTAGCAATCCACGGCTTCACGGCCACCCCGGAATGCCTCGAGAGCCTGATGCTCCCGTTGCGTCAAAAAGGCTTCACCGTCGACGCCCCTCTTTTGGCGGGTCACGGCACGACGGTCGAGGACTTGGCGAAGACCACCTGGCACGACTGGTACGGGAGCGTGGAAAAGGCGTACCTGGCCCTAAAAAAGAAGACGTCTCGGGTTTCGGTCGTGGGTATTTCGTTGGGAGGCTTATTGACGTTGATGCTGGCGTCCGAGCACCCCGAGATCGACCGCATCGCCCTCCTGGCGACACCCGTATTCTTGACCGGTTTCATGGCCGAGAAGGTCTTGCCCGTCGTCGCCAATAGCTTCCTCAAGCATATCTACCCTTACCAACGGAAATGGGCCGGACCCGCCATCAACGACCCGATCGCCCGCGACCAATTCAAGTGCTACACGAAGATGCCGATCCGCAGCATCATGGAGATCGTGAACTTCCAAAAGGAAGTCGCCCCGCGCATCCCCCGTATCACGACGCCGGCGCTCATCATCCACTCGCCCTATGACACCACAGCTCCATTTGAAAACATGGCCTATCTCAAAGAAAATTTGGGCTCATCAGAAATCAAAACCGTGACACTTGAAAAATCTGATCACGTCCTGACCCTGGATTATGAGAAGGATTTGGTGGCAAAGGAAGTTGTCAATTTTTTCACAATTTAAATACTTTTAAGCTGATTCTAATCTCGTTTTTAAAGCCTCTATTATTTCGGCCAATCTATCAGAAAAACAAGGGGGGATAGTGCGGCGATAATGATTAAATCTATTTCCATTATCAAGCACAGTTTTAAATTCATTTTTACCATCCGGTAAATTTTCCCATAATCTATTACGATCTATTTCTTCCAAAACAACCAGTGCGGTAGCAGGGCTTCTTAAAAGACCATATGAAAAAAGAAAGTGCCTAATAGGGTGAGGGCGCTCATTATCCCAGGACCGAGCGTATTCTTCTGGGCCCAAATTTTCATAAGCAGAAAATGATTCAAGCAAAGGATATCTTCCTGTGCGGCTATGATGTTCAATCACTCTTTCTACATATAATGAGGCTGCTTTCCCTCCTGTGGCTGAAATGCTATACATCATCGTGTCCAACAAATAAGAAATCCAGCCACTCTCAGACTCTGAGGAAAGCTGATAAAAATCTAAAGCTTTTTTCTCGTCCTTTAAAAATATTGGCTCATTCATGAGATGGCCTAAACTACTTAAAACATGTGCAGCCTCTTGCGCAGAACGACATTGAACTAAGGGGGATTTCTGAAAGTAATTCGAAAGTATCGTGATACAAATAAGTAGCACGAGCAGGGTCTTCCCTTAAGAATTGAATCTGTTCACCCAAGCTGGTTGTTTGAGGGCAAGTGCTAAATGCAGTGATCATACTAAGGGTTATCGACCCAATGAAAGAAAGGTTTCGTCATTTTTTCTCAAACCTCTCTCGGGGCCAAGACCAAGTCGATCCCTTCAAGAACTTCCTTGATTCTCTTCGAAGATAGCATTCCAATCTTTTCCTGAAGATCGCCTTTATCTACTGTCATCAGCTGAGTTACGTTGACTATACTTGCTTTGGGCAAATTAGCTTCTCGCTTTGAAAGTAAAATGTTCCCGGGTGACGAGGCGCGTGCCATGTTGGAAGTCAAGGCACAAACAACCAACGTCTGAATTCTACTTTGGTTGAAGATATTGTTTTGAATGACGACACAGGGATGACGATAGGCTGGCTCCGATCCACGTGCGGGCCCAAAATTTACCCAAAAAAGGTCTCCTTGCTTAACGATCATGTGATTTTACCAGGGACTATGCTTAACCAGATTTTTTCTCTGATACTGATTTCGGTTCTGTTTCCACTGTGTTTCTTCTTTATTCTCGTCCTGAGAATAAACAGCGTTTAATTGATCTAATAGCTTCTTATTCCTGTGTTTCGCAAAAAATTCCCGCACGGCCCTGACAAACACTTCACTACGCGACACCTTTTCTTTTCGAGCATAGTCTTCGATGATTTCAAATAAGGGATTGGGGATAGAAATCGCTGTTTTCATGATCTAAAGTATGAAATTGTTTCATACCATTGTCAATACTATTATGAGTCATAAAATAACTTCACTTTTTCATCTCACCTCAGCTAAGCACTCCCATTCTCATAAACTTTAGCAAAGAGGAATTATGAAAGACCTCATCTTAGCCATCGACCAAGGCACGACCGGGACGACCGTCGTCATCCTCGACAAGGAAATGAATATCCTCGAGAAGGTGAACAACGAATTTCCCCAACACTACCCCGAGCCCGGATGGGTCGAGCACGATCCCGACGAGATTTGGGCCTGCACCCAAAAGACCCTGGAAGAAGCGATCCGCGCCGCGGAAGTGGATCCGGACCGGATCGCCGGGATCGGCATCACCAACCAACGCGAGACCACCGTCCTCTGGGACCGGAAGACCGGCAAACCCGTGCACAACGCCCTCGTCTGGCAGGACCGCCGCACGGCGCCCGATTGCGAGAAGTTGAAGAAGAAGGGCTTGGAGAAAACCATCCGCAAGAAAACCGGTCTCGTCCTGGATCCCTACTTCTCGGCCACCAAGATCGCCTGGTTGTTGGAGCATGTCCCGGACATCCGCGAGAAAGCCGCCCGCGGCGACGTGGTCTTCGGCACCATCGACACGTACCTCGTCTGGAAACTCACCAACGGAGCCTCCCACGTCACCGACGTCTCGAACGCCTCGCGCACCCTTCTCATGGATTTGAAGACCTTGAAATGGGACCCGGAACTTCTGAAGATCTTTAAAATCCCCGTCCAAATGCTCCCGGAGATCAAATCGTCCTCCGAAGTCTACGGCACAACGTCCGAAGTCGATGGGTTACCCGACGGCATCCCCGTCGCCGGCATCGCGGGGGACCAACAAGCGGCTCTCTTCGGGCAAGCCTGCTTCAACGCGGGCGAAGCTAAGTGCACTTACGGGACGGGCTCGTTTCTCCTGATGAATACCGGAAACCAACCCGTCGCCTCGAAATCCGGCATGCTCACCACCGTCGCCTGGAAGCTGGGCGGTAAGGTCACGTACGCCCTCGAAGGCAGCGCCTTCATCGCCGGGGCGTCCGTGCAATGGCTGCGCGATGGTTTAAAGATGATCTCGAAATCTTCGGAAATCGAGGCCCTGGCGTATTCCGTGCCGGACTCGGGAGGCGTCACCTTCGTGCCCGGTTTCGTCGGCTTGGGAGCGCCCCATTGGCGTCCCGAAGCCCGCGGGATGATCGCGGGCCTGTCGCGCGGCACCACGCTGGCCCACATCGCCCGCGCCTGCTTGGAAGGCATCGCCTTCCTCCAATACGATATCCTGCAGGCCATGCAGCGCGATCTGGGCAAGAAGCTGAAGCTCTTGAAGGTCGACGGCGGCGCGTCCGCAAACAACCTCCTAATGCAATTCCAATCCGATATCCTGGGCGTCGACCTCGTCCGTCCCCAAGCCATCGAAACGACGGCTCTAGGCGCCGCTTTTCTGGCGGGTTTAGCCGTAGGCCTATGGAAGGATACGAAGGAAATTGCGGATCATTGGAAGGAAGATAAAACCTTTACACCTCAAATGCCTAAAAAAGAAGTGACCCATCACCTCAAACATTGGGCTGATGCGGTCATGAAAGCCTAATCTACCCCCAAGAGACTCAAATAAAATTCTTGTATTCCATAATAATCCGGATAAAAATCTGAATCATGAATATTATCAGAAGGTTGTTTGATTTAAATTTATCGCCTGGAAAGTCCGCTTTTTTATGGGGACCACTTAAGGTAGGCAAAAGCCATTGGATACACTCACACCTGAAAAACAACCCCATCATCGACCTTCTTCAAACAGATATTTTTGTCGAATATGCTTCGAAACCCAGTCTGCTGCGCGAAAGATTTTCAGACGAAAAGAAGCTCATCGTCATTGATGAAATCCAAAAAGTTCCCGATCTCTTAAACGAAGTGCACTGGCTGATTGAGAATAAAAAGAAATCATTTCTTCTCACAGGATCGAGTGCGCGAAAACTCAAGAGGGGACAGGCCAATCTCCTAGGCGGTCGTGCCTGGAGACGTCTCATGACGCCACTGAGTTTCTTTGAAACGGAGGGCTTTGACATCGAACAGATCATGATATCTGGTCTTTTACCGTCCCACTTCCTCTCCAAATACCCAAAAGAAGAATTGCGATCCTATTTAGCCGACTATTTAAAAGAGGAAATCGCCAACGAAGCCGCCGTGCACAGCATTCCTACCTTCAGCGACTTCCTCAAAACTGCTGCCCTCACAAGCGGTGAATTGATCAATTACGCTAATATTGGCCGTGAATGCGGGGTATCACCAAAAGTGGTCAGGGATTATGTCGACATCTTAGAAGACACGTATTTAGGTTTTCGCATTTCTCCATGGAAGAAATCCAGGAATAGGCGATTGATTGAAACCGAAAAATTTTATCTTTTCGACGTGGGCGTCTCGAACTTCCTGAGCCGCCGCGAGCCTAAACTTGGGACGCCGGAATTCGGGAAAAGTTTCGAACATTATATTTTAATGGAATTAAAGGCTTATCAAGCTTACCGCGATCAAGAATTGGAAATACGCTATTGGCGCACCAGCACGGGCCAGGAAGTCGACTTCATCCTTGGTGAAAAGGACTTGGCCATCGAGATAAAAGCCTCTTCGCGAACCCATGAAACCGATACGCGTTCCCTTGAAGCTTTAAAGGACGATGGAAACATCAAAAAAGCAGTCCTGATTTCGTTCGAAAGCCAGAGAAAAATCCTCAATGGATGGATTGAAGTCTTACCGTGGAAGGATTTTCTACAGAAACTTTGGAATGGGGACTTTGTATAAAAACTCATTTTTCTCTAGAAAAGCACATTCGCTCGCATTATCCCCCGGTTCCCATGACAAAACTCAACAAATACAGTTCCCACATCACCCAAAACCGGGACCAACCCGCCTCTCAGGCCATGCTCTACGGCTTAGGCCTCAAGGAAGAGGACTTGAAGAAGCCCTTCATCGGCATCGCGAGCACGGGTTACGAGGGCAATACCTGCAACATGCACCTGAACGACCTGGCCAAGCTGGCCAAGCAGAGTTGCCAGGAGGCGGGACTCGTCGGCTTAATCTTCCATGCCATCGGCGTGAGCGACGGGATCTCGATGGGCACCGAAGGCATGAATTTTTCCCTGCAGTCGCGCGAGATCATCGCCGATTCGATCGAAACCGTCATGCAAGCCCATTGGTACGACGCGAACGTCTCGGTGGTGGGCTGCGACAAGAACATGCCGGGTTCCGTCATCGCCATGGGACGCCTCAACCGGCCCAGCATCATGGTGTACGGCGGCACGATCGCCCCGGGCGAATTCCACGGGAAAATCCTGGACATCATCTCTTCTTTTGAAGGCCTCGGCCAATTTTACGCTGGTAAGATCGACGAAAGGGAATTGACTGGCATCCTCCAGCACTCCTGCCCCGGCGCTGGAGCCTGCGGCGGCATGTACACGGCCAATACGATGGCTTCCGCCATCGAGACCCTCGGGATGAGCCTGCCCTACAGCTCGTCGTATCCGGCGACTAGCCCGGAAAAATTAAACGAATGCCGGACGGCCGTGGGACCCGCCATCCGCCGTCTCTTGGAACTCGACCTGAAGCCCCGCGACATTATGACGCGCAAGGCGTTCGAAAACGCTGCGACCATCGTCATGGCCTTGGGCGGGTCCACCAATGCGGTCCTGCACCTCGTGGCCATGGCCAAATCGGTGAACGTCCGCTTCACGATCGACGACATGCAGAAGATCAGCAACCGCACTCCCTTCATCGCGGACCTCAAACCCAGCGGTAAATACGTGATGGAGGACCTCTGCCGCATCGGTGGCGTGCCGGCCGTCTTGAAGCTCTTGCTGAAGGAAAAACTCATCCATGGCGACTGCATGACCGTGACGGGCAAGACATTGTCTGAAAACCTCGAGGATTTGCCGGGACTCAAAGAAGGGCAGAAAATCATTTTTCCACTCAGCAACCCCATCAAAAAGACGGGCCACCTCCAAGTACTCTACGGGAATCTAGCCGCGGAAGGATCCGTCGCGAAGATCACGGGCAAGGAAGGCCTCTCCTTCACCGGCACGGCCAAGGTCTTCAATAGCGAGGAGGACGCCATCGCCGCTTTGGAAAAAAAGAAAATCAAAAAAGGCGACGTCATCGTCATCCGCTACGAAGGCCCTAAAGGCGGACCCGGCATGAGCGAAATGCTCAAAGTCACCGCCGTCGTCATGGGTGCCGGCTTAGGCCAAGACGTGGCCCTCATCACCGACGGCCGTTTCTCGGGCGGCACGCACGGCTTCGTCGTCGGCCACATCACGCCGGAGGCCCAGGTGGGCGGCGTGATCGCCGTGGTCAAGAACGGCGATAAGATCCTTATCGACGCGAATAAGCGCCGCCTCGAGCTGCTGGTTTCCGCGGCCGAAATCAAAAAACGGCTCAAGAAATGGAAAGCTCCGGCTTATAAGGTGAAACAAGGGACATTAATGAAGTTTATTAAGACGGTGTCCTCGGCGTCCGAAGGGTGCGTCACGGACAGGTAGAAATATTTCTCGTTAAGCCGCGACTATTTTAATCAGGGGATCTTGATCGTGCGAAGGCCGTATGCGACGGGCTCCCGAAGCTTGCATTTCCTCCTTCAAAAGAATCAGGGCTAAGACCAGGCAATGATCCGAATGTGGATTTAAGAGGACTTGAGAAAAAATCCCCAAGCCACTGCCCATGAAATCCCCAAAGGAAAGCTCGGAACCGATATGATCGATGCAACGGTCGGTCTCCGTGCTTTTCTCGTGGATACCCCGAGCTTGCGCTATGGGGTTTCTCTTTAAAAAAGTCGGCGGCAACGGATGCGCATGGCAATTACGCAAATTTTCCCTAAAAATAGTCTTATAATTTTTGGATCCAGGTTCCGCATTAAAGTCCCCTAAAAGCACCACGGGATAAGGGCTCGCGTCGATCACTTGCCTGACGATTACGGCCTGGGCCGCTTGGGCTTCATGGGATTCCCGCGAGACGACATCTTGCAAATGCGTATTGATGACACGGATGATGGACTCTTTCCCGTCGTGGGCGACCGACAGATCCGCAACGAGAATTCCTTTTTTAAGGAATCTTTCGAATTCAGCCCGTTTTTCAAAGGGTATGAACCAAGAACGCAGGATCGGATGGCGGCTGAAAATTGCCAAACCGGAACCCATCGAGGTAAACGGGGATAAAGAGCCATCGTCGTTCGCGACGCTTAACCACTGCTGGAAACGGGCGATCAATTCGTCTTCCGTGCCGAATAATTTCAAGGCGCCTTTCCAACTTATGGCGCCGCCATCGGCTTCGTAATGACCCTGAAAACACGAGGCAACGATGCTCTCCAGGTTACGGCTCAATAAAGTCCCCGCCATCCTTTTTTTCAGGTCGGCGCTTTGGATAAGATGATCCACGATGGCTTGGATGCCGCCTCCGGAAGGCCCGAAGCAGGCGTAAGGGAAACCCGGAATACCCGTATGGTGGTAAACGCCCTCAAGATAAGCCGTATCGAAGAATTCCTGTCCTCCGATCAGGCTCAAGCCATCGGTCCTCGCGAGGGAAGAGAATAACGCCATTTGCCCCTCGATCCGTTCGTGGTCGCGGAAAAAAAGGTCCCCCACCGGGCGCATGGCGCCGTCGACGACGATCTCAGCGCAACGGCCCTGATAGGCTCCGTTGCAGGTAGCGGCGACGATGGAGCCTTCTCGCCTTAAAGCCGGCGCCAAGCCGGCGGCGTGAGCCTGAAAAACGGGGACTTGAACGGCGGAAAAACCCAGAGGCACTCCTTTCAAACTTTTATTTCAGTGAAGCTCCAATCACTTCATTATGGAAAGTATCGTAACTCCGAAATTTAAGTTGTTGAGAATCGAAGACACTAGTAGCGAGGCGCGTCATAAAAAGAGAGGAACGCGTCAATGAATCAGCTCGCGCTTTTAACGGCTTGCTTTGCGATGGGACTGCTTTTGAGGAAGCTGGACAAGTTCCCGTCAAACGCACCTCAGACGTTGAATGCGTTCATCATCAACATTTGCCTGCCTGCGATGGTGTTTAAGTATTTACCGAAGGTACACTGGAACGCGTCAATCGTCTACCCCGTTCTGGTCTCCTGGCTTGTTTTCGGCATGGGTTGGCTGTTTTTCCGCGTCATCGGAAAGCGCCTGTCGCTTTCCCAAAACACGATCGGCTGCTTGATCCTCACCGGCGCTTTGGGCAACACGTCCTTCGTCGGGTTTCCCATGATCGAGGCTTTTTACGGAAAGGAAGGCATCCCGACCGGAATGCTGGTGGATCAAATCGGAACCTTTCTCGTCGTCTCCACGGTCGGCATCTTGACGGCCGTGCGTTACTCTTCGGGTAGCCTTTCCGTCTTGGAAATGGCCAAACGCGTCGCCTTTTTTCCCTCGACGCTCGCGATGATCGTCCTTTTCCTGATGTCGCGCCTTCATGTGGAAGCGCCGGAGGGGTTCTCGTTCGTCGTCGACCGCCTCTCGGACGTCTTGACGCCGTTGGCCCTGGTATCGGTCGGATTCCAACTGGGATTCGGGAGCCTCGCCCGCGACGCGGGTTCGTTGACGCTCGGACTCGCCTATAAACTCTTCCTGGCGCCGTCTCTCGTAGCCCTGCTCTACGCCATTCTCTTAAGGCGGCACGGGCTTCCCATCCAAGTCTCCGTCTTCGAAGCCGCGATGCCCCCGATGATCACGGGAGGGATCCTCGCGATCGAGCACAAACTTGAACCGGACCTGGCCGCTCTGATGGTGGGCGTCGGCATTCCGCTGTCGTTCTTTACGCTTCCTCTATGGTTTCGGGTTTTAGAAAGGATCGCCTCTTAAATGATCAAAATGAATTTCGTGGAAATCCTGGGGCTCGTTTCGTCCGTCGCCCTTCCCTTCTTCAACCTCCCGCTCATGAGACGCCTTTATAAAAGAAAATCCTCGGAAGATTTGAGCCTCGTCTGGCTTTTTGGGATCTTTTTTTCCCTCGTGGGCATGCTTCCTTTAGGGCTTCAGTCCACAGACAAGATCTTCAGGCTCTTCTCGATTCTCAACCTCGCCTTCTTTTCGGGGGTGGTTTACCTAACGCTTTATTACCGGATGAAGAAAAAGCCTTAATCCTTGGGCAAGGCTTGGAAAGGCTTTTGAAGAGACTCCTGGACATACTCCCGCGACAACTCCACGTAATGCTCGCCGCCGAGCTTCATGCGCGTCCGCATCTCGTCGGAAACGGCGCCGCGTTCTTTCGCCGGGACGCCGACCATCAGGGTCCGTGGAGGCACGATCTGTCCCTCCTTAATTAAAGTGCCCGCAGCGACAACCGATTCCTTGCCGATCTTGGAATAGCTCAAGACCGTCGCGCTGATGCCGATCAACGCATCGTCTTCCACCGTGCACCCGTGGACGACAGCCCGATGGCCGATGGTCACGCGATTGCCGATGAGACAAGGGCCTCCGACCGTCTCGACGTGGAGGATGGTGCCGTCTTGGATGTTCGTGTCCTCGCCGATGCGGACGTAGTTCGTGTCGCCGCGGATGACGACGTTGTACCACACGCTGCTTCGCGCCCCGATCTCGACGTCCCCAATGACGACGGCGTTTTCCGCGACCCACGCGGTGGGGTCGATCTTGGGTATCTTGCCCTGGAAGGGTTTCAGAATCATGGGGTCTCCGTTCTCTTGTGGATATGAGTAATGATCTTCCGCACGACGGCGCTGTCTTCGAATTCCTTGGAGAGTCGGATGGATTCGTTCCGCACTTTCTTTTTCATGTCGGCTAGAAATTTTAAGACGAAACTTTTCTTCACGCGTAGGGACTCGGCAAGGCGTTCCCAATGTCTTTCGAAAATGCCTTCGGGATCATACTCCCCGCCTATCTTCATCGCCATCTTCAAAGTCAGATTATCGTATACGGCCGTGCTCATGAGATCGTAGAAAGGAGCCAGCACGATTTGGTCGCGCGAGATCAGCAATGAAATATTCTTACCATGAGCATCGTAATTCCCGATGAGAAGATTGAATATCACCCACTGCAGCAGGTTTTTCTTATCCAATGCGGGCTTCGAGGAGTGTCTCTCGATGATTCCGATGATGTTTTCCAAATCGGGGCCTCCCTCGTTTTGGTATTTGAATCCGGGATTCAGTCCCAAGGCCTGGCAAACATCCTCCTGATGAAGGCGAAGCACCTTACCTGCGGGCAGGATTTTTCGATCGTAACGGGCTACGCAGAAGACACGGTGACGCGGTGTTTGAATGATATCCACGAAAGGGACGGACATGCCGACTCGGCCCGCGAGCTTCATGCAAAACGCTTCGTTTGAAACGGAATCCTCTATGTCAGCGATGGCCGGCTTCAAAATATGGCTGCTGGCCCCGCGGCCATACGGCAAGAAAAGAGAATCACCTTCACGGTATACGGGAAGTTTTTGTTGAACTCCGGCCAGCGAAATCCTCAAGTTTTCCTTTTCGATCAGGAGAGGATGGAGGGGCATGCCCTGGATGCTTTCGTCCAATTGTTCTTGGCTTAATGGTTTATACTCCTCTACTTCATTAATCCCTCTCCCTTCGGGTAAAAGAGACAAAGCTCCGGCGCAATCGCCACCGATGGCCTCCAAGAGCTTGAAATCGTTTTCCATGGAAACGCCAAAGCGCCGTGCGATCAAACGGCGAACATTCCCTTCCGGAAGAAGGTTGGCGAAAAATGGCCTCGTTTGCTTTTCTTCAAAAGCTTCCTCTTGGAAAGGAAGCGAAATCGAAACGGGAAATCCAAGCGGAGACTTCATCCATTCCGCGTCGTATCGGAAACTCATTTGACCTTGCGGGTTGACCGAAAGAGACCCGACGAGATGACGGTCATGGAAAACGTTCAAGGAGGGGGTCACGAGGCCGCCTCATGATTTTTCGTTTTTTCCCTGATAGATAAGCTCAACCCCAAGCCATCGAGGACTTGCAGGACTTTTCCAAAATGGACCGTTTCTTTCCCATTCTCCAGATCGGAGAGGAACCGAGTGCCGACACCGCAAAGAGAAGCGGCTTCCGCTTGAGTTAAGTTCTGACGGCTTCGTTCACCCTTTATAATAAACGAGAGCTCTTTTAATTTTTTGAAATCCATCTATTCCCGATCGGTATTATACCACCAAAATAGTATCTAAATAGTATCTAAATAGTACTAATACAATCAAATTATTACCGATCAGGAATATTAATTTGTCTTTAATTTTTGATGGGCTTCTAAAATGAGATTTTCCGTCGTTTCCCAATTGATGCACGCGTCCGTGACAGAGATGCCGTATTTCAATTGAGTCAGGTCGGACGGGATTTTTTGGTTGCCGGCGAAGAGGTGGCTCTCGAGCATCATGCCGCAAATGGACGTGTTGCCCTGGATCACTTGGTCGATCACCGCTTGAAAGACTTCCGGCTGCTTATTGTAGTCCTTATTCGAATTCCCATGGCTGCAATCCACCATGATCTTCTTCCTTAAACCCGCCTTTTCCAAGGCGGCTTCGCAGGAGCGGATGGTCTCGGGATCGTAATTAGGCCCCTTCTGGCCTCCGCGAAGCACGATATGGGCGTACGGATTCCCTCGCGTCATGAAGACCGAAATCCGCCCTTTGGAATCGATGCCCAGAAAATGGTGGGGATTCTGCACGGACTTCATCGCGTCCAAAGCCACTTGGATGGAACCGTCCGTCCCGTTCTTGAACCCGACGGGGGTCGAGAGCCCGCTGGACATCTCACGGTGCGTCTGCGACTCCGTGGTCCGGGCACCGATAGCCGACCAGGAGATGAGCTCCGAAAGGTATTGGGGCGTGATGGGATCCAAAGCCTCCGTAGCCGTCGGCAAACCCATATGCGTCAGCTCGATCAGGAGATCGCGCGCCAGCTTGAGACCTTCTTCGATTTTAAAAGAATCGTCCATGTGCGGGTCGTTGATCAAACCCTTCCACCCGATGGTCGTTCGGGGCTTTTCGAAATAGACGCGCATGACCAGGAAGAGCGTCTCTTTCACCTGGGCCGCCAACGTCTTCAGCTTTTCCGCATATTCGTGGGCCGCTTTCACATCATGAATCGAGCACGGACCCATGACCACGAAGAGGCGTTTATCCTTGCCGTCCAGAATGTCCTTGATGACCTGACGTCCGTGCAGCACGGTTTTTAAGCTGGTTTCCGAAGCCGGGAATTGCTTCTGAATCTCCTCCGGCGTGGGGATGAGGTAGCTGCCCTTGACGTTCGTATTAACGAGATTTTTGAGGTCCATCATAAGACATCTTCTTCCTGGTCTGGTTGCTTGTTTTTCACTTTTTTCAGAGCTTTCATAAAGGCTTGCTTATTTCCACGCGCGGCTCTTTCCTCAAGATATTCCTCGGCCAAAAAGGAACTGATCTTTTCGGCGAGTGCTGAGGTAACGAATTGATTAATCGAAATCCCGTCTTTCGAAGAAATCTCCCGCGCTTTTTTATGCAATGAATCCGGAAGCCTAAGGCTGATGGTGCTCATATTTTACCTCCTAATATCGTGAGAAATTCTTTGGGTGTCGCCAAAGCGATTCCAAAATCGTTACTTCTCTCGAAATCCTTTTTATTGAACGTAATGATGTACCGGCATCGCGATTCCACCGCTAATTCGAGGATGAAATCATCGCTTGGATCCTTCAATTGCGGTCGCCATAAGTAGAATATCTTCCTTTTCTCCGAAACCAGACACAAGTAGTCTAAAATAGCGTCGACATCCTTTTTACAAAGTCCCGTATGGACACAGTCCCTTTTTAAGACACTTTCGTATTCAAATAGCAGCGGAACAGAAAGCTGGAGCGTGTAAACACCCCGATCCACGTTCGAAAGCAATTTGAAAGACGCCCCTCGCTTGGACCTTAAAGCGGAGATCAATACATTAGTGTCGAAAACCACATTCACGATTTTGGTATTATAGGCAATACCAATATTTTGTCAATTCGGATATGCGGTCGCCCGTGCTTAATATGAAGAAAATATGAAGAAATAATACGCAACAAATTCCATTCGATTTCGATAACAACTACTAACTGGAGTTAGCGCATGAAACTATCACCTGACTTACAGATCTACTCGGCTTTCAAAATCGATCCCCAAATTAGCAATGCCTATGTGCCGATAAGAACATCAGAAGGCATTTTCTCTATGGCATTGACTCCAAGCGTTTACGGTAAGTTTCGGGATCAATTTTGGATAGATATGCTGCCGATTTTAGAGAACTCGAATAAGATCGCAGCGATTCCTAATGATAATGGTGTATCTCTACAAAGTACCCAGGATGATTATAGAAGCATTCAAGTTTTTCGGCCGCCTTCCAATAGGATCTTCGAAGAATCTGATATGTTTTTGTCAGATTACGATCCTAGTTATGCTACCCCGCCGTCTATGGTCCTAGCAGAGATTTTCCTAAATAAACAAAAACTGTCAGCTCGGTATACCTACGATCTTAATCATATTGTCTTATTAGCTCTCCGTGCTTATTTTTCCCTTCCTCTCGACGTACATATTTCTGAAATACACAATGCGGTCGTTAAGCTCTTTCAAGATGAAAAGGTCTCAGGGACAGTCACCATGACTTTTCCCGGCGCAACAAAACCACACAGGTCCTCGGATCACGAGAACCTGGAAATAACAGTTAGATTGCCCTTGGAAAGGCCTCTTCCTCCAAGAGTTCAAAGATGGCGTAGCGCTGTATTCGATTGTCTCAACACTACTCCAGATCCTCAAATCCTCAGTGCGGCAGAAGATTTCATGAGTCGAATCTATCCTGATTACCCGGAAGTGAAAGCTCGCGCAGAAACCCAACGAGAGCTTCAGAAAATCCGCTTTGGAGGGGAAAATTTTGCCGAGCGTGTTGTTAAAATGGCGATGAAACTTGAACAGAAGGGTTAAGTGTCTGAATCGAAGTCTTAACGACAGAAACCTTGCATGACTAAAGCGATTTCACTAAGCGCCGCGGCATGATAAAATCTAAAAAAGAAGCCTACGCCGGCACCGAGGATTACGTCGCCTCCGAGGCCCTCCAGGAAGTCGTCAACGTCGCCCTCGCCATCAAGAGACCCTTGTTGCTCAAGGGCGAGCCCGGCACTGGCAAAACGCTCCTCGCCCAATCCATCGCGAAAGCCATCGGCCGTCCCTTGCTCCGCTGGAACATCAAATCCACGACGAAGGCCGTCGAAGGTCTTTACGTCTACGACACCGTCCAGCGATTGAACGACAGCCGCTTCGGGGGCGGCGACGTCTCGAACATCAAGCATTACATCAAGCTCGGGAAATTGGGCGAATCCTTCGTCGCACCGGAGCCCGTCGTTCTTTTGATCGACGAGATTGACAAGGCCGACTTGGAGTTTCCCAACGACCTCCTGTCGGAGATCGACGAGATGCGCTTCTACATTCCCGAAACGCGCGAGGAGATCTCCGCAAAACACCGTCCCATGGTCGTGATCACGTCCAATTCCGAAAAGGAACTCCCGGACGCCTTTCTCCGCCGCTGTGTCTTCCACTTCATCGAATTTCCGAACATGGAAATGATGGAGCAGATCGTGAAGGTGCACTTCCCGGCCATCGAAAAGAAGATGCTCGAGGCGGCCCTCAAGAAATTCTACGAGATCCGGAACCGCACGGGCTTAAAGAAGCCCCCTTCCACTTCGGAGCTGATCGATTGGCTACACGCTCTCATCGCAATGGGCTTGGATCCGAAGTCTTGGGAAGAGGCCCCGTTGATCGGTTGCCTGCTCAAGAACGAACAGGATATCGCCACCAAGAAGTCGACGTATCGGTACCAGTAGTCTCATAAATTCATTGACCTAAACTCCAATCATACTCATACTGTTACTCATGAGTGAAAGACTCCAAGTCATATTAGAAGCTAAGGAATATTCAATGGTTAGGAAGGTTTCTGCCCAAGAAGGTCAGAGCATTTCTGAATGGGTCCGCGCGCTTATAAAAGATCGCCTCGCGAAACGCGGCTTAAAAAATGATGTTCCATCTTTAGAGATCTTCCAAGCTTTGCAGCTACCGGCTCCGCCCATTGAACAAATGTTAAGGGAAATCGAGGATGGCCGGGCTTGATTTTCATCGACTCCAACATTCCCATGTACGCCGCGGGAACCGATTCGGCTCAAAAAGCGCACTGCATCTCCATTTTGAAAAAAATTATCCACGGGGACATCGACGCCGCCGCTTCGGCTGAAGTGCTACAGGAAATTTTACATCGTTACCGAGCCATTCACCGTTTCGAAGATGGGATGAAAGTATACGACGCCTTTCGCGCCCTCCCGATCCGTTGGTTGGAAATCCTTCCGGAGGACGTCGATGAATCGAAAAGCCTTCTTCAGTCTCATACCCACCTCTCTTCAAGAGACGCCCTTCACGTCTCCGTCATGCAGAGAAACAAGATTAAGAGGATCGCCACGTTCGACCAAGGCTTTTTAGGCGTCTCTTCCATTTCCGTTTTCCTGCCTTGAGTTTTTTAAAATTCCAGAACAAATCCTAACCATGCTACTCCCATTTCTCTACGTCCTCAGAGCCCATAAAATCTCGGTCGGGACTCAGGAATGGCTGTACCTGATGGACGCTTTGTCTCAAGATATCGCCGACTCCTCGCTCACGCGATTTTATCATTTGGCGCGGTCCATCCTCGTGAAATCGGAAAATCTTTACGACGCCTTCGACCGTGCGTTCGTCGCTTGCTTTAAAGGCCTGGAAGGCGAGATCGACATCAAGAAAGAGCTTTTAGATTGGCTGAATAAAATGGTGGAACCGGGGTCGCGTCCGGCGATGCCGGATATCGACCCGCTCAGCCTTGAGGAACTCCGCAAAAAATTCCTCGAACGCCTGAAAGAGCAGACGGAAGAACACCACGGTGGTAGCCACTGGATCGGCACCGGCGGGACCTCGCCTTTCGGGCATGGGGGGTCGCATCCTTCCGGCATGCGCATTGGCGGCCCCGGCGGTGGGCGTTCGGCCGTGAAGATCGCCGAGGAACGTCGGTTCCAGAATTACCGGGACGACGTCGTCCTCGACACCCGCCAGATCAAAGTCGCGCTCAAGAGATTGCGCCGCCTGGACCACGAAGGCCAAGCCGTCGAGCTCAAAATGGACAAGACCATCGACAAGACCTGCCGGAATGCCGGAGAGATCGACCTCGTCTTCGAGGCGCCCAAGAAAAACCAAACCGAGCTGCTTCTGCTAATGGACGTCGGCGGCAGCATGGATCCGTACGCGCGCCTGGTCGAAACCCTCTTCTCCGCCGCCCACGCCTCGAACCACTTCAAGGCCTTCAAGCACTACTACTTCCACAATTGCGTCTACTCCCGTATTTATACCGACATGTACCAACGCAAATGGATCCCCACCGACGAGCTTTTCAAGAAATACCGCAAGACCTTCCACGTGATCTTCGTCGGCGACGCCTGCATGGGCCCTCACGAACTCTTCTCGACCGGCGGCATCATCGATTATTACGATACCGACCAAACCCGCGGAATCGACTGGCTCCTGAAGATCAAGAACCATTTCGCCAAATCCGTCTGGCTCAATCCCGAGCCCAAGGACAGCTGGGACTACCACCCGACGATCCAGGCCATACAAAAGATTTTCAAAATGTATTCTTTGAGTGTTAGTGGATTAACCCAAGCAATCGATGTTCTAAGAAAATCGTCTAACGGCCCTTAAACTCATGTCATGGTGCGTGAAAGTCAGATAATCATTCTCGCTTACGTCTTCGGTCGCCTGAGGAGCCGCCGGATGCGAATGCCCCATAAGTCCTAATTTTGCAAAAAGCGGAGGGGCCATAATGCTCCCTTTATCGCCCCTTAAAATCAGTACAACATGAGGACTTCCGATTAATCCTATTTCTCTCAAGTATCTTTCAGCTTCGTCCCCTTGAACTGGCCATTCAATACCAGGGAGATTAGCCTCACCACCGTATCGCGTCAGTTGAATGCCCGATTCGGAAGATCTCACCATAAATTCATAATGATGTTCCGGTAGAGTCCAACCATTAGGTTCCGGAATGATGCAAAATAAAAATTCATAGTCTTGATGGATAAAACTCCTCAATTCATCCGCGGATCCAAATGATGATGTCAACGCCATGTCTCCTGCCTTCTCCAAATCACAGCGCTTATGCGTTCTAGCTTGCCCATAAATTTTCAAGATTTCATCCCTGAGGGATGGAGGAAAGGAGTCGAAGCCCTTTCTTTTCCCGATGAGCAATGACGCGAATAGGGCCGATGCCTTATAATCAAGGTTGGAATGGTTAATATCCTCGAATAAAATATCGAAAATACGCTCGAAGCCGGTCGAGGCGGTTCCTAGAGATTGAAGGGCCGCCGCTCTCGCATTCCCTGAAAGGCCGACTCTTAATTGATCGATAATGAAAGCATGTGATTCGGAATGCCGCACTGTCCCCATAGCTTCCAAAATATTGGCACGATCATCGTTTTCTCGGGTATCAGCATAAGCAGCCCGGAGATCATCAAACGCCGCCCCTTCACCTCTCCATCCTGCCACTCGCGCTAAATCACCGCCCACTTGCCGATTTGTATAATGAGGGCGAAATTGGATGGGATCTCCTACCTTTCCTAAAGCGACTAATGCCGCGTCTGTCACTGTGCGCGGGCGCTTAAAAAGCATGTTAATTAATGCAGGAGTTGAAGCCGGATCCGGCACAGCGCCCAATAACTCGACAAGGCCGGCTATTAAAAGGTGTCCGAATTCGTTTTCGCTAAGCAGCGGGATGACATCCGAGACTGCGACTAAATGAGGGACTTCTTTAGCCACGGAAATGACCTGCCAACCCAGTGAAATGCCGTCAACCCCACGTCCACTCATAAAACGCCAGGCTGCCGAGATCCCTTCCGGGTCGGATTTAGCGGCCGTCAGGAAGCGCTCCCTAAAATGGTTCCATTCTAAGCTGCCAGGACAGACATAACCTTCTCCCAGAAAATCCCTACATACGGATGCGAAAGCCCCTTCGGTCCCGATAGGGGTTGTATGTACCATGACTGGCAATGTGATGGATCTTGTATCCATGATGAATCCTAGAGAGTCATTATCGGTGATTCAAGAACCTCAGTTGTTGCGCTGAGTGTTAAAATTTAGGAAAAAACATTTCATTATTGATTTAAGTCTTTAATAACATTTGTAGATTTATAAGGAGTTTTTATGCCTTTTTTCAGCATGTTCGTCTTTTCCGTCCTAGTGCTTGTCTTAGTCGTCATTAACGTCTTCCAAATGCTGAGCTTCGTCGTGATACGGCCGTTTTCCCTGACGGCGTTCCGTAAGTTCAATTCCTATTGCGCCCATCTCTGGTGGGGTTGGTGCACGAGCGCCGTGCAGATCCTGCATGGGATACGACTGGAGATCACGGGAGACGACATCCCGCGACACGAGAACGCCGTCGTCATCCTCAACCACCAATCCATGGCGGATATCACGGTCCTTCTCATGTACGCCAAGGCGAAGGGGCGGCTCGGCGACATGAAGTGGTTCGTGAAGGACGTGCTGAAGTATGTGCCCGGTGTGGGTTGGGGCATGGTCTTCCTCGATTGCCTCTTCATCAAGAGGAACTGGACTGACGATAAGAACAAGATCCAAGCCGTCTTCCAAAAAGTGATCCGTTACAAGATTCCCGTCTGGGTCATTTCCTTCCTGGAAGGCACGCGGTTCACGCAGGCGAAAAAGGAGCGCAGCCAGGCTTACGCCGCCAAGCAAGGCATGCCTCTTTTGAACCACGTCCTCCTGCCGCGCACGAAGGGCTTCGTCTCCACCGTCCAAGGCCTAGGCGACCACGCCCACGCCGTTTACGACATGACGATCGGCTACATCGGAAAAACACCGACGTTAAGCGATTGGATCAAAGGGCACGTGAAAGTCGTGTATTTGAACGTACGGCGGTTTCCGATCGCCGATCTCCCCAAAAACGAGAAGGAATTATCCGCTTGGACCGTGGAACGCTACCGCCAAAAAGATCTTCTCTTGGACAATTTCTACAAGACAGGGCATTTTGGCTGAGTGCCGAACGTCAACGTAACTAAGGACGAAGTTGTCTCGATCCTGAAGGAAATCGCCGTGCTCTTGGAGCTCACCGGCGAGAACCCCTTTAAGGTCCGCGCCTATGAAAACGCCGCACGCACCCTGGAAAGCCAGGCGGAGGACCTGAAGGACTTGGTCGCGACCGCAGCCCTCGGGGAATTGCCCGGCTTCGGCGAAGCCCTCACCGAGAAGATCACGACCCTCGTGACCACCGGCCGTCTTCCTTATTACGAAGATTTGAAGAAGAAGGTCCCGGCGGGACTCTTGACGATTATCGAAGTCCCGGGAGTCGGGCCTAAGAAGGCGAAATTCCTCTACGATCGGCTCAAGATCGACTCGTTGGAAAAACTACAAAAGGCCTGCGAGGATCACCGCATTTCCCAACTGGAGCATTTCGGCGCGAAGAGCGAACAGAAAATCCTAGAAGGTCTCCAGCATCTCCGTCAATACGCCTCACGCCACCTCTTCGACGAGGCCTTTGAGTCGGCCACAGACCTCGCCGCCGCCTTAAGAAAACATCCCGAAGTCACTCGGTGCGAAATCGCCGGAAGCCTCCGACGGCGTCGGGAGACGATCGGCGACCTGGACCTCCTCGTCAGCGCCAAAAACCACGAAAAAGTCATCCAAGACTTCGTCCATAGGCCGGAAGTGGAGACGGTCTTGGGCGCAGGCGAGACGAAAGCGTCGGTCACCCTCAAAGGGTCGGGCATCCAAGTGGATTTGCGCGTCATTGATAAGAAGGAATTCCCCTTCGCCCTGCATTATTTCACCGGCGGGAAGGAGCATAACACCCAGCTCCGTTCCCGTGCCAAGGATTACGGCTTCAAGCTCAACGAATATGGTCTCTTCAAGGGCGAAAAGCCCGTCGCCTGCAAAAATGAAGAGGAGATCTTCGCGAAGCTCGGTCTTTCCTACATCCCTCCGGAAATCCGCGAGGGAATGGGCGAGATCGAAGCCGCTGAAAAGGGCCCTATTCCCCCTCTCGTGGAAGAGAAGGATTTAAAGGGCGTCTTCCACGTGCATTCGACGTGGAGCGACGGGACGGCGCCTTTGGAGAAGATGATCGAAGAAGCGGAGCGCCTGGGCCTGGATTACGTCGGCATCTCGGACCACAGCCGGAGCGCGGCCTACGCGCACGGATTGGAAGTCGAACGCGTCTTGGCCCAGGAGAAGGAAATCGAAAAATTACGGAAGACGTCCAAGATCCGGATTTTTTGGGGCATCGAGTCGGATATCCTGGCGGACGGGTCTTTGGATTATCCCGAAAAAATCCTGGAACGCTTCGATTTCGTCATCGCGAGCGTCCATTCGAATTTTACGATGCCCGAAAAGAAAATGACTGATCGTATCATTAAATCTTTGAAGAACAAGCACACGACCATGCTGGGACATGCCACCGGCCGCCTCCTCCTGGGCCGCGAAGGCTACGCCGTCGACATGAAACGGATCATCGACGCCGCCTCCGATTTCGGAAAGATGATCGAACTCAACGCCAGCCCGCACCGCTTCGACCTCGATTGGCGCTGGGGACCGTACGTGAAGGAAAAGAAGGTGAAGGTCGCCATCAACCCCGACGCCCATTCCATCCATGGGTTGAGCGATTACCGCTATGGCGTCGGCATGGCCCGAAAGGCGTGGTTGACGAAAGAGGACGTCGTCACGACCCGATCGGTAAAACAGATAGAGAAATTCCTGGAACCTTAACACTTTCTTAACTCGACCCCGCTCCGACCCCCCGTTAGCCAGCCGGGCCATGGATTTCATCAAACGCCTCCTCATCGGCAAAAAACGCGACATCAATGACCACGACGTCTTTCACCAAGTCTCCCTCATCGCCTTTCTAGCGTGGGTGGGACTGGGAGCCGACGGGCTCTCCTCCTCGGCCTACGGTCCGGAAGAAGCCTTTAAGGCGTTGGGTTCGCATACGTACCTGGCCGTAGTCTTAGCGTTGGCGACGGCACTTACCGTCCTTATCATTTTTTATTCCTATAGCCGCATCATCGAACACTTCCCTTTCGGTGGCGGAGGTTATGTGGTGGCAACACGTTTGTTAGGGAAATACGCAGGCGTCGTCTCCGGCTCGGCCCTCGTCATCGATTACATTCTCACGATCTCAATCTCGATCGCGGCTGGGGCCGATGCGGTTTTTAGTTTTCTCCCTCCAGGACTGGCTCATGGCTCCCTTTTTGGGTTCCTACCTCTTAAACTTTTTGTCGAACTCTCTACCATCGTACTCCTTATTTTACTGAACTTAAGAGGTGTAAAGGAATCCGTCACTCTCCTCACTCCCATCTTCCTTGTCTTCGTCATCACACATATCATCTTGATCGTGGGGGCCATTGCATGTCGGGTCAACGACATCCCGATCGTCGTACAGGAAGTGCAGCGCGGATTCAGCGAGAGTCTTCAGGCACCGTCTTTAGGCACCGGCGGCCTCGGCTGGATCGGCGTTGTCGCTCTTCTCATGCGCGCTTACTCGATGGGTGGTGGTACCTACACCGGTATCGAAGCCGTCTCGAACGGACTCATGATCATGCGTGAGCCCAAGGTAGAGACGGGCAAGAAGACCATGGTCATGATGGCTTTCTCGCTCGCCTTGACCGCGTCCGGACTCGTCATCGCCTATCTACTCCTTCACGTCACGCCCATGGCGGGTAAAACCATGAACGCCGTGCTCGCCGAAAAATTCGCCGGCGATTTTCATTTCTTAGGGTTCAACTTAGGCCGACCTTTCATCCTCATTACTCTGATTTCAGAAGCGTTCTTACTATTCGTCGCGGCTCAAGCGGGGTTCATCGACGGACCTCGCGTCATGGCCAATATGGCGAGCGACTCATGGCTTCCCCATCGCTTTGCGCAACTCTCCGACCGCTTGACCGTCCAAAACGGAATCCTACTAATGGGAGCGACATCGATCTTGGCCCTTCTCTACACGCATGGCGACGTCTCCCATTTGGTGGTCATGTATTCCATCAACGTCTTTCTCACATTCTCTCTCAGCCAACTGGCGATGTGTCGTTACTGGATCATGGAGCGTCGAAAGCACGCGGATTGGAAGAAGAAGATCACGATTTTCATCATCGGCCTCGTCCTCTGCGTCACCATTTTGGTAATCACGATTTACGAAAAATTCGGGGAAGGCGGCTGGATCACTCTTCTTTTGACCTTTGTCATGGTGGGTCTCTGCGCGTGGGTACGCAACCATTATCAATCTATTCAGGAAAACCTGCGACATTTGGACGTAGCCTTGGGAGACATTCCCCTCTCAAGTGATACGTCTGCGCCTGAGATGAAAGCCAACGATAAGACCGCGGCATTGCTGGTGGGATCCTACTCGGGTCTCGGGGTGCATTCACTTCTCTCGATCCAGAAGATTTTTCCGGGTACGTTTAAAAACATTATTTTCGTTTCCGTAGGAGTGATCGACTCAGCCTCTTTTAAAAACGTGGAGGCCGTGGAGGAAGTCCGACAAAAAACCAAAGAGAGTCTCCAGCGCTACGTCGTCTTGGCCCAAAGTCTCGGATTCGCCGCCGATTACCGAATGGACATAGGCGTCGACGCGTCTTCCGTGGCGGAGATCTTATGCCGGGACATTTCCAAGGCTTTCCCCAACAGCGTCTATTTCGCGGGCAAGCTCATCTTTGAAAGGGAAAAGTGGTTTCAAAAGATACTCCATAACGAAACCGCCTATTCCATCCAGCGTCGTCTGCAGTTCGCCGGCATGAACGCGATGGTCCTGCCGATCCGTATCCTAGAAGCGTCTTAACGAAAAAGCTTAACACATTCTTGACTCTTAATTCTTTTTCTTAACGCGACAACGCCCCCTCCGGATCTTATCTTTTCCGGAGAAACGGAGGGCGGTTTATGCGTAACTTGGTGAGATCGAAAGAAAGAGCCTGGGTGGCCGTTCCGCTCCCGGTTTTAGAGCACATCCGCAACGTCCAGGAGACACTCTCCCTCAGTGATACCGCTTTTTACGGGGCTCTGACCCTTATTTTCATCCTGGGTTTTTACCTCGGCATCCGATGGATACGCAGTCGTTAAGGAGAACCCATGACGACGAATAGTCTAGCACAAATCGTATTCTACCTGGCGGTCCTTGGACTTCTCGTGAAGCCCCTAGGTTCCTACATGGCGTCCGTCTACGAGGGAAAGATCCCAAGGTTTGCGTCTTTTCTGAAGCCCGTCGAAAAAGGGGTTTACCGGATCGCCGGAATCGATCCGGAGGAGGAAATGTCCTGGAAGCGTTACGCGGGCGTCTTTCTCGTCTTCAACCTCCTGGGTTTTTTCGTCGTCTATGCGATTCAACGACTGCAAGACCTCCTCCCTTGGAATCCCCAAGCGTTACCCTCAGTGAGCGCGGATTCAGCCTTTAATACGGCGGTGAGTTTCGTCACGAACACCAACTGGCAAGGTTATGGCGGCGAAACCACCCTGAGCTATTTCACGCAGATGATGGCGTTGACCGTGCAAAATTTCGTATCGGCCGCCGTCGGTATAACCGTGGTGGTCGCGTTGATCCGAAGCTTCGTCCGGCAAATGGCCTCCAGTATCGGGAATTTTTGGGCCGATACCGTGAGGGGCGTGGTGTACGTCTTGCTGCCGCTTTCTTTGGTTTTAGCGGTCGTCCTCGTTTCCCAGGGCGTCGTCCAAACATTTAAACCTTACCAAACCGTGGCGTTAGTGGAGCCTCTGCGCGTCACTCAAGACCATCAAACTCAGACGACCAGCGTGCAAACTTTGGCGGTCGGTCCCGTCGCATCGCAAGTCGCGATCAAGCAACTGGGGACGAACGGCGGCGGTTTCTTCAACGCGAACTCCGCCCACCCCTTCGAAAACCCGACGCCCCTGTCTAATTTTCTGCAAATGATTTCCATTCTTCTGATCCCAGCGGCCCTTTGTTATACGTTCGGAAAGATGGTCCAAGACACGCGGCAAGGTTGGGCTATCCTCGCCACCATGACCGTCATCCTCGTAGCCTTGCTCGGCGTCGCCATCGTTTCGGAGCAAAACGGAAACCCCGCTTTTAATGCCCTTGTCGCTGAAAATGGTCGGGCTTCCTTGATTGATCAAAACGTCTCTTCAAAAAGTTCCGAAGCTCATGCGGGCGGCAATATGGAGGGCAAGGAGACGCGCTATGGGATCGTCAACTCCGCCCTCTGGGCCACCGTCACCACGGCGGCCTCGAACGGTTCGGTTAATGCGATGCACGATTCGTTCACCCCGATGGGCGGCTTTGTTCCCCTGTGGTTGATTCAGTTGGGGGAAATTATTTTTGGCGGCGTCGGTTCGGGACTTTACGGAATGCTGATCTACGCCCTCATCGCCGTTTTCATCGCGGGTCTCATGGTAGGGCGCACGCCGGAGTATTTGGGGAAAAAAGTGGAGGCTTTCGAAACCAAAATGGCCTCGATCGCTCTCTTGATTCCCGCCGTGTCCATTAAAATCGGGACGGCCATCGGAGTCTCCACGGAAGCCGGAAAGGCTACGATTTCCAATCCGGGAGCCCATGGCTTCAGCGAAATCCTATACGCATTCTCGTCCGCCGCGGGGAACAACGGAAGCGCCTTTGCCGGCCTCGGCGCTAACAACCTATTTTACAATACGGCTTTAGGGCTCGCCATGCTGATTGGGCGCTATTGGATCATCATACCGATCCTGGCAATCGCCGGATCTCTCGCGCGGAAAAGGAAAATCCCACCGTCCTCTGGAACTTTACCCACACATACGCCTCTCTTTGTCTTTTTGCTGATCGGCGTCGTGGTGATCGTGGGTTCGCTGACCTTCCTCCCGTCTTTAGCGCTGGGTCCAGTCGTCGAGCATCTGCAACTCACTTTTCCTTAAAGGAAACCAAGGAGGTTTTATGATGGATATCATCATGATCGCATTCGGAACGGGATTTTTCGGGCTGACCTGGCTCTTCATAGAGATGTGCGAACGCTTGGGGGAGGAATAGTTTATGAGCGAACTCTACTTCGTTTCCGGCGTCGTGGCGACGGCGTTGTTCGTTTATTTAACGGTGGCTCTCTTAAAGCCGGAATGGTTCGAGTGACCTTTCCGCGAAAGGATACGGCTATGGCTAAGAAAAATGTTTCCGTCTTTCAGGGTCCTCTCCTGAAGCAAGCCCTTTGGGATTCCTTCGTACGGTTGAACCCCGCCTACTTGCTCCGCAATCCAGTCCTCTTCGTGACGGAGATCGGGAGCCTCATGACCAGCGTCCTGTTCGTCATGGCCCTGATCGGGCATGGGGAGGCGAACGCTAGCTTGATCTTCTGGGTTTCCCTGTGGCTTTGGTTCACGGTTTATTTCGCGAATGTCGCCGAAGCCATGGCGGAAGGCCGTGGCAAGGCCCAAGCCGACTCGCTGCGGAAATCACGACGAGACATCATGGCCGTTAAATTGGAAACGCCGGAACTGCACGCCAAGCACCGCAGCGTGCCCGCGACCGAACTCCGCAAAGGCGACATCGTCCTGGTCGAAACGGGCTTCTTCATCCCCTGCGACGGGGAAGTCATCGAAGGCGTCGCTTCCGTGGACGAAAGCGCCATCACCGGTGAGAGCGCTCCCGTGATCCGGGAAAGCGGCGGCGATCGGAGCGCGGTCACGGGGGGCACGCGCGTCCTTTCCGATTGGTTGATCGTCAGGATCACGGCGAATCCCGGGGAAACTTTCTTGGATAAGATGATCTCCCTGGTGGAAGGGGCGAAACGCCAACGGACGCCCAATGAAATCGCCCTCCATATTCTACTCGTCGCCTTGACTCTCATTTTCCTTGTCGTCTGCGCCACATTGCTTCCCTTTTCCCTCTTCAGCGTTTCCGTCGCAAACCAAGGATCTGCCATCACGGTCACCGCGCTCGCCGCTCTCCTCGTCTGCCTCATTCCGACGACGATCGGCGGCTTGCTCTCGGCCATCGGCATCGCGGGCATGGACCGTCTTGTGCAGGCCAACGTGATCGCGATGTCCGGTCGAGCCGTCGAAGCGGCTGGCGACGTCGACGTCCTCCTCTTGGATAAGACGGGAACGATTACTTTGGGCAATCGCCAAGCGACTGCCTTCCATCCCGCTCCCGAAGTACAAGAAACGGAAATTGCCGAAGCCGCCCAGTTCTCGTCTCTAGCGGACGAAACGCCGGAAGGCCGCAGCATCGTCGTCCTCGCCAAGGAAAAATACGGCTTGCGCGAACGTCCCATCCATCAGCTCAACGCTCGTTTCGTCCCCTTCACCGCCCAAACCCGCATGAGCGGTGTTGATTTTGAGGGTCGCGAAATTCGCAAAGGAGCCGTCGATGCGGTCGAAGCCTACATCGCCTCGAAAGGCGGAAAGATACCGGACGCCGTCCGCAAGATCGCGGACGACATTTCACGCAAAGGCGGCACGCCTTTGTGCGTGGCCGAAGGGGAACATGTCTTAGGCATCATCGAACTCAAAGACATCGTCAAAGGCGGGATCAAGGAACGCTTCGCCCAACTCCGCCTCATGGGCATCAAGACGGTCATGATCACGGGCGATAACCCGCTAACGGCCACGGCGATCGCCGCGGAAGCGGGCGTGGACGATTTCCTGGCTCAGGCGACCCCCGAAATGAAGCTCAAGCTCATCCGTGAGTACCAAGCAAAAGGCTCTTTAGTGGCGATGACGGGCGACGGTACGAACGACGCGCCTGCTTTAGCCCAAGCCGACGTCGCTGTCGCAATGAACACGGGCACGCAAGCCGCCAAGGAAGCCGGCAACATGATCGATCTGGACTCGAATCCCACAAAGCTCCTGGAAGTGGTGCATATCGGCAAGCAGCTCCTCATGACGCGCGGGGCCCTCACGACCTTCAGCATTTCCAACGACGTGGCGAAATACTTCGCCATCCTCCCGGCGTGCTTCGTGGCGACCTACCCCGTCTTGGGACATTTAAACGTCATGCACCTGAAAACACCGGAGAGCGCGATTCTCTCTGCCGTCATCTTCAACGCATTGATTCTCATCGCCCTCGTCCCCTTGGCGTTAAAGGGCGTCTCCTACAGGGCCGTGGCGGCCTACAAGCTTTTGCGCCAAAACTTGCTGGTATACGGAGTGGGCGGATTGGTCGCTCCCTTCATCGGTATCAAGCTCATCGATATGTTGATAGGGCATTGGATGTGACGAAGGCTAAGGAGATCTTATGAAAGACATCAAACGCGGTTTCATTCTCTTGCTTGTCCTGACTCTACTCACGGGTCTCTTATACCCTTTAGGCGTCACTCTGATCGCCAAGGCCTTTTTCTCCAAGCAAGCGGACGGAAGCCTTATCATTGAGGAGAAAACCGGTCGTCTCGTCGGTTCGGAACTGATCGGCCAGAACTTCACGGACCCGCGCTACCTCTGGGGACGTCTCTCCGCAACGACTCCCGCCTACAACGCCGCCGCCTCCTCGGGAAGTAATCTAGGCCCTTTGAATCCTATCCTCGTCGCTAACGCTAAGGCGCGCGTCGACGCTTTAAAAGCGATGGATCCCGATAATCCGAAAAAAATCCCGATCGACCTGGTCACCGCATCCGGAAGCGGCCTCGACCCTCATATTTCCCCAGCTGCCGCAGACTACCAAGTCTCGCGCCTCGCCCGGGAGAATCATACGACTGAAACCGAGATCCGCCGAATCCTGAAGGACCATACGGAAGGGCGTACCTTCGGCCTATTGGGCGAGCCCCGCGTAAACGTGTTGGCAGTGAATCTCGCCCTCAAAAAGGCTTATGCCATCCCGTGATTTTAACAATTTCTTTACTCACCATCGGGGCTGAACTTACAGTAAACTCATATGGTGATGACGGAGACTCGCCCCGATCCCGACCGCCTTCTCGCCGCCGTTTCCCATTCCCATTTCGACGATGGCAAGCGACGCGGTCGGTTAAAGATTTTCTTCGGCGCCTGCCCCGGAGTGGGTAAGACGTACGCGATGCTTTCGGCCGCCCAACGCAGGAAAAAACAGGGCGCGGACATCGTCATCGGCGTCGTCGAGACCCATGGGCGATCCGATACCGCCGCCCTCCTTTCGGACCTCGAACGCATTCCGCTCCGGGAAGCCGACCACCGTGGTGTGAAACTCTCGGAGTTCGACATCGACGCCGCCCTCGCGCGACGGCCGACCCTTATCCTAATCGACGAGCTCGCCCATACCAACACGCCCGATAGTCGGAATATTAAACGCTGGCAGGATATCGAAGAACTTTTGCAAGCCGGCATCGATGTCTACAGTACGCTCAACGCCCAACACCTGGAGACCGTGAACGACACCGTCGCGAAGATCACAGGCGTTGTGGTGCGCGAGACGGTGCCGGACCATATTTTTGATAAAGCCGACGAGATCGAGTTGATTGATTTACCCGTCCCTGAACTCCTTCAACGGCTGCAAGAGGGTAAGGTTTATTTTTCCGAACAGGCACAGCGGGCTCAGGAGAATTTCTTCCGCGAGGGCAACCTCATAGCCCTGCGCGAGATAGCCTTGCGCAAGACGGCCCAACGCGTGGATCTGCAAATGCACCAATACCGCACGCTCCACGCCGTCCAGGACATCTGGCAGGCCGTGGAACGCTGCTTGGTCTGCGTGGGTCCCAGCCCCTTTTCGGCGGTCCTGATCCGCCGTACGAAAGAGCTCGCCCATACCCTTAAGGCGCCGTGGGTAGCCGTCTACGTCGAAAAGCTCCACCAGAAGACGACGACCGAGGCACGGGACGCTATCGAAAAACAGCTGCGCTTCGCCGAATCGCTCGGCGCCGAAACGGTCGTCCTGCAAGGGACGGACATCGGCGAGGAAGTGTTGAAGTTCGCGCGCGAAAAGAACGTCACCAAGATCGTCCTTGGCAAACCCACCCATCCTCGTTGGAAGGATTTTCTGTTCGGCTCCTTCGTCGACCGTCTCCTGCGGGGAAGCGGAGACATCGACGTCTATTCAATCTCGAGCGACGCCCAGGAAAAGCCCCTTTCGACCTCGGCTTTATTCAAGCGCAAGCGCTCCATCGATTGGAGGCCCTACGTCACGTCCCTTTTCCTCATGACGGCGTGGACGGCCTTATTCAAAATTTTCCTTCCGGAATTCGAAATCATCAACCTCGCCATGACATACCTATTGATCAACGTGTTGATCGCGCTCCGGTACGGTCAGGGACCCGCGATCGCCGCGTCCGCGGTCAGCATCGCCGCCTTCGACTTCTTCTTCGTCCCCCCTTACCTGACCTTCAGCGTGCACGACGCGCGCTACATCGTGACCTTCCTGGTCATGTTCGCCGTCACGGCCTTGACGAGTCGCTTGATGGTGCGCCTCCGTCAAAGCGCGGAAGCGGCGTCGGCTCGAGAACACTTCACCGCAAGCCTCTACGCGCTCAGCCGGGAAATCTTGAAGGATCCGAAATTCCGCGAAATCCCGCACGCCGTGGTGAGGCATCTCTCCCGATCCGTCTCGGCGGACGTCGTCATGCTCCTCGGCACGGAACCGGATTTATTGTTCTTAGAAGCCCACAGCAATCCGCAATGGCACTTCACCCCCAGCGACCAAGCCGTGGCCCAATGGGTCGTGAAAAACGCCAAGATGGCCGGATTAGGAACGGGGACCTTGTCCTCCGCAAAGGCTATTTTTTTCCCCGTCGTCGCCACACGTGGCGTCGTCGGCGTCGTTGGGTTGAGGCCTTTGAGGACGGGAGAGGAGACGGAAGCCGGCGAACCCGGTTTCGACTCGGGAGAGGTCAACTTCATCGAGAGCGTCCTTAGCCAAGCCGCCCTATCGATCGAAAGGGCCATGCTCGCCGAGGAAGCGGTCGCCGCCGAAAAGGAAGCGGAGCGTGAGGGGCTCATGACAACCCTCCTGAGCTCGGTCTCCCACGACCTCCGCACGCCCCTCACGTCGATCGAGGGCGCCGCCAGCACGCTTTTGACACAAGAAGATAAGCTCTCCTCAGAAGACCGACGCCGGCTTTTAGAGATGGTCAACGAGGAATCCCACCACTTGAATCGCCTCGTCACGAATATCCTCCAAATCACCCGCATCGAATCGGGGCCGGTGAACGCCCACCGGGAATTGCATTCGCTCGAGGAGATCTTGGGAAGCGCCCTCGATCGGCTTGAATCCCTCATCCAAACGCGCGTGGTGAAAACCGACATCCCGGACAACCTCCCTCTCGTGCCGTTCGACGAACTCCTTTTGGAACAGGTCTTCGTGAATCTCATCGAAAACGCCCTACGCTACGCGCCGGTCGATTCGCCGATCGAAGTGACGATGCGCGCGGAACGAGACCATGTCACGGTGGAAGTTCTGGATCGAGGGCCCGGCGTCTCGGAGGAGGACCAGAAGCGCGTGTTCGAGAAATTCTACCGCAGCGGACGCCAAGACCGTTTGGGCACCGGCTTAGGATTGGCCATTTGCGCTGGTATCGTGAAGGCGCATCGGGGAAGCATCGGCGTCCGGAGGCGCGACGGAGGGGGAAGTGTCTTTTACTTCTCGTTACCCTTATGACATCCAAAAAAACGTTCATTCTCGTGATCGAAGACGATCCGCAAATCCAACGCTTCTTGAAGGTCGGCTTGGAAAGCAACGACTACCATTGCTTCGCAGCCGTGGACGGCAAGACCGGCCTTTCGGAAATCGCGATGCGCAATCCCGATCTCATCATCCTGGATCTCGGGCTACCTGACGGGGACGGTTTGGATATCCTAAAACAGATCCGCGGTTGGTCGAAAACTCCACTCATTGTCCTCACGGCCCGCGACCGCGAGGCCGATAAGATCGATGCCTTGGACTTGGGGGCCGATGACTACCTGACCAAACCGTTCGGGATCGGCGAACTCCTCGCGCGCATCCGCGTGGCCTTGCGGCACTCCAATAAGGAGAACGAAAAGCCCGTTTTCGAGAACGGTCCTTTGAAGATCGATTTCCCGAGGCGCCAAGTCTTCCTCAAGGACGAAGAGGTGCACCTCACGCCGACGGAGTACAAGATCCTGGTTTTTTTGGCGAAGAACGCGGGGAAAGTCGTCACGCAACAGCAAATACTGCACGAGGTCTGGGGCGCTTCCTACGTCAACCAAGGCCACTACCTCCGGGTCCACATGCACCAACTTCGCCACAAGATCGAAGCGAATCCCGCGCGTCCCAAGCTCCTGATCAACGAACCGGGGGTAGGGTATCGGATGAAGATAAAAGAGTGATCGGATTCATTCGGATGAACCGCTGCCTTTGAACCGGTCGTCCTCTTTTTTGAAGAGGACATTAAAACTGGTGAGGCTGCCGTAGCAGCGAGAGACGTACTGCTGCATCTCGACCTTTTCGGATTCGGTCATCTTGGGGTGGGCGTTTATTTTTTGCTCCAAGACCCTAAGCTGGTTTCGCACCATGACGATCTTATGGAAGAACGTATCGATCGGCAGCGACTTGCTCTGAACGCCCTCACCGGCGGGCTTGAGGATGAGCTCGCCCCCGTCCCATTTAGTCGCTAGCTCAACGGACGTGCTCAACTCGTTGATAACTTCTTTAATGATGACCCGCAGGTCCTCGCGATCCATGTCCATAATCCCTCCTTAATCACTCGTGACGGTTTGGTGAACGCTGTCGGATACATTCGAATTCAACCGATTCTGCTGTTCTGCCGGGCTTTGGGACGCAAAATCAATCCCCGAGAATAAAGTATCGTAATGCAACTCAAAGCTAAGATCTTCATGGGTCGAACCTGCGTGAAAATGTAACGGATGATTCACGACTGAGCCCGATTCGATGACACGAAAATTCCTGGGTAAGAGCGTAATCGTATCCGTCCTTTCGAAATGAAATGTTCCCGAAGCCTCTCCCCGACTCCAAGTCCCTTGTAAATGATACGTGGCCGTCGTGGGTGCCGCGCTGCCTGACGGTACCCCTCCGACGGAATGAGCGTTAGACCTCAAGTCGTCATCATCTAGGAGCAACCCACTCGGAGGCGTCGTTGGTCCGAAAACGATTTGATAACGGCAATAATTGATCTGTTGAATGCTTTGGTTAGTCAATACGGAGATGCGGCTAAGATCCGCATCCAATATGTCATCCGCACCGGCAAGATTCAGGGTTACGTCACGCCCTGCAACACACTCAGAAGAAAATCCTCCGGAAACTAATACCAAGCGATTCCAACCGATTTCGGCTTCGCTTAATGAAATTTGATACCCTTCATTGTTAGTGAATGTCTTTATACCTCCAGTCGTTGCGCTTGTGCCGCCATCGGACTTATGATGCATAACGCTTACGCTCAGCGTACCGGTCGCGCCCATATCGGAATTAGGGTCCAACAAACTACTCCCACCACACGCAGCTAAAAAAATCAGACAAGGAAAAAGAATCTTCTTCATAAATATCTCCTAAAAGAAAAAATCGATGGTTGTTAAGACGGACGCTCTAACATCCGTGAAGAGAGCCGTCGAGTTTGTCGATAACACCACTCCTGGTTTGAGCTTTAAATCATCGGCCAAAGCGAACTTACCTCCCACCGTCAGCCGGGAAGATTCTCCCAATGGGAATACCAACGCCGGATTCAGGTAGAGCTTGGTGGAACCATTTTGAAACGTATGGCTCGCGAAAATACTATTGCCTTGCACAGATACTACCGCCTCTAGTGGATATTCCCCCGTCACAAGAGTCGCGATAGCGCCCACGGCGTAGTCAAGGGATGGACGCGTTTCAGACGCCCAGGCCATCGTCGACCCGGCGTTCACGAATAAGCCGAAGCGGGATAGGTTTTTGAGCACGGTGAGTGCCGGAGAAAAAAGCACGTCTCCCGAACCTAAGCCAGAATTCTCGGGGCCGGTCGGCAACGATAAGGTCCCGTTCCCCAGCAAAAGGAAGCCTCCTTTTTTGAAAAGAGTTCCTTTAGCGATGAGGTTCAAATCGGCCAAGCCGGTATTTTGCAACCCTGTCGTCCGCACCGTGCTCACAGGAACGACCGCACCTACGCTGAATCGGCGCGTCAAAGCATATTCACCGTTCAATTTATAAGTGACGGCATAACCTTGATCCGCATCAAGAGCATCGGCATTGATACCGAAACCAACAATCGTCCTCGGAGAACGAACGGACGTGATGGGATTAAAGGAAGGCCCGCTCATCCCGTGGCCTGTGGCATGGTGGGCTTGTGCGTGAGTCGCCAGAAGACAAAGGACTAAAAGACTATAAATTCGCCGCATAAAGCGCTCCCCCCTCCAGGGCAAAAATGATCCGTGACGGCTCTATCCCGTTACCAGGGGCTATTTCCACCGCTCGGATCGAAAGGCTTCCTGTTGTGATAGTTTCTCGCAGGACTCCATCCGGTATCGAATAAACAAATACGGTCCCTGAATTCGTGGAGGCATAAGATCTCCCTCCATGAGTTCGGACGTCCGTAATTCCCGATGCATTAGCTAAAGGTATGATGGAGGGGGTCGCAAGTGAAGCGGGAGGCCCACTGACATTCACGGCATAGAGACGATGATCTTGAGTGCCAAAAACAACATATCTACCATCTCCCGTGCGGGACAATTCGGTTTGCGCGATCGGTCTGGCTCCCGAATAAGCTCTCCCTCCTATGGGAGAATCCGTGCTGACATTGAACCCAACCAAGGATAGAGCTCCCGAAAGCATGGTCAAAGCCCACCTTACCTCACCGTAGGTGCTGGACGGTAAAGTCCCTTCCATGGCGACTACGGGAGCTCTCAAATTAATATGGGTGTGAGAAGCACCCGCATCCGAGACTGTTGACCTTAAGGTAAAAGCACCTGAGGCCATTTGCGTATAACCCAAAACCTCTCCCTCTAAGCCGAAAGTCGTGGCAACGTAAAGGCGGTCTCCAAAGAATAACCCTGCCACTCCATCTTGATGGCCTGGCGGAAACGTCGCTTGAATACTTCCTTGACCCGGAGTCACCCTATAAAGCGCATTTCCGGCGATTACCGCCCACTGACCGTACGCTTGGGATGGCGTGCCGTCGTTTATTTTAATCAAATCTTTTAACTCACTCGTGGTGGGTGGGATATCGATAAAGCGCCTTTGCATGGGAGAGGCTCCTGAAAAAGTCGCAAAGACATTTGATACATGCACTAAACGCTGAGGTCCGCTACCTCCACAAATAGCCAGTAAATTCAGACGACCGTCGGGCCCCATGTAAGGCTCCATATCGCTGACGGCGCATGGCAGGGTGATTCCTAAAGGTCGAGCGACTCCCGACGTCACCATGGAATCAAAGGCACCCACGGCAGACTCAGGCGCTACATCTAAAGAATCTCCCGAGTCCCTATCGATCTTATGATCGGTATCGACACTCGCATCCAAAGAATTTGCAGCATCGAATGTTACGCCTTCAGCCCTATCCAAAGGCTTAAAGACATCCCTCACCAGCTGATCTTCCCCTCGGAATCCATCCTGCAATGCGACATCGTAAGCGGAAGCTGCATCCACAACCGCATCATCAGAATGGGGTACTGAATTTAATGGAGGTGTATCGCAAGCTCCAAGGGCTACACATGAAGAAACCGTAAAAGCTCTAATCGTATTCATAAAGACTCCTTTTAAGGAAGGTGGTTACACCCGCCAGAATTTATCCGGGTCATCACGGCGTATGTCGCCGTGGGTGCCGTGTGTTGTTCATCGGGCTGAGAATCGCGGCCGCCACTCCCTACAGCGGCCCCTCCCAAGCCCACACTCCCCCCAGTTCCGAGGTCCGTCAGCCCGCCCGAGCCACCGCTCGCAAAGCCCCCCGACCCTGAAACCCCGCCCATCCCCCCACTCCCCGGCATACCACCCGACCCAGGGGTAGCTCCTCCCGAGCCTGTCCCCGAACCGCCACCCAATCCTCCCCCTGACCCACCAGTTGAAGATCCGGGAAAGGTGACTGGGGGTTGGATTGTTACGGAGGTATCGATACGTGCATATTGAAGATCGGTCGGCATTTGCGAAATCTCCGTGGTATGGCCATTGGTCAAAGATCCATATAAGGGTGTCGTGCCGTCATCCCGACAAAAGGCTTTTCGAGGGTTATCGACCACGACCGTCAAGTGACGCACTTCCGCGCGGACTCCATACCCGAAGCGAAAAGGACAATCTCTCAAACCGCGGGCATCTAAAGAAAACGGGACGAAACCTGTCGACGTCGAAGCATCTACATTAGGCGCGATCAAAACACCCACAGTTTCCCCGGAAGCGATACGCGCCGGCTGGCCTACGAAAGAGAGAGGCTCTGGGAGAATCATCGGCTGGGCGCCCATGAATATGAGGCTCCAATAGCAGCGCCGATCCGCGATATCATCCCCATTTTCGACGACAGGATCATTATGGTATCCGATTGCTTGCTGCAGATACGCTGGGTCTGCGCCGTAAATCAGACACGTCGAATTTTCTAAAGCGTTGTTTCCTGAAATATTACTGAAACCGATCCATGCGAGATCGTCATGGCCATCCCCATTTCCATGCGCAAAAAGAGGTTGGTGGAAAAGAAAGGAGGCCAGGATCCCGCAGGAAACCATAACGAGTTTCCACATAGTCTATTCCTTGGTTCGTTGATGAATGAGGGTCAGGACCTACGAACTAAGTTCGGGGTGGAGGCGACACGGGAGGGTCGCAGTGGTCTGTTTTTTGAAAACAGGATTTCTGAAAAAAGACTTTATTGGAAAATAAGAAAGTCGGCTTGAAATGATTGGCTAGAAAAGGCTCCGTACGAAACGACAAAACCTCTTCCTGAGTCTTCCCGCCGCAAAGGGGTTTATAACCGACTGTCTTTGTTTGGTGGCAGGAATATTTCTTCGTCACCTTTTTATGACCGCATCCACAGTGCGATTTCTTCTCGGCGCAACAGCAGACGGAGGCCTTTTTAGCCGACATGGAATAAGCCACAGAGAAAGGATAAGCTTGTCCCAGGGAAACGAGCGCGAGCACTAAAAAGACCCGTAATTTTTTCTTAAAACCCATCTTGAGTGCGCTCTATATCACTTGAGGTGTCTGTCAACGTTCCAAAACGATGTGGAATAATAGAATAACCCTACCGCTACCATCGAAGCTCCCGTCGGGAGCGAATAAAGATAGGAGATATAGTAGCCCATAGGACCCGAAATAAATCCTAGAAATACGGCTTTTCTCCAAGTGTCGCGAAAAGAGCCGCTCGTCCTGACGGCGGTGGCCACCGGAAACACCAAGAAACCCAATACGGGGAGTTGACCCACGGTCTTCATGGAAAGGGTGATGCCGGCGGCCAATAAGGCGTAAAGCGCTATGGCATCGCGCCGGCGGCGGTAACCGGAAACTTGGTAATCGTTCCCGTCGAGTGATAATGCCGTAAAATGCTTGTGTTTCCAAACGAGCACGCCACCCATCACGCTTCCCGCAATCATCATAACCCCAAAGTCATGATGGCCGACCGCCACCGCATTACCGAAGAGAAAACTCTCAATCTCATGATGACCTTCGACGACCCGATCCCCCAAGATCAACACGAAAGCCGCAGCCCCCACATAGAAAACTGCGGTTAAAAGACCTCGGTCCAGCCTATCTTGAGAATCGATGAAAAAAAGTAAAGTCACCAAGCCGGCGCTACCCCCCATCACTAGAGGCAGGAAGTGGTGCAAAGGCTCGGACGGCGGCAAGAAAGAGAGGGCGAAAAAGGCCAAAAAAATACCGACGCCCGAAGTCTGCGTCAGAGCCAAGCCCGTCCAAGTCATCCGATTGATCACTAAATACAATCCAATAACCGCCCCGAATCCTCCACATACCGACGATGCTAAAACAGGCTCATACCAAAGCCTGGGAGACTCTCCGAACATTCGCGCCGCCTCCCATTGGAAACCCGTGGCTAAACCCCATACACCCAAAGTGATCCAAAGCAGTTTTCTCATAACTCCCAAATCTCCCGAGCGATTCTTTCTAAACGGATTCTTTGGTGATCGATGAGGATCAGATCCCTTTCGCGACTCCAGTCGAGGATCAAAGCCTCTAGCCGTTCCGACATGCGCTGGTCGAGAGCGCTGAAAGGTTCATCCATTAAAAGAACCTCCGCGTCTTTCATGAGGGCCCTGCCCACAAGGGTGCGTTGCCTCTGGCCTCGAGAGAGCGTGGACCAACTTTGTTCCAGGAAGTCCGATAGCTCCAAGGAAGAGACGATGCTTTCAAAGTCCGCATTTTCCGCCGACATTTGCGTCATCACCTCACGCACGGAGATCGGCACCTGAAACGACTGGTCCAGTTCCTGAGGCACGTAAGCCAGGCGCGTTCCCCGTTTCCAAGCCACTTGCCCCTGAAAGGGCTCCACGAGCCCTACGAGGGTTTTCAGCAGGGTGCTTTTACCCGATCCATTCGGGCCCCAAATGCCTAAAGAAACGGGAGAAGACCATGAACGCGTATATCCGGAGCCTAAAGCTTCCTGATAACCAAAGCTTAAATTTTTTATCTCCAATCTCACTTGGAACCTTCCCCCGCGACTCCTCTCAACGCCTGCACCGTCCTGTCGATGAAATGGGTATAAGACTCGCCAAGATCCGGTTGGGTCGCGAGGTGGAGCCAAGGGCGACGCATTTTTTCGGAAAGATACTCCGGCATTTTTTTAGGGTAATAGTCCTCGCTGACGATCGATAAAATGGGTTCCGGAATTCGCGTCAGAGTTTCCACATAGGAGGAACTCGGAGGTATGCCTGGCTTGGGTTCGATGGTCGCCCGACCCCGCATGCCTAACCAATTCAATAGATATGAGAAGCTCTTATGGTAAGTGATCACGTTCTGATCCCTAAGAGGCATGGCCGCCTCCTCCCATCGTTTTATCTGTGCGGATAATCGCTCCTGGAAATCCGTGGCTTGAGATCGGAAGAAAGCCGCTTTTTGAGGGTCAAGACGCCCTAAACGATCCGCCACCGTTTGTGACATGATCGAGACATTGCGCGGGTCCATCCACACATGGGGATTTCCCGATGGATGGATATCTCCCTCTGAGCGATCCGCTTTACCTGAAGGAACTTCAAGCACCGCAAGTCCCACGGATAGATCGACGTTTCCCTGGGCTTGAGGCAAAATTTTAGAATTCCTCGATTGAGAGATCAAAGGAGGCAGCCAGCCCGATTCTAGCTCGAGACCACTATGGACGAGGGCATCGGCGTTACTTAAAGCCACGACATAGGAAGGTTTCGGATCGATAAAATGGGGATCCTGGCTCGGCTTACCCAAAGTCACGACGTCGACCTGATCCTTCCCGATCTCTTGCGTAATCGATGCGAACACCGGGAGCGTCGCCACGACCTTCAGCTTCGCATGTACTGATACGGAGGCGAATAAGGCGCATAACGTAATCATTATTTTCTTCATAAATTCCCCTTAAAAGTTGTGCGCCCCATGGGGGCCCATGCTGAATTGCAATTGTAAAAAGACCGACTGGATCGCGGGATCCGTTCCTACCTTGTCGTATCCATACTGTAATCGCACTCGTGAAAATTCCGTGGGATCAAACGCGATCGCCGGGGTGACTTTCCACTCTTTCGGAATCAATCCCTCGGGTAGCCCCAGACGGTCATAGCGAAGACCCGCATGCCAACGTTTTAGAAACTGATAGTCGACATACGTATAGAGTCCACCATCTTTGTCCGTCACCGTCTCGCCTTCATAACCTCGCCTCATGTATTCCGTTTGCCACGAAAGGCTGGTTTGAGCGGAGGGTTTCCATTTTAAGAATAAATCTCCCCCGTTAATGACGGTTTCATTTCCCTCGTTTCCTAATCCCGTATTATTTTGTCCAACAGCCAAGGAGTATCCGGCTAAGAGAGTCACATCATGAGGAAGGTCAATACTTGTTGAAAGTCTTCCTTGATAGAGGAAATCCTCTTTGCGGGTACCTCCAAAGCTTGTTTCGTTATCACCATTGCCAAAAACCCCCTCTAATTGAAGGAAAAAGGGCGTGGGAAAAAGATAAGAGACGTTCACGCCCAATTCACTCAAGCCTTCCGGACCCAACAAGGCTTTATTGATCAGCATGTTGTCGGCAAAATCCCATCGATGCAGATGTTTTTGATTTTGCCTTCCAAACGGCATGAGCATCTTACCGGCCTTGACCTGCAGACGATAAGGCAGGGCCAGAGTGCTCACATAGCCTTCCTCCAACTCGACGCCCTCCTCGTGAAACGAAAAATACACATCCCCTCTCAAATAGGGATCGATGACGGAACTCAAAGCGACTTCTATTTCCTGGAGCGTGAAACCCGTGCGTGTCGGGTCATGGCCTACGTCGTCCGTCGGGTCTGTCGTAAAATAACCTCCCCCTAGAGACCCAATGACGCTCAAGTCAGGCATGAATTTGTTGATAGGCGGGCTCTTTTCTTGGGCTCCAAGGAAGCCTCCCCATAAGAGCAATAAGATCACCAGTATTTTTTTCATAAATTTTCCTTTTCTATTTTTCTAAAAATAACGTGAAGGTTTCGTACTTAATGATGAGATCCTGGATTATGATGCGTTTCCGCGGGGAAGAGGTTGAAAGCAACGGAAGCTCCCGTCATAAATTGCAAGCCCCCTTCTCCATCCACACCAGCACCCAGCTCAAAAGTCACGGGTGACAGGTCGAATTCAAAACCCAGATTGGCGTGGACATCGGAGTTGGGCGGCACCAAGTCATTATAATGGATATCGACGTGCAGGACGGCGGCGACTTCTTGTGACAGCCTATATCCCGCATGGAAGCCTCCAAAAAGATGGTAACCTCTCTCCAAAGTCGGGCTTACGGAAGAAGGCTCTCCCCAACTGAAGCCGCCATGCCCTCTTAAAACTATTTCCAAATTTTGTCCGGGGGAGAAGGAAACGGATACGTAGCCTCCTAAATCACGGGTCTGGTAATTCCACCCGCCTGTCACTCCCACTTCTATATCTATACCATCGAGCATGGGTCTAAAACCCACATCGGCATTAGCCCTCCATTCTCGATACCCCACATGACCCGCAGCAAATGCTTCTCCCCAAATCGCCCCATATAACCGGGAGCGCCGCTGAGACGGCCTGGTTTCGGCCGAACGAATATGATTACCTGACATAAAAAATCCTCAAAATGCCTCTGATTCCAAAGGAAATGGGCATATTTTACATGAATTATTGAGATAGCGCCGGAAGCGCTTATGAGAGGATGACGGACGAAAGGGGTGGCGCTCGGGACAAAGTCGAGTGAAAACTTCTGAAGACGAAGGAACTCTTTAGAAGTCCAAAAGTGGAGATCCAATGATAACCAGATTCTAGAGACGTCACCTCGGAATCCACGATCACATGACGCGCCTGACCCTGGAGATGGCAAACGGAACAGTCCGAGCCTACCTGATGGGATTGGGAAGTTTGGGGCGCACCCTCTTTATGGACATGCAGAGGAGCCGCGAAAACCGCCATTGCTAGCGATACGGCCGAGAGAAACAAACCCCATTTTTTGAATGCAAACTTCATGAAGTGTCTGGCCGTAGCCTTTTCACTGTGCAAAAGTCAAGGGGTGGGCTATTCATAATCTTCGTTTAAAGCCTTAAGGAACTTCACGAGGTTCGCCGTATCCGAAGCGTCCAGGCGAATCCCGGAAATTTCTCGGGAGGGGTTGCGCAGATCATTCGCACACGCCGTATCGCTAATCGTTCGGTAGTGGTCAACGACGTCCGAGAGCTCGTCGAACTGCCCGTTATGCATGTAAGGGGCTGAATGCCCCGAGTCGCGCAAGCCTGGCGTCTTGAAGTGGGCGATCGTCAGGGGCAAGAGCTCCGCGTTCGTACAATCGACGCTGACTTGGTGGGCGAATGCGTCGCATAAAAGCGTCCGGAGCGCCGTTTGCGGGCCGGTGATGTCGTCGTTGGCGAAGACGTTCCATAGGCCTAGGTCCGTGTGTTCCGCCTGATCCGCCGTCGGGATAGATAGGAATTTTCCGGGCGCATCCATCACGGAATCACCGGTGGTCAAGATTCGGTTGACATCGCCTCCTGAATTCGCGGCGAAAAATTAAGCGAAGCGCGTCTCCTGAAATAGCCTTTCTCCGACCGCTTCTTGGGATGGCGCTAAACCCGACGGCGCTGGCTGGAACTACATCCTATGGAAAGGAGATGCGGAAAAATCCATGGCAAGGTTAAAAGAGTCCCCAAAAGTATGGCCCGCACTCTTCCGATTCTCATAAATTTACCTTAATAGTAGAAACCCACTCCAAGATTGAACCGGTCCGTGTCTGAGTTTGCCTGGTTCCAATTCCACAAGTAGTCGGCCTTGAATGCGACCTGGGGAATGGGCATATAAGAGGCTCCAACGGTGATCGTTTGACGGTCATTGGCCGGATCCGCGGCGAAACCGGCGGGCATGGCGTGTTGGGTATTGATGCTTTCATAGCGCAGGAATGTCACGAGGTCGTGCTTCGTCTCAGGCATCAAGTGATGAAAAAGATGATAGGCTCCCTCAACGGACCACCCCAGCATCTGCTTGGCCACGAAGTCGGTGAAGGTCGGATCGACGGCGAGGATGACGTTGTTGATGTTATCCGCGTCCGAGAGATGGGTAAAGGCGATCTGAGATTCAAGGTCAATTCCCTCGAAACTATACTTAGCGTCCCCTTCCAACATAGCGATGAAACCCCCTCCAATCGCGGGGTTTCCCTGACCCGTATTTCCTAAAAAGAAGGAGGAGCCGACTCTTAAGCCCGGTAAGCCCTTGTATTGAAGCCGACCCGCCGCCGCGAAATCACGAGCGGGCTGTTCGCCGACATGGCCGAAACTGTCATGAAATCCGTCACTACCGGTGAAGCTACGGGAAACGGCCCCATCTTCGATCGTCGCCGCTTCCAAGCTCGACATGGCGTACAACTGATAATCCAAACCCTTCCCTAAGTTTCCAAAGAAACCAACGCCGCCTTCCTGCCATGAGCTGGGAATGATTTCGCGGTAAAGCTGAGGCCTTTCGACGCTGTAGAAAAGGGGCGGCTCATGGTTTTGATTAATGGTGCCCATCGGAACCAAGATGCTACCGACACGGACGTTGAATATCGGTCTCGCGAGAACATCCACGTAGGCGTATTCTAGTTCTGGTTCCTTAAAGGCATGCTCGAAGTCCACTTCAGTCCTGAACTTGATGCGATCCGTGAAATCATAACCGACTCCCAAGACCATGCGATGAAAGTCGATCTCATTGGTTTCACCACCGATCTTCGTATTAAAATGCATTTCACCATACCCGAAGATATGGAGACGGCCGAAATTCCCCTTTCGAAGAAGCCCTTCTTCGTCTTTAGCCTCAGCTTCGAGTTCATTTTCAGGGATATCCAAAAGCGGACCCTCTGAAGGCGTGTCTCCTATGTCTTTAACTCCTACCGACATTTTCGCTTTCTTCGTGGCAGATACAGCTGAAGCTTCGGAAGCTTGCGCCGAAGCACCCAAGAAGAGAAACGCGAAAGCCAGTGCAGTTTTGCTATAATCAAACATACAAACCCCTTTCTAGAGTCGTTATTCAATATTGATTTTGAAAATTATTTTCAATTAAGTCACGACCAATTACTGATATTGGTCTTTTTCCGTCAAGAAAAAGTTTCTTATCGACCCACGCAGAGTCTTTAACTCTCTATTTAAGAGGCAGAGCGCAGCTCTTCTCTTTCTTAGGGAATATGAGGGAAAGTACGATGGACCCACCGATCAGGATTGCGATCACCGCCAAAGACATAAGGATGGGTATTTTATACACCGAGGCAATCAGGATTTTCACACCGATGAACATCAGGACGAAGGCCAGGCCCATCTTGAGGAAATGAAACTTATCGACGATGCCACATACCAGGAAGTAGAGGGAGCGAAGCCCTAAGATGGCGAAGATGTTCGACGTGTATACGATGAAGGGATCTTGCGTGATCGCAAAGATGGCCGGGATCGATTCGACCGCGAAGATCAAATCGGTGATTTCGACTAAAATCAGCACCGTCAACAGAGGGGTCGCGAATCTTTTGCCGTTTTTCACGATGACGAACTTAGAGCCATGGTATTCATCCACATGGGGGATGAGCCGATGCATTAATTTCAAGAAAGGGCTGGATCCGAGGTCAACATCTTGATCTCGAGATTTAAAGAGCTTTAGGCCTAAAATCAATAGAAGGACCCCAAAGATGTTGAGCACCCAATGGAATTGACTAAGAAGCGAAGCGCCTAAGAATATGAACGCTGCCCTCATAACCAAGGCGCCCAAAATTCCCCAAAATAGAACTCTATGTTGGTAGATGGCCGGTACGGCAAAGAATGAGAACGTCACGAAAATGACGAATATATTGTCGACTGATAGCGATTTTTCGACGAGGTAGCCCGTCAAAAACTCCAAAGCTCTTTCCGAACCGAAAGCGTAATAAATCCCCACGTTGAATAAGAGCGCTAGTCCGATCCAGACAAAACTCCATGTGGCCGCCTCCTTCATCGTCACTTCATGGGCTTTCCGGTGGAACACGCCCAGGTCGATGGCCAACATCGCCAACACGAAAAGCGTGAACCCCAGCCACATTTCCCAGCTACCGATGCTCTGCAGATTCATTTCGGGCTCCTTGTTTTATCTTTCGGATCAAATAATCGCTCGAATGTTGCACCAAGACTCCGGCCGTCATCGCATACATGGCAACCATGATCATTCCCATGCCTGCGGTTATGGCGGCTCGCTCGAGAATATCCGTCTTCACTTCTTTGATGATTTTATAAAGGCTTCTTTTCATGCGATTCTCCCGTTACCACCGAAATCGCTGAAGGGCTTCTGCTGGAAATCCCTTTTTATTTTCCGTTCTAAAGTCCGGCTTAGCCGGTCGAAAATCCGCGAAATAGCGCCCTGTAAATCTTCAGACTGATCCCTCATATAAACCTCCCCATAAGGCTTCAGCCTGATGTTCACTTGGCATGACTTATCAACTCCGCCGCGAGGTCCATTCATATCCGTCAGCATAATTTTCACTTCTCGGATCCAATCGGCGAAACGCCCCACGGAGAAATAAATCCTTCGATGGATGGATTCTTTGACTTCATCCGTTAACTCTATTCTTTTGCCCCTCATCGATATTCTCATAAAATCCCCTTTCTTGTATTAAAATCAGGGTAAAACCTTTAAATAAATTATAATAATAGATACTTTTTATTGAATTCATTTATAAATTAAATGAATAGGGGCTTATGGAATGGCTTAACTACCACCACTTGTATTACTTTTGGACGGTCGCCCGTGAGGGATCAATTTCTAAGGCAACCACGATCCTCCAACTGGCCCAACCCACTTTAAGCGCGCAGATCAAATCGCTAGAAAATTCTTTGAGAGAAAAGCTCTTCGAAAAAAGCGGGAGAAACCTCGTCCTCACGGAGATCGGACAAACCGTTTACCGATACGCCGGCGAGATTTTTTCTCTCGGGAAGGAGCTTCAAGATACTTTGAAAGGCCGCCCGACCGGAAAGCCTCTTTCTTTGAACATTGGAATCGCAGACAATCTCCATAAGCTGATCGCCTTCAAACTAATCCAACCGGCACTGAGGCTTCAGGAAGAAATCCGCATCGTCTGCATGGAAGATCGTTCGGAAAAGCTCCTCGCGGACCTGGCCCTTCACCATTTGGACATCGTCATTTCCGATGCGCCTATCCCACCGTCCGTTCACATTAAGGCCTTTCACCATCTCTTAGGAGAATCCGATATTCTTTTTTTCGGGCATTCATCCTTGGTGAAACGCTTGAAAAGCGGCTTTCCGAAGTCTCTCAACGCCTCTCCCCTCCTGATCCCGAGTCCACAAGCGAGCTTAAGGAGGGATTTGGAAAGATGGTTCGAGCAGAACAAGATATTTCCGAAAGTCGTCGGTGAATTCCAAGACAGCGCCCTTATGAAAGTCTTCGCGCAATCGGGAATGGGGATATTCGCGGGGCCTTCCGTTATTTCCAAAGAAATTTGCTCCCAGTATCATGTAAGCGTCCTTGGGAAAGCCGTTTCGATCAAAGAAAAATTCTACGCCATCTCTTACGAGCGCAAGATCAAAAACCCGGCCGTCTTGGCCATTTGCGAACAAGCTAAGTCGAAGATGTTCTCCTGAAGCTAACTTCATCCATCTAAAATATAGAAGGTTATCTTCCATAATATCTATTTATAAGGAAGTCGTTTTTTTTGGTTAAAGAGCCCACATGATTTCCAAAAAGTTAGGAATTGTCGGCGGCGGACAATTAGCCTGTCTTTTATTTCAAGCGGCGCAAAAATTAAGAATTCCCACCCTTTTGTTCGTGGAGGGCCATGGCTCACCGGCCGTCACATTCGGGTATGCCGCCACTATCGGTAGTGTCGGCGATCAAAATTTTAAAAAATTCATGGATTCCGTCGATGTCGTCACTTTTGAAAATGAATGGATCGCGGCTCACGAGCTTCAAAAATACGGCCATCAAAAAGAATTCTATCCACGGTTGGCGACACTCGAGGCCTTGCAAGATAAGATTTCCCAAAAAGAAATTCTCTCCCGTCTTCACATCCCCACGGCGGCTTTCGAAGTGTTTGATTCCGCCGAGCCCATCATCGATTCCCTCGAAAAGGCGCGAAAGGTTTTTGGCCCGTTCATCCTTAAATGGAGCCGATACGGCTATGACGGCAAAGGCGTCTGCTTTTCCGACGAAGCTCCTTCAGCCCTCATGAAATTTTGCGAGGAAGCTTTGTCGAAAAACGCACGGGTTTATGCGGAAGCGGAAATCCCGTTTAAAAAGGAACTAGCCCTCGTCTGCGCGCGGGGGAAATCGGGCGATTTCTTCGCCTACCCCCTCGTCAAAACGCAGCAAAAGTCGGGTGTGTGCGAATGGGTTTTCAGCGATCCCGATATTTCCGAGGGTGAACATAAAGAAGCCCAAATGTACGCGAAGGCCGTAGCGGATCACCTGGATTACGTCGGCGTTCTGGCCATCGAATTTTTTTTCACGCCCGAAGGCACTCTTATGGTGAATGAAATGGCACCCCGCGTGCATAATTCAAGTCATTACAGCCTTACCGCCTCTTCCGTGAGCCAGTTCGAAAACCATATCAGGGCCGTCATGGGATTGGATATTTTGCCCGCTCAAAATCAGCCTTTTTTTGCGATGTTGAACCTCTTAGGACCGGAGCTTACTCCGTCGAATACCGACGCCGCCTTTTCATGGTCTCAATGGAATGGGTTTGATGTTTATTGGTATGGGAAAAAAGAAGTCAGGCCCTTAAGAAAAATGGGACATGTGAATATCAGCGCCGCGAACGAAGACGATTTCAATGAGATGTTAAAAAGATTAAAAGAACATCATCAAAAATGGATTCAGGATATATCAAGATGAAGAAAAATAAATCTTCGGTCGTAATCGCGATGGGCAGTGATAGCGACCTCCCTATCATGGAAAAGGCAGGCCAAGCTTTAGACCTCTTCGGGATTCCCTATGCCATGAGAATCCTTTCCGCCCATCGCACGCCCCACCGGGTGATCGATTTTGCCAGAAAAGCCCGGATGCAAGGCATTAAAGTCGTCATCGCCGGCGCCGGAGGTGCCGCGCATTTGCCGGGAATGATCGCTTCCCATTGCGAGCTTCCCGTCATCGGAGTCCCAGTACCTTTAGGGTCTTTAGGCGGGGAAGACGCGCTTCTCTCGATCGTTCAGATGCCCCACGACGTGCCCGTCGCAACCATGGCCATCGGAAACGCTTGGAACGCGGGAATTCTCGCCGCTCAAATTTTGGGAGTCGGCTCATCACAACAGGATGAAGAGATTTTAAATAAAATAGCGCGCTATAAAGAAAAGATAGAGGCTTCTTTCGAATCTACACGTTGATTTTAAAAAGCGGTTCTGAAAGAGGCGCCGCATGTCCATCGCCTTCATCCTCATCACGTTCTTGTTCCAAATGTCCGTCGGCATGATGATCTCCGTCGCCTTACTTCCCTCCAAGATCATCGACGCCAACTTCTTCCGCTCCATCAGCTTCTGGTCCTGGTTCTTCACGGGGATCGGATTGATTTTTTGGCATCAATCCACCTTCACCCTCCCGGAAATTTTCGGGGGTGTCCTTCCGCCGGAGAGCACGCGGCCCACGACGATCGCCATGTGGCTCTTCGGACTTCTTTGCTTCCAGCTTTGGTTCCGCATCCGCTGGCTGGGATGGGCCATGAGGCGCTTTGAAACCGCTTTCATCGCCCTCGTCGGCACCAGTGCCGTCATCGTGAATTCGCTCATCTTCCGTCCCCACTTATCTCCGGAATGGGCTTATAACACTCTGGTCCCCCTACACTTTATAGCGGCGACATTCGTTTTGGGAGGCTTTTTAGCCGGAATGATCTTCGGCCACTTCTACTTAATGACGGTAGACACCCCCAAGAGACTTTTAGTGAACATGGCTTGGATCCTGATCGCGTCTATGATCCTTCGTGTTCTCGCCTTCGGACTGACTTTATTCCTCTTCAACCACTGGGTGAGGCCCGACACGCACTTCCTGTCGACCCTCACGGACTTCATGGGACACGGGATTTTCTTCTGGCAACGCGTGCTCGTGGGGCTGGTCATCCCCTCGGTCGTCGTCGCTTTGATCTATAATACGGCGAAAATCGGCTCCAACCAATCCGCCACGGGTATCATGTACGTGGCCATCGCGTTTATCTTCATAGGGGAATTGGCCGCTCGTTACCTGTTCCTGCTATCGGCCATCCCCTTATGATCCCGCCTTGCCCCAAGTGCCAATGCAAGGACCTCTACCTTCAAAAGGACTTCCCCCGTAAAATCGCCTTGGCCATCGTCCTTCTCGGCATCGTCGCGGTCCCTTGGACTTTGGGCATTTCTTTAATAGTGGTTGCTGCGATCGATTTTGTCATCTATCAATTCACCCCGTGGATGTTGGTTTGCTACCGCTGTCGGGCCGAGTTCCGAGGCCAAAAACGCACCGACGCCCATCAAGAATTCGATCGGCACACCGACGAATTATATAAATTCAAGTGAGAGGGAATCTGGCTTTGCCAGTCAAACGAACCCCAAAGGGTTCGAGGGTATCGTCTGCCTTAGGCGGAGTCCCCCAATACAAAGGAGCCCGTATGGAAATCACCATTGCCCACAGCCCGGACGCCGACGATGCTTCTATGTTCTACCCTATCTTCCAAGGAAAAGTGGACACTCGCGGGATTTCCTTCAAGGAAACCCGCCAAGACATCGAATCCTTGAACAAAGCGGCCCTCGAAGGCGCCTACGACGTCTCGGCGATTTCCTTCCATGCCTACCCCGCCATCTCGGAACATTACCGGCTAATGACCACGGGGGCTTGTTTCGGGGAGAAGTACGGACCCATCATCGTGGCGGCCAAACCTTTGAAGGCAAAGCAACTCCTCAAAGTCCGCATGGCCATTCCTGGAAAGAAGACGACGGCGTTCTTGGTGTTGAAGCTTTACGAGCAGTATCTCGCGGGTGAGGGGAAATCGGGGCTTTGCTATAGCGAATTACCTTTTGATCAAGTGATGGAAGCGGTTCAACAAGGCAAGGCCGACGCCGGCCTCATCATCCACGAAGGCCAACTCTCCTACCAGGATAAGGGCTTATTCAAGATCGTCGACCTGGGGGAGTGGTGGCACAAGGAATACAAGCTGCCGTTGCCCCTGGGAGCCATCGCCATCAAACGCAGCCTCGACGAGGACGTCCAGAAAAAGGTCTACGAGGTGATCCAGTCCAGCATCCGTTACAGCATCGACCATCAAGACGAGTCGGTGAAGACCTCCATTGAGTGGGCGCGGGGCTTGGATGAAGAGAGAACCCGCCAATTTATCGGAATGTACGTGAACGAGTTGACGGTCGACTGCGGGCGTAACGGCTTGAAGGCCGTGAAGACCCTTTTTGAAAAAGCCTACCGCGCCGGGGCGCTACCGAAGCCCGTCAATTTGGACGACGCTTTCCTGAACGTCAGCGCGAAGCCGACGTCTTTACCCGCTGAGACTGCTCCTGCACCTGAATCGATTTCAGCTCCTGGCCCCGATGCTGGAACAACTGATCCACAATAAGATCCCGGAAGGGATCCAACTCCCTCGCTTCGAAGAGATAGAGGGCAAACTCCTTAAGCCTTCCTCCCTGTTCCCGCGGAGGCAAAGCGTAGATCAAATCCAAAACGATGAAAGGCAAGTCCCGATTCTCGCGCTGGTATTGATTCAAAGTGTGGCTTAAGACCAAGAGTTGTTCTTTCGGAACCAGACTCTGCACCTTCGCTTCGTCCAGGAAGCGCGTCTTCAATCTTTCATGCAGGTTCAACGCACGGATCAATCCGTGGTCGATCTTCCTTTGGAGGTCTTCGGCCAACCTCAAGTAGGCCTTTTGAGGCTCATTCGCCGTCAACAGGTCGGCCCTTTCGGATTCCGGTTTTTCCAAACCCTCGACGTCGGACGCCTTTAAAGTGATCGTTTCGCCCACCGTGAACTTGATGGTTCCTTCGGTTTGGACCTGTAAAGATCCCTTCGGAATCAAAGTCCCCGTCCCTTCGATGCCGATCGCCACGAGATGGACGGGGATATTCCGGTCCTTGACGGCCATGGCCGTATCGATCGCCAGGAAAGCGCAGCCCTTCTTCAAATGCCCCATCTCGCGCTTCAACGAACGCACCGTGCCCGTCGTGTAATACCCGGCGTCCCAACGCTCGCCGTTCGGTCCGAGGTTCCACAACGCCCGCGTGCCTTGAGGGTACATGGCGATCTCGATCTCCTTCTCGCCCAGCTTCCGGCACGCGTCCAGGATCGCCTCTTTCCCCTTGCCCTTACGGTCGACGAAGACGGAATCGACGCTCTCGATCAGCTTGCCGACGCCCAAGCCGCTGTAGACGAATTTATTGTCCACGAAGTGGTCCTTGGCCGCCATGTAGCGCGGGCGGATCGGGCGCCCGCTCGCTAGATGGGTCGAGCTTAAGGCGAAGAAGTTGAATACGAAGTCCAGGTGGCTCTTATGGTTGAAGACGAGGATCACTTTCCCGGAGAGACCGTGGAACTTCTCGACGCCTTCGACAACGAGCTTGGCCTTGAAGAGCTGCAGCATGCGCGAGCCCCAAAGGGACGCCATCACGTCGAAGACGTCTCGGCCGTATTCCGGGCCGACGCTCTCCAAAGCCTTATAAGCGCTGCGCGCGAAGATGGCCGTGTCGTAAAGTCCCCGGATCAAGGGCCAATACCCTTGTTTCGGCCGCTTGCCCGTATGGTAGGAGATGTTCGTCGGGTCGACCACGCGGGACGCCTTCGCGGGCACCGGCACGGCCGAGGGTCCGATGCGGCGGTAATAATGCTCGAAGAATTCCTGGGGGTGGACGTGGGGATTCACGCGCATGAACTCCGTCAGCATGATGCCGGCGTTCACGTGACGGCGGTAGCTCCACAGGGAGAGCAAAGCGAAGAAGCCGTGGTAAAAGAGGGCCGGAAACTGCAGCCCGCGCGTCTCGACGTTGCCGAAAAGCATGAGAGTAACGTCGAAGACGAAGCACGCCATCATGAAGAGGCCGATGGTGTAATCGCGCAGATGGCCGAAGGCGTATTCGATCTTCCCGGCGAAGCGGTTCAAGTCGTCGAGGTTGATGACCGAGCGGATCGGGTACTTTGTCCGCCACGCCGTGTACTTCCCTTCCCACAAGCGGACTTTCCGGTAATATTTATCTTCGGGCAAAAGTCGGCGAAGGCTGTCTCCGATGGAGATCAACGACAGCGTCTTACGCCGCATCGATGCGAGCGTGCCGATGATGGGCACAAGATACATCAAAACCAATAGCCAATGGGATAGGTTTTTCATGGGGAGGGTCTATAAATCCCCCGAAAAGATCGGGCAATTCTTATCTACCTGCAAGGCATCTTCCTGCTTTACCTGACTTTCATACAACTGCCATTTCCACTTAAAAGGACTGAAGTGACTTTTAGCCTTTGTTTATGCGGTTAAAATGATTTTTTTGGATGAAAATTGTCGCAACTTTTTCACGAGAAAGCCGATGATTCACACCATGAATAGTATCTCCCCCACTCAGGGGGCTCAACATAGGCTGGAATCGCAACCGTATCCCCCAGCACGATTTCCTGAGAAAGGTGCCTCTCTCGAGGGAACGACTTTATCTTTTTACTGCGCTGGAGCGGTACAGGGTCCACAGACGGTTTCCTGCAGCGATATCACTTGCGAATTCATTCATAATATATCCCAAGATGCGAAAAGATTGGCTGAGGCCACGGGCCCTAAAGAGGCTATAGACGTCTTCGAGCAGGCTATGGCTCGGGTTCAAGTGGCCTGCTCTTACGAAACAAATATGGCATTACAAGCCGCCATGACCTATACGATTCTGGAACCTTTATCTAAATTCTCTGCTGACTGGTTTGATTACTTCGTCAGGGACAAGCGTTTTCTTCCCTCTCTTAATGCTTTATCGGCTGGAACCATGTTGCGTCTCTTTACTGAACATAAAACCGAAGTCGTCGACTTGTTTAGGCAAATCATCGAGGCGTGCACTCGAAAAAGTTTTCCCCGCATTCCTGATCAGATTAAACTCTCCCCCGAGGAAACGGCCACGGCTTTGACGGTCCTCTTGAGAACACTACCACCGGACATTCAAAGTCAACTACGAGATTTATTCCTCAGGTTAATGAATCCTCAGAATCATCAGTAACCGTTGCTCCTTTTAACGGGTATGCTACGAAACAGCATGACTCGCGCTAACCGCCTCGCCCGCGAAAAAAGCCCTTATCTCCTCCAACACGCCCATAACCCCGTCGATTGGTATTCGTGGGACGAAGAAGCCTTTGAGAAATCCCGAAAAGAAAATAAACCCATCTTCCTCTCGATCGGTTACGCCACCTGCCATTGGTGCCACGTGATGGAGAGGGAATCCTTCGAGAACGACGCGATCGCTTCCCTCATGAACGAACTCTTCGTGAACATCAAAGTCGACCGCGAGGAGCGTCCGGACGTGGACCACATCTACATGACCGCGGTGCAAGCCATGGTCGGCGGCGGCGGATGGCCGCTCTCGGTGTTCCTCTCGCCCACCCTCGAGCCTTTCTTCGGCGGCACTTACTTCCCTCCCGACAACCGCTACGGTCGGCCGGGCTTTCCCACCGTCTTGAAGGAGATCTCGCGCATGTGGAAGGAAGACAACGGCCGCGTCGTGGAATGGGGCGCTAAAATCCGTAAAGCCCTCCAAGAAACGTCGTCGCCGGATACCGTCCATCCTCTGGACGAGGAAATCCTGCGCCGCGCCTACACCCAGCTGGAGGAGAGCTTCGACGCCGTCGACGGGGGCTTCGGAAGCGCGCCCAAGTTCCCCCGCAGCGAATCCCTCTCCCTCCTTCTGCGTATCCACCGGCGCACCGGCAAAACCCACGCCCTCGCTATGGCGCAGAAGACCCTCGATGCCATGGCGCGCGGTGGCATTTACGACCATGTGGGGGGAGGCTTTTCTCGTTACGCGACCGACAGCCAGTGGCTCGTCCCTCATTTCGAAAAAATGCTGTATGACAACGCCCTGCTCGCTAAGACTTATCTGGAGGCTTATCAGGTCGACAAGAACCCTCTCTGGGCGTCTATAACCCGCGAAACCTTGGATTACGTGCTCCGCGATATGACGCATGCCGAAGGCGGTTTTTATTCCGCCGAGGATGCCGACAGCGAGGGCGTGGAAGGGAAGTTCTACGTATGGAGCGAGGCCGAACTCCAAGACCTTCTCACGGCCGAGGAATTTCAAAAGGTCAAAGAAACGTATGGCATCACCGCTCATGGGAATTTCGAGCACAAGAATATTCCCTTCCTAAAACCCGGCACCCCATGGGAGGACAAATACCGGGAACCGCTGAAAACGGCGGTCCGCAAAATGGGAGAGGCCCGGGAGAAACGCGTCCATCCCCTTAAAGACGATAAGATTCTAGCCTCATGGAACGGACTCATGATCAGCGCCTTCTGCTCGGCCGGGAATGTCTTGGATGAAGCCCGGTATTTGGAGGCGGCGCAAAAGGCCGGGACATTCGTCTGGAAACGTCTCTGGAACGGCCAGGCGCTCTACCGGCGTTTCCGAGAAGGCGACGTACGGTACGAAGCCTCCTTGGAGGATTACGCCTTCATCATCCAGTCCTTCATCGACCTCTACGAAGCCTCGTTCGACTTCCTCTGGCTGGAGCGGGCGCAAACCCTCCAATCCCAAGCCCACGCGCTCTTTTGGGACGCCCAAGCGGGAGGCTACTTTTCCACGGACGGACGGGATCCGACGCTCATCGCCCGCACCAAGGACATCTATGACGGAGCCATCCCTTCAGGGAATTCCATCATGGCCCTCAACCTCCTGAAACTCCATGCGCTGACCGAAAACGAAGACTACCGCCTGGCCGCGCGGAAAATCTTCGATTTCTTCTCCGCGCAAGTCCTGCGGGCGCCTTACGGATCCCCATCGCTCCTCATTGCCCTCGATTTCGCGACCGATCATTCCTTTGAAATCGTTTTTTCCGGGGATAAAAAATCGGAATCTTTCAAGGATCTGAGGAAGTCATTGGCCGGATCCTTCGCGCCGAATAAAGTCTTGGCCTGCGTGTCGGCCCCTTCCGAAGAGAGCCGCTTGCCCCTCCTAAAACACCGGTCCCCCACCGGAGAGGAAACCCTCGTGTACGTTTGCCGCGACCGTTCTTGCCTCAATCCCGTGAAGACTCCGGAAACCCTCGCGGCCTCGCTCGCTTCGAAAAAGGAATTTTCACTTTATTGAATCGCTTCGGGAAGAGATGCGGCCGTCCACCAGATGAACTTGCCGCTTGGCCAAGGCGGCATAATCGGGATCGTGGGTGACGATCACCACCGTCATCTTTTCGCTCTCGTTGAGTTCTTTCAAGATCCGGATCACTTGATCCCCGTTGGCGGAATCCAGATTGCCCGTCGGTTCGTCGGCGAAGAGGTATTTGGGTTTCATGACGAGAGCGCGGGCGATGGCGACCCGTTGTTGCTCCCCGCCCGAAAGCTGTCCCGGAAGGCGGTTTTCCTTTGATTCCAGGCCGAACCTCTCCAGGAGCGAAAGGGCCAATTCCGTTTTTTCGGCGTGCCGCTTCGTCTTGCGCGCCGGGATGAGCACGTTTTCCAAGGCCGTCAGCTCGGGCAGAAGGTAATGGAACTGGAACACGAAACCCATGTTTTGGTTGCGGAAGCGGTGCAACCGCTCGGAAGGCATCCTCGAGATCTTTTCGCCGTCGATTTCGATCTCGCCCGACGTGGCTTGGTCTAAAGTGCTCATGACGTAAAGCAACGTGCTCTTCCCGGAGCCCGAGCGGCCCGTAATCGAAACGAAATCCCCGTCGTCGATCGTAAGCGAGATGTCCTTCAATACATGCGTGGGAGGCGTTCCGAAGGATTTGACGATATGCGAAGCCCTCAAGCCCATTACGATCCCTCCGAACGGATGATATCGATCGGCGTCAATTTGGAGGCGGCCCGCGCCGGCAAAAGACTCGCTACTACGGAAGAGCCGAAGGCGAGCAAAAACCCGAAGAGGTAAATCAAAGGTTCGTAGGAGATCATCATCTTCCCGCCGCCGCCGATCAAGCGTCCGGGATCTACGGTGATGGTGGACAGATACCGGCACAGGAGGTGGCCTAAAGACATGCCCAAAACGCCACCGGTCGTTCCCAGGACGAGGCCTTGGATCATGAAAAGGGAGACGATGTCCTTGGGTTCGTATCCGATCGACCGCAGGATCGCGATCTCACGCCTCTTTTGGGAAACCATCATGTTCAAGATGTTGTATATCCCGAAACCCGCCACCACCAGGATCGTCAACGTCATGGAATTGCGCACGATGTCCTGGGTTTTGAATACGGACATCGTTCCGGAATTGATCTGATCCCAGCTTTGCACCTTGTCCTGCCCGAGGCCCGCCCAGGAATCCGATACCGCACGGGCTTGTTCGGCGTCGGTCAGCCGGACGGCGATGTCGGAAATCTGGCTCGGCGTCAGGTTCGCCCTCTGCACGTCGTTGAGGGCGGCGAAAGCCGTCGTCTCGTCGATGGTCTTCATGCCGACTTGAAACACGCCCACGATTTTAAATGGGAGGGGGCTTCCTTTGCCGACGCTTACCAGGAGGGTTTCCGAGACGCGGGCGCCTAGGTTTTTCATAAGGCCGATGCCCACGACCATGCGGTTGCCGCTCTGGCCGATATCCGAGAATTTCCCCTCCACCATATAGCGCTGGATGTCGGTCACCCGCTCTTGTTTGGCCGGATCACAACCGATGAGTCTCGCGTTTTGCAGGATGTTGGCCCGGCGAAAAATGGCTTGCATGGTGAGCTGAGGGGAATAGGCCAAGACCTCGGGATCGTGGTCCAAGCGCTCGAACCAGCCTTGGGCGTATTCGATCCTGGCCTGATCCCTCCTTCCGGAAGGCGGAGCCACCCAAAAAATATGGGCCGCTTCGGGAAAGAACTCCCCATCGAGGGAATCCTGCAAAATCGGATCTTCCCGCGCCGAAATGCGCACTTGGGCGTCGTTATTGACCAATTGGTCGATGATAAAGACCCGAAAGCCAAGCATGATACCCGAAATGACGATGTAGCCGGACGTTCCCAGAAGGATGCCCAGCATCGTCAAGACCGTCTGCTTCTTGCGGGCCAGCAGGTATTTCAAAGCCAGGAACAGCATTTACCGAACTCTCGCCACGACACGGTCCCCATCGTTAATGTCCCCGGAGACCACTTCCGCCATCCTGCCGTCCACGATGCCTATCTGTATGGGCACTTTTTTCTTCCGTCCCGCCCGCTGGACGATCAGCTGCCCCGAGGAAATCGCCGATACGGGTACGAGGAGGACGTTGTCCTTGCGCCCGACCTCGATGGCCACGTCGGCCGTCATCCCCGGTAGGATTTCCGGGGGCAGTCGGTCCACGTCGATATGGACGAAAAACTCCCCGTTGTTGGGGAATAGCGAGCGCACGGTCCCCGTGAGCTTTTGGCCCCGGAGGCTCTCGAAGCTCAGCTTCACCTTTTGCCCGCGGAGCACCCGCAAAGCGCCTTGTTGTTCCAAGGAAACCACGACATACCGATCCGTCAAATCCGTCAGCGTCAAAATGGGAGATTGAGGGAAAATCGACTCGCCGATCTTAAAAGGAAGGGAAGTGATCGTCCCCGCAAAGGGGGCTGAAAAGCGGGTCCCGGAATCCAATTCCACGAGGGGATCGCCCGCCTTCACCGTATCGCCTTCGCGCCCATAGATCTTCGCCAATGTGGCCGTGATCCCGAGCTTGAGCTGGTAATTGCGCGTGGGCGTGACCGTACCGATCCCGTAGACCGCCTCAACGACGGGACCTCTCGTTACTGTAACCACGTTTTCGCCCGCTCTTTGAATCCAAAATAACGCGATCGCGGCGAGCGGGACCGCCAGGAGAAGGTATTTCCATTTTTTTCGCATGCGGCCCCCTCTACAATTTGAAATAAAAAAGACAACGAACAACCTTCCATCAACCAAGACTGTGAAAAAATGACGCGAGAAGTTGTTATCCTTCTGAAAATGGTGTTAATGAAAAAGAAGGTAGTAGCCGCTTCCGAAGAAATTTTTATGACGACCGCCATTTCCATCCGAAAACTCTCGAAAAATTACAGGAACGTTGCGGCGCTCCAGGAGCTCTCCCTGGAAATCCCCGTCGGGGAGTTTTTCGGCCTTTTAGGTCCCAATGGCGCGGGGAAGACCACGCTCATCAAGTCCATCGTGGGTTTGGCGAGGGCTTCCTCGGGCGCCATTTCGGTGTTCGGCGAGGACATCCGGGAACACCCTTTACGCACAAAAGCCGTGATCGGCCTCTCCCCCCAAGAACAGAACATCGACCGCTACTTCACCGTGAGGAAGATCCTCGAGTTCCAGGGAGGCTACTTCGGGGTCCGCCGGAAAGAACGCCGGGCGAAGGCCGAGGAGCTCTTGGGGAAATTCAACCTTTCGGATAAAGTCGACGAGGAATTCTGGAAACTCTCCGGCGGCATGCAACGGCGCGTGATGATCGCCCGTTCGCTGATGGCTTCTCCCAAGATCCTCATTCTCGACGAGCCCACGGCCGGCATCGACGTCGAACAACGCCACGAGCTCTGGTCCTTCCTGAAGGACTTGAACCGGGACGGCACGACCATCATCCTCACTACCCATTACATCGACGAGGCCGAATACCTCTGCGAGCGCGTGGCCATCATCGATGCGGGAAAAATCGTCGAGATGGGCCCGCCGAAAGACCTGATCCGGAAGCATTGCGAACGTTATTTCCTGGTGAACGGCGAAAAGAAACCGGACTTGATGGGTCTGAGCGTGGATCAAGTGCAGGTCCACCAAGGGGATTTGGAACAAGTCTTCATCAAACTCACCGGGAAGAAACTGGAGGCTGCGTGATTTCCTTCCTCACCTTATTGGAGCGCGAACTTTACCGCTTCGGCCGCCTCGCCGCGCAGACGATCGCGCCGCCCTTCGTCACGACGGGCCTTTTCATCGTCATTTTCGGCTATTCTTTGGGCGAAAAAATCGGGAACATCGCGGGCTTTCCCTATATCCTCTACATCCTGCCGGGACTCTCCGGCATGAGCGTCATCACCAACTCCTTCTCCAACAGCTCCAGTTCCCTCTATATGGCGCGCATGGACCGCTCGATCGAAAATATCCTTGTCGCTCCCATCTCCAGCTTCCGCATCGTGTCTTCCTTCGTCGTCGGCGGCATCGTCCGCGGCCTGACGGTGGGCATCGTCACGTTGCTCACCGCCCGCCTCATGACGGACCTTCGGATCGAGAGCTACCTTTTGACCCTGCTCTTTCTCGTCCTCATCTCCACCATCTTCTCCGCCTTAGGCGTCATCGCGGCCCTATGGGGCAACGACTGGGAGCATCTCGCAGCCTTTTCGACCTTCATCCTCGCTCCCTTAAGCTACCTCGGAGGCACCTTTTATTCGATCGCGACCTTACCCCCGACATGGAAGGCGGTTTCCTTGGCGAATCCCATGTATTACATGGTGGACGGATACCGGGCGGCGATTTTGGGACATTCGGACGTTCCGTTGATCCAGGCGTTGGCGATTTCCGGAGGCTTGTCTCTTCTGGTCTTCGCGATCGCCGTCGGTCTCTTCAAGAAGGGCTATCGCATCATCACTTAAGATTTAAAGATCTGTTTCGCTTTTTAGAATTTTCACTTTTCCTGTTTCTATGTCGTAGATGGACCCAACGACCACGATATCCTCGTCCTCAACCATCCGTGAGATCAGCGGTTTGGAGTGATTTAAAGCATCGACGACTTTACGGACGTTCGCACGTACGGCACATTGGAGCTTATCGCCCTTCTCGCAAAAATCATCTTGGATGGCCGGCTGTATCGATTGCGCCAAGCTGGGCAAATGCCCCGGCAATTTCTTAACGTCCTTGCCGGCTTCCAACGTCGCCTTCACCGCTCCGCAGTTTTCGTGCCCCATCACCATGACAAGCCGAGAACCTAGATGGCTGATCGCATACTCGATACTCGCCAAGATATGATCATCGATGACATTTCCCGCAACTCGCAAGACAAACAGATCCCCCAAACCCTGGTCGAAAATGATCTCCGGTGAAAGACGCGAGTCCGCGCACGTCAGGAGGACGGCAAAAGGATGTTGACCCTTGGACGTCTCCGTCACGCGCATCATGTTTTGTCGAGGGTGAGAGAGTTGGTTTTTTCGAAACCGCGCATTGCCGTCCGCTAAGCGCCTTAATGACTCAGAGGGTGATAAGCTTGGAGCCGTGTCGTGGCTGGATGTGTGGGATTTAGAAGCACCCGGTTTTGAAACCGTCTTTTGAGAAGTTTCAGCATGGGTTTCCGTCGGCGCCTCATGAAATTCTTCCGCTTTCTCGGCGAATGCTAGCTGACAAACGAAAGTGCAAACGACCCCTGCGAGAACAACGGCTCGAATTCGTTTCATGATCCCTCCCCCTGAATCTTGAAAACGTTAATAAATCTTCATGAAAGTGACGCGGTGCCCGCGTGAGGTGCGTCCAATATCGATGCCCACCTTGCGACCCTCCACCAAAAAACTTTTGTCGCGTTTCTCACCCACGAAACGCATCTCGTCATAATGAAAGTAAATCTCAGTGTTATGTTCGTCCTTGACGAAGCCGTAGTTGGATTGCGGAAAAAACTTCACGATCGTCGCCTTGCGGAACGTATCCCTCTTTTCGAGCTCGACCTCATGAGTGGGTAGTGTGACGTTTTCTTGCATGAAATAAAGAGGTTAAAGGCGTTTTGCGGAATTATCAAGTTGAGTTTGACCGTCGGCACGAGTAAAAACCGCTGACTATGAAAAAAATCCTCCTGACTTTAGTGGTTTTCAGCCTCCTAGGATTGGCTTCCTCGGTCGTGATGACGAAAATGCACTTTCAGTTGGCGACCCGAGGATTGGACGAGAAAAGTTTCTGCCATGTAGGCGACGTCTTCGACTGTGACGCGGCTCTCGCCAGTCGTTACGCAAAAATCGAAACGCCATACGGTGTTATCCTCAATTCCGAGCTAGGAGCGATTTTCTACGCACTAGTTGCGGCTGGGTTGATCTATAGCCTCGCGAAAAACTCCCGCACCACTCTGTCTTTTCTCTTCGCTGCGTCTTGCTTAGCCCTCCTTTATAATGTCGGTATGGCCTATATTTCCCTGACAAAGCTCGGCATCCTCTGCCTCATGTGTGCGGCGAACTATCTCGCCACCCTTGCCTTTGTCGTTCTTCTACCGAAAGCTCTTGGCATTTCCTATCTTCAGATCCCTCGCTTCTTAATGAATTATCTTTCCTCTATTTTTAAGGGTCAGGCCCAGATGGGGGCTCACGTAGGGATTTCCATCGCCGTCCTTGTGGTCGGACTGATCTTTTTTCGCGGCCTAGCCCCGGAAGTCCATGCGGCACGCATCGATATGCCTCCGGAGCAATACATTGAAGCCTTCCGAGCTCTCCCTTCAAAAGAGATGAATATCGAAAACCGGCCGCTCTGGGGAAATCCCAACGCCAAGGTCACTCTCGTTGAATTCTCAGATTTCCAGTGCCCATTCTGCCGTTTGGCCGCTTTCACTCTTAAGCCCTATCTGAAAGAATACCGTAACGACATCCGTCTCGTGTATCTGAATTATCCTTTGGACAACGCATGCAATGTGAAAATAGGCCATGCCATGCATCCGGTATCCTGCTTAGCGGCAAAGGCGGGTGCGTGCGCGCACAAGATGGGTAAATTTTGGGAATATCATGATCTAGTCTTCGAGAACCAAAAGCGCCTCTCGCGCTCCACTCTGTTGGAAATCGCGGACCAAGTGCATTTGGATAAGGCTGGCTTCGAAGCGTGTCTTGCTAGCGACGAAGCAGCCAAGATCGTCCAGGACGATTTAGCTCAAGGAGAAATCATGGATGTCCATGGCACTCCGAGTCTTTTTCTCAATGGACGGTTATTTAAGGATTGGACGAATCCGAACCGACTTCGAACCATCCTAGAAGCCGAAATCCGAAAGCCTTAAAAACTCGTTTTATCGGCCTTATAAGTGACGGCGTCGGTACCAGTAGGAGCCCACTCCAACTAAAATAAGCAACGGATAGACAAGCTGTGTGAACCACGAGAGGAATCTCGCCTTTCCCGCGGTGAGGGTGATGTTGCGATAGTCCGGTGCTTGAGGGCGGATCGTCACTTGATCCTTGTCGTCCATGAGCCATCCGATCATATTCATGGCTAAATCCCGATTTCCCGGGGCGCCGATGAGGGCGTTCGCCGCGAAATCCACGTCGCCGACCACGACGGCCCGCGGTTTTTTTTCCGCATCCGTGACCGCGTAGCCTAAAGTCAAAGGCGCCTTATGATCCCGGCCCTTTTCGAAAGTGGGTTTGGATCCGGACTTGAGCTCTGTCTCCCCCCAAGCCTTTGGCGAGGTTTTTAAGAGTTCCGCCAAAGAATCGTTTGAAGACATCAAACTGCGTGCCGAGAACAAAACGGGATCTACGCCGACAATGCCCTTCGTAATCGGGTGGGGCATTAGAACGGGAGCCGGGTATTGGGGACCGACTAAAAAATGTCTCTCAGGATCAAAAACCAAATCATCCTGCGGCACCACTTCCAGGAGGGATAATGTCTTCGGCAAAGGGTTGTCCGTCAACGGTTCGATAAGGATCCAGACCTTCCCATCCGCTTTCTCGATCCATGAGGAAATCGCCCGGTCTTCTGGATCGGTCACCGGCCGCTTCGGTCCCGCGATCACGAGGACCGAGCAGCGCAAAGGGACTTCTTGATTCTTAGTGAACGAAACGGACTCGACATCATCGTTTGCGCTCGCCAATTCGTTTTTCAAGGCACTTAAACCTTCGGGCTCTAGATCTCGGTAGGAGCGCTCGCCGTGACCTTCCAAGAAGCAAACCGTCTTTTGGGCGGGTTGAATGATTTTAAGGATCGCATTGGTGAACGCCGACTCTCCCGTGAAGAGAGGCAAAGAACTCTCCGACATTTCACTAAAATCGAAAAGCTGGGATTTATAGATGTCCTTCCGGTTCTTCCCCGATTGGAAGACAATAGTGCCGTCCGTGTGGATTTGGAGCTCCGCGGCCTTCGCTACGTCCGTCGTCGCGTCCGTCATCCGGTAATCGATCTTCGGCGAGCGTGCGGCGTATTCTCTGAGCACGTCATCGACCCGGCGGCGGATGTATACGTCGTCCAAATCCTCGCCGGGACCGAAAAATGCAGTGATCGTTATGGATTGGCTTAAATTTTCTAGAACGCTGCGCGTCTGCGAGGAGAGGCTCAGCTCTCTCTTTTCCGTGAGGTCCCAACGCCAATTCCTCCCGTGCATGAACAGGTAAAGGCCTACGCTGGCTCCTAAAGTGACGAACGTTAAGGCGGCGGCGAGGCTTCCACGTTTCCATTTTCGGTTCATCGCCATCGTTCGGCCTCCAAGACGCGCACCGAGAGGAATAGAAACGCGGCAGTCGATAAAAGGTAATAGGCAACGTCCGACGCGTCCAAAACACCGGTGCTGAAACTTTGCAAATGAGAGATGGGGGAAACGGCCTCCCCGAGATCACCGCCGATTTCCGCCAAAAACCAAAGAGTGAGATTAAAGACGAAACTCAACATCGCAGAGACCATCGGATTCTTGGATAGGACGGAAAAGAAAATGCCCGAAGCCAGAAAGGTCGCAGCCAAAAGGAAAAGCCCCAGATACGAAAGAAGCATCACCCCCACGTCCGGTTGGCCCAGGAAGAAGATGAAAATCGGGAACTCAAGCGTTAAAAAAAGAATAAAAGCGACGACGAGGAGGACTCCGAAGAATTTCCCCAAAACCAAACTCGTGTCCGTCAAAGGCGATGTCCGCAGGAACTCCAACGTACCCGTCTTCTTCTCCTCCGCGAAACTCCGCATGGTGAGGAAGGGGTTGATGAAGAGAAAGAGCACGGCCATGAAGTAGACGATGCCACGCACGGAAGCCTCGGGAAGCCGTTGGGGCGTGATCTGGGTCAAGGCGGCGGTGAACGCGAAACCCGTTAAGAAAATGAACAAAGCCGAAAGCACGGCGAGCGTGGGCGAGGCGAAGAGGGTCTTGAGTTCTTTTTTCACGAGGGCGCCGATCATGAGCCGCCTTTCCGATTTCCGGTCACCTGGAAGAAAACTTCTTCCAAATTAGACGCGTAATCCTCCACAGCCTCGACGCCTTCGACGCGCGCCAAACGTTCCTTGACAATCGACGTGTCCAGCGAAGTCGTCACCAGGAGCTTCCTCTTCCCGAGCGCGCCCGTCAGCTCCGAGATACGTCCGCTCGCCACCAAGCCTCCCTGGTGGATGATGAGGATGCGATCACAGACCTGGCTGATCTCTTGAAGAATATGGGAGGAATGGAGGATGGCGACGCCTCCTTTCAAGGTTTGGATCAAATCCCGTATTTCCGCGATTTGCTTGGGATCCAGTCCGGTCGTGGGCTCGTCCAAGATCAGAAAAGGCGGTTCATGAACGATCGCTTGCGCGATACCCACGCGCTGTCGGTAGCCTTTCGAGAGATTCCCCACCAAACGGCGACGGACGTCCTGTAGCCCAGTCCGCTCCAGGGCTTTTTCCGTTTGCTCCTTGCGGTCTTTACCGGCCCGTAAGCCTAAGGAAAACTCGAGGGTCTCGAGAACGGATAATTCCGGATAAAGAGGCGGATTTTCCGGCAAATAGCCGAGCCGTTTCTTCGCTTCTTGCGGATTCTCCAGAAGATCATAGCCGGAAATCGTGACGGACCCCGCGGTCGGCGTCGTGTAGCCGGTTAGCATGCGCATCGTGGTCGTTTTCCCGGCGCCATTCGGCCCTAAAAGCCCCACAACCTCCCCCGGATATATTTGGAAGGAAAGATCGCGGACCGCGACCCTTTCGCCGAACGTCTTTGTCAATCCACGAGCTTCAATCATTTCATTTTCCGATACTCGTACGCTATTTTTTAAAAAGCTGGTCGATTCTCTCTAACTTGTCCTTGGCGGAAGCCGCCGCGTCGGAGGCAGGGTACTCGGAAATCACCTTATTGAGGAAGACGCGCGCGTCGGCGTATTCCTTAATCTCGAAAAAACAGTAGCCTTGCTTAAGGACGGCTCCCGGTACCTTATCGCTCTTCGGATATTTCTGGACCACCTTTTGGAATTCCAAGGCTGCGTTCGGGTAATCCTTCAGACCAAAAAGGGCCTCGCCTTTCCAATATTGGGCGTTATCGGCCAAGGTCGATTTCGGGAACTTCTTGATGAAATCCTCAAACAATCCTACCGCCGTTTTAAAATTTTGGGAGTTAATTTCCGCGAGGGCTTTGTGATAGAGAGCGTCTTCCGTGGTGGACTCAGCTCCTTTTTTTTTTGCGCCTTCGGGGGCCGGCTTCGAAACCATCTCCTGTAACTGGCTTCCCATCAGTCCCATACGCTCTTCCATGCCGGTCAGACGGTAATCAAAGTCGCGGATCATCTTCTCGTTCTTTTGAGTTTCTTGTTGCGAAAAGTACTTCACCTCATCGATAGCGCCACGCAACGCCTGGACTTCCTGTCGCAGGGAATTGATCGATTGCGTGGCCTCCGCCAAGATGCGGCTATTTTCGTCGGCGATCCGCCGGAACTCCTCAAGATCCTTATCGGATTTGGCATGGAGTTCGGAGACCGCCGTCAACAATAAAGTCGGTAGCAAAACCCAAAAAGCGATTTTTGATTTCATATCCCCTCTATCTTAAAAAGCTTAAAAAAAGAAACCGTCCGCCATCCGTCCGCTTAAGGCGGATGGACAAACGGACGGTTTTTTGATGCGACTCTAATGATCTAAATTACTTTACGAATTCCGCACGACGGTTCTTCCACCAGCAGCTTTCGTTGTGGCAATTCTCGAGAGGCTTCTCCTCGCCATAACTCTTAGTGGAGAGTCTCTTTTTATCCACGCCTAAGGACACCAGATAGTTCTTGGTGGAAACAGCACGGCGATTGCCGAGGGCTAAGTTGTACTCTTCGGTACCCCTTTCATCGCAATGACCTTCCACGTTCACCTTCAGATCTTTATTCTTCTTCAAATAAGAAGCGTTATCTTCCAAAGTTTTCTTGCTATCAGACTTAATATCGGACTTGTCGAAATCGAAATAGACGCGGCTCAAACCTTTAACGCCTTTTCCTTTGTTGCCGTTATTCTGTTGTTGGCAACCCACGGCAGCCAAACTGAGGGCCGCAATCACGGTCAACTGGGCCATCAGACCTAACACGGTTTTGCTTTTCGTCATTCTTTCCTCCTTGATGGAAAATTTGAAAATTAATCTTAAAAAATTTCAAAAAAATTTATTTGATGCGAAAATTTGGGGCAAGGTAGGGTAAATGCCTAAAGAAGTCAAGCAGTCCTGCGTGTTTATGAAGAGAAAAGTTTATCTATCCTACCCTATCCTCATTATTTTTCTCATTTTTTCTTTAAATCATCGTTCTTTGGATGCTTTAACCACCTCTTCCAAGGCCCATCAGGACTCTGCCGAACAACGACTTCGCGATTTTGACCGTCAGATTTCACCCTTCGACCGTTGGCTTCTGAAGCAAACCTCCCCCAACCAAAAAAATGCTCTTTCACCCGCTTTTAGAGACCTCTTCGAAAAACGGCAGTCTTTAATTGTTGAAACCCAAAAGTGGCGCCAAGCGGTCGGCATTCAAAAAGCGATTCTCGAACTCCCCGCTTCTCATCCAATTGACCCCGAGGAAGCCGATGCCATCGCCCAAACGACAATCGAAACTTTTGAGAAAATGAAAAAATCCTTCAAAATGATCCGACCCGCGGCACTCAATAATATTTTCGTTAATATGAAGCTCAAAAATGACGGGCTCTGTTGGCATTGGGCGCGTGAGTTACTGAAGACACTGGAGACCCTTCCACTGAAAACTCTCTCCTTCCACTGGATTACGGCCCATAAAGATAAGTTAGCCGAGCATAATGCCATCGCTGTTTATGCTTTGGGAAAAACTTTTGAAGACGGCTTAGTGCTAGATGGTTGGAGAAAAGGAGGAATACCTTACTACAATCGTATCTCTCAAGACCATTACCCATGGAAAATCGGAGAGTATTACGAAGAAGAGAATCAAAATGATCAAACATCAAAGTAAATATTGTCAATCATGACCGTTTTCATTACGTTACGAAACTTAAATGCCGCCACGAATCCTAAAAGATGTCATGGTCATCGATCGTTCGGAACTCGCAGGCCAGATGTACTCGCTCCTTTTCACGTCCAAGCTACGTTTTCGCCTCCGTTTTTCAAACGAGTTTTCGACCCTTCATAAACTCAGCCCACGTTTACGGCCGGACCTTCTCGTCATTAACAGTAATGCGTTGCCCAAGGGGGAAGTTTTAAGGTTTCCTTGTCCCACTTTGGTGATTTCCGCCAAAGATCGTTTCGATCTCAAGGAGCAGATCTCTCAAATAGCCGAGACGACTTCGGTCTTACTCGTGGAAAAGCCTTTTTATCCTTACGATTTGATTTCTCTGGCCAACCGCTTGATCCATTCGCCAAAAATCTCAAAGCGCGGCCGCAAGAAAAAGGCGGGAACACGTGTCTAACGGAAAAAAAACGAAATCGGGAATGGAGAAACGAGTGTTTCCAAGACGCATTCTTCGTTCCCAGGTCGTCTTCGAGGACGAGTTCCATGAAGGTTTCATTTATTTTTACAGCACCGATATCAGCATCGGAGGTATTTTCCTCGAATCCGACATCCCTTTGAACCTGAACACCCAGGTCTCCTTATCGTTTTCATTGCAAAACGGCACTTCGCCTATCCATGCTTCAGGCAAGGTTGTGCGCGTCGAAAGAACCTCCGATGATTCGCTACCCATCGTCGGAATGGGGCTTCAATTCGTAAAATTGTCTGAAACCGATAAGAAACAGATCCAAGCCTATATTTCAGCCTAGCAAGACGCTTCCCATTCTCCTCAAGCCTTCTAAATCATGTACCTCATCGGCCAATAAAGGGATGGTCTTGAAGAAATACTTTTTGGAACGCTTCAAACCTTCGAGTGCTTGCGTGTCCCGGACATGAAGTTTCTGGTAAGCACGCACGATCTTACCCACGCTTTCCTTTAACTCAATTCCTAAGGAAGCAGCTTTGAAGCCTTCCGGCCCCACTTTCAAAAAAGGATGGACGCGGTTGACGATGAATCCTAGGAACGGCAAGTTTTCCTCTTGGATTTTTTCATGGAAAAAACGGGCATCCTCAATCGACACCTCCGAAGGGCTCGCGATCAATACGAAACCACAGGCGTCGGAATGGAGCAAGTCGCTCACCGACTGGGCTCTTTTTTGAAATCCTGACAACATCCCTCCCATAAGGGAAATCATTTCGGCCAGTTCGTGCAGGAAATTCAAGCCAGCCAAGCGGTCCAATACCGAGAGTATCTTCTCGGCACCTTTCTGCAGCAAGCCCCAACCCACCTTGCCCGCGAAGAGACTGGGCGTCAAAAACCACTTCAAAAGACTATTCTGAGTCATGTTGACCATACGGCGGGGCGCTTCCAGGAAGTCCAAGGCATGGCGCGTGGGGGGCGTGTCGAGGACAATGAAGTCATATTTCCCCTCTTCATGAATTTCATGCAGACGCTCCATGGCCATGTATTCCTGCGAACCAGCTATCATGTTCGACATGTGCTTATAAAGACGGTTGTTGAGAATGGTCTGGGCCTCTTTTTCGCTGGGGGCATAGCGTTCGATCAAACGATCGAAGGTTCTCTTCGTGTCCAGCATCATCGCATAAAGAGTCCCCGAAGCCATGGCGACTTTTTTCGGAGCGTGGCTTAGGCCGCTCAATCCCATCGCCGTCGCCAATCTCTTAGCGGGATCGATCGTCAAGACGATGGTCTTCAGGCCCTTTGCCGCGGCCTCTAGGGCTATGGCGGCGGATGTGGTCGTCTTACCGACGCCGCCACTCCCGCAACAAATCACGATTTTTTTCTCGAAAAGGCTATCCATCCAGACTCCTTTTCATTTCTTCCGCAAGCGCCTCGATTTCGGATAAACCGAACGTCTCCGCTGGAAACCACGGAATTGAAACGGGATCTTCAAGAGTCTCCTTCAAAACATTTCGATAATGTTCGGATAAATTTTCCCTCACCACTTCCAAATGGATCAGGTCCTTCACTTCCTGGGCTAAGGAACTTTTTTGGACGGCGAGGTCATCTCCAGCGCTGATGAGCCTTTCGCGGGATTGATTCAGGAAAAGGGTACCGAGCGGGAATCCCTGCGTCTTTAAAGTCTCCGCAAGCTCGAGAGTCTCGGTCACCGGCATGTCCTCGGGCAAAGTCACCAAGACGACACGGGTTTTCTCCGCGTCATGAAGGAGCTCGTCGATCCTTTGGGCCTCATGGCCTAAAGGCCCCACTTTCACGGCGGATGATACCACTTGGGGAATCGTCAATAAGGCCAAACCATGGCCCGTGGCGGGAGCGTCCACGATAACGAGGTCGTAATCCTTCACTACGCTATAGATTTTCCCGACGCACATGAGATCCGCCAATCCTGGCGTCGCATCGATAAAGTAGCGAACGAATTTATTCTCGAAAACAGCCTTATATAAGGCCTTCAGCTTGATCTGCATGAGAATATATTCCTCGAAGGAGGAATGGGGATCTACGTTGATGACGTGGAGATTCGGGTAAGAAGGGATTAATTTTTGCGGTTTATACCCGATCTTTTTAGTCTTCGCCAACACGGAGAGAGAAGAGGCATTGAGCTCGACAAGGAGGGTTTTCTTCCCTTGTTTGGCGGCGATCAATCCCAAAACCAAACTGAGCGTCGTCTTACCGACGCCCCCCTTGCCCGTGACGAAGAGAAGCCGATGTTCTAAGAGGTTCTTCAACCCTCGTACTTCTTCAACTTCTCCTCGAGATGATCAATCTTCTTTTTGAGCGTACGGATCTCGGAATGCAAGGCGGGCAGAACGGACACGGAGTCGATCGCCGGCTTGATCTTGTCGTCGACGAATTCCTTAATAAGGTGCTTTCCTTCCTCGATCTTGCCCACCGCCTCGTCGCGCGCGTGCGTGATCGAACTCACGCTGCTTTCGATCGAGCTCTGGACGAAGCCGACGATCTTTTCGCCACCGCTTTGGATGATGCCTCGGAGCGTATTTAAAGGAAGCAGACTCTTCTTCTTCTTTTCCTGCTCGAAAATGATCTGCGTCAAAGTCACGCTCGTCAGATCCTCTTGATTTTGATTGTCAATCACCTGCACGTCCTCGCCCTCGCGGATGAGCGTCGCGATGTCGTCCAAGGTCACGTAGCGGCTGGAGCTCGTATCGTAGAGTTTGCGGTTTTGGTAGCGCTTAACGACGCGCGTCTTCTTCGAAGTGGTCATACGGGCTCCTTATTTTTTCCGTTCTTGTCGTACATTTCCTTGATCAATACCTTGCGGATGGCTTCCAAGACCTCGGCTTTCATCTTCGCTTTTTCTTGAGCCTTTGGGGACTTCGCTTTTTGGCTGCGTCCTATTTCAGACTCGATCACTTCCAGGATCGAACCCATCACCTTACGGTGCATCGACCGATAATCCTCCTCGTCGCTGCGCGGGAGCTTCTTCACGAGTTGCTGGATCGTGACCTGGGCGTAACCCAAAGCGGTTTGAAGCGCTTGTTGGGTCGAGCCTCCGTCGCTTACGTCGGCAATATACTGGTCGACGATTTCTAAAAGTTCCTTAAAGGCCAAGAGGACTTCACGGCCTGCCCGGAAGACGTGCTTTTTGACATGGCCTAATTCCGAAAAATTACCCATCAAGGCGGCGAGCTGGAGGAGTCCAGTGGAGAAGGAAGTGAGCGGGGATTTTGCCATAGGATATTATGATTTTTCTTTGGGTTCTTTAGCGACTTGAGACTCGGATGAACCTTGGGAATCCTTTACGGCCTTACGGAAATTCTTGATGGCTTCGCCTAGGGAGCTTCCCACGGTCGGAACCTTGCCGGCGCCAAAAACGACGAGGACGATCGCCAGCACGATGATAAGTTCCCAGGGTCCTAAACCGCCGATGCCGGCCATGGTTAATGGAACGGAAGTGACCATATTTCCGAAGGGTAGCACCGCGTCATAAATTTTGTCCATTTTTTATTCAGAGGGAGACACCGCTCTCCTTCTGAAACTCCCATCTGAGGGCCGTGAATGGACCACTTGCTCCGTCGATAAAAATGGAATGAATCCATTTTTATCGGACTCGCGCGTTATGGGTGCGTCATGCGGAGATCAAACGTTTCATCTCAGAGACTGTTTTTTGGTAATCGGAACTTTTGAAAATGGCGGAGCCAGCGACAAAGGCGGTAGCCCCGGCGTCGGAAACCTTTTTGATGTTCTTAGCGCTGATACCTCCGTCGACTTCGATCTCGAGATTCAGCTTCCGCTCTTGGACGAGGCGGCTCAACTCGCGGATCTTATCGACCGAGGATTCGATGAAAGACTGCCCTCCGAAGCCCGGATGGACGCTCATCACCAAAGCCAAATCGATGCGGTGCCAATAGTTCCCGAGAACCGAAATCGGCGTGTCCGGATTGATGGAGACGCCGACGCGCGCGCCCGACCGGCGGATTTGATCGATCGCAGCGTCAAGTCGGGGACCCGGCCGGCACACCTCCGCATGGACCGTGATCGAATCCGCGCCAGCCTTGCGGAACTCGTCGATGTATCTTTCAGGGTTATCGATCATGAGGTGGGCGTCCAGAAAGAGTTTCGTGGCTCTCCGGGCCGCCTCCACGACGACGGGACCGATCGTGAGGTTGGGCACGAAGTGGCCGTCCATCACGTCAAGATGGATCCAATCCGCGCCGGCCTTTTCGACGGCCTGGATTTCTTCGGTCAAACGACCGAAATCGGCGGACAAGATGGAAGGGGCTATTTTCTTGGTCATAAACCTAATTTTTCTCCGAGGGCCACCGGGTGGCCTTTGAGGAAGTCCGTGATCGGCATCCGTTTCTTCCCTTCGAGCTGCACCTCCTTAAGGAGGAGGCTACTGTCTTTGCAAGCGATTTGAAGGCCGCGTTCCGCATTCTGCGCGTCCGCGACGACGACCGTTCCCGGCACCGCGCCCCCGCGGGCGGCCGTCGCCTCCGCACGGAACACTTTTAGGAATTTCCCTTGATACGTCGTCGACGTCCCGGGCCAGGGGTTCATGCCGCGCACCTGATTGACCAAGAAACGCGCCTTCCGGGAAAAGTCCAAACGCCCGTCCTCCTTCTTAAGCAGGGGGGCGAGCGTCGCGAAGGCATCGTTTTGAGGCATCGGAGTCAAGCTCCCTTCGCTCAAACCCTCCACGGTCTCTAAAAGGGCCATGGCCCCTAGATTCGCCAGTCGCGGCGCGAGCTCGACGCACGTGTCCTCGGGCTCGATCGAGACGCGCTTCTGCAACAAGACGGGTCCCGCGTCGACCTTGTCCACGAGGATGAACGTCGTCACGCCCGTCTCCTCCTCCCCGTCGATGACGGCCCACTGCATGGGCGCAGCGCCGCGGTATTTTGGTAAAAGGGAAAAATGGACGTTGACGCACTGGAGGGGCGTAAGGCTCAAAAGTTCGGGCGGCAGGATTTTACCGTAAGCGACGATGGCGATGAGATCGGCGTTGAGGCCCCGTAGCGTTTCCAAAAACTCAGGATTGTTTTTGACGCGTTCGGGTTGGAAGAGCGGTAGCCCTTGTTCCTTCGCGTACTGGGCGACGGGAGGCGGCGAGAGTTCTTGGCCGCGACCAGCCGGTTTGTTGGGCTGAGAAACGACGCCGACGATCCGGTGCGACGATTCCTTCAGTATTCTCAAGGACGGAATCGCGAGCTCGGGAGAGCCCATAAAAATGATGCGGAGGGGTTTCATTGGAATCGATAAACACATTTTCGATCCGAGATTTCAATAGTTAAGAGTTTCGATAGACGCGTGTAAATTCAGGTTGAATCTAGTTCATACATGTATAAACTAGATCTCAGTCTAATTTACACATTCATGAAAAGATACCTGGAAAAATGGATCGATAAGGACTTGAAAGAAAAGATGGTTTTCCTCGGTGGGCCGCGCCAGGTGGGGAAAACGACGGTTGCTTTTCATCTGTTGGATACGACCGATACGGAACATCCGGCGTACTTGAGTTGGGATGATACGAAAACCCGCAAGCTCCTTCTCTCCGGTGAGATTCCCTCCAAACAAAAAATGCTCGTTTTCGACGAGATCCACAAATACAAACACTGGCGAAACTTCATCAAGGGCGTATTCGACAAGAATCGGTCGAAACTCAAAATCCTCGTCACGGGTTCGGCTCGTTTGGACTATTACCGCCTCCATCCGATCACCCTGGATGAAATGAACGATGGAGGCCCCAGTGGCTTCAAGGATCTCCTTACGTACGGAGGATTTCCGGAACCCCTCTTAAAATCCGACGAGACTTCCTACAAGCGTTGGCAAAGGGAAAGGAAAAGTCGCGTGCTCCAGGAAGATCTCATTTCCCTCGAACACGTGCGCGACTTGTCCCATATCGAACTCCTCTTGGATATTCTTCCTTCGCGGGTAGGATCGCCCCTATCCGTCTCCAATTTAAGTAATGACCTACAAGTCTCCTTTGAAACGGCGGAAAAATGGATTCAGATCCTGGAGAGGTTGTATTTCGCGTATCGCATCCTACCCTACGGATTGCCCAAATTAAGGGCCGCTAAAAAAGAACGGAAGCTTTATTTATGGGATTGGTCCCAATGCGAGAACGAGGGCGCGCGCTTCGAAAACCTCGTGGCTTCGCATCTCCTCAAGTATTGCCGCTTCATCGAGGACACACAGGGAGAAAAAATGGAGCTGCGTTTCCTGAGGGATTCGATGAGGCGGGAGATCGACTTCATCGTACTGAAGAATAGCAAACCCCTTTTCGCCGTCGAATGCAAGACGGGCGAAGGGAGCATTAGTCCTCACATTTCCTATTTTTCATCCCGCACCCCCATTCCGAAATTCTATCAGGTTCATTTGGGGGAAAAAGACGTGGAGCTGGTAGGTATGAAAGCCCGTATTTTGCCTTTTCAGGTTTTTATTAAGGAGTTATGGGAGAAATGATTTTATGAAATCGCTCCGGATCTCTCAGGAACCCCGTGTCGTCATCGCCATCCCGTTGGCGACATCCCTCATTTATTGGCAGGTCGTCGCCGGCATCCTGGCCTTGGAGAAGCCCTCGGAAACGGACTTGATGGTGTTCCAAGGCGCCTTGGTCGACCGCGCGCGCAATCATTTGGTGGAGCAGATGTTCTCGCATCCGATCGAACCGACACATATCCTCTTTTTGGACGGGGATATCCTGCCGGCGCACGATACCCTCACGCGTCTGTTGGCGGCGGGCGAACCCATCGTCAGCGGGGTGTATCGGAAGCGTCTTCCGCCGCACGAACCGATGGCGTTCCGTTTCCAGGGAAAGAAACTCAAACCCATTTCGCCGACAGCGAAGTCGAAAGTCTCCGTCGACGCCGTCGGCGGCGGTTGCCTCCTCGTGGAGCGCCACGTCTTCGAAAAGATCAAAGCCCCTTGGTTCACCAGCGAATGGACGTCGCAAGGGCATCTGTCCGAGGATTTTTCTTTTTGCCGCAAGGCCCAAAAAGCCGGGTTTAAGATTTGGGCGGACCCGAAGGTAAACCCATTGCACATAGAACCGATGGGAATCGGCAACGACCGCGATCAAGTCAGCTTCGTTTCCCTCACATGATTCCTTATGGGCTACCGTAATCTCCAACAATGCGTCGCCGACCTCGAAAAACATAAACGCCTTGTTCGCATCGAGACGGAGGTCGATCCGCACCTCGAAGTGGGCATGATCCAGCGGCGCGTGTATCAGGCTCAAGGCCCGGCCCTCCTTTTCACGAACGTCAAAGGCACGAAATTCCCCCTGCTCGGGAATCTTTTCGGCACCCTCGAGCGCACGCGATTCCTGTTTCGGGACACCTTAAGCGACATCCAGAAACTCCTCGCGCTCAAGACGGAACCGGAAAAGGCGCTCCGGCATTTTTACCGCTATCTCGACCTCCCGAAGATCGCTTGGCGGCTGAAGCCTTCGTTCCGAGCTTTTCAGTCCGGGGGACCGGTTTTGAAAAATAAGGCCCGTATTTCGGACCTGCCCCGACTCGTTTCTTGGCCGCGCGACGGCGGGGCGTTCATCACGCTGCCTCAAGTTTATACCGAGAGCCCGCTCAACCCGGGATGGGTCCACTCGAATCTCGGTATGTACCGGATTCAAATCTCGGGAAACCAGTACCGCCAGGACGAGGAAATCGGATTACACTACCAAATCCACCGAGGGATCGGCGTGCACCATCAAGAGGCGCTACGGCACGGAAAACCGTTCCGCGTGAACATCTTCGTCGGCGGCGCTCCCTCCATGACGGTGGCCGCCGTGATGCCGCTTCCCGAAGGGATGTCAGAACTCTCTTTCGCGGGCGTCTTAGGCGGACACGCGATCCCGTTTCTTCGACGACCCGACACCCTTCCCTTATATGCGGAAGCCGATTTCTGCATCACGGGCACGGTCGACTCGGCGCGCCTCTTGCCCGAAGGCCCTTTCGGCGATCATTTGGGATACTACAGCCTCGCCCATGATTTCCCCGTCTTGAAAGTGGAATCCGTCCACCACCGCCCGGGAGCCATTTGGCCCTTCACCACGGTGGGCCGTCCTCCCCAAGAGGACACGTCGTTCGGAGCCTTCATCCATGAGATCTCGGGACCAATGATCCCCGAGGTCGTTAAAGGCATTAAAGCCGTGCACGCCGTCGACGCTTGCGGAGTCCATCCTCTTCTTCTGGCGATCGGAAGCGAACGCTACACGCCTTACCAAAACACGACCGAACCCCAGGAAATCCTGACCCAAGCGAACGCTCTTTTAGGTCAAGGCCAGCTTTCGCTCGCGAAATATCTGTGGATCGTGAACTGCCAAGACGATTACGGCCTTGATATTCACGACATCCCCGCTTTCTTCCGCCACGCCTTGGAGCGCGTCGATTGGAGGCGCGACCTGCATTTCCAGACGCGCACGACGATCGACACCCTGGATTATTCGGGCTCCGGCCTGAACCGCGGCTCGAAGGTCGTCGTCGCGGCGGCCGGTCCCAAAAAAAGGGATTTAGCGGCCCGAATTTCGCAAATCCGCCTGCCGTCGCATTTCAAGAACCCGAAGGTCGCTTTGCCGGGCATTCTCATCGTGGAATCGACCGCTCCCGTCTTGGCGCTAGAGGGTCCTCCGGGGGAGATCGCGGGCTTTCCCCTGGTCGTGGTGGTCGATGACGCGGAATTCACGGCGCGTACCGTGGACAATTTCCTTTGGGTGACGTTTACGCGCTCGGACCCCGCGGCGGACATTAGCGGGTTCGGCGCCTTCACGGAGACTAAGCATTGGGGATGCCACGGCTCTCTGGTCATCAACGCACGCGTGAAGAAGACGCACGCCCCCGTCTTGGAGGAGGATCCTCGCCTGGTCTCCAAGATCGAAGCGCTAGGGGCTCCCGAAGCCCCTCTCCACGGCATAATTTAATTGCCGGTGGGAGCCACTTAAGCGATATCCTTCTTTCTACGCTTAAAATAAGGATGGTTCATGGCTCAAACGCATCAAGATCTCGTATCGACCGACTGGCTTCAGCAACAATTAGGGGACCACTATTTGAGGGTCGTCGATTGCCGTTGGGTCTTGGGAAAACCGGGCGAAGGACGCCGCTTGTACGAGGAAGGCCACATCCCGGGGGCCCTTCATTTGGACGTCGACGACCATCTGTCGGGAAAGGACGGCCCCGGCCGGCATCCTCTCCCTAACAAAAGGGATTTTGAGAACATCCTTTCCGAAATGGGAATCGCGCGCGACCACCACGTGGTCGCCTACGACGACGGGCAAGGCGCTCCCGCGGCCCGGCTCTGGTGGCTGATGAGGTTCTTCGGGCACGATAACGTCTCGATCCTCGACGGCGGATGGAACCTCTGGAGCCGCGAATCGCGCCCCGCCGAACGCGAGATGCGCCGTTACGTCCCTCAAAAATTCTTCGCGCGCGCCAAGCACGTGATGACCGTTCATATGGATGACGTCGACAACCTCCGCGCGGATCCGGACGTCCTGTTGATCGACGCGCGGGCCCCCGAACGCTACCGCGGGGAAGTCGAACCCATCGATAGCCGTGCGGGCCACATCCCGGGAGCCGAGAACTTCTTCTTCAAGCAATGCCTGGACCCCGACACGGGAAAGTTCCATCCCCCCGGCAAGCTGAAATCCCTTTTTCAGGAACTGGGAGTCACCAAGGACAAGACCATCATCTCGTACTGCGGTTCCGGAGTCACGGCGTGCACCAATATCTTCGCTCTCAAGCTCGCCGGCTTTAACTCCAAGCTTTACGAGGGGAGCTGGAGCGAATGGTCGAAGGACGCCCAGAAATCCATCGCTAAATAGGCTTTCTCTCTGACGCCAAGTCCACGGCCCTTTTCAAAAGCCGATCGATCTCGCTTTGGGATTTTAAAAAATAGCGGGCCGTAGACCCTTTCTTGAAGCCGACTCGGACCGTGAAAAGACCGCGGGCTTTCCGCTTGAAGACATCCTCGTCGGTCACGTCGTCGCCGATGAAGAATGCCTTTCGGTAACCGTTCTTCCGCATTAAAAAAGCCAAGGCCTGGCCTTTATCCATGGATTCCCGGAGAATCAGGTTCATGACGTTCTTACCCGAGACTCTCTTCGGGGCTGGATCCAAAGCCGCATACGCTTCCTTCAAGAGCGACGCCTCTTCCGGGGCTAACCGTTCCAGAAAATGGATGGAGAGGGAATACGCCTTGTCCTCAAATAACAATTTTCCGAAAAAGGGCTCCCGCTTCAGACGGGCTCGGAGCGTTTTTTTCCAAACCCGGCAGGCGCTGCGGGCCGGCGCCGAGGCTTTATAGTCCGCTTCATAGACGGAAGAAATCTCCAAACCGTGGTTCCCCACCAGGACCGAACGCCTCAGGCCGACCTTTTTCTTCAAATCCATCAACCCTCTTCCCGAAATGACGATGACGGGCGCGAGGAGGGAGAGCTCTCGCAGGAGGCTAGCGGTCTTCTGCGACATCCGCGCCTGATGGGGTAGCTTTTCGAGAGGCGACAAAGTCCCGTCGAAATCAAAGGCCCAACACGCCGGACCCGCTGAACGCCACCAGGCGTCGAATGCCTTCTTTCCCCGAGGTCCCCAAAAGTATCTCATAAGTCGAAGGTCATCGCTTTGTTCCGCTTCAGCGTCTCCGCCGTCCAGCGGATGCGCGGCTCCTCGGAGGGTGCCGTCTCCTCCTCTAGATCGCGAATCAGATCCCGTAAATCGCGGGCGAGCGGCACGAGCTCCTTTTCCTGGATTTGAGACAGCGGCGTGAACAAGCCCTCTCCCTTGAGGAACGACCGGACCCCCGACATCCAACCGACTCGGACTTTCGCTGAGCACTTTCTGCCCTCTTCAAAGAGACAATTGGGTAATTTTCCCCAGGCTTATTCGCACGTGGGCCTTATCAACGCGGCCTTCTCCATCACCCCTTCTTGGGTGCACTATATTTGATGCGATTCCAAAATCAGCGGAAATAGCTCATGAGGAAAGCCTCCCCATAGACGATAAGGGTCATCATCAGGAAAATTTCGATGACCAAAGGCGTGATTCTGCGGATCCATTGGAACGGCGTGAAATGCGGATCGATTTCACGCGTGATGAACGCGTAGGCGACCACGGACTGAGCCGAACCGATGTGCGTCCAGCACCCTCCGACCGCGTAACCGGCGATTTGGGACATAGCGAAAAGGTGGACGATCTCCTCATTTAAACCTTGAAGGGCTCGTCCTGCGAAATCCGCAACGACATTGTTGTCGAGGATCGCGGAAAGGAAGGCCGCTCCTGAGAATTGCACGTAAGCGAGGTGAGCGGATCCCAAACTCTCGAGTCCGTCGCGCAATAAACCCGAAAGTCCCGAGAAGAAACCGCTTTTCTGGAGCAAAGTGATGGACAGGAATAAAGGAACGAGGAAAAGGTACTCCCGATATTCATGGATTGCTTCTTTAAAGGCCAAACGCCGTATTTTTTCATGCCTGAAAATAGCGGGAAGAGACGCTAAAAACCCTACGAAAGAGGATATGAATAAAGGAACCTCATGGTTCGCCGCATGCAAAGCCAAACCAGCGACGAACGGCAGAAAGGCGTAAGCTCCTAGCTTTTGAGCCCTCACACGGTCCTTTCGGACGTTTTCCAAGGCTTGATGTATCCGCTTTTCGGAATCCTCCCGAAAGGCACCATGCGACGCCGATTGAGAGGCTTGACTGTAATGTTGATCCAACGCCGAAGATAGGTCCGCTGAAAGGTAATGGCCTAAAATTTCATGCCTTAAAGTCTCCGGGACTTCGGCCATCCACAAGGCTTCACCCAATGGGGACCCCCCATGTAAAAGCTTCTCCACTTTAGGATATGCATCTCCCAAACGCTCTGCGTAATAATTGACGCACTCCGTAGGAATGAGCGCTTCCCCGTGCTTTAACGTCTGGAAGAACTTAACATCCGCCGTGTATTTATCGAGGATGTCCAAACTCTGGATTTGAACCTTCTCTTCTTTGAAAAATTTGCGCAGATTGAAATAGACGATCAGATAACTACCGATGGCCACGGGAAGACAATAACGCAGGAAGAAAGCATCATCGAGAAGCGGGTGTAAATTGGATTTCATGATGAGATTGGGCGGTTCTCCGTAGGCAAGCCACATACCGCAGACGGTGGTGACGATCGTCGAGACCATCACGATATAGACGATTTTACTTTCCTCCGACTTCGCCATGAAAAGAAGCATGACTAAGACCCGGATCATAATCCCGATCATTGAGACGCCGTCTAGAATGCCCGATGCGATGGAAACCAATCCCGTGATGAGGGCGATCGTAGGCAGGATCTTACCGCGATAACGATTTAAGATGACGAAACTGGCCGTTTCTAAAAGACGCGTTTGCACGATGACGGCCACGAAGAAAGTCAGCCCTAAAATGAAAAGAAGGGTGTCGATATGGATTAAGGCATCAAGGCCTTGGAGGGTGAGGACATGCCTTTTGATAAAGCGGTACAAAGAGGAAATGCCTTCTGCGTCGTAAGACTCCCTTAACGAGGAATGCGGCCACCATAAAGGTATGAAGGTCGCCAAGATCACGAGCGCCATCCCGTAAGTCATGGCGTTCTTGTCGATCCGATACCTTGTGCTTCCGAAAATAAAGAGGCCAATGACGACGGCGACCACCTCTAAAGCCAATATGTTAGATGAAAGGGGATGGACCTTCCCCAAAAGCAACAGCCCGATAGCGAATAGAGCGCAAACCAAGAAAAAAATCCTGGAAGGTATTTGGACGATATTCATGAGAACGTTCCTTTCGGAAAACTCTGGATCTTAGCGACAAAAAAAATTATGGTTCGCGCCCTCATGAAACCCCACGCGATCCGGCTTAAGAAGAATACAGCCCTCTTCGTGAAGGCTTTTTTGATCGCGGCATTTTGCGCCCTTGTCGCTGCCATCTACTGGAAGACTCCGGTCCGCGAGTATCTGGAGCCACAACGTCTGCAGGCCATTTTTCAATCCATCCGGTCGACGTGGTGGTCGCCTTTCGCGCTGATTGGGGCTTCCACTCTGGGCAGCTTACTGGCTTTACCCGCCACGCCCTTCACCCTACTGATCGGCGTCACCTATCCATTGCCTTTAGCTATTGTCTATAGCTTTATCGGCCTCATGTTCGGCGCCGTCGTCGATTTTTTATTGGCGCGTTACTTGGGACGCGACTTCATCACGCGCTTCTTCAAGGGGAAGCTCGAGAAGTTCGACGAGAAATCCCAAAAGCACGGCTTTCGCCTCATCCTTTATCTCCGCATGGTGCCCATTTTCCCCTTCATCAGCATCAACTTCGGCGCCGGGCTCTCGAAGATCCGATTTTCGGATTATTTTTGGGGGACGGCCTTGGGCATACTGCCCAGCCTCTGCGTCGTCAGCTATTTCGCGTCTTCCCTGATCTCGGGCACGGCCGAAGCACGCCACCATGTGATGGGGCACCTCATCGTTTCGAGCCTTCTCCTGGTGGGGATCAGTCTTCTGCCCTTGGTGATCCAAAAGAGGGGATTCCTTCTGAACGGTTTCAAACGAAACGTCTTCAAAAAGAGCGCTTAAAGTTTATCTCTTGAATCGGCCGATCCCCAGGTATTTCCCGATATTGGCGTCTTTATCCAGGATCGGCTCGATGAAGCCATGGCGCGAGGTGAAGATCGTCTGCACGCCGGGCCCGTGGCCCGCCAGGAAGGAGTTGCCGTGGACGACGACGGCGATCGAGACGGCGCCTTTCTTGTAGGACCAGCCGTAGGTCGATTCGTGGTCGATGATGGCGACGCAATCGCCGAAGCGTAATTTTTCCAAGCCGTACTTCTCGATCACCGAGGGCTCGCTGGTCTGGATGTCGTAATCCCCTTTGAACGAATCGTTATGCCCCAAACCCGAACCCATGAGCTCGGCGGGAACCATGGCCACCACGGGAATCCTCAGGCGCTTTCCCTTCTCCTGAATGGGGATCTTCTTGAGCAGGCTCGGCGCCAGGCTCGTCACGGAGATCTCCGGATAGTCCAGGAGCTTCATCCCCTGGCCCACGCCGGTGATCAGGATCTTATCGTCGTAGGTGAGTTTCCTAAGGACGGCGTCCTCGAAATCGAGGATCACGTGCTCGACGCCCCCATGGTGGCCGGTGACAATACCCTTCTTGCCTTTGGCCGCCCCGGAGATCACGACGGCTTCGTTCCCGATGCAGCTGTAGACGTTGTAGCTGAGGTTCGGATTCGCCGCCCTCTTGTCCGAAAAACTCCCCGCGATCGACGAGACGCCCGGCTCGACGTGGTCGGACTCGAACGCGAAGACGTTGTCTCCGGTCTTGACGTTGTAGGTGATCCCTCCGACGGACGGGAAGATCTTGCTCTGCCCCTCGCGCGTCAGCTCCCAACCGAAGCACAACGGCGGCACGATACCGCCCTGGAGGGCGAATTGGACGAGTTCTTTTTCGTTTATTTTCAACATAAAGCTCCTATTTATCTTCTCAACGTCAACGCCTGATTTTTCGGCTCCCATACCTGATAACGAAAAGGCTTGATCGTATGGATTTTCTCGAAGTCGCGCCTATTCTCCGTGATCACGCAAATACCCGAACGTCTCGCCGAGACGGCCAAGAGGACGTCGTGAGTCATGCTGACGACTTTCTCGGCAGAGTTCAACCCTTTCATAAGGCGGTTCATGATCGACCCCGTTTCCTCCCAATCACCGTCATGGGGCGTTAGGATTCGGCCGGCGCCTGCAAAAGGTTTTTTTAGAGCAAGAAGTTCCCGCTTTTCCTTGATGGAAATCGCTCCCGCAAACAGCTCCTCAAACACGATGGAATGAAGATAAAGAACAGACGAGCGGATCTGGTTTAGGACAAGCTCCGAATAGTAACCCCTATTAAGGTGATTAATGTAAATGGAGGTGTCGAAGAGCGCTTTCTCCCGCCTTAAATAAACGACACTAGCGGCCATGAAAATTATAGGGATTTTTGATCTTCAGGCGACCGCCGTTTTTGGAATGCCACTTCACCAGATGGTTGCGGAAAGAAACTTCCTGCATGGATCTAATGATAGCTTCTGTCTCCGTCTTGACGCCGAAAGTCCTTTTGACTTCGTTAATGAGGCTTTGGGGCAAAAGATAAGTTTTTTTCGCTGACTTCATACGTATAAAATAAAAAAATATACGTATGGTGTCAATTTTTTAGCGAGAATGACGATTAAGAATTTATAAGTAAGCCGCTTAAACGGTTCCGCATAACTCATTATAGAGAGCCGTCGCCATGGCATTGAGTTTTTCCTCAGGCAAAGAGCGCCTAGCCCCCCCTTCCGCCAGGACACGACGCAAAGTCCTTCCTGACTCGGAGGGAGCGAGATGTCCCTGTGTTTTGGCCCATCCAATGAACTGACCGATACTCCATCCAAAAGAATCTAGAAGAGCTTTTATCTTTTCTACTGGAGGCATTGTCTTTAAATGTTGGGGCAGAGGTTTTGGCGGGCGTAAAGCTTCAGAAGGGATCACGGATCGTGCCCCTCCCTTAAGTAAGGAAAAGAAAAGGTCGTGTCTGCTTTCGACTGAATAGGATTCCATGCTCACAACCAAAAAAGAGGCAATATGATGACGCCTTGCTATAAAAACAAACATCGCCGCCGTCGCTAAAGGATTAGCGGATTCACCTGTTCCAAGGCTTTCCAGCATCGATTTAAAAGAAACGATATCCTCTCTGATCGAACGATCATTTTCCGTCAAAATAGCCGAAAGCTGTCTTAAAGCGTCTGCTTGTTGCCTCAAAGAATCGATGGATACAGCATGCGTTGGGGAGTGAGCTCCTGGTGTCTCTGCTCTGTTGGCGACTCTAGATAAATCATGAAAACCAGCCCATGCGAATAGGTATTGATCGATAGTGGGTATCATAGGAATGGAATATTTTAACCTCTTAGACGGCCATCGGCTTTGTAACCATATAAGTTTCTGAAAATCGTTCTAGGCTTCAAGGGAGCGACGCTAAAACGTCAGAATGAGATTCGTGCCCGCTGAATATAGTAATTTCGACGTCAAAATATCCTCGAACCCTCCCAGCGGTTGGAAGAGGGCGCCGCGGAGGTTGAGGATGACGTTGTTGTTCAGGAACGGTCGGTATTGCAAGCCCAAGCTATAGTCCCAACCGACGTCCTTCCGGATATTCGCTTGGTTCAGGAAAATCTCCAGAGGCTCGGTGTGTACGAACCTCAGGTAATTGACGTTCAGGACCGCACGCAGCTCCTGGAGGATCTCGAAATCGGCGCCGAGATTGAAGAGAAGAAGGCCGGGGTTGACGAAATTCGACTGACCCTCGATCTTGCTGCTGCGCAAGCTCGGGATGAGGCTGTTCTTCTGGACGAGGTTGACACCGTTCAGGCGGATGGCCTCGTGGTTGAAGAAACTGTTCTCGCCGCCGGCGAATTTTTGCAGGTCAAAGATGGAATCAAAACCCTTCGCCTTGTCGTCGCGCGGGTTCGAATCCCCGGAGGAATAAAAAGCGGATCCCCGGAAACGCATCCAGTCGCGGTCGTAAGAGAGCTCGAGGGCGGCGAGCTGGCCTTCAATATCCGTTTCCTGACCGGCTTGAGGATTCAGCCTATCTTCGCCGAGTGCGAAATAGAAGGCGTGGTTCACATTGATGCGACCGATGTGGCCGTCGCTTGTCCAGCCGAGATAGACGGCGTTGAGCTCGTGGTTCGTCGCGGCCCCGGCAGGATCCGGGCGCACGAGGAAACCGTTAGCGTCGTAACGGGTCGTGCCCCGGTCATGGTTATAATGGACGCTGAATTGGTTCGTCCAGCCGAGGCAGCCCAAAAAATCCTGGAAATAAGCATTCGCCACCAAGACCTGCTGGTCGCGACGCTCCAACCGGTTGAGCTCGCTGTTGGTGTCTTTTTCGAGCATGTCGAAGCCGGCGAGGTTCCATTGAATCTTATTGTTGTTCCAGTTCCCAAAAAGGCGACCGCCGAAGTTGGTATCGCTGAAGATCAAACCGCGGAAATCCGACGTGAAAGGTTGGATGCCTCCCCGAACGGAAATGAAATCGTAATAAGGGCTGACGTTGGCGATGTGGATCTCGCCCAAGGCCTCCTGCAAGGCGAAATCGAACCGGGTGCGGTCCGTGCCGGCGGCGGTGCTGACGTTGACGACGCCGCGTTCGTGAGCCCGAAGATAATTGACGTTCAGGACAGGAGTGATCCTTAACTCGAATTCTCGCGGTTTGAACGCCGTGTTCCCTTTATACAGCTCGAAGGTGAATTTGAAGTTTTGCTGGACGGCTTGGAGGTTCCCATTCCCGAAAAAAGGCGTGCGGCCCGCTCCCGCCGCGCTGACGCCGCTCGGTACGGGCAATTTTTTCGCTTCGACGTTCGTGTCACTCACGCCCGTGAAGATGAAGAAGATGTCCTCCCCGAAAACCGGATAGTCGCCTTTGAGGAGGTTCTGGTTGTAGGGATCGTAAAGATGGCCCTTCACGTTGAGTTCGTGGGGAGGCGGTTGGATATCCCAGCGATGGGGGAGAGGCTTCGTGCCTCTGGGGATATCCTTCGGATCGGTTATGGACTCCGAGGCGACGGGCGGCGGCGTGTTTTTTTCCGGACGGCGGTGGAGCGGCCCGGCCCAAAGTGAGCTCGAAAAAAGCACGACACACATCGCCAAAATTGACTTCAAGACGCTCTCCCCGTACAAAGATTTTTCGAGAATGAGTCCGGTAAAAACCATAATTCCAAAAATAATTCCAAAAATATTTGAATCTGTTCTCGTCGCTTCTTGTTTACTTTTGGCGTCTTGCCCAGAACCCAACGGATTCCCCCTAGACTTAACGGTCAGCGCGCCCCCGACGCCCTTGACAGCGCTCGAAGTCCAGTCCGCCATCGAAGCCGCCGCGGTCGCGGTCGACAACGCTTCCCAAGCCTTCGTCGTCGTGGATCGGCGGGGCGTGCCTTTAGCCGTCTATTCGAAGCCGGCGGCGACCGATAATATCCGCGAAATGGCCCTCTCTTTAGCGCGCACCGCCGCCTTCTTTTCCAACGATCAAGCTCCCCTTTCAAGCCGCACCGTCAATTTCATTAGCCGCGAGCATTTCCCGCCCGGTATTTCGAACACGGCATCCGGAGCCTTGTACGCGATCGAGAATACAAACCGTGGGTGTTCACTCAACACCACGTTCACTGTCGGTAAAACGGTCGTGCCTGCAACCGCTCTGGACGGAGTCTCCACGGGACGTGGCATCACCGTCAGTCCGGGCGGCGTTCCTTTGTTCAAGAATAATCGTTTAGTGGGAGGGATCGGCGTCTTCGGAGGCAGCGACACGGAGAACGAATTCGCGGCGGTCTCAACGCTCGGCGTTTTCCCTCTTGCCGCCGCATCGCCAGGAGTCATCTTTATCGACGGCATCCAGCTTCCTTTCGCCGTCCAAACGACGCTTCCGACCGGAAGCGTTGCGGGTAGTTTGTCCGGAGCCTACACGCTGGCGCCGACCGCCGGCGGGGTGCCGGACGACGGAGCGCTCGTCACGCCGAAAGACAGCCTGACGGGTGACGACCCGAAACTCCTGGAAGCGGACGTCGTCGCCATCATCAATAACGCCGTCGCCACCGCCAACCGCACGCGCGGCATCATCCGCCTGCCGATCGGCCAACGCGCCAAGATGGTCGTGGCCGTGACGGACCTTGCGGGGAACGTACTGGGGCTCCACCGCATGACCGATAGCACAGTCTTCAGTATCGACGTCGCCGTGGCGAAGGCACGAAACGTGACCTATTTTAGTGGCACTTCCGTCGCGGCCGAGGATCAGATCGCCGGGTTACCAACCGGCACGGCCGTCACTAACCGCACGATCGGCTTTGGAGCGCAGCCCTTCTTTCCCTCTGGAATCGACGGCACGAGTCCGGGGCCTTATCGAGATATTTATAACTACGACACGGCCAATCCCTGTACCCAAGGCAGACAACCTGCCGGCCCTAACCAGAACGGCATCGTCTTTTTTGCGGGAAGCACGCCCTTGTATAAAACGAACGCCTCGGGCGCTAAGGTGATCGTGGGGGGATTAGGCGTGTCGGGGGATGGCGTAGACCAGGACGATTACGTCACGTCGGGCGGCAGCGTCGGTTACGAACCGCCCGACGCGATCCGCGCCGACCATTATGTGATCGATAATGTTCGCTTGCCCTTTTTGAAATTTCCAAGGAATCCAGAAAATTAAAGGAGACTTTATGCCCGTAAGCGATTTGCTCAAGGATGTTTACTTCTTCAAAAATTTCTCGGCCGACGAGCTCAAGTCGATCGAGCCCATGTGCGAGCGCACGAAGTGCCCGGCGCACCACACCATCTTCAACTCGGGGGATCCGGCGGCGAAGATGTTCCTCGTGGAGGTCGGCACGGTGAGCTTGATCAAGAACGAAAAAATCATCGCCAACGTGGGCAAAGGAGGGATGTTCGGTGAGATGCCTTTCTTGGATGATGGGGACCGCTCGACCAAGGCACAAACCCTGGAAGAGACGCACTTGATCGAAATCCCTTACACGAAGCTCACGCAGTTCCTCCTCAACAACCCGGAGACGGCTTTGAAGTTTTATACAACCTTCGCGCGCTACGTCTCGAAACGCCTAAGGAACGCCCTCGAGGCTTAAAGCATGTCGGATAACGAATCCCTTCTTCTCAAAGGCATTCATCGATTTTTACTGGCCGTCATCGATCTAACGATGGTGCGTGTTTACCGTTTATTCGGGCTGAGCAAAGAGTCCGTCCGGATGAAGCACGCGGAAGCGTATCTCATTATTACGTCCCTTTTCATCATCGCGCTTGTGGCCGGTTACAACTTCTTACCAACCATTGAATGGATTGGATGGCTGGCCTTGGCTGTCGGGAACCTCCGTGTCGTCCAAATCCTTAGCCTGAACCTATTGACTATTTTGTTCGACCAATCCCCTACCCACCGTAAGCCTCAAGAGACGCGCGTGCGCTGGCACATGATCGCCCTGGGATTCTCCTTTTTCGATGTCATTATGGTTTTCACGCTGATGTACCAATTCCTGAACGATCGGTTCCGGATTTTAAACGACAGGCACCTCTCCTTCGTCGATAGTTTTTACTACGCCACCATGACGATGACGACGATCGGGTACGGGGACATCCATCCAGTGAACGATTTGGGGAAAATACTTTCGACCTACCAGGCCATTATCGCGATCTTTTTCCTGATCTTCGCGGCATCGGGGGCTTTATCCAGATTGCATCGGACGAATCACCATGCCGAACACACCACTAAAGACGGCATGGACCACCATACCTATCCCCCTCACCCCCACGGGGAAGCGTCCTCTTAAAGATGGAGCATTTGGGCGTTGTGCCTCTTCTCAAAGGCGGCGATATCCGCGTCCGATTGAAGCGTCATACCGATGTCGTCCAGACCTTGGATGAGATAATCCTTTTCGGCCTTGTCGATTTGGAAGGGGATGACGGTCTCGGGGCTGGAGTGCAGGGTGACTTTTTGGCCCACGAGGTCGACCGTGGCTTTTAAGGACGGGTTTTGGGCGGCGAGATCGAAGATCTTTTGAATTTCCTCTTCCGTCAATTCCACGTTCAGAAGGCCGTTCTTTACGCTGTTATTGTGGAAGATGTCCGCGAAGGCCGGGATTCCGTTCTGCCGCGGTGCGATCACCACCTTGAATCCGAATTGGGCGAGAGCCCAGACCGCATGCTCGCGCGAAGACCCGCAGCCGAAGTTGTTGCGGGCGATCAAGATCGTCGCGCCTTTTTTCTCGGGCCGGTTCAAGACGAAATCTGGATTCGTTTTTCCGTCCGGGAGAAAGCGCCAATCGAAGAAAAGACCATCCTCGAAACCCGTGCGGCGGATGGATTTGAGGAATTGTTTGGGGATAATCGCGTCCGTGTCGATGTTGGCGCGATCGATCGTGGCGACGAGGCCGGTATGCGTGGTGAAGGCTTCCATCTTAACTCCATTTCCTGATGTCGACGAAATGACCGGCGACCGCGGCGGCGGCCGCCATTTCGGGGCTGACGAGATGCGTGCGGCCGCCCTTGCCCTGGCGCCCTTCGAAATTCCGGTTCGACGTCGACGCGCAGCGCTCCTGGGGCTTCAATTGGTCGGGATTCATGGCCAAACACATGCTGCAGCCGGATTCGCGCCATTGGGCGCCGGCTTCCGTGAAAATCCTGTCCAAACCCTCGGCTTCGGCTTGCTTCTTGACTTGTTGGGATCCGGGAACGACCAAGGCCGTTACCTTTTGAGACACCTTCTTACCGCGCATCGTCTTCGCGGCCGCCCTCAAGTCCTCGATGCGCCCGTTCGTGCAGCTGCCTATGAAAACAAAATCGATCGCAATGTCCGTCATCTTCATGCCGGGCTTGAGCCCCATGTAATCCAAAGCCCCTTCGACGTCTTTCGCCGACAAGCCCTTGACTTCACCCGGCGTCGGTACCACGCCGTCGATGCCCGTCACCATGCCGGGACTCGTACCCCACGTCACTTGGGGGGACATTTTTGACGCGTCGATGGTCAGCATCTGGTCGTAGACCGCGTCCGCATCGCTCGCCAAATGGCTCCAATGCGCCTTGGCGGCTTCCAAGGCCGCGCCCTTGGGTGCGAAAGGCCGGTTGACGGCCGTGACGTAATTCACCGTCGTCTCGTCTGGCGCGATCATGCCCGCACGCGCGCCGGCTTCGATGGACATGTTACAGACCGTCATGCGCTCCTCCATGGAGAGGGAACGGATCGCCTCGCCCGTGTATTCGAGGACGTAACCCGTCGCTCCGGCCGTACCGATCTCGCCGATCAGCTTCAAAATGAGATCCTTCGCCGTCACTCCAGGAGCGCGCTTGCCGGTGAATTCGACTTTGAAATTCTTGGAACGCTTTTGGCGCAGACACTGGGTCGCCAAGACGTGCTCGACTTCGGAGGTCCCGATGCCGAACGCCAAGGCCCCGAAGGCCCCGTGCGTCGACGTGTGGCTGTCGCCGCACACGATCGTCGTCCCGGGGAGGGTGATGCCCAATTCCGGCCCGATGATGTGGACGATGCCTTGCAATTCGCTCTTCAAGTCATAGAGGGTGATGCCGAACTCTTTGCAATTTTTTTCGAGAGCCTCGATCTGCGCCTTCGCGATCTCATCTTTGATCACGTATCGATCCAAGGTCGGGACATTGTGATCCATCGTCGCGAACGTGAGGTCGGGCCTCCGGACTTTGCGCTTGGAAATTCTCAAACCTTCGAAGGCCTGCGGACTCGTCACCTCGTGGATCAAGTGGCGGTCGATGAACAACAGAGCGGTCCCATCCGGCAAGGTCTTCACCAGATGCTGCTCCCAAATCTTGTCGTAGAGCGTTTTACCCATAGTTGACGCGCTTATGGCGAGGCGGCGAAACCGATGCAATCAAAAATTCACCGCTTTTCCAGCCACTGGGCGATCGGCTTGAACACCATTTCGTGGCTGTGGTCGCTGATGAAAAGGTCCGCATGGGCGAACCGGAGTTCGTCAGTGCCGACGACCACCGTATCCTTCACCTTGGACCCGATGACTTCGTGGGCGGAGAGGGCCGTCATCGGCGGCACGATGCCGTCGGCGTTCGCTAAAATGCACAAAAGCGGATTTTTCACCTTTTTCATCGCCTGCGTGATGTTCTTGCCATCTACGATTAGGTCTTTTTGAGCGATCCATTTGGCGATCTCGTAGTTCAAGTGCCGGTTGGGGTCGTCGATGGTCTCGAAGAGGATGTCCTGATGGCGCAAATCGACCATGTCCTTATGGATGTAGATCTCTAAGAGTGAAGTCTTCGAAAGGATCGGAAAGAGAAAACGCGCCAAGGAGCGCGTCTTCATCATGCGGATCATGCCGATCACCTTCGGCAAGGCGAAAACCGCCTTCAGCAAAGGATGCGTCTCCTCCCAGCGCAGGGGGGCCCCCATGGTGACGATGGAGCCGGCGTGGTTCTTCGCGACGGTGGCCAAATACGCGTAGACGATCGTCCCTCCCAAGCTACAGCCGATCAAATCCACTTTCCCCGTCTCGCTCCGGCTCGTCTTTCGGATGAATTCGACCACGCGATGGAGGTCGGAAACAAGCTTCGAAAAGGAAAGCTTCTCCTCAGGAATGGAAACTCTCGACGAAGAGCCGCCTTGGCAGCGGAGATTGGCCGACCAGACTTCAAAGCCCTTCTGAGTCAAATACTCCTCAAAGGACAAGCCACGGGGATGGTAGCCGAAGATGAAGCTATTCATGCCGTATCCCGGCAGGATCAAGATCGGATTCCGTTTTTTATGCAAAGTGTGGGGAGGACGGCACTGCTTGACCTCCAGGTCCCAGCCGTCCCCGTTGTCGATGCGGTGGATCGTGTGTTGCGCGAGCGACATATCTAATGGCTATGAGGTTCGTGGGGTTCGTCGCTGACCTTCGGGGGCGGGGCGGCTTCGTTCTGCACGTAATGGTCGTACCATTCCTTCAGGCGGAAGCGTTTCAGCTTCTTTTTACACCGATGGCAAATGACCTGCATTTCCGTGAGCGTGGTGTCGGGCCTTAGGATGCAGCTTCTCAAGGTGAAATCTCGCCGACACCGCGGGCAATAGGCAGTGGGCCGGAAATCTTGGGAATACTCCGGCTCCTTACGGACTAACTCCTCGTCTTCTTTTGGCTCGCCGGTAGGCGAAGCGGATCCTTGAGACGCTTGAGGTGACGCTTGAGGAGTCTGTGAAAGAGCATTTCTCGACTCAATGTCGTCCTCTTTCGGGGCGTTTGTTTCCGTTTCTTTTGTTTCCGCGGTTTCGGGAGCCATAAATGAAAAACCCACCTTCTTTTAAGGAAGGTGGGTTTTGTAAAGGAAATTCTTGGTAATGAAAAGTTAAACTTTTATTACTTCAGAAGCGTGCTCGCCCTTAGGCCCTTCACCGATGGTGAATTCTACCAGTTGGCCTTCCGCGAGACTCTTGTATCCTTCCCCCTGGATACTGGAATAATGGACGAACACATCTTTACCGCCTTGTTCGGGCGTGATGAATCCGTATCCCTTTTGGTCATTGAACCATTTTACGGTTCCGCGTTGTCTTGACATAGGAACATCTCCTTTTCTTGGATCGAGAAAATAAAAAAAGAGCTTCGTGATTGCAAGGGTTTTTCATTTTTCCATGGTCAGGAATTTTAAGAAATAGGCGGATTGTGAAATCAGGATCACCCCTATATCTTTAAATGACCTCTTTAGGACATAATTTCATCCATGAGATATTCTCATACTCTAATTGCCCAGGGTTCTGTTCCTGAAATCGATATTGCCGCTCTCCGAAACTTAGCGGCGCATTGCACCGCTTGTCCTCTTCACCTTTTAGCGACCCAAACCGTTTTCGGCGAAAGTCCCAAAGAAAAACCGGATCTCATGCTGGTCGGCGAACAACCAGGAAGCGAGGAAGATTTAACGGGGAAACCTTTCATCGGCCCGGCGGGACGTAAACTGAACGAGGCCTTCGAAGAAGTTGGGCTATCGAGGAGCGACGTCTATATCACCAACGCCGTGAAACACTTTAAATGGACGTCCAAAGGATCGCGTCGCCTTCACGTCAAGCCAAACCGCTTGGAAATCGCAGCTTGCTTCCCTTGGCTCAAGGCCGAACTCGAATGGTGCCGCCCCAAAATTCTTGTATGTTTAGGGACCACTGCGGCTGAAGCCGTCTTAGGTCATAAGGTCGTCTTAAAAGAGTGGCGGGGTCGATTTTTTCCCACCGTATGGGCGGAAGATACGTGCGTGACGGTTCATCCCTCCTTTTTACTGCGTATTCCGGATCCTCAAGCCAGACAGGAAGCTTATAACGCTTTCGTATTGGATCTTCGTCTCGTCGTAGAGCGCATGAAAATCGGATCCTCCGCCTGCTCCCAGCCTCTAAAAAAAACCACGGAGGCCTTTCATCTTTACCAGTCGACTTAGGATCACCCTAACGTTTCCGAAAGGCGCTTCACGCTGGCGGCACACTCATCTGCCAACCTTCGGATCAAGGCCGCCATCGTTGGAACGTCATCGATCAGGCCCACGCCTTGGCCCGCCGACCAGACGTCTTTCCAGCGCTTCAGGCCGACGTCTCCCGACTCCTTGAAATGAACCAAGCTTTCCTTCAGGAAATTGCAGTCGTGTCCCGTCACTTCCGGGCTTAAGACGATATCCTCTGGCCCCGCTTGAAGAATCATCTCCTTATATTTTGGATCGGCAGGAGCTTCCTGGGTCGCAATGAAGCGGGTGCCCATATAGGCTGCATCCGCTCCTAATGCGAGGGCTGCATGGATTTGATCGCCCGTGGAAATACCTCCTGAGGCTAAAACGGGTAATCCGGTTTCTTTTTTCAGCCAAGGCACAAGCACGTTCGCGGCGATCTTGCCCGCATGGCCTCCGGCTCCAAACGACACGGTCACCAAACCATCGGCTCCTACGGATTTCACTTTTTTGGCGTGCTGGAGGTTGATCACATCGCAGAAGACGAGACCGCCGTACGCATGGACCTTTTCGATGACTGGGGCTGGGTTTCCCAAGCTCGTGATCACCAGTGGGACTTTATGCTTGATGATAAGGTCCAAGTCTTCCTGAAGGCGCGGGTTTTGAAGGAGGATGAGGTTTACGCCGAAAGGGGCGGACGTCCTTTTCTTCACGTCGGCGATGGCCGCATCGAAGAGCTCGGCGGTGCGGAGATTGAGCGACGGCATCGCGGCGATCGCACCCGCCTCCCCCGCAGCGACGAGCATGTCCGAGTTGGAAATCAAGAACATCGGCGCCACGACGATGGGGTAGCGGATGCCGAGCCTTTGCGTGAAGGGCGTGGATATTCTTTGCGTCATGTCCGGTCTCCTTGCGAACCACTCGCTATAAGAAGGGACCGGTATTGCCAATCTTTTGTTCCGGAGGAAAACCCAAAGCTTTGCGAAAAACCAAGGCATTGTCCGGGGCCAGCGTGGGCATCGCGTTGTTGAAGTAGGCGTAGACGTCCTTACCCATGGCGGACTCGTGCTCCGCTAGATCGGCCCATGCCCGTAACTCCGCCTCAGAATAACCTGAAGCGAAGAGCTCGCGCGGACCGTGGAAACGGAAATAAGCGAAATCCGCCGTATCGGCGGCTGGGGCTACCGGGTATTTAGAGGAATGACCTCGAACGAGGGCCACGCGATAAGCCCTTAGAAGATCTAACATGGGCTTTTGATGGCAGTATTCATGCCGGAACTCGACGACGAGCCTCAGAACTTCGCCCGACTCGCCTCTTGTCCTCGCGAAAAACGGAATTTCAAAACCCATATTTCCCTAATGGAAAATCCCTTAAGGGGAAATCAGACCTTTCCCGATTGTATTTTTCCAGACGCTTCTGAATAATTTAAAATATGAAACCCTATATTGGGAAATCCATTCTAAGGAGGCTGTATGAAAGAATTGGAACAATCGATCGAGGTACAAATCCCCATCGCAGAAGCTTATGACCCGTCGGTCCGCTTCGATGAGCTTCCGAAATTTATCGATGGCGTCCAGGAAGTACGCCATGAAGGAGACCGCTTATTTTGGCAAACGGAGTCAAAAGGCCAAAAAGAAGAATGGGAAATCCGCATCATCGAGCAAATTCCCCATAAAAAAATCGCTTGGAGAACTGTCGAAGGGATTCCCATCAATGGTATCATCACTTTTCATTATATTACGTCCCATCTGACTCAGGTAGTGTTTCGGATGAAATCCATGTCTTGTGACACACAAGAGAATTCAGATCATATACTGGATCGGGTCTCGAAAAGGATTTCCAAAGATATGGAGAGTTTCAAGGCCTTCGTCGAAGGCGGTGAGCACAATCAGTCGTCTCTTCGAGAAAGGCTTTCGAATTTCAATTTAGAACCGCGCTTCTAGCCAGGAGAAAAAGCTTTTATATTTTTCCCGAGGGAGGAGGGTCGCCTCCAAATCCTTCGCCTTCGTTTCGTTTCCCGTCAACCGCAGCAAATAGATCCGGTAGTAAGTTAAATCGTCCCAACGGGGATTTTCCGGAATATCCTGTGCCGCTTCGAAATCCGCCTCCGCTTCTGCGTATTTCCTGCGCGCTAGGGAATTGATGCCTCGTTGTTTTAGCGCTTCCCTCCCTATTTCACTGGGCCGATAGGCTTTATTGGACATAGGATCCACAATCGCCGCTTGGTCGCCGTCGCTTCCCATCAGCCAATAAACCGGCTGCTTCAAGTCGGTTTCCGACAGGATCTGATCCAGCTTTTGCAGTTTTTCGAAGGGATCCGGGTGTCCGATCATGATGTCCGTGAGTAAACCTTGAGTCTTGAAGCCATCGAGACTCCGTACCCTCAAACCCTCCGGCCACCATGCGCGCACGAACTCGCTCTTCTCGAAGCGCTCCCGGGTCTTTTGGGGATCCATCCATGAGAGATATAACGGTACCGTCACGCCGATATCCGAAGGCGTCGAAGAGATGCGGTAGGGGAAATCGTCGATGAGCGGGGGCGTCGTCTCCGTCATGGACTGCAGCACGGGGGCATCCGCGATGAAAAGCGCGCCCAGCTGTTCCGGGGTTTCGAAACCGAGCCTCTGCATTTCAGGACCTACTTTTGGATCGCGCCATTGGCGGCTAAAATGCTCTTCGGTCACCGTCTCCCTTGCTTCCTTTGTTCCCCTTGTTCCCCTTGTCCCTAAGATCATCAAGTCGAGTTTGCTCCCGGCCCAAAGCGTGCAATCGGGGAAAACGTTACAAAAACCTTTAATGATGGCTTTCGATTCTTCTTCCGGGAGCTGGACCGAGGGTAACCAATAGGAAACCATCCCGCCTTCGTTCAACCGGTCGTAAGCCAGCTGAAAATATTCCTGGCTGTAGAGGTTTTGGATGCCGGCGTTTTTGGGAGGCGGCGGTTCGGCCGTGATCAGGTCGTACTTCCGGTCCGTCGTCTGCAGGAAGTACCGGCCGTCCTCGATATGCGTGTGGACGCGGGGGTCGTGGAGAGGCGATTCTCGCGGATCCGGGAAAACCAGCCGGTTCATCTCCAAAATATCCTTCGAAATGTCGACGACGTCGATGGAACGGAAGCTCTCCGTGTCCGTCAGAGCCTTGGCCGTCATCCCGACGCCGTAGCTGATCAAAAGGGCCGTTTCCGGATGGGGATGCAAAGCGACCGGCAAATAGACGTACAGTTTCATGTACCGGCGCGCAAACCAATGGCTCGACGACATCGGGTAGCTATTGGTGATTAAGCGGTAATAGTGAGGCTCTCCTAAAAATTCTTTCTTTAAATAAAGGAGGGTCTCCGTCAGCGCTTCGCGGTACCCGACCTCTTTTTCACCCTGTAGTTTGTATCCATAAGTCGCATACAGGAGGAACCTCTCCCGCATCCGTCCGAAGGGAAACCGAACCAGGACGACGACGTAGGCCAGGGCCATCGTGACCGCCAAGACCTTATATTTCCGGGGAAAAAGTCCCGAATCGGTCGCGGTCAGTAAGGCGACGACCCCATAAGAAACGGCCACGAAAAAAAGCCCTTTCTCCACGCCCGCATGCGTAAGCAAAACGAAACCGCCCAAGAGGGCCCCGCACATCCCCCCGAGCGTATTCGCTAACGTCAGCAAACCCGAGGGCCGGGCGTCGCCGCCGACACGCCTCTTCAAAGCCGCTCCGAGGCCCGTGAAGAGGAGGCCCGAGAAGACCGCCGTCGGGAAGGCCACGAGTAAGACCAGAGGAAGTAGGGCCAAGAACTGGGAGCTCCGCGAGGCCCGGTACGCGGATGCCACCGATTCGAACTTCGCATACCCCACGACGCACGCGATGCCGGCCCCGATGGCCAAGAAAAACAGGCTCGACGTGAACGACCATTCCCGGCGCGCGCCCTGGGAAGCGATGAACCCCCCCAAGGCGATGCCGCAGAGAACGGCGGCCAACAGCATGGCGAAAGCCAAGCTCGTTCCGTACACGAAGAGGAGCAGGAACCGCGTCCAGAGAACTTCCGCCGCGAGCAGGAGCATTCCCGACAGGAACGCCGCGAGCAACAAACGCCACGGGAGGGAAAAGGCGGTACCCGCGCTTTCGCCGTCTCCCTTCCCCGTTTCTTTTTCTTCGATTTCGCGACGCGCGATCGCCAAGACGCCGATGCAGAGAAGGAGGTTTAAGCTTCCGGCGCAGAGACCGGTCCTCAGCACGCCGCAATGTTTGATGAGGACCATCTCTCCCGCGAGCACGCCCAGGACCGCGCCGGCGGTGTTCAAACCGTAAAGCCTGCCGAGAAGATCCCCGAAATTCGCGTACCGGCGCCCCAAGGCCCGAGTCACCAAGGGCAACGTCGCTCCCATCGCGGCGGTCGGAACGAGGAGGAGGGCGAACGCGACGGCGAACCTCAAAAAATTCAGTACGGTTTCGTTAGCCTGGGAGAGAAATGGCTTGAAAAGCGGCACCAACCACACCGTCAGCTTCGGAAAGAGAAGGACCAGGCCGACGCCGCCGATCCCGATGACGCCCTCCAAAATCCCATACGCCCGGAGAGCGCGCGGCCCTCGGTAGAAAGCCGCGTACGCATTGCCCAAGGCCAAACCGCCCATGAAGCTCGCCAAGACCAGGCTCGCGGCCCATACGCTGCTGCCGAAGACGAGACCGCATTGGCGGAACCAAAGCGTCTCAAAGATCAGGGCGGAGGCCCCGGAGAGGAAGAAGATGAGGTGGATAAGAACCGTCATCGGAGGAGTCTCGCCTCCGCCAAACGGATCAAGAGAGGGACGTTCGGGACTTTTCCGCAGGATTTCGAGAACCAAGACAGCATTTTCCCTTTCGCCTTCACCTTGACAGAGCCGTTCTCGACCCCGACGGACTCCACGTCTTTCCATTCCAAAAGTTCCGATCCCCCCTTCGAAACCCCCGCGGGCTTCAGCGTGATCGGCCCGAACGCGACGTCGCCTCCCCTTTCAAGCCGTTCGGAAGCCTCCGGATAACGTCTCTTCAAGAGTTCGGTATCGATGATTTTGGCCAAACGGTAGACGTCTTTCAGCCCGCTGGTAAAGGCGAACTTTTCCCCGTTCTTCAGCTCAATCGTATGGGATTCGCTCGTCATCGTATAAAACCCATGCGAGCGGATACGGACGACAGCGGAGTAGAAAAACACAATCTCGTCCCATAAGACAAAGCGTTTACGGCCGCGGCGCGTAATATTGAGTCCCTGATCGGCGATCACTTCGACCCTCTCGAGGCCGAAGCGGAGGTAATACAAGGCCAGGAGACCTAGACCGATCGTGATGGGAAGGGAAATCGTCAGCAAAAGCACCCCCGGATCCCGGATGGCGGAAGCGGGGGCAAAAGCGAGATACGGGATCAGGCTCGCTAACGGCGCGAGAAGGAAGAAAAGGGAAGCGATGAGAAGCCCCTTTTTAAAAGCCGTGGGCAGGAATTCCAGGGTTTGGTGCTCGTAAGCGACCGCCTCCTGCCTCTTGCGGTCTTCTTGATGGCGTCGCTTCTCGCCGTAACTGTAAACGAGGAGGAAGAAGCACACGAGGCTCGTGACCGCGGGGATGACGATGAAACGGTCCGACCAGTCCTTTGATTCCAGGACGTAGGCGGGGGACGAAACCTCCAGGCCCTTCGACCGGATATAATCTACTAGCTCTTTAGGGAGGTCCTTCTTCACTAAGAGGCCCTCGTAAAACTCGGAGGCAGGGAGGAAAGGCGTCGGATCCTCGGCCGTGAATTGGTGCTTGTTCTGGTGGATTTTCCGGGAAATGAAGAACGTCATCGGTTCTTCGCCTTCATCCCAATTTTTCCCGGTCACCGGGATGTAGTAGGAAAAATCCCGCCCCTCTTTTCCCTCCTCCACGAGATAGAAGCCGGTGGGCGCGTATTGGAGAGTCCCCTTGAGTTTGACGTAGACCGCCTTCTCGGGGATCGCGGCGCCTTGGTCCAAATCAATCACCGGCTTGGGCAGGGCTTTCAGGCGATCGTCGTAGGCTTTCAAAGGCAGGTAGACCGCGAATGAGACCAGAGGGGGCAAAACGATCGCCAAAAACAGGTTCTTTTTGCTCGCTTGGATCCATAGGAAGAATTTTTTGATCATAAGGACGTAATGTTAACTTTTTTCCGGTTGAAACTAAATCCTTTTTTGCCCAGACGGCGCCCCTTATGAAGGAACGCGTTTGGAAAGGTTATGCCTTAAGCTTCATCGGCGTCTGCGTCTTCGCGCTGACGCTTCCGATGACGAAGATCGCTCTCTCCAGCTTTTCCCCTCTCTTCATCACCGTCGGCCGCGTCGTGATCTCGGGCATCGCGTGCGCGGCGATCTTGAAGGCGACGCGGCAACCGCTCCCGCCGAAAAGCCTTTGGCCCAAGATCCTGCTGACCGCCCTGGGCATCGCGGTGGGGTTTCCCCTATTCATTAGCCTTGCCCTCAAGCACACGCCGTCGTCCCACGCGGCCATCGTCCTGGCCATCCTTCCTTTGATCACGGCCGTCATCGGATCGTGGATGAACGGCGAGAGGCATAGCCTTCTTTTTTGGGCCATCGCGTGCACGGGGTGCGCGACCGTCCTGGCGTATGTCGTCTGGAGGAACGGCATCGCCCTGACGCCCGCGGATTTTTGGACGCTCGCCGCCGCTTTCTCCGCCGCGATCGGGTACGGCACGGGTGCCTTTCTTTCAAGGACCTTGGGGGGATTGAACACGATCTGCTGGGCCTTGAGCGCGCTCTTGCCCGTGAGCCTCCCCTTGTCGGTTTTCGTGGTCCTGCACGAACCTTCTTTCATGAACGCCTCCCGGACGAGCGCGGCGGCCTTCCTTTATCTGGCGATCATGAGCCAATTCCTGGGATTCGTCCCGTGGTACACGGGCTTGAAAATGGGCGGCGTCGCCCGCGTCTCGCAAGTCCAGTTGCTCCAAACCTTCATCACTTTGACGGCGTCCGCCCTTTTCCTCTCGGAAACGATTTCGATGGTCGATTGGCTGGTAGCCGGCGCGATCGTGCTGCAAATCTTCGCGGCCAAAAAAGCGCATTAGCTTCTTTATTATTTCGCCAGGACTTCGGACAACTTCAGCAGATCCGCGTCGAACGCTTTTTTGCGCGTCACGATTTCGCGCAGCGGGGTCGCGGCCAAAGCCCCGTCGATCCAGCCCATGAGGACTCCGTATTTTCCCCTTCGGACGGACGCGGTCGCCGCGGCCGCCAAGCGCGTGGACAAGAGGCGGTCGAAGGCGCTGGGGATGCCGCCGCGCTGCACATGGCCTAGAATCGTCACGCGCACGTCGAAGCCCAGTTTTTGCCGGTTTTTCTTGAAGAAACGGCCCAACTCCGAGGCATTGAGCTTGGATCCTTCGGCCACGACGGCCAAAGCGTGCGTCTTGCCCCGGGCGTACGCCGTCTTGAGCTTCTCGGCGACCCATAGCGGAGTTCGCCGCACTTCGGGTACGACGATCGCCTCCGCTCCCCCCGCGATCCCCGCCATGAGCGCCAGGTAGCCGGAGTTCCGGCCCATGATCTCGACGAGAAAGGCCCGTTGATGAGACGACGCCGTCGTCTTCAAGCGGTCGATGGCTTCCAGCGCGATGTTCAAGGCCGTGTCCACGCCCACGGTGATGTCGCTGCCGTATAAGTCGTTATCGATCGTGGAGGCGACGCCCACTACCGGGAATCGCTCGCGGTGAAGGGCGTAGGCTCCCGACTGGGATCCGTTGCCGCCGATGACGATCAAGGCGTCGATGCCCTCGCCTTTAAGATTCCGGATGGCTTTCAAACGGCCGGATCGCGTCCGGAATTCCGGACAGCGCGACGTCCCCAATACGGTCCCGCCCCGGTGGATGATGCCACCCACGTCGCGAGCGCCTAAGCCCACGAAGTCCTTTTCGATCAGCCCCGTGTACCCTTGCCGCACGCCCACGACGCCCCAACCATAACCCAGCCCCGTCCGCACCACGGCCCGGATCGCCGCGTTCATCCCCGGCGCGTCGCCCCCGCTCGTCAGAACCGCGATTTTCTTCATGAGAACGCCTCCGGATCCTTCTTCTGGCCGATCGCCCAGATTTTTTCCGCCTTGAGCCCTAAGATCCAGAAGCTCGCCGCCAAAAGGGCGAAGAAGACCGCCTTGTGCAGGCCGTCCCAGAAGAATTCGAAGAAACGAGTGTAAAGATTGATCAATAGGAACGTCAGGCCGAAACTCTTGGCCGTCTTATCGTCCCGTTTCAGGCCGTAATAAACCGCCCCGGCCGCCGCCAAACCGAAAAGCAACGACCAATGGAAAAGCTCGATCTGGCGCACGGACTCCCAAGCCGTCATGCTGTCGTAATTCCCGAAGATGGACAGGATCCACAGGGCGACGAAGAGATAAAGCAGCCCGACCACCTGGGTGGAGCGAGCGAAGAACCGGAACCGGTCGTCGGCCTTCTCGCCGAAAAGGTAAGCCGCCGCCGTCAAGACGGCCCCGAAGAGCACGAACCGCAACGGGTAGTTCATACCCAAATAATAGGATCCCCAACCGGACTGGTACCCCGTCTCTGCCCCCATCCAACTGCCGAGGGAAAGGAGGGCGAACACCCAAATGAGGGTGGAACGAAAGTAAAAACCTAAAATTCCGTAGAGGAAACACGAAAGCAGGAGGAGGACGGAAAAATGCCCGCTGCCGGTGTCGAAGGCGCGACCCAACTGATACACGGCTCCCGCCGTGGCGAGGACGCCCAGGAAGAGGACGGCTTCGTTGCTATACCCTTTAGCGGGGTATTTTCTTTTCCGCGCGAACCCCCAGCCATAGAGGGCGGAAGCCGCCACGGTCAGGGCCAGGCATTTGGCGAGATAAGGGGCGTTGAAAATCCGGCGCAGAAACTCCACCAAGGCTCGGTCCGCCAAAGCGGCGCTCACCGCCGAGACGATGCAGATCAATGAGACCCAAAACGAATATTTCGCGAGCCGCTTCCAATCGAAAGGCACGACTTCGATGTCGTCGATTAACCGCTTCCCCTCTTCCGTCCCAAGGAGGCTCCGTTCCATCCACGACGTCACGCTCTCCTTCAAAAAATCGGCTTTTTTGCGGGTAAGTTTCATGAACAGGAGATCTTACCGGTTTTTCAAAGTGAGGGCACACTCTTTTTAACCGTCGTCCTGTTTTTCCGACCCGCATGGACCCGGCCGCCTGCGCTCAGGAATGTAGCTTCAATTTCGCCTTACTTTTTTTCGCCGGCTTTTTCCGGGTCCCTTCGATCATCGCCGATCGTCGTCTCGAGGGGCGAAAGATCCGCGGGCAGGAGCCAATTCACCAACGTCTGCTGGTGCTGCTCGATCCTGCGGACGCGCGCCAAAGGACAGGCGCTTTCCTATTCGGTAGAGTAGCAATAAGCATATTTGACATATATTTATGTCATTAATTTATTGATATATATATTAATCAACAATATTGTGATATAATGATTAATCTAAAAAGAGATTGTCTTTGTTGCGACAAGCCCATCATTCTAGAAGATTATCATTATGGTCAGCATCTAAGCTGTTTTCAGAGGATCTTTCGCGTTTCTGGAAAACCCGAGTTTTCCTCTCTAATTCAAAAAGTTTCCACCAGCGATAAAAAGCGTGGACAGGATAAAATAAACCCTCATCTCACTTCTTATTTTGGAGGCAATTATCGAAAATATGAAGGGATTCTTGGCGATGCGAAATACATCCTGAAACTTTCCAAACCCGACTATCCCGAACTAGCGCCTGTGGAATATGTATCCAATAAAATCGCCTATCATTGCGGATTAACGATCCCGGCTCCATTCACTCTTCTTGATATGGGAGATGGAGAGCTTGCCTTCGTGTCGCGAAACTTCATGGATGACAGGATATCGCATGCAACCCTGAACCATATCTATCATTACGCTCCCCTGGAAGATCCTCTTCATTACACCGTGGAGTCCATTTTAAAAACTATATATCGGGAAACAAAATCATCTACGGATGCCAAAATGTTTATCCGTGTTTTGATCTTCGATGCCCTCATCGGCAATCATGATCGACATGGCAGGAATCTGGCGCTGATGGTCACCTCGCAAAAACAAAGATTGGCTCCCATATACGACAATCCTTCTTATTTAGGCTTAGAGTCAGGAGCGATGCTCAGGGGGAATTTCTCGCCCCGTGGAAAAATTTGGACGAAAGCGTCTCAGGAACCTGAAATGATTGAGTATCTTGCGGAATTTGAAAGGCTGAACATTTTAGGCATCGCCAAAGATTTTTTCCGAAAAATATCTATCTTAAAGATTCAGACATGCATCGATGAGTCGATTTCCCTATCCATGGGAATGAAACAAGCGATGAGAAAGTTGATCTTAAAAAGATATCGAGATTTGGAGATGTACCTTGAAAATAAATAAGGTCCACGTATTCAGCCAAACGAAAAACGGCCGTACTCTTGTCGGCCTGCTTTCAAAGCAAGGCGGCAAGTACCATTTCGAATACGACAAAGTTTACAAGAATTCTAAAAAAGCCGTCGCCTTGGGCCCGGAATTCGACCTCTGGAAGGACTCCTTCTCAAGCACCAAACTCTTCCCTTCCCTTGCCGACAGGATTCCCTCCAAAAATAATCCTGCTTATGGGGATTATTGCGAACAATGGGGCATCGATAAGAATGAAGAGGATCCCTTTGTCCTTCTCACGACGATCGGTCGTCGCGGGCCTTCGACGTTTGTTTTCGAGGCGAAGCCAGAAAGCTTTGATGCCGAGACCATCAAGGCTTTCCGAGAAAAATTAGGTCTGAATCAAAGAGAATTCGCCAGCCTATTCAACATCACCCAAACCACCCTTTCCAGCTTGGAATCTGGAAAAACTTATAACGCGACCATGGGTCTTTTCCTGAAACTATGCGCGGAGGTTCCGGAGGCTTTGAGCTGGCTGCTTCAAGAAAGGGGATTCTACATTCACGATACCAAAAGAGCTAAAATTGAGGCGGAAATCTTAGGAACATAGGCGATCGATCGACTCATTCTTTGGAGCGAAAACAATTGGAAAGGTGGTCATTCACCATCCCTACCGCCTGCATGTGGGCGTAGATGATAGTGGACCCGACGAAGCGGAAGCCCCGTTTTTTCAGATCCTTGCTGAAGGCGTCCGATTCGGGGGACGTGGCGGGCACGTCCTTCAAGGTCTTCCGCCGTCCCTCTAGCGGCTTGCCGTTGACGAAACCCCACTGGTATTTTTGGAAACTCCCGAACTCCTCGACGACTTTGAGGAAGGCGCGCGCGTTAGTCACGGCGGATTCGAGTTTGAGGCGGTTGCGCACGAGGCCTGCGTCCTTCATTAGGCTCTCGATCTTCACCGGCGTGAACCGGGCGACCTTCTTCGGATCGAAATCCGCGAAGGCCTTGCGGTAGTTCTCGCGCTTGCGCAGCACCGTGATCCAACTCAACCCCGCCTGGGCGCCCTCGAGGATCAGGAACTCAAAAAGCTTGCGGTCGTCGTAGACCGGTACGCCCCATTCGGTGTCGTGGTAATGGGTATAAAGGGGATCATTCCCGGCCCAAGGACAGCGGGATTTTTGCGTCTTTCGTTTTGATGTCATGACGGGCTTATGACGCGTCCGTGACGGGAGCTCAAGCCTTCATTCGTTTCCATTTTTCCAAGACGCGCCGATTTTTTGGTGAGAGACGTCGACCCCGCGTTTCAGCGGGAGCCGAGAAAAAATGGTTTGAACGAATGTTCCCGCATCGTCTAAGGAGAGCTTCATGAGTATAGAGAACCTAGAAAGTGCGATTCGATCCGCCTACCAGAACAGCCCCGAAGGCGTTCCCGACGATGCGGTGAGCGAAGGGGAAATGGAGCCCATCGCCAGGGAAGCCTTGGCCACGCCGATCACGGACGCTGATTCGTTTCATCGAGTCACCGAAACTTTGGGCCACATACGCTTCCGATCCAGCCGTGGGGTTCCCAGCGAATGGGTTCGGGACTCGTTCTTTGAAAGACTGAACGCACGCCCGTCCGTTCCCCATGCCCCGCCGGAAAGTGTTCATGGAATCCTAGGCCGTTATAGTCATGAACCCCACCCTTCCCAGCGAGAACAGGAAGCTCTGGTCATCGTACATCGGCTGTTATCCACCCATCCGGAGCATCTCTCCCGCTTTTTCATGCCCGCATCGGGCCGGATCCGTCCGGACTTGTTCGTGTGGGTGCCCAATCCCGAAGCGCATGGAGGTCTCCCCTTCGGAGAAAGAGTCGCGGGCACCGTCTTCTGCTTCGCTTCCGTATTCTCGACGGCCTACTTCGTCAGCCCCCAAATCCGGGATACGTGCGGCGACTTGGGAAATCGGGCGAATATTCCCACCCATATCAATCAAAGCGCTCTTTTGCCGCGCCTTGAAGCGCAGGGCATTAGGGTACCCTCCGAATATGAATTAGGTCATCTGTCCGATTTTTTTTCATTCCTGGCGACAGGTGAACGGAGATTCGAAGTAAGACCCGAGGGTTTGATGTTATTTCCCCGTCTTTCCCGGGGAGCCCAACGCGGGACCCTCCTCCCATGGGCGGCCTTGGCCGCTCAAACGGGGGAAGCTCTCGCTTTACGATCCCGTTTACCCGCCGCGATCTTAAGAGCATATGGTTCCAGCCCCGTCGGCTACGTCAGCCTCGGCGATTACGTCGACCTACTGGCCAGCCTGCGTCGGGCTCCAAGCGCCGACGTAAACCTATGGCTGTCGGGGCTGTCATTCCTGGACCCAACGACGGGCCGTCATTCCGATACCTTAAGGAATCTTTTCATCAACGACGCGACCGGCGCCGCCGCCGCGGCGAATTATGCGCCGAATTTTTGAGGATTCGTCGCACGAGAGCTACGCCTAAGAGACGAAAGTTGTGTCTATTTGCGTAATCTTTGAGTTCAGATCCCCGTCTTACTCGATTTTAGACGCAGGGACTTTTAGCGCAGATATTCAGGAATGCCTAAAGGGGACTTAATCGGGAATTTCGGCTTCGATCAGTTGAGCCAAAAGGGTTAACGATGCCTGCCACCCTAAATAGCAAGCCGCCGCCGGTATCTCTTCCGGAATTCCTTCCTGGACGATATGGACGTCGGTGCCGACGACGACTTCCTTCAGGGAAATCGTCGTGATCATCTCGCCGGGCAGGTTCGGGTCGTCGAACCGGTCCGTATGCCGGATGCGCTCCGAGGGTACGAGCTCCAGGTAAGTTCCCCCGAAGGAATGGCTGTGCCCGCTGCTGAAATTCGTGAAGGACATCTTATACGTCCCGCCGATTTTGGCCTCTAAATGATGCACCTTCCCCGTGAACCCATGAGGCGGCAGCCACTTCGCCATGGCTTCGGGATCCAAAAAAGCCCGATACACCCGCTCGGGCGGTGCCCGGAAGACGCGGTGGAGTTGGATGGTACTTGCGGTCATAATAGCTCCTTGTGGATAAGCAGGATTCACATCACTCTATCCTCCGAATACCAAGATGAAGTTTAGGTAATCAAAAGATTTCTGAAACTTCTCGACTCTCCCTAATATATAGGTAGTATTGAACCCATATGAAGGCTTCCCTGCTCTATTGGCACAAAGCTCGATTACAAAGCCGTTATATTCTTGAAATGGAAATACATGGCATACAACGATCTGCAAAATATCCCGACGGGGTGAAATACGGACTCATTTTAAAAGACCTACGCAGTGAAAAACGGGTTCTGATGGATAATCATCATCCAAAAGGTCCGCATATCCATTTGGACGGTAAAGAAGTCGGATATGAATACAAAAATGAAGAGAAACTAATCCAAGATTTTAAGGCGTTAGTTTTCGAACATATGGGGGTTAAAATATGAAACACTTAACTATATCATTAAAAGCGGGTGATGAAGTCTTGGACGATTTTAAAAAAGCTTTGCGGAAAGCGAAATCCCGCAAATCAAAGGCTCCCCACTATGAAATCAGTTTCGATAACAAGAAAGATTTCGATCGCTTCGTGCGCAATCTCTATATCCTGAAGTACATCCTTATTTTTAAGCCGAAATCCGTTTATGAATTGGCGAAAATAACGAAGATGGATGTTTCCAATTTAAATAAAGTGATTCTGTTTTTTGAGGAAGTCGGCGCTCTAAAAGTCAAAACCGCGAAAGTCTCCGGAAGAACCATCAAAATGCCTGTGGTTTCTTATGACACGGTGGAATTTAATTTGGCGGCTTAAACAAAAGCCTGCAGAGCTTTTTTCGCTACGATGTCACCGTGCTCTTGCACGAAGTGTCCCGTATCTTCCATTTCGAAAGCCGGCGGGCACCCTCGAATGCATTGCTGCATGGGCTTCATCACTTCGGGGCCTAAAATAGGATCTTTCATGCCGATGGCCATGAAGCTTTGGCCCTGCCATTCATTTTTCCACCAATCCAAGGCCTTCCGGGAAATCGCAGCGCCAGGCGCGTCGGCATGATCCGGGACCAAGCTCGGAAATGCGCGCACCCCAGCTTTAAAATCCTGTGAAGGAAAAGGGGCTGAATAAGCCGCCGCTTCTTGAGGGCTCAAAGTGCCCGTCCATTTTTGCATGAGATCTCCGACGTCCAAATCCGGCCGTGAACGATTGAAAGAGCGCCACTTGAGAAAAGCCTCATTCACCTTGCCCGTGCCAAAGCCGGTGTTCATGACGATCAGCCGTTTGAACCGTCCCGGCATTTCCATGGGAATCGTCAACCCGAGCAGGCCTCCCCAATCCTGACAGACCAAAGTGACGTTTTTCAGGTCCAATTTTTCGATGAATTCCATGAGCGCGCTGCGATGAAAATCAAAAGTATAAATAGAATCTTCAACGGGCTTGTCTGATTTTCCGAAGCCGAAAAGATCGGGCGCGATAACGCGTCCGCTATTTTGCACGAAAACGGGGATCATCTTGCGATACAAATAAGACCACGTCGGCTGGCCGTGCAGACACAGGAAAGTAGGTTCAGCCTCTTTAGAGCCTTCATCCAGATAATGGAAACGCAAATCCTTATAACTCGGTAGATCGCTGATATAGTGCGGGGGAAAGGGATAGCCCGGAAGATCCTTAAAACGCTCGTCGGGCGTGCGGAGAGCTTTAATCATTTTTTGCGCTCCCAGCGGGATTCGAACCCGCGGTCTTCGCCGTGAGAGGGCGACGTCCTAGGCCGCTAGACGATGGGAGCTTTAAAAATTTTTAGCGAGTTGAGGCCTTCCTATAGAAACCGCAGGGTGGCAAGCATTTTGACGGCTTTTATTGTCCTTCAAACAGCAGTCATTAAGGCTCCAAAAAGAAAAACCGACAATAAAAAGAGGGCCTGAAAATTCAGGCCCTCCGGTGTTTTGCAGACTCTACGGCGATTAAGCGTTGGAGGCGGCCTTCTCGACGCTTCCCCTCCAACCGCCGGTCTCGCGGCCGCGGTCCTCGATGAATTTCTTGAACCGCTTCAAATCGCCCTCGATACGCATCGAAACGATGCCCAGGGAATCGCCCAAGGTTTCGACGAAGCCCTTCGGGTCGTATTCCATCTGGACCGTCACTTTCGTGGTAGAATCGTTCACTTTATCGAAGGTGACGATACCGTTCACCGGATCTCCGGCCAAGCTGCGCCAAGCGATCAAGCGATCGGGTTCCTGCTTGGTGATTTCCGCGGCCCATTCCTTCTCTTTACCCGCGATCTCCGCCACCCAATGCAGGTGCGTGTCGTCCGTCTGCTTGACGCTCTTCACGCCTTCCATGAAACGCGGGAAATCCTCGAACTGGGTCCATTGGTTGTAAACCATGCGGATAGGTGCTTCGACTTCAACGTATTTTTCGACTCTTTCCATAAAGCCTCCTTTTTAAGGAATTCATTATCCTTTAGGAGGTTGCCGAAAACCATCGGGGCAAGTCGGGTTTGAAATTGGGGGAATACCCGAAACCTATTTTCGGGACCGGGAAAGCGCTTTCAGGGTCGAAATCAAATTCTCGTTCTCATGGAGATCTCTAAAAGCCGGATAATGCACGTTGGAAATCATCAGGCGATCCCCTTTAGGAACCACTTCCACCACGGCTTCGCAGCAAGGGCTCGTTTGTCCTTTGTAGAATCCTAAGACTTGCACCCAATAGGCTCCGTCCTTGGCGGTGATTTGATTCACCTTATAAATATCGCCGGGATCGTTGCCGACGAGGAACGGGTCGAAGTCGAGGCCGACCGTCTCACCCTTGGCTTTTTGGCTCGCCGCGACGTCTTCCTGAAGCGAAGCCCACAGTTCCGGGGTAAACGACGACTTCTGGGTACGAAGAGCGGCGACTAGGGGGTCGTTCTTAAGCTTCAAATAAGTATCGTAAAAACCCTGCACGTAAGCCCTGATTTGATTCGCTTGCGTATTCTTCTCCGCCGCAGACGCGATGCCGGAAGCGAGCATTAAGAGGCCAAGGAGGATAATCCCGTATTTTCGTTTAAATCTCCTGGATGACATCTTTTTTCTCGAATCTCACCTTCGGCGCGGAGGCGTATTTGTCCTCGGTGCTCCGGTAGCCGACGGCGCAGGCGACGACCGTGGCGTATCCGTGTCTTTCAACCCCAAGACCTCGTCGTACTTGGGCGGTTCGATCCCCTCCAACGGGCACGTATCGATCCCCAATACGGCGGCCGAGGTCATGAGGTTGCCGATGGCGATGTAGCACTGGCGCGTCGCCCATTCGTGCGCGATCTTCCCGCGCTCACCCTTGACGACGTCGCCCAAGATCATATTTTTGTAGAATTCGATGCTGGCCGGCTCGATCTTCCGGACGGCGATCGTATGGTCGATAAACTTCTGCACGTAGGCTTCGTCCATCGTCTTGCGCGCCGCGAAGACGACCAAGTGCGACCCGTCTTCGATCTGAGCCTGGCCCCATGACGCGGGACGGAGCCGCTTCTTCACGTCGGGGCTCGTGACGACGACGAATTTCCAGGGTTGGAGGCCGTAGGACGAAGGGGAGAGAATGAGGGCTTGTTCCAAGATCCCCCAATCCTCCGCGCTTATTTTCTTCGAGGCGTCGAACTTCTTCGTCGCGTAGCGCCACCGCAGCTGTTCGACGAGATTCTTTCCGGATAGTGTCGTCATAAAAGTCTCCTGGGTGCCGATTTCATTGCCGCGACGGACTTCCCGTGCCAAGTCTTTTTTGCGTAAGATCTCGGCAAGGCGTCATGGGGCGAAAGCGAGGCGTTCTATGTCGGGGATTTGGGACTCGGAGAGTGCCGTGATCGGCGGAGGGCCGGGAGGTCTCGTCTCCGCGCTTTACTTAAAGCGGTTCCGTCGGTCGATCGTCCTCGTCCATTCCGGAGTTCCTCGGGCCTTTTGGATCCCGAAAACGCATAATCTGATCGGCTTCGACAAGGGGATCAGCGGTAAGAGCTTGCTCAGGCGACTTCATCGTCAAATCGACCAACTCAAGATCGAAAGGATCGAGGCGACGGCGCGCGTGGAGAGGTTTCGCGAAGGATTCAAGGTCCTCACCGACCAAGGAACGTTCACCGCGAAGAAGATCATCCTGGCGACCGGCATCCGCGACGTCCAACCGGATATTCCCAACGTCACCGATCTCCGGTTAAAAGGACTCTTGCGCTACTGTCCGATCTGCGACGCCTACGAGTTCCGCGATAAGACCCTCGCCGTCCTGGCGAAAAACGACCATGGGCTCCAAGAGGCCTTGTTCCTCGCGCCCTACGCTAAAAAACTCCGGATTCTCGCGCCCGAAGGGCTGCTCATTTCCGTAAAAAAGCGAAATACCCTTCGTCGAAACGGAGCCCACCTCTACCAAGGAGAACTAGAGGCGATCGAACCTGCGGCCAAGGCCCTCGGCGGCATGAGGATCCACCTGAAAAACCGGAATGCCTTCTCGGCCGATGCTTGTTATGTGGCTTTAGGCAGCGAGGTGATCGACGACGCCTACAAAGGAATGCCTTATTTGAAACGCACCGAGGCGGGATTCCTCACGGCCACGACCGAGCAACGCCTCTCGGTGAGAGGCCTCTTCGGCGTCGGCGATTGCGTCAACCTCCTGGGCCAACTCTCGGTGGCCGCCGGCCAAGCGGCCGTGGCGGCGACGACGCTGCATAACGATTTACTGGAATGGTGAGCGGATGATTCTTAAGAAAAGTTTTTTCGATAAATCCACGGAGGAAGTCGCTAAAGCCTTACTCGGCAGGCATTTGGTGCACGACACCCCCGAAGGACGCACCGTCGGAAGGATCATCGAGACCGAGGCGTACTTAGCGAACGACCCCGCCTGCCACGCCTCGCGCGGGATGACGGCGCGGACGCGGCCGATGTTCGGGCCTCCAGGGCACGCGTACATCTATTTCATCTACGGGATGTATTATTGCTTCAATGTCGTAACGGCGCCGGAAGGAGTCGGCGAGGCCGTCTTGATCCGGGCGCTTGAACCCTTGGAAGGCGTCGATTTGATGCGGCAGCGACGGCCAAAAGCGAACGACAAAAATCTCTGCAACGGCCCCGCGAAGCTCGTCCTGGCCATGGGCATTCGGCCCGATCAAAACAACGTGAATCTCCTTGAGGGAAACCTGCGTCTGGAGTCAGGCAGCTCCGTACCCGACGGAAAAATCAAGGCGACACCGCGCATTGGCATCCGCCGCGCGACGGATCTATTGCTTCGATACGTAATTTCTTAACTCAGGGAATTTCTTCGACCATAAAGCCGCGACGCCCAAGGTACCCAAGCCCCCCAAGACGACAGCCGGGACGACGCCGAACCATTGGGCCGTGAGGCCCGATTCGAATTCGCCCAGCTCATTCGAGGCGCCGATGAAGACGAAGTTGACCGCGCTCACGCGGCCGCGCATCTCTTGGGGCGTCTCCATTTGGACCAAGACGCTGCGGATCACGACGCTGATCATGTCCGCCCCTCCCAGAACCAATAAGATCGCGAGGGACAGGTAGAAATTTGTGGATAGGCCGAACAGGATCGTCGCGACGCCGAATACCACCACCGCCCAAAGCAAGACCACGCCCGACCTCCGGATGCTGGACCGCTTCGACAGGTAAAACGCCACCAAGACGGCCCCGATCGACGGAGCGGCCCGCAAGAGACCGAGGCCCTTCGGGCCCACATGCAGGATGTCGTTCGCGAAGATCGGCATCAGGGCTACGGCGCCCCCGAAGAGGACGGCGAAGAGATCCAACGAGATCGACGCTAAAATGATGCGTTTTTGGAAGACGTAGCGGATGCCGGCGAAGAGGTTTTCCCACGTAATGGCTCCCGGCGCTTCCGCCTTCGGCGTCTTCGTCTTGACGAGGGCCAAGAGAACGGCGCTCGTTCCGCGCATGAGGATGACCATCCAAAAGACGAATTCCGCGTTCCCGGAAATCCCGTAGAGCCATCCCCCTAACGCCGGTCCTAAGATGAAGGAAGACTGGGTCACCGACGAATGCCACGTGACGCCATGGCTGAAATGCTCCTCGGGGACGATATTCGTGACGATGGCTTGGCTCGCCGGTCCGTCGAAGGCATTGGCCGTTCCTAAAAGCAGCAGTAAAGCATAGAGAACCCCGATCGGCCGAAAACCCGTATAGGAAAAAACCACGATCCCTAAGATCGCCAGCAGCTGGATCACCCGGCAGAAGAGGATCAGATTGCGCCGGTCGAAGCGATCCGCCGCGTGGCCGGCCAAGAGGGCGAAGACGAATTTCGGCAGGAAAAGAGTGAGGCCGATGTAACCCAAATGGATCGGGCTTCGGGTCATTTCGTAGACCTTTTGGGTCAAGGCGACGATCAAGATCTGATGCGAAGCCAAAGCGAGGAAACGCGCGGACAAGTAATACCGGAAATCCGAAAACTGCAGCGAACCCTTCATAAATTGATCATCCTCTTTTTCTCGTCTACTCAACGCCCATGAACACGCACCCCATGGACATCAATCCCATCGAAAAAACCTACCGACGGCTCACGTCGGAAGGCAAAGACATCCTCCGCCTGTTTTCGGGAAACCCTATCGACGAAGGTTTTCGTTTTCCAGGAGATATTTTGGAGAGAGAGTACCGCGATTATTTCCAAAGACTCGACTACCGGCCCGACTCCAAGGGTTTAAAGACCGCCCGACAGGCCATCCTCGAATATTACGATCGTCAGGGAGCGCGTGTGGAGATCGACCACATCCTCCTCACCACCGGTACGAGCGAGTCCTTCTCCTATCTATTCAACCTCCTCGCCGGACCCGGCGATAACATCTTGACCCCGAATCCTTCCTATCCCCTCTTCGATCCCATCGCCTCCTTAAGGGATATACAAATACGGCACTACCCCCTGAGGGAAGACAAGGGCTGGGCCCTCGATCTCCCCGCCCTCCAACGAAGCACGGACTCGAGGACCAAAGCCATCGTCCTCGTTTCCCCTCATAACCCCACCGGCTCTGTCCTCTCCGCCTCAGAAATCAACGGGATCGTCTCCTGGGCGAATGCCCAAGGCATTCCCCTTATCTGCGACGAAGTGTTCTCGGAATTTTATTTCGGCGACGGCGTTTTCCCGCGAACCATTGCGGTCGCGAAGCCGGAACTCTGCTTCACCTTGAACGGTCTTTCCAAGATGTTCGCCCTACCGAGCCTGAAACTCTCCTGGATCGCCGTCTCGGGGCACGGAGAGCGCGTGGTTCCCGCCGTGGAGGCGTTGGAGCTCATGGCCGACACGTTTTTGTCCTGCCACACCCCGATCCAATACGCCCTGCCCAGGATCTTCACGGAGGGCCAGGTCTTCCTCGGCGCCTACCGGGAGGAGGTGCGCAAAAGGAGGGACTTGGCCGTCGCGGAATTGCGACGTTCGCCTCGCATCGCTTTTACCGAACCTCTGGGAAGCTTTTACCTGATGGGGAAAATCCTAAAAGACGTCGCCGAAGAGGATTTTGTCATTTCCCTCATGGAGGAAACGGGCGTCTTCGTCCATCCCGGGTATTTTTTCGATTATGAAGATGGGGCTCACTTCGTAATCTCGTTCCTCACGCGTCCGGAAAAACTTTCGAAGGGAATTCAAGCCCTAATTAATTTCCTGGGAAAATAAAAAATTTCCCTTGGCCTCCGAGTTTTCGGTATACTTCCATCACCATGACCCGGTTAGCCGACATCGCCCAGCTCGATCTCGATACACTCCCCTTGGAGGACATCGCCCTTCTCCTGGCCAAGGAAAAATACCCGGACCTCAACGCGGATCTCTACCGCGAGCGCATCGACGAATTCGCCCGCCGCGCCCACTTAAGGATCGGAAACGTCTCGGGGGCGAAGCAAGTCATCCAAGGGCTCAGCCAATATTTATTCGAGGAAGAGGGGTTCCGAGGAAATTCCTCGGATTATTACCATCCCGCCAATAGCTTCTTCAACGACGTCTTGGATCGCCGCGAGGGCATTCCGATCACCCTTTCGATTTTCTACATCGCCGTGGGGCGCCGGCTCGGCCTTCCCCTGCGTGGCGTCGGGTTTCCCGGTCATTTCATGGTCCGTTACGACGACGACAAGACCCATTTCTTCGTGGATTGTTTTTATCGGGGCAAGATCCTTACTGAAGAAGAATGCCGGCACCGCCTGGAGCAGATGTACGGCGAGCAGTTCCCGTTCCGTCCCGAATTCCTAGAGGCATCGCCCCATCGGGACATCCTCCTGCGCATGCTGACGAACCTCAAAATCATCTACATGATGCGCAAGGAGTTCGGCATGTCCCTCCAGATGCTCAACCACTTCCTGCTCTTCAGCCCCTTCGGAACGGAGGAGATCAAGGAACGCGGCTTGATCCATTACCATCTCGAGTGCTTCGGTCCCGCCTTGAAGGATTTGGAGTCTTATCTAGAGAGAGCGCCCCGGGCGGAGGACCGGCCCGTCATCGAAGAGTGCATCGAGGACTTGAAAGTCCGCGTGTCGCAAATCCAATAATCATTCCACGTCGCCATGGGAAGTCACGTCGTGATCCGTCACGGACGGCGCCCGTCCTTCCGCGATGTCCTTCTTCACCTTCTTCACGTCGTCTCCGGTCATGTGGGAAGGTTGACCAAGGCTCGTCATGACCTCGTTCGTCATGCGGGCCGTCAATTGGTCGTTCAGGGATCCGCGGCCGTCCACGTCGGTATCCAGGAATTTTTCGATCTTCTCGTTAGGCACGTCGGTGTCCATGAGGCGCTCCAACATCTCACGGTAGCCGAAGGATTTGGGAGCGTTCTTCATCACGTCCACGAGTTTGCGGCATTGTTTGCAAAGGTTGCGGAAAAGACCCGCCGATTCTCGGCAATACACGCACTTCATAAATGGTAGACTTCCCGGAACCACGGGATGGAATCCGCCAGGCCTTTTTCGAATTCCGGATATTCGAATTGAAAGCCGGTCGCGCGCAATTTGGAATTATCGCACATAAAATCCACCCCGAAGTATTTGACCAGATCCTTCTCGAATTTCGGATTGGCGCCCCCGAAGATCCGCTTGCGGAGCTTACCGAGGGCGGCGGCGATGGAAAGGTTAAAGCGGATCAATCCTAAAGGAACTGCGGGTAAAAGGCGAAACTTCTTTCCGGTGAGCTTCGCCATTAAGCGCATGAAATCCGTGGTCCGCGTCGTGCTGTTGTCGTTCACGATGAAGGATTCCCCGTTCCCCTGGTCGGATTCAGCGAGGTAAAGCGCCGCGCGGCATACGTCGCGGACATGAATCGTGGGAATGCGCGCCGTGAAGTTTTTCGGCACCATGACTGTCTTCATTTGCAAGGGCTCGCGGATCATCTGCCCGCCACCGTAGACCGCGCGTGGCCCGTAGACCGTCGTGGGCATAATGGCAGAGAACTTCAAATGGTGTTCGCGACAGAAATCCCTCACCAGACATTCCTGCTCCCACTTGCTTTTCAGGTAATTATTTTGGGGATCGACGGGGCTCGTCTCGCGAATCGGCAGGTCTTCGGGCCCCTGAGGGAACTTGAAGACCCCTCCCGCCGCCCAGAGAATCAATTTCTGGAACGTCGGCGTTTTTTTAATGAGCTCAAGAAGATTCCGCGTTCCTTCCACGTTGACGCGATGAAGGACTTCCCAAGGCGCCGAATAACTGAAAATGGCGGCGATATGGAAAACGTAATCCACGCCGTCCATAAGCTTCGCGATTTCGTTAGGTTTCGTGATGTCGGCGGCGACCCATTCCACGCCTTGGGCGGAGAGATTCTTGATCACGCTGGGAAAACGGCCTGTCTTGAGGTCATCATGGTCGAAGGCCGACACAAGGTCCGTCGCGCGCACGCGGTGACCCGCCTTCACCAAAATCTCCACCATGTGCGTGCCCATGAATCCACACGCTCCGGTCACGAGACTCAAGGGTTGGGTCATAGGAGTTGATTTTTAAAGATCCTTCCCTAAGGTGTCAAACCTTAAGGGGGTCTCATGAAAGTTTTAGTCACCGGCGCGACGGGTTTTTTGGGGAGCCACCTCGTGGATCGTCTTTTGGAACAAGGAGACGAAGTGCACGTGTTGGCTCGCCGCACATCGAATCTCCGATGGTTGAAGGACAAACCCATCCATTTCCATAATGGAGACATCACCGGTCCGATTGACCCCATTGAGGACGCGGTCACCTCTATGGATGTCGTTTATCACGTGGCGGGGGTCGTTCAAGCCCTGCGGGAGGACATGTATTTCCGCGCGAACGCCTTCGGGACGAAGCAGGTGCTCGAAGCGTGTCTGCGGAAAAATCCTCAGGTGAAAAGGATTGTTGTAGTCACGAGCCTTGCTGCCAACGGACCCGGCAACGGTGATTACCGACCCGCGCTCGAGACAGACCGCCCCCATCCTGTCAATGCGTATGGAGAAAGTAAGCTCGAAGCCGAATCTATCGCGTCTCTCTATATGGATAAGCTACCCATTACTATCATCCGCCCCCCAGCTATTTACGGGCCCCGCGACGAACAGTTCCTTTCTCTTTTTAAAATGGTGGATTCAGGATTCGTTTTCTTACCCGGCTTAAGGAAAAAGGTCATCAATGCGGCCTACGTGAAAGATATCGTTTCCGGTATCCTCTTGGCCGCAATTTCGGAAAAAGCGATCGGCGAGACCTTTTTCATCGGAGACGAAAAAAATTATAGTTGGGAGGAAGCCGCTCAAGTTTTTGGGGCTGTCATGAACCGAAAGATCATGATCTTTCGCATCCCAAGCCCTCTTATTTACGTTGCTGCGGGCGCTTCTGACTTTTTTTCCCATCTCACCTCACGACTCATGCCGTTAAGCTGGGACAACGCCACGAATTTCCTTCAAAGGAATTGGATGCTCGATATTTCCAAGGCTAGGAGATTATTAGGGTATCAACCGCAATTTTCCCTCCAACAAGGAATTGAAAGCACCTACCAGTACCTTCTTGAAACCGGCACTTTAAAAAAAGATTCATAATAGTCAAAAAACACACAACTTTTTAGGAAGGCATGCCGATGAGTAGGCATGGGGGGATCAGAAACCTATGGATAGAAGAACACATCCAAGACAAGACGTGCGCAAAGTGCCAATCAAAGCGTCGTTGGTCATTGAGGGGGGATCGCTCATTAACCCCGAAGCGTCTCAAAGCGTCGAGATACGCGCCAAAGCGGTAAACCTGAGCCGTACGGGTATTTGCATCGCTCTGCCTTTCGAGGCCTTATGGCAAACTGTATCCCCACAGCATGAAGTTACCCTTTTGGTGGAATCCGGCGAACAAAAGGAATCCTTCCACGCGGAAGTCATCCGTGTTCAGAAAAAAGGAAAAACCATGATGGGATTAAAGTTCTCGAAACCCTTCAGTAATATGATGAGTTTCGTGATCCCTGAGTTCTTAAGTGCCGACAAAAATCCGACAAAACATTGAGTTTTTATAATTGATTCTTCAATTCTTTGAAAAAAGCATCCATGCTTCTTTCAACTGCCTTTGCGAGGGGTGATTTGTAATTGAAGACGGCCAATTCGGTCGTCGCGGCCATCTTATTGGTCGTCTTGGATAAGATGATTTCACCCGTGCTGGAATCGACTGCCCGGCAGGTCATGGTCACGCGATCCGTTGAAACGCCGACACCTCGCAGCCCGATCGTATTCAATACTTTATTATTTACCGCAACACCCACACCGGCGGAATCCGCGGTGGAACCTGTTAATGCACACGAAACCAAAACGTCCGCAGTGGTTAACTTACCCTTCTTAGCCCGACCTTGCCTAGGTGCCGCTTCACTCGAATTAGCTAGAGCCTGCTCTTCTCGCACGGCATCTAAATCCTGCCTTTCCAAGCAACGGAGACCGTTCTTCACGCACGAGTCGTTTGCGATATCCTTAAGGGATTCCGCCGTGTTTTCGTGAAGGCTGATACCCTCTCCACGCATACGCGTCACAGCCACGGTCGGCCTTTTATTGCGAGGCACATAATCCTCGTCATCTTGAGCTGCCTTTTTAGCCCAGACGGGGCTTGAAGCGAGCAATGCTAAAACACTAGCAAAACCTAGGATTTTTGCTTTTTTCATGAAATATCTCCCTTTAAAAGTGCGCTGTTAGTACCGCGATGTTAGCCTACCGTCAAACAATGTTTGACCTTGACCCCGCGTTTATCTATAGCCCTGCGCCTTATGTACAAAAAAGCAAAGCAAGCGCTCAAAAAGCGTCGTAAAAAAGCCGGCAAAAAAATCAAAAGCCTCCGTTACCGCGGTTAATTTCTTAAGTTCCCCGATGAAGCTGACTTCGATTTTTCACAACTTTAGTTGGGAAAAGCCGATAATTCCTTTGGATGAAACGGGAAGTTCTTTTTTTTATTATTAAGGAACTCTTAAATCACCCAAGCTGGGGTATAAAAACCCCCTGAAACATCCTAATTTCTCGAATTATTTTAGAGATTTAGGTTAAAGTAGGGTAAAAAAACATGAATTATTTCAGTTTTTTACCTGAAACTAGCAACTCTAAGAGGGCCCTACGCCGAATATGGCAGATCCCTTGCATTATAGCGGGGAGGAGGTTTTGATTATGGCAACACCAGCGATCCGAAATCAGCCAAGGGCTCATGCCCCGGCAAGAGTACTACCGACCACCTCATCGACTCCAGAGCCATCCACTACTCGATCCATTGTCAATACGGCCTACACGCAAGTCTCGGCTTCCACTATTGACCTCGGGTCTCTCTCTCGTTTGACGGGCTTGGGAAGATTTGCCGCTCCTTTGACCCCGATGCAACGAAACGTCGATGAGACTTTATCCTTAGGGGCGACCGGTGTAAAGTCGAGAGGATCTGCCGTTAACCACTTAACCGAGCAGTTAAAAACTTTACTAGCCTAAATCGGGGGATTTATGACTTTTGAAGAATTGGTAAAAAAACATCCGAAGTTGAGCTTCTTAAAACATTCACCGAAGTTCAGTGCGTTGAATCCGCAAGAAAAGCAATTCGCCATCGACATGATCGAAGATGCTTTGTTTTGGGTAGAGTTGGAGTCGAAACCTAATGCGGGAGACGGCTTTAAGTTTCTCACGGCGAGCTACGGTTTGGAAAACGCTCGCGCCGAAGCGGACAAGCAAGGTTTGCTAGGGAAGGACCGAGAGAAATTCTTGAGACCTCATCAAGATCTCTATACGATGTTTAACCCTTACTCGGGAAACGGGCGAGAAGTTCAGTAATTAGGTAGTTTAATCTATCGATGAAATATCTTGAAAAAAGGCTCCGATAAAAAGGAGCCTTTTTATTTAGAATTCCGCGATGAAAGTCGTACGGGTGCCCCAGGCGATATTTGCCTTGTCATAAATCACATTATTAATCCCGGCAACATTGGAGGGCGGGTAAGTAACGTCGGTGGCTACATCATAGGCGGGCCCAGGGAAAAGAACTGCCCCCGTCAGGTCAAAAATAAAGTGGTCCCACAAACGGGTTTGAAAGTTCGTATCGATTTCCCAACCATACCACTTTCCCGAATTAACGAAGCGAGGCAGGGTACTCAACCCTGTTATTTCCGCGAAATCGATGTCGAAGTTATTCTTAGGAGCCCAAGCAGTGATGAATTTCACGCCGACTTTCGAATCCTTGGGCTTCGGCAAAATATTCTCAAGATTTAAATGATGGTCGTAACCAATCGACGTGTAAATGGCATTGTTAATGTAATTCCCCGTTACCGGCACGGCTCCTACGAGTTGCCGGCTACCGATCCCATTTTGGTTTTGTTGTGATATGCGGGGCGATGATCCCAAGGGAGTGTGGAACAACAATAATCCAAGCTGATAGTCCGGTCGGAATCCAAACTGTGTGATCTTAGAAGACAGAGGCTGAGCGTCCCCTGAAGCATAGCCGCCTTTGAAATGGATCTCTCCGAAATCATAGTTCGCGTCCGCTTCAAGAGCTCCCATATGAATCATCGCCGTATTTTGTTCGGCTAACTCGATGGGAGCCAGCGCAGATGGGTTATCGATTCCATTAAAAGGGATGGCGTCGATCGCCACTCCCGTCGAAAGCTTCCCCGTTAAAAGGATGTATTCGCCGCGGAAACGAAAAGGTCCATGCTTGTATTCACCGTATAAGTCGGTGAAGTAGAGTAATGTGTTCCCATCCCTACCCGCGGGTATAGGGTCACCGAGCTGATTATTACCGTTTGAATCTGGAATTGCCGCACCGTTTCCATCCACAAGGACTCTTCTAGCCGTCGTCGTTGTGGCTCCTTCTCTCCCGTTTCTATAACGAATGCCTGAAAAAGTACCGACGGAAAAATTGCCGATGTCATAAAGAAAGATACCACCGAATTGGTGAAGGTCTTCCTTAGGGCCCGTAATCGCCCCCCCAAGACCGTCGATACGCGGATCTTTTTGTTTCGTAAACGTGAAATCAGCCGCAAAACCGGCGTTGATCGTACCGAACTTAGGCGTCTCCAAAGCCGCTAAATAAAGGATGCGGTCCGCGGTATCTCCGAAGTCATCCTGTAACTCGTTACCGTCGTTCTGAAAAATTCCCAGACCAATATGGGAGGGTTGGCGACCGATGCGGAACTTACCGCCGGTCGTCAGGATATCCATATAAACGCGCCGGAGATTGAGGGCTTTATTTTCCCCCGCTTGGCCTCCCGTGACGCCGATAGCGCCTCCAGCTCCCGGCAGTTGGATGGTCCCGACGATCGGAGAAAGAAAATCGATCTTTTTCGTCTCTTGCGTTCCTTGAATGATGTTGTCCAAGACGTCCATTGAGGTGTGGATGGAGATATTATCATTTAACTTCACGACCGGCTCGAGGCGCAATCTTTCTTGGGCGAAGAAAATGGATCCCAAGCGGTCGTTGTCGCCAAGGCTACCGCCTTGATTCACCGAGTTGTTCGTCGTCTGGGTATCCAGATCATGGTAAAAAGTGATGCGGTTACGAAGGTAACCGTGTGTCGCGAAGTCGAAAGCCTGAACCGTAGAAGTAACTGAGGTTAAGACGACGCTAAGAGCGACGGAAAAAATAAAGGGAGCGGATCGAGTACGCAAAGTTTTTTTTGTATACTCGCCGCTCCCTTATTAGTCAACGCAGGTCTCGTATTCTTTACGAACTTATAGCGTGGAGCGTCATTACATCATGCCGCCCATGCCACCCATTCCGCCGCCCGGAGGCATCGCGGGACCCTTATCCTTATCTTCCGGCTTCTCGGCGATCATCGCTTCCGTGGTTAAAAGTAAGGAAGCGACGCTGGCCGCGTTTTGGAGGGCCGACCGGGTCACCTTGGTGGGATCGATGATACCCGCCTTGAGGAGATCCTCAAACTTACCGGTGTCACCGTTGAACCCATAAGCGCCCGTGTTTTTCTTAATCTCGTCCACAATGACGGCGCCTTCATGGCCACCGTTATGGGCGATCCAACGGGCGGGCTCTTCCAAGGATCTCTTGATGATGTCGATGCCGAATTGTTCTTCCACAGAAGCTTTAACTTTATCCACGGCGTTGATGCAGCGGATTAAAGCGACACCGCCTCCAGGCACAATGCCTTCCTCGACGGCCGCGCGCGTCGCATGCAAAGCGTCTTCGACGCGGGCTTTCTTTTCCTTCATTTCGCTTTCGGTGGCCGCACCCACATGGATGACGGCGACGCCGCCGACCAGTTTCGCGAGTCTTTCTTGGAGTTTCTCGCGATCGTAATCGGACGTTGTTTCTTCGACCTGGGCGCGAATCTGCTTCACACGACCTTCGATGGCGGCTTTCTTACCGGCGCCGTCCACGATCGTCGTATTATCCTTATCGATGGTCACTCTCTTGGCGCGGCCTAAATCCTCCAAACGCACGTCTTCGAGTTTACGTCCCAACTCCTCAGCGATGCAGGTACCGCCGGTCAAAATACCGATATCCTCGAGCATGGCCTTGCGGCGATCGCCGAAGCCAGGGGCCTTGACGGCAGCACATTGAAGCGTGCCGCGGAGCCTATTGACGACTAAGGTCGCCAAAGCTTCGCCTTCGATATCTTCCGCGATGATCAATAAAGGACGTCCGGAACGGGCGATGCCTTCCAAAACGGGCAACAGCTCCTTCATCGAACTGATCTTCTTTTCATGGATTAAGATGTAGGGATCTTCCAGCGTGCAAGTCATTCTCTCTTGGTCGGTCACGAAATAAGGGGAAAGGTAACCGCGATCGAATTGCATGCCTTCGACGACATCCAAGGTCGTTTCCATGGACTTAGCTTCCTCCACGGTAATGACGCCTTCCTTGCCGACCTTCTCCATGGCCTCGGCGATGATGTTGCCGATGGTGGAATCGTTGTTGGCCGAGATGGTCCCGACCTGGGCGATTTCTTTATGGTCCTTGGTGGCCTTGGAGAGCTTCTTTAATTCGTCCACGGCGGCGGCCACGGCTTTTTCGATGCCGCGCTTCAAGGCCATCGGGTTGTTCCCGGCAGCGACGACCTTCACGCCTTCGCGGTAGATGGCTTGGGCCAAGACGGTGGCCGTCGTGGTGCCGTCACCGGCGACGTCCGACGTCTTCGACGCGACTTCCTTCACCATCTGCGCGCCCATGTTCTCGAACTTGTTCTCCAACTCGATTTCCTTGGCGACGCTCACGCCGTCCTTGGTGATGGTCGGCGAACCGAAAGATTTTTCGAGGATGACGTTACGGCCTTTAGGGCCCAAGGTCACCTTGACGGCGTCTGCCAACGTGTTGACGCCCTTCAAAATGGCTTCGCGAGCCCCCTGATTGAATTTAATTTCCTTCGCTCCCATATTTCCTCCTTAAAGAAATGTGATTGAATACTAAGCTTCCAGGACGCCCAAAATCTCATCTTCCTTCATGATGAGATATTCTTCGCCGTCGATTTTGATTTCATTGCCGGAATATTTGCTGAAAAGGATCTTCTCGCCCGCCTTGACTTGGAGGGGAATCAACTTCCCGTCTTCGTAACGGCCATTGCCGATGGCGATGACTTTGCCTTCTTGGGGTTTTTCCTTGGCGGAATCCGGGATGATAATACCGCCCTTGGTCTTCTCTTCTTCATTCAAACGTTGCACCAGAACCCGATCATGAAGGGGTCGAATGCTTTTCTTCTTCTCAGCCATAATGCCTCCTTGATATTAATGGCAAACAACCTCCCACCTTGGGAAGTGTGAATTGAGTTGATCTTGTCGCGTGCTTGTCAGTAGTCCTGCGCGCTAAAAACGCAGAGCGGTCGCAATATAGGTATCGTTTCATGACTGTCAAGGACCCCCTGCCTAAAAATCATCATTTTCTTACTTCTTAAAGATAGGCCTATCTAAACATGAAACATTCTTCTCAAGACACGATTGCGGCAATAGCCACGGCCTCCGGAGCTGGAGCAATTGGGATCATTCGACTTTCCGGATCTCAAGCTTATCCTTTAATGAATTCGTTTTGGGAGCGCGGATTTCCCCAATCTTTTGAGACGGGACGAGTACTTTTGGGAAATTTTATCGATCCCGATACGCGTCGTCATTTGGATCAAGTTTTGATTCTCCCTTTTAAAGGGCCTCTTTCTTATACAGGAGAAGACCTGGTTGAAATTCACGCTCACGGTAGTCCTTTTCTCCTTCAACGTATTTTAACACTCTTGTGTCGCGCCGGAGCTCGACTGGCGGAACCGGGAGAGTTTACGAAAAGGGCATTCCTCAATGGTAAAATCGACCTCATACAAGCTGAGGCCGTCGCTGATTTAATCGCATCATCCAATGAGCTTTCCACTCAGATGGCTCACCAATACCTTCAAGGGCATCTCTCTCAAACCATTAAAAAAATGAGGAACGACCTGATCGTACTGCGAGCCCAAATGGAAGCCATGATCGATTTTCCCGAGGATGAAGACGTGCAAGGTCTTTATTACGACGAAATCAACGACCGCTTGGGCCGCATCGCTTCGCAAATCACCGGGCTTCTATCGACCTACGAAGAAGGACGACGCATGCGGGAGGGTGTACGCGTCGCCATCGTCGGCAAACCAAATGTTGGCAAGTCCAGTCTGTTTAATGCCCTTCTTCGAGAAGACCGGGCGATCGTGCACGCCTCTCCCGGCACCACACGAGATCTCATCGAGGAATGCCTTGACTTGGAAGGGCTCTTGGTCAGGTTCATCGATACGGCTGGTATCCGAGAGACCTTGGAAAACGTTGAGGCCGAAGGGATCCGCAGAGCTCAGGAAAAAATAAACGCCGCTGATCTGGTCTTAGCGGTTCTGGACGCCAGCCGCCCGTTGGATGACGAGGATAGGCGGGTCCTATCGATTCTTCCCGATCATACGCTTAAGCTCCTTAATAAATCGGATTTAGTCCGCAAGACCGACGGAAGCTTTCCTGAGGCCGTTCCTATTTCGGCTAAAACCCACGAGGGAATCGACCTTTTGAAGAAAAAAATCGTAGACTATTTTCGTATCCGCAAAACAGCTCCCCAAGAAGGGCTCGTGTTAGTTAACACGCGTCATCGTATCGCTTTAGAGAGGTCGCTCCAATCTTTGGAAAAACTTCGCCATTCCAGCAGTCATAAGCTCTCACTCGAATTCTTGGTCGCGGACCTGAACGTCCTCACGGATCGGCTGGGGGAAATCACGGGCGAAATCACGAACGACGAGATCTTAGAGGAAATTTTCTCTAAATTTTGTATTGGAAAATAAAGAGCAACCATTCTAGCCCGAGATCCGAAAACTATTTTTATGCCGTCTTTTTTGAATCCAAAGGATCAAAACTTCGAAGTGATTGTTATCGGAGCCGGGCATGCGGGTTGCGAAGCTGCTTTAGCCGCTGCACGCATGGGTGCGGAAAGCCTACTCGTCACGTCGAATGCCGACAATATTGCTCAAATGAGCTGTAATCCCGCCATCGGCGGCATCGGCAAAGGCCATCTGGTCCGGGAAATCGATGCCCTTGGCGGTGAAATGGGAAAAGTGGCCGACCAAACGGGCATCCATTTCCGGCGCTTGAACACGAATAAAGGTCCGGCCGTCCGCGGGACGCGCTGCCAATCCGACAAGAACCTTTACAAACGCCGCATGCAGGAAGTTTTAAAAGGCCAAGCGAACCTCACCATTTACGAAGGGATGGTGGATGAAATCCTCGAGCAGGACTCGCGCGTCGTCGGAGTCGTTTTGGAAAACGGAGACACCATCCCTTGTAAGGCCGTTGTCGTCTGTACGGGAACTTTCCTCAAGGGATTGGCCCATACGGGTTTTCATCATTGGCCCGCAGGACGTCGTGAGGACCGTCCTTCCGAAAAACTTTCCGATAGCTTTCGCCGTTTCGGATTTGAAGTCGGCCGTTTAAAAACTGGGACGCCGCCGCGAATTTTGGGGAGCAGTATTCATTTCGAGAAGATGGAACCTCAGTGGGGCGACTCAAACCCCTCTCTTTTTAGCTTTGCCCATTCTCAAGTAACGCAAAGACAGACTTGTTGCTATATCACCCACACAAACCCTCAAACACATGAAATTATTAGACAAAATTTAGACAAATCCCCTCTTTATGCGGGGATCATCCAATCCACGGGTCCTCGCTACTGCCCGTCGATTGAAGATAAAATCGTTAAATTTGGGGATAAGGAGAGACATCAGATTTTCTTGGAGCCCGAAGGTCTCGACCACCCAGAATGGTATCCGAATGGGATTTCTACGAGTCTTCCGGAAGAAGTCCAACTCGCTTTCGTCCGAACCATTCCGGGTCTGGAAGAAGCTATTATCGCCAAACCCGGCTATGCGATTGAATACGACTTCGTCCCGCCGAACCAACTTCATCATTCTTTGGAGACGAAAAAAATTTCTGGATTGTTTCACGCGGGACAAATTAACGGCACTACCGGTTACGAAGAAGCCGCAGCCCAAGGGCTCATGGCCGGCATCAACGCTGTACTAAAATCCCGAGGTCGTCCCCCATTCCTTCTCGACCGCTCCCAAGCCTATATCGGCATCATGATCGATGATTTAGTGACGAAAGGCGTTACCACAGAAGGTCGATCAGAGCCTTACCGTATGTTCACTTCCCGAGCGGAATACCGTCTTTCATTACGTGAAGATAATGCGGACCTTCGACTCCGTGCTTTAGGGAACGAACTAGGATTAGTCTCTTCCACGGACTATGAAAAATCGTGGAAAAAATTCTTGGAGATTGACCGTCTCAGCCACCTTCTCAAACAAAAACGCGTGGCCGGTGTGCTTTTAGAAACTTTATTAAAGCGGCCGGAGAACCATATTCACTCCCTCCTTCAAAATCATTTCCCTTCTTATTTAAAATCTCCAGAGTTTTTAGAATTGGACGAGCCACGAAGGCAGGAAGTTTTAGAACAAGTGGAAATTCAAGTGAAGTATGAAGGATATTTGGATCGTCAGCAGGACCAAATCAACCAATTCAAAAAGATGGAGTCCATTCGCATTCCCCAAGATTTCTCTTTTAACAGTATTCCGGGTCTGTCTCGAGAAATCACAGAAAAGCTTTCGAAAGTGAAACCGAGCTGCATCGGTCAAGCGTCGCGCATTCCCGGCATGACACCAGCCGCTCTTTCCGTCATCTTGGTTTATTTAAAACGACAAGAAAATCGAATTTAACTGTGTTCATTTTACCCCAGGCTCTTTTCGACACCCATAAGAAAGAATTTCACGTCTATCTCGATCTTCTTTTAAAGTGGAATTCGAAAATAAATCTTACCTCTTTTACTAAACCTTCGGAGATCAACGAGCTTCATTTTTTAGATTCTTTAGCTTTCGCTTATTTCTTTGAAGCGGAAGCTTTTCGAAATGTTTCACGTGAAACATTTCTCGACATAGGGGCGGGGAATGGACTCCCCGGCCTTGCTTTAAAAATTGTTTTTCCTGAAATAGACCTGATACTCGCAGAATCTATTCAAAAAAAGTGCGCTTTTATGAAAACAGTGATCCGCGCTCTTTCTTTAAAGAACACGGAAGTGCTGAACCAAACATTATCTAATAAAGAGCCTATCAACCAGTTTGACTTTGTCATCTCAAGAGCCTTCTCATCTCTCGAACATTTTATGAAAATCGGCGCTCCTCATGTTAAGCCTGGGGGGTTTTTAGTGACCCTTAAAGGTGAAAAGGCAGAAGAAGAAATTAGAGAAGCACAACGTCTTTTGCCTGAACATGGCCTTACTTCTTTTGAGAGCAAAACGTACCAGCTTCCTTCTAAGGAAAAGCGAAAAATTGTTTGGGCAACAAAAAACAAATGTTTCACGTGAAACACTTCTTGCTAAGAAACTTCTTCGAGCTTATAAATCATTCACTTCAAAGGAATTTCATTTAAATGGCCGAAATTATAGGACTCTGTAACCAAAAAGGGGGAGTGGGCAAGACCACTTCTACCATTAACTTAAGCGCTTCTTTAGCAGCCGCTGAAAAACGTGTCTTACTGATCGACTTTGATCCGCAATCCAACGCGTCAAGCGGCTTAGGCATTCAAAAAAACTTAATTGAATCAAATAGTTACAATCTTATTCTTAATCAAGATGCCGCTACTCCTTTAATGCCTCAAAAAACGGCCCTACCTTACTTAGAGATTATTCCCGCGGCGACCGATCTCGTAGGAGCCGAAGTGGAACTCGTCTCTTTCGAACAAAGAGAGCACGCCTTAAAAAAAGCGCTCGCTCCCTATCATAGCCAATACGATTTCATCTTGATCGATTCGCCTCCCTCTTTAGGATTACTCACGCTCAACCTCCTTGTGGCTTCCCACTACCTCGTCGTGCCAGTTCAAGCCGAATATTATGCGCTGGAAGGTATTTCGGATTTGATGAGGACGGTTGCGTTGGTCCAACAGAACCTCAATCCTTCGCTCGAGATCTTAGGCATTTTGATCACTATGTATGATGCTCGCAATAACTTGGCCCATGACGTGGAGCATGAGCTTCGGGCGCACTTCGAGGAGACGGTATTCAAAACAGTGATCCCGCGGAATATCCGCCTTTCCGAGGCTCCGAGCCATGGGAAACCCGTGTTACTTTATGATGTGAAGTCGAAAGGGGCCGAAAGCTACTTACAATTGGCCCAAGAATTTTTAAGTCGTTTGGAAGAAAGACAGCAACGCCTAGGGAGCGTCGCTTAGTTTTTCGCGTAAGCTTGTTAACTTAAAGGGAGGGAATGCATGGAAGCCCAACGAAAAGGGCTCGGACGGGGGCTATCGTCTCTAATCAACACGACGAATGTTCCCGCAAAACTCGAGTCTGTACCACAAACACTCAAATCAGCGCCTACCATATCCGTTACGGGGGAAGGAAATGGCTACCGTATGATTCCGCTTTCCCAAATCACACCTAATCGGGATCAACCCAGAAAATATTTCGACGACGAAAAAATATCGGAGCTGGCCCATTCCATCCGTGGGAAGGGCATTTTGCAGCCTATTCTCGTCGTGAGAAAGAATGGGAAATACGAGATTATCTCGGGGGAACGGCGTTACCGCGCCTCCCTTCAAGCCGGTTTATCGGATATTCCCGCTATTATTAAGGAAGCTGATGCGAAGGAAACCCTGGAACTCGCCTTGATCGAAAACATTCAACGAGAAGACTTGGACTCGATTGAGGAAGCCATGGGTTACGAAGAGTTGATCGAAAAATTTGGATACACTCAAGAGCAAGTAGCCCAGAAATTAGGCAAAGAAAGGACAACCGTCGCGAACACCCTTCGACTCTTAAAACTTCCTCAAGCGATTCGGGTCATGCTCCAATCCGGCCAAATCTCGGAAGGCCACGCGCGCGCCCTCTTAAGCCTTCCCGAAATCGAAAGGCAGCTTTATTTCGCAGAGCAGATCATTAAGGAAGGCTGGTCCGTCCGGGAACTCGAAGCGAGGCTCAAAGCTAAAAAAGCCGCCAAAGGCATTCATCAAGGGGCGGGTTTGCCTCCGGCATTGGTTCATATCTTGGATGAATTAAGGCGTCGCTTGGGCACCCAGGTCAAATTGGTGCCTTCGGGGAAAAAAGGAAAAATCGTCATCGAGTATTATTCTGATAGCGACTTAGATAGAATTTATACTACACTCACAAGTCAAAACTAAAACCATCACTATTTAAGGAGGGGGTTATGTTCGGCGAAAAAACAGGAGTCGCGTTAAGAGAAATCCCAACGGGTAGCGGACCCATCAGTGGTTTGCTCGAAAAAGGTTGCGAATTTGAAGGGAAATTAACCTTTGAAGGCACCGTCCGCATCAACGGAAAATTCATCGGCGAGATTTTCTCGGAAGGCACCATCATCATCGGTGAAGGAGCTATCATCGAAGGAAAAATCGACGTAGGTTCGGTTATCGTCCACGGAGAGATCAAGGGCACGATCAAAGCCAAGGACCGCATCGAAATGCATACACCCGCCATCGTCCGCGGCGATATTATCGCCCAAACACTGGTGATCGACGAAGGCGTCATCTTCGAAGGAAGCTGCAGCATGGGTAAAAACGCTACGGTCCACTCCATCGATAGCGCTAAGTCCGCGACGATCTAAGCTCGTCCGGCACTAGCTACAGCACTCGTTTTAACCAAGGCCCTTTATGGAAACCCCATAAAGGGCCTTTTTTGTCGAGTTCTTGACAGCCTCCAGGTCACATGTTAGCCGCGCCGCGACTCTTAAAAGATAGGGATCTTGTGATCGACTTAGCGCCTAACATAACTCTGATTTACCAATGGATTTTGTTCTTCATCGCCTTTGGCGTTCTACATTTCACCGTATTCAAGCCGTCTCTTAGGATTATTGAAGAAAGGAAGAGGCGGTCTTCAGGATCTCGCGAAACTGCGGAAAAGCTCGCTAGGGAAACCCAGGAAATGACGGCACTCTGTGAAAAGAAAATGGAACAAGCTCGACTTTCAGGTATCCGTAAGAAGGTCGAAAAGATGGAGATCGGCGAAAGGTTTCGCGAAGACTTATTGAAGAAAATCCGCTCTGACGTCGATCAGAAGCTTGAAGAAGTCAGGACGAAAATAGCTGCCGAATCGAAAAAGGCCGAGGAGTCGCTTCGTACTTATTCCAAGGAACTGGCCAAAAACATCACATCGAAAATCCTAGAAAGGGAGATTTAAATGCACGGCGGCGAAAATCTCTTTCTTTCCTCTGGAATGCATTGGAAGCTCATTAATTTTTTTGTTTTTTCCGGCCTCCTTTTTTATTTCCTGCGGAAACCTTTGGCGGATTTTTGGAGGCTCCGTAGCCAGATGATTCGTAGTAACATCGAGGAGTCGCAAAAACAATTCGAGGAAGCCAAAAAGCTCAATGATACCCTACAAGAGCGCGTGCGCGAATTGGAGAGGGAAGTCTCGAAGATGGTGAAGACCCTCGAAGAGGAAGGCGAGCTCGAGAAGAAGAGGATCATTGAAGAATCCGAGGCTTTATCGGCCCGGATGCAGCAAGAAGCCCAGCAAATCGCCCAACAAGAAATCACCCGGGCTAAGGAAACCTTGAAAAAGGAAGCCGTGACCTTGGCATTCCACTTGGCTCAAGACCTCATCAAGAACAACATAAATGCCGCGGACCAACAAAAAATGACGGAACACTACTTGAACGTGCTTCAAAAGGAGACGGCATGAGCGCAGGAGTGTCAGGCGGTTCTCTCTCCAGGCGTTACGCAAGGTCACTTTTTAACTTGGCCAAGGAGGAAAACGTCTTGGATAAGTTTTACCAGGACGTGCAAACGCTCGCCCAATTGGAACAAGAGGTTCCTGAAACATTCGCGGTTTTAGGAAATGATTTGTTGGATTATAACGGCCGTTTAGGGGCCACCTCCGAAATTTCGGATCGATTGGGCTTACACCCTTTAATCCAGAATTTCCTCCTTCTGCTCGTCAAAAAGGACCGGGTGGAGAATCTGTCGCGGATCCTGAAGGAATTTGTACGTTACCGGGATGAACACATCGGAATCGTGCGCGTTGAGCTCCAACAAAGCTCCACACCCTCCCAAGAATCTTTGAATCGAGTTGAAAAACTTTTGGAAGAAAAATTGAAGAAGAAGGTCGTGGCCAGCGGCTCCATCAAGACCGACATGATTGGTGGGATGATCATTAAAGTAGGCACCACCATTTACGATGGTTCGGTGAAGCGGGAACTGGAGCTTCTCAAGGAAAAAATGCTGCGCAGCGAAGTCTAAGGAGACATTATGGAAATCAAGGCCGAAGAAATCAGCGAAATACTGAAGAAGCAAATCAAGGATTTTGGGAAGAAGATCGATATTGCGGAGACGGGCACTGTCCTCTCGGTGGGTGACGGTATTGCTCGCGTCTACGGCTTGGATAACGCCATGGCGGGGGAGTTGGTCGAATTCAGCGACGGCGTCCGCGGCATGGTATTGAACCTCGAAGAGGATAACGTCGGTATCGCCGTCATGGGTTCCGATTCCAAGATCAAGGAAGGCGATCAAGTTCGTCGCACTAAAAAAATCGCCGAAGTGCCGGTCGGCGAGGCCCTCATGGGTCGCGTCGTCAACGCTCTCGGTGAGCCCATCGACGGTCTCGGAGCCTTAAATACCAAAGATACGCGTAAGATCGAAATCAAGGCCCCCGGCATCGTCGACCGGAAGAGCGTCCATGAGCCCATGCAGACCGGAATTAAGGCTATTGACGCCATGATTCCGATCGGTCGTGGTCAGCGCGAGCTGATCATTGGTGACCGCCAGACGGGAAAAACAGCCATCGCGATCGACACCATCATCAATCAAAAGGGGAAGGACGTTTACTGCTTCTATGTCGCTATCGGGCAAAAGCAATCCACCGTCGCTCAAGTGATGGACAAGCTGAAGAGCTTCGGCGCCATGGAATACACAACCATCATCGCGGCCAACGCGTCGGATCCCGCGCCCTTGCAATTCTTAGCTCCTTATTCCGGCGTCACTATGGCCGAGCATTTTCGCGATTCCGGCCGCCACGCTTTGATCATTTATGACGATCTTTCCAAGCACGCTGTATCTTACCGACAATTATCATTATTGCTCCGTCGTCCTCCGGGTCGTGAAGCCTTTCCTGGAGACGTCTTTTATCTCCACTCGCGTTTGTTGGAGCGCGCGGCAAAGCTTTCGGACGCCCGTGGCGCCGGTTCTTTGACCGCCTTGCCGATTATCGAAACCCAGGCGGGCGACGTCTCGGCCTACATCCCCACGAACGTCATCTCGATCACGGACGGACAGATCTACCTCGAAACGGATCTCTTCTATGCCGGTGTTCGGCCTGCCGTGAACGTCGGTCTTTCCGTGTCCCGCGTCGGCGGTAACGCCCAGATCAAGGCGATGAAGCAAGTCGCCGGAACCTTACGCCTCGAACTCGCCCAATACCGCGAACTCGCCGCCTTCGCCCAATTCGGCAGTGATTTGGACAAAGCGACCCAAGCCCAGCTCAATCGCGGTGCGCGTCTCGTTGAAATCTTAAAGCAGGGACAATACCAACCCCTCTCCGTGTACGACCAAGTTTTGTCTGTGTATGCCGCCACCAACGGTTTCGTCGATTCGATCCCCACTGAGAAGGTACAGCAGTTCTTGGGGGAAATGATTAATTTCATGCACAATAAGCATAAGGAAATTCTGGCAGATTTGGATAAGAAAAAGGCTCTCGACGATGACTTGAAGAAGAAGGTGAATGCGGCCCTAGATGAATTCAAACAAGGATTTGCGGTTTAACAATTTATGGCGACGCTCAAGACGATTCGAAAAAGAATTGGCTCGGTGAAGAACACCCAAAAGATCACCAAAGCCATGAAAATGGTTTCGGCGGCCAAGTTGCGCCGCGCCCAAACACGGCTAATTAACGCGCGTCCTTATTCCAACAAGATGCAAGAGGTTCTTTCAAGCCTCTTCCATTTGATGTCGGAAGACGAAAAGAAGGGACATCCTCTTTTGCAAAAAAGAGAGGATGTGAAGGCCGCAGAGTTTTTAATCATTACGTCCGACCGCGGGCTGTGCGGAGGTTTCAATGGGAATCTGCTTCGTCGAATCGACCATGTCTTGAAAGAAAAAAGCCTGATCATTCCAGAAATCAAGATCACGATTTCTGGACGCAGAGGACGTGATTATTTTCGCGCCCGTAAAAAAGAGCCGGATCAATTCCTCACGGGGATGCCGGAGGACGTGCCATTCGAAAAAGCCCTCGAAATGGCTCAGGACTTGATTAAGGGCTATCAGGAAGGGCGCTTCGACGAGTTTTATCTGGTTTATAATTATTTCCGTTCGGCTATTTCACAGGAAATAAGGATCGAAAAAGTGCTCCCGTTCGAGTTCGGAACGACCACGACAGACAACGCATATTTACCCGAGCATATCTACGAACCCTCGCGAACCGAAGTCTTAAATGATTTGATCCCACGTTCTTTGGCTATCATGATTCGGCGAGCTTTTCTCGAATCAATTGCGGGAGAATATGGTGCGCGCATGGTCGCCATGGATAACGCCACGAGCAATTCAAGCGACATGATTTACGATTTAACCCTTCAAATGAACCGTTTGCGACAAGCCGCGATCACGACCGAGCTCATGGACATCGTCAACGGCGCTGAGGCCTTAAAATAAAGGAGATTCTTATGGAGACTAATAACTCAGGAAAAATCACGCAGGTCATCGGACCCGTCATCGACGTCCAGTTCCCCTCGTCGGATCTCCCCCCTCTTTACACGGCCTTGAAGATTACCAATGCTTCCATCAATAACGAGCCTTGGAATCTCATCGTCGAAGTCGCCCAGCATTTGGGAGAAAATACAGTCCGCTGCATCGCCATGGACAGCACAGACGGCTTAGTCAGAGGCGCTGAGGCCATCAACACTGGCAAGCCCATTCAAATGCCAGTCGGCCGCGAAGTTTTAGGGCGTATCGTGAACGTCGTCGGAGCGCCTGTGGACGAAGCCGGCCCCTTAACCAACAAAAAAGCGTACCCGATCCACCGCCAAGCCCCGAGCTTTTTGGAGCAGAGCACGAAGGTCGAAATGTTCGAAACCGGTATCAAAGTTGTCGACCTTCTCGCCCCGTATGCGAAAGGTGGTAAGATCGGCCTTTTCGGCGGCGCGGGCGTTGGTAAGACCGTTTTGATTATGGAGCTCATCAACAACGTCGCTACGCAGCACGGTGGTTTCTCGGTATTCGCGGGCGTCGGTGAAAGAACGCGCGAAGGAAATGACCTTTGGCATGAAATGAAGGACTCGGGGGTCATTGAAAAAGCCGCCCTCGTCTACGGGCAAATGAACGAGCCCCCGGGAGCTCGCGCCCGCGTGGCCCTTTCCGCTCTGACGGTCGCCGAGTATTTCCGCGACGAGGAGCAACAGGACGTGCTCCTGTTCATCGACAACATTTTCCGATTCACCCAAGCGGGCTCGGAAGTGTCGGCTCTCTTGGGCCGTATACCTTCCGCCGTCGGTTACCAGCCCACGCTTTCAACGGATTTAGGGCAATTGCAGGAAAGAATCACGTCGACCACAAAAGGTTCGATCACCTCCGTCCAAGCCATTTACGTGCCGGCCGACGACTTGACCGATCCCGCCCCAGCGACCACGTTCTCGCACTTAGACGCGACGACCGTCCTTTCCCGTCAAATCGCGGAGTTGGGGATTTACCCGGCGGTTGACCCACTCGACTCGACGTCCCGCATCCTTTCACCTCAAGTTGTCGGCGAGGAACATTACAAAGTCGCGCGTGACGTCCAAAAAATCCTTCAGCGTTACAAAGATCTTCAAGATATCATCGCCATCTTAGGAATGGACGAGCTCTCGGAAGACGATAAGCTTATCGTCGCCCGAGCCCGTAAGATCCAGAAGTTCCTTTCGCAACCTTTCTTCGTCGCTGCCCAATTCACCGGCATCGAAGGAAAATTTGTGAAGGTCTCGGATACGATCCGAGGTTTCCGTGAAATCATCGAAGGCAAGCATGACGATCTGCCCGAACAAGCTTTCTATCTCGTTGGCACGATCGAAGAAGCCATTGAAAAAGCTAAGAAGCTCGCGGCTTAAGGATTCCCATGGCTAAAATGCATTTAGATATCGTGACTCCCGAAAAGCCCATCGTCTCCGTGGAGATCGACGAACTCGTGGCTCCGGGCGCGCAAGGTGAATTCGGAGTCCTGCCAGGTCATACAACCTTAATCACAGCCTTAGGATCGGGCCGCTTGGTCTATTATCAAGGTAATCAATCTAAGTCCCTCGAAGTGAATGGCGGTTTTGCGGAAGTCTGCAATAACCGCATCACGGTCATGGCGGATTCCGTCAAAGAGAATTAAGCTTTAGGATGGCGCTTGGCGAGATTCGAAATATTTCTTGTGTAGTGTGTTATGGATCGATCGCATCTTAGGTAAAGGGCGTAAATCCTCTAATTCCTCTTCCAATAAAATTTGGGTCCTTTCGACCTCATGTCGAATGCGATCTACCATGCGACGTTGGACCCCTATGATAATGAATAACAGGATGAATGAAAAAAATTGAAAACACATTGAGACGATCATGAAATTCTCAATTCGTGTCATTCTTAGCGTGATATCATCTTAAGAGACTTCTCCTCAAGGAGAATGACTTGACCATCTTTCATTTTCCGTATTCTAAGGCCTGACCATGAATACACTCGATATTTCACCAGAGTCCCCTATAGAGACGGAACCGCAAGAAGAAAGCCCTTGGTTGCTTTCCAGGCGTTTGGATATTTTCTTCATTCTTGGTGGTATCTTATTAGTCCCTCTCCCTCTTCTGATTAAGAATGGTTTCGGCCTCTCGGTTACTTTGGTGAATTTGGTTATCACCATCCTCATTGGCGGTCCTCATCTCTTCGCGACGTTCACCTATACCTTCATGGAAAAGAAATTTTGGAAACGTCACCCTTTTTACGCCACGAGTGCTTTATTAATTCCTCCTACGGTGATTTATCTGGGGCTCAACGCATTCGGCGTACTCATCACCATCTTTTTCTCGTGGGCCTCGATCCATTTACTCCATCAAACCTGTTATATCGCCGACTGTTACCGTAAGAAGATGGGTGATATTTCCCCTTTCGCCGCTTGGGAAAAATGGATCGATTATTCGGTCGTTTTTTCCAGTATCTACCCTGTTGCTATCTATAAGATCGTCAATGGGACTTTCGAAGTCGCCGGACAAAATATCAAAATTCCTCTTGTTACAGGCAATCCCTTCGTCTTCGATTTGGTCATTTCATTCTTTGGGATCGCCTTCTTTCTCTTCATTGCTAAGACAATTTGGGAAGTGAAGGCGGATGCGGTCTCTTGGCCCAAGACATTATTGATTTCGTTCACTATTTTTGTCGCTCTTTTAATCGCTGTTCCCAAAGATCTCGATGTCGCCTTCCAAGGCTTTAACACCTGGCACTCACTTCAGTATCTAGGCCTCGCCTGGTGGGTGAACGTCATCCGAAAAGAACGGGGTGACATTAGTTCCCCTTTGGTGAATGGCATTTCGGGCCGCGGCTTTTTGAAAACCGCAGGATTTTATACATTTTGCTTGATTCCAACCTTAGGATTTCTTTCGATCGTCACCTTACTCGCGCGGTCGACAGGGCTTCCCTATAATAAGTGCTACTTCACCGTCACACTCTCCGGTCTTTTGATCCATTATTATTTCGATCATTGGCTTTTCACGAAAACAAAAGCGATCGTCCCTTCCTCTTAAACAGGAAGAGATCCTGCCCCTCCCCAGACCCCTCATCGAATGTTAGTTCTAGGCTCGAGAGGCGCAGGGGAGGGAGAGTGCGGATCTTTATGCTTAGTGGATTACTTCGCTGTTCTTACCGGTGTTCCCGATAAAGATGAAGCCGATGCCGTAGTACCGCCATCAACACTGACATGTGACTGGATCTTCTCCAACATCTTAGGTCCTATGCCTTTAACTTCCGTCAATTCGGAGATGGCTTTAAAAGGATGGGCTTGGCGGTAGGCGATAATCGCATCAGCTTTCGATTTACCGATACCGGGAAGCTGCATCAATTCTTCAGCGCTGGCAGAGTTCACATTGACGGTACCCTGGAAGTCTTTTTTTGCAGCTTGAGCCGCGTTCAAAGACACTAAGAGGGCTAGGAGACCTATAAAGGTCACGATTCTGTTTTTCATAAGAACTCCTTATTTACCTTTCGTAAGGTTGGTACGCTTTCTCTTTCTTGGGAGGAAACGTCCGCTGCGGTTTTGACGCAGGGTTGTTATTGATATTTTGTTTTTGACGATCTCGCACTTGAAGCCGGCCGTTCATGGGAATAGCGTCGAGGACGATGTTGATGGAGCTGTCTCGATTGACGAAGCCCACGCCGACGCGCGTCCAACGACTTTTTCCCGGCTCTCCGGCGACTTCCCGATCTGAAATCGCAAAAACGTCTTTGAGCAGTATGGATTCGCTCATGATTTTTCCTTTCCCGAACGCCGCGGACGCCCGGTGAAAGGCGTTAGAGCAAATGAAGTGCCAGGAGAATGACCGAGATTTTAAGGAAAAGGTTTGTTTTTCAGACGGTCGAGTTTGATTTCGCTATTGGCTGCGTTCAATCACGAAGTCCGTGAGGCGTATTAAAGCCTCTCGTTCGAGGGTAGGTTTGAAGACTTGAAGCGATTCTTTGGCGCGATTAATGTAAGTTTTGGCTAACTTCACCGTATAGTCCAAACCCTTGTACTGATCAATGATTTCAATAATCCGCTTTAAAGATGCAGATTCTACGGTCTCGGCGATCAGTGTGTCTTTGATGATGCGTTTCTCAGCCTCGTTGCAATGGCGGAGAGCGACGATGAGAGGAAGAGTCAGCTTACCTTCTTTTAAATCGGTACCGGTGACTTTTCCAAACTTTTGGTCGTCTGAAATATAATCCAAAATATCGTCCGCCAATTGAAAGGCAATGCCGAGACAGCGTCCGTATTCAGCCAGCGCCTGAATATAAGCTTCCGATACATTTCCCAAAATACCGCCGATCTCGCACGAGGCAGACATCAAGACGGCCGTCTTATCATGGATGATTTTTAAATAATCCTCCTCGGTAGTGGAAAGATCGTTGGATTTTGAAATCTCCAGGATTTCCCCTTCGGTCGTCGCCAACATCGCATCCGTAATCCGCTTGATGATGCGAAGATTGTCCGTTCCGACAAGAAGGGCTGAGGCCTGGCAATAGAAAAAATCCCCGACGAGGACCGCCACATGGTTGCCCCATTTGGCATTGGCGGACGGCTTACCACGTCTCAACTTCGCGTTATCCACGACGTCGTCGTGCATAAGAGTGGCCGTATGGAAGAATTCCATGGCGGCGGCGCTGTCGTAGACTTTTTGGCCCGTGGCGCCTGCCAATCTCGAGGAGAAGAGGCAAAGCACGGGACGTATGCGTTTCCCCCCGTTTCGGATGACGTATTCGGAAATGGAAGTAACGAACCCCACCGAGGACTTCAGATGAGCTTGGATAACGTCCTCTACTTTCATGAGGTCGTCTTTGATGGGAAGTGAAATTTCCTCGAGGTTGCTTTGGGACATTAGATATCCAGGTTTTTGACGTCCAAAGCGTTGTCTTCGATAAATTGTCGGCGCGGTTCGACCTGGTCTCCCATAAGAACCGTGAAGATTTGATCGGCTTCAACGGCATCCTCAATGGTCACCTTCAAGAAGGTCCTTTTTTCGGGATCCATGGTCGTCTCCCAGAGCTGTCCGGGATTCATTTCTCCCAATCCTTTGTACCGTTGGATGTCGAGTCCTTCGCGCCCTCGATCCAAGATAAACGTCTTCACCTTATCCAGATCATTAAAGATCTGTTCGTCGTCTTCTCCTTGGACCGCGAAACGATCGCGTCCGATCAGCGCGAACTCGTCGGTTAGTTTCTTCAACTCCGCGAATTCGGGGGAATGAAGAAAGTTATAATCCAAAACCGTCTTCCGTGGAGAGTTGTTGTAAATAGTCCTGTAGACAACCTTTTGCGATTGGTGTTCGGAGTCCGAATCCGTCTCCACCGTGAAATCCTTAATATCGTAATGTTTCTTCACGTAACCAGCGATGCGGTCTAGTTCTTGGTTCAAGGTCGCCGATTCCTTGAGAAGAGAGGAATCCATGGATAAACACGCAGCCAAACTATCCACGATGCGCGGATCGCCGGCGCGTTGGACCATCGAGAGGATGCGTCGGTACCGGATCAATTTTTTGGTAAGCTCGACGAGATCTTTGCCAGAGGTCTCTCCTTTTTCACCCTTGAGACGGAGCCCCTCGGCTCCTAAATCGATCAACAGCGTCTCCAAATCGGAGTCGTTCTTAAGATAGCGTTCGTTCTTGCCCTTCTTGATCCGATAGAGCGGAGGTTGCGCGATGTAAAGATGGCCATTTTCGAGGATCTTAGGCATCTGGCGGTAGAAAAATGTCAAAAGTAAGGTACGGATGTGGGATCCATCGACGTCCGCGTCGCACATTAGGACGATACTGTGGTAGCGGAGCTTCGAGATATCTTGGACTCCGGTCTGATCGCCGACGCCGACGCCTAAAGCGGTGAACAAGACGCGGATCTCTTCGGAGGAAAGCATTTTATCGAAACGGGCCTTCTCGACGTTTAAAATCTTCCCTTTCAAGGGCAAGATAGCCTGGTAACGCCGATCTCTGCCTTGTTTCGCACTACCGCCGGCGGATTCCCCTTCCACGATGAAGAGTTCGGAGGAGCCGGCGTCCTTTTCCTGGCAATCAGCCAATTTTCCAGGAAGGGAACCAATGTCCAATGCCCCTTTGCGCCGGACGAGGTTCCGCGCTTGGCGAGCCGCCTCGCGCGCACGGGCCGCATCGATGACTTTGGCTGTGATTTTCCGGGCGAGAGAAGGGTTCTTTTCCAAGAATTCGGTCAACTTCTCGTAGGCGATCTGCTTGACCAAGCCCTCAACCTCGGAATTCCCTAATTTCGCCTTCGTCTGGCCTTCGAATTGAGGATCGGGTATCTTGACCGAGATCACGCACACCAAACCCTCGCGTATATCCTCACCCGTCGGGTTTTCCTTCAAATCCTTCAAAAGATTATTTTGGGAAGCGTATTGGTTGATGGCGCGAGTGATAGCGGATTTGAATCCAATTAAATGGGTACCGCCCTCGATCGTATTGATGTTGTTCGCGAAAGAGAAGATGTTCTCATTGTAGCTGTCATTATACTGCATAGCCACTTCGAGTATGATGCGGTCCTTCTCGGTCTCGAAGTAGACGACGTCATGGAGGGGATTTTTTCGTTGGTTCAGGTATTCCACGAAACTCTTAATTCCGCCTTCGTAGCAGAAGTCGTGGCTTTTTTCGCTGCGTTCGTCCTTTACGGTAATACGAAGTCCCTTATTCAAGAACGAAAGCTCGCGCAGACGGTTAGAAAGGATATCGAAGCTATACTCCAATACTTCAAAAATCTCGTGGTCGGGCTTGAAGGTGACTTTGGTTCCTCGCTTCGTGGTTTGTCCCGTCTCCTCGAGCGGTGCCTTCGGAGTTCCTCTTTGGTAAGACTGATGGAAAACCTTCCCTTCGCGGTAAATCTCCAACTCCAGCCATTCCGAAAGGGCGTTCACGCAAGAAACACCGACGCCGTGAAGGCCTCCGGAAACTTTGTAGGCGCTGTGTTCGAATTTTCCACCTGCATGTAGCTTCGTTAGAACGACTTCCGCCGCCGATACGCCCTCGGTGGGGTGGATGCCGGTCGGGATGCCGCGTCCATTATCTAAGACCGTGATGGAGTTATCGATGTGGATGGTGACGTCGATTTGACTGCATTCGCCGGCTAAGGCCTCGTCGACGGAGTTATCTACAACTTCATATACGAGGTGGTGCAGACCTGGCGCCCCGGTGGACCCAATGTACATCGCGGGTCTTTTCCGGACAGCGTCCAAACCCTCCAATATCTTGATTGAGGAGGCGTCGTATTGCTTAGCGGCTTCTGACATAAAGTCCTTTTCTTAAATTCTCATGGGCATGATGAGGGCCAGGAAACCTCGATCATATTCGGAACGGATCACACAGGGTGAGACCTCGTCTTTCAATTCCATAACGACCTTTTCATCTTCGAGGACCCCGAGGAGGTCCAGGAAGTAACGGGGATTGAAGCCCACATGGAATTTGGTCCCCTTATAATCGATGGCGATCTCCTCGGTCGCTTCACCGAGATCCGGATGCGACGAGCTGATCTCCAAGACGTTGTCGCTGAAGGAGAATTTAACGCCGCGAGCTTGTTCGGACGTCATAATGGAAGCTCTCCGCAAAGCGCCGACAATCAATCCGCGATCCACGGAGACGATCTTGTCCGATTTCTTGGGGATGACTTGTTCATAGGCGGGGAAATCGCCTTCGATGAGGCGGACCGTCAATTCAATATCGCCTCTTTGGAAACGTACGGCTTTTTCATCCAGAGATACATTCAACTCCCCCTGGGCTCCTGATATGAGACTTTTAACTTCCGATATTCCTTTCCGCGGAATAATAATGCCTTTAGTAAGATTCCAATCCTTATCCGTTTCTTTTTCAGTGAAAGAGAGCCGGTGCCCGTCCGTGGCGACGACGCGAAGGAAATTCTTATCCCCTCTCGAAACTTTCACGAGATAAAGGCCATTCAACGTGTAACGTGTCTCGTCGGCAGACGCGGCATAGAAAGTCTTTTCGATCATCTCTTCGAACTCCTCAGCATCTAGAGGAAGGGATGCCGCGGAGGCTAGTTGAGGAAGGTTTGGAAACTCTTCGGCGTCCATCCCCAAGACCCGAAACTTCGCCTTTCCTGATGAAACCTCGACGCTATGATCGGGCTTCTTGGTGAGCTTCACGAACTCATCCGGCGCTTCCTTGACGATTTCGAATATGTTTCGCGCGTTCACGACGGCGCGCCCAGTGGATTTCACTTCAGCTTTTCCCTGAGCGACGATGGAGATTTCCAGATCGGTGGCAGAGAGACTCAAGATATTCGGTTTCGCATCTAAGAGGATATTGGACAGGATAGGCATGGTCCCTCTTTTTTCGACGACACCTTGGGGCCATTTTAAAATATTGAGAAGGTCCGATTTTTTTATTTTAAGTTCCATGATCTTCTCCTCTTTTTTGTCTTCTATATTATTTTAAATATAAATAGTAGTCGTTCTAGTAGAGGCGAAACCCTAATGGGGATAAGCTTGAAAGTGAAGCTTTTTTAAAGTGATTTTTCATTTTTTTTACCTATAAAACCTGTGATTTTTGCAGGAAAAACCTGTGTTTTTTTGGGGACGGTTTGTGGATAAACCGGCGTCTTCCGAAAAGCCCCTCGAAATGCACAATGATTCCAATCTCTTCACACAAAGGGATGTGGATAAATAAAAGATGAAAAAAAGGAGACCCCGAATGGCAGGATCTCCTTTTTCAAAAAGGGCGATTGGCTTTCTTCAATGTGCGAACGAATTCTCCAGCGAACTGACTTGCTCTTTAAGCCGACTATCGTTTTCTAAACAGTTTTGGATCTTATTGCAGGCGTGCAGAACGGTCGTATGGTCTTTACCGCCGAATTTTTCCCCTAGCTCCGGAAAAGACGACTTCACGTGTTTACGGCAAAGATACATGGCTATTTGACGAGGCAGAGCCAGGCTTTTAATGCGGCGCTTTCCCGTCAAGTCCCCTAATTTAATCTTATAATAATCAGCCACGCTCTTTTGGATATGTTCGACCGTTAGGATGCGATCGACGGTTCCAAGGACGTCTTTTAAGACGTCCTTGGTGTAATCCACCGAGATTTCTTTACCCGCCAACGACGCCAGAGCGTGAACTCGGATGAGGGATCCTTCGAGCTCGCGCACGTTGGATTTGATCGACTGGGCCAAATAATAAGTCACATCATCTTGGAGGGGGATTTGGTCGTCCTCAGCTTTCTTCTTGAGAATCGCCATGCGTGTTTCCAGATCGGGCGCCTGGATGTCAGCGATCAGGCCCCATTCGAAACGAGACCGCAACCTTTCTTCTAAGCCTACGATTTCGCGTGGAGGCTTATCCGACGTGAGGACGATTTGGCATTGAAGGTCGTGCAAATGATTAAAAGTATGGAAGAACTCCTCTTGAGTTCTTTCCTTACCGCCAAGGAACTGGACGTCGTCGACCAGTAGGACGTCGCAGGAATCGCGGTATTTCTTGCGGAAGTCCGCCATCTTTTCGAAGCGAATGCAATGAACGAGCTCGTTCATGAATTTTTCGCCCGTTACTAAAATGATGCGTGCCCGAGGATTTCTCTTTAAGATCTCTAATCCGATCGCATTCAGTAGGTGGGTCTTGCCCAGACCCACGCCTCCGTAGATGAAGAGGGGGTTATAACTCTTTCCAGGCGCCTTCGCGACAGCTTGCGCGGCCGCATGGCAGAATTGGTTCCCGGCACCCACCACGAAATGTTCGAACGAATACTTTTGTTTGAGATTCTCATGAAAAAGAGGGCGTTGGGTATTTTTTGAGGTATCCGCCACCGGTTCCATCGGGTTTCTAGAAGAAAGGGGTGCGGAAGTCTTTTTTTCTTCGAGCTTGAGATCTAAAGCGGCTTGAGCCGTTCCATTAGGAATATTTTTGACCGAAGAAATGTTCCCTTCCTCGATTTTAAACACGATCTCGATGTCAGATCCCGGAATGGATTTTAACTCTTCCGTTAAATCACATAAGAAGTTTTCTTTAATCCAATCCCGTACGAAACGATTGCGTACCAAAACAACAACGCGATCGCCTTCGAACGAATGAAATTTCACCTGTCCCGCCCAAGCAGGGCGGGAGGACCAAGAATCAACTTTCTTCTTTAAAAACTCTAATTTAGGCAACACGAATCCCCCCGAAGGCGCACTTATCCACACCTTTTGCACATCTGTGGAAAATTTGTTGATTGTCCCCGGCTTCATCCTCTTTTGAGGGAGAGAGGATACTTAAGCTCCAAAGACTCGGCGTTCGTCTCAAAATTGAAAATGGTTGTCCACAAGAAATGAAAAAAAAACCTGAAAATTTTTTTTTTTGGGGACCTCGATTATAGAAACCTGCGGAAAAAAAGAAAAATTTTTGCGATCTTCTCTTCGGAAGTTTGTGATTGACGGAAATAGGCAACCTCTTTACTAAGCCTCGAACAAAAAACTGACGGCAAAGTCACAACCAGAGGACATTAGAAATGAAGCGCACCTTCCAACCCCATAAAAAGCGACGTTTGCGGAAACATGGTTTTCGAAAGAGAATGAAAAGTCCGGGCGGAAAAAAAGTGCTTTCGGCTCGAAGAGCGAAGGGGCGCAAGAAGTTGACCGCGAAAATCTCCAAAAAATAATTTCTCTGTGGCAGTCAAAAAAAATCTTCCCCACTTTTCTTTCCTCTTTAAGAAGAAAGAAGGGGCGGATTTTAGCCTGAGGATCATCATTACCCGAAAAATTCCACGAGCGGTCGATCGCAATCGCATCAAGAGGGTATTGAGAGAATTTTTTCTGAACGGACCCGCAAAAAAATTGATTCCATGGAACGTCGTGGTATGCCGCGTCCACTCGGAGGCCTGGAAAAAGACTGGCGGAGTCAAAAATGCGATCCTTTTTGAAGAGTTGCGTCGTCTTCTATAGGTATTTTTTGTCACCGCTGTTGACGGGTTTATGGGGTGCCCAATGCCTTCATGAAGTCTCCTGTTCCAGGTACGCTGAAAATGTATTGAAGGACGAAGACCTTCCTCTGGCGACGAGCCTCAAGAAAATCTCCAAGAGGCTTTTGTCCTGTCATCCGTATTCTTAAAAGATTAGGTAAAGATAAGGTGGTATGCGAATGAACCAAGAAAAGCGATCTCTCTTAGCGGCTCTATTATCCTTCATTGTCCTGATGGCTTGGTTTTACTTCTTCGGGAATCCCGCGAAGACGGAAGCTCCAGCGACTACCCAAGACGCCGCGGCGACTACAGCTGAGATGCCAGCGCCCGCGGTGCCAGCCGCGACAAGCGCTCCAGCGGTTCTTCAACCCATACTGGATACGGCGCCCTTGGCAACTCCGGAGGTCGTGAGGAAGGAAAACGCCGTCATGAATATGACTTGGACGACACAGGGCGGAACTCTCTCAAGCTTGGAATTGAAGAACTTCACGGGGCGCCAAAATAAAAATAGTGATAAAGTGCAAGGTCCTGTCCCCGTGAATTTAGTGCCCTTTGAGAGAGATCGGGCACTGACCCTTTTATGCGATCTATGCAATCAAGCGTTGCCCCGCGAAGACCGCTATCGAATCGTCTCACAAGACGACACCATGATCGCGTTCGAAGCTCAGCAGGATAATTTAAAGGTCACGAAGATTTATCAATGGAATCCCAACCAATATCTTTTCCATTTGAAAATCATTCTGGAGAACAAAGGCGGTCAAGAATTCAAAGGACGCTTAGGGCTTGGGTGGCAAGCCCAGCAATACCCGAAGCATCCGAAATCAGGATTATTGGGTTTTTTGAACCAACAACCCGAAGACCAAAAAAGCTTGCTCTACAAAGCGGATACGAAAGTCTTACATGGATTAAAGTCTGGAGAAACGCGGGAGGTCAGAGGTCTTATTCCTTGGGCGGGTATCGAAGATCGGTACTTTTTAACGGCCTTAATCTCTAGGCAAATGTCCCATGACCAAACTCTAAAACTCGAGTCCCTCAATGACTCCTTAAAGGTCTCATTATTTCCTTCCGAGTCGGTGGTCGTGCCTCAAGGAAGGCAAGAGATGCAGTACACCATTTATTTAGGGCCCAAGCAAAGGACGGAACTCGAGGCCGTAGGCGCGGGGCTGGAGGAAGCGGTGGATTATGGTTGGTTCGGCGTCATCGCCGTACCCATCTTGAAACTCCTCCAGTTCTTCCACGGGTGGGTTAAAAACTGGGGCTTAGCCGTCATTGTGTTGACGATTTTCATCAAAATCATCACCAACCCTCTCACTATCAAATCAATGAAGCAGATGAAGGCGATGCAGAACCTCCAGCCGCAGCTCCAAGCCCTGAAGGAAAAGTATAAGGACGATAAGCAGCGTCTGAATATGGAAACTATGGCTTTATTCAAGAAGAACCAAGTGAACCCCATGGGAGGGTGCCTACCGATGTTGATGCAGATGCCGATCTACATCGCTCTTTATAAGGTGATATATAACGCAATCGAGCTTTACCACGCGCCGTTTTTCGGATTTTATAAGGATTTGTCGGCTCCGGATCCGTATTTCATCTTACCTATTTTACTGGGGGTTGCGATGCTGCTCCAGCAGAAATTCACGCCCAGTCCCTCCGTCGATCCCACGCAAAAACAAATGATGATGATTATGCCCATCATGTTCACCGCTTTCATGCTTTTCTTACCGGTAGGGTTGGTTCTCTACATCTTCATCAACACCGGCATGAGCGTCCTGCAACAATGGATGCATCAGAAGGACATACGATGGCGCGACGTCTTTCGTGGAAAATTCAAGCCGGCCGTCTGATTATCTCTTCACAAAGGGTCTAAGATCCAACGATACGAGGGCCGTGTCGGAGAGTTTGAGGCCGACGACGCTTAAAGCCGATGATAAGAACTTACCTGCAGTGTCCCGAGGTTTGACGTCGTGTTCCTTGAGAGAGACTTCGAAGGGCTTTTGGGTACGGATCAGCATGACATATTTAGCCTCTTGGTAACGGTTGCCGCCGGGAGTGACTTCGTAGATCACTAAACTCAAATCGACGACCTTTGATTTCGTAATACCGTGAACCGTGAAATCCCCTTCTGCGGTTAGGCGGATGGAATGGGCCTTTCCGATCTCGTCTTGAACCGCTACGGATTTCTGGAAAGAAGGGGGATTGACCTTGAGGACCTTTTTAATCTCGAAAGTCGCCCACCGGTTTTTCTCCCTTATCTCTTTCGTCACATTATCTCCGGCTTCAAACCAATTGATCATGTGCCCGGCTTGGGTCTTGTTCTTATCTTCGTCGGAAAAAGTGGAGACTTTCACCGCCGTGAGGTCGGCTTGAATCGTGCCGGTCGTTTTTTCCGGATGGTCAAAATCCACATGAACGGTGCCTTTGACCCGATCGATCTGGCCCCGAGTGGTTTCCAAGGGGGCCGGAATCTCGAACTTCACCGTACTCATGGCCACACTCGGATTGAATTCGAAAGCCACCATTTCAGCCCGCAAACCTCTTAAAGAAAACAACGATAGGGCTAGAAAAGCCCCAAAGAAAACCATGGCCGTCTTCTTCATGCGATCCTCCTGATTTTAAGAACGCCCTTTATATCCGATTAAAATATTCTTTTCTTTAAGGAACCCTAAGGCCGCGAAAACCTCGGTTGAAAACAAGTCTGTTAGCTTTCTCAAGGGAGGTTTTTTGGCGAGAGCGGCGATCACATCCAAAAGGGGAGGATTGGCCTCTACGAACCGCACCTTCAAGGTTTCAGGGTCACGGTAGACGATAAGGCCATAGGTACCTCTTTTCAGTAACGAAGGCTTCCAATGATCTCGGCTGATGTGGTGAACGGGCCAGCGGTAAAGTCGCGTCTCCAAATATGGATTCAATATGGGAATGAACGAGAGCAGAACGTCTGTATTTGAGGGAAGTTCGTGAGCAAGATCTTCCCTTTTGGGTGCGCGGGGAGATTCCTTTTCGAAAAATAGTTTCAATTCCAGGTGCTCGTACTCGGCGAGTTCCTTTAAGTAAGGAAGTTTTTTCAGAAGCGGGCCGCGGTAATGGGAACGTAGGAATTGTGAAAATTCCCCGAATACCCGACGCGCGATCGGAGATCGGGTGAGTCGCTTCAGGTAAAACTCGTTCAGGAGATCGTTCCAGTCTTTGGGTCCCACAAGGGATTTCAGCACGGGAAAACACGAGGAGATACCGCCCAGGATGCCGTAGGAGATATGGTTCCGATAGGTTTGGAAGCGTTCAGCGGGGTAGGATGCGAGGTGCTGTCGGTCGCGATGGGACAAAAAATATTTCGCCAAGACCTTCTTCGTGTCCTTCTTGAGCGCGACGATGGTTTCTGGTTTAGCGCATAGGTCGTAAAAGAAAGCCTGGCTTTCACGCAACGACATCGAGGATCTCCGAAGTTTTCTTTAAGGCATTTCGATGCTTTTGGAGAATCGTGTGTGCTTGTCTCAACTCCTTCGAAAGCTCTTCGATCGGCGGAATGTCATCGTCACGTTCGATCATAACGCCGGGTAATTCCGTCGATCCAGCCAAAGTGTCCAAAAGCCTCCATACGGGATGAATAATTTCCGATCCGTGAGTATCCAGGATGAAGTCTTCCTTTTTGCGATAATGACCTGCCATGTGAACGTAGGCAATGCGGTCAAGCGGTAGTTTCTTTAGATAAGAATAAGCATCGAAGCGGTGGTTCACCGAATTGACATAGATGTTGTTCACGTCCAACAGAAGAAGCGCACCGGACTCTTTGATGACCGCGGAGATAAAATCCTCTTCCCTCAGATAAGCCGGGTCCGGGGCTCCGGCAGGAGCGTAGTAAGACGGGTTTTCGACGGCAAAGGGCACTTCAAGAATATCCGCTACTTGGCGGATCCGCTTAGAAATATGACGGACGGACTCTTCGGTCGCGGGCAGCGGTAAAAGGTCGTCGAACTGAACGCCGTTAAAGGAAGAAAACGAGATGTGGTCGCTTGCCAGAGGGATCTTGTGGCGCCGGATGAATTTCTTAAGAGAATTGAAAAACGGACGATTGAGAGGATCTAAGCTGCCCAACGACATTGAGACACTGTGGGCGACGATGGGGATTCTTTCGGAGAGTTCGCAAAAGTCCCGGTAAACCTTACCCCCGATGTCCATGTAATTTTCGGGAGCCACCTCAAACCAGGAGATTTCAGGTGGAAGCTGATTTCGATAAAGGCTCAGGAGAGAGCCGAAATGCTCTCTCCTGAGGCCTAAACCGACGCCTAAATTAATGCTTTTCTTTGCTGCCACAGGAGCCTTCGCCGCACTTCTTATCGGCACTGCACTTCTTTTCCCCGTCGGCCTTTTCATCGTGTTTGCAGTCCTTAGACTTGCACTCTTTGGCGTTACACTTCTTATCGCCTTCATTGCCTTTGCAGTCCTTCGATTTGCATTCTTTGGACTTGCATTTCTTGTCCCCGTCCTTGCCTTTACACTCTTTCGATTTGCATTCCTTGGATTTGCACTTCTTATCGCCGTTGTCGGCCTTCTTATCGTGCTTACAATCCTTCGACTTGCATTTCTTCTCACCGTGCTCTTCGTGATGGGAGGCGAGTTGGTAGCCCGACTTCAACTCTTTCGCCTTGAAAAGATCTGAGGCTAAAGCCGTTCCCCCCATCAATAAGCTCGCGACGGCCGCGCCGATGGCGATTTCTTTTCCCGTCTTTTTCATAAGTCTCCTTATTCTCCTAATTGTGCGGCCGCAGGACAATACCCGCGCCGCGTTGATGAATTTAAGTGAAGTGCGGAAATATCAGAATTTATATTCGGAAGAAAGGATTTTTTATGCTATAGACGCCTGTCCTTATGACGGAACGCCGAGATTCCTTAAAAACGTTGTCGCGCATCGCGCAAATTCTCGAGAAGTCCCAGCCCTCCGAGAATCCTCTCGCCCATATTGCCCTAATGGTGAAGGAGCAAATGAAGGTCGACGTGTGTTCGCTCTACATCTTGGAAGGGAAGACGTTGATTCTGGTGGCCACGGAAGGTCTTAAAACTGCCTCTATCGGCAAAGTGAGGATGGGTGTGCACGAGGGGTTGACGGGTTTGGCGGTTGAGAAGCTTCAACCGGTCATCGTGAACGAAGCCAGCAAGCACCCTCGCTTCAAATATTTTCCCGAAACCGGCGAGGAGAAATACAACTCCTTCGCGGCCCTCCCTTTGATGGAACGCGGGCAAGTCGTGGGCGTCCTGACGATCCAGACGATCGAATCGCGCCAGTTCGATCCTCATGAGATCGAGGTCCTGAAGTTGATCGCCTTCCAATTGGCGAGTGTCATCCATAATCTCGTGGTTTTGGAGTCGGCCCGACACGATTCTTCGGAAAAGGAGAGAAGGACGCGCCATTTTACGGGAGTGCCCGTGGCTCCCGGTTTCGGAATCGGTCCTGCCTTCTTCCTCCACCACGCCCTGGGGACCGATGCGGTCATCGTTTCCCCCGATCAAATGAAGGCTATCGGCGATTTTGACGCCAAGGCTGAATGGAAAAAGCTAGAGGATGCTCTCCACAAGACCCAAGACGATCTGGAAAAGCTGGAAAAACGCTTGGAGAAGAAGTTTTCGAAGAGCGAATCGGATATTTTCTCGAGCCACCGCATGATTTTATCGGATAAGAGTTTTTTAAAGAAGATTAAGTCGGTGGTCCAATCCGGAAACACGGCCGCCGCCGCCATCCACTTGGTGGTGAACGAATATTTAGGAGAGTTCCAAAAAATTCCCGATGCTTATTTGCGCGAGCGAGCGACGGATTTAGAGGACATCTTACAGAGGATTCTGGAGAATTTATCGCACACAACCTCTAGCCGGAAGAATCGGAAGAATCCCCACGCGCAGTGGGAAGGGGTTTTGATCGCGGATAACCTCATGCCTTCCGACACGGTGAAGCTCGATCCCGAGAGAATCACCGGCATCATCACACTCCGCGGAGGTAGTACGTCGCACGCGGCGATCTTGGCCCGTTCGATGGGGATCCCCGCGGTCATGGGCGTCGAAGACGTCTTCCAGAAGATCAAGGCAGGTGACTTGGTCGTCGTGGACGGCAATGTGGGTCACATCTACGTGAATCCCGATAAGCCGATCTTGCAGGAGTACGAACGAATCGAAAGTCAACATGCCGATAAGATCATCCATTTGAAGGATTTGAGTCAGCAAGCCGCCATGACTCAAGACGGTCGTCGCGTCACCTTAGAAGCAAACGTCGGGCTCTTTAGTGGTCTGAAGAATATTCGGGATTTCGGCCCCGAGGGCATCGGTCTCTACCGGACAGAATTCCCCTTTATGACGCGGAAGAAACTACCGACGATCGACGAGCAGGAGGAGATTTATGTCCGTGTTTTAAAGGAAGCAGGGGAGATTCCGGTCACTTTTCGACTTCTGGATGCGGGTGGAGACAAGCCCGTCGAGGCCTTGGGTCTTGACCAAGAGGTCAATCCCTTCCTTGGTTACCGGTCGATCCGCCTGACACTTTCTCGACCGGAACTTTTACGCGATCAATTGAAGGCTCTTCTGAGGGCTTCGGGGAAATTCCAGCCCGGACTCGTGAAGATCATGGTGCCGATGATTTCGGGTATTGAAGAAATGGCGGCGGTCAAAGCAATTTATGAGGAGACTAAGGAAGAGTTGGAGTCGAAGGACGTCCTCTTCGATCCCTATATTCCCTTAGGGATTATGATCGAAGTGCCCTCGGCGGTGCAGCTCGCCCATCTTTTGATTCATGAGTGTGATTTTTTCAGCATCGGGACTAATGACTTGATTCAATACACCCTGGCCGTGGACCGTAATAACGAAAAAGTCGCGAAATTTTACGAACCTCTGCACCCGGCAGTATTAGCTTCAATCCAACATGTGGCCATGGTTGGGGAGCAGGCGGGCAAACCCGTCTCCATTTGTGGAGAGTTGGCGGGAGATCCGTTCTTAGCGCCCTTACTGATTGGTTTCGGCATCACCCGCCTCTCGATGATTCCTTCCAGTATTCCACAAGTAAAAGAGGTTATCTTGAATACGACTTATGAAGCTGCCCGTAAGCTTGCGGAAGAAGTCCTGCGAAACCCTTATGTCGAACAGATTCGCAGGATTATTGATCTTTATCACCAAAAAACACAGCAAAATCTGTGATTTAGACTCTCCATACATGTGGGTTTCAGTCCCCAGAAACATTCCGGTCCATCATCTAAGTCATTGAAATCACTAGGGCAAATAACGGCATTAAAACTGCATTCTAAGCAGAAGGCTTATGAGTTTAGAAATTCAAAATTCACGGCAAGCGGCGTCCCAGCAAAAAATAGGGGGCTTTTCGGTCCAGAAAAGCCGCTTTTCCGACCTCATGCAATCCTTGCCCGGAGCCTCCGCCTCGAAAGCCAGCGTTACGAAGGAAGTCCGCATCACGAATGCCGTTCAAAACGCCTCCGAAAAGTACAATCTCCCGCCCGCGTTGGTCTTGGGCGTGATCAAGCAAGAAAGCGGTTTCAAGCCGCAAGCCGAGTCGCATTGCGGCGCCCAAGGCCTCATGCAGTTGATGCCCGAGACGGCGAAAGGGTTGGGCGTGAAGGATTCCTTTAGCATCGAACAGAACATCGAAGGCGGCTGCAAATATTTGAGGCAAATGCTCGACCGTTTCGACGGGAACGTCCAACACGCGTTGGCCGCCTACAACGCGGGTCCGGGAAACGTGGAAAAGTACAACGGCGTGCCTCCCTTCGCCGAGACGAAGAATTACGTGAAGTCGGTCGTGGCGCACGCGGAGAAATTCCAGGGCGGAAAATTGGAGATCGCGGAAGCTACATCTTCTACCGATGCCTCCGCCGAAGCTTCCCTGAAAAATGCGGGAATCGAAGGCGCCAATCCGCAATGCACGGACGGCTCCCAAAATGCGGTGTCCTCTCTATCCATGAACCGCCAGGAAATCCGGGAAGCCGTTTCGATGATTCTCGTGACGACCCAGCAGCCCGAAGTTCGCATGCCCGAACGTTCCAAGAATCTCTTGGCCGAAGAACCCCCCCCTCCGCCGCCTTCCTACGCGCGCCGCGTTTGATCACGCGGGAAAGTCGCGGTTCACGCCTGAGTTTAAAGATTGAAATCCCCGACCGCCCCGATTAATCGGACGCGATGGATTCAAAAAGCCGAAAGCTCGCTTTGGGCCTCGTCCAGATGACCTGCGACGCGGATCCCAAGAAAAACCTGGAAAAAGCCGTCGTCAAGATTCGAGAAGCTGCGAAAGCAGGAGCACAGATCGTATCGCTACAAGAACTTTTCCGTTCCCTTTATTTTTGCCAGGAAAACAATGACGGTTATTTTTCGCTCGCGGAATCCCTCCCCGGCGAGACGACGGAGATTTTAGGAAAGACCGCGAAGGAATGCGGCGTCGTCGTGGTCGCGTCCCTTTTCGAAAAAACTCCGGACTCCCGGTATTTCAACACGGCCTGCGTTTTGGATGCGGACGGGACGTTTTTGGGCAAATACCGCAAGATCCACATCCCGGACGATCTGCCGAATTATTATTCCGAGCTTTATTATTTCAAGCCCGGCGACCTGGGCTTTCCGGTGTTCGAGACCAAGTTCGCCAAGATCGGCGTCCAAGTCTGTTGGGACCAATGGTATCCCGAAGGGTCGCGTTCGCTGGCCCTCCAGGGAGCCGAGGTGATCTTCTACCCGACGGCGATCGGTTGGCCCGACACCCAACGCGACCAGGAGGTCGGCCCGGCGGAGTTCGACGCGTGGACGACGATCCAGAGGGCGCACGCGATTGCCAACGGCGTCTTCGTCGCCGTGACCAACCGGACGGGCCGCGAAAACCATCTGGGCTTTTGGGGCGGTTCGTTCGTCGCCGATCCCTTGGGCCGCGTTTTGAAAAAAGCGTCGCACGACAAGGAAGAGATCGTGATCGCCGAATGCGACTTGGGTCGTATCCCCGAAGTGCGCCAAGACTGGCCTTTTCTGACCTGCCGTCGCCCCCAAACCTACAGGAACCAATAATGATCAAGAACGCCCTCAAAGGCTTCCGCATGCCCGCGGAATTCGAACCCCATGAAGCGACGTGGCTCTCGTGGCCACACAATCCGGAGACCTGGCCGGGCCGGGTGAAGTTCATACCGTCGATTTGGATCGAGATGGTCAAGCCGCTCCACATCCATGAGACGGTCCATATCAACGTGAAGGACGCGGAGATGGAGGTGCAAGTGCGGGCGATGTTGAAGCGGCACGACATCCTCAACAATGTCGTCCTCCATCAGTTCCCGACGAACGACGCCTGGGCCCGCGACCACGGACCCATCTTCGTGACGAAAAACGGCAAGGGCGGGAAGCAGGAGATCAAAGTCCTGGATTGGATCTTCAACTCGTGGGGCGAGAAGTACGGGCCGTGGGACCTGGACGACGTCATCCCCCAGCACGCCGCGAAATATCTGGGGATGGAATGCATCGAGCCCGGTATCGTGCTCGAGGGCGGATCGATCGACGTGAACGGCAAGGGGTCGCTTCTCACGACCGAGCAGTGCCTTTTGAACAAGAATAGAAACCCCCAACTCATCAAGGTCCAGATAGAGAATTACTTGAAGAGCTTCTTGGGCGTGACCAACATCCTCTGGCTGGGCGACGGCATTGTCGGCGACGACACGGACGGCCACGTGGACGACATCACGCGCTTCGTGAGTACGGACACCATCGTCACGGTCGTGGAGGAGGACCCACAGGACGAGAATTATAAACCCCTTCAAGATAATTTGAAGCGGCTCCGTTCCATGAAGGACCAAGACGGCAAGCCCTTCAACATCGTCACGATCCCGATGCCCGGCGTCGTGGAATACGACGGCCAGCGCCTGCCGGCGTCCTACGCGAATTTCTATATCGCCAACGGCGTCGTTCTTGTGCCCGTCTACGGTCATCCTACCAACGACGCCCGAGCCCTCGAGACGTTGCAAAAACTCTTCCCCACCCGCCGCGTGATCGGCATCCAATGCCGCGAAATGGTCTGGGGCCTGGGCGCCATCCACTGCGTGACGCAGCAGCAGCCGAAGATTTAAATAGTTCGAATGATTTTCTTCTCGGAAAGCTTTTTGAAATATTTGTCGAAGCTTAAGACCGGAAAATGATTTTTCGAAGCCAGAAATGCGATGGAAGCGTCCGTGTATTTTCCCAAAAGTCCTTTTTGGGAGAGTCCCCAAGCGAATTTATCGAATTCATCGCAATCTGCATCTTGGATGCGGAAACATTCTAAAGATGAGATGTTTTCCGATAATTCCCGGTAATGTCTCTTGTTTTTAGCTCCCAAAAGGATTTCATGGCGGATAATATCGGTGATAATGGCAAGATTATCCTGAATGCCTATGGTTAAGAACTCGAGGGTCTCGCAAGATAGCTTTCCCCGGAAAAAATCGATCCACACTGACGTATCGACGATAAATTTAACCACGGTATTTTTTAAGGGATTCTTGGGTCCACTTAAGGTGAAGTCGCCCGTAAGACCGCAGCAGCTTTTCTCTTTTCTTTTTTTTAAGGTATTCATCCAAGGCGATGATGATGGCCTCGCGTTTCGAGTGGGCTCCCGAAGAAATGACCACCTGTTTCAGCTTATCGTCGGGGAGATCGTAGTTTGCTTTTCCCATAAACACCTCTTATGTACAATAATCTCAATATATTTGTACATTGTCAAACCGTAACGGATAAGGGAGGAAGTGGTATGCAAGAACGCATTCAAAAAATCATCGCTGCCGCGGGTTTGGCTTCGCGACGTGAAGCTGAGGAATGGATCTCCGCCGGGAAGGTCCTGGTGAACGGCGACGTCGCCGTCCTAGGGACGAAGGCCGATCCCGCCAAGGACAAGATCGTCGTCGACAATAAGCCCCTCTCCAAAGCCGAGAAGAAGGTTTATTACCTCTTTAACAAACCGATGCACGTGATGGTGACGCGTCACGACCCCGAGGACCGTCCGACGATCTACGATTATCTCAAGAAGATTCCCGAAAAAGTGAATTACGTCGGCCGTCTCGATTTCGATTCCGAAGGCCTTATCCTTTTGACCAACGACGGCGACCTCCAAGCGCGCTTGACGCACCCCCGCCATGAAATCCCGAAGACTTATCACGCCCGCGTGACGGGCTTCCTAAGCGAGCCGAAACTGGACCAAATGCGGAAGGGGATGCGCCTCAAGGACTACACGACCCAGCCGTGCGAGGCGCGCGTGATCAAAAAGAACCCCCACAACTGCTGGGTCGAAATCATCCTCCGCGAGGGCAAGAACCGTCAGGTGCGTAATATGATCGAGGCGATCGGCCACACGGTCCTCCGCTTGAAGCGCGTGGCCATCGGGTCGTTGCAATTAGGTGATTTGAAGACCGGTCATTTCCGATCTTTGACTTCACAGGAACTCAAAACGCTCGGTGCTTTTAAATAGTTTTATGAATCAACTCGTCCGCCGTGAGGATGCGGTTAAAGTAACCGCTCTTCTCCAATTCCAGGGATGGGGCCTGATTGACGATCAAGATTTTTTCGTGGGACCAACCTTTCGGGAGAGTCGTTCTCCTTAGTTTTTCCTCCACTTCCCGGATCACTTCCGCCCCGACGGGCTCTTGCCGGTATTTCATCTCGCAAAACGTGACGACATTGTCCTTACGTATGAAGACAAGGTCGTATTGGTAGCCTTTTCCGGCTTCCCCGTGCTTGCGGAAGCAGAGAGGTCCGCAGCCGATGACCTTGGGGCCAAAACCCAAAATATCCGCGATGCGGTAACGGTGCTTCAGGCAGAATTTTTCGAAAGCATAACCCAAGAAGCCGGCCCATTTCCCGGTCGTCAGCTTTTCGAAGGAAGCGCCGCGCTCGGAGTGGAGGATTTCATCCCGGGCGTTCGCAATGAAGGTTTGATGGAAATACAGGAATTCGTCGGACAAGAAATAAAGGGGCGTTTTGGAGACCTTGAAGTCGCGGATAGGGTAAAGGCAGGAGAGGATGTTGGCGTGCATGAGGTTGTTGACATAGAGCTTCAAGCCGCCCCCGCTGGCCATGTCGAGGGCGTGGGCGATTTCTTCGAGCGAAAGCGACGTCTTGCGGATTTTTTTGACGATGTTCCGGTACAATCGCGCTTCTTGGAATTGGCTATAGAAGATCTTCTCGGCCTCCTCGAAGAAAAAGCCGGATTTGAGGAAGCATTTTTTTTGGATGTTGATTTGGATGGATTGGTTGAAATCGAACTCCTCCAAATAGCGGGGGATACCGCCGAAGCAGAGGAGATACTCCAAGACCTCTTTTTTCCCGCGCTTCTTTCCGATGAACGTCGACACGTCTTCCGGCTTCAGGGGCTCGAGAAGAAAAGAATCGCTCAGGCGCCCGTACAGGGCTCTAGACCGGATCACGTTCTTGATCATCCAGGAGGTGACCGACCCGCAGACGATGAAGAGAAGATGGGGATGGTATTTCCAATGCTTGTCCCAGAAGAACTTGATCTGGCTGACCAAATGCGTTCGCCCGGAGGCCATCCAGGGGAGTTCGTCGAAAAAAAGGAGGAGGTCCTTTTCCTTCTCTATTTTTCGGGTCAAAAGCTCGAATACGGGAGCCCATTCTTGGTAGCGAAGGTCTTTAAGATGGGGCTCGCCCGGGTAGAGCTCGCTTAATTGAAAAAGAAAATGGCGGATCTGTCCTTCGGTGTCGATACCTTCCAATCCCTCGAACAAGAGGGCTTTCTTGTCCTTCGAAAACTGGCGCACGAGCTCGGATTTTCCGACGCGCCGGCGGCCGTAAAGGGCGAGGATTTGGGCGCGTCTCTGCGCCCAGACTTTTCCCAAATGCAAAACGTCGTTTTCACGGCCAATAAAATTCCGCATAATTTATTCTGTCTCAACTTATGCGGAATTTGTCAAATTTTTATAAAATTCCGCATAAGTTGTGATGGTACGACTTATGCGGAATTTTAGAGTTCGTTTTGGAGGAGGAGTCCCGTGCGCTTCTTGATCTCGTTCCAGGTCTCTTGGACGATCGTCGGCTTCTCGACGCGGTAGTGAAGGTAGTAGGGGACGACGCAGCCGCAGCGGTCGCAGTCGGCCTTGGGGCCCAGCATGCATTTCTCCTTCACGAGGCCCTTGGTCGTCATCGACGCTCCCTTCTTCTCAAAGAGGCAGTGGTCGGTGACCTTCTTCGAGTTCTGCGACTTCATGAGCTCGATCACGCGGTCTTCCATCGCGATGAAGTTCCCGTATTTCTTTTTAAGGCTTTTCAATTGGTCCAGGACGCGGTCACGACGCTCCCAGCCGATCCACAAATCATCGCTTAAGCCTTGGATGGGCGTATAGAAGTCGAACATGATGCCCTTGAGCGGGGTGGTGGAGCGCCAATCCTCGATCACATCCTCGATCGTGTCGACGTTGATCGAGGTCACGCACATGGCGCCCGTCACGTGGAGGTCCTCGCGGCTGCAGTTTTTCTTCATGAGCTGGTAGAGGCCTTTTTGGCGGCGCATCTTCTCGTGGGCGGCTTCGTTGCCGTCGATCGACACGTGGAAGCGCACGTCGGGCCAATCGGGGAGCGGCATCGTGCCGTTGGTGACGACGAAGTTGGACGTGAAGTATTTCTTGCAGCGTTCGATGATGGCCTTGCTCAAGAGAGGCTCGCCGCCCACCCACGTGCAATTATAAAGGAAGGGGCTTTTCTTTTTAAGGGCGCGGATCCGATTTTCCCAGCCTTCGGCGTCGAGGGTGCCCTCTTGTTCTTGTTCGAAAAAATAGCAGTGTTCGCAGCGGAGGTTGCACTGGTCGGTGACGTCGATCGAGATGAAAGACCCCTTCGGGAAGCCCAGCGTGAAGAAGATCATCTGGGGGATCAAATGGTGCTTCAAGAAGGGTTTGACGGCCGCGTCGGCGCGCACAGTGGTTTCGTTTGACATCAGGAAGCCCGAGCTAATACTTCGGCACTCTGAGAACAAGTGTTTTAAGGGAATTCTATGGATATCCTCAATTACGAGTCCGGCGACGTGGTAATCCGGGACGAGGGCCAGGAAACGCGCCTTGCGCGCGAAGCCGCCAACCGCCTCATCCTCATGGCGAGGATGCACACGGTTTCCGAATTCGTCGACCTCCTCCCGTCGTTCATCTCCCATGCATCGATCTTGAAGGCCATCCAAGGCCGCTTCGCGGCCGCCGCCGTCCCTTCGGAACGCTGGAACCTGAAGGAAAAATTCGCCCGCCTGACGACGCTCACGAAAGGGTACGTCCCCAAGGATCCGGAATCCGTCTTGGAAAAAGTCGTTTTTTGATGAAACTCACCCTCCTCACCGTCGGAAAGCTGAAAAATCGGGCTTTGGCGGATTTGTGCGCCGATTACCTCGAGCGCGCGGGACGGTTTTTTCCGATCCGCGTGGTGGAAGTGAAGGACCATCCCGTCAAGGGATCCGTGACGATCGGGCAGTCCCGCGAGAAGGAAAGCGAAAGCCTCCTGCAAGCCCTGCCCGCGGGGGCCAAGGTGGTCTTGATGGACGAGACGGGAAAGGAATATTCGACGGCTAAACTCTCCGACCTGTTCCGCTCCTGGCAAAGCCAGTCGGTGAAGGAGATGACCTTCGTGATCGGCGGCGCTTACGGATTATCCGAAGAATTGAAGAAAAAATTCCCAGACAAACTCGCCCTCTCCCAGCTCACCCTGACCCACGAAATGTCCCGCCTCTTCCTCCTCGAGCAGATCTATCGGGTGGGAACGATTTTAAAGGGGATGAAATACCACCACTAAGCCCAGAGTTTAAGCGCGGCGGCTCTCTTTCATTAAGGTTTTGAGTCGGGTGATCTCGGCTTGAAGGGCTCGACCTTTACTGGTGATTGCGAACAAAGGGGCCGGGCATAGACCCACGAGATGGGAGGCTTCCTTATTTTCAAAAGGTTGCTATAAAATCCATCCTCCGGCTTTTTTATTCACCACTCATATTTCAAAAGGGGAGACGTCCCCACGCCCGACGATCGTACGCGGTATCGGGAGTTTGGCGGCCGTAATGACCTTGACTCCCTGATCTGGAATGGCGCGGATGCATTCCTCCGCGAAATCGAAATAGGCGTCTTTCGATCCCGCGTAGCCCATCCGGATATAGCGCTTCCAAAGCTCTTTATTGAAAAGTCCTTCCCCATCGATTTTTAATCGAGTTCCTCCCTCGACCTCTTCCAAAGACAGGACGCCGTTTTGAAAAAGCCAGCCCACAATGACGGTGAGGCCGAAAGCATGATTATTCGTAAAATCCCGGGCGCCCTTATCTAGCTGTTTTAAAAAATTAGATTTATTGGCCATTTGAAGGGCCCGAAGAAGGAAGTTAAAGAAGGATTTTTCCGAATCTTTCTCTGTGATGACGTGGGCATCGAGCAATACTGCCTGAGCAGCTCCGATGGCCGCGTCGGATTGGGGTTCGGCGAACGCGTCCAAGGAACTCCCGAAGGCGGTGCCCAACGTCACGCCGCCGGCGACGATGGTGTCGGGTCGGTTGAAGTCGTGGGCGATTTCATGCCAGGCCGTGTTTTCGAGCCTTACGAGAAAGTCGAATAAACCGGCCATCTCCTCGCCGAAGAGATTGCGGGCCAAGCCTTGTCTCACCGGAATCCTGACGTATTCGGAATCCGCCAGGATGACGGCTTTACGAAGTCCTTGAAACCGCGGATTCTTCCACTTGGGATAATCATGACCTCCGACGTCACCGTCGAGAACGGACCTGAAATAGCCGCCCGTGCGGTAAGCCCAAACCACTTCGACCATTTTCATGACGTTTTTAGGTTCCGTCGGCTCGCCGATCGGCGAAGACACGCCGAACTCCTCGGCGATTTCCCGCGTCCAAGCTTGGAGCTGTTGGTGCACCCGAATGGCATTGGTTTGGAGTCTTTGCGTGATCTGATGGTCCCGGACGCCCACGACTAACTCCCAAGGATTTTTAATACGGTCTTCCCATTCCGATTCATGGGGGAATATGGTGAGGAAAATGTTCCCCAAAGGTTGGTTCAGGTCGTCTTCCAAAAGTTTGAGGAAATCACCGCTGCGTAGGGCTTTTGCCACGGAGAGAGTATGGTCGCGAAAGCCAGGATCCAATGCTGTTCCGGCCACGGTGATGTCGGCATTGTTTTCCAAGAGATCGGCCATCGGGTCGAAGAAGCGTGCATAGCGCTCATGGAAACGCATATGAGTCACGCGGTACCATCTTCCATCCAGACCGGGCACATGCCATTCCTTTTCGATACCATCGCTCTTGGTGACGGGTGTGGGAGACGCCTCCTCAGGGCTCATTCGCTCTAAGACGGTGTAAGGAAAATGAACCGGATGCTCCGGCCGGTAACGGGTCTTTAAGTAGGCTGTTTCCTCCGCAGTAAAGTCATCGGGAAGCATGGCGCTTGTCCAAGGTCTTTGAGGGAACCAGGGAATGGAGCTATTGTAGGTTTGGTCGTCGAGAGTGGGTTGGTCGGGGGTTCTGATGCGGGCGAAGTTCCAACGGGAGGCGCTGTCGACAGGGACTTTGCGGGGATGTTCGTCTTTAAGATTAGGAGGGTGGAGGAGATCGGATCCTCCCTCCATATAACGACGATAATCCTCGTAATGGAGATCCGTTTGAGCGGCGTAGAGATCATTGACCAGTTCTGCTAGAGGCCCGGAAACCCTTTCCAGCCAAGCGCTTTCCGCGGGGTTCAAATGACCCATATGATCGAGAGTGGGATTAGGGGCTACAGTGACGGTTTTAGCCGAAGCCAAGGCGGCGGCTTGGCGCAATTCTTCCACTCGTCTTTGCGCGGCAATGAGTTTGTTTTCGATGGGAGCGAGGTTCAAAAATCCGGAACCTGGGCTCGCAGATAAATTTCCAAGTTCTACTATCACGAAAGAATCATGATTTGTTTCGACGGCGCCTGGCTTCGGGGCGCTGACGGTGATGCCGGCTCCTTGCTCTGCGAGAGCCGCGTTCAGATGCCTCACGTACGTATCGGAAATGCGCTCGAACCCCGAGAAGAGGGGGAGGGCGAAGAGTTGAGAGATACCCATAAAATCTCCTTCCGTAAGGTATCGTCAATCCGCGGAAATGGTTGCTTATGCCGGATGGATTTATCGTGGTACGCAGAAGAAGGAGACGCTGATGTTGGGGTTGCGCTCGGGCGGCAAGGGACAGGGGAAGATGCGCCGCGTGCCTTTCGTGGCGGCGATGCGGTAGCCGGCCTCTTCGAAGATTTCCTTCCAAGACTGGCGCGGCATCGCGTCTTCATACAGCCACGGGGCGTGGAGCCTTTGGCCGGAGGTTTCGTGGCACCAGAGGAAACCCGCATGGTACGTCCCCCAGCCGGCCTCCAGGATTTGCTCGAGGGAGAGGGCGGATTCCTCGGAGAAGGCGACGCTGGCGTTCGCTTCCCGATAAGAGCGGGCCACGGCGATCGTGCCTGCGTCGTCCAACCGCACTTCATGGAATCCGTTCCCGACGATGATGAGGACGCGGTTTTTCCGGGGAGCGTAACCCCGTTCGCTCAAGAGGGCGGCGAACTCTTCGGGTTTGCTGATATCGGCTTGGCCGACGAAGGTGCCCGCGGGCAGGCGGCCTTCCGTTACTTCGCGGCGCGCCGCTTCGACGGACGTCGGTTCGTGGTCCGCGGCGACGAAAATATAAGGGACCTGCGTGCCGGGGTTCGTTCCGCCGACTTCCCTCACCCATACCTTCAACCCATTGGCTTTGCCGCAGGCGTGTTCGGCGACGTAGTCGAAATCGGCCGCGTCTTTTTTACCCAACGAGACGGCGTCCAGGAAGCTTTTCGTGTTGGCGGCTTCGCTCGCGGCGATGTTCCGGCCGCGCTCGACATGGGGACGATCCGTCCCCGTCTTTTTTAGCAGCTCCTCATGACGGTTCAGGTAGGGATGATAGGCTTCGATGATGCCGTAAACGCCGGGCCCGCGCTCGAAGGCGCGCGCGCCCAAAGCCGTGACCTTGCCGCTGCGCAAAAATCCGGCCTCCGTCAGGAGCTGGGCGATGGAAGACGCGAGCTTTTCGGGAATCCCATTTAATGAAAAGGCCTGTCCTTCTTTCGAATCCTTCAAGCGCCCGGAGGCCTTCAACGCCAAGATAACGGGTACCAGCCGATAACCGATATCCATCGACCGAAGATCGGCGCACCAACCGCCGACGGGTTGGTAGGGCTTCGGGTAATCCAACCACTGCGTAAGCTTCGCCACGAGGTCGGGGGACGCATCCCCGTCGCCGATGCGACGGAGCTCCGCGACGAGATCGAAATAACTTTCCGGAAGGACGGTGACGTCTTCCAAGACGGCCGCCGCGTCGGTCATCGTGCGCGCGTAGCCCTTGAGGGTTTTCCGCAAATAGCCGCGGGCGACGAGGAGGTTCAGGTCGATGCTGAGTTGGCGCGCGTCCCAACCATGCGCCCGGGCGTACTCCTCCACGACCAATTCCCGGCCCGACAGGAGGAAATCCAGCGTCCCGATCTTTTTATGCGTCGAAAGAATTTGCCGCAGGAGCCAAAGATCCGGAGGCGCGGTCACGGCGGCGGTGAAGATTTGAGTGCGCAAGACGTCGGCCGCCGCTTGGATCGCTCGGACGCGCTCCATGGGAACGGCGAACTGCGACGAGATCTCGACCGCTTTTTTGAGCCAATCGAGAGTCTCTTGCCCGTCTTGAAAAAGATGGGGCACTTGGTCTCGGTAAGCGACGAAACGATCCCACGTGATTTGAGGGAATCCCGCCTCGTCGGCCGGCGACCGGTCCGAGAGGATGCGGCTCAACGCCAAAGCGGCGGGATGACCCTGAAGTCGGGGATGGGTCGCCAAGTGGGCCTCGATATAAGCATCCGTCTCCATCAGCCTATGATAAGCGAAAGAGGAGGAAGCCGCTAGGCGGTTCAAGGGCGGCAAGAGATGATGCATTGCATTTTCGTGGAAAGCCTGAACCACATCTCGAGCCATGGCGACCGCGGTATCCCCCACAAGGGTAGCGGTCTTATAGCCGTTAGCGGAGAGAGGGAGCTGGCTCAGTCCCGAAGCCATGGCTTTGTTCAAATAATGGGAAACGGATCGCCATGTCAGCATGGACGGTCTTCGAGGTCTCGACGGAAACGTTTCGGAAAAACGCCCGGAAAAAGCAGGTTAGGACGCCTTGAGCAACTTCCTTAAGACGTACGGTAAGATGCCGCCGTTCTTATAATAGTCGATTTCCTTGGGCGTATCGATGCGGACCTTGGCCGTGAACGCCGTGGTCCGTTCTCCCGTGGCGATCACTTGGATCTGGCGGCCGTTCTTGAAGCCGGATTCCAGGGCGTCTTTAAGGCCCACGATGTCGAAGGTCTCGGTGCCGGTGAGACCCAAGCTCGCGGCGTTTTGGCCTTGGGGGAATTCGAGGGGCAAGATCCCCATGCCGACGAGGTTCGATCGGTGGATCCGTTCGTAGCTTTCCGCGATGACGGCCTTCACGCCCAAGAGGGCCGGGCCTTTGGCGGCCCAATCGCGCGAGGAACCCGAGCCGTATTCCTTGCCGGCGAGGATGATCAAGGGCGTTCCCGCGGCTTGGTATTTCATCGACGCGTCGTAGATGGGCATCTGCGTCTTCGTCGGCAGATGGATCGTGACGCCGCCTTCGACGCCCCCTTCACTATTAAAGAGCATCAGGTTTTTGATGCGGATGTTGGCGAAGGTGCCGCGCATCATCGCTTCGTGGTTGCCGCGTCGGGCCCCGTAGGAATTGAAATCCGCCGGTTGGACCCGATGCTCCTGCAGATACGTGCCGGCGGGGCTCGAGGCTTTGATGTTTCCGGCCGGGGAGATGTGGTCGGTGGTGATGCTGTCGCCGAAGACGGCCAAGACGCTCGCGCCCGCGATTTCCTTTACGGGAGCGGGCGTGGTCGACATCCCGACGAAGTACGGGGGGTTCTTGACGTAAGTGGAAGCGTCATCCCAGGTGTACGTATCGCCGTCGGGCACTTTCAGGTTTTGCCACGAAGGGTCCCCCGCGTAGACGTTCGCGTAACGCCGGCGGAACATATCCGCCGTCACCGCTTGGAGGACGGCGTCTTGGATTTCCTTTTGGGACGGCCAGATGTCCTTTAAGAAGACGTCTTTGCCTTGGGCATCCTGTCCGATGGGCTCTTTCGAGAGGTCCAAGTCCACGCGCCCGGCGATCGCGTAGGCGACGACGAGGGGCGGTGAGGCCAGGTAGTTGGCGCGCACTTCCGGATGGACGCGGCCTTCGAAATTGCGGTTGCCGGAGAGGACGGAGGTCACGACGAGGTTCCCGTCCGCGATCCCCTGCGAGATGGGCTGGGCCAGGGGTCCGCTGTTGCCGATGCACGTCGTGCAGCCATAGCCGACAATGTGGAATTTTAAGGCTTCGAGGGCGTCGAGGACGCCGGCCTTCGCCAAATAATCCCCGACGACTTGGGACCCGGGGGCTAAGCTAGGCTTGACCCACGGCTTGATCTTCAAGCCTTTCGCGACGGCCTTCTTCGCTAAAAGGCCCGCGGCGACGAGGACGGACGGGTTGGACGTGTTCGTGCAGCTCGTGATGGCGGTGATGACGACGGCGCCGTCCTTGAGGGAGAAGGTCTCCCCGTTATGCGTGACTTGAGGCGCTACGGCTTTCGCTTCCTTTTTCGCGACTTTAAGCGAAGGCAAGGCTTCGGCGAAATTCTTGCTGACGTCCGTGAGAGGCACCCGGTCTTGCGGCCGCTTGGGCCCGGCCAGCGACGGGACGATGGTCTTCAAATCCAATTCTAAAACGTCCGTGTAATCGCAATCCGCGCTTTGGGTCGTCCAAAACAGGCCTTGCTCGACGAGGTAGGCTTTGACGAGGTCGATCTGGTCTTGAGGCCGTCCGGTGAGTTGGAGGTAATGGAGGGTTTCCTCGTCGACGGGGAAGAAACCGCAGGTGGCGCCGTATTCGGGAGCCATGTTCGCGATGGTCGCGCGGTCGGCGAGCGACAAAGAGGCCGCACCTGGTCCGAAGAATTCGACGAACTTCCCGACGACCCCGCGCTTTCGCAGGATCTGGGTGACGGTCAAGACTAAGTCCGTGGCGGTGGCCCCTTCGGGGAGGGCTCCGGTCAATTTCATCCCGATGACTTCGGGAATGAGCATCGTGACTTCCTGACCCAGCATCGCGGCTTCGGCCTCGATGCCGCCGACGCCCCAGCCCAGGACGCCCAAGCCGTTCACCATCGTCGTGTGGGAATCGGTCCCGACGACCGTGTCGGGATACGCCCATCCGTCCATGGGCATCACGACGCGGGCGAGATATTCCAGATTGACTTGGTGGACGATGCCGGTGTCGGGAGGGACGACTTTGAAGTTTTGGAAGGCCTTTTGGCCCCATCTTAAAAAAGCGTAGCGTTCGTGATTGCGTTCGAATTCGAGGGTCGCGTTCTGTTTCAAGGCTTCGGGCGTCCCGGAAAAATCGACTTGCACGGAATGATCGATGACGAGTTCGGCGGGGACAAGCGGGTTGATCTTCTTGGGATCGCCGCCTAGGGCCTTCATCGCGTCGCGCATCGCGGCGAGATCGACGACGGCCGGGACGCCGGTGAAGTCCTGCATCAACACGCGCGACGGCATGAAGGCGATTTCCTTCTCGCCCACGTTCTTGGCCTTCCATTGGGCCAAGGCTTCGATGTCTTGGGCCGTGATGTTCACCCCGTCTTCGCGGCGGAGGAGGTTTTCCAGGAGGACGCGGATCGAATAGGGAAGTTTTGAAACCGCGAAACCCTTCTTTTCGAGGGCCTTGAGGCGGGCGATTTTATAGTCTTTAGAACCGACTTTGAGCGTTCCGTGGCTGGAAAATGTATCCATGAAGTCTCCTCTATCTATTATGTCAGGAAGAAGGCTGCTTTTTCTTTAAAAAAATATAATGTAGCAACATTAAATTAACAACAATACATCCCTCACACCTTAGTTTATAATTGACAGATTATAAGTCATTTATAATTATATTTGACAATATATATGTCAATATACACTCCTAGAAAGCTGGATCTAAAGGGCTTGATTCAGAAAAAAAGCCATTTTCTTTTTGGTCCCCGTCAAACGGGTAAGACTAGCCTGATTAAAAACACCCTGCCGGAGGTCCTATACTACAACCTTCTCGAAACGAAGACTTTCTTGGATTTAAGCCGCGATCCTGAGCTGATTTCTAAATCTATAACCTCGAAGGATCGTGTGGTCGTCATCGACGAGATCCAACGCCTTCCCGATTTATTGAACGTGGTCCAACGTCTCATGGATGAAAAGAAGATTCATTTTTTGATGACAGGATCCAGCGCTCGGAAGCTTCGGAGAGGTGGAGTTAATCTCCTGGGCGGGCGGGCTCGCTCCCGCACGCTACACCCTTTATCTTTCTGCGAGTTAGGCTATGCGTTCGATCTGGAAAAATCCATCAATGTAGGTCTCATCCCATCTATTTATTTTTCTGAGGAAGCGGAGGAAGACTTAAAGTCGTACGTGGGAGATTATTTAAAAGAAGAAGTCGCTTACGAAGGGCTGACGCGTAACATCCCGGCATTCAGCCGTTTTCTAGAGGTAGCGGCTTTACTCAATGGTCAGATGATCAATTACACAAACATCGCAAATGAGGCTCAAGTTTCGCGGACGACGATCATCGAATATTTCCAGATACTGAAGGATACGTTAATCGCTGCGGAACTTCCGGCTTGGAATAAAACCATCAAGAGGAAAGCGATTGCTACGAGTAAATATTATTTTTTTGATTCGGGGGTCGTGCGTTTCCTTCAACATCGAAAATGGATTCACCCACGTTCTACGGAGTATGGGGGCGGATTAGAAACTTATATCCATCATGAACTGAAGACATACCATGATTATCATGTATTAGGAGATTTGTATTATTGGAGATCCGTTTCTAATCATGAAGTGGATTTCATCGCGGTGGATTCCGTCGCGATCGAAGTGAAATCGTCGCAAAATTTCAAAACGGATGATTTGAAAGGGTTAAAGGCCCTAAAAGAAGAGAAAAAAAGCAGCTTGAAAAAGTTTGTTCTCGTTTATTGCGGGGAACGCGTTTTACGTGTCGATGATATGGATATCCTGCCTGTCTCCGTTTTCCTGGAAAAGTTATGGAGTGACGAGTGGCGATGATACAAGGCATCAACACCCGATCAAGCGTGAGATGACGATCCGCTGCACTTCCGACGAGCCTTCGCCGATTTCCAATAAACGCTGGTCGCGGTAGAATTTCGCGACGGGGTATTCTTCCATGAGGCCATAGCCGCCGTGGATCTGGACGGCCTGGTCTGTCACGCGTCCCATCACTTCGGAACAATAGAGCTTCGCGATCGCGGCTTCCTTTTTGAAGGGTCGGCCTTGGTCCTTCAACCAACACGCTTTGTAGAGGTAAGTGCGGGCGAGGTCGATCTCCATGGCCATGTCGGCCAGTTTGAAGGCGATGACTTGGTGCTTGTTCAACGCCTGGCCGAACGTCTTGCGTTCGTGGGAGTACTGGAGAGCCGCTTCATAGGCCCCTTGGGCCCCGCCCAATCCCATCGCCGCGATGGCCAGCCGGCCCCCGTCGAGGGTCGCCAGCATCTGGCGGTAGCCGTTGCCGCGGGGTCCTAGGAGATTGGCTTCGGGGACGACGACGTTATCGAAATACAATTCCGCGGTGTTCGAGGACCGCCAGGTCATCTTGTGGTGCATTTCCTTGGCGGTGAAACCGGCCGTTCCGGCTTCGACGATGATGCAGGAAATCTCCTTACCGTCTATCGTAGGGGCTTGCGTCGCCCCCTCCTGCGGCAAAGCCGCTGGAGCCTCCCCCTCAATACCCCTTCGGGGTTGACCTTTGATACCGGTGACGCATTGGACGGTGACGCCGCCGGTGATTTTGGAGGCGGCGTTGGTGATGAAGATCTTCGAGCCGTTGATCGTCCATTTTCCGTCTTTCAACGTCGCATTGGTTTGGGAATTCCCGGCGTCGCTGCCGGCGTTAGGCTCGGTGAGGCCGAAACCCCAAAGTCTTTTGCCGCTGCAAAGGTCGGGCAGGTATTTCCGCTTCTGTTCTTCCGTGCCGAAATTATAGATGGGCCCGATCCCCAAGCCGTTTTCCGCCGCCACCGTCGCGGCCTGGCAACCATCCACGCGGGCCAGCTCCTCGACGGCGATGATGTAGGAGAGGGTATCGAGGCCTTGGCCGCCGTATTCGGGGGACACGGTGATCCCGAAGAGGCCGAGCTTGCCCATTTTTTCGACCAAGTCGTAGGAAAACTCCTCTTTTTCATCGAGCTTTTGACGCACCGGCTTGATCTCATCCTCGGCGAAGTCGCGGATCGACTTGCGGAGCATCTCGTGTTCGGAACTCAGGTCGTACGAAAGGGCCATAAAATCTCCTTAAAAGGTGCGAAGGGCGTATACTGAACAGTCGTCCGTTTAATTGACACATGCGACTGTCCAGCACAACAGAGCCGCAGGGGAAGGCCTCTCGGCCTGTCATCTACGCTACGGCCCTGTTAGTAAAATGATCCGTTCGTAGACAAGCACTAAAAACTGATCTACCGGCGGACAATGGCCGCCTTCGAAAACAAGTTTTCCTGGTCGAAATCCCGCGACGAGAAGTTTCGGGAATGTCAGCGGCAATACTATTACCACCATTACGGATCGTGGGGCGGGTGGGACGCCTCGGCTCCGGCCAAGACCCGCGAGCTTTACATCCTCAAAAATTTAAAAAGCCGCCACATGTGGGTGGGGGAGATCGTCCATCACACGATCGAGACGGCCTTGAAGAACTACGTGTCCATGCGCCAGATGAATTTGGAGAAATACCTGGCCGACATGACGGCGCGCATGAGGAGCGAGTTCCGGGGGTCGCGGGACAAGGTCTACCGCAAAGCCAAAAAGACCGTCGGCCTCTTCGAGCACGAGTACGACACGAAGACGCCCGACTCCAAGTGGGTGGAGATCCACGAGACCGCGAAGCGGTGCCTCACGAATTTCGTCAACGTCATCTTCCCCCGCCTCGCGAAGCCCGTGCCGGTGGAGAATTGGAAATTGATCGAGACCATGCAGGAGTTCGACTTCGAGGGGACGCTCATTTACGTCAAAATCGATTTCGCCTTCATGGATGAGGAAGGGTTGAAGATCGTCGATTGGAAGACGGGTAAGAGTGAGGATGTCGATAACGAGATCCAACTCGATTGCTACGGCCTCTTCTCGCGCGATTACTTCAAGATCCCGGCGACGTCGATCAAGACTGTCGAGGCCAACGTCAATATCGCCAAGGAGAACGTCCGCCAGATGATCGAGGCGAAGATGGATTTCGCGAAGCACTATCTCCGTAACTCCATTGCCGGTATGAAGCGCGCGCTCAAGGATGAAGCCAAGAACATCGCCGAAGAGGATCATTTCCCCTTCACCGAGAACCAAATGACCTGTCGGTATTGCAATTTCAAGAAGGTCTGCGGCAAATACAATTAGATTTACATATACCCATAGTCTATGATATGGGTATATGGGTGAAAACGACCATCGATATTTCCGATACGATTTTCAAACAAGTCCGAAAGCAAGCGGAGCAGGCGGGGATGACGTTCCGTCAAGTGGTTGAGTCCGCCCTCTCCGAGTTCCTGGCGCGGCATAAGAAAAACGCCAAACCGTTCAAGCTTAAAAAACATCCTTTTAAAGGGGATGGTTTGGTAGAGGGCTTGAATGAAGGAGATTGGGAAACCATTCGTTCCCTTATCTATGAAGGGCGCGGCGGATGATCGCGATCGATACGAATATCCTGGTCTATTCCCATCGGAAAGACTCGCCTTTTTATCAGAAGGCGGATCAATGCCTGACGGAGTTGGCGGAAGGCGGAGCTTCTTGGGCCATCCCATGGCCATGCATCCATGAATTCTTATCTGTCGTGACGAACCCGCGTATTTATAAAACGCCGACGACCCATGAAGACGTATTGATCCAGATCAAATTTTGGATGGAAACTCCGTCATTGCATTTGATTTCTGAGGACGACGACTATTGGCCTAAATTTTCCGGGCTGTTAATCGCATCGAAAGTCCAAGGCCCGAAAATCCACGATTTAAGGATCGCCTCCATCTGTCTTTCCCACCGCGTCTCGACGCTCTGGTCCGCCGACCGTGATTTCAGCCGATTTCCGGGGCTGAAGGTCGTGAATCCCCTGCTCCTCTGAAGTTGAGGAACCCATCGATTTCGAGGAATGGAAAAGGGAATTGGACGGGATTTCCAAACTTAAAAAAAGGGCCGGAAAAAAAATGCTCGTGGTTTCCGTGATCGCCCAGGTTTTGCGATCGGGTTTCCGGGATGCCGCTGGGGTGCGGGGGAAAAGGTGCGTGTGATAGAAGTTGGCAATCGCCGTTTGAGGATTATTTCTCTCGAGAATCTGCGTCGATCGTTTATGCGCCTATAAATTCTGGCAGTCGGGTATCGATAACGAGAAAAAGAAATTAAAGAACTAACCCGCGCAATCCGCGCAGGGGCACATCTTCCTCAGGTAATCGAACGAATAAATCCCCGTATCATGTCCATCGCCCCATTTGAAGCCGATCGCATAGCGACCGATCTTGAACATGTCCTTGGCTTCGGCCGTATTGGCAGGGAGGGGTTTATAGACGGGAAGGGCCAACGGATCGGTGTCGAAGGGGAGTCTTTCGCCTTTACATACCGCGCACGGGCAGGCTTTTCTCAGGAAGGGAAAAGCGTACGTGGACATGTGACCATCGTTCCACGCGATGGCGATGCCTTTTGGGTTTTCGGAGAGTGTGATGGATTTCGGTGTGGACATGGCGAGGCGATTAAGATGTTAAGCGTTTCCATGCAATACCGAAAATTCGGGAGTACGGGTCGAAAAATTTCCGAGATCGGTTTCGGAACCTGGTCGATGGGCGGCATGTGGGGAGCCTGCGACGATGCGTCCGCCACCGAAGCCCTGAATGTCGGGCTCGACAATGGGATCGATTTTTTCGACACCGCTTACGTTTATGGAAATGGCCACAGTGAGACTTTAATCGGCAATGTCGTCCGTAAACAAAGAGTGCGCGATCGGGTCTTCATCGCGACGAAAGTCCCTCCCAAAAATAACCAATGGCCCGCCAAGCCCGGCAGCGACGTACGGGAGATTTTTCCCGCGCCTTGGATCCGGGAGATGACGGAAGCGAGTCTGAGGAATCTTCAGACTGATTTCGTTGATCTCCAACAACTCCACGTCTGGGCGCCGAATTGGCAAGGACAAGGGGATTGGTTGGAAGAAATCCAAAGGCTCAAGCGAGAAGGCAAGATTCGTCATTTCGGTATCTCGATCAACGATCACCAACCCGATACGGCCTTGGAGCTTGTGGCCTCGGGCCTCATCGACTCGGTCCAGGTAATCTTCAATATCTTCGACCCATCACCTGCCGAAAAACTCCTTCCGTTATGCGCCCAAAAAGGCGTGGCCGTGATCGTCCGCGTGCCCTTCGATGAAGGTGGATTGACAGGTACCCTGACTCCGACCACCCAATTCCCCAGGCGAGATTGGCGGAAGCATTATTTCAGTGGGGATCGGTTGAAGGAGACTTGCGAGCGGGTCGAGAGATTGAAGACATTCTTAGATTCGGAGACGCCCACATTGCCGGAACTAGCCTTGAAATTTTGTCTCGGTTTCTCCGCCGTCACGACCGTGATCCCCGGCATGAGGAAAAAGAATCACGTCATCTCGTGCGCTCGCGTCTCTGACAGCAACCCCTTTTCTTCACAAACCCTCTCCGACCTTAGATCCCACGCCTGGCCCCGGAATTTTTACCCGAATTGGGAAGATAAAGCCTGAAGGATGTTTCTTTGGATTTGCTGAGACATTGCTTGGTCTGGGAGCCATAGGAATCCCCAAAAATGGAATGAGGATTCACGAAGGACGCACCTTTCAGCTCTAAATCTTGGGCAAGAGTTTGATGCTTATGAATCAGGCCTTTTCGAGGACTTTAAGGTGAAGCTCCTTAAGCTGCTCGGGTCGCACCGTTGAAGGGGCTTCACACATAAGGTCCGTGCCTTTTTGAGTCTTGGGGAAAGCGATGACGTCGCGGATCGAGGGGCTGTCGGTTAAGAGCATGACGATGCGGTCGAGGCCGAAGGCGAGACCGCCGTGGGGCGGAGCGCCAAACTCAAGGGCTTCCAGAAGGAAGCCGAAGCGTTCGAGAGCCTCTTCGCGCGTGATCTTCAAGAGATCGAAGACTTTTTGTTGGATGTCGCGCCGGTGGATCCTAATGGATCCGCCGCCGATTTCGTTCCCATTGAGGACGAGATCGTAGGCGTTGGCCCGGGCTTTTTCGGGTTCCGTCTCTAAAAGAGGGATATCTTCGGTCTTCGGGGATGTGAAGGGATGATGAACGGCCGCCAGCCTCTTCTCCTTGTCATCGTAAGCGAACATCGGGAAATCGATGATCCAGACGAAGTTCATTTGCTTGGGATCGATCAATCCCAACATCGCTCCGAGTTTTTCGCGGAGATTGCCCAAAGCGTCGTTGACGATTTGAGTCTTGTCGGCACCGAAAAGGATCAAATCTCCAGCTTGAATTTTAAGGCGATCTGATAGGGCTTTCTTTTCTTCTTCAGAGAAAAATTTCACAATTGGCGACTGCCATTCGATCGTTCCGGGGGTCGCTTCGCGAACTTCCCCCCCGGCCCCGGTTTCATTCTTATTCACTATCTTAATCCAAGCCATTCCTTTGGCGCCGTAGATCTTCACGAACTCCGTCAGATCGTCGAGCTCCTTGCGGGAGAAATCTTTTTTCAGCGCCGCCGGGATCTTGATGACCTTGATGACACCTTTGTTGGCTACGGCGTCTTTGAAAACTTTGAATTGCGTGTTCGCAAAAATATCCGACACTTCCTGGAGCTCGAGATCGAAGCGGGTGTCCGGCGCATCCAAACCGTAACGGTTCATCGCTTCCGCGTAACTCATGCGCGGGAACGGCATATTGAGTTTCTCGCCCTTGGCCTTTTCCCAAATCCTCCCCACCAAACCCTCCATCAAGCCGATGATGTCCTCTTGGGTGAGGAAACTCGTCTCTAAATCGATTTGGGTGAATTCGGGCTGGCGGTCGGCGCGCAGATCCTCATCGCGGAAGCATTTCACGATTTGGAAATATTTTTCGAAACCCGAGACCATCAAAAGCTGCTTAAAAAGCTGGGGCGATTGGGGAAGAGCGTAAAACTTCCCGGGATACAAGCGCGCGGGCACCAAATAATCGCGTGCGCCTTCGGGCGTGCTTTTGGTCAAGAAAGGGGTTTCGATTTCCAGAAAACCGTTTTCGGAAAGGTAATTGCGCGTCGACTGCATGACCCTGTGGCGTAAGATGATATTCTTTTGCAAGGCAGGACGACGCAGATCGAGATAACGGTATTTAAGGCGCAGGTCCTCGCTTGTATCGACGTCGTCGTCGATCGCGAAAGGCGGCGTCTTGGACGTATTGAGGATTTCGAATTCCGAGATCTTCACTTCGATGGAGCCCGTGGCGAGCTTCGTATTATCCATGCCGTCTGGACGTTTTTCCACTTTGCCTTTAACCGATAAGACCCATTCGCTACGTAAGTCCTTGGCTAAATCATGGACTTTAGAGTCGATTTCCGGATTGAAGACGATCTGAGTGATGCCTTCGCGGTCTCTTAAATCGACGAACATGAGACCACCATGGTCGCGCCGTGTGGAGACCCAACCATTCAAGACGACTTCTTGCCCGATATGAGAAGCGTTCAGGGCATTACAATGATGAGTTTTTTTCATGACGGCAATCTACTGGGCTACAGGAGGCGTGGGGACTGGAATAGGCGCGGGAACGATAGGCGTCGTCGTCGACAATGCCGCAGGAGGTGGCACGGGAGCGGGTGGCGGCGTGGTGGGAGCGGGTGCCATTTGTGATGGAGGAGGGGGCGTAAGAGTCGGAGCCGGTACCGTTGGAGCCGGAGCGGGAATGGAAGGCAATGACTGAGGCTGCGGTAAAGCTTCCGGAACGGGGGGCGTGGGAGCGGGTGCGATCGGAGCTGCCGTAGGAGGAGGCGGAGGTGGTGGTATCGGAGATGGCACAGCCGGAGCTTCCGGCGCAGGAGCGACTGGAGGAGTCAGAGGAGCGGTCGGTGCTTCGGGTACCGGGGGAGTGACCGGAGCGGGTGGTGCTGGAGGCGGTGGCGTGGGAGGAGTCGCTTGAGTGGGTAAAGGGGTGATCAATAGGAAATCCACGCGGTTATTCTTTTGGCGTCCCTCGCGGGTATCGTCGCTAGCCACGGGTTCGCGATCGCCCATGCCGACCAGCTCGAAACGACTCATGTCGATGCCGTTTTGGATGAGATAGACGCCTAACGACTGGGCTCGTTTCTGCGAATTTTCGATGTTCTTTTGATCGGACCCCAAGCTGTCGGTATGTACGATGATGCGCGTGCGTGTTTGAGGGTTTTTCTTTAAGAGGTCGACCAATTTAAGCACGATGCCTTGAGAGGCGATTGCGAGGTTGTTTTTATCGTCGAATCGAATGGGTTGGAGAACCACGATCTTCCCGTCTTTTTCATTCAGACTGACGAGTCCGGATGAGCTCCCCGAGGACGTTTTAGGCGCGCTGCCCGTTTTACGATGCCCACCCCCCGCGTAAGGATCCGAACGAATGGTCGACTTCACCTCATCTTCGTCGTCAGCGGCGCTTTCGATCTTGGTTTTCGCCGTAAGGGCCTGAGTGGCGATGAGAATCACGGAGAAGGCCAGGAGAAGAAGGGAGGATTTTCTTTTCATAGACCCCTGACTTTCTAAGAATTTATGTTTCAAGTCAAGTTGGGATCACCCAACGCGAGCGTTCGACTGCAAGACGGATAAGATACGGTCCAAAGGAACCACTGTCTCGGTACTCGATGACATGTTGCGTAAAGGGGCTTCGTTTTTCTCCAGCTCGGTGTCTCCGAGAATCATGACGAATTCGGCGCCCATCTTATCCGCCTTGCGCATTTGGGATTTCAGGCTCTTTCCTTCATAATCCAATCCCACGGGAATATTCGCTTCACGGAGCGATTGGGCTAAGACGAGGGCTCTTTGTAGGGCTTTTTCCCCCAAAGTGGCGAAGAAGAGGCCTTTGCGCATCACGGAAGTCCCGCCAACCGGCGCACCTCTAGATGCCTTAATGATATCCACTAAGCGTTCCAGGCCGATCGCGAAGCCTACGGCGGGAATGTTCGGGCCGCCCATGAGACGCACCAAGCCGTCGTAGCGTCCGCCGCCCGCGATGGCGTTTTGGGAGCCTAAAGCGTCCGACGTGAATTCGAAAGTCGTCTTGATGTAATAATCCAACCCCCGAACGATTTTAGGATTCACCTTATAATCGGTCTTCAACAGCCCGAGGGTTTCCAAGACCGTATCAAAGTCCTTTTCACAAGCTTCACAGAGGAAGTCGTGAATCGACGGTCCTTCGCGCGTCAAAGCGTCGCAGCCTGGATTCTTGCAATCGAGTGCGCGCAGGGGATTTTTTTCCATGCGTCGCTTGCAATCGGAGCAAAGCTTGTCTTCGTTCTTGTGGAGGAAGTCGAAGAAGGCCCTCAGAAACTTGGGTCGACACAGAGGACACCCGAGAGAGTTGATCTCCAAGACGGCATTTGGGATGCCAAGCTTCTTGAAGAAAACATCCACCATGTGGATGAGTTCCGCGTCGAGGCGCGGGCTCGAAATGCCTAACACTTCGGCGCCGAGCTGGTGGAACTCACGGAAGCGGCCTTGTTGGGGGCGCTCATAGCGGTACATGGGACCCATGTAATAATAACGGACGACTTCCTCGGGATTCCCGTGGTGTTCGATATAAGCGCGGACCACAGGCGCCGTTCCTTCGGGACGGAGGGCCACCCATTTGCCGCCGCGGTCTTGGAAAACATACATTTCCTTTTCGACGATATTGGTGGTATCGCCGATCGACCGGGTGAAAACGCTCATCTCCTCGAGGACGGGCGTGCGGATCTCTTCATAAAGATAGCGAGGGAAGATTTCGTGGGCGCATTTTTCGACTTCGTGCCAGATACTGATGTCAGGCGGACGTATATCGTGCATGCCGCGCAAGGCGTGTTGGGACATAAGGCGGGAGCCTCTAGATGACGCGGAACCAAAGTGTCAAACGGTTGTTATTCCTTCTTCTTTTTCTTTTGCCGTTCAGCGGCTGCGACTGGAGGGATTTCATCCCCATTTACGGATGGTTTCCCCATAATGATGGGAACGGCGGGCGAGTCACCCGTCGTGAAAGGGTCGTGTCCGGGAAAATCACGGTCGCCTTGGGAGGGACACGCTCCGGGGCGGACGAATATATTTTTTCGGAGTCCGACGGCGTGACGGGCGTACGAAACGACGACGAGGATTTATTCGCCGTCGGGCCGCGGGAGGGATTTTCAACGATCGCCGCGGGGCATGGTTTTAAGGTGACGCCGCTCCAGGAAGGGATTGGTTATGTGACGCCTCAGACGGCGACGGGTTCGCTTGCCGCCGTGGAAGTGACGGTGCCGCCTCAAACGCTCATCCAAATTTTAATAGGCGAAGCCCGAGGCGAGTTGACGCGCGAAGCGACATTGGAGGACGGCCATGTGAAGACTTCCAGCGTCAGCGTAACTGGGAACGCGCTCGCCGCCGTCATCCGCAACCGAATTCATCTCATCAATGAAACGGCGAATCCGAACCTCTTCGTCGCCGACGCGACGACGTACGCGAGCGAACCGCCCATTTCCTATTATGAGGCGGTGATCCAAGCGAATGACGGAAGCACCTATCAATTCTCGCCCGTCCGCCCTTCGGATCCCTCACACGACGAATATCTCGCCGCCACGGCGCGTTCTTCCGTGACGAGCGAACTGATCACGGCCTATGACCAAGCGGTGGCGACGGCCGGAGGGGTCTTCGATGACGCTACGACCGATCCCACGTCCGAGAGCTTCGCTTTTTATTCGCCCACGTCCGCCCAATTTCAACTCTTGCGAAATGCCTTAGAAGATCCCCAAAACGAAGGTGGCCAACTTCCGGAGGACTGTGGTACAAGCGACTCTAATTTTCCGGCGCTGGCGCCTATTCAAGTGCTCCTGCTGCCGGAAGTGGCCTCGTCCGCCGGTGATGACGACGTCCCGGCGTTTGTGTTCGTCCGTTCGAGAAGCGGCGCGGACGCCGCCGTAACGGGTCAGTGGTAACCAATAACCGTACTTAAGAAAGTGACTCTGGATTCGGGAAAGGATGGATGCATGAAGAAATTATTTTTTGCGATGGCTGGTTTGGCCGCGGCCTTGTCTTTGGCTCGGGATTCCAGCGCGTTTTCGGAGGCCTTCAAGACCGACATGGCGAATATCCAATCGGACGTGATGCTCAAGGCGAAGAAATCCGTATCCAAAGCCGACATGGAAAAAGCCTGGCGTCGCTTCGACGACGAGATTATACCCCTTCTCAATAGTAAGGAAAAATGGTCCGAAGGCGATTTGAACGACGAGACGAGCAAGATCCCTCTTTCGATCGTCCTGCGCGGCAACGGCGAAATGGAGGAGATCGAGCTGGGGAGCGTCGAAGTGAAATTTTACGACGTCGAAAAAGGCGATTCGGCGAATCCGGTCTGGGTGGCGGCTTTGATCAACAACATGGAAAACGTCGTGGCCAATACTTTCCACGTCTATACCCGTCCTCCCGCGGAAAAGAAAAAAGTCCGTAAGAAAAAAGGTCCGCAGGACGTTTCGGAATCCCCACCCGCTTATGAATTAGCGGCCGCGTTCGAGGAAGTGCAAGGCCCTTGGCTCTTCAGCGAAGGCGATGCCCTGATCGGAATGGACATCCAAATCCAAAAGCTCTGGGAGAGGTCGAAACCCGGCGCCCTTCAATTCGCCACTTATCACTCGCCCATCGTGTGGCGTCGGAAGGATTTGGAAGACATCAACCGCCAACAGATCCTCTGGAAACTTTCCGGAAAGACCCTCCAACCCCTCTTATGGTTTCCCGAAGTCGATTGGCACTTGGTCGATGGTCGCCGCGTCGATGGCCGCTCCGACGGCATCCAGCCGGAGCAGGAAGCTGAAAAGAAGCGCAAGAAGAGATAGAATCTCTCTGTGAAGTTCCCCCTGCATCCGGAGAGGATTTTCGTCGAAAAATCCGTGGCCGCTTTGAAGGCGACGCGCGAGCTCCTCTCCCGATTTCCGAGCATTCCCGTCGACACCGTCGAAGAGGCGCGTGAAATCAAGAACAAATCGGGTAGCAAGCGGCTGTTGCTTTTATCCCGGAAGAAATCCGAGCCGCTGAAAGAGTTCAAAGCCCTCGCCCTTAGCGCCGACGTGCCGTATTTTTCTTTAGATTTGGTATCGAATTGTCACTTGGAGTGCACCTATTGCATCCTCCAGAGCTATTTACAGAACAACCCGATTTTGACGATCCATATGAACCTGGAGGAAATCCTCGAGTCGCTCGCGCGTCAAATGAGGGCCTTGGATTTTCCCCGCTTCGTGGTCGGTACGGGCCGTATCGCCGATAGTTTGGCGTTGGAGCCGGTGACGGGATACGCCGCGCGGCTCGTGTCGTTTTTCGCGTCGCAGGAGGGCCCGCTTCTGGAGTTGAAGACGAAGTCGGACTTCGTCGACGGACTTTTAGAGCTAGACCATCGGGGCAAAACCATCGTCTCCTGGTCACTTTCTCCCGATATTTTGGTGCGGCGCGAGGAAATCAAGACGGCGACCCTGGATGAACGTTTGGCGGCGATGAAAAAGGTGGCGATCGCCGGGTATAAAGTCGGCATCCACATGGATCCGGTGATCGTGCATCCAGGGTGGAAGGAAAATTACGCGCGATTGATCGGCCGCATTTTTGAAGCCGTTTCCGCCGATCACATCCACTGGATCAGCGTTGGGACATTGCGCTTTCCGCAGCGGCAGAAGAGAGTGATGGAAAAACGCTTCCCCAAAAATCGAGACATCTTCGAAAATCTGATTTCCACCGATCGTCGTTTCCTCCATTACGGTCGGGATTTGCGGGAGGATATCTACGAATGCTTCCGCGACTTCTTGGGGAAGCATATTTCCGAGGATAAGGTCTTCCATTGCATGGAAGAAAGCATGGCTTAGGCGGCTAAGTAAAACCGCCTCCCTTCAGACGCGTTTAGCGATTTTAATGAAAGGAAACTGATGAAATATTGGCTCATGAAAAGCGAACCGACGACGTACTCCATCGATGATTTGAAGCACGATCAAAAAACCTCCTGGGAAGGTGTGCGCAACTATCAAGCAAGGAACTTCATGAGGGATCAAATGAAGGTCGGCGACCTCGTCCTTTTTTACCATTCCAATGCCGAACCGCCGGGCGTCGCCGGCATCGCCCGCGTTTGCGCATCCGCCCACCCGGACACGGCGGCCTGGAACCCGAAAAGCAAGTATTTCGATCCCAAAGCGTCGCCGGAAAACCCGATCTGGGTGATGGTGGACATCGAGTTCGTGGAGAAATTCTCCCGCCTCGTTTCTTTAGAGGAGCTCAAGAAAACGAAAGGTCTCGAATCCATGCGGGTCATCCAAAAAGGCTCACGCCTATCGGTCCAGCCGGTGGAAAAGGGGGAGTTTGAAAGGGTGAGGAAACTCAGTGGTGTGCCTTTATTCTAAAAGGCCGATAACTGAAATTGGAGAGCATGAATAATAAATGGAGGTTCCAACAGCCACTGAATTTAATCCCCAGCATTTGACGGTACCATCGGTTAAAACAGCACAGGTGTGTGTGGCCCCTGCTGCAACAGCCGTAGCCGAAGAGATTCCAGAAACGGTCACAGGAGAAAAATGATTGGTAGTGGTTCCATCTCCAAGTTGTCCAAATCCATTATCTCCCCAGCATTTGACGGTACCATCGGTTAAAACAGCACAGGTGTGTGTGGCCCCT
>CAZKQW010000002.1:0-260390 GCA_964555055.1 uncultured Pseudomonadota bacterium | reverse complement strand
GATTTTCATCCCGACTGCATAGCATATGGTTGGATATTTATGAACTGATTAGTAACACCCTTAAAAAGGGCTTTCTTTCTGGCATTGACGCCTTTTGCCATACACGACCCGGCCCTACATCCGGAGACTACCCGCCTTCTTAAGACAGTATACCGGAGGGATGATTGTCCCGAAGAAATTAGGCAAGAGGTGCTAGAGGAGACTCGCCCATTGAGGCGGAGGGAAGCCGGAGCCCAGACGGAGGAAATTGCGCGGGCCTGGGGGCGATTCCAGCATGAAGAAAGCGTTTTAGAGATGGAGTTAGAGAGATTACTCCGAGGCGTTTTCAAAAGGCCCAATATTTTTGATTCCTGGGAAAAGAAGAGCCAGGATGCCACATACCCTGAAGTGCTGAAAAAAAGAATCGCAGAAGCAGTCGTGAATTTCTTATCAAATCAGAAATATAAGGATGATTTCCCGGAGGCTTTAAGCGTTTTAGCTTCCCTCCAGGACGCCAACCAGCTAACTGCGAATCAACTTCAAATCTATGGTGAGGCTCTTTTAGCCGCTTCCCAGGTCACTGAGGCACTTTTCAAACTCTTGAGCCGTGACGATCTCCCTATGGCTCTTCAAAGGGACCTCCGGATCTTATGTGGCACGCCTCGAAAGGGACTGGGCTTTCCAGACTCCGAAAGGATGAAGTTTTATGTGAGCCCTTTTACAATAGCCTGTTGGCTCCTTCCGGGAGAGTGCCCCCCAAGTGAGTTTCTGCACGGAGAAGAGGCGATTGTAGCCGTGGAAGTGGGCTTAGGACCTGTCCTACTTGACAAACAAAAAGTCCCTCCTGATCGAAGACTATCACTGATCCAACGTGTCGCTGCGGGTGATATAAGGGGCCTGGGATCTTTGATCAGACCCATCATTCTTACTCCTCAATTGGAAGAGAGCCTGCCTTATGTGGTTCGATATCTCCAAAGTCCATGCGCTCTTAAACTGAAAGAGTTCTTCTCTCCAGGTGAAATTGCAGGCTTGGTTTCCCGATTTTCAGAAAGGCGAACGGCTTTAATAAAGGAGGGGAAGGGAGATTTAATCAATTGTTATGAGATGATGATTGCTTCGATCACGTCATGAGTTAATTGACCACCTAAATCACTCAGGCAATTGTAGTCGGCTATTCGCTTCCACCGACATGGCGAAGTGGCTCAATCCGGACTGCTTCAGGAGATCGATGAGCTGAATCACCGTACCGTGCGGCGTCTCTTTATCGGCATTGATGATAGCGGTTTTCTGGTCGATCTCCGGTATCGCGCTGAGAGCGGTCTTTACAGCGTCCCAGGCCAAAGGCTTCCCATCCAGTCCCACTTGCCCGTCCTTCGTGATGGAAAAGGCTAAGGACGACTTTTCGATCGATTCGGAGGAGGTCGTCTTGGGGAGCTGCACCTTCAAGGCGCTGCTGTAGATCGTCGGCGCCGTAATCATGAAAATAATAAGAAGCACAAGCACGACGTCGACTAGGGGTGTGACGTTGATCCCCGTGATGATGTCCTCGTCGTTTTGGTTTTGGGAATAGCCCATCATTCCACCATTTTGCCGATCAAATAACTTTTTAGGGCTTCGGCTTCCGCTAGGGCGTTTTTAACCCGTCGCTGAAAAAGATTGAAGGCGATGACCGCGGGGATGGCGACGAGCAGTCCGATGGCGGTGGCGACGAGGGCTTCTGAAATGCCGGCGGTGACTGATTGGGGCCCGCTATTCTGTTGGGAGAGGTCGTGAAACGCTTTGATAATCCCTAAGACGGTGCCGAAAAGGCCGATAAAAGGAGCATTGCTGCCGATTGTGGCTAAGAGGGAGAGGTTACGGTCCCAATTGAGCTTGGTGCGCGTCAATGCATCTTGAGCATATTCTTGAAGGGATTCCAACTGCGGCTTCGTCGCTTGAAGGAGAGCGTCCACGATGCTGGAGTCCATATCTTGGTCGAGTCCGAAGCCTTGGTTGAGGCGGTCCTTGCTGATATCGCGCACTTCCTGCCAATTCCTTTGCCGGGCCGCCGAGCGGATCCGTGCGCGGAACGACTCCGAGCCGCGCGAAGCCTTTTGATAGAACCACCAACGTTCCAGAATGAGGGAGATGGAAAGTATGGAAAGCCCCAAAAGAACGTACAGCACCCAGACCGACCCCGCTAAAGAAAGTCCGAGAAAGAGTTGATTGATCATAAGATCGCGTTCCATCCTCATTTTTTCGTTGAGTGTCAAAATCAAAGTTGCTAACCCCACCGGACTTTACAGCCCCTAGTGAACGAGCATCATCAAATCGGCTGTACCGATTTGATGAGAGGAGCGCCAACCAAAAGCTGGTCCGCCTCTGGCGGAAACGATCAGACCGCGGTTGTCAGATGGGGGCAGGGGGAGAACGGTTATCTCCCTAACTAAAAAGGGGACGTAGCTCAGCTGGGAGAGCGCCACAATGGCATTGTGGAGGTCAGGGGTTCGATCCCCCTCGTCTCCACCCTTTAGAAAAGCCATCTGCCTTAGGCAGGTGGCTTTTTCGTTTTCGATGCATAGGATGGCGAAATGGAATGTCGGATTGGAATTCCTGATTGGCAGAAAAATGATCGCATGTTACCTGTGATCGCATGAAAAAAAATGTTTCTCGAATTCCTTGGATTTCATTGGCCATCTGCATTTTCTTTTTAAATGCTTGTCGATTTGAAAAAAGAGGCGCCGAGCTCCGATCTCTCACGACGCCTCCAGAGACGGAACTTCGTCTCCCGGAACCACCACCATCACCGCCACCTCCTCAGTCGGCGCTAACGCCTCCCGTGCCGGCACCTCTGGGAGAATCGCCTGGCTCACCACCGCCTTCATTAAAAGCGCCGAACGACCTTCCGACGTTAACCCCACCGAGGCCAGCGGAACCTAAAACCGAACCTCAATCCGAAGTCATTCCTGAAGTAAAACCGGAATCCAGACCTTCTCCGGAAATGAACGGAGAGGCGCCAAAAGCTCCGGAAGTGGGCGCGCCTGCGGCCTCCGAAAGTACCCATTCCGTGCGCGAGCCGAGTGGGTACTGAACTCTTCTTCAACGGCGACGCTTATTTTAACTCTATCCGTCGTGCGATTTCCTCCGCGCGAACGTCGATCGACATCGAGATCTACATTTGGGCCAGTGACCAGGTTGGGCGCAGTTTCGCCGATCTTTTGAAGGTGAAAGTGAGGGAAGGACTACGTGTCAGGATTCTCTATGATTCCGTAGGATGCCGAGACACCGATCCGCTTTTCTTAACGGACCTACGGGAGTCGGGTTGCGAGACAAAGGAATTCCACCCGCTTCTCCAGCTCGGTCCCGAATGGACGCGCCGGAACCACCGTAAATTCGTTCTGATCGACCGAAAGACCGCTTTTTTAGGGGGTTTTAATTTCAGCGATGAATATTCGGAGACATATTTCGGAAAGAAATTCTGGAGGGACACGGGAGTGTCCACCCAGGAAGCGAAGGTGGTCGAAGATCTCCAACTTCTTTTCGACGCGACATGGAAGGGAAGTTGGCGTGAGTTTGGCTTGATCCTGGTGGAGAGGTGGAAACGCCGCCTGGATCAAGCTTATCAAGTCATCCCCAATTTCGGATTTCGGCGTTTAAGCTTCATTCGAAGGGAATATATAGCGGCGATGAAAAGAGCCCAAAAAAGCATCTACCTGACCCAATCCTATTTCGTTCCAGATTTTGGAGTGATTCGAGTCCTGAAAAAAGCCGCACGTCGGGGCGTGGATGTGCGCATTGTCACCGCGGGGGAGAGCGACGTCCCCTTTGTGAGGTGGTGTTCCCAAGGTACTTACCAAACCCTTTTGTCGGCCGGCGTCAGGATCTACGAATACCAGGACCGCATGATGCACGCCAAGACGGGAATGGTCGACGACGCTTGGTGGACGGTGGGCACGGCGAACATGGATCATCTGAGCTTCTTCCGGAACCTGGAAGTGAACCTCTTCTCGAGCGACGCCGACCAAGCCCGGATCTTGAGGACTCAGTTCTTCAAGGATTTGGAATCCTGCCGCGAAATCGTCTTTTCCGAATGGAAGACGCGCCCGTGGCTCCAACGGCTCAAGGAGCAAATCGCCCTTTTGTTCCGGCATTGGTTGTGAGCCCTAAATAGAGCGCGCTCTAAATATTTCGAATTTATACGCAACCGTCCTCGATTTCTGCCGATACCTATCCGTCTCATTATGGCGTTCGAATTAAGACAAACTGGTTATTCCCCGATCGGGTTCGTATGGCCCCGACAGGCGGATGCCCGCGGGGTGCTCGTGGCACATCCCAACCCCGCCATGCCCTCTTTGACTCCAGCGGCTAGAATTGACCGTCATTTAATCCCTTTGGCCGAGGGGCAGGGGATGTTGGCGGGGAGGTTCAACATTCTCCCCATCGGCCGTTCCGGTTTCACGAACGAAGACGATGCGCGTCATTTCGAGGCGTTGATGGAAGGGATATTCGACGGGAGTCTGCATCTCCTCAGGCGCGCCGGAATCGATCCTTCGTCGGCGTTGGTTTTGACGACTTCCGCGACTGGAGGTACCGTCGACATGGGGGTGCGTCGCGTCGCCGCCTTGCATCGTGTTCCGACGCTCGCTTTCATCTGCGCTTCCCTCATGTGTTATGTGGATCCCCGGGATCCCTATATCCCGAGCGTCATCAATACGGACGCCGCCGGGAGAGACTATTCGGAATTGAGTATCAGTCTTTCCGACGTCGTCCTTTCGCTGCCCGGGGGCGGCTTTGCCCTTTTCAATGACCTCCCCTTCGCCATCGCGCAGGGAAAGGAAACGGTCGTGGTCTACGATCCGTCGGTAAATCACCGCAACGTCAGCGTCACCGACGGTTCTTTATTGATAGGAAATCACGGTGTGACCCTGGTCCATGAGCAAAGACGCGTCACGAAGTCTATTCAGCGCGCCTTGAGGAAGGAGGGGCAGCCCCTGCGTGCCGCGGATATGTGGGACCCCAACCATAAACGGGCGCAAAGGTTAGCCGACATGATCCTAGGCCGTTCCGAAGTCTTCGGGAAGTTGGTGAAGATCCTCGCAGCCAAGGGGTTGAGCCTTTCGCCGCAGCAACTTTTCGCGAAGGTACGCGTCATCGAACGCCCCCACGAGTGGGCCCAATACCTTTACGGAAGATTGGGCGGCAAGGGCCGTATGGAAGACGCCGTCTCCATAAAGACCGTCGACCCCGTCGTTGAAGCGCGCCAAAGTCTTGCAGGCGCAAAAATGATCTTAAGCATCACCGGAAGGTCCCAGTGGATCAACAAGACGTCGGGTACCCCCGAATCCCACCATATCGGCGCTATTCTCCGGCAGTTAAGCGAAATGCTTTGCGACCGCTTGGGTCTTTCGCGGCGCGACATCGGCGTCGTCCACGGCATGTCCAACTATGGGGCGGACGGGATGACCCTCCGCGAGTTCGTCTTAAAGGGTCATCCCGCCTTGGGTGTGGTGAAGCCCGAGTGGGCGAATTGGACCGATGCCGTCGCCAAAGGCAAATCCGATTATATTCTGACGCCTGATACCTACGAGGCGTTCAGCGCCGGGTACGTGGGCGATGGATTGGGTTTCCGCAGCGACGCAATCATCGTCTTCGAAGGAAATGCCGGAGTGAAAAGCCACATCAAGAAAGCCGTATCCTTGGGCATTCCGGTCATTGTCGTTCCCCTGACGGACGATCCCATGTTCGGCGATTTTTACGACGTCCAAAAGGCGAAAATGTTTCCGGACCGTCTTCTGAACATCGGCAAATGGGTTTTCCAAGCGGAGAGGGATGAAGCTTTGGAATACCTCATCAAGAGGGTAGGTGCTTTGTTGGAGACCGATGTCGATTTTAACCGACGGAATGCCGAACGGGAAGCCGCTAGGTTGCGTCGGTTCATCGAAGCCGTTCGCAAATCGGCCGCTCGGGAAGAAAGCGTCCTAAAGAACGCTGACGGACTTTTGGGCGAAGTGGAGGATTTGTTGGATGCGTCGACGACGGTCGAAAACAACCCCCACATCATGGTCGCCCGGACCGCGGAAGAGATCATGGGGGTCATGGAAGCCCTGTGGCTCCAAAAGAAAAGCGCCCTCGAGATGGAAGAGGCTTATAGGCTCGTCGCGGCTTGGGATCTCACGCAAAAACGGGCATGTCCCGTCGATTCCATGGATTTCGTGGAGAAAGTCGCCGCCTTGATTTACGGGAGGAATCCTCAGTCCGGGCGAAGGCCCTTTGAGAAAATATCCCCCAAGGAAAGGAAGTTGTATCTTCGCATGGCCCTGAATCAGGCGATTAAATTATTGGATCATTATAACGAAAAGGCGAAGCGGTCGATCATAGAGAGTGAACCTCATCACCGTGTCGATAGGGAGTTGGAGTTGGAGGCGCGAGGACATCGGTATCGTTTGGAGCAACTTGAAGGCGTAAGGTTATCGATAGAAGCCGCATAACATTAAAACATGAAGGGTAGGTATGATGGATATTATCAGAACGATAACCCCTGCCATGATAGATTTTGGGAGAGCGACACCCGTAATTTCTAGCGCGCAAAAGTTCGTAGTGCCCGTTCCCAGATTCACTGGGGGAGGCGAAGATTTAGTATATCCAACGGGAGACCCAAGAGCAGGAAGCCCTATCGTGGATTGGAAAAATAATCCGATAGGGCAAAAGGGGGTCGTATTTTTCAATGGAAGGGACAAGGCTTGGCAAGCCGCGGCTTCCAACGGTGAGAGCGTCATTATCATCAATCAAGTGACGGTTGATCAAGCGCGTGAATTGCATCTTGCCTATCAAAGTCTTGGAAGCCCCGATTGCATCACTCTAGAGTCTTTTAAAGGGTTTTTAAGGAAAGCTCAGCAGATGAGTCTTGTGGATATGTATAATTCCGACCTTGGGTTTATTGCTAAAAAAATGACCCCAGTGCTAGCTGGAGAATTCGCCATATCCGTTGGCGCAACTGTATGCGGGTTATTAAAGCGGGATGATGGGGATATTTGCCGAGCGGTTTTTGTGCAAGGCGCATTTATTTTCCAAGGAACCGTGGCCGCTCAGGTTTTTGAAGACGGCGGAGTGGTTTTACAGCAGGGTGAGGAAGTAAGAGGCCTCCAATCGGATGTTTTCTTAAACACTTATCGGTCCATAGATGGACGTCGCTTTACCGACCTCGCTCATGAAGTCTCTATCCAACAGCTCTAAGACACTTAAGCCCCGCGGATATTGAACTTCTCCATCCGATACCTCAACGTGTGGCGCGTGAGGCCCAGGAGTTTCGCGGCCTTGGATTGGTTGCCCGCGGTGCGTTGGAGAGCGTCTACGATGAAGTTCTTCTCGACGTCTTCCAGGTTCATGCCCCGGTCCGGAATGTTGAATCGCGGTTCGTCGGGGTTGGTGTGAACCACCTGGCCTCCGGAGCGGATTTCCATTGGAAGGTGGGCAATTCCGATTTGCGAGCTGTTTTCGAGGATGGCGATGCGTTCGATGAGGTTCTTTAGTTCGCGAATATTGCCGGGCCACGGATAGCTTTTCAGGAAAACCATGGCCTCCGGTGTGACTCCTTGGATTTCTTTTCCGTATTCTTTATTAAATTTTTTGATGAAATGATCGATTAGGATAGGGAGGTCCTCCGGCCGCTCGCGCAGGGGAGGGATCGTCATCGGGATCAGGCGCAGGCGGAAATAAAGATCCTCGCGGAAACGCTTCGCCAGGACGGCTTCCTTCAGGTTCACGCAGGTGGCCGCGATCACGCGGACGTCGGTGGGGATATTCTCGTTGCCCCCCACACGGCGCAGGGTCCGGTTTTCGATCACATGGAGGAGTTTGGCCTGCGTGGCCAGGCTCATTTCGCCGATCTCGTCGAGGAAGACCGTGCCGCCCTTGGCCACTTCGAAGAGGCCGCGCTTCATCTGCTTGGCGTCGGTGAAGGCGCCGCGTTCGTGGCCGAAGAGTTCGCTTTCGATCAAGTTTTCCGGCAGGGAAGCGCAATTGATCTCCATGAAAGGGGCCCGGGAGCGGGCGCTCTTATTATGGAGCATATGGGCGAAGAAGTTCTTTCCCGTGCCCGACTCGCCTTCCAGGAGGATCGTCGGGGCGTCGCTGGTGGCGACTTTTTCGACGAGCTTCACGAGCTGCCTCATTTTCGACGTACTGCCGATGAATTCATCGTAGCCGATCTGCTTTCGGGCTTCTTCGCGGAGCCACGCCATTTCCTCGTTCATCCGGCAGGATTCGAGGGCTTTATTCACGGCGAAGATGAGGGCTTGGCGATTGAAGGGTTTTTCCAAATAGCTATGGGCTCCGATTTGGACGGCTTTATTGGCGGCGTCCATCGATCCATACCCCGTCATAATGATGACCGGGGCTTGGTGCTCGGACTCAAGGATGTTTTTGAGGAGTTCTAGCCCGTCCATTTTAGGTAGGCGCACATCGGAAATCACCAAATCCGGCGATTCTTTCTTGAAGAGTTCCAAGCCCATTTCACCGTCATGGGCTAAAATCGTTTTAAAACCAGATTTTTGAAGATCTTCACATAATAACCATGCAAGATCACTTTCATCTTCTATAATAAGGATGGTCTCATTAGACATTTTGAGAATATAAAATAATTTAATTAAATATTAAATTAAAATCATATTGTTATTAAATATTTAAATGCACAGTGCGTTAAATGGAACATCTCGTGAGAATGTTTCGAGAGAAAAATCTTCTCAAAAATAAAATCTTTTGTTAAAATAAACACTTACATGAATCAGAAACAAATCTTCGTTCTCTCTTTTTTCGTTCTTCTTCTCTTGATTTTTATTCAACTTATTGGAATTTTTGATCTTTTTATTAGACCCTTACTCTGGGCTGTTATCTTAGCGATGGTGGTTTACCCCCTTCACGTCCGGTTATTGCGAAAGTTAAAAGGCCGCAAAAACCTAACGGCGGCTTGCATGGTATTGTTTGTCTTTGTGTGCACTGCGGGCCCAATGGTGTACTTTTCCGGCACTCTTGTGAAAGAGACCATTCTCTTTTACCAAGTCGTGTTGCAGTGGGTGAATGAAGGCCAGCATGAAGCGTTCCTCAACGGCTTGCTCAATTCCTCGATCGGAAGTCTTTGGCATAGAATTGTCGAAAAGACCGCTTCTTTAGACATTCAAATCGTTCCTCTCGTGGGGAAAAGCGCTCAAGTCGTATCGGAGACCATCGTCGGCCAAATTCAGGCGGGTGCTAAAAATTTCCTGCTTTTCGTATTAAACTATCTCGTCGCCATCTTTATTTTCTTTTTCTTCATTCGGGATGGTGCGGCTCTGGGGCAAGCGATCAAAGATCTCTTTCCCATGACTCCTGAAAATAAGGAAAAATTTTTTGATCGGCTTTTGATCACGGTGTCGGCGATCGTCCGGGGGCTCGTAGTGACGGCAGCGGTGCAGGCCGTGCTTTCCGGAATCGCCTTCGTGATCCTAGGTGTGCCTTTCGCGATTTTCTTTTCCGCCCTGATCGCCTTCTTAGCCCTCGTTCCGATCGGAGGGGCGGCTTTCGTTTGGTTTCCCATCGTTATTTACTTAGGGCTTTCGGGATCTTGGGTGAAAGCCTCAGTGATGCTGATCTGGGGAGGTGGGGTCATCAGCATGGTTGATAATATCCTAAGGCCACTTTTGATCGGAGATCGAACGCAAATCCCAACTCTTTTTCTCTTCTTGGCGATCCTTGGCGGGTTGTCCTACTATGGAGTCATAGGAGTCTTCCTCGGGCCCATCTTCCTCTCCCTCTTCATCGCTCTTATCGAGATTTACCGTAAAGAATACCCTACAAACTAAAAATCTTCATAAAAAATCAAAAGAAGCCGTTGAGTATTCCTGGATACCTTCATGAAAAGACGGCTAACCATCCTTATTACATCTGCTTTCATAGTCTCATTCCTGGCTTTACCCGTGAAAGCCCAGGTGGAACGTTTCCTTCGATTCGACCAGACCGATTGGTCGGGAGGTGTCGGTGCCGGCACTTTGAACCAATACCTTCAAGCCAATAATCTCGAAACCGCAGCCGGAAGTTTGCAATTAGCCTCCCCAGCTAATTGGTATGCGGTCGATGGAGGGCGTTCTTGGGCTTATCGGAAACGTATCACTTTCGATAATAGTGGTCTTGCAGAGGACTTGGTGAATTTTCCGGTCGTCTTGAGACTCTCGGAGATCCGCGCCGCGTTGCCGAATGCGACGGATCTGCGTTTTGTTTCGGAAGACGGGCGTACCGAGCTGCCTTATGAAATCGAGACATGGAATGCCACCACTCATCAAGGCGTATTTTGGGTGAAAATTCCACGGCTGCCCGCGGCGCCGGCCGTTCCCGAACCTATTTACGTTTATTACGGGAATTCGGGAGCTTCCTCAGGAGAGCGTCGCGAAGACGTATGGAGTGAGGGGTATAATTCCGTTTCCCATTTCAATCACCCGTTCCGAGATAGCGTGAAATCCAGTAGCTATAACGACGCTCAAGTGCGCGTACGCGGTGGCTTGGGTGCCGAAAGTGTGATGGATGCGGCTATTGGAAAGGGCGTGAATCTCTCCAATGAGAATCAAGCGATTTACTTCAACGACTTAAGCGCTTCGGGAGACCGTAGTTTGGATTACACGGGAGGGCCTTTGACCTTGAGCGCGGTCGTAATGGACGCCCCTGACGGCAATGGCGGACAATTTTTTAGTAAACCCGTAAATGGAAATGGCATCTATGACTATCGCTTGCTCATCCAAGCGGACGGCAGCGTTGGCGTTAATTTTCAAGGGGCCACCCCACAAGCCCAATTTTTCCGAACCACCGCCCGCTTATCTCCGCGCGTTTACCATTTTGTGGCTCTGGTCGTAGACGCCGATAGAATGATGAAGTTTTTTATCGACGGCGTGGAACAGCCGGAACGAGCGACTCTCGCCGTCACAGACTGGAATTTTACGCCTGATTATAATCTGCCTCTTTGCGTCGGCACCTTATATCCTTATGCAGAATCGGTCGATATGCGGACTCATGCGCCGGAATTCTCCTTTAGGGGAGTTTTAGATGAAATGAGTATTGCTAGGACCGCACGGTCACCCTCCTGGATTCGGGCGGAGGCTCGTCAATTCTTGAACCAGGATCCGACACGGCCTTTGAGCCGTATTGGAGGGGAGGAAACGGCCTACTTCGTAGAAGGATCATTAACGTCTAACGCGTTTTGCGCCCCGGAGGGAGCTCATTGGAATGAGGCCGTTCTTCACACATCCGAACCGACTCGTGGAGCGAGTCTAAAGATCCGGACAGGCGCAACAGCGTCGATGTCATCGGCCGTCGATTTTTCTGAATGCGATCCTCTGTCGGAAGAGGGGAGTTTGCGGGATGAATCTGGGCGACCCATGAACGACTGCGTCCTACAAGGGGACCCGTGCATCCAATACCAAATCTCCCTCCGGCAAGATGGAGAAAATCCCATCGTCCAGCGTGTTAGCATCGCCTACTCCCTCCCTACGCAGCCTCCAGCGCCTGTTCCTGAGTCTTCGGGACGTCTCAGGCCTCTCGTCGAAAATGCGGGAGTGACTTTTTCCGAATCGGGAGGGGAGACGCGCGTGGCTCAAAGCCAAACCGAAGCCGAGACGCGCGATGCTTTTCAAGTGGCTTTGAATCATTCGCCACGAGCGGTCGTGACGGTCGTCTTATCTTCCGACTCGCCGGTCGTCCGCGTAAGCCCGTCCTCGATCAGTTTCACGCCCGATAACTGGAACGTTCCTCAGAGCTTACAGGTAGAAGCCACTCAAGCCATTCGTTTAGACGCGTCGACACGGGCCTCCATCCACCATACTTTGGTGAGCGATGACCCGGATTTCGCCAGTAAGAATTTCGACCTGAATCTCAACGTCATCGCCCGACCGCCGATCTCGGTATCTACCCCGAACACGCCTGCAGGTGACACACCCCAAAATTTACCAACGGCTCCTACGATACCTGTAGCTCCCATCGTTCCCGTGGATCCCATTCCCGATACCGAAACTTCCACGGGATGTTCGCTGATCCATCCGTAAGCGCATAAAAAAAGCCGCCTCGGGAAGAGGCGGCTTTTGTTTCGGAGTCCTTGACTCTTAAGAGCTTGTCTTGATCCGCATCCCGTAGAAGGAGCGGGCGACGAAGACCAATCCGACCACGAGGAAGACGGCGCCGATGTAAGGAGCGACATTCTTGGCCGAAACCGCGATCTCGACGGCCAACAAGCCGAAGAGGGTGGTGAACTTGATGATGGGGTTCAAGGCCACGGAAGACGTGTCCTTGTAGGGATCTCCGACCGTGTCGCCGATGACGGTGGCGGCATGGAGAGGGGTTCCCTTTTCCTTCAAGTCGACTTCGACGACTTTCTTCGCATTGTCCCAAGCGCCGCCGGCATTCGCCATGAAGAGGGCTTGGAAGAGGCCGAAGACCGCAATCGAGATCAAGTAGCTGGCGAAGAAGGTGGGATCGAAGCAGGCGAAGGCTAAGGTGAACGAGAAAATCACGCCGAAGATGTTGATCATTCCGGCTTGGGCGTATTGAGTGCAGATCTTGACGACTTCCTTGGAGTCCTTGACCGAAGCCTTCTCGTTGCTCTCGAGCTTGATGTTGGCCTTGATGTACTCCACCGCGCGGTAGGCGCCCGTGCTCACGGCCTGGATGGAAGCGCCGGTGAACCAATAGATGACGGAGCCGCCGCAGATGAGGCCGAAGAGGACGAGGGGATCGAGCAGGTCCAGCTTGAGGTTCAAGAGGAGGATGATCGAGAAGATCATCGTGGTCGCGCCGATGACGGCCGTGCCGATCAAGACGGGTTTCGCCGTGGCTTTAAAGGTGTTACCGGCGGAGTCGTTCTCTTCTAAATACTCCTTACCTTGAGTGAAGTTTGGCTTCACGCCGAATTCCTTCTCGATCTCCTGCGAGATGTTCGGGAGCTGTTCGATTTGGGAGAGCTCGAAGACCGATTGGGCGTTGTCCGTGACGGGTCCGTAGCTGTCGACCGCGATCGTGACGGGACCCATGCCGAGGAAGCCGAAGGCCACGAGGCCGAAAGCGAAGACGGTGGGATAGACCATCAAACTATCCAAACCGGTGTGGCTCGAAAGATAGGCGATAAACATCAATCCCGTCATCAACATGCCTTTCCAGAAGGCGCTGAAATTACCGGCGACCAATCCGGAGAGGATCGTGAGCGACGCGCCACCTTCGCGGGAGGCGTTGACGATCTCGGCCACGTGCTTGGACTTGGCCGAAGTGAAAATCTTCGTGAACTCGGGGATCAAGGCTCCGGCCAACGTACCGCAGCTGATGATGGTGGAGAGTTTATACCATAAGGTCCCGTCGAGCATGTCGCCGATGAGGAGGTAGCTGACGGAATACGTGACGACGATCGACAGGATCGACGTCAGCCAAACCAGCATCGTCAACGGATTCTCGAAATTGAAGTGCGACTTGTTGGCGTACATGGCTTTGGAGACGATGTTGTTGATCCAATAGGAGACGATGGAGGTGAGGATCATCAAGACGCGCATGGCGAAGATCCAAACGATGAGTTTCGCTTGGATTTCGGCTCCGCCGAGGCCCAAAGATAACTTGCCGTCCGCGCCGGAAGTCATTCCGACCGCTAAAACGATGAAGCTGATCAAGGCCACGCCCGTGACGCCGTAGGTCTCGAAACCGTCGGCCGTGGGGCCGACCGAGTCGCCCGCGTTGTCGCCCGTGCAGTCGGCGATGACGCCGGGGTTGCGCGCGTCGTCTTCCTTGATGTTGAACACGATCTTCATGAGGTCGGATCCGATGTCGGCGATCTTGGTGAAGATACCGCCGCAGATGCGGAGGGCCGAGGCTCCCAGGGATTCACCGATGGCGAATCCGACGAAGCAGGCTCCGGCGCTCTCGCGCGGGACGTACAGAAGGATGTAGATCATCATGAAGAGTTCGACGCAGATGAGCATGACGCCGATGGACATGCCGGATTGCAGCGGGATGCCCATGACGGGGTAGGGCTTGCCTTGGAGAGATGCGAAGGCTGTGCGGCTATTCGCGTACGTATTGATGCGGATGCCGAACCAGGCGACGCCGAAGGACCCCAAGATGCCCAGGATCGACCAGAGGAGGATCAGGAGCACGCGGGGAAGTTCCATATGCTGGAGGATCGAGAAGTAATAGAAGATGCAGGCCCCGATGAAGAGCTCCAGCACAACGAGGAACTTGCCCTGTTGCAGAAGATAGGTTTTGCAGGTCTCGTAGATGAGATTGGAGACTTCCAGCATCGATTTATGGGCCGGGAGCTTCTTCACTTTCAGGAATTCGAAGAAGGCGAAGAGCATTCCGAGGAGGGCGACGCCCAAACCGAGTTGGAGGATGCCGTTTCCGGTGATGGAGCTACCGAAAAGTTGGTACGTGGAGTTGAGCTCAGGGATGTGCAGCTCGGCTTCGCTGGCGAAGGCGGCTTTCGAGGACAGGAAAGTTCCGAAAGTCGACATCAAGGCAACGAATGCGGCGATTCGTCTCTTCATAGATTTTCTCCTTAATAAATTATTATTTCCAACGTCTTAAGAAAAAATGCGCGCGACCCATAACGGGGGGGGAAAGCCTTGTCAAAGATTTAGTTGGCGGGAACGGTATCGTTCATAAAGGGCTTCGACGTGGGAAGGTTTTAGCTTGGCGAGAAAATGGGTGCGATATCCTTGACGGCTTAAATCTTCGATCACTTCTCTGGGCTGCCCGAAATCGTCGCCCGTATGATGAGATCCTGAAAAAAAAGGAGAGGTGGATACGGTAATGGCTATCTTGCGTGGACGGGCTATTGCTTGAATTTCTTCAATGGCCCGACGTACGGTATTGCCTCCAACCATGTCATCCTCCAAGACGAGCACTTTTCTATTTTCAAGGGCGAGGGACAGTGGTTGTTTTTTCCAAGCCACTAGGCTTTCAGCCCGTATGCGTTTATGGGCATGTATCTCGAGTGGATAAGTGGGATAGCCAAAAAAAGCGGTAAGAGCCCCGAGAAAAAGCCCTCCTTGAGGAATGGGAATGAAAACATCAAAAGCATTCCATAATGGAATGAGGCGGATCATCACTTCCCAAAGTCTGGGACGCTCCGTGAAGCATTTTCGCGCCTCATCGTTTGTATATCCTATGGACGTTATGTAGGCTTGCATGTGCTCGTCGAAGAAAGGCTCGAATTCAGGTCCAAAAATTTCTTTCAGAATCAAATCTTGATCCATACCTTTCGCGAGAGTTCGATAGGCTGCCCCTCGGTCATTTTGGCTCAAGTGAATCCGGACGGCTTCAATAGGAGACGTCTTGGGGTGATTTGCCAAGAATGAGAGGCCTTTCTCCCCATGCAGCCTCGAACAAACCCTTTTAGCGACTTCAAGGCCGTCATAACGGGTATTCATATCTTCGGCTAGCCATCGAGAAAGGAAATCACGCTCGCTCTTACCGAGGGGTTCTGGCTTGTCTAAGATCCTTTGGACCAATTGGCGCCTTAAGTCTTTCTGTTGTGCCCCAAAGGCGGGGTTTGGGTATCGTCGAGAGCATCGAAGATGGTGGCTCCGCGTGTGAGAGTAGGTCTATCATCCGCTTGATGAGGTGGAGAGGATATTTGGAAACGTGCCTGATGGATGTCCATAAAAGCTTTCTTAAGTTATCGTCATCCATAAGAAAACGTTGCTAGAAGGGCGAAAGAAAAGCATAGCTTCCCATTACTTATGAGAATGGGGAGGCGGTTTTTCGTCGTTTTAGGGGTCGGCGCAATCTTCATGATAGGGAGTCGCTTTGCGGATGCGGTACAGGGGCAAAAGCACCCGATGGGAGTCGTTCCCAAAGTGCCTGGACCTCGAATCGTGATCGATCCGGGGCATGGCGGCAAGGATCCCGGGGCGATCGCCCAGAAGAATAAGATCCGAGAGAGCGACCTTGTCCTGGCGTTTTCGAAGAGGTTGGCGAGCAGCTTGAGGACCCAATTGGGCGCCGACGTTCTCTTGACCCGCAACAACGACGCGTTTTTGGAATTGGGCCAGCGAAATCGGTTCGCCAACAAGAAACAATGCGATATTTTCCTATCCGTCCACGCGAACGCCGCCCAAAGCGTCGAGGCCGAGGGTGTTGAAATTTACTACCTCAATCGCGCCACAGACCGCTCGTCCGAGAAGCTCGCGCGCCGCGAGAACGGTTTGATGAAGGTTAAAAACCAAAAGGAAATCCAAGCCATTTTATCGGATTTGATCCAGGCGGCAGCGACCGAAGAATCCGCCCTCCTGGCCGCAAACGTGAAAGACCGTTTGGAAGGCCTCCAGAAGAAATGTCCCATTGAAGACGTGAAAGTGAAGACGGCGCTTTTTTATGTGCTCGTAGGCGCCAAATGTCCGAGCTTGTTGATCGAAGTCGGTTTTATTACCCATCCGCGCGAAGGAAAAAGACTCAAGACGCCGCAGTTCCAAAAGCAGTTTGCCGATGCGGTCGCGTTGGGAGTGAAGGATTATTGGGCTCAGTTCGAAAAGGAAGGTGGGGATCTCTAAGTATGGAAACACTCCCAGAAACGGTCGAAGCGCCTCCCACCCTCACGCTAGGCGAGGAGTCCGTATTACCTCAGGTGAAAGACTACCTTGCGAAAGTGAAGGCCTACGTCTTGTCCCTTCATGACCGTAAAGTCGACGCCTTGCAGGTCCTCAATACGCATTCTGATTTGATGGATGTCCTTTTGCGGGAGCTTTTTCGACGCGCGGAAAATGGTTTCGGGAAAAGCGGGTACAAGAGAAAAGGCGGTTGTTCCCTTGTCGCTCAGGGCGGATACGGGCGTCGCGAGCTATGCCTCGCTTCCGACATCGATCTTCTGATCTTATATGAAGGGAAGCCGGACGAATTCGTGAAGAGCTTGGGCACTGAGGTGATCCAAACGCTCTGGGACGCAGGTTTGGAAGTGGGGGTGGCCACCCGCACCGTGAAAGATTGCCTCAAGTTCATGGAAGAAGACTTGACGGTCATGACCTCGCTCTTTGACGCGCGGCTTTTGGCGGGTACGGAGTCGCTCACTGAGGATTTGTCCCATGGCATCCAGAAGCACTTCAAATCCGAGAAGAATCGGAAGGCTTTTTACGAGAAAAAATTACGGGAAAACGCGGAGAGAAAACGCAAGTACGGCGGGTCGATTTTTCTTTTGGAGCCTAACCTTAAAGAGAGCGAAGGGGGATTGAGGGATTATCACACTCTCTACTGGGTGGCGCGTGTCGAATACGGGATGAAGAACGCATCTTTCTTAGCGCCTGCTTCCATCACTCCTCCGGTCATGTCCCATATCGCGATGATGCAGGACAGCGGCTTTTTGAGCGTGGGGGAGTTTATCCAGCTCATGGAAGCGGTGCGCTTCCTTTGGCGTTCACGCAACCAACTTCACCGTCTGCATGGTAAAAAATTTGACCAATTGACGGTCGAATCCCAAGAAGCCGTCGCCAAATCATTAGGGTATGAAAGTGGAGACTTCCTGGCGGTAGAGCAATTCATGCGAGATTATTACGAGCATGCGGCCGTCATACGTCAGTTGACGGAGAAGGTTTTCCGTCGTGTCCAAAAGGTAGATGCCACTTTATTTTCAAAGACGAGGCCTTCGGTTTTAGACGATCCGAACTTGAAGATCATCGATGATCAGTTAACCGTGGCCTTTCAAAATCTTTTTTTCGACCAACCCGTTTACTTGATGAAGATCTTCGAGGTGGCCCATCGCTTGAACCTCAAGATCGACGACAAGACCCAGGACTACATCGAGCAAGCCGTCGACATGATCGGAGATGCCCTGATCGAGAGCCAAGAGACGCATGCGCTCTTCAAAAAAATCTTGTCGCAGCCGGTCGGTCTTTCCCGCATCCTCTTTTCGATGAACGATCTCGGCGTCCTGTCGGCGTACTTGCCGGAGTGGAAGAATCTGAGGTTTCGGGTCCAGCACAATCTCTATCATGTCTATACCGTGGATGTGCACTCCATCTTCGCCGTGCAAGAGTGGGGAAGGATCGTGGAGGGGGTTTACGAGATTAATAAGCCCACCTTGCATAGCTTAGGGGTGGAGGTGGCGCGTAGGGATCTTTTGTCGTTCGCGATCCTCTACCACGACATCGGTAAAGGCGTGGGTAAGGGGCACGTTTTGAAAGGAGCTCCGTTGATCCGGCAAGCGGGGGAGAGACTAGGATACACCCCCGAAGAAGTGGACCTTCTGGAGTTTTTAGAGCTCAGCCACTTGATCATGACTCATATCGGATTCCGACGCGACCTGGAAGATTCCAATCTCATCGTGCAGTTCGCCAAGACCATGGACACGGTGGAGAGGCTAAACATGCTCTACATACTCACTCATTGTGACGTGCGGGGCACAAGCCAGGAGGCGATGACCAGCTGGAAATCGTCCTTGCTCGAGCATTTGTACTCAAGGACCCGATCCGTACTTGAAAAAGGTTCCTTCGACACCGAGAAGGCCACTCAAGTCATTCCCAAGATCTTAGAGCAAACCCTGCCTCTCATCGGCGGAGAGCAAAAAGAGCAAAAACAGGGTCGTTGCCGAGAGTTCTTCGCCATGATGCCGCCACGTTACCTTCTTTCGACGCCTCCTGCGACGATCATAAATCATTTAAAGCTTTGGGAAAGATTTTCCCACGATCCGATCGTTTTCGAGGTCAAAACCCTGGAGCGCGAAGGGGTGAACGAGGCGACGCTCTTCACCGTGGAGACCGCGAGTCTCTTCCCACGCATGGCGGGTCTTTTCGCGGCTCACAATTTAAACATCGTCGAGGCTCAGCTGCATCTTTCGAGCCATGGACATGCCCTCCAAATCTTTCGCGTGACGAACCACGAGGGGCGTCCGTTGCTTGTCGAAGATGGGGAACGGTGGGAGAGGTTGGAAAGGGACTTGCGTGAAGTCCTTCAGGGACGTTTATCCGTAGATGGATTAGTCGCCGAAAAATTCAAACCCTCTCTCTTCAAGAAAAAAGTGGCCCAAAAGCTTCCTACACGCATCGACGTCGATAATGACGTATCCGCCTACTATACGGTGATCGATATTTACACACAGGACCGGGTGGGACTTCTTTACCAAATTACGTCCACCTTGGCGTCTTTAGGGCTTTATGTGGATGTCTCAAAAATATCGACGAAGATCGATCAGGTGGCGGACACATTTTACGTTAAGGACATTTTTGGGCATAAGATAGTCTCAGAGACCCGTCTTAAAAAGATCAAAGACATCTTGCAGCAAGTGTTGGAGACGGAGCCGTCTCCCGGCTGGAGGCCGCCTTTATGAATGGGATGGAAGGACTTCGGGTCGGTACGTACGAAATCGTGATATTCACTGTGCTTGTCGTGGCGGTCTTCGGCATTCCTTTTTACTTCCGTTATTGGGAACGGAAGTATGTGAGGCGAAAAACGAAGGACGTGCTTTCCGATTCTCTTCGCCAGGAGATTGAAAAGGAAAGGGCGGAAAGCATGCGCAAGCAAGCTCTCTTTCAGGAAGCCTTGAAAAAAGCGGGTCATCCAGGCTCTGGAAACTAATGCGTCGCGTTGATAAAAAGTTTGTTGAAAATTGAAAAGATTTCGTCCTATCAGCAACTTACCTCATGGCAAAAATCAAAATCTGTATGGAAGAAGGCTGTCAAAACGTTCAGACGACCCATGGGCACTGCCGCCTCCATTACTTGAAGAATTGGAAAAAAATCAAAGACGAGAAACAGAAAAAGGCCGCCGATAAACTCAATAAATACGTCGAAGGCATCTGCAAAAAAAGTCCCGACAAGTATGTCGACGTCATTCGCCGAGAAATCCGCACAGGCGGCGGCGACTTGGCCGTGGCCTCCAACCAAAACAGCGACGGCGGCGGTTTCGAGTCTGAATTCGACGAAGGCGTCATGACCTTCGGATTCCAAGACGATGAAAGCGTCGACAAGATCATGTCGCGCATCAAGCTGGACAAGGATTTCTAGGTTATCCTAAGCGTCTCCGGATGCGCACGTTCTACATCCAAACCTTCGGTTGTCAGATGAATGAGCACGACTCGCAGAAGATGGAAGCTCTTCTGCGGGCGGAAGGTTATGCCAAGACGACGGCTTTGCAGGAGGCGGATGTCGTCGTCATCAACACCTGCAGCATCCGGGAAAAGCCCTACCACAAGGCTATGTCGGCCATCGGAAAAGCGCGCAAAGGGAAGATGGCGTTGGTGAAGGATCCGGCTCAGAAACCGGTGATCGCCGTGACTGGTTGCGTGGCTTCTCATGACGGCGAGTATATTTTAAAACATTTTCCTTACGTAGATATCGCGATCGGCCCGGATCACGTGGGCGCTTTGCCCCAATTAGTCCGCGATGCGGAGGAGAAGAAGCGCCGAAGCGTGCGGACGGAATTTTACGATCTTGCGGATTACGAGTTCCCGACGTCCATTTTGCCGAGCGACGTCTCAGAGTCCAAATCCAAGGCGTACGTGACCATCATGAAAGGTTGCGACAACGCTTGCTCGTTCTGCATCGTGCCTTTCACTCGCGGTAAAGAAGTCTCTCGTATGCCGGGCGATATCGTCGACGAGATTCAACGCCTGGAGACCCAAGGCGTGAAAGAAATCACTCTTCTCGGGCAAAACGTGAACTCCTACGGCAAGCGGCTCCCGGTGAAGACGGACTTCGCCAAACTCCTGAGGCAAATCGACGAGGAGACGTCGATCCGGAGGATCCGCTATACGAGTCCTCACCCTAAGGATCTATCGAAAGAGCTTATCGAGGAATACGCCCGTAACCTGAAGCTTTGCCCGCAGATACACCTCCCGATCCAATCGGGCTCGAACCGTTTGCTCAAACTCATGCGTCGGTCGTATACCCGCGATACGTATTTGCGTCGCGTGGAAGCCTTGAGGAAGGCTTGTCCCGAGATCGCGATATCCACCGACATCATCGTCGGATTCCCGGGTGAGACCGAGAAAGACTTTCAGGCGACGTTGGATGTCCTGAGGGAGGTGCGTTATTATAACAGCTATTCCTTCGCCTTCTCGCCGCGTCCCCGGACCGAAGCGATGAATTTCCTTGATGACGTCCCAGAAGACGTCAAAAAGGACCGTTTGAAGATCTTGCAGGACTTGCAGAGGGAAATTTCCTATGAGTTGAACCAAAGCCGCGTCGGGCGTGTGGAAGAGGTGTTGGTTGAAAACGAAGCCATGGAATCGCGCAACTCCGGAGTGTTTGGACGCACCGCGCAGGGGATTTTAATGAATTTCCCTGGAGACGCTTCTTTGGTTGGTGCTATAGTCAAAGCTGAAGTTTTGGAAGCGACCGCTTTCGTATTGAAAGGGAGGATCTCCCCATGAATGGAATTAAAAGCGAGCGAGTAAGAATCGAATCGGATTTATTCCGTTTGATTCGATGGAGCGAGCGATCCCAATCTCGTTCTAATCGATGGGGGTTTCAGGGGGAGAGCAGGATCTCCTCATGAATTTAATCGAAATGAAGGTGACGGGATTAACGATAGATCCGTTTACGAATATGCCCATCATCATTCTCAAAGATATGGAGGAGAAGAGCGCGCTTCCCATTTGGATTGGTCTGATCGAAGCCTCCTCAATCGCCACGGAACTCGAGAAGATCCAGCTCACCCGGCCCATGACACATGATTTGATGAAGAATATCCTGACGACGCTAGGAGTTCAGGTCGAAAGGGTGGAAGTCAATGATCTTTGCGACAACACATTCTACGCGCGCATTTATTTGAAAGTCTCCGTTAAATCCTCTGGGGGGAAAAAAAACGGCGATACGGAGTTTGCCGTCGATTCCCGTCCGTCCGATGCGATCGCCATGGCATTGAGGACGTCCGCTCCCATCTTTGTGGACAAGAAAGTCATTGAGAAATCGCGGCAAGTCGATATGACCGTTCCCCAAAAGGACGGAGAGAAGGGTGACCAGCAAAAGTGGGCCGAATTCCTCGAAGGACTTAACTCTGAGGATTTTGGGAAATATAAGATGTAGCCTAATCTTTTTTTACTGGTTGCCGGCCGTCGGTTATGCGGCCTTCCTTTTCTTCCTCTCCAGCCGATCCGACATCTCGCTTCCTGTTTTTCCCTTCATCGACAAGATCGGTCACTTCATCCTGTACACGGGGTTTGGTTTTTTCTTCGCTCGCGCCTTGGCTCCTTTTCATCATCAAAGGCATCTGCGTAAAACCTTTCTGTGGGGGCTTCTGGGTGCTTTTTTGTATGGAATTACCGACGAATTCCACCAATCCTTCGTGCCGCACCGCTCGCCAGAGATTGCCGACTTGATCGTGGATGCAATGGGTGGTGCGATGGGTGGCCTGCTGCTTTTCATCGAGACCTATGTCCGACAAAGAATTGAAATCTAAATTTCTTCGGACACTCCAAGAAGGAAGCGTTTGGTCGCGGGACGAACCTGTCGCGCTCGCCGTCTCGGGAGGCATAGACTCGATGGTTTTGCTGCACCTAACCTTGACCCTGCCGAAGTCGATCCGGCCGCGCATCAGCGTTTTTCACTTTGACCATGGGTTGAGGGGAAGACAATCAAAAGCTGAAGGGGATGGGGTGGAATCTTTCTGCCGCGAGCATCGAGTCGATTTCCATCGAGGGCGAGCCGCAACCTGGAAACATAAAAAGAACCTTCATGACCGAGCACGCCGGCTGCGCTACGAATTTTTCTTTTCCCAAGCCGCAACATTGGGGATCGCCAAGATCGCGACCGCCCATCAAGCCGATGATCAGGTCGAAACATCGTTGATCCATTGGATCCAAGGCGCCGGACTTAAAGGTCTCGCGGGGATTCCCCTGTCTCGGGATTATCGGGACGAGTCGTCCGGGAAGACGCGCATCTTTCAATTGATCCGCCCTTTGATTTTTCTGACCCGTCGCGAGATCGCCGACTACGCCAAAAGCAAAAAACTCAAATTTTTTCGCGACCCTTCGAACAAGGATAGGAGGTATCTGAGGTCTCGAGTCCGATCACTAGTAAATGCTTTAGAAAAAGAAAACCCTCAATTCATCGAGAGAACGGCGAAGAACACTTATTTGCTCCAAGAGGACGAGGCTTTTTTGGAACAAACCACCGAACGTCTTTTTTATGAAGGTGTTGATATCATTGGAGGAACGCAAAGCGGTTCTTGGGGATGCCGCTTCGACTTTTTTCGGGATCTGCCACGGGCTCTTCAATACCGGATTTTGCAGAAAATAATCCGTGAAATCGGTGGAGAAACCTTGTCATTCGACCGTATCGTCACCATGTTGAAGTTCTTGGAGACATCTTTAGACCCTTCTGGGAAGGAAAAGACCTTTTCTTTGCCGGGAATGATTTTAAGAAAGGAAAAGAGCCGTTTTTATTTTTCGAAATAATAGTTTATTGATCTATTTTTCCGGGCTATGCTACCGATTTTTAAGGCGTTAAGCGGCAACTATGCCGCGTACGACGGACGATAAAGGACTCCCTTATGACGAATAACAATATGAAACAAACCCAGAAGACGATTGCCCTCTGGGCCATTATTGTTTTGCTTTCCGTATCTGTGCTTCACTTTCTCAACACGAAGCCGGTTTTGCGAAAACAGATCAGTTTCAGCGAATTCATGGGAGCCATTCAAAAAGACACGGTCGAAAGTGTGTCGATCGAGGACGAGGAGTACGTCGGAAAATTTAAGGAAGGCGTGAACGGCGGAGAGTTCTTCGAAACGACGGGTCCTGCGGATAGCGAGAAGGCCTTGGATTTGATTTCGAAATCCAGCGCGACGTTGGAGTACAAGAAGCGGCAACAGACGCCTTTTTGGCAGCAATTCCTGATTTCATGGCTACCCATGATCATTCTTTTCGGATTTTTCTTTTTCTCGATGCGTCAGATTCAAATGGGGGGGGGCAGGGCCATGAGCTTCGGGCGGAGCCGCGCGCGTCTCATGTCGGAAAGCCAGAAAAAAGTGACGTTTCAGGACGTGGCCGGTTGCGATGAGGCTAAGTTCGAACTCGAGGAAATCATCCAATTTTTGAAGGATCCGAAGAAGTTCACGAAATTAGGCGGTCGTATCCCGAAGGGTGTCTTGTTGGTGGGGTCGCCGGGCACGGGAAAGACGTTATTGGCAAAGGCGGTCGCCGGCGAGGCCGGGGTGCCGTTCTTTTCGATCAGCGGTTCGGACTTCGTGGAAATGTTCGTGGGCGTGGGGGCTTCCCGCGTGCGCGACCTCTTCGAACAGGGAAAGAAGCAGGCCCCATGCATCATCTTCATCGACGAGATCGATGCCGTGGGCCGGCATCGAGGAGCGGGTTTGGGTGGCGGGCATGACGAACGCGAACAGACGCTGAACCAACTTCTTGTGGAAATGGACGGCTTTGAGTCCAACGAAGGCGTCATCATCATGGCAGCGACGAACCGTCCCGATGTTCTGGATCCTGCGCTCTTGAGGCCCGGCCGTTTCGACCGCCGCGTGGTCGTGCCCCGTCCTGATGTCAAAGGCCGCGAGGATATTTTAAAGGTCCATACCAAGAAAACAATCGTCGCGCCTCAGGTAGACTTAAGCGTGATCGCTCGCGGAACCCCTGGCTTTTCGGGGGCCGACTTGGAGAATTTAGTCAACGAAGCCGCTTTGAACGCCGCTCGTTACAATAAGAAGCAGGTCGAGGGGGAGGATTTCGAGCTCGCTAAGGATAAGGTGCTGATGGGCGCCGAGCGGAAGAGCATGATCCTGTCGGAATCGGAAAAGAAGACCATCGCCTATCATGAGTCGGGACACACCCTGGTGGCGCGTTCGCTACCCGGAACGGATCCTGTTCACAAGGTCACGATCATTCCGCGAGGCATGGCGCTCGGGTTGACCCAACAACTCCCGATGGACGAGAAGCACATCCATTCGAAGGATCAGGCTGAAAATACGATTTCGGTCTTAATGGGAGGTCGCTGTGCCGAGGAGATTATGTTCTCCCAAAAGACGACGGGCGCCGGTGATGACATCGACAAGGCGACGAACCTCGCCCGTAAGATGGTGTGCGAGTGGGGCATGAGCGATTTGGGACCTATGTCCTTTGGCCGCAAGGAGCAGGAAGTTTTCTTGGGCCGTGATTTCGCCCAGCATCAAGAATACAGTGAAAAGACGGCCATTGAGATCGATGACGCCGTCCGAGAGATCATCGCGAAGAACTATACGCGCGCTAAGAACATCCTGAGTGAAAAAGTCGATGCTTTGCACCGCTTGGCCGAGGCTTTGTTGGAGCATGAGACCTTGGATGGGGATCAGATCGATCGCTTGATCCGCGGTGAGAAAATCGACCCGCCGACGAAAAAAACGCCTCCCGTGCCTCCGACCGCAGTGGCGACGGCTCAAAGCGCGAGTGAAACCTCCAAGAAAGATAAGATCGTCTTTAATCCCTTTCCTCAGCCCGGTAATGCCTGAGTCCTCCCAGGTGTTTTTGAAGAGTCCTTCCGATAGCTTCCCCAAAATCATGGGTATTTTGAACGTTACGCCCGATTCCTTTTCCGACGGAGGGCGCTTCTTGGATCCCGAAGCCGCTTACCGCAGAGCCCTCCAGATGGAAGAACAGGGTGCTGATATCATTGACATCGGGGGCGAGTCCACGCGGCCAGGAGCTCAACCCATTTTCATAGACGAGGAAGTTCTCAGAGTCCGTCCGGTCTTGAAAAGGCTAGCGCAGGTCCTAAAAATCCCGATTTCGATCGACACTCGCCATGCCGCTGTCGCTCGCATCGCTTTAGAAGAAGGGGCTTCCTGGATTAATGATGTTTCGGCGCTGGGGGATCCCGACATGGCTTCTATCGCCCGACATTATAACGTCCCCATCGTGCTCATGCATATGAAAGGGAAGCCTCAAACTATGCAGGAGTCGCCTCATTACGAAGACGCCGTCTCCGAAGTCTTCGGTTTTCTAAAGAATAAAATTGAGTCAGCTGTACGCTCCATGATTAAGAGGGAGAATATCATCGTGGATCCGGGGATTGGTTTCGGAAAACGGTTCGAGGATAATTTGAGCCTTTTCCAGAATCTTAAAAAAATTCAAGAGTTGGGATGTCCTGTTTTGATCGGTTTTTCGCGAAAGCGTTTCGTTAAATCCCTTTTTGGGGAATCGGTCGATTCGATGAGGATAGGGAACCTTACTTTGAGCGTTTTAGCTCTCCAAAAAGGAGTGCAAATCCTTCGAGTCCATGAGGTCGCCGAAACGAAACGTTTGGTAAATGGCTTAAAAATGGGGGCATTTTTATGAAGAGAAAACTATTTGGGACAGATGGGATCCGTGGCGTGGCGAACGAATACCCGATGACCGGTGAAATCGCCATGGCATTGGGGAGAGCTTTGGCGCAGGTTTTTCGTAACGGGCATAAACCTCATATTTTGATCGGGAAGGATACCCGAGCTTCGGGTTATATGATCGAAAACGCTTTGGCTTCCGGAGCTTGTTCGGGGGGCGCGGACGTATTCTTCGTCGGACCGATGCCGACGCCCGGCATCGCTTTTTTGACAGGCTCCATGCGTGCCATCGCGGGCGTGATGATTTCAGCTTCGCACAATCCTTACCAAGATAACGGCATCAAGGTTTTTGATTCCGATGGTTTTAAGCTTCCCGACGAGACGGAGAAAAAGATCGAGCAACTTATTTTAAATCCTCATTTCGATTCACTCCCGACGGGAGACCGTATCGGGCGGGCGAAGCGAATCGACGACGCGCGCGGTCGGTACATCGAATTTATTAAATCGACTTTCCCAAAAGAGCTTTCGCTGGAGAACCTGCATTTGGTGGTCGACTGCGCCCATGGGGCCACATACCAAATCGCTCCGGTTATTTTCGGTGAACTCGGAGCCCAGGTGACGGTCTTGAGCGACGAACCCAACGGACAAAACATCAACGATCAGTGCGGGGCCGTTCACCCTCAACCCATGGCACGCAAGGTCAAGGAGACGAACGCTGACCTGGGGATTGCCTTGGACGGCGATGGGGACCGCGTCATTTTTTCGGATGAGAACGGAAACATCGTCGACGGAGACGCTATTTTGGCGATCTGCGCCGAGGATATGATCCAAAAAGGCGCCTTGAACGAGAATACTCTGGTCAGCACCGTCATGAGCAACCAAGGTCTGGAGGAATATATCGCCCAATGCGGCGGTAAGCTGGTCCGTACGCAAGTGGGCGATCGGTATGTGGTCGAAACTATGAGGCAGAACCGCTACAACTTTGGTGGAGAGAATTCGGGCCATTTAGTGTTTTTAGAGCATTCTAGGACGGGCGATGGCATCGTGGCAGCCTTGCAGGTGTTAAGGATTCTCTTGGAGAGGCGTGTGCCCCTTTCGAAATTAGTGTCCCGGTATAAGGCCTTTCCCCAAGTGTTGACGGGTGTGAAGGTCAAAGAGCGCCGTGATCTGGAAGCCATTTCCGAAGTTCAAAGCCTCATCAAGACTTTTGAGCAAACCCTGGGTCACGAAGGGCGGGTATTGGTCCGCTATTCAGGAACGGAGCCTCTGGTCCGCGTGATGATTGAAGGTAAGAATGATCAAATGATCCAAAAGATGGCAGATCAACTTTCCAAATGCATTCAGTTAAGCCTTGCATGAAAAAATCTTGAGGATTGAAACAAATGGCTAAATTAGGCGTCAATATTGACCATGTGGCGACTCTGCGCCAAGTGCGGTGTACGAAATATCCGGATCCCTTGAGCGCGGCGCTTTTGGCGGAAAAAGGCGGGGCCGATCAAATCACCGTCCACCTGAGGGAAGACCGCCGACATATCCAGGATTTCGACGTGAGACTGTTGAGGAAGACGGTCCAAAGCGAGCTGAATTTGGAAATGGCCCTTTCCAAGGAAATCATCGCGTTCGCGATGGACGTGAAGCCCAATCTTGTGACTCTGGTCCCTGAAAAACGGAAGGAGCTCACGACGGAAGGCGGTCTGGACGTACGTAAGCACCGAAAGATCCTGGCCGAACTGATCCCGTCTTTCCAGAAAGCCGGCATCCGCGTGAGCCTTTTCATCAATCCCGATGTCGACGACGTTGTTTTGTCGCAGGCTTTGAAAGCCGACGCGATCGAAATCCATACGGGTGCCTACGCAGAACAGAACCGTGAAGCCGACGCCGCCCGCGAGCTGGAGCGGATCCGAGAGGCTGCGCGAAAAGGAAAAGAGCTCGACCTGTGGGTCGCCGCCGGACACGGCCTCCATTATACCAACACCCAAGCCGTCGCTCGTATTTCAGAAATCGTCGAATTCAATATCGGCCACTCTATCATTTCTCGAGCCATTTTCGTCGGACTAGAGCAGGCCGTCCGAGACATGAAATCCCTCCTTGCCTAATGCGTATTGCCACTGTTTCTCAAGTCCGTGAAGCTGACCGTTTGACGACCCAAGCCTACGGGATTCCCTCGGTGGAACTCATGGAACGGGCGGGAAAGGGCGCCGCCGAGATTTTAAAGGCTCGATTTCCATTAAGGTCCACCCCTTTTTTAGTCCTAGCGGGTCCGGGAAACAATGGTGGTGACGGTCGCGTTGTCGCCCGGTATTTAAAAATGGCAGGATATGACGTCTCCGTGAACGCGCCCATTCTTCAATGGGCGTCTCGGAAGGGCGTTATCATTGATGCTCTCTTCGGCATTGGATTGTCTCGTGCTCTCGAAGGATCTCAGGCCGAGACCATCCGACATCTCAATTCTCTCGACCGCTTCCGGCATTTCGTCATCTCCTTGGATGTGCCTTCGGGGCTCGATGCGGATACGGGGCAGGTGAAGGGTATGTGCGTGCGCGCCGATCTCACGATTACATTCGGGGTCGTAAAGTGGGGTCTTCTCAAGGAGGTGGCTTACGAGAAGGTCGGTGATTTGGAGGCCGTCGACATCGGATATCCTCGGGAAGTCTACGAAAAATTAAAAATAAAAGACGTCTGGGTGGATCAGGATTTCGTGCGTCCCTGGGTGAAGGCTCGCGGCCGCTCCAGTCACAAAGGCAGCCATGGTCATCTCCTGACTCTAGGAGGTTCCGCAAAAAAACCGGGTTCCATCATGCTGACGGGATACGCGGCGTTGAGGTCCGGAGCGGGATTGGTGACGGTCGGCTTGCCGGAACCGGCGTTCCGGAAATTCCCGAAGCATTTTTTGGAACTCATGTTCGAGCCCTTACCCGCGAGCAAAAACGGCGAGTTTGGAAAGATTTCCCGGAGAGGTTTTTTAAAAATACTTGAAGGAAAAACCGCTTTGGCAGTGGGACCCGGTATGGGCACTTCGTCCGGTTCCCGTGATTTTTTGAGGAAAGTTCTTCATGAGACACGCCTACCGATGGTGTTGGATGCGGATGCTCTTAACTTGTTGGCGATTGATCCTCAGCTTCTCAAGAGACTGTCGGGCAGGCCAATCATTCTCACGCCTCATCCCGGAGAGATGGCGCGTTTGACGGGGAAAAAGATAAAAGATCGTTTTGGCATGGCCAGGGCTTTCGCTAAGAAGTGCGGCGTCTATCTTTTGTTAAAAGGCTACCGCACCGTTATGGCGACTCCCGAGGGTAAGCTCTATGTGAACAGCACGGGAAACCCCGCGATGGCGACAGCGGGCATGGGTGATACCTTGACCGGTATCATCGGCTCGCTCTTGGCTCAAGGACACGAAACGGAGCAGGCCATGGTTTTAGGGTGTTGGCTGCACGGCCGCGCCGGCGATCTGGCGGCCCAAAGACTCGGAGACCGCGGCCTCGTGGCGCGCGATGTCGCTGAAAACCTTGCTTTGATCTTCAAAAGCTTACTCTCCCGGGCCAGATCTTGACCAGCGATTTCTAGAGGTGTTACCATTTTAATCAAGAGGTAATACCTATGTTAGAGACTTTGACTATCAAATTTCCTTCGTCTTTGATGAAAATGATCCGCGAAAAGTCGTGCGCTAAAAAGATCAGTCAAGGAGCGTTCGTGCGCGAAGCTCTTTTGCATTACGCGGGCTGCGCTTCAGATGAGAACTCCTTCAACTTCATGAAGGTGACGCAGGAGATGTTAAAAGGTAAACTCAAAAAGAAAACGACGACCATTGATGAGATCCGAGCGATTTTAGCGAAACAACCTCAGCCGGATATGTCCCCCGAAGAGGAAGTGAGACGATCCAGGACGAGGGGACTTCTATGAAATATGTCTTTATAGATACGGATGTGTTTGTTCGAAGCCTAAGATACCCTCGGGATAGGAATCGATTAGCCAATGACGGGTTAATAAAGCAGATGCAGTCGAACAAAGTTCGAGCGGCTACGTCGATCTATAATCTTCTCGAAATATTAGGTGTCCTGTCCTTTAATCTCAATACGGAAGAGTTACGACGATTATACCTGAGTTTTTGTTCGGATTATCAAGTAAAGGTCTTGGCGAAAATTTCGAGTACCGGCGATTGGACTTATTCCTTAGAAGATATCTATCAATGCATCGCTCGTAGACAAAGTTTAGGGGATGCTTTCGTCTCGACAATCGTCGAAGGATTTTCTTCGCAATTATCCGTTTTCATCTCGTGGAACGCCAAACACTTCCAAAACCTTTCCATTCCCGCCATGACCCCTAAAGAATTCCTTGAAAATCATTCGTAAGCTTTTAAGAGGAGGTATGTTTTCCTCCTCGCCCGCAGAAACTAAAAAGACAGCCTTAAGTCTAGCGCGCTCATGGAAGGAAAAAGCTCGTGAAAGCGGTCTCATGGTCGGATTGGAAGGGGATTTGGGGGCGGGGAAGACCACGTTTGTGAAAGGGATGGCGAAAGCTTTTGGGTTAACGGAAGAGACAATCAGTTCGCCGACCTTCACCCTCGTCAACGAGTACGGGCCCCTCGTGCATGTGGATCTCTACCGGATCGAGAAGCCCTCGGAAGTCGCCGCTTTGGCCCTGGAAGAGTATCTGCAGCCGGGGAAAATCCTCCTTATCGAGTGGCCGGAGAGAGATCCGGTTCTCCTAAGGCAGCTGCATTTCACCGTGAAAATAAAGCTTGTCTCAAAAGATCAAAGGCAAATAGAAATTACGCCCTTATGTTAATCGTCCAAAAGTACGGAGGGACGTCCGTCGGCAACGCGGAACGCATCCAAAACGTCGCCAAGCGCGTCTTAGAGACCCAAAAAAAAGGCCATCAAGTCGTCGTCGTCGTCTCGGCCATGTCGGGGGAGACGAACCGCTTGATCGATTTAGCCCATCAAGTTTCTAAAGAGCCCGACAGCCGCGAATACGACCAACTGGTTTCCACCGGCGAGCAGGTGACAATCGCTCTTTTGGCGCTGGCCATCAAAGAGATCGGCGGGAAGGCGATTTCATACCAAGGCCACCAAGTCCGGATCACGACGGACAACGCGTATTCCAAGGCGCGCATCAAGAAAATCGACGCGGATTTCATCAAAAAGGACTTGGATGAAGGCCGGATCGTCGTCATCGCTGGATTTCAAGGTGTTGACGAAGAGGGGAACATCACGACGTTGGGGCGGGGAGGCTCTGATACGACGGGCGTGGCGATCGCGGCGGCGCTCAAGGCGGATTCCTGCGAGATTTATACGGACGTAGACGGCGTGTACACGACCGATCCGCGCATTGTCCCCGCCGCGAAGAAAATACCGCGTATCTCCTATGAGGAAATGCTGGAGCTGGCGTCCTTGGGCGCGAAGGTCCTGCAGATTCGTTCCGTGGAAATGGCCGCGAAATATAAAGTCCCGCTGTGGGTAAAGTCGAGCTTTCGAGAAAACATAGAAGGTGAGGAGGGTACGCTTGTGACGTCCGAAGACCAACAAATGGAAGAAGTCATCATTTCCGGCATCGCCTACGACAAAAACGAGGCGAAAGTCGCCGTGCGCCGCTTGGCCGATAAGCCGGGTATCGCGTCGCAGCTTTTCGCTCCGCTGGCGGAAGCCAACATCAATATCGACGTCATCCTCCAAAACATCTCCGCCGACGGGTTCACGGATTTGACATTCACCGTGCCCCGCACGGATCTGACGAAGGCGCTGCGCATCGTGGAGAAGACGGCCAAGGAAATCGGCTGCGAAAAGATCGAGGCGGATGAGAAGATCGCCAAAGTCTCGGTCGTCGGCGTCGGCATGCGTTCCCATTCGGGCGTCGCGGCCAAGATGTTCCAGACGCTCGCCCAGGAGAAGATCAACATCATGATGATCTCGACTTCCGAGATCAAGATCTCGGTCGTCGTCCACGAGGCTGATATGGAGAAGGCCGTCAAGGCCCTGCATAAAGCGTTCATCGAATGAAGATTCAAATCTACGATACGACTCTTCGCGACGGGACCCAGGCCGAGGAGATTTCCTTCACGGTCGAGGATAAGCTGCGCGTCGCTGAGCGTCTGGACGATTTGGGCGTGGATTACATCGAGGGCGGCTGGCCGGGTTCCAATCCGAAAGACAACGAGTTCTTCTCTAGAGTCAAAAAGTTAGCCTTTAAAAATGCCAAAATGACGGCTTTTGGAAGTACGCGCCGCAAAGGGGTATCCGCGGATCAGGATAAAATTCTTTTAGGGCTCGTAAAGGCTCAAGCCTCTGTCATTACGATTTTTGGGAAGAGTTGGGACCTGCATGTCCGTGAGGCCCTCAATGCGTCTTTGGAAGAAAACTTGGAGATCATTTTCGACTCGATCCGGTTCCTGAAAAAGCATGCGGAAGAGGTCATCTACGACGCTGAGCATTTCTTCGACGGATATAAGGCGAACCCACAGTATTGCCTGAAAACCCTGCAAGCCGCTGCCCAAGCGGGCGCGGATCGTTTAGTTCTGTGCGATACGAACGGCGGGACATTGCCGCGGGAAATCTCCGATCTGGTGACAAAGGTGGCTCGGTCGACGGAGACGCCTTTGGGCATTCATTGCCATAACGACGCCGAGTTGGGCGTCGCCAATTCTTTAGCGGCAGTCGAAGCGGGCGTGACCCAAATCCATGGGACGATTAACGGCATCGGTGAACGTTGCGGGAACGCGAACCTCATCTCGATCATCCCCAATCTCAAACTAAAGATGGGTCGGGAATGCGTAAGCGTCGATCAATTGACTCTCTTACGTTCCGTATCGCGCTTCGTGTACGAGTTGGCCAATAAGAAACCGCAGACGAATCAGGCTTATGTCGGCGACTCAGCTTTCGCGCACAAGGGCGGCGTGCATGTGAGCGCCATCCTTAAAAACCAAAAGACCTACGAGCATATCGTGCCCGAGCAGGTCGGTAACCGCCGTCGCGTCTTGATCTCGGACCTCTCGGGTCAATCGAACGTTCTTTATAAGGCTCAGGAAATGGGCGTGAATCTCGACGCTAAAGATCCTGCGGTGAGGAAGGTGGTCGAGGAGATTAAGGAGCTTGAGAATCAAGGCTACCAATTCGAAGGCGCCGAAGCCTCCTTCGAAATCCTGATGAAGAGAGCTTTGAGGCGATACCAGCCGTTCTTCAAGCTTTTGAGTTTTAAGGTGTTAGACGAGAAGGGGAGCCGCGGTCCCAAGTCGACGGCGACGTTAAGCATCGAGGTCGGCAAGAAAAAATCAAAGACGACGGCCTCGGGACGAGGTCCCATCAACGCCCTGGATGCGTGTCTTCGTAAGGCTCTTCAGAAATTTTACCCTCGCATCAAGGAAGTCCAATTAGTCGATTATAAGGTCCGTGTCTTACCCGCGGGAAAGGGGACGGCCTCGCAAGTGCGGGTTTTGATCGAATCCAAGGACAAATTAGGAAGTTGGGGGACTGTGGGTGTTTCGGAAAACATCATCGAAGCCTCTTGGAAAGCTCTTGTAGACGCTTTGGAATATAAGCTTCTGAGAGATGAAGAGGATTGAGGGGAAGTTGCGACATTCATCCTAATGGAGTGCCTTTTCTCATCACGAGAATATTCCTCACAATGATAAATTTTCCCCCTAAAATGGGACTTTTCTCCTGAGTCTTTTAAATCAATATTTTAAATAATATAGTGATTTCAATAATTTATATAATTATATTTCTTGCGTGATTTGGCACTTAGCTTGCTTTTACCACCCTTGAAGCCAAAAGTTTCGGTTTCAGGAGAGTGATATGAGAAAGATTTTCATAAGCTTATTTTTGATGGGGTTCCTTCTCGCTTCGAAAGAGGCGTTAACTTTTACAAATGACATCCGAGAGTGCGATCATCCGGAGAGATTAGCTCCTGATGTCCGAGATTACTGCGCATGCGTTAGAAGAGAATGCGATCAATACAGTCAACCTAATGCGCGACAGTGCTGCGCCGATCAATGGATTTTCAATCCTGGCGATAGCACGCGATGGGAATTTAGCTGTTTGCCTAATATGCCTATAAGCCGTTGTGGTGAGTATGTCTCAGGCTCTTATGATAATGCTAGCAACCGACGTGTGAGAGATTTTTGCGGTAATAATTACACCCTTTCTGCTAAATTTCCTGGCCCCCCTGTTTATAGTTGTGGTTCAGGAACTCTCCCGACGACCGGCACCACCGAAGTGGATTTAAGCATCACTCATGCCCCATCGACTTTAAACGTCGATGCTGCGGCGCAGATTGTAAGTTATCAGCTCAATATCGCTAACATCCGAGAGGGCGGAGCTAACGCAGTGGGTGTGATCGTGAGGAATATAATTCCCGCAGGTTTTACCCTTCGGAACAGTCCTGTCGTCAGGATATTAGGAGCTTCCACGCCGAGTATCCCTTGTACGTATGATTCGCTAAGCTCTACGGTTATCTGTGACTTGGCCGAGACTTCCCTCCCTCCCGTAGGTCCTACCGTTTTAGATGGGCGTGGGATTATCGATATTCAAGTCTCCTATACGTGCCCTCGCGATGGGGGTGTCTTGAACTACACGAGTCACGCGAGCATCAGCACTTCGATCCCCAATGACATTAACTTAGCGAATAACGCGTCTACAGCGACTTTAAATCCCGCTATTATTTGTCCGGCCATACCTTCGATTCATAAAAGGCTGACATCCTCAACGCCAGCAGCCGTCGGAAGCGAAGCGGAATTTGAAATCACCATTTCTTCGGGGGAGTTTGGCTCTAGGCCTGTTACGCTAAGGGATGTTTTGCCGTCGACTTTAGCGTATAGACGCACTGTAGTTTCAGGGGCTTCTAGTGGTCTCGTCACGTGTCGCGACATCAACCAAGGGACTTCATGCGATGTCGCCAGCTTTCCACCCAACACGACGGAAAGGATTTTCGTTCTCGGCGGTATTTCTTCGTCTTCCTGTCCTAGCGATAACCAAGCGGCTCTGTATGAAGAACAAACTGCGATTTTTGGTATACCGATTTCTTTACGTCGTGCTGTTTCGGAGTTCGCTTCTGTCAGTGCTCCCGCCGAAGCTTGCGCGCCGCCTCCGGCGTGCGATCCCTCGGAAATCACCGTCATCCCCGGTATTTGCCTGTCAAAAATACACAGGGGCGCCGAATCGAATGGCTCTCAAAATTATCGGATTCAAGTGAGGAACCTGACCTCATCCGAACAAAGGTTAACGAGAGTCGAAGATTTCCCGGACGGTCTTACCTTGAGTAATAGCGTTACAAGGCGAATTGAGAACATTAGCAGCCCAGGAGCGGTTGTCAGTGAGACAACCTTTCCTCTCAATGTTGGAACGCCTCCCAATACTTTCAGAGATGAAAGCAGCCTTGCTTTAGGTCCCAACCAATTAGTTCAATATGATATGAACGGCCGTGTTACGAGCTTTAATTGTAAGTTTTCCAATAGAGCCCAATTAACTTTGGGAGAGATGCAGGCCGTAGCCATAACCCCGGAAGAAATATTGCCGGATTGCCTCTCTTCTACAGGCGGGTCTTCTGGCACCGGAGGCATGGGATCCGGAGGATCCTCCGGATCCGGCGGTAGTTCGGGATCTGGGGGTGGGTCGGGCAGCGGAGGGACTTCTGGGTCGGGTGGTGATACAGGGACGACAACCTGTAGGCCGGATGAAGTCACGTTAGAGGATAATATTTGCCTCAGTAAGACTTTGCGTTCGCATACTCTGACAAACGCTGAGTTTAAAATCTCCGTTCGTAATCTCAACAGGATGGCTAGTTATAACGTAACTTTAGAAGACATCTCCAGCGGTTTGTCGGGAGTGACACTGAGGGATCCTTCGGGAACTTACACGTCGCCCTATGTCTTTGTTTTAGAGCCCGGCGCGACCCGTGAGTTTGATGTCTCAAGCCAGATCAGTACGATCGATTGTAAGGTCGAGAATCTGGCTCGCATCACGAATCGTAAAACGACGAATTGGGTTCAAACCCCCAACATCATGGTGCTTACAGAAGCGGAAGCTATGGCTTTATGCCCCTCAGGAGGAGCGGGCTCAGGAGGTGCGAGTGGGGCCGGTGGTTCCGGCGGCACCGGAGGAAATGCCGGGTGTAGTCGGGACGCTGACTGTGCCTCGATAAACACTCAATGTATGATTTTCAAATGCGATACTGCGATAAGAACTTGTATCGAAAGTGGGGGGGCTTTGCCCGCGAGTTGTTTCGGAAGCGGAGGAAATACGGATCCGGGCTCGGGCGGTTCCAGTGGCTCGGGAGGTAGTCGGGGCTGTACTCGGGATGATGAATGTCCAGGATTTGGAGTCAATGAATGCAAACCCGTCAAGTGTGATGCGGGGCGAGGGGTTTGTTTTGACGCCGATCCTCCAGCCCATTGTTCGGAGACGGGTGGTAGTGGTGGCGGCTCTGGTACGGGCGGCGACAGCGGCTCCGGGGGCGGGGGCAGTGGCGGGGATTCCGGCTCCAGCGGTAGTGGTTCGGGTGGTGATTCCGGAGCCAGCGGGAGTGGGGGTAATCCCCCGCCTCCTCCGGCGGACATCTGTGCCGGTTTGACTGGGCTGGATGATAGTTGTTGCCGGGCGGTCTCCGCTGCGGCGGCGGTGAATCCTTCCAACATCCCGTCGATCCTGCGCAATCCTTTGATTTGTCCGACCACGAGCGTGGAGGCTTGTAATAACTTCGGCAATAATCTGACGGTGACTTTAGGTTGCCAAGCTCAGTTTAACCTCTGTTGCCAGGTGATCATTAATATCAACGGAACTTTGACGAACTATGGAGTTCAACGATGCATTAACGAGATCGCGAATAGCACGATCGCCTGTAGCACGATCGATGACCACTCTACGACCCATAATTACTATGGTGGTGGAGCCAGTGGCTCGGGAGACCAGCCTATGGGAGGCTCTGGCGGCGCTTCAGGCGCTTCGGGGTCCGGTGGAGGCTCTGGTGGAGGTTCCGGTAGTGGTTCTGGAGGGAGTAGCGGCTCTGGCGGCGCTTCGGGAGGCGGTGGTGCGGGCGGAGGAGACCCTCAGCCAGCCGTCAGTCCAGGGGCGGTTAGGGGAACATGCACGGTCGCTCCAGCCAATCAGGCTGATTTAGTCCTGCAAGACCCCACTCGCGGTAGTACCGTGTTCGCCCTTTCTTCGGATGGGACTTGCTTGCCCTTGAATATCACCTACACGCCTCCGATGAGAGATGGCCAGCCGGCTATCACCGCGCCTCGGGGTTCTTATGACGTGGTTTTCATGCAGAATGGCGGGCAGGCGGCTTATGTCGCGACGGGATCTAATGATGTTCCGGTCGTGTCTCCTGAGGTGTCTCCAGAGACCCCGATCTACTTGAATCACGCGCGCTCCGTGAGTTTGACGGCTCGTAGCGCATCGACAACCGTGTGTGGGCCGATCGATTACGGCCGTTCGGATCATCAAGCTCATTTCCTGGTAAAAGCTATGTCAGGAACGACAGATTTGGACACCGCGGAATGCAGCATTAACTTAGCGGCGGAAGCCATGGGAAGCGATGCGGGTTTCGGATGTAAAGGCTGCTCGGTGGATGCGTCTTCCCGCTCAAAGAGGGACGGGTGGATCAACGTCCTATTCTTCTTCGCCCTTTCTTCGATCGTCTGGGGGGGAGTGAAGAAACGGATGAAGCGTACGTCTTTTTAGTTCCAAGAGAAACTCTGCGTGATCTTAAGGCGGGTGCCGTCAGGTGCCCGCCTTTTTGACTTTTTAGCCTTCTATGGAATTTCCAATTGAGATTCGCCGTGAATAATCCTAGCCGAAACTAACTAATCTTAAGGAGGAGGTTGGGCCTTCCTTAAACAATCGTCCAGTCCGCCGGGGGGTGGGATGGAGGGGGTTTTTATGAGGATAGCTTCAACCTTAGCGTCTATAAGTCTCATTTTCGCGTCGCTTCTTCTAAAGCCATCTTTGGCGGATGCGGGCCCCTTCGGGGGTATTAATATTCCCGAATGCATTTTACTGAACAATTGCCCTTTGCCGCCGCCCGATCCCGATCCGATGTGCGCGGTGGGCTCGAATCGTTGCGAATCCTACACGAGTCCTGCGGCACGAACGTGTTGCTATCAGGCCCTGCACGATCGTGCGAACGGAAACGTGCCTCAGATAGTCCGCGAATGTTTGAGGGTCAGTACGTGTGGTTTTAACGATATTCTTGCTGCTACCGATGCCCATGACGCCGCTTTGATTTTTAATAACTGCTGCGAACCGGACATGCCTTTATCAGCTGATCTGTGCCGCACGCCGTGTGCACGTCCTCCCGTTGACATGAGGGCTTGGATTCTGGGTGATGCCGTGGACCGCACCGTACCTTCTCGTTTATCTTATGATATGGCCATCAGCAATATCATCAATCCAGGAGGCGCTGCGACCGGTATCACGATTCATCATCGTTTAGACCCTCGCTTGATGCTGACGAATACCCCTGTTTTTAGAATGCCCGGTTCTTTATTCGACCCTATAGCATGTTCCGTGGCGGGGTCTTTAATTACCTGCACGCTCCCCTCAGAAATTTATATTCATCCTGCCATCCTCCTAACGGCAAGCGGACGCGCTTCTTATGGAACTCTCCATATTGAAGCTTCTTACATATGTCCGAGCGGTGGCGGTATGTTGAATTTTGCGAATCAAGGGGATGTTTCGACGGTTTCCAACGACATTGATTTGAGGAATAATTCTTTTACGCAGGGTATTTCCATCGATTGTCCCGTACCTACGGTTCCCGATATTACACTTACGAAAAGCGGTGATCGCGCGACGATTAGCCCGGGTGAATCCATTAATTATACGATTATCGTGAGAAATGTCGGATCGGGTGTCGTTCGTAATCCTCAAATCCAAGACGACTTCAACTCCCGATTTTCCAGCGTCTCTTTCACCCCTCCCTTGGTGTCCGGATGTATTCTTTCGGCGTCGCGGCCTTTTTCACTGACCTGTAGTTTGCCGGACATGAGGCCTGGCGAGACGGTGACGATCCGGGTCCGCGCCGTGATGAGTCCCACCGATGTTTCAGGCGCCAGCACATGCGGTAGTTTTCTTTACAACCTGGCAACAGCGACATCCGTGGACGATGTTTTGGGGTACTTATTAGGTGTGCCTTTATCGCCGACGGATAATTTCGACTTCAGTGACCGGCTTGATGTGCTTTGCATGCCTGGATCCGCAGGGTCTGGAGGAAGTTCCCTGGCCTCTGGAGGGACTTCGGGATCTGGAGGCATAGCGGGGGCTGGAGGTGGTGCGGGAGCATCCGCCGGTAGATCGGGTTCTGGGGGTGGCTCTGGGAGTGCTGGTATGCCCATGTCCTCTGGAGGCGTTTCGGGAGGGGGAATAAGTGGGAGTGGGGGTGGAAGTGGCTCGGGAGGAAGCTCAGGATCCGGGGGGAGTGCCGGAAGTGGCGGCATGATGATGTCTTCTGGAGGTATCTCGGGTGAGGTTGGTGGCGCTGGATCTGGGGGGGTGATGATGTCATCAGGAGGCATTTCCGGATCTTCGGAGATGCCTGGAACTGGAGGGGAGGCCTTCTTCTGCCCTCTTACGTACGAGAATTTAGATGGAATTTGCATCAAAAAAACGGTGACGGGCCTTACTCCGACTTCGGCTTCCGTGGGTTTTCCTTTTTCCTATAAGGTGGAAATCTTCAATGGATCGGGACGACAGCGTTTCATCTCGTGGAGCGACACTCTGCCTCTGGGTTCGCGACTCGTAAGAACCTCGCCACCCAGCATCAATCACGCGTCTTCGCTCGAAGTGATGCCTTCCGTGCCTCCTATTACTTATACATACGCAATGACTCTCGCCGGCGAGGAAGAGGTCGTGAGTCAGGTATTCCCTTTACGGATAGATGAAGCTTTTGTTTTTTATATGAATGTTCAGGTCACCGGAGCCATTTGCCAGATTTTCAACCGTGCTTCTGTGAAGGACATGGCTTCGGGTCTTGTCGTGACCGCGGCGACGCCGTTGATCAACTTGCCTGCAAGTCTCTGTGTCGTTCCTATGGGAAGTGGAGGTGGGGCTGGAGCCGGAGGGGCGGCAGGGGAGTCGGGTTCCAGCGGAATGTCCATGGGATCAGGAGCTTCTTCTGGTTCTGGCGGGATGCCCATGGGCCCCGGAGGATCGGGCGGAAGCTCTGGGAGTGGAGGCTTCAACGGAAGTGGCGGTAATTCTGGCACTGCAGGGACTCCAACATCTTCGGGAGGTTTGTCAGGATCCGGAGGCATCATGGCGGCTGGCGGAAGCGCTGGTAGCGCGGGGATGCCACCTGACGTATGTGCCGGATTGACGGGTCTCGACGCGACTTGTTGTCGTACGATCGTGGCTTTGGCGACGACGGATCCCTCGCTGATTCCTTCTGTTTTACGGGACCCTCGGGTGTGCCCGACGCGAAACGACCAAACATGCGAGGATTTCACGCGCCGACTGACCTCGATTTCCTTGGGCTGTCAGTCTCAATTGAACATCTGTTGCCAAATCATCATTAATAACGGCGGTACTTTGACGAACTCCGGCATCCAAAGGTGTACCAATGAAATCGTCGTGAATAGCACGGTGAATTGTCTCGCTACAGGAGGTGTTTCGGGAATGGGAGGGGTGTCCGGTTCTGGGGGTATTTCCGAAAGTGGCGGCACTTCGGGAAGCGGTGGTTTGATAGCAAGTGGCGGTCATAGTGGTTCCGGCGCTGCGGGTGGCTTTGCGGGTATGGGAGCTTCAGGAGGTACGAGTGGATCCAGTGGTGTCGGTGCGAACGGTGGAGGAAGCGGAGGGGGCGGAGGTGGAGGAGGGGTTTCAGGCATTGGAGGAGGTTTAGGAGGGAGCGGCATCGGTGGCGCCCAGCCGGATACGGTCTCCGTGACGCAGGCGGCTTGCCGTGTTTTTGCCATCAATAGGGAAGATGTGGTCGATGATCATCCAAACCGACAAACCGTTTTTGCCTTGGCTCACGACGGAAATTGTCTGCCATTGCGCATTCAATACATTCCCGAGATGACAGGGACTCAATCCTCCATTCAAGTTCCTTACCGCATCACGTTTCTGCAGAAGTCGGGACGTGAAGTGTATCGAAGGGATGATAATCCTTTTCTAAATCCTAGTTTTTCACAAAGTCCCGTTTTAGAACATCCGATTTCTTTGGGAGTAAGCAATGCCAATGGCAATACCCTCTCTTCATCGGTAGACGTATGCAGCCCGGTGGACTACGAGCATAATTTCAACCAGCTTGATTTCACCGTGCAATCCGTCAACCTCCAGAACGGATCCGTTCTCAATAGCGTCGATTGCGGCATTAATCTCGCCGCGGAAGCCATGGGTACGGAAGGTATCTTTGGTTGTAATTTGATCCGACGTTAGCTTCAGTTAGAGGGTATTGTTGACCTGTTTTTTGTTTGCCCCGAAAGAGCGATTTCTTTAAGGAGGCGCGATGCGAAACTTGGCGAAGCCGCTCTCTTTTATACTCGTTGTCTTAACGTTATGTCTCATGATGCTCGGTGGCGTCGTACACGGGACGGGTTCGAGTTTAGCCTGCCCGGACTGGCCGACATGCTATGGTTCGCTCATGCCCAAGATGGAAGGGAATATCGCCATCGAGCACGGACACAGGTTATTCGCCACTTTTGTAGGTCTCCTGACGATCATTTTGATGGTTTCGCTTCTCAAATCATCGGATCGTTCTCTGAAAAGGTTGGGTGTGGCTGCTCTTGTTTTAGTCATCATTCAAGGCGTCTTGGGAGGGTTGACGGTCATTTATCAATTGCCGGATTTGATCTCGACGGCTCATCTCGGCACGTCGATGGTCTTTCTCGCTACTCTAACGGTTATCTCTTGGAAATCGAGTGGCATGAAAATCCTTCCGGTGACGGTCTCTTCTATCCAAAGGTTGGCTGTCATAGCCGCCACAGGTTTGGTTTACTTCCAGATCTTGCTCGGAGCCTTCGTACGACATACGGGGTCAGGAATCGTCTGCACGGATTTTCCCCTCTGCTTTGGTTCATTATGGCCCGTTAACGTCGACCCGGCCGTCACCGTTCATATGCTTCATCGTTGGATGGGAATCCTCGCCTTTCTAGGGGTCGGAAGTTTGCCTTTTTGGCTGCGAGCCTTAGGGAAACAAGATCGTCGCTTTTTCCTATTCAGCCTTGCAGCGGCTATCTTAGCCGTTATCCAAGTAGACTTAGGCATCACCAGCGTCATGACGTCCCTGGACCTCGTCTGGGTCACCGCTCATCTTCTGGTGGCGGCTCTTCTTCTGATTTCCCTTGTCTCCTTGAACGTGTTGATCAAACAAAAGCCATGAATGCGTTGGCTGACATTCATGATGGCGCCCCTAATGGACGTTGGCGAGCGTTCATGGCTCGTTTTTCCGACATCATCATTCTCATGAAGCCGCGCGTGACGGCCTTAGTTATCATGACCACAGCGGGTGGTTTTTGGATGGGAAGAAGTGGTGGTCACGCTTTGGATCCCATGAAAGCCTTGGGAACGCTTTTGGGCACGACGCTCTTGGTAGGTGCTGCAAATTCCATGAATATGTATCTCGAAAGGGACTTAGACCGTCTCATGGAACGTACGGCCAATCGTCCCTTGCCGTCAGGCCGCATGTCTCCTGACTTCGTCCTCACTTTTGGCGTGGTTCTTTGCCTCATTTCAATCATCATCTTGGGCTTTTTCGCTAACACTTTGACGGCTCTCTTGGGTTTGATCGCTTTTGTAAGTTATGTTTTCTTTTACACTCCTTTAAAACAACGTACGACGTTCGCCTTACTAGTGGGTGCCGTTCCGGGCGCTATGCCGCCGCTTATGGGGTGGACGGCGGCAACCGGAGAAGTTTCCTTGCCTGGGCTCATCCTTTTTTTGATACTCTTCCTATGGCAAGTCCCACATTTCCAAGCGATCGCTCTCTTCCACAAAGATGAGTATGGGAAAGCGGGTCTGAAAATATTACCTCTCGAACAGGGGGATGAAGCTACCAAACACGCGATGATTCGTTATCTTTTCGGTTTGGTCGCCGTCAGTCTTTATCCGGTCGCTTTTGGTGTTGCGGGGATGGCTTATTTTTGGGTTGCGGCTTTATTAGGAGGTGTCTTTTTCGCCTGGGGCTTATGGGGATTACGCAAAAATTCTGGGGTAGCTTGGGCAAAAAGCTTTTTCCTTTTTTCGATTATTTATCTTCCACTCTTGCTGGCGGTTTTAGTGTGGGACGCCAAAAGTTAATTACGTATTGATCGTCATCAGAAAAACGAGCCCCAAGAGCGCAGCCGCCAAGTAGAATGGGGCCGCATGCCAATAATCATACAAAAATCCGGCGATGAAGGGACCGAAGACACGGCCTAAAGACGCACTCGCTTGAAAGATCCCCATGACGGCCCCTTGGGGATGGTGTCCCGCTTTTTTTGAGGTGAGGCTCATCAAGGACGGCTGGCTGATGGCGCGTCCTCCCGAGGCGATGGCCAAAGGCGCCAAGAGGATCGCGACGGTGGGGGATTGCGGGATTATAAAGAAAGCGGCGACCAACATCAGGGATCCCATGAGAAGGAGCATCCTTTCACCGAATCTTTGTGAGAGGGCCTTAATGAGACCTCCTTGCACGCCCGCCATGATTAAAGCCATCATCGCGAGGATGTAGGCCACGTGCATGGCGTCGTAATGGAAGCGATCCGACATGAAGAAGGCGAAGACCGACTCGAGCTGGGATACCCCGAGAGTGAAGATCAAGTTGATGAGGCACATCGTCAAGATGGGCCGGTGGGACAGGAGGCTCGTCTTAATCTTGTTTTCAACATGATGATGGCGCGCGGGCTCCTTGAGGCGAAGGGCCGTATAGATCAAATTCACGGCGCTTAAACAGGCCGCGGCGAGGATAGGAATGGAATAACCGTATTGGGAGAGGGCGCCTCCCATCGCGGGCCCGAGGAGAAAGCCGATCCCGAAAGCCGCTCCGATCATGCCCATGCCTTTGGCGCGGTTCTCCTCGTCGGTGACGTCGGTGACGTAGGCGGAAGCGACGCTGATGTTGGCGGCGAAGATGCCGGAGAGGATGCGGCCGGCGAAGAGCATGGCTAGAGACGTGGCTTTTCCGGTGAGCGTGAGTCCGACGCAGGTGCCGGCGATGGTGAAGACGAGAATATTCTTACGTCCATACTTATCCGACAGCTCTCCCCATATCGGCGAGAAGACAAACTGCATCGCCGAATAACACGCTACCATAATACCGAGCGTGGAGGCGGTCGAGCCGAACTGTTGGACGTAAAAGGGGAGAATGGGAACAACCACGCCGAAACCAATCAAATCGAGGACGATGACGCTGAAAAGAATCAGCAGGCTACGGTCTTTTTTCTTGTGAGTTTCGGAGGCGTTTGTCATGAGCGCGGCTTATTCATGAACTTTTCCGTTAAATCAAGGACTACGAAAGTTTGCATCCGACTGTTGGCGTTCGCTTTTTTCGCGGTTGTCGCATGCGCCAAACCCCTTTCGCGTTTAGGGTCCTTGCCTCCGTTTTCGCTGCAGAGCCAGTCGGGACAGTCTGTGAGTTTGGAGTCCCTCAAAGGAAAAGTCTGGGTGGCCAATTTCATCTACACGGGTTGCGGAGCAACGTGCCCGACGCAGACGCAACGGATGGCTTTCTTGCAGACCCTTGTCCCGTCAGAAGAAGTGAAGTGGGTGAGTATCACAGTAGATCCCGAAACCGATACGCCGGCGCGTCTTAAGGAATACGCCGAGAGGTACCATGCAGATCCTAAGAAATGGTTTTTCCTGACGGGGGATACCCAATCCATCCAAGACGTCGCGACGAAAGGGTTCAAACTCAGCGTGGCCAAGGAAGACGCGACGACGATATTCCATAGCGAGAGGATGGTGTTGGTGGACCGGAGCGGAGAGATTCGGGGTTATTTCGAATTCGCGGAAACCGGGAACAAGTCTTTGCTGAAGGCGATCGATGCCTTATTGAAGGAGACGAAATGATGGAAGATTGGGGAAGCCGTTTGGCTTTTTTGAACGCGTGTCTCAACGGTCTGGCGGCGGTTTTCCTGCTCCTCGGGTTCCAAGCCGCGAAAAAAAAGGACCTGCCGGCCCACAAGAAATGGATGGTGGCGGCCTTCGCGACGTCCATCGTGTTCTTGATGTCCTACCTCACACGATTCTCGCTGACCGGAGTGCACCGCTACCAGGGGGAAGGGTTCATGAAAATGCTCTACCTCTCCATCTTGGGAAGCCATACGGTGTTGGCGGCCGTCACGCCCTTTTTGGCGATCCGGACTTTATGGCTTGGTTGGAAGAACCAAGTCCAAAAACACCGTAAACTCGCCAAGGTCGCCTGGCCCGTCTGGATGTACGTGTCGGTGACAGGGGTCCTCGTCTACGTGATCCTATACCACACGGCCTAAGCATCTTATCGCAAGGATTAAGGCGATGCGTACACCACTTCGATGGCTTGCGACATCATGTTCTTAGGGTCCCAACAGGAAGCGACGGCGCCCCAGGGGTACTTGTAGGCGTAATGGACGTAGATGGGGTTCTTCCGGTAATGCGTCGCGACGGCGCCTTTTTCGTGCGGTTCCCCGAGTTGTCCCTTGAGGAATTCTTGCTGTACGAAGGCAATTTCCTCTTCGCGCGTGGCTTCTTCGATCGTAATGCCTTCCGGATAAGGACAAGCGCTGAGAGTAACTTTGTCGATTTGGGCACCGAATAATTTTTTAGTTTCATGAAGGTTCGCGAACCAAGGCATCTCCATGAACTGCCAGGGAAGGGAAACGCTGAGAAAATCCATAAGTCGCTTGCCCTGCAATTGAGGGAAATCGGTGAGACGACTTCCTGGGCAGATGATGGCTTTTCCGAGAGAGATCTCGCCGGTACGGGGATTAATATGAGGTTGTGAGTGGGGTGTCTTCGAAATGGATTTCATTTTATGGGTCGTATGAGAGTCCTGGCTTATGGCAAATGTCTTATTTTGTATTATACAAATAGCATACATAGTCCCAACAAGAATTTTTCATTTCACTAAACTCTATAATTCCTCCATTTTCCAATTCCAATTGACCTCATGAGCGACGGTCGTTAATCGCCCGAGATGCTCTCCAAAAATCTTTCCGCGGCGAAAAAGGTCGAAGGGATCTATCGTTTCCTCAAGATCAAGGCCCAAAACTGGCCGCGGCTCATCAACCTCGAAGTGACCAAGCTTTGCAACGCCCAATGCGATTTCTGCCCGTGCTGGGAGATCAAAGACTACCCACAGCTGAAGGACTACGGGCCCGTCATCGAAAAGTTCAAGCCCATCGTCCTCTCCCTCAACGGAGGCGAGCCGTTGCTAAGGAAGGATTTCGTCCAGATCATCGACCAAGTGCGCCCGCATTGCACCTATCTGACGATGATCACGCACGGCCAGCTCCTCACGGAGGAGAAGTTCAAGGAAATCTGCGACCACGGCATGAACCAGGTGACGATTTCTAGGAATTACATCGATGAACAGCACGACAAGGAGCGCGAGCTGCCCGGGCTCACGCAGCATTTCAAAACCCTCGTCCCCAAGCTCACGGCCCAGGGCTTCGACAACATCGGCTTCAACACCGTCATCATGGACAAGAACATCGACCATATCGTCCCTTTGGCGAAGCAAGCCTATGAGTGGGGCGCGAAGATCTCGTTCAGTTCCTACAGCACGTACAAGAACGACAAGGACCAGTACCGTGTGCGCGACGCGCAGTTGTCGAAGCTCCAAGACGTCATCGGCGAGCTCCTCGAACTCCGGGCGAAGCAGGGGAACATCATGACGTCGGAGTATTACTTGAAGCGCATCCCCGAGTTCTTCCGCCGCGGCCACATCGAGGACTGCCGCGCGGGGGTGAACTTCATCCAGATGACGCCGGACGGCTACATCAAGCGCTGCTCGGAGATGCCGGTGATGATGCATTGGAGCGAGTATCATCCCGACAAGGTCGCGAAGAACGACTGCGACGTCTGCTGGCTGTCGTGCCGGGGGGAAACGGAAACTCCCATCGACGCCAAAAGGTTATGGGAATTCGTGAAGCATTGAATTGACTTTTAGGGTATATTCTTAGAGTATATACTCATGTCCAAGGCCCTTTCGCTTAAGCTGGAAGATTCGGTGTTCGAGGAGGCCGAGAGCCTCTTGAAGAGGATCAAAGTCCCCAGAAACGCCTTCATTAACCAAGCGGTCGCTTTTTACACGAAGCTCCAAAAAAAGATGTTGATGCAAAAGAAGTTGAAGAAGGACGTCCTGCGGCTCCAGAAGGAAACATCCGATTTTATCAAGAACTTCGAGCTCCTGGAAGACCTGCCCGAGTGAAGATCAAGAGATCCCACGTCTATTCGGCCAACTTGAACCCCCGTTTCGGGAGCGAAGCCGGAAAAATAAGGCCGGTTTTAGTGCTTCAAACGGACGTCATGAACGGGCGCCACCCGTCGACGATCGTTTGTCCGTTCACTTCCAAGGTGAATCCCGCAGTCGAGATCATGAGGGTCCACTTCAAGAAGGGCGAAGCGGGTTTGAAGTCAGATTCGGATCTTATGATCGACCAGCTACGGGCGATCGATAATCAAAGATTCCATGAGGAATTGGGGAAGGCCTCGCCCAAGAGGATGAAGGAGGTCCGAGAAAAGATCGAATTGGTCTTGGGTTTTTAACTCCCAGCCCTAAATGAAAAGGGTTAGAGAGACCTCTAACCCTTTTGTCCTATATACCTTGTGCCGCCTCTCGGAATCGAACCGAGATGCCCGTGAAGGCACCAGATTTTGAGTCTGGCGTGTCTGCCAGTTCCACCAAGGCGGCCCTGAAAAACGAAACCCGCCCTTATTTTGCCCTCCATTTTTCCGCAACCAGAAATTAATCGGGAATTATTTTTCGTTTTTTGGAGCTTTTTTCGAAACTTCTTTTCACCAGTTTCGACTGTTGAATAAGCGAGTTGAGCTAATTCTAATCGTATGAGTCAAAAAGGGGGATATACATCATGAGCGCGCCAATTCCATTTACCGGGGGAATCGCAAGAATCACGAGCATTATTAATGGTGTTCAAGTGCCCGTCGCAGAAGCCGACTGTCCGAAGAGAGACAGGGTCTATGCTTGTGACGTCCGTTTTGGGGCTGAAGCGAGGACTTCTGAGATTTTGTGGACTCCCGACATGCCTAAGAACGCCATTAACGCGGCGGTCGCGGCTCGGGATATGTGGGCCAGTACGGGCTTTGAAAAGCGGCTCGAGATGGTTCAACGGGCTGTCCGCATCATCGAAGAGCATAAAGAAGAGTTGGCCTCCTTATTGACGTTGGAAATGGGAAAGCACCACCGGGAAGCCATCGAAGAGGCTGGAAGTATTAGTGGGAGGTTGGTCGATCGGGAGGCTGTATTAAGACGTTTATTGTTTGTTGAGGTTTCGACCGGCACCACGAAAAAAGGTGGTAATCCCTACCGATCCGAGAATGTGCCCGTGGGCGTGGCTGGTATCGTCGGTCCTTTTAACTACGAATATCGAAGCTTGTTCGATCCCGTATTCACCGCTTTATTGGCCGGCAATACCGTCGTAATGCGTCCTTCCACGGTCGCTCCCCGGGCGATAGCGAAAGTCATGGAGTGGATCAAGGATGTCTTCCCGGCGGGAGTCTTGAACTGTCTTTTCGGAGGCCATAGTTTCGGAACGGCCTTGGCGGAGAGCCATGATGTGGATGCCTTCTTCTTTACGGGAGGCGTGGAAACGGGGTTGGATTTACAGAGTCGAGCCGTCAAGCATGGCGCCATCGCCTCGGGAGAGTTGGGAGGGCAGGGCGTCCTTATCATAGCGGATGACGTTTCCGATGAAGAAGCCGTCGATTTCATCATTCAGTCTTTCGCGAAGAGAAACGTGAACCAAAACTGCAATGGGTTAAGGTTGGTTCAGGTGGAAGGAAGCGAAGAAAGAACGGCCCGCATCATGCTGAAGGTCCAGCAGAGGATCGAAAAGATGATTATCGGCGACCCTTCAGCGCCTGATACCGATTTTGGGCCTATGGCGAAGGATCCGAAGCATGATTTCGCGAAACGGCTGAGATGGATGTTGAACGCCGATCCTAATGATGGGGCGCCGCTTGATGGAGTGCGCCATTTCTATACCCAGGAGATTCCATCAGAGCTGCCTCAACAAGGATACTGGCAGGGAGCCGTCCTTTACTCGATTGGCGAGCAAGCCTACGGCAGGATCTTCAACAGAAACCACACGGTGGAAGTCTTTGGTCCTGCAGTGGGATTCGCGACTTTTAAAACTGCAGATGAAGCCGTCCAAGCCGCTAATAGAATGAGTTCTCGTTTAACAGGGGTTGTCCTCTGTCGCGATCCAGAGAAAGGTCAAAGATTGAGTGGCAATATGAGGTGGGGGCATGTTTATAGGAACGTTCCGGCGCCAGGGGCTGACTCTAAGTTGCCTTGGGGCGGCTGGGGGACTTCCATCGTAGGGCATTGGGGAGGTCCTCGATTGCCAGAAGCCTTTGTCAATATCCGCAATACCATTCAAAGGGAATTATAAGTTCTGATTTGGATCGTTTCGAGACCCCGACGTTCCACCGAGCGTCGGGGGGGTTGCCTAACTTTCCCTTGCATTCGCCGGCCGATCCAGTATACCCCCGAAGCCTTTTTGGAAAAGGCGTTTTTAATCACGTAATTAAGGAGAAAGTTTCATGTCCGATATGTCCGTCAAAGAAATGCTCGAAGCGGGAGTCCACTTCGGTCACCAGACCCACCGTTGGAACCCTCGAATGAAACCTTATATTTATGGCTCCCGCAACGGGATCCATATCATCGATCTTCAAAAGACGGCGGGGTTGAGCCAGCAGGCCTATGATTACATCCGCAAGTCGGTCGCCAAAGGCGGTCACGTGCTTTTCGTCGGGACCAAGAAGCAGGCCCAGCCCATCATCGTGGAAGAGGCCAAGAGGGCCCAGATGTTCTCCGTTTCCCACCGTTGGTTGGGCGGAACGTTGACGAACTTCAAGACGATCCAAGCCTCCATCGACCGTTTGAAGACCCTGGAGAAGAAGAAGGAAGACGGTTCTTTGGAAGTTTTGACCAAGAAGGAACGCCTCATGGCTGACCGCGAGATCGAGAAGTTGACCGAATCCCTGGGCGGCATCAAGGATATGCCGGGTTTGCCTTCCGTCATTTTCGTCATCGATCCCAGCAAGGAAGACATCGCCCTAAAGGAAGCCCGCCGTTTGGGCATTAAGGTCGTGGCCGTCGCGGATACCAACTGCAATCCCGAAGGCATCGACTTCCTGATTCCCGGTAACGACGACGCGTTGAAGTCCATCCGTTATTTCACCCAGAAGATGGCCGATGCGTGCTTGGAAGGTCTCGTCCAACGTCAGAACGTGATCCGCGATCGCGTCGAGGACGAGTCGGGCTCCAAGCGGTCCTTCGCGTCCCGCGAAAAGGCCGAAGCGGCCACGGCGACGCTCCAGTAATATTGATCATCTTTCACACAAGGAAATTTTATGGCTGAAATCACTGCCGAATTAGTCAAGGAATTGCGCGAGAAAACCGGCGCCGGAATGATGGATTGCAAGAAGGCCCTGACCGCCTGCGAAGGCGATTTGGAAAAGGCCATCGACCAGCTGCGCAAGGAAGGCACCGTCAAGGCGGCGAAGAAGGCCGGGCGCGCGACGTCCGAAGGCTTGGTCGGTTTGGCTTTATCCGCGGATAAGAAGTCGGCTTCGCTGGTGGAGTTGAACTGCGAGACGGATTTCGTCGCCAATACGGATCAGTTCAAGGCGTATCTGAACACGTTGGCGGAAAAGGCGGTCGAGGCGAAGCCTGCCGATCTCAACGCTTTGTTGGCGTTGAAAGCTGGGGAAGGCACCATCCAGGACTCCTTGAACGCTTTGATCGCCAAGGTCGGCGAAAACATGTCGATCCGCCGTGCCAAGGTGGTCACGGCGGGCGCGGGCGAGCAGCTTTCGGCTTATATCCACGCGGGTTCCAAGATCGGCGTCGTCATCCGCGTGAAGAGCGCGGGACTTGACGCCGATACGATCCGGGACGTGGCCATGCATGTGGCGGCCATGAACCCCCGGTTCGTGGAAAGGGCGAACGTGCCGGCCGACGTGGTGGCCCGGGAAAAGGACATTGCCAAGGCTTCTCCGGATCTCGCGGGCAAGCCGGCGAACATCATCGACAAGATCCTGGAAGGCAAAGTGAACCGTTTCTTCATCGAAAACTGTCTGGTCGAGCAGATCTTCATCAAGGACACGACGGGCAAGCAGTCGGTCGGGGCTTTCTTGAAGCAAAAAGACCCTCAGGCCCAGATCGTGGAAGTGGTTCGTTTTCAAGTCGGTGAGGAGATTTCCCAATCGTCGTAAAGCCGTTAAAAGGGGTACGCTTGAAACCTCATTTTCAGAGGGTTCTCATCAAGTTATCGGGAGAGGCCATGGCCGGTTCGGGGCGTGGCCAAACGGGCATTGATCCCGAATTCGTCCGCAGTCTCAGCCGCGAAATCAAGGAAGTCCACGATCTCGGAGTCGAAATCGCCGTCGTCATTGGGGGTGGTAATTTCATCCGCGGAGCCACCCAGGAATGGATGGACCGCGCTTCCGCCGATTACAGTGGGATGCTCGCGACCATCATCAATAGCATCGCCCTCCAAGACGTCTTGGAAAAGATGGGCGTCTATACCCGCGTGCTTTCGGCCATCAGCATGCAGCAGGTCGCCGAGCCCTATATCCGCCGCCGCGCCGTGCGCCATATGGAAAAGAAGAGGGTGGTGATTTTCGCCGCGGGCACGGGGAATCCCTATTTTTCCACCGACACGGCCGCCGCCCTTCGCGCGATGGAAGTGCGGGCCGACGTCATCCTCAAGGGGACGAAGGTCGACGGCGTCTACTCGGCCGATCCTTTCAAGGATAAGAAGGCCAAGCGCTTCCCGAAGCTTAGCTACATCGACGTTTTGAAGAAGAACCTGAAAGTCATGGACTCGACGGCCATTTCCCTGTGCATGGAAAATAGCCTGCCGATCGTCGTTTTCGACTTGTTCACCAAGGGCAATCTCAAGAAAGTCGTGATGGGAGCTAAGATCGGCACTTTAGTTTCTTAGAAGGAGGAACGTATGGATCCCAAGATTCAATCCGAGATTAAGCAGAAAATGGACAAAGGCATCGAAGCCCTCCGGCACGAGTTCTCTCGTCTAAGGACCGGTCGCGCTTCCGTCGGTCTGGTCGACGGCGTGAAGGTCGAGTATTACGGTAGCACCATGCCGCTCAACCAAGTCGCGACCGTGAACGTGACCGACAGCCGCACGTTGACGCTCTCGCCCTGGGACAAGTCGGCGATCCAGGAGATCGAGCGGGCCATCCACAAGGCGGATCTCGGGCTCCAACCCGTGAACGACGGCAAGGTCATCCGCATCAATATCCCAGCTTTGACGGAGGAACGCCGCAAGGATCTCGTGAAGATCGCTAAAAAGGTGACGGAAGAGAGCCGGGTGACCATCCGGAATATCCGCCGCGAGGGCAATGAGTCGATCAAGAAGCTCCAAAAGGAGCAGAACCTCTCCGAAGACGATTTGAAGAAGTGGGAAGCCGAAGTCCAAAAGATGACGGACGCGGCCATCGCCCAGCTGGATTCCCTCCTGACCCACAAAGAAAAAGAAATCATGGAAGTTTAGGTCGGTGATGGATCTTAAAAAGCTCCCCCAACATATCGCGATCATCATGGACGGAAACGGTCGTTGGGCCAAGCTCAAGGGCTTGCCCCGCGTGGAAGGCCACCGGCAAGGGAGTGAAAACGTCGACGAGATCGTCACGGCATGCCGCGATCTCGGGATCCGATACCTGACCCTTTACGCCTTTTCGATGGAGAACTGGGCCCGGCCCAAGGATGAAATCGCCGCCTTGATGGCCCTCCTGAAGGAGTTCCTTTTAAGTAAGCGCGACAAGCTCGTTAAAAACGAAATCCGTCTTTTGTCGATCGGCGACGTCGAGAGGTTGCCGGCCGACGTCTTGGCGGTACTGAGGGAGACCGAACGGATCACGAGCGGCTTCGATAAGATGAATCTGGTGTTGGCCTTGAGCTATAGCTCCCGCGACGAGATCGTGAGGGCCGTGCACGAGATCCTGAAGGAGAAGGAGAGTGGGGCGTTGAAGGACAGCTTCATCTCCGTCGAGAACTTCTCCCGTTACCTCGACACGGCGGGCATGCCGGATCCAGACCTCTTGATCCGGACGAGCGGCGAGCACCGCATCAGCAATTACCTGCTCTGGCAGTCCGCCTACACGGAACTTTATTTCACCGAGACAAACTGGCCGGATTTTCATAGGGAGAATCTCCTGAAAGCCATCGAAGAATACCAGGGGCGGGAACGCCGCTTCGGGAAGACGACCGATCAACTGAAGTCCGAAGTTAAACTTAAAGTGGTTTCCTGATGCTGAAGCAGCGCGTGATCACGGTCCTCATCGCCGCTCCTTTCCTGATCGCCTCCTTGCTGACGTCACATACGATCGCCTTCAAGCTCGTGGTCGTCTTTTGTGTCGGCGCCGCCTTGTGGGAGTTCTTCACGCTCATTTCATTGCCCCGGAACGAAAAAACTTACGCCATGGGCCTAGGGTCGTTCCATCTGGGCTTCGTCCTTTTTTGCCCTTTTTTCCCGGAAAAGGCTCTGTCGGAAATCTCGAGCCTTTTGATCCTTCTGTTCGCCTATTTTTGCTTTTGCCCCGGAAAGATCGAGGGGGCGATCGGGCGCATCGCCGCGATCTTCGTGGGTATCCTGTATGTCGGGACGTTCGGCGGCTTGATCGGGTTGATACGGGATTGGGAGAACGGCTTATTTTGGGTCTTCTTCCTGTTGGGGACCGTTTGGATGAACGACACCGCCGCTTACTTCGCGGGTCGCGCTTTCGGGAAACATAAGCTCGCGCCGCAGGTTTCTCCTGGCAAGAGTATCGAAGGATTTTTCGGCGGTATGGCGGGAAGCTGGCTCGGATTCTTCGTTTTTTGGATCATTTTCGGCCGGCCCATTGGCGTCTCCCAAGGCTTAGTCCTTGCGACGGTGGTCGCAGTCGTCGGCCCCATCGGAGACCTTTCCGAATCTCTCCTCAAGCGGAGCGTCGGCGCTAAAGATTCAGGCACGATGATTCCCGGCCATGGAGGCATGCTGGACCGTATCGACGCCTTGCTCTTCGCAGCTCCGGTGGTTTACTTTCTCTCTCGTTTTTGAATAGGCGAATTCCGTTATGAAAAAAATCGTCGTTTTAGGCAGCACAGGATCGATCGGCACTCAGGCTTTGGATATTGTCGCGAGGCATCCCGATCGCTTTGAAGTCGCGGGACTTGCCGCCGGGAACAAGATTGAAAGCGTGGCTGGGCAAATCGAAGCGTTTCGCCCGAAAATTGTCTCGGTGGCGAAAGAGAGCGACGCTCAAGACCTCCAAAAACGTTTTCCAAAAACTAAAATCATCTTCGGAAACACGGGTAATGAAGAAGTCGCGGCTTTTCCAGATTCTGATTTCGTGATCTCGGCGATCGTAGGGGCCGCGGGTTTGCGTCCCACGATGGCGGCGATCGAAGCGGGGAAGACCATTGGTCTGGCCAATAAAGAAAGCATGGTCATCGCGGGCGAGCTCATGACGGGATTGGCGCGGTCTAAGAACGTTTCGATCCTGCCCATCGACAGCGAACACAGCGCGGTTTTTCAATGCTTACAGGGTAACCGTATCGTCGACGTGAAGAGGATCCTCCTAACCGCTTCGGGCGGGCCTTTCCTCCACCGCGATCCGAAGACATTCGCCGACATCACCTTGGACGAGGCCTTGAAACACCCTAATTGGAAGATGGGCTCGAAAATCACGATCGACAGCGCGACCTTGATGAATAAGGGGCTCGAAGTCATCGAAGCAGCCTGGCTTTTCGGCATGCCGCCAGAAAAAGTGGCTGTCGTCGTCCACCCCCAAAGCATCATCCATTCGATGGTGGAATATGTCGATGGGTCGGTCATGGCCCAGTTGGGCGTTCCGGACATGCGGTGCGCGATCTCCTACGCGATGGCCCACCCGGAGAGGGTGGAGTCGGGTGTGAAGAGCCTGGATTTGACCGAGTCGGGGACGTTGACCTTCTTCAAGCCGGATACGGAAAAATTCCCCAGTCTCCGCTTGGCTTATGAAGCGTTGAAGGCGGGACAAACCCTGCCCGTGGTCCTCAATGCGGCGAACGAGGTGGCGGTCGACGCCTTCTTGAACCGGAAAATCCGCTTCACCGACATCCCCAAAGTCATCGCCGAAACGATGCGGGCCCACGAGCCTAAACCCCAGAAAAAACTCGAAGATATATTGGACGCCGACGGCTGGGCGCGTACAATGGCGGGACAAATTTTGAGAAAGGCGTCTTCATGACCATTCTTTATTTCATCATTGCCTTGGGAGTCTTGGTTTTCGTGCACGAGTTCGGGCATTTTTACGCGGCCAAGAAACAAGGCATCGGCGTCGAAGTCTTTTCCATCGGATTCGGTCCCAAGCTGATTTCTTTCCGGAGAGGCGAAACGCTCTATACGGTGTCGGCCCTTCCTTTCGGCGGTTACGTCAAGATGATGGGGGAGGATCCCAATAACCCGGATCCCGACATCCCTCCTGAAAAAGCGTACTCCAAGAAACCGATCTGGCGCCGCTCCATCGTGGTGTTCGCCGGACCTTTCATGAACCTCCTCTTGGCGGCCCTCGTGATGCCGGTCATCTTCATGATCGGACGGATAGAGCCCGTGTATTTGGATCAAAAACCCGTGGTCGTCGGCGTACGCCAGGGATCCCCCGCGGAAAAGGCCGGATTGGAAAAGGGCGACGAGATCCTTTCGATCTCGCGCGAGAAGGACGGAAGCGAAGAAACGTTCGCTGATTGGAAGTCGGTAATCAACTACGTGATGCTGCATGCCGACGAAACGGTCGTCTTCAAAGTCAGTCGCGGTGGAGCGCTTTTGGACAAGCCGGTCGCCCTCGAGAAAAATAAGGAAACGCAAGCGGGCTTTTCGGGAATCGAGCCGAGTTATTTCATCGGCAACGACCCGGTCATCGACGAAGTCAGCCCGGGAGGCCCCGCGGATGCGGGCGGGATGCGTGTGGGAGACGTCGTCCTCGCCGTGAACGACCAACCCATCCAAACCTGGACGGACATGTCGGATAAAGTGGGGGAGAGCGCGGGGAAGGGCCTTTCCGTGACGATCAGTCGCGACGGAAAAACCGAGGTGCTAGCCGTCACTCCCAAATACGACGAGAGCCTGAAGAAATGGCTGATGGGCGTCAAGAAGGACACTAGCCGCCATAGCGACGCGTATACGAAAAAGAAGTACGGTTTGGTCGAAGCCTTCAAGAAAGGCACGGAGGAAAACCTCAAGCTGTGCGGGATGACTTTGTCTGTCTTAAAGCGCCTGGTCAGCTTCGACCTTTCCTATAAAACGCTGGGCGGTCCGATCCGCATCGCGCAGGCATCCGCCATGGCCGCGAAATCCGGCCTATCGGATTTCCTATTCTTCCTCTGCTTCTTGAGCATCCAGTTGGGTCTGTTGAACCTATTGCCGCTTCCCGTGTTGGACGGAGGCCATCTTTTCTTCTTCGCGGTGGAAACCGTCACGCGCCGCCCAGTCTCGGTCAAGGTGCGCGCATGGGCCGAACAGGCGGGTTTCGTCCTCTTGATCTCCCTCATGCTGCTGGTGACCCTGAACGACATCCAAAGCTTGTGGGATTTTTCCGGGATGATCGCGAAGATTCGCGGTTATTTTTAGAGCTTAGTTTCTCGTGAGAGCGATGTCGCCATTTTGAAAATTGACGCTTAAGACGACATTAGGCTTTTCAATGATTTCCCAACCATTCGCTCCTGATTGGGGCAGCATACGAGCGCATCTCTTCGGGATAATGAAAGCGACTTCCGCCGGCCCGATAGGGGGATTCCTGCTAAACCAGCTTCGGGTCCCGTATTCATTTGGTGAGGTCGCGTCAACGAGCAGACCTTGAATAGGAATTTTTGCGTCGACAACTAGAATCTCGTTAAAATCGATTCCCCAAGTTCTTAGTAAGAGCTTTAATAGGCTGGCTCTCCCGGATTCTGTCGCATTGATGAGTGCGGAATTGTGAGAACCGACATTCTGCAGATCTTCTAGCGATTGTGTATGCTCTATCTTTCCGGGAGGAGGGCATTTCCAGTCGTAATCCTCCGGCGCTTCGGTAATTTTAACCCGGAGATAAGATAGTCCAAGGTATTCGGCGGCGAGTAAAACTTCATAGTCCGCCGCTGAAAAGACTCTATATTGCAAGGCATGAAAACGGTCTCTTACGATTTCAATCATAGGTAATTGTCCGGTCGACTCATAAGCGGCGGCGACCGCCAAGATTTGGGGTATAGTGACGGCGCCCTGAAGGATACGGCCCCTTATATTTTGCTTATTCATCACCGTAGCGCTTGAGAGATCCGTAATGGAGATAGAACCATGATCTCCATTGATTAATTCTAGCCAAGCTGCTCTTCCCTCATCGGTTAACTTTTTTGCGACAGGTGCGGGTAACTGGTTGATCGGGACACCATTGGTTAGTCTCTGAAGTTCCGGAGGAAGGGTTTGGAGAACTCCTAAAAAAGTCGCGATGCTCGATGTCGTGAGGGGCATGATATCTCCTTAATCTTTACGCAGCCATCGGTACCTCTAAATAAAGGTTGCTAATTTTTTATCGTCCGAACACTTTTTTAAAATGAAAATCCTCGCCCTCGAAACGTCGACCCTCACCGGGAGCGTCGCTCTCCTGGAAATGCCCGAAGGGGCTTCCGACACGGAGCGGAAGATCGTCGGGGAGATCACCCTTTCCGTGTCCGTCCAGCATTCCGAGCGGCTGCTGCCCATGGTGGATCAACTCTTGAGTCAATGCGGATGCGCACTTTCCGAGATCGATCTCTTCGCGGTTTCCGTCGGTCCCGGCTCGTTCACGGGGTTGCGGATCGGGATCGCGGCGGCCCAAGGGTTCGCCCTCTCGACAGGGAAGCCTCTCGTCGGCGTTTCGACACTCAAGGCGCTGGCCATGAATGGTTTCGGGTTTGACGGGGTGGTCTTGCCGCTTCTGAACGCGTTCCGAGGCGAGGTCTACGCCGGGCTCTACGTTTGGGGTGGGAAAGATGTCGTCCTTTTCGGAGAGGAGGGTGTCATCGCTCCCCGGGTCTTGAGGGAAGAGATGGAAAAAGTGGAGAAAGACTTGTCTTTTTTGGTTCTTGGCAACGGCGTCGGCATCGCATGGGAGGAGATAGCCTCCCTGGGACCTGAGCGGCTGATCGCGGCGCCGTTTCCCCTCCATATGCCGCGTGCAAGCCATGTCGGATTTTTAGCCTTTGAGGAATTTTCCAAGTCGCCAAACTTAGAAAAAGCGGTCGTTCCGAATTACCTTCGGTTTCCCGGTTAAAGTCTCATAAATCCCCAAAACTGTTTGACAAACTCAAGAGGGACGGCGAAAAAACTGGATTTCCTATGAAAATGACCGGTGCCCAGATATTGCTCAAAACGCTCGCGGATTTAGGCGTGGATTCCATTTTCGGTTATCCGGGCGGCGTGCTCCTCTATCTCTACGACGAGATCTATAAGCAGGATAAAATTAAGCACTACCTGGTGCGTCATGAACAAGGTGCCACGCATATGGCGGACGCCTATGGGCGCGTGACAGGAAAGCCCGGAGTCTGCTTGGCCACGTCTGGCCCTGGGGCCACGAATACGGTCACCGGCTTGGTGACGGCGATGATGGATTCCGTGCCCATGCTGTGTATTACAGGGCAAGTGCCGGTGAATTTGATCGGCAACGACGCGTTTCAAGAGGCGGATATCGTCGGCATCACGCGGCCGTGCACGAAGCACAACTACCTGGTGAAGGACGTCAACGATCTCGAGCGCATCCTGCGGCAAGCTTATTTCATCGCGAGCACGGGCAGGCCGGGACCGGTGTTGGTGGACGTTCCGAAGGACGTGACTTTAGCGACGGCGGAATACACGGGGATCAAAGAAGTCAATTTGCGCGGTTATAAGCCCGAAAAAGTCCCGGCGGCTGGCCCCATGGAAGAGGCGATCGAACTGATTTACCGATCGAAGCGTCCCGTCCTCTACATGGGCGGCGGCGTCGTGGCTTCCGGGGCTTCGGATCTCGTGCGCCAATTCGCCGAAAAATTGAATTTGCCTGTCGGCATCACGCTGATGGGTTTGGGCGGTTTCCCGGGGAACCACGACTTGTCGATGGGGATGATCGGCATGCATGGCGGCTATTGGGCCAACATGGCCATGAACAACGCCGACCTCCTGATCGCCTTGGGCCCTCGCTTCGACGACCGCGTGACGGGTGACTTGAAGAAGTTCGCGACGGGAGCGAAGAAGATCCATCTGGACATCGACGCGAGCTCGATCGGGAAGAACGTCGCCGTCGACGTGGGACTGGTCGGCGACGCCAAGGAAGTGCTGCAGAAGTTGCTCGCCATCGTGGACAAGGATCCGAAGCGCACGAAGGCGTATTATGATTCGGTGGAAGGCTGGCACCAGCAAATTAAGACGTGGAAGAAAGAGCACCCGATCTACTACCCTCAGGACATGGCCGGCGCTCTGAGACCCCAATATGTGATTCAAAAGATCTACGACGTGACGCAGGGCAAAACCATCATCACGACCGACGTCGGTCAGCATCAGATGTGGACGGCGCAGATTTTCCCCTTCATCCAGCCCCGTAAATGGTGCACTTCGGGAGGGCTGGGGACGATGGGCTACGGTTTGCCGGCCGCGATCGGGGCGCAGGTGGCCTACCCGCAGGAAACGGTTTTCTGCATCTCCGGGGACGGCAGCATCCAGATGAACATCCAGGAGATGGCGACGGCGGTGCAATACAACCTCCCCGTCAAGACGGCGATCATCAACAACGGTTATTTAGGGATGGTGAGGCAGTGGCAGGAATATTTCTACGGCCGCCGCTACTCCGAATCCGAGATGCACGCGATGCCCGATTTCGTGAAGTTGGCGGAGGCCTACGGGGCGGTCGGGTTCGTGTGCGACAAGCCCAAGGACGTCGAAGGCGTTTTGCTGGAGTCTTTGAAGGTCAAGAAACCCGTCTTGATCGATTTCCAAGTGGCCGAGGAGGAAAACGTCCTCCCGATGGTGCCTGCGGGCAAGGCGTTGGATGATATGCTGTTAGCCTAATGAGCGAGCGTATACATGGAATTTTCCCATACGATAGAAGTGCTGGTGGAAAACGAATTCGGCGTCTTGGCGCGCATCGCGGGTCTTTTCGCGTCGAAGGGGTATAATATCGACAGTCTGACGGTTTTTCCCACGGAGGATTCCACGCTGTCGAAGATGACGATCGTGACCCACGGAAGCCCCCAGATCATCGAGCAAATCATCAAGCAGCTGAATAAACTGATCAACGTAATTACGGTGGAAGATATCCGGCAAGAGGAGTATCATCCCCGTCAGTAGATTTTATGAAACGAGCCAATATTTCAAGAGGCGTTCAAGTTTTGCCGAGCCTGTGCACGGCGGGGAGCATGTTCTTCGGATTCGCCTCCATCATCAAGTCGATCGGCCACGATTTCAACCAGGCGGCTTGGGCGATCTTCATCGCCGGCTTCTTTGACCTGATCGACGGGCGCGTGGCGCGTATGGCGAAGGCGGAGAGCGATTTCGGGAAGGAGTTCGATTCCCTGGTCGATTTATCGTCGTTCGGACTGGCGCCGGCCATTTTGATGTATCAATGGAATCTCCATGCTTATAAGGAAGTCGGATTTTTCTTATGCTTCATTTATTTCGCGTGCGTTGCCTTGAGATTAGCGCGTTTTAACGTCCAAGCCGGAAAGGTGGAAAAGGGGAAGTTTCAGGGATTGCCATCCCCTCCGGCAGCGGGTGTCATCATCATGACCATTTTATTCTATCAAGATCGTTTTCGTGACTTCGATACGGTGAAGACTCCCGTGGCGTTGGTGATCATGCCTGCCTTGGCGTTTCTTCTGGTGAGCTCGATACGCTACGCGAGCTTTAAGGACTTCAACGTCAATAAGAGCAACTTCTTTTTGTTCCTGGTCGGAGCCACTATCTTATTCGGATCGATCGCCATCAATCCGAATATCGGCCTCTTCATCTGTGCCTGCACGTACGCGCTTTCCGGGCCTTTCCTAGGCCTGGCCAGCCTAATCACACGCCAAAAAAAATCAGCTAGAGTGAAAGCGAAGAATCCTCCCCAGCTCCGTGTTTTGGAAAACGACCGGACCGCGGCAGGATCCGAGTAGTTTCCGCTCTCCTTCATCGACAACGCATCAAGAACTTATAAGGTTATAGGTCATTATATGAATCCGTTTGTTAAAATTTTCGATACGACGTTACGGGACGGCGAACAGTCGCCCGGCTACAGCATGGATACCGAGGAAAAGTTGCGCATGGCGCATCAGTTGGCCCGGTTGAACGTGGACATCATCGAAGCCGGCTTTCCGGTTGCCTCACGAGGCGATTTCGAGGCTGTTCAGCGCATCGCTCGCGAAGTGAAAGGCCCGATCATTTGCGGCCTGTCGCGGGCCAATACCGGCGATATCGACCGGTGTTGGGAAGCCATCAGGGACGCGCAGAGGACGCGTATCCACACCTTCATCGCCACCTCCGATATCCATCTGAAGTATAAATTGAGGAAGTCCCGGGAGCAGGTCCTGGAAGACGCGGTGGCGGCGGTCCGTCATGCCAAGAAATACACGGAGGACGTGGAGTTCTCGGCCGAGGACGCGACACGCAGCGATTGGGACTACTTGGCCCGGGTCTACCAGGCGGTGATCGAGGCGGGAGCCACGACGATCAACGTGCCCGATACGGTGGGCTACACGATTCCCTCCGAGTATTCGAAATTGATCGCCCATCTGAGGCAAAAAGTCGCGAACATCGACCGCGCGACGATCAGCGTCCACTGCCATAACGACTTGGGACTGGCTGTGGCCAATTCCTTGGCCGCGATCGAGCAGGGCGCGCGTCAGGTGGAGTGCACGATCAACGGTATCGGCGAACGCGCGGGTAACGCTTCGATGGAAGAAGTGGTGATGGCCTTGAACATCCGTCAGGATAAGCTGGGACCCACCACCGGTATCATCACCGAGCAAATCTACCCGACGAGCCGCTTGTTGACGGCCATTACCGGCATTTCCGTGCAGCCGAACAAAGCCATCGTGGGCGCCAATGCCTTCGCCCACGAGTCCGGCATCCACCAGGACGGCCTTCTCAAGAACGAGATGACATACTCGATCATGAAGCCCGCGGATATCGGGCTGACGGAGCATCGTTACATCTTGGGAAAGCACTCCGGCCGGCATGCCTTCCGGGCTCGCTTAAAGGGCATGGGTTATGATCTCTCCGATGAAGCTTTGGACCAAGCCTTCGTCCGGTTTAAGGAACTGGCGGATAAGAAGAAGAGCATTTTCGAAGAAGATCTGGAATTGATCGTGACCGGTCTCAGCGCCAAGAGCGCGATGGAGAAATTCGTCCTGGAATCGGTCGACGTCGTCTGTGGCAGCCGGAAAAAACCCAAGGCCGTAGTGCAAGTCTCCGTGAACCCCAAAAAGGGGAAGGCGAAAAAGGTCAAGGTGACGGAGACGGGCGCGGGCCCGGTGGATGCGACCTTCAAGGCGCTGAGGAAGATCTCGAAATTCAAGGGGTCTTTGGTGAAGTACACGGTGAACGCCGTGACGGAAGGCACGGACGCCCAGGGCGAGACGATGGTCGAGCTGCATCTGGACGGCAAGACGGCGCGAGGGGTCGGCGCGCACACGGACATTATCGTATCGTCGGCGCAAGCCTACGTGGCGGCTCTCAACCGCATCCTTTGCTTGGAGAAGCGCATTTCCCCCCAACCGACTTTATAGGCCGGCGACCTTTCGGTCGAAGGCTTGGAGCGACGGGACGTACGTGATGCGCTTTGAAGCCTTCTTGGGATGGTAGCCGTCGCCGCCGACGAAGATGGGAATTTTGGGCGAGGTGTCTTCGACGATTTGATCGAAGTACTCGCACAAATTTATTTCCCTCAATTCCTTCGGTAGAAGTGTCGTGCCGATCACGATCGCCGTCGGCTGGAGCCGTGATACGGCGCCGGCGAGTTCGTCCGCAGGGAGATTGGGTCCGAGGTAATGGACGCCGATCCGGTGCGAGAGGCAAAGAGCCGCGCATAAGAGGATCCCGAACTCATGGAAGTCCCCCTCGGGCGTGGTGAAGAGGAGCCATTTTTCCGGCTTCACGGCGTAGGAGAGTTTGAGAAGGGATCCGAAATGGGAACGCAATAAGGACGAGAGGAGGTGCTCTTGGGCGATGGAGATTTCCTTCGTTTCGACGCGTTGGCCCACTTCCGCCATGAGAGGGGACGCGAAATCCAAGATAAAGCTTCTCGTATCGAGGCCCAGCTTCGCCTTTTCTAAAATCTCGCTGATCCTATCGATGTCGAAATCCCTCAATCCTTCGATCGCTTGGGAGGTTAAGGGGTGATGTATGGGGCGATGTTTGTCGGCGATCCGCGCCAACTCGCCGATACCGAGGGAGGCAATGCGTCCGATGGGATGGCCGTCATGGGTCAGTCGGTTGAGGAGTTTTAATTTCTCCACATCCGCGGAGCTGTAGGCGCGTCTCCCGTTAGGAAGGCGTCTTGGCCGCACGGCGTCATAGCGTCTTTCCCAGGCGCGGATGGTTTCCGGAGAGGCCCCTGAAATTTCGGACGCGGCTAAGATGCTGTAATTTTCCATCATCCCCTTATTTTCTTAATCATAAGCATTTTGTCAATTTCTGTATAATATTTTTGCTTAATAATATTTGACAAAACTTGTACAAAGTAGAACCCTAATCCTAGGAGCTAGAGGAGGCCCCATGAAAATACTACTGACCGGAGCTACGGGTTTTGTCGGTCGAGAGTTGGGAAAGGCTCTCGTGCGCCAAGGTCATCAATTGCACGTGCTGACGCGGAATGCCTCGAAAGCGCGCGAAAGCCTGCCGTTTCCCGCCGCGTGCATCGAGTGCGACTTGAACGAAGAGGACCTGCCCGAGACGGCGTTGGACGGCGTCGAGGCGGTCATCCATCTCGCGGGCGAATCCATCGCGGCCAAGCGTTGGGGATACCTTCAAAAAAAGAGGATCCTGGAATCCAGGACGCGTTCCACCCAAAAAATCGCACAGGCCATCGCGGATCAAAAGCCGGGGAAGATCAAGGCGGCTATTTTTGCTTCCGCGATCGGTTACTATGGGAATCGGGGCGACGAGAGGCTGGATGAGGCGTCTCGACCCGGAAGAGGCTTTTTGTCGGACGTTTGCCGGCAGTGGGAAGAGGCGGGAAAGATCGTCTCGATTCCCGAGGTGCGCACGGTGTTCGTGCGCATCGGGATCGTGCTCGGGTACGGCGGCGGCATGATGGAAAAAGTCCTTCCTATTTTCAAGGCCGGGGTCGGAGGTCCCTTGGGGAACGGTCGGCAATGGATGAGTTGGATCCATGTGCAGGACCTGGTGCGCCTCTTCGTGGAGGCTTTGGAGAACGAAAAAATGGCGGGACCCGTGAACGGCGTGGCCCCGGAGCCGGTCACGAACGGGGAGTTCACCCGGGCCCTTTCGGAAACCGTCGGACGCCCGGCGTTGTTCCCGGCGCCGGCCCTCGCGTTGAAAACCGTTTTAGGGGAGATGTCGGAGCTCATGTTGGGAAGCCAGAAGGTCTATCCGGTTCAGGCGACTTCTCTGGGTTTCTCCTTCCAATACCCGGAGCTGAAAGCCGCCTTGAGAGAAATCTGCGGGGAGGAGAGGGGGGACGTCTTCGTTTGCCATCAGTGGTTGCCCGCGCCGATCGACAATGTCTTCGCGTTTTTCAGCGAGGCGAAAAACCTCCAGGAGATCACGCCGCCGTGGCTGGAGTTCGAGATCCTAGGCGCCTCGACCCCTTCCATCCAAAAGGACACGCGTTTAGACTACCGACTGAAGATACGGGAGATCCCGGTGAAGTGGACGACCCTCATCACCGACTGGAATCCGCCGAAAAGCTTCCAAGACGTCCAGCTTAAGGGTCCCTACGCCCGTTGGCACCACACCCATACCTTCGAGTCTTTAGGGGGCGGGACCCTCGTTACGGACCGCGTCGAGTACCGGGTTCCTCTAGGATACCTAGGTCAAATGACCTGCGGTTTCTTCGTAAAAAAAGACATCGAAAAAATTTTCGACCATAGGCGACTTAAGATTCGGGAAAAATTAATGTGATCTTTCTGATCGTGTCCTTTTTTTCGCAACATACTTCGGTATATTGCGAAGATGTCATCAAAAGGAGAACGATTATGTCGGCAATCACAAATCCAAATATGGCCACCATAGGATTGCGAATTACAAATCCTCAACCTACTTATAATGACCTTCCCCCGGGTTTTGAAAGAGTGGTTAAAGATCTCACAGGGTTTCAGCTTTATGAGGTAGGCAATCCAGAAGCTTTTAAGCAATGGTGTCAAGGCAGTTCCAGAAGAGCAGATTTTTGTGGTACAATGCAGTTTTTAGTGGGCAGACCTGTAGATATACAGTGGAATGGCGCTAGAGCTAAGCCAGTTATTGCGATTCGAAAAGAGTAGACATCTTTCTAAGGATCCAGGACTCAAAGAAAGACCCGTTTTCAAAAAACGGGTCTTTCTAATTTTTACGGGTTGAATCATCTTAAAATCAAAATACTTTTGCTGACGTAAAAAAATATCCACCCTCTTCAAATTTTCCGAAACTTTTGTGCGAGCAGGGCGAGTGGCTCTTAACAGAACCAGGGGAGGGTGTAACGCTATGAGTTATTTAGGAGATGTTTCTAGATCGACGTTCGCTGGTTTGGCGAATGCAGCTGTGGGCTTGGGTGTTAATCCAGGAGTTGTGACGCGGTTGGTGGATGGTAGGGATCTCTCTAGTCTCTTAGAGCTCATGCAAGGAAAAGTTCGAGACCTTGATGAAAGACCGGCGGATCCCGCTGCTGCCGCACTTTTAAGCGCTTTTAGCCTTCAAACAAGTCCTAGAGCCGTCAACCCTCAAGCGCTATTGCCTGCCTTAAGCGAGTTGACGTCGGTGAAAGCCGTCTTGGGTACGGGATCTCTATTCTCCGAAAACGCTTTCCGCCAGCAATCCCTCCCTCCGGGAATAGACTTGGTGGATTCCATTCTGATCACCAACCGTGGAGATCCAGCCATCCGCGCTATTCGCGCGATCCGTGCCTTCAATCAGATCTATGGAACCAACATTAAGATAGGCGTTATTCACTCTTCAGTCGATAAGCAGGACAAATTCGTCGGAATGGCCGATTTTTCCGTTGAAATGCCTACCGCGAAAAAAGCCGAGGCTTTCCTGACGTCTCTCCATGAAAAGCTCTCTAAATTATCGGAAGGGGAGTTCGATGCCACCCAGAGAGAAGAGTTGATCGATGAAATCAACGCGGCAAAGTCTTCAGACATCTACTTCAATGAAATGTACGAAACGGCGGCTATTCAAATCAAGGGGGCTCCGAGCCTTGCGAAGGCTAAAGAGGAAATCAGCGGTGGCATCGGGAAAAGCAAGCATCCTGTGACGAGTTATAATAACGTCGAAGGGATTCTTGAAGCCTTAAATCATAGGAAAAAATGCGGAGAAAGGGTTGGGGTCTTCCCGGGATGGGGATTCCTGTCCGAACGACATGATTTCGTAAAGGCTTTGGAAGACTCTGACGTTTGTTTTTTTGGCCCTACGGCTCATCAAATGGAGGCGATGGGGCACAAACGGAACTGCCTCGTCAATATGGATGGATACGGGGTTCCGGTAGGGGAGTACAGCGAAAGAATTAGCAATGTGGAGCATGGTTTAGAGATAGCGAAGAGAATGAATTATCCCTGTATGTTGAAGTATTCACTCGGTGGCGGCGGAACGGGTAATATTCTCTTGGTGAATCCTGAACAAGCTAGACGGGCTTTAAAAGAGTTCTTTGATTCCGGGAAGACGGATCTATTTATCGAAAACTTCATAGGAGGGGAAGGGATCGAAGTCGCGCATTTAGAGTTTCAAGTTATCGGTGATGGCTCTCCGGCCAATGATAATAATGCCTCATTAGAAGAAGCGCCAGCCAACGATAATGATGTGCTTATTTTAGATGAGCGCGAATGTTCACTCCAAAGAAATAATCAGAAAATATTCGAAGGCACCGCCAGCCGCATTCCCATTCCAGAGCGCCAAAAGATCAAGGACGCCATTCGACAAGCTTTAATCGCACAAAAATGGCGGGGAGCTTCCACGGTGGAATGTTTAGTGGCGATAGAAAAGGACGCTGAAGGAAAGGAGCGGTACACGGCTAAATTCATGGAAATCAATACGCGCGTGCAAGTGGAGCATGGGACCACGGAAATGGCGCATGGTTTCGATATCCTTCATCAACTCTTCTTGGTGTGTATGGGCGGAAAGTTAACGAAACGTCAATCGGAGGTCAAAAAGCGCTCCGTTACTTTAGAAGCTCGCATTTTGGCGGAGAATAGGAAGTTCGAGTCTCAGGTGGGTAAGATAGAAAAATGCGTTTTCCCCGAAGGTCCATGGGTTCGCGTCGACTCAGCCGTTCAATCAGGATCGCAAGTTTCGCCATACTTTGATTCCATGATCGCGAAACTGATCGTCGAGGCTCCTATGAGGGATTACGATCCCCATGACCCGGAGGATATGCAGAGGGCTGAAGATGAAGCCTACGCCGTCGCCGTAGCTAGAATGCAGGCGGCTTTGGACGAAACCCATATCGTGGGGCTCGAGACGAATCTCGAGTTGCTGCGTGAGCTCTCGCGGACGAAAGAATTTAAGGAAAATAAACTCAATCTGTCCTTAGTGAAGAAGCACGTCCAAGCTCACCCTGAGCCGGAACGGCCTTACATGGATGTCGCAGTGGCGACAGCGGTTGCTAAGGCTTATTTACATGAGCACAAAAAGGTGAGGCAGCTCTTTTGGTCTCGAGACGTGGCTACGACGGATGACAATATCCCTCAATCTAAAGGCCGTAATTTCACCGTCTATGAAGGTCTGAAGCCGCTCAAAGCTAGAGTCGCTGAAGTGGCTAAAGGACGGATGGAAATCACACTGCAAGACCGCGTCGTTTTTTTGGATTTCGATCAGATTGATGATTATACCTATCGAGTCCGCTTGGCGAATGGACAGCAGGTTGAAATTTTCTTGAATCAGGTCGACACGGCGATTTCGCTGGAACTCGCCGGGGTGAACTATAACTTCATGGTGGCTCCGGGTGACGTCGTTAAGGACCGCAATCTCCTAGAATCTCCCATGCAAGCGAATATAGAAACCGTAGAATGTAGAGAGGGAGATTGGGTCGATCAGGGCCAGGTAGTTTGTGTTATTGAATCCATGAAGAAGTATACCAATATTTGTGCTCATCAAAGCGGTAAGGTGGAAAGGGTTTTTCCTAGAAGGGGTCTTCCGGTCAGTAAAGGAGCTCCTTTAGTTATAATTACTCCGCCTGCATCCGCTGAAGAAATCGCAGTCGAGCCTTTAAAGTTGGATTTCAAATCCTTTGCAGAGCAGGATTTGCTGGAGCAATTGAAATTGGCGGAAGGTGAGGAAAATAATAAAGAAAAGACCATTATCGAATCCATCTTAAAAGATTTGGAGCGATATTTGCCAAATATCCTAGAAGAAATTAAAAACTACTTTTTGGGTTATGATTATCCAAAAACTTATGTAAATTATTTGATGATCCTTGTTGAAACGGCTTGGGAGCAATGCTCTCATCCATCATCCGGTGAGGAAAATAGCAAGGCTCGCTTAACCAATGTATTATCCCAGAAATTAACGGAAGTCCTCGAAATCGCCGCCGATTTAAAGGGGTTGTTCCAAGAAGAATACGCCAATGATCTTTATGCGTTGAGAGAGTCGAATCTTGCGGGTAATCCCGTGCTGTCACCAAAGTTTGACGGGATGGTGGCGAATATCCTCAAATATTACGGTGTCTCCTTGGCTACTTTAAGGGATTTGCCAAATGCTTCTCGCGTGAGCGTTCGAAACGCTTTTTTCAGGGTTTTCCTCTCGAACCGGGAAATAGACTCGCGCAACAATCTTTTAGAGCGTTTCGTGAAGCTCTCCAGTCATTTAGGGGATGCGCCCACCACGGCTTTGAAGGATTTGGCCGGAGTTTGTGGTAGTTTCGATCCAATGAGAAAAGTGGTCTTGGATGTCCTCGCTCAAACTTCGCCTGAGACGTATCGACAGTTTGTCCCAATCTCCGTAGGGACGGCGTGGATCCCTCTTTACGATAAGATTTCGAGGAACCCTTTCTATGATGTCTCTTCTGGCCTGGATCAGGCTATAGCGTCGTTTGACACTTCTCTAACATCCGTAAATGGCGATACGTCCAGAGATCACTTGCCTTTGGAAGTTCGAAATTTCGTCAGGGAAATAGAAAGTAGGCAAGGCGTCCAGGCGCGATGTGTTGTCCATCCGGGAAGTCCAAATGTCTTTCAATTCGCACTGAGAAAGCAGGGTTCGGCACTCACAGAAACAGATACGAATTCACTTGAGAGCTTCGCCACCGTCGCGATGGTGGCTCCTTCTTCTGACCGTCAGGCTACGTCTATCGATTACGAAAAGTCCTTTGTCGAAGCGGCCAGGGCAAGCCAGATGGCGACGGATCTATTCCATAAGGCGAAAGGTCGCCAACTTAAGTCTAACAGCGTGTATGTTTTAAATCCGGCGGCTACGGATATTAAAGGTCAGAACGACTTATTCGATCAAGTGGGAAAAGATATTAAGGGCTTCTTGCAGAAAGGGAACGTTCGCTCCGCTTATATCGTTCCTCTCAATACGGGGGAAGCCGATGGAAAAAATGTTTGCCGTTACGATCTCAATGGGAATCAAACGATTCCACCCCGGCAGATCCCTTATGAGGCTATGTTGAAGAAGGAGGACGCCAAGACTCGATACCAGCATGAACGTGGATTGATGACCGTTGAAGAGCGTATGGAAGCTTTTTTTGGGACTGGAAATTACACAGAGTTGACGGTTCAGACCGCCTCAGGCTTATGTTGGCCTGATAAGAAGACGGGGCAGCTTAAGCCATGTCCCCAGGGCGTTCGGATCGTGAAAGGGATCGTCGATGGAAAAACCGTGTACGCTTATTTCGGAGACTATCGCGTATCGGGTGGAGCTTTCGGCATCATGGAAGGCCTCCAGCAGATTTATTTATTTTTAAGGGCTTATCTCGATGATGGAGCGCCGATCATCGGATTTATGGATTCCGGCGGAGCTAACATATACCAAGATTCCTTATCTTTGAGTTTTTCGGCGGAAGATTTTTTAATGAAGGTCGTGACGGGTTCGGAAGAAGATCGGGATCTGTTTTTAAGGACGATCGTAAACCATGCCGACCGCGAGCTTTTCGATAATCTTACGCGAGAAGTCGTGAATGATCTTTCCCCCGATAAAATAAATACGCGGTCTAAGCTGCAAGAAAAACGCCTTTTCCAGGATTTCGTCCGGAAATATTCGGCTCCTCTTTTAGCGCTACCCCTTCAAGTGGGCACAGGTATTGGAATGGTCATTTACGGTTCGGCCCTGCTCCCCTTGGAAATCATGTTGCAACTCATGGAAAGTTACCGTTGCTTGACCGGGGAGCGCGTGCGTAATTTCGCCAAAGGGGAAAAAGACCGGGATGGAGTCACGGGAGGCGCTTTAGTCCACGCTCGTAAGAGCGGTCAGGCGCATGATGTGGCATATACGGAAGAGGAAACATTCGAGATCGCGAAAGCTCTTCTGTGGCTTTTCCATCCTGGAAATAGGCGGACGTCGGATGGGGCTTTGCCGAAGCTGGGTGAGACTTGGGCAAATGGGAATCGCTCGATCCAGCGTTTATTCGAAAAACTGGATCGACGTTTCTTTTGGCCTTTCATGCATGATCTAGAGCAAGGACAAGCGTTGCTTTCGGGTTTCGGTAAGCTCGGAGGAGTGCCTGTGGCCATTTTAGAAGCCGCTTCCGAAACAGGATTTGGTACATACGATGCCGTCCATAAGGCGCGCAAAATGTTCGAGGCCGCTCGGTCCCTCAAGGCACCGGTTATTAAGATCATCGGCAAGCGTTGGATCGATACGGAGAGAAGCTCGGATGCGCGTGCCATCAATGAACGGTCGAAGTTAGAGATCGAATCCATCCGAGACCCCATCCCTCAGTTTAGCATCGTGACGGAGTTAGAGGGTGTCCGTGCGCTCAATGCCCATAGCGCTTCCGATATCAAATTCTTTGTAAGAAACGATGATGTGTCAGATCGAGAAATACAGCGTATTATGCAAGCAGGCTTTATGATCGTGGAGACGGTGGAAGACGCCTTGGATAGGATTAAGGGTCTTTTACCCTATCATGAAAAAGATCGAGAGTCTCGACCTGTCATCACCCCATTTTCCAAGGACGATAGTGCCCACCCATTGAAGTCTGACTCCCAAAATTTAAATAAGTTGATGCCTGCCGATCATTCGGAATCTTACGATCCCATTCCTGTCATTCAAGAAATCGTGGATAAAGATACCTTCCAAGAAATTTGGCCTGATATACCCGGGGAATTCGATAGCCATTCCCGGCTTGTGGTGGGGTTTGCAAGAACAGGAGGCATTCCTGTTCTTGTGATTGCCGATAATACCATGGTGGAAGGCGCGGCCGCGACCGCCATCGGGGCGGAAAAGTTCGAAAAGGCTGTGGCTCTCGCCGAAAAGATGGGGCTGCAGATCGTTTGCTTAAACGATGCTCCCGGGTTTAATCCCGAAGCGGCTCAGGAAAAAAGAAACATACAAGGCGCCGGTGCCGACTCCATCAAGCGGAATATTCGGTTTACTCGTGGTGCCGTGACCGTGACTCACCGGGGTTATGGTGGGCGGTGGATTCAGGCTCTGCATAAATATTTGAACGCGGTTACGTATTCGATCGCTTTGAAAGGATCTGAAATCGCCGTTATGGGACCGGAAGGAGCGCTTGCCGCTCTAGATGACGATACCCGTAAAAAACGCGAATGGGTTGACGAGCCAGGTCTCCCGGAAGATGAATACGCCAGCAGACGCAAAATATTCAGGGAATTCGTAAAGATGAAAGCGGCTCAAAAGCGTGCAGATAATCATGGAAATCCGGAACAGGCTTATAAATCAGGGGCGATCGATGTAATTGCTTCGAAAGAAAACCTGAGAATGGAAGTCTATTTAGGTGTCGTGCAAGCTCAAATTTTGGCTGAAACGGCTCATCGACGGGATTTTAATACGATGACCTCTGATGAATTGACGACGGCGAAAGTTGTCGCGGTATTGGAAGGAGTGGGTTTAAAGACAAGTGTCGTCGGTCAAGTGCGTCGGCGGGACACCGTCCGGGTGACAGATCGATTGGATGACGATGTCCATACCTATCAATATTTAAAAGCCCGTGAACCATCCTATAGAGACGGCTTTACGGGAGAATACGATATCGGTTTCATAGATAGGGTCTTATCAGCCTACGGGACTAGCGCTCTCAGCGCGGAAGGGATTGTTGCCTTTTTGGATACCTTTACGGGGCAAGGTGGTATTAGTGACGATGACATGGTTGCGATTGCCCAGGCTCGTGGCGCTCTCACGACGTTCCTGAGTGTTTTAGACGAGTCTCTTTTCATTGACCGAAATGGCTCTGTGACCTTGAACGGTGAAGCCGTGGGCGGCGATGGGACACAGTCACCTGAGGATATTCTTGCAAATCATATTAAGTCTTTCGTACGTCCTGACAAATCTTTTCATGTAGAGACACTCGTTAGGCAAGCGAGACTTTTTGAGCCGCGCCGTTCTCCTACTAGAGTCGCTTCGGCCGCGTGAGGCAAGCTTATGTCGCGTGAGTTTTTAGAAGCTCAAACGGGATACGGGTTTCAACGAAAGATCTATTACCGAGATACGGTCAACTCCACCAATACTTGGGCCGCTGAGCAGGCTAGGCATGGAGCTGAGGAGGGAACCGTCTATATTGCGGATTCCCAAACGTCGGGAAGAGGGCGTGCGGAGGCGACATGGGAGTCTCCTCAAGGGGTAAATCTCTATTTTTCCCTGATTTTAAGACCTAAAAATCAAACACCAGAGACTTTCTCCCCTTTCCCTTTAGTGGTCGCGAAAAGTCTTCATGAAGCGGTGGCTGGTTATATTCCCGGCACTCTGAGAAAGAATTTGAAAGTGAAATGGCCCAATGACTTAGGTTTCGTGAGCGGTGATGGATTCTATCGAAAAATAGCGGGTGTTCTGATCGAGCCGACCCTAGAAGCGGGTCGCTTTAAATGGGTGGTTTGTGGGATAGGAGTCGATGTTAATTGGATGGAGATTCCCGATCCTTTAAGTGGAATCGTCAGCTCATTGGCGCTGATTCTTGGCCATCCCGTGGACCGAGTTCAGCTTTTAGCGGATATCTTACTAGTGCTAGAGAGGGAGTATCGTAAGTTTTCCGTCGAAGGCCCGCGGGAAGCCATAGCTTATTGCAATCAGCACCATTTGCTAACGGGTCAAACAGTCGTCGTCGCCGCAAAATCAACATCCGATGAAACTCCGAGGGTTGGGAAAGCCCTCAAGATCCTGCCCGACGGGAAATTAGAAGTATCATTTGAAGGGAAAGGCATCCAACCCGTGTATTTCGGAGACGTTTCCATCAAACCTCGCTGATATGTTCCTGACACCTAATGACTTACCTGGAGCGAGCACGTTGTTTGTATGGAGATATGAGCACTATCCCACCGGAGCGGCGTTTCTGCCTTCTCCTCCCTTAACTCCTGAAGTTTCCTCATCTGGCGTCTCAAGAGCCCTCCGCTTGAATGCGAATAAGTTATACGACGCTTTCATGCGCCTCACGAGAGACATGGCTCTCTTCACCTCTCGGGAAGAAGTCGCCAATGATCGTTACCCTTTTCCCTGGCCGTTGGTTTCCTTACATACCCGTGAAGTCACCGGAAGTATTTTAGAGCTCCCCTGCGATCTGATCGTCTCCAATCCTGGATATCGGGAAGAAGTCGAGCGGCGATTGGTGCGATTGTTTTCAGGCGAGGATGTCGAGGACGACGATGGAGAAAGATTGCATGGTCCCGTAGCCGAGTACTTGAGAGGCGATGTTGCGGCAAGGGCGCGTTTGGGTTTTAAATCGGACGACCCCCAAGGGCGATTGTCGGTGGCCATCGGTAACGATGGTTTTTTGAGACACGTCATGAGGATCGCATACGGCCGCCCTCAAACCCTATTCTTGGCTCAAACTTTCAAAAACGGCCTTCGACAAGACGTCTCCTTGGCTTATCAACTTATGTTCGAACGGCAGGATGGGACCCTCGAAGCTTACCCGCTCCTTGCGCGTGGGTTTTGTTTCCAGGAAGGACGTTTGCGTGAGGTTGTAGGGCGTCATGCAGTCGTGAAGGCAGACTACGGATTTCGTTTCCTCGTCGGGACGGAGTTTGAAATCACGGTGCGGCAAGATCCTTTAGCCGGTTATGGTTCTCTGGAAGTCCGAGGCAAGCGACCGCGGGACAAATCACACGGACAGGTAATCTTGCAGCATGTTCCCTTTCATCCCGGCGGCGAGGCGGGACGATTCGCCGACATCATGACCCTCATGAGGACGACCCGAGACCCGGCCCTTGCCCTCGTTTGTCGACGGCACTTGGATGGGATGTTCCGTGATTTCGCGAAAATTCCTCCGGCTTCGGAGCCGTGGAAAGCATTAATGCATTGTTTGATGACGGAACGCTGCTCGATGTTGCCGTATCTCCTGGAAAAAAGCCGTGAACCTCACTTGCCTGCGGAAGAGCGACGCTTGATCCGCGACCTTATGGCGGGACGCTCCGTGGATGGACGCCACATGGCCGTCGCCCTTCACACATGGGACGATGAGACGATGATCATGGTTTTTCATGATCGTACGGGTCGAGACATCTGGGGTATCACGCGTCGAATCTCCGTAACCACCAATTCCGTGAATGATACGGGTTTGGGGAAAACGTTAATGCGCGTCGAGGAGTGTATGTTGATGGCGCGAGAACAGGAAGAAGCTGAAGGATTAGGCATTGTTCAAATCGTCGTGAGGCGGCCGTCGGAGTTCCATAGTCATGAAGACTGGGTAGTCTTTTTAAAAGGCTTGTTGGATCAATATTATGCTAAAACCGCCTCTTTATTACGATTGGAAAGGGTAACTTTCGTCGTGGATCGCGGAGAAACCGGGCCTGATTTTTATCATTTCATTCCTAAATTTTTTAGCGGTCCTGTCGATAAAGACGGTCGACCCATAATTGTTTTCGAGGAGAATAAGGTATCCCGTCATTATGCCGACTATGAGAACTTCACGCTAGACCTTCCTCGCTTAAGCTCATTCAACCTCACTCGCGATATGAAATTTTCCGACACTTCGACACATATTTTCGAAGGGGAAGCCAGAGCGAAAGAGGATCGGCGGGTATTCGGACATGCCACGATTCCCACAGCTTTTGTAGAAAGGTTAGACGGAGAGATCGCCATCCCTCATTTTGAATCCGGCTTCCATCGGCTTATCCTGGCTTTGAACCGAAAAATAAACTCTTATGCTCAAGGGCAAGCGCCAAACTGGAATTCCGTATTCATCGGCATTTCTTCGGTCTTAGAGCTCACAGCGAATGAGGCGGTGGACTTAATCAAGAAATTCATACGAAAACAGAGGTCGATTTTATCCAACGAAAAGCTAGGGTTACGCGAGTTTACCTTTCATATCCCCGTGCGCGACGAGACGGTAGCGGGAGGGCATTATGTCTTGAGGATCGTCGTAAAACATCCCGATGCTTTGGATGGTGATTTTGAAGTATTTTGCATCAGTTCTGGCCGTCCGATGCCAAGCGGGTTTTTGACGTGTGTGGAAACCGACGGGCAAATGGTCTTCATCCGTCTCGCTGCTTTTCAAAATTGGCTTAAAAAAGGGGGAGCTATCCCTCCGGGCGCCTGGATAGAGCAAGACATCCCGGTGCGGCCTCTTAGCCCTGGCGAAAAAGAAATTTGTAGGCAGGATGCGAGGGTCGCGAAGGAAATCGCCGAGATCGATGCAGCCCTAAATCTATTAAGGCAAACGCACGTTAAAGCCGCTCGATGATGACGGCGGGGGCCATCCCATGGCCGGTACACAGGGTGACCAGGCCGTAGCGTTTGTCAGTCCTCTCAAGCTCGTCCAGGATCGTTCCGACCAGCATCGATCCTGTGGCGCCGATGGGATGGCCGAGGGCGATCGCGCCTCCGTTGACGTTGAGCTTCTTCCAATCGGCCCCTTCGTCCTTCAAATCGCGGAGCCAGGCCATCGGGACGGGGGCGAAGGCTTCGTTCACTTCCACGAGATCGATGTCCTTGAGCGGGATGCCGGCCTTTCGGCAGATCTTGCGCGTCACGGGGATCGGCGCCAAGAGCATGATCACCGGGTCGTCGCCGACCTGGGAGGTGGCGACGATACGGGCGCGGGGTTTCAATCCGGATTTTTCCAGGCCCTTTTTCGAGGAAAGCAGGACGGCTCCCGCGCCGTCCACGATGCCGGAGGAGACTCCGGCGGTAATGACGCCGTCGGGTTTGAAGACGGTCTTCAAGTTGGCGAGACCCTCCAAGGTCGTGCTGGGGCGCAAGTGCTCATCCTTCTCAAAAGGAACGCGCTTCCCTTCCTGGTTTTTCGCCAAGACGGGAACGATGCTTCTGGAAAACCGGTTCTCTTCCCAAGCCTTCGCGGCGCGTTTTTGGGATTCGAGGGCGAATTCCTCCAATTCTTTACGGGTAAACTTATAACGTTCCGCGATCATTTCGGCGGATAGGCCCTGATGCGGAAGGACGGGGAAACGCTCTTCCAAGAGAGATCCCGTCATGTCGAAATTGATATCCATAGGCACACGGGTCATGTGCTCGACCCCGCCGGCGATCATTAAGTCTTCTTGGCCTGACATACAGGCATGGGACGCCGCGATGACGGATGTGAGTCCGGACCCGCAAAAGCGGTTCAACGTATATCCGGGGATCTCCAACGGCAGACCGGCGGCCATCACGGCCTCGCGGGCGATGACGTTGTCCTGTTCGCCGCGTTGGCTCACGCAGCCGTAAATGACGTCTCCGACCAGCGTCGGGTCGAAGCGGTTCCGGTCGAAGAGGGCTTTTAAAGGCGCCACGGCCACGTCGATGGGATGCGTGAGCGCGAGACTTCCGTTTCTTTTCGCGCGCGGTGTACGAACGGCATCGACAATGTAAGCTTCCGACATATTCTTTCTCCTTTATTTAAGAAAGCCCTCTCGGGCCGTCAGGTTCCATGCGTATGATTGGTATTCACAAAAACTGTGGATAACTCGTGGGATAACTGACTTTTCTAAAATTTTTCCAATGAAATTTTAAGCGGTTATTCCGGTTTGCTGATTTTTTCAGCAGCTGGAGGCTTAAGGAAAAATTCCAGCTTCTTGCCAAGGTCGGGATCCGTTTGGGTGACTTGAAAAAAAGTTTTTTTCCGTTTCCCCAACCCTTCCTTCTCTTCCTTCAACAAACCCATGTCTCGAAACGCGGCGATCGCATTTTGAATAATCGACTGGTTAACCGCCTCGGCCTTGGAGATCTCCTCCCTTAGGAACAACACTAAGCCTTTTTGACGGAGATATTGGAGAAGTTCCCTTTGCTCCCAACGATGCGAAATCAAAGGGCCCAAGCTCCTCCAAAGGATGAAGTAACCCTCGAAAAAGTTCTTTAAGAGCGACGAAAAATGCTGAAGCTCTTGATGACCCCTCGGCAAAACAGTGACTTTATCCACATGTTCGTTTTCACCGAGGGAGAGCTGGACCCATTCTTTTTTCTCCAAGTAGAAGAGATTTTTCTCCAAATGATCCCTTAAAAGACGTCGACGGCTGAACATGAATTCGTATTGGAAGAGGTTTTGGACAAAGGCGAAGACCTCCTCGACGATCTTGAACGAGATTTGGCCATGCGGAGGAACGGACAGCAGTATCGTCGATAAGACCCCAAGGGAGACGAAGAAATGGAGGGAGGTGTTTTTATAGTAGTCCAAGAGCAATTTTTTTTCACTAGGGACGGTGTAAAGAGGTTCGTCCACTTCGTCATCGTGCAGATGATGGATCAAGTGGCTGCGCTCGTAAAGCTTAAGGGATTCCCGGACGGCGTTCGAGGGATAGCGCTCCAACGGCTCGGAGAGATGGGAGTTTTTGAAGCGCAAATAGTCGAGATAAAGATCCACTTTCTGATCCACTTCGAGTTGGGAGAGAGATCTTTTCTCGCTGGTCAAAAGAGCCATAGCCACTAAGGACGACGTGGTTACCGTAGAGGACTTGTTGATGCCGTAAGTGAGTTCATAAGCCAACTCGTTGATCGTTTCCTTGGTTTGTTCTTTCTTATCAGTCGACTTAAACGTCTCTTTTCGGAGAAAGTCTTTCAAGGAGAGGGGATCTCCGAAATCAATGTAAACCTTCCCCTTTTTGGATTTTAGGTATTGCTTAAGACTGAAAAGATCCCAAAAAGATTCCTTCTTTTTGGAGGCTCCCCGTTGTTCGTTCATGTAATTTTTTTCTTCCAATACGGATTCGTAATTAACCGATGTGGGCACGAGCAGCAGGTCCTCGTCCGCTCCTTTTAAATGGGATTGGACGATGGCTGACAAAATACCCATTTTAGGAGGAAGCATCTTTCCCGTGCGGCTGCGCCCTCCTTCGATGAAGAATTCCAGGCAGCTTTTCTCCCGAATCATCTCTTCCATGTAGGCTTGGACGGCATAAGCGTAGAGCTTATTCCCTTCGTAAGAACGCCGGATGAAGAAAGCTCCGGATTTCCGGAAAATCGGACCGAGGGGCCAGAAGTTGAGATTCGTTCCCGCGCAGATATGGGGCATGGGGATTTGATGGCGGTAAAAAATGTATGAGAGGATAAGATAGTCCATGTGGCTGCGGTGATTGGAAACGAAAACCACCGGCTTGCCCGCGATCGTCGAGCGGATGCGATCCAAAGCTTCTTGAGAGAAGACCAAGCCTTCGTAGATCGTGTCAAAAACCCATGTCAGCAAGCCGTCCCAAAAAGGAAAGGCGAGGTAGTTCATGTCTGCGGATATCTCATAGAGGTAGTCGCGGAACGTCTGCTCGACGTTTTGAAGCACAATCCCGCTTTCTTGAGAAAATTTTTTCAAGTATTCCTGGTGAGGTGGCTGGTCCAAGATGGCGTTGATGATGGCATGCCGGCCTTTAGGCGGATTAAGCGGGAACTGCTTGGATTTACGGCGAAGATAGGCTTCGATCTCCTTCAGCATGTTTCCCCAAAAACGCAGAGTCAGCGAAACGAAGCGTTTCACCATTCTCGAAAGCCTCACTTCCCACGGATCTTTAGGAAAATGATAGTTTTTCGAGGAAGTGTTCTGGGGATTGGAAGAAATCAGAGAGATCTTTGAAAGCTTGGGGGCTGGTTCCATAAATGGATGCATGCTAATCCTTGTCGCTGGATCAAGCAAGGTTTAAGCCGTTGGACGACAAAAAAGAGCTTTATAGACTTCCATCTTCTTGACGGGAGACGGTGGCTGGTCCAGGAAATCGGCTTCATGTCCCGCATCCAAAAACTTTCCGAAGATTTGATTTCTAAGATCGCCGCCGGAGAGGTGATCGAGAGGCCGTTCTCCGTCGTCAAAGAGTTGGTCGAAAACTCGATCGACGCGGGGGCCAGCGAGATTCAGGTCGATGTGGAGGAGGGGGGACGCAAGAAGATCGTCATCCTCGACAACGGCATCGGCATGACTGCGGAAGAAGCGGACCTTGCCTTACAGCGCCACGCGACGAGTAAGATCCGTTCGGACGACGATCTCTTCAATATCCGGACTTTGGGTTTTCGGGGAGAGGCGATGCCGTCCATTGCCGCGATTTCATTCATGGGTTTAGAGACGGTGTCGGCTCAAGAAGGGGAGATCGCCTCGAAACTGGAGATCGAAGGCGGGCGCGTCGTGAAGCGCTCGGCTTCTCCTCTCACTCGGGGGACACGCATCTCCATCGAACGTCTTTTTTTTAATACACCGGCGCGGTTGAAATTCCTGAAGTCGAAGGAGACGGAGTTCTCCCATATCTCCAATTGGTTGGAGTCGATGGCGCTTTGCCGGCCGGACATTCAGTTCATTTTGAAGCACCAGGGTAAGACCGAGCTTTACGCCCCGGCCGTGGACGATCTGCGGTGGCGCATCAAGGACGTTTTAGGCGAGGAGATTGCGGAATTTTCCCGAAAAGTCGATTTCCGACGCGGCGACATGGCGGTGTACGGTTACGTCACCGACCACCGGGTGACCAGTACGTCGTCCAAATCCATTTTCTTTTTCGTGAATGGTCGCATGGTGAGAGACCGTACGCTGCAGCATGCGGTGATGGCGGCCTATGAGAACCTCCTCATGCACCACCGTTACCCTTGGGTTGTCCTCCATTTGACGGTCCCACCGGATTTCGTGGACGTGAACGTGCATCCCACGAAGAGCGAGGTGAAATTCGCTCAGTCCAACCTCGTTCATGAGTTGGTGAGGAGCGCTTTGAGGGACGTCCTTCAAGGGGTTAGTGAAGAGAGGAAAGAAGTTTTGAGTGGGAGTGGAGGATCGGACAGCGGGAGTGATTTTTTGGCGTTTGCGCCCGCGAACTCGATTCACCCTGCAAAATCGGTTCAGCTCGACGGTTTTGGCGGTCTCCCTCTGTCGACCTCCAAAACCGGAGCTGAATCCGATTTTTCGGGTTCATTCTCGTTCGCTCCTGCGCCATACGCCAAAAAATCACTCCCGCTCTCCTTTGTGGGAAATGAGATTCGAGTGATTGGGCAAGTCCATCAGACCTATCTGCTCTGCGAAACTTCCGATAAGCTCATCCTTATCGACCAACACGCCGCCCACGAGCGCATCGGCTTCGAGAAGTTGAAGCGCCAGTTGGAGGAGGGCGGCATCCACAAACAACAGCTCTTGATTCCCAGGACGTTCGATTTGCGGCCGTCTCAGGGAGAGATCCTCAAGAAATACGCCCCCGACTTGGCCCAGGTGGGGTTGGAAATCGAACACTTCGGCGGGAATACGTTTCTGTTGCGGAGCCTCCCGACCCTCTTAGAAAGGACGGACGTCATCGAGCTGATCGAGGACATGGTGGACAGCCTCCAGTCCGTCGAGAAGCTGACGCCTTTCCATCAAAGGATCCATGAAATCCTGGAGCGCATGGCCTGCCACGCCCAAGTCCGCGCCGGAGACGCCTTGACGACTCCGGAGATCGAAGCCCTGATCTCCGAAATGAGGAAGACGAACTTCGCCGGCCAATGCCCGCATGGCCGGCCTTCGGTCCTGGAAGTCCCGTTTACGGATATGGAGAAGTGGTTCAAGAGACGCGTTTAGGGGATGGCAGATTTAGGGCCGCTTTTAATTCAGAGATTTCAGAATGTGAGAGAACGATAAATGTGATTTGGCCCGTCTCCGGATTTATCTTAAAAGATAAGGCTTCATGACCATCGAAAATAACCCAAGTGCGGTTCTCCATTCTAGGTACGGGAAATGAGGCTTTATGACGCACTCGAGAGAAAGTTACTGTAGTTTTTCCCTCATCAGTTTTTTTTACCTGCTTTAAAAAAATGACGATATCCCCTGAATTTTTTGCTTCTTTAGGCTGAAGGCTTAAACTTACATTACCATCATATACTTGAAACCACATATGGGTGTCTTCCTGGATACGATCCTCATAAATCTGAAAATCATGGGAACCGACTTTTGAAGAAACCCACTGGAAACAGGAAATGAAAGGACCCGAACCGCGATGAAAGTAAACATACCTGCCGCCTTCCGTGATGCCGGCAGGGGCTAACCCAAGCCAAAAAGGGGAAGGAAGGTCGACTTGAGCGGCTGAAAGATAGACGGGGTTATCCCCATTGGGTTTAGCAGTAAAACCCTCTAAAAAGGGTTCTCTGTCTTTAGCGGGATCGTAATGCCATTGAACGCTATTTTTTGAAAGAGTCGCAACCTGACAGGATTGAAAACTCAGAGTACCTTCATCTCGCTTCGTAAAGCGATCAATGCACCAGGAACCATCGTCTTTACACCGTTTATCAACAGGATAACTATGAAAATCCCCTAAAGAGGTTTCAAATACGAAACCCTGGGACATCGCTCCAACGGCGGAAGGAACAGGAGATACACGCGCTAATAGATATTGCATAAAAGTATCCTTAATCCGCGATGTCCTTCGACAAAATCTAGTAAAAAGTTGCTTAATTTTTTATTAGTAAGGATTCTCCGTCTTTCGCAAATCACGAAACCCTCGTGAGAGCATGGGTTGTGTCTTGATTCTATTTTTTTCGGAAGTTATTCAGGAATCATGATGAGAAGAAGACGCCTTAAATTGCTCTTGGCGGCTTTAAGCCTTTTAGGAATTATAGGAGGATTCGGAAAGGCCTTTTCGCTTTCTCCCTCTCAAAATACTTCCACGAGTCAGGAGGGCTCCATGAAGACTTATTCCAAACCCGCCGACGCCGAATTGCGGCAGAAGCTTAACCCTATGCAGTACAGGGTGACCCAACACGAAGGGACGGAGCCTCCGTTCCAGAACGAATATTGGGACAATCATAAAGACGGGATCTACGTCGATGTGGTGACTGGGGAGCCGTTATTTAGTTCATTGGATAAATTTGATTCGGGGACGGGTTGGCCTAGCTTTACGAAACCTATCGAGCCGGAGACGGTAGGTACGAGAAAAGATGATAAGCTTTTCATGACACGTACCGAGGTGCGCTCGAAGACCGGGGATTCTCATCTTGGCCACGTTTTCAATGATGGTCCTGGGCCGACGGGTCAGAGGTTTTGCATCAATTCAGCCGCTCTTCGCTTCATTCCAGCGGAGAATTTGGAGAAAGAAGGGTATGGGCGGTATGCCTATCTCTTTAAGAAAGAAGCCGCCGATCCCAGCGCCAAGAAGCTTGAGACCGCGATCCTCGCGGGAGGGTGTTTTTGGGGGGTAGAGGAGTTGGTCCGCCAATTGCCCGGCGTGAAGGATACGGTCGTCGGGTACACGGGAGGGATCAAGCCTAACCCGACCTACCAGGACATCACGACGGGCCGCACCGGACACGCGGAGGCCATCAAGGTCGTCTTTGATCCCGAGAAAGTCTCCTACGAGAACTTGCTGAAATATTTCTTCCGTCTCCACGACCCGACGACTCTGAACCGCCAAGGCCACGACATCGGCACCCAGTACCGATCCGCAATTTTCTATAAGGATGAAAAACAAAAAACGGTCGCGGCTCAGGTGAAAGATCAAGTGAACCAGTCGGGAAAATGGTCGAAGCCGATCGTAACCGAGATCGTACCTGCGGGCGAATTCTATCCCGCGGAGGACTACCACCAAGATTACTTGCAAAAACATCCGGGTGGCTACACGTGCCATTATCTGAGAGATTAAGAATCCCTGTCTTGTGTGGACCCACGGCCACGGGTAAGACGGAAGCGGCAATTGCTTGGGCTTGGCAAACGAACTCTGAGATCGTCAGCGTCGACTCCGGTCAAATTTACCGTGGAATGGATATCGGCACGGCCAAGCCCACTCTGGATGAGCGAGCTCAAGCCAGATTTCATCTCATCGATATCCGTGATCCCAACGAGATTTTTTCCGCTGCCGACTTCGAGCGGTTAGCGAGAGAAGCGATCCGCGACATTCGGGCGCGGGGTAAGAACGTCATCTTATGCGGAGGCACGGGTCTTTATTTAAAGGCTCTCGAGGAAGGTGTCTTTGAAGGGCCATCGCGCGATGAGGGGCTGCGGCGGGTTTTGGAGGACGAAGTTCGACTAGAAGGTTTGGCAGCATTGAAACGTTTGCACGACGAGTTGCGCTCCATTGATCCGGAAGCGGCATCGACGATCCCTTTCCAGAACAAGCAGCGCCTGATCCGCGCCCTCGAAGTCTACCGTCTTACGGGAAAACCCATTTCCCAATTTTGGAAAGAGCAAAAAAAGAGCCAGGAGGCCGTAGGAAGTGCGGCAAGTCCCTTCGTCTTCGAGAAGTTCGCTCTGGACTTGCCTAAGGAGGCGTTGTTTTCCCGTATCGACCAACGGGTCGACCGGATGATGGGAGAGGGTTTGATGCGCGAAGCCGAGCGGCTGCTGGGTCTTTGGGGACGTCAGGCCCCCGGCCTCAAAATCATCGGTTACAAGGAAAGTGTCGGGGGGGTGGTGGAAAGCGCGTCTCCGGAAGATGTGGCGGATTTGATCAAAAAAAACACGAAAAAATACGCGAAGCGACAGCTGACGTGGTTTCGCGGAGACCCAAGCGTGGTGTGGTTGAAAAGTTTTTCCGAAAAGGTTCCAAAAACTTGACAAGTATCAAGCGATTGTCCCATAACGCGCGCAAAATTTTTCATAACATTTTACACGCAAATTTTTGGAGAGCCCTTGTCTACAATCCCTGAGAGTCAATCCTTAAAGCCTGGAGCCAACGAAGCCAACCTCTGGACGCGTCGCGAGTTCTTCGGTTTCGCCGGATGGGCCGCGTTTTTAGGCTCAATCGGTATGGGTTTGTTGGCCTTCTTGAGATTCATGTTTCCCCGAGTCCTCTTTGAACCATCCCCCATCTTCAAGGCCGGTAAGGTCAGCGATTATAATGTAGGTGAGGTTAGTGAAAAATATAAGGAAGATCAGCGTGTCTGGATTGAAAGGACGGAGGATAAATTAATCGCGATCCAGGCGATTTGTACCCATCTTGGGTGTACGCCTCGTTGGTTGGCCATGGAGAGCAAGTTCAAATGTCCTTGTCATGGGAGTGGTTTTACAAAAGACGGCATTAATTTCGAAGGGCCTGCCCCGAGACCTCTTGAGCGTTTGGCCATTCGTCTCGATGATGAGGGTAGTATTCTGATCGATCGCAGTAAGTCGTTTCTTTATGAAAAAGGCCAGTGGGAAGATCCCGATTCATTCATCGCCTTGTGAGAGTAACTTATGAATATCGTCGAACTTAAGGCAAAAGCTCAAGAAATCCAAAAAACCATCGTCGATTCCTATGTGTGGAAGTCAATCTTCCGTCACGGCTACAAGGATATTCCCCGCAACCGCGTCCTGATGACCGCATCAAATGTCTTTCTGCACCTTCACCCTTCTAAGGTAAGGCGCCACGGTATTAAAGTGTCTTACACGTGGTGTGCGGGTGGTTTGACATTTTTATTTTTCCTGATCTTGACGGTGACCGGGGTTATTTTGATGTTCTATTATCGTCCTGTGGCTGAATACGCCTACGTGGACATGAAGTATCTGCAGTTCGATGTTCCCTTTGGAATGATGATGCGCAATATGCACCGTTGGGCTGCTCACGGGATGGTCATATTAGTGATGCTTCACATGTTTCGAGTTTTTTTGACGGGGTCTTACAAGCCTCCGCGCGAATTCAACTGGGTGATCGGCGTTCTCCTTCTCCTGATCACTTTTCTGCTCTCTTTCACCGGTTACTTGCTGCCTTGGGATCAATTAGCCATCTGGGCCGTGACCGTCGGCACCAATATGGCTAGGGCCACACCGCTGATGGGCCATGAAGGTCCTCTGGCAGAGCAGGTGAGGGCTTTGACAGGTTTAGTGACGCCTCGTTACGACGCACGGTCTCTCTTGACGGCCGGGACGGTAGTTGGTGCGCCGACGTTAATGAGATTTTACGTTCTCCACTGCATTTTTATACCGATCGTGGCGGCTATATTGATGATCGTCCATTTTTGGCGCGTGCGTAAAGATGGTGGTATCTCAGGGCCCCTTTAATTTCTAGTTTAAGGATTCTATGGCAGAAAAAGAAGAAAAGATGGTGCCGGCTTCTAGTCTTAACCCCGACAAGGTGCATACTTGGCCGCATTTAGTGAAGGTCGAATTTATTGCGGGGATGTTGGCGACGCTAGGCTTGTTTCTTTGGTCATTGCTTTTAGACGCTCCTTTGGAAGAGCCGGCGAATCCTACGAAGACGCCTAACCCTTCTAAGGCTCCCTGGTATTTTTTAGGTTTGCAGGAAATACTCGTTTACTTCGATCCCTGGATGGCCGGGGTCGTTCTGCCTAGCTTGATCATTGTGGGGCTTATGTTGATCCCCTACATAGATATTAATAAAAAAGGTTCGGGTTATTATACCTTTTCCGAAAGAAAATTCGCCATGTCGGTTTTCTGCTTTGGCTTTTTGATTTTGTGGATCTTCCTGATTTTTATCGGCGTCTTTTTTCGTGGCCCCGGATGGAACTTCTTCATGCCTTGGGAAGAGTGGGATCCCCATAAGGTTGTGGCATTAACCAATATCGATCTAAATATATTCGTGGCTCAAGGTCTTGGTATCGATGCCTTAAGGGATCCGTGGATCGGCTGTTTTTTCGGCTTGTCTCTCATAGGTGCTTATTACGCTTTGATCCCCGCTTTTTACTACCTAAAGGGAAGGACAATGCCCGTCATTCAAGAGTTGGGTATTATCCGCTATAATATTACGGCTTTCTTTTTTCTTACCATGATGGCGTTGCCGATTAAGATGCTTTTAAGATGGACTTTGAACATCAAGAACGTCGTCGTCATTCCGGGGATCCTCAATATTTAGCAAAGGAAGATAGGACACATGCCACCAACAGAAACCGATCCAATCGAGAAAAAATCCTACGGTAAGATATTTTTTGTCGTTGGTTTGATCGCCTTAGCCATTTCCCATTGGGCCTTTTTGGACGAGTTCATACTTCGTCGTACTTGGAAGTTTTATAAGAATGAATTTAACCGCTTGGAAGTCAAAAAACTCCATGAAGAGTACGAAAAGACCAAGATCGCATTCGATGCTGAACAAGCTCAGAAGGAAAGTCTGGGGGGGGCTGCTCCCGAAGATCAGTGGCCAGTGAGGAAGTTTCGCCTGAAGGCAGAGGAAGCCGAGTTAAGGCTGGACAGCCCTGAATATAAAGGGTTTCAAGAAAAGATCAAACAACTGAAGATCACTGCCTTCGACATGAAGCAAGAATATGGCTTTACTAAAGCGGATCAAGACGAGGTCTTCTACGAATGGAAGCATGCTTTAGAGGAAAACCACATCGAAAAGGCAGAAGCCCTCAAGGTCCGTTATTATGATTTGGAAAAGAAACTGGCGGATCTAAAAGTTAAAAAGGAAAAGGCGGAAAAAGACGTCGCCGACGTTCAATCTGTTTTGGACCAGGCCAATGACGAAGTGAAAAAATGGAAAAACCTCGAAAAGAAGGCGCTCGAACCTTTGGCCAAAATACACAAAAAAATCGAGGGGGCCAAGAGTCGGGGTGATGAGATCGTACAGGTCGTTATCAATGATTTAGGTAAGGGCGGAAACATTGAATGGGGCATTGTGGATCGCTGCGAATCTTGTCATGTTGCCATCAGCCGCGATGGTTTTGAGAACGAAAAGAATCCCTATAAGACCCACCCGAGACGCCAGGAAATCTTCGCCAATCATCCTGTAGAGAAGTTCGGTTGTACGACTTGTCATGGAGGTCAGGGGAGGGGAACTCAAATCAAGAAAGAGCCTTTCGCAAAAGGCGACTTTGCCCATGGGTACGTCAAGCACTGGAAGGATCCCGTCACTCGCGGGAACGTGATGATGCAGGCGAATTGTAATAAGTGCCATTTGGATCAATGGAAGTTGGCTGATGCGCCTGTTTACATGAAGGGGAAGGAGATTTTTTGGAATCAAGGTTGCACTGGTTGCCATACCATAAAAGGCTTTGAGAAAGCGCCTAAGGTTGGACCCTCATTGTTAAAGGTGGCGGATAAGGTTAATCAAGAATGGTTGATTGAGTGGATACGCAACCCTAAAGGCTATCTTCCCCATACGAAGATGCCGACTCCGCCCCTGGATATCGAAGAACCTCATCAAACTGAAAAAGTAGCTGCTTATATCCTGCAGGCCTCTCAAAAATACGATCGGCCCTTCGGTAATTTCCCGGGTGGAAATCCGGTGAATGGAAAGGTGGTTTTCGAGACAGTTGGTTGTTACGGTTGTCACACGTTAGAAGGTAAGGGAACAGGTTTGGCTCCTGCTTTGGACCGTATCGCCCAAAAAACAAGCGCGGATTGGATCTATAATTGGATCCAAGATCCTAAAGCTTACAACCCGAATGCGAAAATGCCCAAGTTGAGGCTGACTTCTCAAGAAGCGGCTGACATCACCGCTTATCTGGTTTCTAATAGTGAAAAGCAGGAAGAGGGGAGGTCTCTCCCAAAGAATGAAGCTTTAAGGGCGGAGCTTTCGGATGAGGCCGCTGCGAAGAAAGGTTTTGTCCTCATTTCTCAGTATGGCTGTTATGGTTGCCACAATATCAAAGGATTCGAAAATTTTTCCAAATTATCAGTTGAGTTGACTTCTTTTGGACGCAAGGACGTTCCTGAACTTGATTTTGGCGAGTCCAAAGTGCCCCGCACGTGGGAAGATTGGACGCGCGGCAAGATCCGAGATCCCCGTGTCTATTTAACCGAGCGAACGACTTCTAAGATGCCCAAGTTTAACGTATCGGATGAAGATATCGAAGCGCTCGTGGTTTTCTTGAAGGGGCAAAAAAAGGAACCGGTTCCTCAGCGTTTCGTGATGTCCTCATCTAGGCCTCGCCAATCCAACATCGAAGAAGGTAGGCGATTAGTAGAAGAGCTAAATTGCCGGGGATGCCATACCATAGAGGGTACGGGTCGGTTAATTGAGCAAGTTATGGGCAGCGATGTTCCCTTACCTCCTATTCTAGATGGTATTGGGGCGCGCGTCCGGCCCGATTGGATGTTTGCTTTCTTGAAGAATCCGGAAAAACATAAAATTCGTCCTCAATTAAATCTCCGCATGCCGACCTTTGATTTTTCGGATGCCGAAGCTTCGGCCATTGTCGAATACTTCTCGGCGCTCAATAAAGTGCCTTCTTCATTCACGACGACGGCTTATCCTAAGCCCACTCAGGAATCGATTGCAGCCGGAGCCAAGTTGGCATCGGCTGATTATTTCAATTGCTTCTCCTGTCATATCCAGAACGGTAAAGTACCTCCTAGTGATCCGATCCAATGGGGCCCGGACCTTTATGAGGCTAAAAACAGAATCCGATACGATTTCATCCCCGAATGGATTAAAGATCCGCAACTCATCACCCCAGGAGTGAAAATGCCAGGCTTTTTGCCGGCGGACGATGCCGCTCCTCAGGATGTATTGGAAGGAAATCGTCAAAGGCAAGCGGAAGCAGTGAGGGACTACATCATGAGTCTTGGAGCTGTTTCAGTACCTTCGCTTCCTACGGAGTCTAATAACCTTCAGTGACCATCACTCGTTATCTTAAGGTCATACCCGTTTTTATATGTGTTCCGCTTTTATCCTTTGCGGGTGGGGTGGTGAAAGGGAAAGTCGCCTATACGGGTGAAAGACCGCTCATAAAAAAACATGCTATCGCTGTCGATGCTGAAATTTGTGGGAAGTCTATTAACTCAGAGGAATTACTACTCGGCAAGAGAGGTGAGTTGAAGAATGTCGTGGTTTACCTGACGGGTAGGGGTTTATCCGTTTATCAGGGGCTTTCAAAGGAAGCTCCCGTTGTTCTCGCCCAGGAAAAGTGCCGTTTCACGCCGCGAGTGGTTTTTCTTCATCCAGGACAGGTGCTTAAAGTGATCAATGATGATGGTATTCTGCATAATTTCCACACTCAAAGCACTGCCAACGTCGCTTTAAATCGAGCTCAGCCCGCAAGCCTGCGGGAATTAAACCTTAACTTTTCAAGACCTGAAATTTTTTCTGCGGTTTGCGACGTCCATAGTTGGATGAAAGCGCTCATCGTCGTGAAGGCCCACCCTTATTATGCGGTGACAAACGAGAAGGGTGAGTTTGAAATTAATGATGTTCCTTTAGGTAGCTATGAGCTACATTTTTTTCACGAAAAATTAGGCGAAAAACATCAAGTTTTACAAATAAAGGAAGGTCAAACTGAAGAAGTGTCCGTGAGGATGGGTATCTATTAATAATAGGGTTTTAACGGAGGAGGGTTTATGAAAGTGTTGTATTTACTTATATCTTTACTATTAGCGGCTCCAGTTTCAGCACAGCAGTCCCTGGATTTGATGAAGCCTGATTTCAGAAAACTAAAAACAGGTATGGACCCAAAGCATACTCCTAAAGTGGAAGCCCCTGACAAGGTAAAAGCCGGAGAATGGTTTCAGGTAAAAGTCAGCATTGGCATTGAAGGTCTTCATCCTTCCATGGCGGAACACTTCATTCAATGGATTGCAATCTATAAGGATGACATTGAAATCTCTCGTGTTTATCTGCACCCAGTCTATTCAAAGCCTGAAGTGACCTTCACCATCGCCCTTGACGAGACTTCTACGATCAAGATATTTGAACAACCGAATCATACAGCCCCGTGGGTGACCACAAAAAGAATAAGGGTTGTAAAATAAAAGGAGAAACAAATGAAGAAGAGAAAGTCCCAATCTATGGCGAAGTCCGTGACTGCGGTAGTTGGGTTGCTCGCCGCTACCGTATTGTTTAACCAAGAGTGCCAGTCGCAAGCTCCTTCTGCTGCTACAGTTCCGGCTGCAAGCGCTCCTTCTGCCGGTGGAACGGGTATCAAAGGAAAAGCGGCCTTTAGTGGAACCGCTCCGGTGATGCCTAAACTCAAAAGAGAAGCGGACCCATTTTGCGGGAAAACCCCGATGACGGATCAAGAGGTTGTGGTGAATGCTAATGGGACTTTGAAGAACGTTGTGATTAGGGTCGTCAAGGGCGCAGCTCCTACTCCTGTGCCTACGGCTCCTGTCATCGTGGATCAAAACAATTGCATGTATGTTCCTCGCGTTCTTGCAGGAATGACCGGCCAAAAGGTTTTAATCAAGAATAGCGATCCTTTGATGCATAATGTCCATGCTTATGCTGGTACCGCAACGACCTTTAATCGAGCCCAAATGAAAGCTGCTAAGGATATCGAGCAAACAGTTGCCTCAGGCGTGACGAAGTTCAAATGCGATGTCCATCCTTGGATGACGGGCTACTTGGTTGGTAACGACAATGCTCATGTCTGCGTAACCGGAGACTCTGGAGAGTGTACGATTTCCGGAGTTCCAAACGGAACCTACACTGTGGAAGCGTGGCATGAGAAGTACGGCACGAAAACGATGGATGTGACCGTGAATAATGGTGTCATCAATGCAGATTTTTCCTTTGCCGCGCAGTAATTAATTCCTTAAGAAGAAATTATAAAGAAAGCCCCGAACTCTTAGAGTTCGGGGCTTTCTTATGATATTATTTCCTTGGCTTTCTTAGCCCAGGAAAAGCCGGTATAAGCAATAAAGGTTAAAACAAAGAGAATGACTCCACCCAAAAAAACAATTCCTGCCTTCGTAGCGTTAATTGTCTGTTGCGAGATGACGTCTGCCGACTTTTCCGCATAGCAAACCGGACACGCGTTTAGGAACGACGAGTAAAGGCTATAAGCAGTAAAAAGCAGGAACGTAGATAACGTCTTCATTCTTTTAAGAAACCAGAAAGTATAGGGAAGCAGAAGAATAAGAAGACCTATCCCTGTGACTAAAAGAAAGGGGGACGGATTAGATTGGTAAAGATAAATTAAAAAAGCCCCTAATAAGAAACAGACTGCTATGAATACAATATGAAAAGCCTTTAAAGACATTAAAAATGGGTCCTAAAACCAGTTGAATCAGTGGCAAAAGGTACAACCAATAAAAAAAGAAATAAGAAGGCTGTAATCGCTAACGTATAGAGTATGGCCTTCTTCTCATTGATTAAATGCATGAAGTAAGATGCCACAAGAGTTCCCTTGATGGAAGCGACAACCAGTGCCACGGTGATTGCTGGGATTGTCGAAAGATGTAGGTAAGAAATGCCAACCGTTACAACCGTAAGGAACATCAAGGCGACGAAAACCGCTATATAAGTCTTAATGTGTTTCTGTATTTCTGAAGCGTCATGAGACATATTTTCTCCTTATAAAAGGTATAAGACAGGAAACAGAAAAATCCAGACCAAATCCACAAAATGCCAATAAAGCCCTGCGGCTTCTACACGACCCGTGAATTGCTTAGGGTTCGTCTTCCACATTTTTGCTCCTGGAAGAAGAAAGTACAAATTAACTAGGACGCCGCCCAAAATATGAAGTCCATGGAGGCCGGTAAGGGCGAAATAAAGACCGTAAAAATTGTTGGTCGACGGAAAATGATGGTGTTCGAACTTGTGGCTATATTCGAAGCCTTTAACAACGAGAAATATAAGGGCTAGGAGGATCGTTGCTGCCATGTAAAGCCTGTATTTGCCAAATTTATTCATGACCAAAGAAGCCCAAGCCATGACCATTGTTATACTGGAAGTGATGAGCATGACCGTATTAAAAGTCGCTAATGGCACGTTTAATAGTGTAGAGCCATGCGGCCAGTCTGGGGTGCCGGAACGAAGGATAATATAAGCCGAAAAAAGGCCTCCGAAAAGCATGATCTCCGAAGCTAGAAATAACCAGATGGCCAGCTTGGAATTAGTTACCCCGGTGACGGGATGGGGCTCTTCGATATACGGAATCAGTTCCGATGACATAACAAATCTCCTTAATTGGCCTGAGTTTGTGGTGTAAAATCCGCTTTATGGCCTGGTACACTGTATTCGTAAGGACCTCTATAAACGACTATCTCCTTAGTAAAGTTTCCGTGAGGTGGGGGTGTGGGTGTGTCCCACTCCAACGTAGTGGCTCCCCAAGGGTTATCCGGTGCCTTTTTGCCGGTTTTTAAGCTCATGAAAAAGTTGATGATGAAAAGCAATTGAGCGGCACCCAAAATCCATGCGGAATAGGACATGAATACGTTTGTTACTTGAACGGCCTCCGTATGTGCGTAAAAGTTAGGCGTATGAAGACGTCTGGACATGCCTGCCATGCCTTGAATGAACATCGGCATGAAAATCCCGTTAATGCTGAAAAAGGAGAGCCAAAAATGAAGTTTACCCAATTTTTCCGACATCATTTTGCCTGTGGCCTTAGGATACCAATGATAGATCCCCGCAAAGAGGGCAAAGAGGGTTCCTGGTGCAACGACATAATGAAAGTGGCCAATCACGTAATATGTGTCGTGTAAGTAGATATCAGAAGTCGCTAAGCCTAAGGGCAAACCCGTCAAACCACCAATCGCGAACATAGGAAGAAAAGCCAAAGCAAAATGCATAGGAACAGTGAAACGGATCGATCCTCCCCATAGGGTAAGGATAAGGCATGTTAGGATGATAACCGAGGGAATGGAAATGATCATGGTGGTAGTTTGGAAGAAACTCGACATTGTTGAGCCCATTCCCGTCATGAACATGTGATGAGCCCAGACGACGAACGACATGAAACCGAGGAATATAGCCGAATGAATGAGGGTTTTGTATCCATAAATAGGTTTGCGCGTATTCGTGGCTACAATTTCAGTGACAATTCCCAAAGCCGGAAGGATTAAAACGTAAACTTCCGGGTGAGCCAGAAACCAGAATAAATGCTGCCAAAGAAGGGCGTTGCCGTTACCAGCGATATTTAAAGGTGAGCCACTGACGACAAGACCTGAAGGCATGAAAAAGCTAGTTTCAAACAAGCGATCCATTAACTGAAGCACACCAGCAGCTTCCAAGGGAGGAAACGCTAAAAGCAACAGAAAAGCGGTAACAAGCTGGGCCCACACTAGAAAAGGCATTCTAAAAAAAGAGAGGCCTTTGGCTCTCAGTTGAACGATCGTGACGATCGTATTCACGGAACCCAGTAAAGACGATGTGATAAGTAGAACCATGCCGAAGAGCCAAACGGTTTGGCCCGTAGTCGCTAAGTTCGAAAGAGGAGGATAGGAGGTCCATCCCGAGTTGGCGGCTCCTCCTGGAACGAAGAATCCCGTGAACATCACGACGCCTCCCACAAAATACGTCCAATAACTAGCGGCATTAAGTTTGGGGAATGCCATATCACCAGCACCGACTTGAAGAGGTACTAAGTAATTGCCGAATCCTCCCACCGCCAAAGGAACGACTCCCAGGAAAACCATGATGGTTCCATGCATGGCACCGAAAGAGTTGTAGGCGTCCGGAAGTAAAACGCCGCCGGGCGCTAAATTTTCGCCGAGCAAATTACCAATAAATGGGATTGACTCACCAGGGTAAGCTAGTTGCCATCTCATAATCATCATGAGGCAAAAGCCGAAAAAAAGGAAAAGAAGAGCTGTTACCGAATATTGTATGCCAATCACCTTATGATCGACGGAAAAAACATACCTTTGTATCCAAGAAAGTTGGTGCGTATCGTGGTGGTCATGATGGGTCATAGTGAGTCCTCGTAGTTGCTTAATTCACTGCGGGTTGTAGAGCCGCTTCTTGCTCTTTCATCCAGGTCTCGTAAGCTTCTGGGGTATCGATGCTAACGTAACCTTTCATTGTCGTGTGGCCGTTTCCGCATAATTGGGCACAGGCGATCTCAAACTGGCCCGCTTCCTTGGCTTCCCACCATATGGGAAAGACCATACCCGGAATGGCATCATGCTTAACCCTGAGAACAGGAATAAAAAAGCTATGAATCACGTCTTTGGAGGTTAGTTTTGCGATAACCGGTTTATTTACAGGGAAATGCAACTGATTGACGGTGATAATATCATCTTTAGCCGCATCATCATTCATGTCTAAACCTAAAGGGTTGCTGTCCGAGACATTTTTCACATCGGTTCGTCCAAAAACCCCGTCCCTTCCCGGGTAGTGTATATTCCATACGAATTGTTGTGCCACGATCCGGATCACCACGGCGTCTTTTTCGGCTGGAAGTTCGTAACGAAACTTCGACCAGACGGGGTAGGAGATGCCTACCAAGAGACCTGCTTCGAAAAGAGCAACCGCTACTTCGAGGTATTTAGGGAGCTTGGTTTTTAAGGATTCATAGCTCGCTTGATGCCCAGCTCTCGCTCGAAATTTTACAAGACAGTAAAGGAAGAAGCATCCCCACCCCACAAATAAAACCAACATAAACCAGTGAAGGGTGTGTATGAGTTGGTCGATGGATCCACCGTAGGTGGAAACATTAGGGGGGAGTCCCCATCCGTATGTCACGTTTTCCATATCGTTATCTTTAAAGTTTTAGAAAGTTGTTGTGAAAGCCCAAAAAAGTTTGGTCGGGGTAGCATAGTCGATTTATGCGCGTCAAGATTTAGAAAAGACGAACTGATTTTTTAGGCCTCATTTTCGAACTCATCAGGTTCGAAAAACGAACTTTCATTAAGCCAGCATGGAAAAATCTTGAGTCTTTTACTGTGAGCGGTCTAGCTCGCGGTCTGGCCTCATTTTTGTATTGGGAGATTTCAATGATTTTTTTATTTTCTAGAGCCCGCATGAAACTTATCTCCCTTTTCATGCTTTTCATTTCGGCTCCGGTATGGGCGGGGCCAACTTTGCTGGCCCTTCCTGATAACCCGATGTCTCAAGGACAATTCAAATACGCAAAAGTGGAAACAGGTAAAATGACGGACCGTCTTCGTGAGGAGTTGTCGCGTCGTTTCGGAGAGGCTGTTTACAATAAAGCAGAATCTTCGTTCTTGGTGTCTTACTTTCAAATGGATGCACAGGATAACGGTGAGAAGAAGAGCTTAAATGAGCTGGAGAAAGCGAAAGAAGCTTACTTTAACCTTAAGTTAGACGAATCACACGCCTTTCTCGAGTCGCTTCTGTCGAATCCTTCTGCATCCACGATCGTCGAAGCTTATCTGTTGAAGGGACTCGTAGAATCAGCGGAAGGCCACATAGAAGAAGCAAAAGCCGCGTTTCGAGAAACTCACCGCTTGGATGATCGGCGCGTCTTGGAGAGTCGCTACTTCCCCCCAAAAGTCATAAAGCTTTACGAGCAAATCAAAAATGAGCCTTATCCTAAGGCTTCGCTCAAAATCGATTCTAATCCGATCGGAACTGAGGTGTGGTTAAATGGTGTTTTAATTGGATTAGCCCCTCAAAAATTTGAAGTGGCAGCGGGTAAGCACTGGATTGTTCTAAAGGCGAATCATTACCGCACCCTTTCCAGAGCCGTGACGCTTAAGGCGGGGGAGACGATTTCATGGAAAGAAACATTGAGCTGGGTGCGTCCAGGCGAGCTTAGGGAGCTTGGAAAAAATGGAGACTCTACCTTTCTTGATGCCGACCACTACCTTGATACTATAATTCGCCTAGGAATTAAGGTGGGTGCGGCGAAAGTAGCTCTTTTCAGTGTGTTAAAAGACCAAGGACAATTCATCGTCGAAACACGTATCATTGATACTGAGTTGAAAACTTTGCACAAGACGCATCGTTATGTGGTTCCTGAAGAGATGACTTTGGAAAGGGATTCGGCGGATCTTTCCAGACGAATCGTCGACCAGTTACAAGAACAATTAGCTTTTAATTTAAAATCCAATCCCGATCGGTACGTGGAAAATAGATTCCATGGGGATATCGTTTTGGTTGGAAACCGAAGAAAGTATTTTTTTGAGTCCCCTTGGTTTTGGGGGCTCGTGGGGGCTGCTGGCCTCGGTGTAGGGTTAGGAATTGGTTTAGCAGGAAGCTCCTCGGCTTCCACGGGGATTTTAGGAATTACTTTTCAATGACCATGAAAAAAATATTACCTCTATTTTTCCTTATTATTTTTTCTTTCACTGCCTGTCAGCACCGCTTTCAGATAAAAAATGCCTCCGAAAGTCTTAAGGAGAGGGTGCGAGCGCCGGTCTACTTCGAATTCGGCCAGTGGGTGCTTTCACCCGAAGAAGAAAGTCGTTTGTCCGAAAAGGCGGGTCTTTTAAGAGCTCATCCGGACGAGATCGTTATTTTAGAAGGGCACACAGATTCCATAGGCAGCGAAGAGAATAATATCGAATTAGGGGATCGCCGCGCGAGTTACGTCCGTTGGCGGCTTTCTTTGGAAGGTGTTGATCCCCGAAACTTGATCGTGACGAGCGTCGGTGAAGCACAAATTGAGAACCCCTCCTTGCAAGAGTCTTTACGGAAAAAGGAAAGACGGGTCGATTTCCGGGTGAAGTGACTTGAAGCTTTTTCTTTTAGCGTTTTATTATATCCTTTTGTTCTGTAGCGCCTTGCCTGTCTTTGGAGAGACCCAGAAAAATAAACTATTATTTTTATCCCCCGTTTTATCGTCGAAAGGTGACATTCGCAATCTTCACTATCCCGCTTTATTAAAAGAAGTATCCCGTGAAGCTCCGCCTAATTTTGTCATATTGAGCTCCACCACAGTTGAAACCCTCTTTCTTAAAGCCATGGAAGAGGAGTTGGAAAGAGAGATGGCATATGCTCAGGATGCTTATTTCTCCCTGAAAATATCAGACTCCATTCAGGCTTTAGAGGGACGTACGGATATTCCCGCGATCCTTCTTAGAGCCCTAATATTTTTTTCTAATCGGCAGGTTGAGGAAGCTCAGAGAGATATTTTGTCCTTGGTACGGGTAAGTCCTTTTTTATCGCTCTCCTCAAGAGAATTTCCACCCCATTTTTTGAAGTTTTTCGAAGGTGTTCGCCAAAACTTTCAAAAAAAAATCTTAATCACTGAAAAAGGGAATGCTCAAAGCCCTTTACTTGGGAATTTAGATGTAAAATCGGAGAAGGCTTGGAGAAGGCGATTCCAGGCGGTAATGGCCCGGTTAGAAGTTCATAAGCTTTTGATAATATTTTTAGAGCCAGTGGGCTGGAATCAAAAGTTGAGAATTTTCGTGGTTTCGGAAGGTGAGAAAAGTAGGATTCGTGAAAGGCAAATTGAGTTTGTTGGCAAGCCCCGCTGGCATGAAGCGGCAAAAATACTTGTAAATACTATGGTTTCACCTTGAGTGAGCCGGAATTTTCATTGACACTATCTGCCCTGAAACGTAAATTTATCGAATCATTTTCATTTTGAGGGAGATTCACATGAAAAAAACGGTAAAACGAGTTGGAACTTGGACTTCCTTAGTAGCTTTGGGTCTTGTAGGAACTTTATCGGTGGCGGAAGCCAGAAACCCCAGTGGAACCGCTAACATTTTTAATCCAGCGACGGATGCGAGTTCCTATCTGTCGATTTATGGTTCCCAGACCATTCAACCTTGGCGCTATCACACGGGATTATATTTAGATTATGCTCGAAATCCTCTGCAAATCGGAGTCGCCGGTTCCGCTAGGCAAAAAGTCATTCAAGATATTTTTTATGGGAATTTCTTCGGCACTTTAGGCCTTACCGATTGGATGCATGTTAGTTTAAATGTTCCTGTGGCTTTCTATGAGAACTATTTCGCTCCTACGACCGCGATACCGGGAGGTGGGGTAGCTCAGGGGACGAATCAAAAGGTCTTAAAGATGGGCGATATCCGATTGGAAAGTAAGATACGTTTATTGGATATCGATCGACATAACTTTGGAATCGCCGTTTTGCCCTTTATTTATGCCCCTACAGGATCCGGTAATTACTTCACAGGAAATAATCGCTTTTCGGGGGGGGCTCAGCTAGTCATGGATGTGGATATCGCGGACCGGGCTTCTGTCGCCTTGAACTTAGGTTATCAAATGAAAAAGAAGGCAACGATCGTGGGTACGGATCGTGACGATGCTCTTCTTTATGGGTTAGGGGCTAATATTCGAGCGTTAGATTGGATGCATGTAATAGCTGAAATTTATGGTAATACAAATACGGGGAATCTTTTTAAGCGTACGGCTGAATCTCCTGTTGAAGCCGATGGTGGTTTGAGGTTTTTTCCGTCAAAACCTGAAGGGTTGGCGATTACGGTTGGAGGAGGCGCTGGTTTAAACTTTGGTTACGGTGCTCCAGATATTCGAGGTATCGTGGGTGTCAGTTATCCTAATCCAAAACGTGTTAATTTACCGCCGCCACCACCACCACCACCACCACCGCCGCCTCCAGCGAAGATCGAAAAGGAGAAGATCGCCATTACGCGTAAGGTGCACTTTGAGTTCGATAAGTCCGTCATCCGGCCCGTCTCCTTTAGAATCTTGGATGCGGTTGTCGAAGTCCTTAAGGATAACCCAGACGTGACAAAAGTGCGTATCGACGGTCATACGGATGGTAAGGGTACGGATCCTTACAATATGAAGTTGGGTGATCGCCGCGCCAAATCAGTGAAGACGTACTTGGTCTCTCATGGCATTGACGAAAAGCGCCTCGAAATCCAATCTTTCGGGGAATCCAAGCCGGTGTCGGATAACGAGACGCCAGAAGGGCGCGCAAGAAACCGACGTGTGGAATTCACAATTCTCGAACAACAAGGCACAGACTAGTCAGTACCCTGTCCGATTTGTCAAAGGTGTTGGTCCTCGACTAGCTGGTCTGCTGGCTCAAAAGCAGATCGAGTCGGTCGAGGACCTCTTGCTTTATTATCCTTACCGCTATCTGGATCAGCGGAACCTTCTCAAAATCAGCCAGCTTATTCCCGGAATACCCCAGGTGACCGTTGGTAAAATCGCCGCTTGCGGCGTGGCTTATGCCGGTAAAAGGCGCATCTTTGAGGTTATTTTAGCCGATGCCACAGGGGTGATATCCCTCAAGTGGTTCGGTTTTTACCAAAAACAAATGCTATCGATGTATAAGAAGGGGATGGTTGTCGTCGCTTCCGGGTCTGTTACTGAATTCCGTAATAAAATCCAAATGATACACCCTGTAGTTCAAGTGATCGAAGAGGTGTCTCCGGAAGATGAAGTGAAACCTGAAGAGGATGTCGAGCCTAGCCTAAAAGCCCCCGGAATTGTTCCGGTTTACTCCCAAGTTTGTGGGGTCGGCACTCGCTCGTTGCGGAGAATCATCGGTCGTTTATTGGAACCCTTCGTGGCCTTGGTCCCTGATCCCATTCCTGAAGATATCCAGGTGAAGTTGGGGCTAATTCCCAAAAATGAAGCCCTCTGGGAAGTGCATCATCCTTCCCCGGAAACCAATGCCGAGGATTTGGAAAAGTTCCGGACACCCGCGTTTCGGCGCGAGATTTTCGAGGAGTTCTTTTTGATGGAAATGGGCCTGGCCCTGAAAAGGCGTACGGTCAAAAGGGAAGCGGGAACGTCCATCCAAGTTTCGGACGAAAAGAAATCCTTATGGAAGTCCAGCCTTCCTTTTCGTCTAACGGGGGCCCAAGAAAGGGTATTGGGGGAAATCGACGAAGATATGGCTCAACCCCATCCCATGAACCGCTTGATTCAGGGAGATGTGGGAAGTGGAAAGACAGTGGTCGCTTTTTTATCGGCCCTATCGGCGATCGAAAATGGATTCCAGGTCGCCCTAATGGCGCCGACGGAAATTTTGGCGGAACAGCATTACCTTAACGCGCAAAAGATCCTCGGACCCTTAAAAATCCCGATGGCTTTATTGACGAGCCGCCTGACGCCCGACGAGAAGCGACGCGCGCAAGCAAAGGTCCGTAAGGGTTTTTTCCCCCTCGTCATCGGCACACATGCGTTGATCGCCGAGAAAGTGAGTTTCCCGAATTTAGGCCTGGTGATCATCGACGAACAGCATCGTTTTGGCGTCCTGCAACGCGCGGCTTTAAAAGAAAAGGGGAACAATCCCCACGTCCTCGTCATGACGGCCACGCCGATCCCGCGTACCCTATCTATGACGATCTACGGGGACCTCGATCTTTCGGTAATCGATGAATTACCCCCGGGCCGCCAAAAGATCCAAACCAAGATTGTCGGCGAAAAACAACGCCGCGCGGTTTACCAGTTTTTGAAGACGAAAGTGGAGGCCGGTGAGCAAGCCTACGTCGTTTATCCTTTAGTGGAGGAGAGTGAGAAACTCGACCTCAAGGATGCGACGCGCATGTCGGAGGAGATCCAAAAATTCCTCCCGGGATTTCGCGTTGGCCTCCTGCATGGACGCACGTCTCCGGAGGAAAAGGAGAGCCTCATGCGTTCCTTCAAGGGGGGGGGCGTCCATATTCTCGTCAGTACGACGGTGATCGAAGTTGGCATCGATGTTCCGAACGCAACGGTGATGGTAATCGAGCACGCCGAACGCTTCGGGCTCTCCCAGCTTCACCAACTCCGAGGCCGCGTCGGCCGCGGTCAAAAGGCGTCCTATTGTCTTCTGATGACGCCTGCTGGAAAATCCGCTCCCGCTTATCAACGCCTCCAAGTGATGGTGGATACCGAGGATGGGTTCAAAATCGCCGAAGAGGATTTACGCCTGCGCGGCCCGGGTGACTTCCTGGGAACGCGCCAATCCGGCCTCCCGGACTTAAGGATCGCCAACCTGATCCGCGATTATGCCATTCTCAAGGAAGCGCGCCGCGAAGCCTTCGCGTGGATCGAAAAAGACCCCCACCTCATGATGCACCCGCCGCTCTTGGACGTCCTCAAGCGACGTTGGAAGGAAAAGCTTGCGTTGGCGGATGTGGGTTAAGCATTGACACTGTAAGAAGCGGATTGGTACCTCATGCCGATGCCCGCTAAACCTGTTTTAAGAGACGTCTCTTCGTCGCGTCCCGCGGCTACGGGAAATTCCTCTCCAGATACGATCAGCCTTCAGGAAGCGCGCGATAATTTCATCGAGAGCGCCGGGAAGATTTCGGCCAATATGCTCGGCATGGTCTCGAAGGTCGGAGGTCAGATCTATGCTCTGTTATTTTTGGCCCGCAATCCCATGTCCTTGGATGAAATCATGAAGATTCTCCACCTCTCCAAGGGCAATATCAGCGTCAATATCCGACTTCTGGAAAGCGTCGGCCTCGTGCGCAAGGTCTGGGTGAAAGGCACGCGCAAGGACTATTACGAAGCGGCCCGCGACTATCCCAAAAAATTTCTGCGGCAATTCTTCGACCGCGTGCGCAACGGTATCGACGATTCCCTGCGCATGATCGCTAAATTCAAGGACGAGTTTGAGGCGGCTTCGAAAAACACCGTCGGCGACGAGAAGGAAGATACCCAATTCATGCTGTCGCAATTGACGCTTTTAGATCTCTTTTACCAAGCGGCCAGCCAGCTTTTCGATGATTTCTATAAAGGACGGAAAGTGGACATGGACATCCTGCGCCGCGTGATCCTCGAGTAAGGCATGTCTTCCCCTCCCGTCATCGCTTTTTTCGACGTCGACCGTACCCTCATGGATGGATATAGCGGTTACTACACGACGCTACATCTCATTAAAAAGCGCATCATGAAAAAAAGACGGCTTTTTCAAGCTTTGTTCTACAAAACTATGAGCCATGTTAGAAAAGTCGACTTGAAGAAGATTTATGAAATCGCCTGCATGGATTTGGCGGGTATGCGTCTGGATGAGGTTTTGAAAATAGGGGAGGAAAGTTTTTTGAAGGACATCAAAAGGCGTCTTTTTAAGGAGGCGATCTCTAAAGTCAAAGAACATAAGGCGAAAGGCGATTTCACTTATTTGGTGACGTCGGCTCCTTACATGACTATCGAACATCTCTCCCGCTTCTTGGGAGTAGATGGTCATTTCAGCGCGGGACCGGTCATTGATTATCAAAAAGATCCGAGAGGTGTGCTGAGAAAGGACGTGAGGACACCCATCTATTATCGAGAGGGTAAAATTGCCGCCGCCGAAGAGGCCGCCGCCAAGCACGGTATCCCTTTGAAGGATTGTTACTACTATGCGGACAGCATCGACGATCTTTTCTTGTTCGAAAAGATCGGCCATCCTTTTTTAGTCAACCCTGATGCATCTCTTTTACGAATCGGAAGGGAAAAGGGCTGGCCTATCCTTAATTTCAACCAAACTTTGGGGGATTCATGAAATTTTCCGTCAAAATCTGGGTGGGAAGGCTTCTCCTCGCACTCAGTCTCACGGGCTGCTTAATCGGTAAGAGCGACGCCGAAAAGGTGGCGTTTCGATTCATGGACGCCTATTACGTGCAGACGGACCCACGGGCCGCTCTTCCTTACACGGACAGCATCGCCTTCGAGAAGGTCAAACAAAGCGTTGACTTAACGTCCGCGGAAACATCCAGCGCTTCGGTGAAACCTCGTATTTCCTATAAATTATTGAAGGAAGAGAGCCGGACTCAAGAAGGCCTCTTTGTTTTTCAGGTCAAGATAACCCCCGAAAAGGCCGGCGAAATGACCCGTAAGACGATGGTGCGTGTGCGAGAGTCGGAAAAGGGCGTTTGGAAAGTCACCCAATTTTCCGATCAAGAAGGATCGGATTCCGGATCGATTCAACCGTAGTATGTCGACTATCCAAAAAGCCTTCGCTCATTGCGAAGGGATCGCCAAAAGCCATTACGAAAATTTCCCCATCGGCTGGTTCGTCCCCAAGTCCTCCCGTAAATACCTTTATGCGATATACGCCTTCGCGAGGACCGCGGATGATTTTTCGGATGAAGAGCGTTTCCGTAAGGACGGTTTGGCTCATCTGAAGGATTTCGAAGCCCGTTTGGAGCGAGCGGCTAAGGGAAGCGTCGCGAACGGCGATCCTCTATTTCTCGCCGTTTCCGAGACGCTGCAGCGGACGGGCATCCCTTCAAAGCTCCTCAAGAACCTTTTGCTCGCCTTCGAGATGGATTTAACGAAGAACCGGTACACGACGTACCGCGAATTGGAGACCTATTGCGTTTATTCGGCGAACCCCATCGGCCGCATCGTCTTGATGCTTTACGGTTACAACGACGAGACATTGTTTGCATGGTCCGATAAGATTTGCACCGGCATCCAACTGGCTAACCATTGGCAGGATATCGCCGTGGATCTTCAAAAAGACCGCGTCTATCTCCCCGAAGAGGATATGGAACGCTTCGGCTACCGTTATGAGGACTTGTTTTCGCATCACTTGAACGACGCTTTCGTTTCCTTATTGCGTTTCGAGGTGGCGCGGGCTCGATCGTTATTCTTAGAAGGCCACCCTCTCTTGCAGGCTTTGGAATGGCGCCTTCGCTGGCAAATTTCCCTGATGTGGAAGGGGCCGATGAGGATTCTAGATCTTATCGAGAAGAACCATTATGACATTTTCCAAAAACGTCCCAGCATCTCGAAGCTCGACCTCGTGAAATTGATGTTCCAAAGGCGGGCCGCATGACGGATTTTTCCTATAGCCGGCTAGTCTCGAAAAAGAGCGGTTCCAATTTCTATTTATCCTTTTTTTTCCTGTCTAAAAATAAAAAAGAGGCGATGTTCGCCGTTTATGCCTTCAGCCGTCTTGTGGACGACGCTGTTGATGAAGCTCCCGATACGGATTCGGCGGTTCGAGAGATCGAACTTTGGCGCGGGAGGGTTGCGTTGGTTTACTCCGATCAGCCGTTTTCCCCATCCGACCATCCTATTCTCCCAGAGTTGCGAGAAGCCGTCCGGCGCTTTCAAATTCCCCAGGAATATCTACTGGATTTGATTACGGGTATGGAGATGGATCTATTGAAAAAACGCTACATGACCTACGAGGAGCTGGAGACGTATGCTTACTACGTCGCGGGCACAGTCGGCCTCATGTGTCAACACATCTTCGGAGCCGTTTCCGGAGAGGCGAAGCGCGGGGCCGTTTTATTGGGGAAGGCCTTTCAGCTGACGAATATCCTCCGTGACGTCGGCAGCGACGCGAAAAGAAATCGTATTTATTTGCCTCAAGAAGATCTTAACCGGTTCGGCGTCTCCGAAGCGGATATTTTAGCGAGGAAATCCTCCCTATCGCTCTTAAAGCTTTTGGAATATGAAGCTCATCGGGCAGAATCCCTGTACCGACAGGCCTTCGAGGCCATCCCCTCCGAAGACCTGAAGAGGATGAAATCGGCCCTCGTGATGAACGCCATATACTACCGCATCCTGCAAAAACTAAAGAAGGAGAACTTCCCCGTCTTCGACAGAAAAGTCTCCCTAAGCTTTCCGGAAAAGCTCTTTCATATTCTCCCGGTTTTGCTATGAGCACGCCCCATGAAAAAAGAAGTGGTGATCATCGGAAGTGGCTTCGCGGGTTTGGCGGCGGGAGTCGCCCTCGTCTCGGAAGGCCATCATGTGACGATCATCGAAGCGCGAGGTCATCTCGGGGGGCGGGCTTATTCCTACCGTGAGCCGATTTTAGGTACGACGCTCGACAACGGCCAGCATATCCTCATGGGGTGCTACCGGGAGACGCTGGCTTTCTTGGAAAAAATCGGCACCCTCGATCGCTTAGATTTTCAAAAAAACCTTACGGTCGATTACGCGGGACGGGGTACGGGTGTGAAGCGCTTTAAGGCGTGGCCCTTGCCGAATCCTCTCCATCTCCTCATGGGATTTCTGTTTTTCCGGGGCCTCTCCTGGAAGGACAAGTCGAATCTCCGCTTCTTGGCCCAAAGGCTCAAGGAAATGAAACGGGAAGGAGAGGGCGCTTTTCAAAAGCTGGATCGCATGAGCGTCAGCCATTGGTTGCACTCCTTACGTCAGACCCCAGAGGCTCGGGAAAAATTCTGGGATATCCTGAACTTCGCGGCCTTGAACGACGCTCCCGACCGCTCTTCGGCGGCGCTTTTTGCCAAAGTCCTGGACGAGGCGTTGTTCTCCGGGAAGGACGGCGCACGGATTGCCGTTCCCAAGGTCGGCTTATCTGACCTCTATACGGAAGCCGCTCGTGATTACATCGAAAGGAAGGGCGGCCATTTCCTCATGAAGACGCGCGTCGCGAAGGTCCATTTCGACCTGAATGAAGCGACCGAGATCGAGCTGGAAGGAGGCCGTCGGTTGGCCGTGGAACAACTCGTCTCGACCGTGCCGTGGATGGCCTTGAAGAAGATCCTCCCCGAGACGATCCTGTATAAGGATCCCTTCTTTAAGCCCCTCCATGAACTCAGCGCGTCGCCAATCGTCTCCATCCATCTATGGTTCGACCGTCCGATCATCGACCGGCCCTTCGTCGGTTTGTGGGGGACTCGCACGCATTGGGTCTTTGACAAAAGCAACCTAGGATCATCGCAGGGAAAATACTATCACGTGTCCCTCGTCATCAGCGGGGGTAGGGAAGAGATGAAGATGCCCGGCCCGGACCTTTCGAAAATGGCTTTACAGGAATTGTCCGAGGTTTTCCCTACAGTCAGTCAAGCACAGCTGTTACATTCAATGGTATCTAAGGAACCCGAAGCGACATTGGGGCCCGCGCCAGGTGTTGAAAGTTTACGACTTCCTCAAAAAACCCCTTACCGTAACTTCTATCTCGCCGGCGATTGGACGGCGACGGGTCTCCCTGCGACAATCGAAAGCGCGGTTCGTTCCGGCCATCGGGCGGCGGAACTTTTAAAGGAATAAATCGGAGAAAATTAAGCCGAGGCTTTCGCTTCGACGTCGAAGAAGCTGCCTTGCGAGGCTGGCTGATGCTGACCGGAATGTCCGCCTTTTTCGTTCGTTGCCTCGCGTTGCGACGGACCTGCCGCCGCATAGGCACCGGAGCCGACTCGCTTCTTTCTGGCCTTGGAAGCGGCTTGGAGAGGGATGGGTATGATGAGGAAACTTCCGTTGGGTTGGGGTTGCAGCGTCGCCATTCCTTCGTTCAGGGATTTCGCTTTGAGGACGGCGATTGGAGGGCGGAGTTTTCCCAGGGCCATGAGCGTGAAGAAATAGCGTCTTGCGTCTCCCGTCATAGGCCGGCAGTTGGATAGGAATTTAAAGGCCTCCAAGAAGGGCTCTTCCTCGATACGTTTCGCGATTTCCTTCATTAAATAGTGCGCATTCTTGATGCCCAATTGGTGGGCGACCTTCAGGGTTTTCAAAAATTCGGCTGCGTATGAACGCCAATCTGATTTGTTCTTTAGGATCTCGATCAACGTGTGGCGGTAGGCGATCCTCTGGCTGTTGGGATACCCCATGAGGCGTGAGATCGCCTCGGCTTGGCTTTGAATGTCTTTCAGTTCATTATGGGAGGCGTAAACCGTAACGGTAGGTTCGCGTTGGACCGTCATGCGGTTCGTGATCTCTTCGCCGTCGTCAGCGTCGGTGGAGAGGACCAGCCTCCAATGAGTACCGGAGGCGTAAAGTCGTTTCATAAGCTCCCGGTGGCTGGAGGCCCTCAGGTCTCCCGCGGCCTTGAGAAAACGACGGGCTTCCATATTCATTTCCACCAAATCACCCTTAAGCGTTCTTGTGAAAATCTCGGATTTTTCTTTGGGGAAGAGGGCCGCCAACTCCTGATACACCTCGTCGAAAGGAACCTCTGGCGTCGTGGAGAGGGCGTCGATGACAACGTCGTCCCGAAGCTGACCTAAGCTGTCTCCGATCCTTAAGAAGCGGTTTGTCTCACTGAGAAGCGATCGGATTTTTGAGAGAGAGGCTGGTCCTCGTACCTCAGGTGTGCCATGGGAAAGAAATTTACAGGTTAATAAGTCAACGACCTGCCCTCGAACCGTTTCGCTTTGAATGCCGAGAGGTTTCACAAGTTCTTCGATCTTCAAAGAGAGATGGTCGGAAATTGAATTTTTAGAATACCTTGTCTCTTGCCTCCTCGTAACCGACGCATCTGGTTCCGTCATGAATCCAGTGAGATCCACCTCTACGGGAATTTCGACCTCTTGCGTGGGAATCCGCACCGTATCTTTGGAAAAAAGCGAAGTCATGGCGGGGAAGTGTCGAGACCAGTCGGTGATGGTGGATCGTAATTTTTGGACGGCTTCCGACACCAAACGATAAGTGTTGGAAAAGATGCGGGCCTGAGTCACGCTGGAGACTGCGTTCTGAAAACCCTGTATGACAAGCTGCGTTGTATGTGCGATCGGACGTAAGATAAGATTCATCTTAAGCATTATCGGGAATCCGGAATGACGCGGTTGCGTCCTTTCCGCTTGCCGAAACAAAAATATTGAATTGACGCTACTGAACCATTATTCATTTTCTTCCCTATGAAGATTTACACTAAGACAGGCGATCAGGGGGATACGGGGCTTTTCGGGGGCGAGCGCGTCCGTAAAAGTCATGCGCGCATCGCGGCTTATGGGGATATCGACGAGCTCAACTCCCTTTTAGGCGTGTGCTTGAGCGTCAACGACCTGCCGGAGCTCGAAAAACCACTTCGGAAGATTCAAAACGATCTTTTCGATGCGGGTGCTCTTTTGGCGACCCCCGATCCTCAAAGGCTTTTCGGGAAGGCATCTGGATTTATACGAGCCGAAGATGTCATGTTTTTGGAGAATGAAATCGACCACATGGAAGCGGTTTTGACGCCGTTGAAGACGTTCATTTTACCTGGAGGTGCTCTATTAGCTTCCCATATCCAATTAGCCCGAACGATATGCCGTAGGGCCGAGAGGGAGACTGTGGCTCTTGCCGACCATGAGAAGATTGCGGAGGAAATCATCGTCTATTTGAATCGTCTTTCCGATTATCTTTTCGTCTTAGCGCGTTGGGTAAACCTCAAAAAAGGAATCGCCGAGCCTCAATGGCAAAAAAAATAGGGCAAAAGAAGAAAAGTCAAGAAACCCTCGCAGAGATATTAAAGGAACCATTATGTCGACCCAAGCCGTACCTATGACGCCCGAAGGGCATAAGAAAATGCAGGAAGAACTTAAATATCTCAAAGCTGTGGAACGTCCTAAAATCGTGGACGCCATCGAAGTGGCTCGCGGCCATGGGGACCTTTCCGAGAACGCCGAGTACGACGCCGCCAAGGAGAGGCAGGGCCAGCTCATGGGGCGTATCGCCTTTATCGAGGACCAGCTTGCCCGCGCGCAGGTGATCGATCCGGCGTCTATCGACCAGGAAAAAGTCGTCTTTGGAGCTTCGGTCAAGATGGTCGACGTGGACTCCGGCGAGTCGTTAACCTATCGAATTGTAGGAGCTTACGAGTCTGATATTAAGTCAGGGAAAATCTCCATCGAATCCCCCATCGCCAAGTCTTTGATCGGTAAGGAGACGGGAGATGTCGTGAAAGTGACGACCCCGCGCGGGGCCCGTGAATTCGAAATCATCGAGGTTGCGTACCGTTAGTATGCCTTCCTCCCTGTCCATCCGCGCTTTTCTTTTCGATTTCGACGGCGTCATCGTCAATTCGGAACCTATCCATTTGGAGAAACTCCAAACCTTGCTTGCGGAAGAAGGTATCCTGCTGACGCGGGAGGACTACTATAAGAACTATCTGGGGTACGACGATCGGGACTGCTTGAAGCATGTTTTTCAGGATCAAGGTAAAACGCTAACTCCGGAGAAGAGGGATGAGATCATACGGAAAAAGTCGGTTTTAGTGATGGAATCCTTTCAGCGCGGGGAAATCATTATGCCGAATGTGCGTGACTTCATCCTCGAAACCTCCCGTGATCATTACTGTGCCATCGTATCGGGCGCCCATCGTTCCGAGATCGTTTCCATCTTGAAGAGTTGCGGTTTATCGGAGGTGTTTAAGCTTATCGTAGGTTCTGAAGACGTGACTCAGAGCAAGCCAAATCCTGAAGGCTATCGAAAGGCGATCCAGCTTTTGAACCGCGACTTCGTGCCGACGTCCGAAATGCTGCTTCCGGGAGAGTGTTTGGTGATCGAAGACTCTCCTTGGGGCATCACGGCAGGTAAAAAAGCCGGAGCCGTGTGCGTTGGCATCACGAACACTTACGGGGCGGACCGCTTGTTTGAAGCTGATTTTATCGTGAGCGAGTTATCAGAGATAACCCGTATTCTTAAAGAGTAAGTAGTTTAGAAAGCAGGCTCATGTCCTTTTCATTGCTTTTGAAGTCCCATTTGATCTTCATGACGGTATCCTTCGTGATATTCACGATGAGTTTTTTCGTCGGGTTGATCTATCTTGTCGAAGACTTCAGGCTCAAAAGACGTAAGCTGCCGATCCGTTGGTTGCCGTCATTGAGCGCCTTGAATTGGGTTCACTACCGTGTCCTAATCTTTGGGTTTATCCTCTTATCCGCGGGTATTCTCATGGGAGCTTTCCTTTCCAAGAAAATCTTAGGTCGGTTTTTCACCGATGACCCAAGACAGATCGTTTCTTTAGTGGTTTGGTCCCTTTACGCTTTTTTCCTGAATGCCCGATTGCAGATCGGTTGGAAGGGACGCCGCGGCATTATTTTATCGGCGTTGGGGTTCTTAGGAATCGTATTGGCTTTCCTCGCCATCAGCCACCGGGTTTAGGGTTTTTATGAATTTCGTCATTATCGGACTTTCGCATAAGACCGCTCCCGTCGAGGTCAGGGAAAAACTGGCTTTTTCGGAGCTGGAAATCCCCGCTTTCTTAACTTCCTTATTGAAGCACGAAGAAGTGGAAGAGGGGATGATGATTTCCACATGCAACCGAGTGGAAGCGTGCCTCACATCCTCCGTTCCCGCGCAAGCCGTCGAAATCGCGGAAAAACTCATTCTAAATTCGAGAGGGGTTGTTTCGACACCATTCTTTTATCGTAAGAGTGGCAACGAGGCCGTGCGGCATTTCTTTAGACTGACGTCGGGCTTGGATTCGATGATTCTAGGGGAACCTCAGATCGGTTCCCAAGTAAAAGAAGCCTATACGCAAGCGATCGCTTCGCATGCGACGGGTCCTTACCTCAATAAGCTCGTGCACCGTGCTTTGAACGTGAGCAAGCGCATCCGCACCGACACCGACATCGGTCGTCATCCCGTATCCGTGAGCTATGCAGCGGTCCTGTTGGCCGAGAAAATTTTCGGGAATTTCCGAGACAAAAAAGTTTTGCTCGTCGGTGCGGGGGAAATGGGCGAGCTTGCCGCTAAACATTTGATCGAACGCGAGGCACGTGACGTCTATATCGTGAACCGCACGCCCCAAAAAGCCCATGAAGTGGCGCAGAAGTTGAAGGCGGACTTCGAGGTTCATTTAAAACCTTGGGAATCGCTTGCCGAGCTACTACCTCTCATGGACGTCGTCATCGTTTCAACGGGGGCTTCCGACTTCGTTGTTTCCGAATCTTGGGTTCGTGACGCCATGAAACGACGAAAAAATGAGCCTATGTTCTTCATCGATATCGCCGTACCAAGGAATATTGAGCCTTCCGTCAACCAAGTGGAAAATGTCTATCTCTACGACATCGACCATCTCCAAAACATCGTTCAAAATAATATCAAAGAGCGGGAGCAGGAAGCGAAAAAAGCGGAGGCCATCATTGATGAAGAGGTGCATGGATTCCTCGAGTACATGAAATCGATGCGCGTATCTCCGACGATCCAGAAGCTTTCGCAAAAGTTCGATCATATACGCCGGCTGGAATTGGAAAAGTACAAAGCGAAACTTTCGGGATTGGATGCCCAAGGCCGTGATGCCATCGAGGCTTGCACAAAAGCGATCGTCAATAAAATCCTTCACGACCCTATTATCCTGATGAAAACCGAAGAGGTTGCGGAAGACGGACCGCGTTATTCGGAGATTTTAAAAAAATTATTTCGATTAGAGTCTGAAATCGAAGGCGATTAAATCCTTTTTCTCACTTTTTTTTATCAAATTGCCAACATTCTCACATTTTACTGCCGAATCTTGGGCAGATTTCGGATTCTTTTCGGTTCATTTGACCATAATGACAGGAAATATTCCTGGCAGCGATTCGAGAGTCATTAAATAAACTTCTAATATCAGAATCTTACGCGAGTAGAGTGTTCACCAAAGTCTCAATCGTCTCTGTCTCGATCGCATGGCATTTTGCTTGCAAAAGAACTTCTTCATGAAAAAAACAAACACACCCAAAATCCTCGCGGGAGGGGCTTTGTCCCTCTCCCTCCTATTAACGGCATTACCAAGTTTCGCCGGGAGTTCGTCATCCGGCTCTTCTGGGCTCTCGGTAGCAAGCAATGCCCAAACGGCAGGGACTTCTTCAGGAAGTTCATCGATATCTATTAGCTCAATGCAGATAGCACAAAGCTATGGAGGATCGGCGGATCCTGCCTTTACGGATCCGGGTGAAGGGAAGCCGGCTCTTTCCGATGGAAAACCCGAAATAGGTGCTGGAAGTGCTGAGATGCAATCTGTGGTCACTATCGCAGCTGCCTCCCCTTCGGATGTCAATGCCGAAACTTCTACAGTAGAAGGCGAAATACCTTCTTTCGAAGAAGTTCCGGGTACGGTTGCTGTCGAAGAGGGGTATCAAGACGGTTCTGCGGAATCCGCGTCTTATTATAACCCATTCAAAAACTTAGCATACGATTGTTTGAAAGGGAATGAAGCTCAAGACATTTTGGACTTATGTTCCACCACGGAAGGGTGCTTAGCGGAAGTGACGCCGCGAGATCTGTTGGGTAATAGCTACTTTTTAATGAAAGTGGCTATCGGAGCTAGCCAATGCACGACGAATAATGGAGGACGTGTGTCAAGTGTGCTCGGCGACCCTTCGGATGAGGATCCTAAGGTGAATTGCGCTTATGTCAAAGCGCTGTGTGCGGAATAAAAAAGAATCGGTATTCAAACGTCTCTAAAAGGGAGAGACAGCAAAATTTTAATGAATGGAACACCTCCCCGGAACAGCAATTCCGGGGAGTTTTTTTTGGACTCCATTTGACGGAAGGTTTGTCGTCGTGGTTTAATCGCGTTTATCGTCAATTATGGTTAAATATTCTGAGGCCCTCTTAAAATCGGCGCAAGATGCCAGAAATCATGCCTACGCACCTTACTCCAAGCATCAAGTGGGTGCCGCTGTCTTGACACGGTCGGGTAAAATCTATTCCTCTGGAAACATCGAAAACGGTTGTTATGCTTTAACCGTCTGCGCGGAGCGAGGGGCTCTGTACCATGCTATCGCCAATGGAGAATATGAGTTTAAGGTTTTGGCGGTGACGAATGGATCCTCCGAGCTTATCACGCCTTGTGGCGTATGTCGGCAGGTGCTTTGGGAACTGGCTGGTGAGATCGACATTGTCTTGTTCAACAGCCAAGGCAAAAAAGTCATGACTCAGCTTTCTAAGCTTTACCCACATCCTTATAAGAAAAAGTCCAAGAAAAGACTTCTTAAGCACCGGAAGAAATAAACTTAAAATTGCCGTTAAAAATCAATCAATTCCTTTGACAACCCGGGAAGATCCATCTAGTTCCGCGCCCTCTATGACAAATACACAACCTATGAATAACGAAAGTGAATTCGCTCTCCTCTTTGAGGAAAGCCTCAAAACCCAACCGGAGAACATCCAAGAAGGCGAGATCGTCCGTGGAGCCGTCGTCGCGATCACGCATGATTCCGTTATCGTCGATTTCGGTTATAAATCGGAAGGCCAAGTACCTCTTCAGGAGTTCGAAGGTCCTGGTGGACAAGTCGCCATCCAAGTCGGGGATACCCTTGACGTTTATTTGGAACAGATCGATTGCGAAGAAGGCTTGCCCGTCCTTTCCAAGGAAAAAGCGGATGCTTTGAAGATTTGGGACAAGCTCCAGGAAGTTTTGGATCACGACAGTTACATCGAAGGCGTCGTCTTGAACAAAGTGAAAGGCGGTCTCTCCGTCGACATCGGCGTTAAAGCCTTTTTGCCCGCTTCCCAGATCGACGTGCGGACCCCCGGCAACCTCGATAAGCTCATCGGCAAACGATTCCGTTTCAAGATTCTGAAGCTCAATAAGAAGAAGGGGAACATTATCGTTTCCCGCCGAGCCTTGCTCGAGAAAGACCGCGGCTCCGCCCGTGAGGAGGTTTTCAATAACCTCCAAGAAGGCGAAGTTATCAGTGGGTCGGTTAAAAACATCACTGATTACGGTGCGTTTTTGGATTTAGGCGGTATTGATGGGTTATTACACATTACGGATATGTCATGGGGACGTTTAGGTCATCCTTCCGAAGTGCTGTCGGTAGGGCAGGATGTTAAGGTCAAGGTCTTGAAGATCGATCCGGAGAGTGGGAAAGTCTCGCTTGGCCTAAAGCAATTGACCAGTGACCCGTGGGTTCAGGTGCCAGAACGGTATCCGGTCGGTAGTCGTATTAAGGGTAAGGTCGTCAGTTTGGCGGATTATGGTGCCTTTGTGGGTTTGGAAGATGGTATTGAAGGGTTGGTTCACGTTTCCGAAATGTCATGGAGTAAGAAAAGCAAGCATCCTTCTAAAATCCTTTCGCCAGGCGATCTCGTCGAAGCGGTTATATTGGATGTAGATCCTGCCACCCGACGTATTTCTTTAGGTATGAAGCAAATCATGGAAAACCCATGGGTCGCCGTCGCCGAGAAGTACAAGATTGGCGAGCATGTGAAGGGTCCCGTCAAGAATATTACGGATTTTGGTATCTTCTTGGGGTTGTCGGATGACGTCGACGGTTTAGTGCATGTGTCCGACGTTTCATGGACGAAGTTGGCTCGTCCTTTGTCCGCAGCTTTTCCTAAAAATACGGTGGTAGAAGCCGTGATACTTAGTATCGACGTCGACAATGAAAGGATTTCCCTGGGTATTAAGCAGATGTCGGATGACCCTTGGCCGCGGGCGTCGAAAGAGCTCGGTATCGGCTCACGCCATCCGGGCAAGATCTCATGGATCGGTGAGAAGGGGATTGCCGTCGATATGGGAGCGGGTATCGAAGGTTTTGTGCCTCGCACGGAGCTTCCGGATGAATTCCAAGCCGACCCTGCCAAGAAATTTCCTGTCGGAAGCGACGTTCAAGTCGTTGTCCATTCCATCGACGAAAAGGAAAGAAAAATCCAAGTTGGTTTTGTCCTTTAATCCACGAACGCAAAGGGGTGATGTGTGAGCGGGAAGGGCTGGATAGCGCTTATTGTGTTTGGATTGTGTTTTCTGGGGGGCGGCTTTTTCTATTTTTTAGGCGCTTTCTTCTCTCTTTTTAAGGATCATGCCGTTCCTCAAAAAGGAAATATCGCCGTCGTTGAGGTGCTAGGGCCCATTTTAGAAAGCAAAGACATCCTCGAAGCTCTGCGGGATTTAAGGAAAGAAGAAAAAGCCAAGGCAGTGATCTTACGCATCGATTCTCCCGGGGGAAGCGTCGGCGCTTCCCAAGAAATCTACGAAGCGGTCAAAGAATTCAAAAAGGTAAAACCCGTCGTGGCTTCCATGGGGACGGTGGCTGCTTCTGGGGGGTACTATATCGCCGCTCCGTGTTCTAAAATCATTGCTAACGAAGGTACAGCTACAGGAAGTATCGGCGTACGGATGGAGCTGATGAATGTCGAAGATCTTTTGGCCTGGGCCAAAATTCGTCCGACGACTTTGGTTAGTGGCGCGATGAAAGACGTGGGCTCTCCAACGCGCCCTATGACTGTCGAAGAGAAAGCGTATCTAGAAGGTCTTCTGAAGGAAATGCACCACCAATTTAAAAAGGCTATTGCAGAAGGGCGTCATTTGCCCCTGGAGGCCCTCGATAAAATCGCCGATGGCCGGGTTTATACGGGGAGTGAGGCGAAAAGCCTCGGTTTGGTGGATGAGTTGGGAGGACTCGATAAAGCCATCGTAGTTGCAGCACAAGAGGCCGGTCTTAAGGAAGATCCGGAGATTTTTTATCATGAAAGCGACTCTTATGGGTTTGTGGAAAAAGTTTTAGAAAGTTCCTTGGAAAGCACGATACGCAAGATATGGGTCGGTCATAAAATACCTGCATTTTCTTATTAGCAAGGAGTTCGAGAGCATGACAAAGAGCCAATTGATTAACGAGCTAATCAATCAAGCATCCCACATTTCACATAAAGACATGACCCAAATCGTCGAAACAATCTTCGACAGTATGAGCCATGCTTTAAAAACGGGGGACAGAATCGAGCTCCGCGGTTTTGGTACTTTTGAAGTGAGGGTTCGTGAACCCAGGATGGGGAGAAATCCTAAATCAGGGACAAAAGTCGAGCTTGGAGTAAGAAAGGTCCCTTTTTTTAAGGCCGGCAAGGAATTAAAAGAAAAGTTAAACGACTCGGGAGAGGCCCATGGATCGTAATCTAGCTTTGGAAATGGTACGAGTGACAGAGGCTGCGGCTCTTGCGGCAGCGCGTTTAATGGGACGTGGTGATAATAACGCCGCAGATCAGGCGGCAGTCGACGCCATGAGACGTACGCTGAACTCCATCCCATTCGATGGGATGGTCGTCATAGGCGAAGGCGAACGTGATGAAGCTCCCATGCTCTATATCGGGGAAAAGGTAGGAAGCGGCGAGGGACCTAAAGTAGATATCGCTCTAGACCCTTTGGAAGGGACAAACCTCACGGCGATGGGGGAACCTAACGCTCTTGCCGTCATTGCAATCGCCCATCATGGACATTTCCTCCATGCGCCTGACACCTACATGCAGAAGATCGTCGTAGGGTCTGAGGCTAAAGGCGTGATCGACATCCAACAGAGCCCTACGTGGAACCTCCAAGAAATCGCCAAAGTCAAAAAATGCGAAATTCAAGATTTGACCGTCATTATCCTCGAGCGCGAACGCCATAAAGAATTGATTGCCGAATGCCGTTCGGCCGGAGCCCGTATCCGGCTGATCCGCGACGGAGACGTGGCCGCCGCCATCGCAACGTGCGTATCGGATACGGGGATCGACGTGCTGATGGGAACTGGCGGTGCTCCCGAAGGTGTCATTGCGGCAGCTGCCGTGAGGTCTTTGAACGGGGACATGCAGGGTAAGCTTGCCTGGAGGAATGAAAAGGAAATCGAACGCGCCAAAAAGATGGGCATTACTGACATCAACCGTATTTATCACCTCGACGATTTGGCGTCGGGAGACGTCATGTTCGCGGCCACGGGAGTCACCAACGGAGATTTTCTTAAGGGTGTCCGTTTCTTCGGGGGTGGAGCTGAAACTCATTCGATGGTCATGCGTTCCCAAACCGGAACGATACGAAAAGTCGAAGCCGTGCATCATTTCGCTAAAAAACCTAACTATTGAAGAAAGGGGACCTTATGGCCGGAGCCACGTCGGAAGTCATCGTCAACGCAACGCCCAAGGAAATGTTCGAAGTCATTTCTGATTTTGAAAGTTATCCGGATTTTATGGGTGATGTGAAAGCGGTGACGGTGAGTAAGAAAGGGAAGAAGATTGAGGCGGAATTCAAGATCTCCGTGATCAAGACTTTTAAATATACCCTTTCGTTCGACATGACGGCGCCTAAAAAAGTAGAGTGGTCTTTTGTTGGCGGAGATATCTTTAAAGACAATAAAGGAAGCTGGACCTTAATTCCCGAGGGTAAGGATAAAACAAAGGCGATTTATAATATTGAAGTTGAGTTCGGTATTTTTGTCCCATCCATGATCACCAATAAGTTGATCGGTAGCAATTTGCCCGCGATGATGAAGAAGTTTAAGGAGCGAGCCGAAAGTTTGGCTAAATAGATTTTGAGCACTCTGCGCAAAATATTAACGACAGGTGTCGGAGCCGCCTTGATGACGGAAAGCGGCATCCGCAGCGCCATTTCCGATAATAAAATCGCACAACAAGCCACGGATTATCTTTCGAAGCAGTTGGTGAAGGGAAAGGAAGAGATCGTCAAACTGGTGGTGAGCGAGTTTAAGAAGTTTCTGGATAAGATCGATATCCAAAAAGAAATCCGAAAGGCTCTTACGGATCTTGATATCGAGATTCAGGCTTTCGTCCGCATCAATTCAGATAAGATGGGTACTGAAGAAACCCATTTTGCCTTTCGAACCTCCCCTCGTCATTCATCTAAAAAACAGAAAAAATTAAAATAAATAGAAACTTTTTTTGATCGCCTCGCGATAAGCGAAGTTGGTTTCTAAGTGAGATGCTTTTTTAAATTTTAGCGCGGAATGTTGGATGAAAAATTATCCTCATAGCCAGATGGGAAATTTGTTTTCTCGTATATTTTGGTCAAAGCAGGCCTAAGCGAGATGATGTCTTTTAAGGGGCGCGTATGAAAAGAATATTTGTTATTTTATTCATCGCTATAAGCTTTGGCTGTAATCGCTCAAGCACTCCGGATCATTCAGGCCAGGGAGGGCAGCAAGAATCTTCCTCCCCTCCACAATCTATGGGTGGATCTCCTCAAGCAACGGGTGGAGTATCAGGAGCCAACAGCGGTACGGGCGGCATCGATCCTGAGACTCCTGGAGGCGCCAGCATCGAACCTTACCGTCCATGCGCCACCCGTCCCTGTTCACAAAGACTTTCGGATACGGAAACGGAAGAAGATTTAAAATACAGTCTTCCTCGATAACTCTTTATGAAAAAATATTTTTTCTACTTCTCATTCTTGTGGGTCTTATCTTCTCATCTTCCGGTTAGTGCCCAAGAAAGAGTTGTATCTACCGCAACGGCTTCGCTTGTCTTGCTCTCAGGTGGCGGTACGAATGCCGGAGGCTCTACGGTACAAGCCGACGAATTTTCAGGTTCCGCGAATTACTCTGTCCCTATCCCAGTTCCACCGGCCCGAGGCGGCGTGACGCCGACGCCGAATCTTTCCTACAATAGCCTAAGACGTAACGTGAATAGTTGGGTTGGATACGGATGGGAGTTCGAATTGGGGAGTATCGTGAGATCCGCAGGCTTTAATGGGATCGATTATGATAATGGCATAGATTTCGAAGTGCGTTTAAGCGGACAATCCGAATCCTTGCAAAGGGTGTCTCAGAGGATAGATCCCGCGACTTACGGAATTACCGATGCTGCGGGTTATATGGCGGATCTCTATCAGTCGAAAATCGAAAGTGGTTTCAGTAATTACCTGTTTCTTTACTCTTCGGATTCAAGCGGTATTCGTACCCAAAGAGGTTGGGTGGCCATTGATAAATCCGGTATGAGATATTTTTTTGGAAGCCAAGGTAACGCACAGGAGGTCGCCTTTACCAGCACAGGCACCCCCACTTCCCAAGTTTACTCGTGGAAATTAGATAAGATTATTGATGCCAATAACAATACACTCACCGTTAATTATGGCGCGAATCACTTGATATCTCAGATTATTTATCCCGAATCGCAGATAACCATCGATTTTGAAGTCGGGCCTGTGAATTCGGATCCCGCTTCTCAGGCCTATTTCCCGATGTTTCGGGAAGCTTTCCAAGCGCGTGAACGTCTAGGCCATGTCTTAAAATCCATAACCATTCATAACGCGGGATCTCGGCTCCAAAAGCTGGTCTTCAACTATACGGTTTCATCGATAAGGCGCGTTCGCTACTTAACCTCATTGCAGCAGTTCGGATCTTCCGATGCCGAGTTTTTACCCGCAACACGTTTTGAATATTTTGGAGAGGATGACATCTCATTTTCAGAAACCCCGTTCTCTCTTCAAGCGAGTCGCACCGTGGGCGGTCGTTTCGAACCTGGGTGGACAAATGATGAAGTGACCTTTGCGGACATGAACGGCGACGGCTTGATCGATCAAGTGGTGGCAAATCCCGATGGAAGCTTTCAGGTATACTTTAATAACGGGAATGATTTCGTGGAAATTCTCGGACGATCCCGATGGGAAGAGCCTTTTATGCATGCCTCCCACGGCTACGACAACCCTCCATGGGAAGGGCGCATCACGGGTAACCGAAATGGGCACCAATGGTTATTCTTGTCCGATATGAACGGGGATGGCCTTCCGGACCGCTTTGGTCGGGTTTTGGTGAGCGGACACAGATCTTCCTTCGAGACAGCTGCGTTCAGAATCGCGTTCAATAATGGCCATGGATGGGACCCGCCTGTGGAGTGGGCGGATCCTTTTGTGGGTGGTTGGGCCGGGACAAGCGATATCGATAAGGGATTTTACGACATGAATGGCGACGGCTTGTTGGATCGTGTAGTGAGTGATCGCGCGCCTGATTCCCATAGTATCGATGCCTTGGGCGTTGCCGATCGTGGACGATTTTTAGTTTATTTTAATACGGGATCCGGCTTCCGGACGACACCCGAATATTGGGTGGATCCTTTGACTCGCTATACTCCCGATCACGAGAATAGGTCTCAACTCTACGCTGCTGATGGAGAAAATACATTTTTGACGATACGTGACGTCAATGGCGATGGCTTGCCTGACCGTATTTTTAGAGGCGATTTCTATCATGGAGAGACGATGGTCGGAACTGGTTTCTCGGTTTTCATGAATAACGGGAAAGGCTGGTCTCTTTCGGATCCTGTTCCGGATCGCCCCGGAAGGCTCCGAGTCGATGGGTTTGGCACGATCGGAATTTTGGACAATGTTCAAGATGAAGGGAGTCGAGGCTTTCTCAATAAAAGGCATGATTTGATCGATATTAACGGAGACGGATTTTTGGACCGTGTGGAAGGGGTCGATGCGGAGGGGGATAACTGCGATTTAAGATTTTCTATCTATCATGGGACGACAAACGTGGATACGTTTTCACAGCTATCGCCGGCTATTGTAGTCCGCGATCCCATTCGGGACGACTCCGTCTATACCCAAACGGTTACAAACCCTAGAACTGGGGAGATAATTTCAAGGCCTCTTCCCCAATGGCATGCTTGCGGCGATCTCTATAACGAAAACGATGGACGGTATTACAGTTATTTTCAGGATATGAATGGCGATGGTTTGCCGGATCGTATGGCGTTGCATTCGCGTTACCATGGAATGGCGGATGGATTAAGAAATCACTACGTGTTCCATCCGATGCGGTTTAACGCCGTGGGTTTCCATGACTCCCCTTCCTGGTGGCGGAATCGGAATGTCAACCAGCCTATGGGCAATCTAAAGAGTATTTTAGACGGGCAAGGGGCTAGTATGGCGATCGAATACATGCCTTCCTCGTGGCCTCAGACTGAAGGACAGCCGAATAATTGGTTTCTGCCTTTTAACATGAATCTCGTTCACAAAATTTATACCCAGGATTACACGATCCACCCGGAAGCGAGATCCCTGACTTATCCCGAAATTTTAAGGCATCCTGGGATGCGTTGGACCACGCATGATTTTAGAGGAGGGAATTATTTCGTCCTCCAGCCGGGCATCGGGAGAAATAATATCTACGTGAAGTTCAATGGTTTTCAAGAAGCCTCAAAATTAAGCGAACCCCTTCCAGGGGATTCATGGACGGCTACTAAAACGGTGACTTTCTATCATCAAGCCAAAGGTGATGTGCGTCCCTTGAGGGCGTCCGATGAGCGTTTTTTTGATATGAATGGATTCACGCACTTTGCCCTATCGGGGAAGAGCTATAAACAAACCGTCTACGAAGGCAGCCGTTTGAGAGTCGCCCAACAAACGGAATATAAGATAAATCCAAGGCGTTTATTCGATATCTTTGATTGCGGGGCCGATGCGGAGACTACGGTGACAAGATGCTATCCGCGTCTATACCGCACGACAAAAAACGTTTCAGAAGAGGGATCCGCAAGATCTCGAAGTAGCCGCGTCGTATTTAAGCATGATGATTTCGGAAATTTACTCGAGGAAGCTTCCTATGATTCCAACAATAGGCTCTATCTCAAGGTGGAGACGTCTTATTATCCCGAGTTCAGTGCCTTAAAAATTAGGGATAGGGCTCTGGAGATTAATAAAAGTGACGGGGCCGACAATCTCCTGCGTAGAAAACGCTTTGAATATGATTCTCGGGGAAATCCTTCGAAAGAAACCTATTATCTGAATCGCGATGGAAGCCAGTTTTTAACGAATGAAAATTCTTTTAACTCCATAGGAGTCATGGCCAGCACGCGCGACGTGGATGCCGTTCGAAAAACCATAGCTTACGATAGCCGGAGCATCTTTCCTATCCGGGAAGATATCGTCACTCCATCCGGTTCGGTACTGTCCATGCACCGACAATTTAATCCATTAAACGGGGAACCTTTGCAGGAAACAAGCCCTCAAAATGTCGGGAAGTGGACTCGACAAGATTCGTTCGGACGAAAGCTCGAGGAAGGCGTGAAGGATACGAACGGAGTTTCAAGGACTCTAGGTCGTTTCCAATATGATTATGTCAGGGTGAACGTGGATGGGTGGGAAAGTACGCTTTTACTCAAGTCGCAATCTTGGAGCCCTCAGGAGGGCTATGCCGTCACCGAGACTTCGCCATCGGAAATCACTTACTCGGATGTGAGTGGGAATGTTCTGCAAAAATGCGTTTTATCGGAGCGCGGGAATTATCGTCTCGTCCAGAGTCGAAAATTGGAGGCTGGATCTTATGAAGTGCAGACGGAGCCTTCTTTCAACAATAACTGTGACTTCATTTCTTCTATTCCCCCGACGGCTAGACTTAAAAAGACCTATAGGGACTTTTTCGGGAGGCCTGCGCGTATAGAAAACCCAGCGGGGGATGCCGAATCTCCCATAGATGACATCGATATTGATTACCTCACGAACGCTCAAGGGCTTCTCGAAAAGAAAACGACGGATTCGCGAGGTCGCAACTATACGGAAATTTTAGACGCCCAAGAAAGAGTCGTAGAGGTTAAAGATCCTGCAGGAACTTCGACCTATTATCAATACAACCCTCTTGGAGATCTTCTGAACGTGAGCGTAGGTCCCGAGAGACGTGTTTTGACCAGCTTGGAGTACGATCTTTCCGGTCGAAAAAAGAGCATGACCGACGCCAATATCGGAACCTGGATATACGAGTATAACGCTCAAAGCCAGCTCGAATGGCAAACGGACAATGCCGGAAATAAAGTCCATATATTTTACGATACGATGGGCCGCATCGTTAGGAAAGAATTCCTGAAGTCAGGTACCGTGCTCGAAGGGAAGGAAGTTTACACCTATGATAGGGGTGAATCCGGATACGATGTTCTTCCAGGCGAGCTTTTTCAGGTGGAGGAAAGAAATGCCTCCAACACTTTGATTCGTAAAACGAAGTTTTCCTACGATGATCTCTTTAGAAGAAATTCGAGAATGACGCGCGTCGTCCCGGGATTGGCCGATTTTCATCAGGATATGCAGTATGACCTTCGAGGAAGAGTGGCTCGCGTCGTCAATCCGGGCGGTCATGTATTGCGATATCAATACATGATGAATGGGGAGCTGATGAAAGTGTGTGACTCAACCTGTGACGCATCCCACGAAGCTTATTATACCATAGACCCTTTAACGGCCTTTAATCAGTACGGAAATCTTCTTAAGGAAAATTTCGGTAATGGCGTTCAATCCGAATATGATTATTACCCTCTCAGTCATCGTTTGAGCGAGAAGATAATTTCGAAAGCGTCTGATAGGTATAGCCACCGTCGTTATCAATATGATGTCGCGGGAAATATCACAAAACTGGCCGACCCATTAAGCCAACAGGGTACAGCAGCGATCGATCAAGCATCGTATGATAGTTTAGACCGGCTCACGAGTTATCGAAACCAATCGGATAGCCGCTCCTTTACTTTCACTTATGATTCACAGGGTAACATAAACCAGAACCAACGTTCTTTCGGCTCGACTCCTTATGAATATACATCACCGCGCCCGCATGCGGTGACACGCATCGGTTCCAGCACGTTTAGTTATGATGCGAACGGGAATATGACTCGTGATCCGAATAGAACCATGGATTACAACGCTCAGAACCAGCTTATCCAAGTGACCATGTCGAATGGAAACCTGGTGAACTACGAGTACGACTATGCGGGGACTCGCGTCAAAAAAAGCAGCGCGCAAAGGAATTTATCAGGCGGTATCACTCGCCAAACGACTCATTACTTGGGAGACGCGCTTGAAATAGAGCAGGGACAGTTGATCCTGAATATTTTCGCCGGATCTAAAAAAGTGGCGGTAAGAGGTTTGGGAGACGTGTCGCGTCTCATGGGAACCGGTGGCGGCACTTTAATCGATACGAATATCGATCCAGTGACGAACTTGGGCACTTTGTTCCCTTATCTTTGCATAATCTTGGCCCTTATCATCTTAGGATTAATGCGTGATCTGCCACGAATTTGTCCCGAGTGGATCTCAAATCCCTCTCTAAGAAGAGGTTACGCCGCTTGGAGGACATTTTCTCTCATTTTTCAGGAATCGATCTTTGAGTATCACGTACGCAAATATGTAAAATCCTATCTTGTTTTCCAGGTTATCTTATTAGTGGTTCAATATCCCATGCATGTTTGTGCGGATTCCGGAGAACCTCCCGCCGTCGCTTCGGATCAAGACTATTTCTATTATGTCCACGATGATCACTTAAGCTCAAGCCACGTAATGACGGAGGGCAAGTCTGAAGCGCGTCATAGCGGCATCATGTATAGAAGAGGAGACGTTTTACAGCGTGTCGAGTATGCGCCTTTTGGTGGCGAAACATTCGTCTTAAACCCGAATCTAAAGCTCAACCCTAGTTACACAGGTCAAAAGTACGACGTCGAGTCCGGTCTCTACTATTATAAAGCCCGCTATTATAATCCGGAAATCGGGAGATTCATCCAGGCGGACACGGCGATTCAAGATAAGCATGATCTACAGGCGTATAATCGATATGCTTACGTCAGAAATAATCCGCTGAAATACACGGACCCAACGGGCCATTTTTGGTTCGCCTTTCTATTCGCGATTATCTTGGGGGCTGCTTTAGGGGCGGTGAGCGCCGCGATATTCGGCGGCAACATTCTGATGGGAGCCCTTCAAGGCATGATCACGGGTGCGATCTTCTTCGGTGCGGGAGAGATCATCCAGGGACTCCACATCGCCTCTCAATTAGCCAAGGCAGGGATTCATGCGGCTGCGGGAGCCATCTCAGGGGCGATTAACAGCGCCGTGTCGGGGCAAGGGTTAGGAGGTATCGGCAGGAGCGCCCTCATCGGGGCTATTTCTGCAGGTGTCTCGAGGTATGCGGATAAGTATCTCAATAATAAAGACTTCATGACGCGATTGCTCGGTCGTACGCTGATTGGCGCGGCGACAGGAGCCACGGCTTCAGTGATTATGGGTGGTAACGCCCTGCAAGGCGCTTGGATTGGCGGTGCGACGGCGGCTGCGGGGATGATTTTTAATGAAACTGTGCATCAGTTATTTGAAAAACCTGAAACTCCTCCTGGAGTTGACATCGAAAAAAATGTTAGAGAGGCAAAAGGGATGTCATTTAAGGATTTTATCAATAAAGTTAAAACTGGTGGTGACTGGGATTATAAAAAATTAAGTGATGACGGTAAGTATGAAAATTTTGGGAATTACCATTTTGGAATTGTTGGGAGTGCAGCTGGTTTTAATGAGCTGACACTAAGAGCCGCCGCTGGATTTTATCAAATTATTAGTGGTACCTCAGATAGGTATTATTACTTTTCATTTTTTGACGACCCTAAAGATCAATATTGGATTATGCGTGGAATTGATGATTACCACTCTGATTATGCTCACTAAAAAAGTACTTACAATGCGGGTAATTTTTTATATTTTTACTGGCATAATTATAGCTCTAATTTTCTTAAGTACTTTTATTTTTTCTATTACTCCTTGTTTTGACGCTAAAATTTCAAAAATGATTACACAATTTCCTGCTAATATCGATCGGATGGAAGTGATAGTAACTCAGATGTCTGAATTGAATTCCAAAACTAATCTAGAAGGCATTATTTTTTACCGGAATAAAAAAATAAAATTAAGAGTTAAAGGGAATCAAATTTTAGATTATGAAGATCGAGAGGTTGAAAAAGCTTTTTCAATTCAAAGCCTACTTTTAAACATAAATCAATTATCTAAAAGCCTTTTGAATTTAATCGGAGTAAATTCAACTCAGCTTTCTGGTGATCAATATCTCATAGGCAGTATTGGTTTTGATGCTGATAAAAAAAAGATCTATTTTACATTAGATAGTGGAGGTGTCCTTGGCCCTTCTTACGGTTACTTGAAAAGTTTTCAAAAAAATATCTTACCCGAAAGTAATCATAGTTTTCAGGCCATTCCTGTTCCTGGATATCCAGATTGGTATGTTTTTCATCATCCAAAAATAATTGAACGTAATTTAAATCCTTCTCTTCTCTGTAGGGCCTTGAGCTTTTTATCCGAATGTGTGGGAAAAAAGATTAATTCCTGAGTTGAAGTTCTAGTTATGCCTTTCATCTGCAAAGGCCTTGAAGTGTTTTGTCCTTGAGCGAAGAATAAGGCATGGGATTACATATGAAAATGAGCCGAACCACTGTTCCCGATGTAAGGAAAATATTTAAACCCTCTTTAAAAAGAAATTTAATCTTGAATAGTTTGTTTTTCGTTTTTGGCTTTATTGGAATGATTTTTTTCTTATTTTCAAAAGAACTAAGCCTCTTTTTCGTGTTCATGAGCTTTTCCATTCTTATAATTTCCAAAAGAAAAATTAAATGCCCCCATTGTTCCTGGCCTATTATTAAAGCGAAACGCTCTATTACTATAGATAACATAGTGATCCCTAAAAATTGTATTCAATGCGGTGCCTTATTAAAGGATTAGATTGAGTCTTTGGATGAAAATATATCCGCAGATTTTCACCCTAAAGAATCTTATTTTCAGGGAATTTTCCTTTAAAAAATAGCAACACTGTCAGAAACCCACCGATGACGAAAGGTCAGGTTTAGGGGAGATTATGAGAAGAACTATTTTAACGCTTTGCGCTTTTTTTTGGGCGAGTCATGCCAGCGCGTATCCGGATGTGGTCATCAATAACATCACGACGTCGACCCTTGAAGGCCGCATCCATCATGGATTAGTCGTCGAAACTAACGGCATCACCGATCCCAATCTCACGGCTTATGAAATTCAGATCAAGCCGGATACGGGTGGGCCGCTGCCCCCGTGGGCCATCTATAGCGCGACGATCCAGCCTTACGACTCCAAGCTGATCAATGTTCCGTTCCGTAACGGCATCATGGCCCTGCGGAACGACCTGACTTACTGCGTGCGCGTGCGGGCGATTTACGCAGATAATCTATCTTCATGGGCTCAACGGTGTGGCTGGCGTTTGCCCCCAATGATGGATCCGGAGAGCGACGACGATGGCGACACCCTCCCGGCTCCTCGTGAGTATGCCATGGGTTTGGATCCTCTGGACCCTGATACGGATAGGGACGGCATTTGGGATGGCCTCGAGCTTGCCACAGGCCGAGATCCTTTGCATCCCTATATCCCGCATCTCACGATGCGCACGCCGGGATCTTTGGATTTCGGCGTCGGCAATCCCGCAGCGACTTATCGAAACCAACATCAGTTCATCGAAATCGAAAACAACGGTGAAGAGATCGCGGCGATCGATTCCGTTACCGTGACCGCCGCGGACGGTTCGCCATTAGGAGACGTGTTCCATGTCGGTAGCTTTCGGCGTGAGTTGAGTCCTATCCCTCCCGAAAATCGGGTTTTGATTCCGGTGAGCTTCGTGCCGCGACAGAGGGGCGAGGTTTCCGGACGCATTTCCTTAATGATGCGGGGGAGTGGTTTATTTCAAGTGATTCCCGTGCGAGGTCGGGGGGCGCAAATGCCCGATTGTCAAATCACTCCCGGAGACCTTGATTTCGGAGACCCTGCGGTAACGGATCAAGAGGTTGCCGTAAGAGACGTGACGCTAGCCAATCGCCAAGCCGTCACCGACACTCAGCCGCCTAATGCCGATCAGGCTTCTTGGAGTTTCGTCGTCTCAACGACCCGGCCGGAGCTGGCACCTGGCTTAAGAGGATTCACTTTGGCAGCGGGTGAAGAATTGCGGTTACCCGTTGTCTTCCCGCATACCCGTTCCGGAAATTTCAACGATCAGTTGGAAATTCGATCTTTCGAATGCGGACGTCAACGCGTCACTATTTCAGCGCAAGCTCACTAAGGAGCTCTTATGGTCGATCTCTCAAAATATCATTTAATAGGGCGTTTGGTACTGGAACCACCATTTCAGCCGGCACCACGGTTGCCGATCCTATCCCTAACGGCAGAGCCACCCTCGGCTGCTCCTAGCGGTGTAACGGTTGAGGTTCGTTCCGTCGTCCAAGCGGGACCTACCGTACGCGTGCCGCCGCCTACGGAAGTTTATAGCCGCAGTCGGGATCGCTTCGAAATAAGCCTACGGGCCGGTAAATTTGATCTTACGGAAAGGGGAGCCCATGATCCTTATGAGAACTATTACCAATCTGTCGGGGCCCATCTTCAATATCTTCGTACCTCATGGGGAGAGGGACGATGGTGGCAAGGAGCCCTCGGAGGAGCTTTGCAGGGGTCGGTCGTATGGGGTGATTTTCACAATAATGGTTCTTTCATGGTGGGTGGGTATGCTTGCGCGGCTGTAAGGCAGCGAGTCTTTCGTCTTGAAGATTTTTTAGCGGGGGATGTGACGCTTTACGTGGGTTTAGGACTCGCTTACGCGGAGCAAAATTTTGGCCGTATCGCGGAACATGTCCAGCCCTTACCGACGGTTGATTTGAATGGGTTAATGGGAGTTGAAGCGGCGGTGGTTGGATGGTCCGAAGAACGATTTTCCGTCGCCCTCACCGCGTCTTATTGGCTCATAGAGAGTCTGTTTCAATCCTCCCAGATCGAAGGGCGATCTCCTACCGGCTATGAAGGCCGGGCCTTATTATTTGGGATTCGACTATCCTATGACCCTCGGCCGACACGTTTTCCCGTGCCTATTGATGCCGTAGCGATCGAGAGGGAGAGGGGAAGGGCCAATGTCGCAGAAAATAATTACCGAAATCTTTTTAATGCCGTCAGTCGGGGAATTTCAAACCAACCGACTCAGGACGATTACGCGAGGAGGATCAGGGAATTAAATGAAGGAGAACGCGCTTTATGTCTCGCGAGCCATGCGAGTACCCTGTGGTTTCAAGGACAGCCACCGCCTCCTTGGAGAAGTTTCCAATTTTATCCGGGACAGACGCGCGTGGAGACTCTCAGGACCCGCGTGAGGCTCGATCAATTGCAGCTTTCTTCTCGCGACATGGCTCTGGACCGACTGGCGGCGGATATTAGGCGCCTGGACCCAGACATTTATTTGATTTTGGACGGCTATTCCGTTGGGCACACCTCCCGTGTCGATCGGGACGCGAGTCGAGAGCGGGTTCTCGCCGTGAAAACGTACTTTGATAGAGTCCATACGGATATTTCAGACCGCATTATCGTCGATGAACAGAGTGCCCATGGTTCTGATATAGCGCGGATTGTCGCAGCCCCAGGAGGGGATACCCATTATTACCTCAATAATGCCGTGACCTTCACGTTAAGTCCCACCTCGACGCGCACTCCGCATGAATGCGTGCCTCGGCCGGAAGATGCGAGGGCGGATGATTCGGGAGGTTCGGTTAGAGTGCATTGGTCGTTTCAACCCGTGCCCCGTCAACCTCTTCCGCGGGAATCGGGAAATTAGCCAAAGGACCATGACATGAGAAAAATAAAGGTCGTTTTATTCTCTTTCGCTTCATTGCTCTGGATAACATCGTTACATGCCGAAACATGGTATGTTCATAATTATGACGACGTCATCGGTGAAGGCTCTCTGAGGGTGCAGATTCAAAGCGCTTGCGAGACCCCGGGAGACGATCTGATCCTCTTCATGACTCCGGCCGCTTTAGGGCCGATCACTATACGACTCCTGAGTCCCTTATCGATCCCGCGCAATTGTCAGGGGCATATCCATGTGATGGGTCATGAGTCTCACGAAACGCGTCTCGTCATGTCCTCCTGGCCGGCCACCACGATATCCAGCCCTGAGGAATACTGTTCCTTCAACGTTTATTCGGACGGGAATACTTTAGAGCGTCTGACGCTTTACGGGGGTGAAACGGATATTTGCCTGTTCGGGCGCTTCAATCATGTGGCCCATAACAACTTTGGGCGCAGCGATGCGGGATTTTCCGATGCCAGTCTTTACGGAGTCCTGACAACGCGTGTTTTAGAGACGACCGATGCAGGCATGAACGGAAGCCAAAACATGATCGAGGACAATGTTTTCTTGGCGAACGCCATTACGGCCATCCAGTTAGGTTCCGACTCGAACGTAGCCCGCAACAACCGTATCGGGTCTTTACGCCAATTCGGCATCCTAGCGACGGGAGTCGCGAATCAGATTTATCAAAATACCATTCAGGAAAGTATGAATGCCGGGATTTTAGCGCAAGGCGATGAGAATCAAATCGATCATAACAGCCTTCAGGCATCCCGGGCACGCGGCATCGTATATGAAGGGAGTTCAGGGCATATTTTATCGAATACGGTAGCGGATTCAGGGCAAGAAGGGATTTTATACCGAGGCGATGGGGGAGAGATCGCGTCGAATTCCATCTCCAACACCTTTGGCGACGGTATGGCCCTCGAAGGCCGTTCTCTTCTGATCCGTGAGAATCAGATTCATAGGAGTCGCCGCAACGGAATTTTCGGCAAAATCGACGCGAGCATCGTTCAAAAGAACGAAGTGTCGGAAGTCCAAGTTTCCGGAATGCTTCTTCATGGACAAGGCATGCGCATCGCGACCAATCAGGTGAGGGAGGCCATGCAGGATGGCATGGTTCTGCAAGGAAATCACGGCGAGGTTTTGGAAAATGACGTTCATTCGAATGGCGGTTCGGGTGTCGTCTTGATTGGAAGCGATTTTTGGCTCTATAAAAATAGATTCTTGGCCAACGGCGGTTGCCCCGAGAAATCTCCGTTTCCCATACCTGATTTAAAATGTCTCAAGAAGGATGCGGCCAGTGGAACAGGAATTTTGATCGAAGCGGGTTCGACCGATAATACGATCGGGGGACCTGACTTCGAAAGCCATGCGAATATCATCCAATATAATAGCGACGCCGGTATCATCGTGCGGGGTGGTTCTGATACGTATGGGAATTGGATCACTCGCAATGTAATTTCGAATAACTACGGTGCCGAGCCCGACCTGGATCTTTTTGGAGACGGAATCACTTCCAATGATCTGGGAGACGTCGATGTGGGGCCGAATTCGCTTCTCAATTACGCTGACTATTTGCAGGCTTTTCCTCTCGTCCCGTCTCCCACGGGGGATGCGCGCTATTGGAGCTGGGGCCTCGCTAGACATGGCGCTCAAATCGAAATGTATCGCGTCAGCGATGAAGACGTGTTGCGTGCCCGTACTCATGGCGGAGCCCATATCTTTTTGGGGGATTCGGAGATATCCGCACGAACCTTTCGAATCCCGCCTCACGCTAATTTTAATTCCTTTGAGGATCAAAAAGTTTCTTTATTGAGCCATGATAGCGACCGAAACACTTCGGAGTTTTCCCTAAATGTAGAGGCGGGACGGGATTTTGATATGGATGGCATCATTGATTCCCATGAAATTCACGAGGGGGCTGCACGTTCTGCTTCGCGTTATGACCTGACGGACACGGATGGGGACGGGCTACCCGATAGCGTCGAAGATCGAAATAGGAATGGCTCGTGTGACGCCGGAGAAACCTGCACATATTCCGCCGATACAGACCATGACGGTCTTAATGACTGGTCCGAAACCCATGGAGATGCGATTTATCATCCGGATAGATTTGATACCGATCCTTTTCACTCCGATACGGATGGTGATGGGCTGATGGATGGCCAGGAAGATACCAATCAAAACGGCGTTTGGGATAACGATCAAGGGGAGTCCTCTCCCTTGTACGGGGACTCGGATAACGATGGCGTGCCGGATGGAAGGGACAATTGCCGGCACATTCCGAACCCCGCCCAAGAGGCATGGATGTGTTCGAGGTCTTTATGATCCGGAATTCGTTGGTTTCGTCATTGGGTTTTAGCGCCGTGCTTTATGGCTGCGCCGGTGAGCATCGCATCCCAGATATTCCGACCAATATTCCCGACGCCGGTTTTTTGGATATAAGCGTGATGAGGGCGGATGTGGGTTATGATCGGATACCTGTGGCTCGGGATGCGGTAAAATCCGTCGCTTCCGATGCGGATCGGGTCCCGGATGCTTGCGTGCCGGAACCTTGCGTGGGCGTCTTAGTCAACGATCGTCGTAGTGGCGATCGATACTTATGCGTGCGTTTTTCCGAAACGGCCATGAATGCAGGATTAGGAAGCCCAAATCGTTTCGTGGATGCGGATGTTTTGGATGATAATGGCGATGGTCATTCCGACCTTCTGCTCGTCCGTGGTTATTCGAAGCCGTCTCTTTTCCGTAATGATGGTCGTGGGCACTTTAACGAGGTGACGGGAAGCGTTGGCTTGGGGAATGCGCCCGCTAGTGAAGGTGCTGCTATCGGTGATTTCAATGGAGATGGTCTTCCCGATATTTATTTTTACGGCGTAAAAGACGAATCCCGCTGGACGGAGCCAGGAAGGGGAGGTGTCTTGTATCAATCGACTCCCGCCGGCTTTGTTCGCGTTGAAAACGTGCTGTCGCCGGCCGATCAGCGGTTGGAGAGTCATGCCGCCGTATTTGTTTCCGGGACGCTTCTTTTTGGCACGGAAGAAGGCCTAAGAGCTTACCAATACGAGAGCGGAAGTTGGCGAGCCGCGAACGATCTTTGGAATATCTCTGACCGCTCCGGCGAAGCCTATGACTTTGCCGTTTCCCGTATCGATGGACGACAGCATATCTACGTGGCTAACCCCACAGGCGCCAATCGGCATTTTATTCTCGATACGGCCACCAACCTTTACGGCCGTTATGAGGATGCTTTGGGCACGCGAGCAGCGGGTGCTAGCGTAGCCGCGGCGTGGGTAGCTATGAATGCGGGTGACACCCCATCTTTATTTGTCGGTAATTATCAAGGACCTAATTATGTTTTCTTACGGGATGGTGTGATGATCGATGGAGGCATAGGTCTTCATTTCACCGATCACGCTAGGGATTTTAACCTGACGGATCCGGGCCCTACTCGAGAGATTGTCGCCACGGACACGGTAGGGGATGGGCATCCCGCACTCTTCATCGCTCGCGCGCAAGATCCTTCGATATCTAGAAGCTATCCCAATCTTTTTTATCTCCCTATTTTAGGGGACGATGGCCGTGTGGCCTATTATCGAGATATCGCGACGAGTTTAGGTATTGCGAATCCCTCTCGAGGCATAGGTCGTCAGCCCGATACCTATGGGGCGGTCTCAACGGACTTGAACGGGGACGGTCGACAAGACCTGGTCGTCGTTTTCGCGGATGGTTATGCCACCATCACCGGCGGCTCTCGCGTTTTTATGAATGAGACATCCTGGGTGAGAAGATGCGTTGATTCGACTTTAGCGGACGCGGGAATAGGGGATTAATCGCTGTAAAAATCCTGTGGGGATTTCATGGGCAAAAAAATGAAGATTATCGTTTTTGCGTCACTTATTCTAACAGCTTCTGCATCGCTTTGGGCTCAAGCTCCATCAGACATTGGAGTGCTGGTATCGTCCACCTCAGCGGGTCTCGTGACTTCCGGAGGGACTAACTCTTCAGCCTCATCCAGTATCGAACCGGATGAGTTTACGGGTTCGGCGAATTACTCGATTGAAATCCCAACCCCTCCAGCACGCGGTGGCGTGAAGCCAACGGTATCTTTAAGTTATAATAGTTCACGTAAAAATTCGAATAGTTGGGTTGGTTATGGGTGGGAATTGGAATTAGGTGCCATTGTTAGAATTCCAGACGAAAATGGACTCATTGATTATTACTCGGGAAAAAGTTTCGAGATCAGAAGAGGTGGACAATCGGAGGCTTTGAAATACCTCGGTACGCTGGGATCTCGATCCTCTTATGGAAATCCTGCCGATTATGGCATCACGCCTCCTTTTGGAATGGTCGCCGAATATTATCAGGCTCAGATTCAAGGCTCATTCACACATTATATTCATTTAAAAGGCGTGTATCCCGAACATTATCAAGACGGAGGGTGGGTCGCCATCGATAAAAGCGGTGTTCGTTATTTTTTCGGGGATACTCCCCGGGATCGAGAAACCCCCATAGAACTTACCGATATGAGCCCGGGTGTGAGTTATGATCCTCTTTATAACTACCGCGTGATGCGTTGGTATTTATCAAAAGTCTTGGATCCTAACCAGAATGAGCTTCTGGTGAATTATAACCCATTTCATTCGCCCACGAATATTCATTATCAGGATATTGACATCAATTTCGTTACGCATCCTTTTGCGGATGACGCTAATGTCGGTTTTTATCCGTTATTTCGGGATAGTTTTTTGAAACATCCCGACTATTATTCCGCCTTGGATAGAATTGATATCCTTAAAGGAGCGGAAGTTCTTCAAAGTTTCCAACTTCGATATACCCCGTCTTCCAAAAAGAGATTGCGTCTTTTATCAAGCATTCAACAGATGGCCGGTGGAGAGCGTCTGCCAGAAACCCGTTTTAATTATTATGGCGAAGACGAACTAGAGTTCAGTAGCCTGTACGCACGTCGAGCCGGTCATGTAATTACGGGTAGGGAAATCGAGGGTAAAGTCGGTGAATCGTTGACTTTTGCCGATATGAATGGCGACGCGCTTCAAGACCAAGTCGTCGCTAATGTCGATGGTTCTTTTGAAATTTATTTCAATAACGGAAAGGATTTTATCCATCGGGGACCCCTATCGCATTGGACGGACCCGTTCATCGGCCGCATGGGTTACCGTGAAGATCCTCCATGGAGAGGCAAACTCAATTCGAGTCGGGATGGTCATCAATGGTTGTTTTTAATGGATATAAATGGCGATGCTTTGCCGGACAGGATCGTCCGTAGTTTTGTGCGAGGATCTTCTAGGAGGGATGAAACTGCTAATTTTTTGATAGCTTTTAATACAGGTCATGGGTGGTCAATCCCCGTGACTTGGAGAGATCCTTACGTCGGAGAATGGGCTGGGACTTCCGATCAATTCAAGGGATTCATAGATATGAACGGCGATGGTTTGGTGGATCGCGTCGTGAGTGATCGTGCGCCCGAAGCTTCCGTAGTTCCTGAGCACCGGGTGGATATAGGAACGTTTCTTGTTTTTTACAACACAGGTAATGGCTTTAAGACGGATTATGCCGAATGGCATGATCCCACAATGGTCTTGAATCCGACCAACAGGCATAGAGCCCTCATCACCAGCACACGTGATGAGCGTATTTACACATCGATCAAAGATTTTAATGGTGATGGTTTGCCTGATAGGGTGATTGGCTCGATTTTAAACCCATCCTCCACGATGGATAATGGCTTTGTCGTCTTCTTCAATAACGGGAACGATTGGTCACGGCCCAGAAGAAGGTCTTTGCCGGATGGCTCTATAACCTACGATACGGATGGCTATACGGTCATAGCAATGCTCGATCCGATCGGTAACACGAGATTTCAATCGTTATTAGGCAAAGAATCCGATTTGATCGACGTGAATGGCGACGGTTTTTTGGACAGAGTCGAAGCTTCCAATGCGGACGGATGTCAGCTGAAGTTCTATTTTTATAGAGGTCTGACTCGAGGTTCCTATTCTCAATTCTCATCCGCGACCACGATGCAAGACCCCGTCGTCCATTCTCGGCCTGGTTACGATCTCGTTCCCAGTTGCGGTTTTATCTATAACCAGACGGACGGTGAGAACCCGGAAAGCTTTCTGTTTTTGCAAGATATGAATGGCGATGGCTTCCCCGATCGTAGCGTGTGGAGAGGCAGATACGCCTCTCAACCACAGGGATCGCAAACATATGAAACTTATTATTTGCACATGAATGCGATTCATTTCGCGTCAGCCCCTTTATTTTGGGATGATAAAACGGTCAATCAACCGGCTGACCTCTTGAAGGAAGTCTCCGATGACGCCGGCGGTAAGATGGCTATGGAGTACCAGCCTACAGCGAGACCGCGTTTTGAATTGCGCCCCACGCACCGCTTCTTGCCGTTTAATTTATACACGATCTACAAACTCTATCAGGAGGATTATAATTTTATTCCATTGAGTGACGATGTCAGTGCTGCTGCCCACCCTGGGATGAGATGGACGGAGTATAACTTTTTGGGAGGAAATTTTTATGTGCGGCATGCGCAAAATTCTAGAAGCGAAGATATCACTGCAGCGACGCTGACTTTGAAACGTTCTGCTCGATTTAACGGCTTCCAAGAAGTGAGTAAAAAAAAGGCCCTAGGCATTGGCGAAGCCTGGTCTTCCCAATCTTCTCTATCCTATTACCGACAGTCTTTAGGAGACATCGATAGTTTGCCAGCTGATTTAGGATATTTTGATGCTGAAGGTTATGGTCCATGGCCCGCATCAGGACGACCTTATCTCACTATCATTAAAGAAGGCCCCCGTGAAGTCATGCGCCAAGAGACAAGGTGGGAAGTATCCTGTCCTCCATTGGCGGACATTTCTCCGGGTGTTCCGGTAGAACCCATTTGCTTTCCTAAGATGACGGAATTGAAAAAGTTTGTTTATGAAGCCATGTCCACGACTGCGCGTAAATCAAAAGTATCTTATGAGTATGATGAGAATGGAAATATCACAAAAGAAACCCATTCGGATGCTGAAGATCATCCTTTCCTTTCTTTAAACATAACCTATGTCCCTCAATCTTTTTTTGGAATTCTTAAAATCAGAGACAGGCCTGAAACGCAGACTAAAAAAGATGCTTCAAATAACGTCCTGCGAAAAAAGGCTTTTGAATACGACCGCACAGGCAATCCCGTTAAAGAACACTTTTTTATCAATCCCTCAGGAACTGAAAAGCTGACGGTGGAGCGTTCTTTTTCCGCCAACGGAAATCTAGAACGGCTCATCGATATAGATGGCGTGGTGAAAGACTTTGGTTACGATGCGGACGGTCTTTTCCCAACGAGTCAAACCCTCACCACCCCCTCAGGAACCCCTCTCACGACTTTACGCACCTACGACCGTCTTACAGGTGAAATAAGTCAAGAATTAGGCCCTCAAAATATTGGCAGTCGGATTGAGAGAGATGCTTTTGGGCGCGTTATCCATGAGATCCTTATTGACCAAACAGGGCATGAAACTATGGCGAGAACGACCAGTTATGCATATACGAATTTTGGTATTAATGGTCGTACCGTTCACGGGCTTCATGTGCATCAAGAGTCTTTTCAGCCTGGGTATACAGCCCCTATCCAGTCGGATTCTTACAGTGATTTTGCCGGTAATCTCCTGCAGAAATGTTCTCAGACAGAACAAGGAAATTTTAGGCGAATTCAATACCGCATCCAAAATGCTGGTAGGACGGAAATCCAAGCAGAGCCCGTATTTTCGGTTCATTGTGATTTCATCTCGACGATGGATCCCATGCTGAGAATTTTTAGAAATACGAAAGATCTCATGGGTAGAAACATCACTATCGACCCACCTCCGGGCGATATGAATTCTCCCATCGGCTCTGTGGCCATTTCCTATTCCAACAACTCTGCGGGGGAGCTTGTTAAGACGACAACGAATGCTCGAGGGCAAGTGCGGGAAGAGGTTTATGATGCTCAGGATAGGGTCGTGAATGTTAAAGATCCACTCAGAACTCCTATTATCTATCAATATAATGCCGTAGGTGACCTGACGCGGGTTTCGGCGGATGGGCATGTGTTAACGACGATTGATTATGATCTTTTGGGTCGTAAAAAAGAAATGACCGATGCGGATACGGGACGTTGGCTTTATAGTTATAATACGAATGGGCAATTAGACAGGCAGACGGATGCTCGGGGACATTATGTAAAGTTTCGTTATGATGCCTTGGGACGCTTACGTTTTAAGGAATACTATCTTTCAGGCGATCTTCTGGAGAGAAGAGAAGATTATACTTACGATAGTAGTGAGAGTGGTTATGACGTTCTTCCAGGAGAACTGTTTCAGGTCAGCGAAAGGGATGCTTCCGGAAATCTCATTCGGAGAACTCGTTTTGATTATCATGATGACCTAAGGCACCAAACGAAAATATCGCGGTTCGTCTCAGGCGTTGGGGAATTTCATCAGAGTATCGAATATGATTATTTAGGTCGCGTTACGCATACGACATATCCTGGTAATAAGCATCTTACCTACCAGTACATGAACACAGGCGTCCTAATGAAGGTTTGTGAAGGCGCAGATTGCACAGGCGAAATCTATTACTCTTTAAATCCCCGAGATGCTTTCGACGTCTTTGGTAACCTTCACAAGGAAACTTTTGGGAACGGGGTAGTAACGGACTATGAATATTATCCAGCCAGTCATCGTTTGCGCAACAAGAAAGTATCGCGGGGTTCTAATCAATATTTCCAGAGGAACTATCAGTATGATCAAATGGCCAATGTAACGGATATTGACGATCCACTAAATCCCATAACATCCATCGGTGCTTTTAACGGGGGTTTGAGATCATTGACCTATGATAGCTTAGATCGATTAAGCACCTATGCCTTTGCCGGTAGCGCTCGCATGGAGCGCATGGATTACGATGCTAAAGGCAATATTCAGAAAAATACGGCTTCTTTTGGCGATGACCTTTACCAATATACCTCTTCACACCCGCATGCCGTGACTCAGATCGGCACACGCCGCTTTAATTACGATGCCAATGGCAACATGATCTCCGATCCGGGTCGGAGGATGTATTATAATGCCGCGAATCAAATGACACGGGTGGAAATGCAAAATGGATCCATCGTGTCGTATGATTATGACTATACCGGCTCTCGAGTGAAAAAAAGAAGCGAAGTAAGGAATCTAGAGGGAGGGATCGTACGAACAGATACCCATTACTTAGGGGATGCGATTGAGATCAAGGGTGAGCAGGTGATTCAGCATATAAGTGCGGGTTCGCTTAGGGTGGCCACGCGTACAATTGGGAATTTACGAGACATTGCTGGGAACACGGCTGGTGGAACGTTGATCGATAACGGGATAGATTTAAACCTGAATGGAACCATGATTCTGCCTCATATCATGCTTATCATGACGTTCTTATTACTGGCTTCGATGAGGCCGATGCCTACGTGGAGAGTTGTCGGTCAATTACAAACATGCAGAAGAGTGTATTGCTTTTGGAAAAATTGGACCGACCTCTTCCGAGAGACTCTTAATTATTACCCCCGCCACTTTTTCCTCAAGAGCTTCATGATTTTTATGATCTTGTTGTCCCAGTTTCAGCCTATGAGTCTGGCTTTTGCCGATGAGGGACGTGCCCCGGCATTGAGTTCGGATCGTGATTATTTTTATTATGCGCATGATGATCACTTAGGTTCATCGGCATTGATGACAGAGGGTAAGGAGACAGCGCGTCACTCAGGTCTCATGTATCATCGGGGCGATCTGCTGCAAAGGTTTGAGTATGCACCATTCGGAAAAGAAACCTACTCCCTCAATCCCAATCTTCAAATGGACCCGAGTTATACGGGGCAAAAGTACGATATCGAGACGGGATTGTATTTCTACAAGTCACGTTACTATGATCCGATTTTAGGGCGGTTTATCCAGCCGGATACGATCGTGCCGGATGCTAAGAATCTACAGGCGTATAATCGCTATACTTACGTGAATAATAATCCTCTCAAATACGTGGACCCGAGCGGACATTTTTGGGGATTTTTTAAGAAATTGCTGGGGGCTTTCGTCGGGGCTTTTTTGTCAGTCGTTACGGGTTTTGCCTTGGCGCCATTCATGGGTGCATTTATGGTGGGTATGATTGCAGGACTGGTTGGTGGTGTTGTTGGTGGAGCTATTTCAGGAGGATTAAAAGGTGCATTATGGGGAGGTCTTTTAGGAATGGCAGGTGGTTTAGCTTTTGGAGCTGGAAACTGGGCTTTGCAGAGTTGGGCTAAAATTAGTAACCAATGGGTGAGGGCTGGTATTATAGCAGGAATAGGCGCGACGATTAGTGGTGCAACAGGTGGATGGGAAGGATTGGTTATCTTTGCTGCTGGAATGGCTGGAGCGGCGGCTGGGTATGTAGTTGGGAAGTTTGGAGTTACTAAACTTATGGAAAATTTGGAGCTTATTTCAGCTCCAGAAGAAAGGTTAAAGATTCAAGAAGCAATTAATAAATTAAAAGAAACAGAATGGGCCACAACAAACGAAGGCAAAGACATTATCCATAGGTTAGAAGCACTTAATTCTAAAGGACGTATTAATATACAAAAAATACACAATGAGAAAATTGATGGGTACTATAATAAAATTAAAATCGCTGTAAGTGAAACAGTTACTGAGAATGAATTGCCTGGTACTATAGCGCATGAAGGGAGCCATGCTCTATGGGATGTAGAGGGGTTACCTTATAATTATAGAAACGAATTTCATGCTTACGAAGTAGGGAATGCTGTGAATCAAGAATTTGGCTTTCCAGATTATATGCCTACACGAGAAGATATTTTAAGAGATTATCCAAGACTGAGAGGACGTGAATAATGAGAAAAAGTCCTTTTTTTATTTTATTTTGGCTAATCTTTTTAGTCTCGCATCAAATTTTCGCTGAAACGAGTGAAGACTTATTGTTGAAAATGGATATTGATAAAATAAAGATTCACAAGGGTGATTATTTTAAAATTGCTTTAACTTTGTTAAACCAAGGAGCCAAGCCTTTGAGAGTGTTAAGTTATCCTTGGGTTAATGATGCAGACTATTTTGAACTTAGTAATGCAGATGGAGAGAGATTGGAATGTTATATAGATTCCATTCTCGAACCTAGACATGTTCGTGAATCTGACTTGATTATTTTAGAGCCAGGTCAAGAATACAAAAAAATATTCAAAGCTAAGGTAAAAAAAACAAAGATGGGTAGATTTAATGAAAAGAAAGTTAAGGGTAATTTTCTTGTATTCGACGAGGAACTAGGCGGGGGGATTGGTTTACTTTTACCTTCTTATGGCAAATATAAAATCCGAGCTTCTTGGAGTGTTACACCATCAAATTTAAAGTATAGGAGTTTCAAATCACTTCCGAAGAATATTTGGTATGGAACAAGTAAATCAAGCACGCTCGAGTTTGAGTTCGGGAAATAAGGTTATGAAAAAATTATATGTGCACCGTATACCGCTAAAACCTAATAGTAAAAAGGTTCTTTTTATTTTTATCTTATCTGTATTTGTCTCCTGTAATCAAACATCTCGAGTCCCATTCGTAGGAGTTGGAAGTGGTGGCATTCAAACTTCACAATCTCCGAGTTCTTCTGGAGGAATAGGAGGCTTATCGGGACCTGGCGGCGTTTCCGGTTCAGCTGGATTGAGTGGTGGTTTTACGCTTCATCCAGATGCCCCATGTCCTCATGGCCAAATTTGTGATCCCACTTACCATCCAGAAACGGATGAGGACCGAAAATTTAGCTTTTGATGCGCCGTAGGGCATCCATTCGATCGAAAGCCGTTAAACTTCAATGGAATCATCAACCTAATTCTTAAAATGGTAACTTAAAGAGTGATTTCGCGAAGGGCGTCCAGCATGGCTGACGCATCTTGGAATCTTTCATTCGGATCTGGTGCGAGTCCCTGAGCCAGCCATTTTAAGAGTTCTTTCGGCATAGCCCTCATCGCCTCGTTCAGAGAATCACCTTCAGGAGTTTTGCCGTAAGCAAAAGCACGTAATGCTTTCGCCTCCGCATCCGCATGCTCATGACCTGTGATGCAGACCAACAACGCCTTGCTGAACGAATATACATCTCCACGACGGGACCATCTCCAATCGCTTTTGACGAAAGACCTTGGTTTTCCCAGCGGTATTGTTTCAGCGGCGGGGGGCGACGCTTCCGGTGGAAGATAGCCCGGCGTAAAACGCTCATGCTTATAAGAGGGGATCAAACCTGCGTTCTCTACGCTCATGCAAAATCCATGATCCAAAAGAGTTCCTCTTCCGTCGGCTCTCAGACCTATATTAGACCCTTTTAAATCGGCGTGAATATAAAACCGGTGATACGCAGCTAAAGGCTCTAAAAGGTTGATCAATCGTGAGCGAAGTAATGCAGGATCATCGATAAAATTTCGTAAATAACTTGGATTATCCCATAATGTATTTTGTGCTGTTTCCGTTACGATGAAGGGGTTGTCAGGAGAGTTATTTCTAAAGCCATAGTCATATACGCGGAAAACTCCAGGGCACTTCCACTGCGCTCCTAGGGAGTTAAACCAGCCGTCTCGTGCCGTTGTGGTGTTTTCCGAAGAAGCGTTTTCCCAAAATTTGATGGTCCGGGTTTTTTGGGATGAATCCTCACCCGCAAGAGTCACTGTGACAATTCGACTTTTATTATTTTTTAAGATGCATGAGCGTTCATATGCGGAGCCCCAATTCTTCATAACTCCATGCATGCTTGTATCGGGTGCAGACCAAAGAGGGTGAGTTTTTCCCTCAAATAAGCCCTGCAAAGCCCAAAAAAAAATACCCAAATCTTCGTAAGATCTGGGCACTAAATCCACGATACAAACAGCGCCCAAAATGCCTTCACGTATTTCCCAGGCCAAAGATGGATCCACTTCCGCTAAAGGGCGTCCTTCAGAATTCTTGCTGACTTTTTGAAGAATATGAAGGTGCGCTGCTTGACCTAGGAGAATCCTCCATAATTTATCGTTAGTAGGGCTACATTTATTTCTAATGTCCCGATGAGCTTCCGCCATTTCTTGCAAAGCGAGATCAGGCGGGATGTCTAAAGATTGAAGGCGCTCATAAGCCGTTAAAATAGGACGCCAGGTTTGTGATAAGGACTCTAAATCCATGGTTGTTTATCGCAAAAAATTAAAAAGTGTTGTGTGAAAACTGAAAAATCAAAGGCAGGCGAAACCTATCTCTAGCAGGGTCGGAGTGCTTATTTTATTAGAATTCCATCAGTATTTAAGATTCTACGATTATATGGAATGAAAAATGTTTTCGTTTTCCACCACACTGACGCCATGCTTTTTTTGTCGTGTCATCTCAATGAGTCGACGTGCGACGAGGGTGGAGGGGATGAAGCGGTATCGTTTGAGCGGTCCTAAAAAGAATGGGCACACATAGGGAGCGATTTTTTGCAGGAGGTGCTCCAGGGAACGTCTCTGAGGACGTTCTCCGAGGAGGAGACTGGGGCGTAAGATAACGAGATGCTCGAAGGGAAGCTTGCGTAGATGGCGTTCCATTTCCGCTTTGACGCGCAGGTAATAACTCAAGGCGTCGATGCGGGCGCCCAGCGATGAGAGGACGCCGAAATTCGGGATGCCTACGGCGCTGCAGGCTCGGGCCGTGTTGACGACAAGGTCATGATCGACGTGCCTGAAAGCTTCCTTCGATTTCGCTTGGGCCATCGTGGTGCCCAAACAGCAAAGAGCGATATCGGCTGGGAACTTAAGTATATCTTTAGGCGATTCCAGATCGGAGATGTGGCATTTGACCTTGATGGAGTGCGTCTCAATATCACGTCGTCCGATGACGTCGATCTTTATGACGCTGGGATCCGCGATAAGCTGAGAAAGGACTTCGCGACCCACTAGACCAGTGGCACCGAAGAGGACAACGCGGACGGAGTCTCGTACGGATCGGCTCATGTCGAACCACCCTAAATCTTCATCGCCGAAATAAAAACAAATTTTTCACTTTTCAGTCGGATTCCGACACCCAAGTCTCCCCGAAATCAAGGGTGGAAAAATTATCTGTGTTCTTTTCTTTTATTAAAGCCTCTTTGAGATGAAAGATGGGCTCGTCGATGCCCTCGTCCGTCAGAGGAAAAGTTCCGAAGTGCATCGCGATGCTATGACCACTTTGCAAGTCCCGATGCGCTTGGATGGCATCCTTCGGATTCATGTGTTGTTCCTTCATGAACCAGCGTGGCTCGTAAGCGCCGATGGGAAGGAGAGAGACGGTGGGACTTCCCCATTTTTCTCGGATTTTTGAGAAATGGTTCCCATATCCGGTATCCCCGGCGTGATAAATTTTATGCGTGTCGTATGTAATCCAAAAACTTCCCCACAAAGCTTTGTTGCGGTCCCATAAACCGCGAGCGGACCAATGTTCGGCGGGAGCTAAGGAAATGGTTACTTTTTCATGCATACTTTCCCACCAATCCAATTCGCGGATATTTTGGATGCCTGCTTTGCGGAGGTAACCCGAGTTTCTGAGCGGTACGACGAATGTTGGCTGGAAACGGCGATCCAGAGCTTTTAACGAAGGGATGTCCATATGATCGTAGTGGTTATGGCTTACCAAGACGATGTGGATTTCCGGAAGCTTTGACAAAGCAAGAGCCGGAAGTCTGACGCGACGGGGACCGGCGAAAGGGAAAGGGCTGGCCCTCATCGAAAAAATAGGGTCCGTCAGGAGGTTCGCAGCCGCTGTCTGGATTAAGAACGTATCGTGGCCTAAGTACGTGAACGCCACTTGGTGTGGGCGGACGGACGCGGGCAAGGATGGTGTGAGGAGGTTATCGACCCAACGGGGCCAGGGGATGGGCCGTCGCGTGCGGCGCCAATGTACCAAGTCCTTGAACTTCTTATGGGAGCGTCTCGAGGGATTGAAGAAGACGCGTCCGTCGAAATGATCCGATATCTCAGCTGCCACGGGCTTTTCGGTATTTCGCCAAAGCTAAGAGCGGGAAGTACTGTGCATAGCCGTGGTAGCGAATATAAAAGTGGCCAGGGAAACCCGTTCCTGTGAAATACTCCTCATCCCAGCCACCTTCCATATTTTGATGGGAGATCAACCACTCCGCCCCTCGCCTAGCTGACGGAGAATCGGCTTCTCCCGCGGCGATAAGCCCCATAAGGGCCCAAGCGGTTTGGGACGCCGTCGATTCTGTCAATGGCAAATAGCGATGTTCGACATCCGATTGGCAAGATTCCCCCCATCCGCCGTCATCATTTTGGATGGATTTAAGCCATGCCGTCGCTCTTTGGAAGGGTAGGGATCGGATGTTTTCCTTAACGGCCGCTAGCCCTTGGAGAACACACCAGGTGCCATAGATGAAGTTGACGCCCCAACGTCCACGCCAGGCTCCGAATTTTTCCTGATTTTCATAAATGAAGTTGAGAGCACTGCGTACCACGGGATTCTCTTTTCGGTAACCGAAAAGGGAAAGGGTTTCGATGACGCGGCCTGTGATGTCAGTCGTCGGCGGATCCAAGCAGGCACCGTGATCGGAAAAGGGGATATCATTCACCCATTCGGATAAATTGTCCTTGTCGAAAGCCGCCCAACCGCCGTTCTTGGACTGCATGCTCAAAACCCACGATATGGCACGTAAAAGAGTGCCTTGCTTTTCCTGCGTCGGCAAATCGACTTGAATGAGAAACTGAAGGGCTTGAATCGTATCGTCGATATCGGGGAAACAATCATTTTGGAATTCGAACCCCCAGCCGCTAGCAACGCCCTTAGGATTCTTGAATCGCCAATCACCACGGTATTCGGTGATTTCCTGTTCCATCAAATAGCGCGCCGATTTTAGTAAAGCCGGGTGTTGGGGGGGCAACCCAGATTCCACGAGAGCACAGGTCGCCCAAGGCGTGTCCCAGTGCGGGGAGATGCAACATTGCTGATGGACGAATTCAGACTGGGTGTCCACGGTCAGCCGACCTTTTTTGACGAGGGACGGCGGGAGGGCACGGGGATAGCGCTGTTGAAACCTCTTCAGCCCCGAAAGAGCCTTTGAGAGTGTGGGATCGGAATTAGGGTATCCCATCGCGTGTAAGGCCATAATGGCGTAGGCCATGGCGGGATAGATGTCTTCGGTGTGCTCGATGTGCTCTCGGATCCATTCCTCAGCGAATCGATGGGCAATCTTCTTGCCAGGATGCCAGGGAAGTTTCTCTAAGAGCTTTAGGCCACGGTTGATTTCGATGAGGAGATTGGATCGGTCCAAAAGTCGGTCGGTTTTTTTGAAGGCGAAGCTTCTTTTAGCCGGAGGCTCTATGTACAACTCATCGAGATCGAGAGGAACTTTACGGACGGCCTTTAAGTCCCCTAAGATAAGGAGAGGAACGATCGAAGCTCGGGCCCAACTGGAAAACTCGTAGATCGAAAAACCGCTTTTTGCTGGAAGTAACATGAACCAAATCGGCATCGCCGGACAAACGTCCCAAGACACAATGCCTAAGAGAGCGAGATGAATCCTGGAAAACATCCGCATGCTCGTAAGCCCACCATTCTTCAAGATGAATTCACGCGCTTTCTTCAAAGAGTGTGTATCGCGAGCAAAACCAGCGAGCCTCAAGGACAGATAACACTCGACAGTGGTCGAGAGATCCCCATCTCCCTTATAGAAGAGAGGCCAGGAGCCGTCCGCTTGTTGGAGAGAAAGGATACGCGCCGCAAGCCCTTTTTGGACGTTCTTATCCACGGTGCCGATAAAATGCATGAGTTGGATGTAACCGGCGTCGATGGTTTCGTTGGCTTCTAAGGTGAACCACCACCATCCTTCCGAGGATTGCAGATCGAGTAAATAGTTTTGGGCTTTTAAAATAGCGGTTTTAAGAGGCGAATCCACCTCGAGAGAAGACGTGTATGAAGGCGCTAGGCTTAAGTGTTTCTCGTGCTTCTTGGACATAAGAAAAGCCTTGTCACGTACTTGAGTGCTTCCGCGATTGTCAACGTGAAGGGAGGGCTGTGGAAGAGGTCAAGGGTGTATTAATTCGGAATGGAATCTGGCTTGATTTGAGCCACGATACGGTCGGAAAGACTTAAGAGTTTATTTGCGGCCTCCCATTCCTGATCATCAATGATGACTCCGGATTGTAGTAAAAGATGATTAAATCGATGGCTGCAGATGTCATTTTGGGCGATGGCGATGCAGAGGTTGATCAAAGCTTTTTCTTGCGAGGCTTTTTCCTGAGTCGGTTTGTGTGGAGCGAACTTCCCTTGCGGGCACCTTTCTTGTTTTCTCATCTTTCCTCCCCCTGAAAAGATTGTCGTGACCATATATGGTCATTAAGTATTTCAGATTTAGAGGAGCCAGAAAACTTGGTCAATAAGAAATTTTAAAAAATACGAGCAAATTCAATAGATTGCGCGATGCGTCAGGTCGGCGGGTTAAAGTGAGTTCAGATGTGAATTAGATGCAGTAAGCTTTTTATTTTTAGATTTTATTTGATACACTAAACCTTCACTTAAATCATATAGGAGTGTGCGATGAGAAGATGGGTTTTTATCTATATTCTTTTTATGATCATGGGGATGCCTTATGTTTATGGAGCTGCTGGGGATTTAGATCCAACGTTTGGTAATCATGGTAAGACAACGCTCAACTTAGGTTTCTTAGGAGGGAATGATGACGTTTTTAACGACGTCGTTGTGCAGTCTGATGGAAAAATCGTCGCCGTAGGTAGCACGGAAGTCGGTGGTAACCGTGATTTCTTAGTGGCTCGCTTTTCGAGTCACGGAGTTTTAGATTCAAGTTTTGGAAGTCATGGGATCATAAAAGTCGATTACGAAGGCAACTCCGATGAAGCAAAAAGCGTAGCCCTTCAGAGCGACGGGAAGATTGTCGTGGCGGGAGATACGGTGAGTTCGGCGGGAAGTCGTCTTATGATGACTCGTTACACAAGCGATGGCACACGAGACACTCAATTCGGTACGGAAGGTTTTTTCGTATTATTGTATAATGGTCACTTTCTAGAATCGAGCCGTGTTATTATCCAGTCAGACGGAAGGATTGTATTCGGAGCAAATGATCTTTTTGAAAAAAACATAATCATCGGCGCTCTGACTTCATTGGGTGAGCGGGATACCGGCTTTGGGAATGCTGGCATTACTGTCGTGACCATCCCCGGCGTGAGTCGGGACATATATAAAGTAAGGGATTTAACCATCCTACCAGACGGGAAAATAGTCATGGTAGGTTTTGCTTCTCTAGGGTCTAATTCGGAAGCTATAGTCGCGCGCTTAAACGCCTCTGGGATTATGGATGAAACCTTTGATATGGATGGCGTCGCGACAATGGATTATTCCCCTCAACGTGATGAACCCTCTAGCTTAGCTCTAGGACCGGACGGCACCATCTATGTGGGGGTAAACACCTTTCCAGCCTCAGCTCCTCAAAATGGAATTCTTTTGAAATACTCGAGCCAAGGCGCTCGCGACATGAGTTTTGGAGATGCGGGTATTGCGGTCTTATCGGCTCCTTCAGCTATTCGAAATATCACAGATATTACTGTTGACTCTGATGGGGGAATTATTGTGGCGGGAGATGCGCGTGAGTCGTCTTCTACTGCCGGCGACATTTTTCTCGCAAAGTATACAGGCGCGGGGCAGATCGAAAATCGTTTTGGCTCCCGCGGCATCTTAGTAAGTGATTTTCAGTCGGGGAGCCATGATACGGCAGGCCGTATCATTCTAGAGAGCAATGGCCGTATTCTCGTGTCAGCCAAAAGCCATTTAACCGGGATCTCGCATGGAGACGCCATTGTCGCCGCCTATACCCGTGCAGGCGCGCAGGACGAGGGATTCGCTGAGAGGGGGATTTATCGACTCGATGTGGGAGCTGCCAGTGTCGACTTCGGGCAGAATATCGCCATTCAAAGCGATAATAAAGCATTGGTCGTTGCTTTCAGCAATGCAGGTGGACGTGGTAACGATGTCTTTCTGCTTCGCTATACGGAATCAGGCCTTTTGGATGAAACCTTTGGATCGCATGGAATCGTCAAGATGAACATTCAAACGGATGATCTCGCTAGCGATATCAAAATACAAGCGGATGGAAAAATCGTCATCGCCGGAACCGCATTCGTGGATCGAAGCTACGATATTTTCGTCGCGAGATACTTAACCACGGGACAATTGGATATGAGTTTCGGGATGAATGGCATTAGAACCACCGATGTCAATGATATGAATCTCAATGATGGGGCTGCGAGTCTTGCTCTCCAGGCTGATGGAAAAATCATTGTCGCAGGTGGGACTCACACGGGAGTAAATAACGACCTACTCGTGTTAAGATACACGTCCCAAGGCGCTCTAGACCCATCTTTTGGAATTAACGGAATTGCGCGACTCGCCGTTGAGACGAGTAGTCATGAATTCGCCAACGCCGTCGCCATCCAAGCAGATGGAAAAATCATAGCCGCCGGCTATGTGAACGGTGGGAGTTCGAATGACATGCTTTTATACCGACTGACTCCCGAAGGACAGCCGGATACAACTTTTCATTCAAACGGTGTGGTTAGAACTTCTGTGGGTATGACTAGCAACGAGATCATAAACGCAATCGTCTTGGGTGCCGATGGAAGCTTATTTGTCGCTGGTGAATGCGATAGGAATGGAAACAGAGACTTTATGGTCGCTAAATACGATGGCCATGGATCGCTAGACGCGAACTTCGGGATCGAGGGGATGGTCATCACGCGCGTGTCGGAATTCGGACTTGGTCTTACAACTCCTAATACCGCGGACCTCGCCAATGACCTCATCATACAAGGAGATGGTAAACTCCTTGCCGTAGGCTCTGCAGCGGGAGGCGGTATCGGCTATAATGTGGCCTTAGTGCGTTATGACCCTACAGGTGGATTGGAGGAAGCTTTTGGAGATCATGGTATTACTCTCGTTGACGTTTCCAGATATAATGACACCGCAACGGGTGTTGTTCTCCAGTCGAACGGAAAAATCGTACTTGCAGGCTACAGTCACATTCAAAATAACGAGGACATCGTGGTCTCTAGATTTGAATCCGAAGGTCAGAGAGTGGTTGCCTCCGGCGGCACCGGTGGAGGGGGTATGGAAACAGGTGGTACCGGGGGAAGGGTAGAGACCGGTGGCTCCGGAGGAAATTTAGAAAGTGGAGGCAGTGGTGGTTTAGGGGGTGCAGGGGCTGGCGGTGCTGAGTTAGGTGTCTCAGGTGCTAGCGGAAGCGGGCCAGCGGGTAATATTGAAGGCTTGGAGCCTGCTCATGGATGTCAATTGATCCTTCCAATAAATTCGATGATGACGGCAGACCCTGAACTTTTTTAAATTCTCCTAAAGCGCTCTTACAGACCTCCCATGAAGAGTCATCCGTTCTTTTGTCTTGCCAGCTAATGATTAAAAGTCGAAGTTTGCCGTCCTTATGTTCCAGCCTATGCGACTCGGACGTTATACCTTGCTTAAAAAAATAGCGTCCGGCGGCATGGCCGAGATTTTTCTGGCGAAACTCGAAGGCGTCGCCGGTTTCGAGAAGTTCGTCATCATCAAGAAAATCCTGTCACAGTGGTCCGCAGATCCGCATTTTATTTCGATGTTGATCGACGAGGCTAAGATCTCCGTTCAACTGAACCACCCGGGTATCGTCCAAGTGTACGAGCTTGGCCGCGAGGGCGACACGTACTACATCGTCATGGAATACGTACAAGGCGTCGATGTCAGGAAACTTCTCGCTAAATGCCAAGCCTTGAAGAAAAAAATACCTCAGGATGTTGCCTTATACATCACCTGTGAGATTTTAGAGTCCTTGGGCTACGCACACATCAAGAGAGATCGTCAGGGGAACTCTCTGAATATTATTCACCGAGATATTTCACCTCAAAACATACTCGTATCCATGGAAGGATCGGTCAAGCTCACCGATTTCGGCATCGCCAAGGCTGCTTTACGCCACCAAGAGACCATGACTGGTGTCCTAAAGGGAAAGTTCGCCTATATGTCCCCCGAACAAGCGAGTCAGTTTCCGATGGACCATCGGAGCGATTTATACTCCATGGCGATCGTTCTCTACGAGCTCCTCACGCAGGAACGGCTCTTCTATCGCGGCTCCGATATCGAAACTCTCGACCGAGTCCGTCGAGGTCAGATTTCCTTTTCGGAAAACGCGGAAAAAACCCTTCCTGAAAAACTGAAGGAGATTCTTCTGAAAGCCCTTTCGGCACCGATGGAAGAGCGGTATTTGGATGCTTATCTATTCCGCGACGCCTTAGTGGCTTACGTTAAAAAGGCCGGTAAAGACTTAAGGCGGGAGCGGTTGGCGGATTTCGTCAAAGAGCTCTTCGCCGACGAACTTCAAGCCGAAATCTTGGACATCGTCAACGAAACGCGTTTGGCCATCGAATCCACAGCCAGTGTGACGACCGCCAAGACTCAGGAGGAACTCAAGGGAGAATCTCCCGAAGTTTTGGTTACACGAGTTCTACCGACAGAACCCCTAGAAACTTCCGATCCGGAAAGGATTCGGGACCAGTCTCGCTTCAAGGCCTTGATGGCTGTGCTTTTGGCCACGGTGTTTTTAAGTTATTTTTTGCTGAAAGACGATCTTGAGCCTCCGGCGCAAACTCCCGTCGTCGCCGACTTCCCGCCACCCTTACAAAACAAGATGGTGATTCCTCCCGAGGCCGTCGTCGAAATAAGCGAGAAAAACGTGCTCCAACCGTTAACCTACCGAGCGGCGGAACCAGAGCCGAACGTCATCTCAGCCTCAAAACCAGATCAAGAGATTAAGACTAAAGACACTAAAAAGGATGTGGCGAAGGCAAACCCAAAAAAGGAAATCCTAAAATCGGGATTTCTCAGTATCCAAGCCCTACCGTGGGGCCTCGTCAAGATCGACGGGGTTATTTTGCACGAAACTCCTGTCATAAAAAAGGCACTTAGCGCTGGCGTTCATCGGGTGGAAGTTTCTTACGAGCCGGAAGGATCCAGAGTCGCATCTGCTGTATTGGTTCGGGAGAATGAAGAAAAGAAATGCGTTGCCGATTTCAAACGAAAGGAAAGGAAGTTGCGATGCGATTAAGAAGAACGATTCTCTGGGTTTTTTCCGCTTATTTCATGGTTGGCTTAGGTTCTTCCAACGTTCGCGCAGAGTCCCATGAAGCTGGTTGGGAGGAGAGCGTCCGTGAACTGACGTTGAAGAATGGGTTGCGTGTCATCCTCTATCCACGGGGAGAATCTCCGATCTTCTCCGCGTACATCCGTGTCAAAGCCGGCGGTATGGATGAGGAAGAGGGTAAAACCGGATTGGCGCATTTTTTGGAACACATGGCATTCAAAGGAACCAAAACCTTAGGTACGCGGGATTATGAAAAAGAGAAACCCTTGCTGGATGCGATCGAACGAAAAGCTTTAGAGCTTGCGGCTGAAGAGAAGAAGCCTTCGCCCGATCCAAAAAAGGTCGTCTTGTTGAAAGATGAGATGAAGAAGCTCCATGACGAGGAGGCTCGTTACATTGTGAAGGAAGAAGTGTCGAAAGTCATGCTGGATCACGGTGGCGTAGATTACAATGCGACGACGTCAAAGGACATGACGAGTTATTTCGTGAACCTTCCGAGCGATCAGCTGTCATTTTGGGCGGAATTCGAATCAGTTCGTATCTTCCAACCGATTTTCCGCGAATTTTACGAGGAACGTGACGTGGTTATGGAAGAGCGTCGGATGCGTGTCGAAGACGACCCCGATGGAAAACTCTATGAGGCCTTTTTACAAACGGCCTTTGAAAAAAGCCCTTACCGTTGGCCTACGATAGGCACATGGAAAGACATCAAGTCGTTGACCCGCACTGATTTAGAGTCTTTTTGGAGACGTTTTTACCGACCCGATAATGTCGTCGTCGCTCTCGTCGGTAAAATCGATTTGGAAAAGGCTATACGGATCCTCGAAAGGACTTTCGGCCGAATCCCAAAGGATTTGGAAGGTCCTCGGACAGTTTCCACGGAAGAACCGCGTTTCGAAGAGCCTCGACAGAGTAGGCAGCGACGCATTTCATTGGCTCTTAAAGCGAAACCACGCTTTATGGTTGGGTATCATAAACCGACGCTACCATCGGATGAGGATTATGTCTTCGATTTAATCCAACAGGTTCTATTGGAGGGTCGTACGTCTCGTCTCTATAAGAAGCTCGTTCTTGGTTCTCAAGTCGCATCCAGCGTTCACGGAGGTGGTGGTACGCCGGGATCTCGATTACCCCATCTATTCACCGTCGAAGTGAATCTTCGGGATGGGAAAACCACGGATCAAGCGATGAAAGTCATCCGCGAGGAGTTTAGTCGTTTAGCGAAGGAAGGCGTTTCCCAGAAGGAGTTGGAGAAGGCGAAGAATTCATTATCCATGTCTTTCGTAAACCGACTCCGCACGAATGAGGGGCTCGCCGAAGACCTCTCTCATTTTCAAGTGGTTGCCGGGGATTGGCGGTATTTGGCGGGCTATTTGGATAAGATATCCACGTACGGTTCGGCTGATATCCGCCGGGTTGCCGCGCAATATCTAATCCCAAGTAATGAAACCATCGCGGAGATCCCATGAAAAAAGCCCTCATTGCTCTCATGTTGTGTTCTTTAAGCTTACCGGTCTTTGCGAAAGACATCTTCGTCCCGCGTAAGCCGGCACATACCGTCCTGAGAAATGGTTTAGAGATTTATTTCATCGAGGATCGCGAGCTTCCCGTCGTGGATTTGATGTTTTACGTTCGTGGCGGCTCTGTTTACGATCCCGTCGGTAAGGAAGGATTGTCATCGGTGACAATGCAATCCCTACGTTTAGGGGGCACGCTTTCCCTCAGTCCCGACGACGTCGAAGAAGCCCTCGAGCAAGTCGCGGGTACTTTAGAAATGGGAAGTCAGCCAGAATACTTTTCCGGAACCCTTTCCATTTTAAGAAAAGACACGGATTTAGGGTTGGATCTATTATTTTCTTTATTGAGGACGCCGCGTTTTGAGGAGGATCGCTTTCGACTCGTGAAGGCGCACGCTATTGAGGCCCTGGAGCGAGAAACGGAAGATCCTTTCGTTTACGCCAATAAGGAATTCTCTAAAATGATCTACCAAAACGACCTCAAACCTCTACAACCCACGAACGCTTGGGGCCGATTTCCCACTGAGAGAAGTCTCCAAAGCCTTTCGTGGGACGACGTGAAGGCACACTACCGGAAGATGATAGCGCCGGACCGTCTGATTATCGCTGTTGCCGGAAACATCGGTTTTCAAGAGTTAGTGTCTAAGATTGAAACTCGAACGCAGGGCTGGGCGCGGAGTTCGAGTCCATTATCTCCCATCCATCCCGTAAAACCGGAAGGTATGCCTCGAGTAAAAACACTGACCCGTCCGGGTTTGACCCAATCGACTATTTTCGTGGGGCATTTAGGAACGTCGAGGGACAATCCGGATAAATTCGCGCTTCAGGTCATGAATTTCCTACTTGGGGGTGGCGGAGCCCTTAATTCGCGGATGGGAGAAGAGATTCGCTCGAACGCCGGTAAGGCTTATGTGGTGTACAGCGACTTTGGCTTCGGCAAGGATCGAGGGGTCTTTCGCTTGATGGCTCAAACGGCCTTGGAAAACACAGAATGGGTGGTCGATAAGATGCGCACCATGGTGACCGATTTCTCAAGGGGAACTAAGAACGGGTTAGCCACGCGCGAAGAGGTCGAAAGAGCAAAACGAGGACCTCTGCGTTCTCTCATTTTCGATTTTGAGACGAGTTTCGCCCAGGTAAAAGAACAGGCACGTTTTGCCCTGTTAGGCTACCCGGACGACTATATCGAGATTTTTCAAAGAAAAATCCATACACTTTCCGTTTCTGAAATTAACCACGTCGCCCAAAAATATCTAAAACCGGACGCTATCTCGACTCTTATTTTGACGGCGAAACCCCCATCATCATTAAAAGCTCAGGAAAACCCAAGAAAGCCAAAGTCCGTAAAAAATAAATAACGGCTTTTATCAAGGATGCCGCTAAAAACCGCGGGATTTTGTTGCGAAACTTCGGGTCAATGATTACCTCGGCCGCTTATGATCCAATCCATGCCGTTATCACTCAAAGACAGATTAAAAGAGGCTTTAATCGATGCTGCTTCCGACTACCGACCTTTGCCGGCATTCGAAGTCGAGAGGACAAAAATTCGGTCCCACGGCGAGTTATCCGCCAACCTCGCTATGCTTCTAGCTCGCTCTCAAAAGAAGAATCCTCAAACGATAGCTCAAGACCTCGTCGCGAAATTAGAGGGGTTGAAGCTGAATTGGATACAATCTGTTTCCGTAGCGGGTGGCGGTTTTTTGAACTTTGTTCTTAAGCCTTCGGCTTGGCAAGAGGCGTTGACGGGTATTTTGGCGGCCGGCGGCGATTTTGGAAAATCGGACGCGGGGAGAGGTCGGCGGGTGGTCGTGGAGTTCGTGAGCGCTAACCCTACTGGGCCTATCCATATCGGCAATGCGCGTGGAGGGCCTTTAGGCGACGCTCTTTCGTCCCTCCTAAGGGCGGTGGGTTACAACGTCACGAAAGAGTATTACGTAAACGATGTGGGTGGCCAGATCGATCGTTTAGGCGAAAGCATCCTGTATTGGGTCGACGAGAAAGATAATCCTGAGGCCCCGGGGCCCGCGAAGGATTCCAATTGTTACCAAGGCGAATACGTTAAGGAGTTGGCCCAGGCGGCTTTTGGGGAATTGGGTGAAAAGATCGGTGAATCAGGGGATCGCTCGGAGACGATCCGCGTCTTGGGTAAGTTCGGTATTCGGACTCTTTTAAAGCAGATCAAGGAAGATTGCGACCTTATGGGGATCACGTTTGATTCCTGGATTCATGAAAAGGAGATTTTAGGTTCGGGAAAAACCGAAACGGTTTTGAAGGCATTGATCGCTAAGAACGTCACGAAAAAGCACGAAGGTGCCCTCTGGCTTTCTGACGCATCAAATGATCTCCTTAACGACCGCGAATGCGTTTTGGAAAAATCAGACGGTCGGCCGACGTATTTCGCCAACGACATCGCCTATCATGTCCAAAAATATGAGCGGGGATACGATCGTTTGATCAACGTCTGGGGATCGAACCACCACGGTCACGTACCGCGCGTCCAGGCAGCGGTCCAAAGCCTGGGTTACGATCCGAAGAAGATCGAAACCGTCCTTTACCAGTACGTGCGCGTGAAGCGGGGGAACGATGCCGTCAAGATGTCCAAGCGCGGCGGCAATTTCGTCCTGGCCCGCGAGGTCCTCGATGAAGTCGGTCGCGACGCATTCCGCTTCTTTCTCCTGATGCGAGCTCCGGAGTCTCATTTGGATTTTGATCTGGAATTGGCGAAGAGTCAGTCGCAGGAAAACCCGGTTTATTATGTGCAATATGCTCATGCACGCTTATGTTCGATTGAAAGAAAGGCCGCGGAGCAGGGGGTATCGTTAAAGGAAGGGGAAGTTCCCGATCTAAGGCATCTAGATCTTCCTGAGGAATTGGAAATGGTCCGAACTCTCTTGGAATATCCCGATGAGATCTTCCGAGCGGCGCAGAAGTTCGAGCCCCACCGGATCTCGTTTTACGTCTTGGAAGTCGCTAAAATGTTTCAATCTTACTACAGCAAAGCGAAGTCGGACGATCGTTACCGCGTTTTGTCGGGCGATGTTGACAGTATAAAGGCAAAACTGTACTTTTGCCGCTCCATTCGGCACGTGTTGGCTTTAGGTTTGGATTTGCTGGGAATTTCCGCTCCGAGCGAAATGCGTCAGGAGAGCCGTGAGTAAACATCGACGAGGGCACCATGGACGAAATCGATCCTATCTATTCAGGTGTTTCAAGTGCGTCGCCTATGCCGAGGACGGGATTTATGAGCGATTATAAGAAGGACTTGGAAGATTATTTTTGCCGCTTCACCTTCGGGCAATTCATCACGCTAGTTCTTTTTGAGATCGTCACCCTTTTTTTCGTTTTTTACCTCGGCGCCAAGTATGGTACGGATCTGGTTGGCGGAAACAGTATGGGCCGGAGGGGAGTCCAGGAGGAAGAGGGTCTCTTACCTCAAGGGAAAAAGAGCGTGGAAGAGATCGTTGGGGACAAGGGAGGGGCATATACGTACCCGGAAGTCCTTTCGGGAAATTCCAAAGCGATCCGTATTAAGCCTTCGGGTGTTACGAGCGCCGATCTTGAAAAACAGGCTTACCGCCGTGATCTAGGACGCGACGAGGGCCAGGAGACTGCGCCTATCCAAGTGCCAAGCGCGCGCGACCGTGATGACGACATTGCGGCGAAATCGGAACCCGCGCATCCCGTCATCAAAGAAATCGTCTCGACGCCGCAAGAGAAGGTCTTCCCTAAGCCCGAAGCGAAAGCACAGAACGGCTCCCAAAATATTCCCCAAAATATTTCCCAAAATATTTCAAAGACTGGCTCTAAGACTATCGTCAAGACCCCCGCCCAACTGACTGCTGAGGAAATCGAAAAGGAAGCCCGCCAAAACCCTCCGGCCCCGCTTCCAGACGCGGAATCATCCCCATCCGCACCTCAAGACGGCGAACCCATCGCCGAGGCGAAACCCGCCGGCATTGAAAAGCCGATCCTGCCTCCGATACCTTCCGGAAAATATTCCATCCAAATGGGATCGTATCCGTCGATCGGTGAGGCTCAGGCGGCTTTGAAGGTGTGGAAGAAAAAAGGCTATTCCGCTTACATGAAGGAGGCTGATATTCCTGGGAAAGGCCTCTGGTACCGCGTCCGCTTGGGAAGCTTTTCCTCTAAGGATCAAGCCCAAACTTTCTTGGATAAGATCAAGAAAAAGGAAAAGAAGACCGGCATCGTTGTTTCAAATAAGGGGTAAATCCCGTTTCCTTGTTTGCTTACCCTTTATTCAAGACCTTTTTCGCTAATTTACGGCCTTGAATTTCCCCAAAACATCTTATATCCCCACGCCTTCTTGTGAGAAAAAAACTAGCGACGACGATCTATATCACTCCCCGGCAGAGTGAGCTCCTGAAGACTCTTCATGAACGTACGCGCGTCCCGGTCGCCGAGTACATTCGGCAGGGAATTGATTTAATTCTCGAGAAAAATCGAGACGATCTTCCGGAACAGTTGTCCCTTTATCGGCCGGACTCAGACACAGAAAACGACGAAGAAGGTAGCGAGCTGTAACTATGACCTATCCCATCGAAAAGATCCGAAATTTCAGCATCGTCGCTCACATCGATCATGGGAAGTCCACCTTGGCGGACCGCCTTATGGAAGTGACCGGAGCTATTTCCGATCGCGAGAAGAAAGAACAATTTTTAGATAATATGGAGTTGGAGCGTGAGCGGGGGATCACCATTAAAGCCCAGACCGTGCGTTTGCGTTATAAGGCCAAGAATGGTCAGGAATATCTTCTTAACATGATCGACACACCGGGCCACGTGGACTTTAACTACGAAGTCTCCCGAAGCCTCGCCGCCTGTGAAGGGGCCATCCTTGTGGTAGACGCCGTTCAAGGAGTCGAATCGCAAACCGTCGCCAATGCTTATTTGGCCATCGATAACAATCTCGACCTCGTCCCGGTCATCAATAAAATTGATCTGCCGGCGGCGGACGTCGAGAAGGCGAAGACGCAGATAGAGGAGATGATCGGGATTCCGGCGGACGAAGCCGTGCCGTGCTCGGCGAAAACCGGCGCCGGCGTGCCGGATATCTTGGAAGCTTTGGTGAAATACATCCCGCCGCCCAAGGGCGATGAGAAGGGTTCTTTGCGTGCGCTGATCTTCGACAGTTGGTTCGATAGCTATAGCGGCGTCGTCGTCTTGATCCGCGTCGTGGACGGCGTCATTCGCAAGGGGATGAAGGTGCGTTTCCTCTCGACCGGCAAGGACTACGACATCACGAAGCTGGGCGTCTTCGCGCCCTTTAGCCGCGAGGTCGAGTCTTTAGGGCCAGGCGAGGTTGGCTTCCTGACGGCCGCGATCAAGAGCGTCCACGAGACGAAGATCGGCGACACGGTCACCGAGACCGAGCGGCAGACCCAGAATCCTTTGCCGGGCTTCAAGGAAGTGAAGCCGATGGTCTTCGCCGGTTTTTATCCGGTGGAGGCTTCCCAATACGAGAATTTAAAGACGGCTTTGGAGAAGCTCCGGTTGAACGATTCGTCGTTCTCCTTCGAGATGGAAACCTCCCAGGCCCTGGGCTTCGGCTTCCGTTGCGGCTTCCTAGGATTATTGCATTCGGAGATTATCCACGAACGCCTCGAAAGGGAATTTAATCTCGAGCTCGTGACGACGGCGCCGACGGTCGCTTTTCGCGTCCAGACCACGGATGGCGAATGGCATATGGTGGATAACCCGCAAAAGTTGCCTGACGAACAGAAGATCCAGCTCATGCAGGAGCCCTTTATTAAGGCAAACATCCACCTACCGTCCCGCTACGTAGGTGCGATCATTCAGCTCTGCGCCACGAGGCGCGGGATCCAGACTAAGATGGATTATCTCGCCCAGGACCGCGTCGTCTTGACGTACGAGATTCCCTTCAACGAGATCATGTTCGACTTTTTCGACAAGATGAAGTCGATTTCCCAGGGTTACGCGTCGTTTGACTACGAATTCCTGAATTGGCGGGATTCGAAGCTCGTCCTGATGAACATCCTGGTGAACGGGGAACCGGTCGACGCCTTGTCCGTGATCATCCATAAGGATAAGGCCTACGAACGCGGCCGCGAGATCGCCTCCAAGCTCCGCGAAGAAATCCCGCGCCAGCAGTATGAAGTGGCCATCCAGGCGGCGATCGGAGGCAAGATCATCGCGCGCGAATCAGTCAAGGCCTTGAGGAAGAACGTGACCGCCAAGTGCTACGGCGGCGACATCACCCGTAAACGAAAACTTCTGGAAAAACAAAAAGAGGGTAAGAAGCGCATGAAACAGGTGGGAAGCGTTGAAATCCCGCAAGAAGCGTTCTTAGCCGTTTTAAAGGTGGATTAAATGCCCAAAAATCATTCCGGTATCGAGGATTTGACCGATCTGCAGCGTATGCAGGAAACACTGGAGTTCGATAAGAAGTTGAAGAAGAAGGGGTCGTTCCGCGAATACGCCGAGGCTTTGCTGACGGCTCTGGTCGTGGCCTTTTTTATCCGCTCCTTCGGTGTCGAAGCTTTTAAGATCCCGTCGGGCTCGATGATCCCGACTTTGATGATCGGGGACCATATCTTCGTGAATAAATTCATCTATGGCCTGCGCATCCCTTTCACCAAAAAGAAAATTATCCATTTTCGCGATCCGAAGCGCGGCGAGGCTATCGTCTTCATGTATCCTTTGGATGAGGGGAAGGACTTCATCAAGCGCGTGATTGGTTTGCCAGGGGATCAGATCAAAATCGACGGAGATGAAGTCTTCGTGAATGGGGAGAAACTCGCGCGCGAGGAACTGAAAGTCATTCCTAACCAGTCCTCAAGCACGCGCCATATCGCGGTTACACCTCCGCAATCATCGACATTAACTCAGATCCCGGCGACCGATATTCCCGCGTTTCCGGATTGGGAAAGTTATGCCTTCCTTGAGGAAAAAGTCGGCGATACGACGCACTTGGTACAGTTCGACGACCGACCCAATTTCGATGTCGGAGATTTAACCGTGCCGGACGGTCACCTCTTCGTAATGGGTGATAACCGGGACAATTCCTCGGACTCCCGCGAATGGGGCTTTGTTCCTTTGGAAAACGTCAAAGGTAAAGCCATGTTCATCTGGCTCTCCCTAGACTACGACCATTGGTCCATCCGATGGGATCGTTTTGGAAAGTGGATTCATTAATTCGGAAGGAATCGAGGCAATAATGAAATATTTAAGAATCAGCGTATGGATTCCTTTCTTCTTAGCGGTTTTTTTCGCTATCCGTGGCGAATCCGCGGCTTTGTTAGTTAATACCCCATATCCCGACGGGGTTATGGAAGATGCGGGGGAGGGGGATTCTACTCATTGTACTTTCAAGGAGGCCCTTGATTCCATACAAAGCGGGGTTGCTCGGGCGGATTGTCCCAATCAATCTCGGGATAACCTCGGGGTTAACGACACGATACGATTCAGCGTTCCAGAGATAAACTTAAGCGAATTCATAACCTATAGGTACGATACCACTTTGCGCCCTGTAAAATCCGTCCTCATCGATGGTGAGAATCGCACCGTCACTGTGAGATTATTCCCGGGTGGTGGACTCGATTTTTCCTCTCGGTATACTTCGGATCTTACCTCTCTTATCTTTCGACGTCTTAATTTCGTGGGCTCCTCGACCACCTCGGCCATTCACGCGATGAATGTCGAGGAAGTGCAGGTCGACCGGTGTCGATTTTCGGGTATCGCCTATGAAGCGGTCCGCATGATCGATTCGACTCGATTGCATATCGTGGACTCTCAATTTTCCGACAATAACCTAGCGAATATTGCCAACCTTGTCAGGGTCACCGGCGTGACCACGACAATCGAAAGGTCCAGCTTTTTCAGGAATCGCTCATCTAACACGATAAGACAGGATGCGTTGATCTTTTCCTACGACTCCAACATGACGATTCTGAATTCGACGTTTTCGGGCAACACGTTGGCGAGCGGCTGCGTGATCGAGCAATATCAAGCCTTCGGTGGATGGAATTTGGATATTAGCCACTCGACGATCTACAACAACGTCGCCATCACGCGCAGTGTTAGCGGTGTTTGCGTTTATCCGAGTAGTGGTAGTGTTCAAGGGAGGACAAGATTGTATGGTAATATCATTGCCCACAATCTTCCCATAAGTTCTAGCAGTGACTGTAATTTAAATAATCTTTCCTACGGTTCCAATAATATCGTCTCTGTCAGCACAGCGACGACCGGGTGTCGATTAGTCGATGGTATGAATGGGAATAGGGTGATCTCCGATTTTTCCCTTCCGCCTCTGGACGAGAACAATGTTTTTGGGACGGCTTATCATCCTTTGCCCGCCGGGAGTCCCGCCATTGATTCTCAGGGGCGCTCTGGTGTGACTGATATCGATCAGCGCGGTGTCCCGCGCGTGATGGGCGATAGCTTGGATATAGGAGCGGTTGAATCCTTCATCCCGTCGACCATCGGTTTCACGAGGGAGGCTTTTACCCTTTCCGAAGGAGAATCCATCGAGTTACCCGTCGACAGGACGGGAAGTGACGGTGCGATTTCCGTTACATACGCTTTCTCAGGCGATGGAACGGGAGGAAGAGGTGTCTTGCGGTGGGATCATGGGGAGGAGGGTTCGAAGCCGATCCGGTTTTCCGCGCCCTTGGACACATCTAGGACAGGAAATCGTGTGGTCTCCGTCACCCTTTCGGAATTGACGCCGAGTTATTTTGGAAGCTTTAGAGATTTTCATACGGCTCAGATAACGATCATGGATATCCCTCCTTCCAGCACAGGTGGTTCTGGAGGTGGTTCCGGTTCAGGTGGCGCGCCGGGCTCTGGCGGCATTTCGGGTTCCGGGGGCCTTTCTGGTACCGGAGGAGGGCCTGAAAATACTTCAGGCGGAAGCGGTGGTTCCGGAAGCGTGCCCGGCACGGGAGGCAATGCCGCAGACCTTAGTGGTAATCGGTCTGGACCCGATGAATCCGTTTCGGGCTGTTCTCTACGGCCTTACTAATTCTCGAGAGTCCTTATCTGAAGCTACACTCCTCACATGAGAAGGAAGTAGAATAACCTAAAATTATGAGGAAGAGCTTTCCAATTAATCCATTGCGGCAGGGTCGATCGAAAGCTAAAGAAAAACGTTTATGATTCACTTGTCTTCCTTGATGATTCTTTTGACGACGGTCGCCGTTAATTTCCTGATTTGGACCACGATCAACAAACCCTATGATACGGTCGAGACGAGTTATCCCATCAACAGTATTTCCTTTAATCCTTACCAAAAAAATCAGAGTCCCTATACGACGCCTGCCATCAGTCTCGAACAGCTGGAAAGCGATTTAAAAGCGGTTAAAGGTAAAACCCGTTCGATTCGTCTCTACAGCTCTTTAAATGGCCTTGATCAAGTGCCCGCATTGGCTAAGGAACACGGCATTCAAGTGGTAGCTTCGGCTTTTATCGACGACAAGCAAGGGGATGCGCAAAATGACGCGGACGTGATGCGCACGATAGAGTTGGCCGGAAAGAATAAAAGCGTCTCCCGGATCATCATCGGCAACGAAACACAACTTCATAAAACAGTGCCCCCTGAGAAATTAAAAGAATATCTCCAACTAGCCCGTAAAAAGCTGAAAACACCCGTATCGACGGCGGAGCCATGGGACTTCTGGATCCGTAATCCTGAATTCGTGGATGAAGTGGATTACATCGCGATCCACGTCTTGCCTTATTGGGTGGAAGTGCCCATCGATCAAGCCGTGGATTATGTGGTGGGAAAATACCTAGCGGTCAAAAACATGTTTCCTAAAAAATACGTTTACATCGCCGAGACGGGATGGCCGAGCGATGGGCCTCAGAGAGGGGCGGCCCAAGCCACCTTGAAGAACCAAGCGGATTTCATCCGCCGATTCGTTCAAAGAGCGGAAGAAGAAAAGATCCCTTACAATATCATCGAAGCGTTCGACCAACCCTGGAAAAGCGTGACGGAAGGGAACGTCGGAGAGCATTGGGGCCTCATGGATGCCGATCGCCATGATAAGTTTCCCCTCCAAGGCCCTGTCCTCGAGGATCCGAAATGGAAGTACTGGGCGATATCATCGACGATTCTAGGTTTTTTGGGGACGGCCGTGTTTCTGTCGCGCCGTCGGGATTTGAAAAAGAGGGGACAGATCATTTCGATGGTCGTCTTCCAAGCGTTAGCCGCAATCTCTACCCAACTCGCCCGTGAGGCTTCTAACCAATACATGTCGCCGCGTGACATCGTTTTTTGGGGCGTCATGATCACGGCTCACTTTCTCCTCGCCATTCTCATGGTGACGGATGCCATGGAGATCGCGGATGTGGTGGGAGACAAACCCTTGAAACGTAAGTTCCTTCCCTCCGAGACTTTGTTGGAGCATTGGCCCTTCGTTTCCATCCATGTCGCTTGCTGTAATGAGCCTCCAGATATGATGATCCAGACGGTGAATAGCCTAGTCTCGATGGATTACCCGAATTTCGAGATCATGGTCATCGACAATAATACGAAAGACCCCGACGTATGGAAGCCATTGCAGGACCACTGCGCGACTCTCGGGGAAAGAGTGCGGTTCTTCACTCTGGGAAAACATCCGGGGTTTAAGGCTGGCGCTTTGAATTTCGCCTTGAGGAACATGGATCCCCGTACCGAAGTCGTAGGCGTCGTGGATGCGGATTATATCGTTTCAAAGAATTGGTTGAAAGCGACGGTTCCTTATTTCGTAGAGGATGCCGAAGTGGGACTCGTGCAGGCACCTCAAGAGCACCGTGATTGGGACGATAATTTATTTCAACGGATGGAAAACGACGAATACAGCGGATTTTTCCGGATCGGGATGGTTCAGCGCAATGAAGACAACGCAATCATTCAACATGGAACCATGACCTTGGTCAGCCGAAAAGTCATGGACCGTTTAGGAGGGTGGGCGGAGTGGTGCATTTGCGAGGATACTGAACTCGGCTTGAGAATACTCAATGAAAAGAGAAAAACCGTGTATTTGGACCATGCCTTCGGTCACGGATTGGTGCCCGACACGTATGAGGCTTATGCGAAACAGCGCTTTCGTTGGGCTTACGGCGGTATGCGCATTTTACGCCATCATCTTTGGAAAATCCTCGGTTTAACCGGAAACCTGACGTGGGCCCAACGCTATCAATTCATCAAGGGTTGGATCCCGTGGATGGGCGAGTCTCTTCATATGGTGTTTACGTTGACCGCTCTTGCGTGGAGTGGCCTCATCATCGCCCGGCCGCTGACGACGGAGTTTCCCGAGCCCATTTTCATTTATCCGGCTCTGATGCTCGTCGTTTTGCGTATTTTAGGGACGCTATGGACTTATCGAGCACGCGTGAAGATAGGCCAAAAAAGAACGCTGCTCGCCATGATGGCCGGAGGATCCCTGACTCATAAGATCGCCAAAGCGGTCTTCCAAGGTCTCTTTTTCTTTTCCGTCCCTTTTTACCGGACACCGAAAATGGCGGCCGATTCCATGCCCGCCCTCAAGGCATTAGCGAGCGTTTGGCAGGAATTCTTCTTAGCGATGAGTCTCTATATCTGCGCCGGTTTGATATTAAAAGAGTTTGGGACCATCAATTATCAGGCTCTGATTTGGTCGGTGGGAATGATCGTACAATCCTTCCCTTATCTGGCGGCCATCGGAGCTTCTCTGGTGAGTTGTTTGGCGGATGATTCTGCGATCACCGCTTGACCTTCGGGTAAGTGGATGTGGAAGCAGGTTCCTTGGCCGACAGTGGATTCGAGCGAAATGCTTCCGCCGTGATTCCTGATGATTTCGGAAACCATCGAAAGTCCGAGCCCAGTTCCTTTGCCTTCCGTTTTTGTGGTGAAGAAAGCCTCAAAAATCTTTTTTTGGATCTCGGGCGCGATGCCTGTTCCTGTATCGCGTACCCAAACATGGATCCCCTCGTGCGTGTTTTCGGAGCCGATCGTGATTTGACCTCCCTCCGGCATCGCGTCGCGCGCATTAATGCATAGGTTAAGGAGTACTTGCGTCATTTGTCCAGAGTCGGCTTCGATTTCTTTAAGGTCCGGGGCTAGATCAAAGGTAAGTTTGATGTTTTTCTGGAGGGAAGTGACCACCAAGGATTCTGTCATTCTCGCAATATGATTGAATGAGATTTTATGTTTCACCGCTTTTTCCTTACGGACGAAACCAAGGAGATCCTTGAGCATGCTCGAGCCTAACTGAGCATTATTGATGATCTGCTGAAGATGATATCCCGATCGCGGTAAATCTACTATGTGGGACTTTAGGAGAGAGGCGTATCCGATGATGCCTCCTAAGACGTTGTTGAAGTCATGGCTGATCCCGCTGACCAACTGCCCAACCGCTTCCATTTTTTGAGACTGGACGAGGGCTTCCTGAGTTTTCAATAATTCCATGCGGATTTCTTCGGCGATCCGGGACGCCTCTTGATGGCGTCTTTGGTGGATATTGGCGATGTAGACGCTGGCTGCCGTCATGAGGAGCGAGAGAAAAGTGATCCAGAAAATGGGCTGTCGAGAAGCCGAGGTGAATTGAGGGGAGCGATTCCAAGCAATAGTGAAACTTTTACCGCCGATTTCGAAGAGGGATGTGTGTTCATGATCCGGCTTCGGAGCTTGATTTTTAGAGTAAAGCCAAGCTTCCTTCTTAGCTTTTTTCCCGTCATAAACGTCGAGATCGAGTTCCTGGGTTATTTCTTTGAAAAAGTCTTTGAAAAAATCCGAAATAAAAAGGGGAGCGATCACGAATCCTAAATGAGCGGATTTGCGTTCTTTGGAGTTTTGTAAAGAAGCTCCATTTTGATAGATAGGCACATAATAAATGAGTCCTAGGTTGTTTTTGGGACGGACGACGAAACGAACGATTTCTGTGGCTTTAGGTTGACCGCTGTCTCGAGCCACTTCGGCGGCAAGGCGTCGGTTTCTCTCGGAGGCTAAATCAAGACCGATCGCTTTTTCTTTCCAAGGGTTAGGTTCTAAATAAGTCACTATAAAATGTTCCGAGGGTTTTTGGCCGTTAAGGTATTTGATTTCCATGGGAGATATGGACGTGGTGTCGCGTTGATCCAGAAATTTATTCAGATCTTCGTCGTTAATGGCGAAGACGACGCCTAACGAAGAGAGCCCTGGAAGGTTTTTAGACAAATCAAGGGAAGCTACGTAATCCGTCCATTCCTTTGACCCTACGGATTTAGAGGCTGAAAACAACGCCAAGCTTCCTTTAAAGGCAAGATCGTAGCTCTTTAACCTCTCCTCCATGACGAGTTTAGATGTCTCCACCATCTGGTTAAAATGTTTTTCGTCGGTTTTCTCCCGAGAATATTCCAAATAGGCGAAAATCAAAACGCTGAAAGTGAGGCCGCATGCGAGAAGCACCCAAGGGAGTAGTCGCCATTTAATTCTGAACGGAACCGGTTTCATAAGATTTTTCCTTCCTGAAAGCGTTAGCGATCGTCGCTAAGAGGTTATCGGGTTTGTAGGGTTTTTGGATGAAAAAGACGTTGCCTTGAGCTTCTTGCCGGATGGCGGATACTTTGCCGTCTTCCCCGTAGCCGCTGGCGAAGAGAATAGGAGTTTCTGGTTTTTCACGATGGATTTTATCGTAAGCGTAAAACCCATCGTAGTCCGGCATGATGATGTCCAAAATGACGAGGTCTATAGGTTTCGATGATAGTTGCTCATGGAATTTTTCTGCGCTTTCTTTTCCGTTTTCGGCTGTAATGACGTTAACCTTATGCGGAGAAAGGACATCGTAAATATAATCCCTCAGGCCCTTTTCATCATCGGTGACAAGTATAGTTTTATTTTCAATGATCGATAAGTCGATCGGCGTATTGTTTGTATTCTTGACTTTCTCGACCTCAAGCTTCGCGGAAGCGGGTAGGAAAAGATGAAACGTCGTACCGCAGCCTTCCTCGGAATGTAGAGTAATCCATCCATGATGGTTTTCTATGATGCCACGAGCAGTGGCGAGACCCAGTCCACTGCCTTTTCCGGGTCCTTTAGTTGTGAAAAATGGATCAAAGACTTTATCCTGAATGTTCTTTGGAATTCCGTGTCCCGTATCGCGAACCGTGATATGCACATACCATCCGGGCTCCGTACCGTCAGGGGCCCCGAGGGATTTGAGGGCGGGTTCATCGAGCGGAACTTTTTGCGTCCCGAAATAAAGCTTTCCTCCATCAGGCATGGCATCCTTAGCATTAAAACCTAAATTGAGAAGGACCTGCAGTATCTGTGTGGAATCACCTTCGATGATGCAGTCGTCGGGCGCCAGTGATGTTTCGACAGTGACCTTTTTCGCAGTCGATTTGAGTAAGTCGAGAAATTCCGTGATCAATTCATTGGTGGAAAATGCGGTAACTTGATATTTGCCGCGTCTGGCGAAGCCTAAGAGTTGTTTTACGAGGAGGGCTCCTCGTTCCGTTGAGTTCACAATCACCATAAGTTTTTTAGAGACGGAAGCGTCTTGGGAAAATTTACCCTGAAGCATTGTCGCATATCCCATTATAGAGGTGAGAATGTTATTGAAATCATGGGCGATCCCTCCGGCGAGTTGTCCGAGGGATTCGAGCCGTTGGGATTGAATCAATTGTTGCCTTGTGGCTTCCAGTTTAGAATGGGATTTCTCTAAAGCATCCAAGGTTCTGTTGATTTCATAGGAGAGCGTGCCGATTTCATCATTTCCCATCTCTCGTACACGCATCGTTTTGCAATCGGCATTGGATATTTTTTCGAGATCTTCATGGATTTCCAGCATTCTTGAAATGATGACTCGATCCAGAAGTTGATAAATGAGGGAAGTAAAGATGATCATAGCCATTAGGAGAACAAAACCTAAGTAAGTGATGTTTTTGATCGCTTGTTGATAGATCGGCCGGTCGAAAAAGATCTCCACATAAAATATGCGTTTTCCGTTGATATCATCCAAGATCGTATAGCCTTCGGCTAATTCGTCCGAGACGAGTATGAAGGATGTTTGCTTATGAGTGTCATGGGGATGGGATGTTTCAGATTTCAGGATGTTGAATTCAATCTTCAGATGAGTTTTGATGGAAATTTCATTAATTATTTTTTCGGTGAGATAATACCCCCAAATAAGGGTGCCTCGAGGTGGACCCGTACCATCGGACTTCAATATCGGTCTCGAAAAAACGACCGCCGGCTTTTGATTGATGACGATGAACCCTCCTTTTTCAAATGGCTTTTCGTAATTTTGGCGGAGCCCATATATCGGTTGCATGAGCTGATCCAAATCTGGAGTGGCGGGTATTTCTTTCCATTCGGTTTCCGATACGTGCTTAGATTTGACGATTTTTCCATCCTGATCGGCAAATATCATGAAGTTGATTTTTATGTTTTTGAGGGAGCTATCTCCGAGATTTGATTCTACATAATCTGAATTATGGTCCTGGATGTACTGATAAGTATCATCCCAATTTCCCCAATCGCTGCTTTTAATCCCTAGTTGAAGGATTAAGTCCTCGAAGGCACCTTCCATCCGTATGATGTTTTGGTGAGCCAAATCTTTTTCGATTTTCAGGTGGGCTTTTAGTGTGAGGTGGCGGATGACAAGGAAGAGAAGCGAGAATGAGAGAAGCATTGAGATCAAAAGGATCGCAATGATTTTTCTCTGTATCCTCATAGGCCATTACCTGATTAGAAATTAACCTCGAGTCGGTTTGCGAGATAAATAGCGTTGGAAACGTCCGGTGCCATACCGGGATTGATGATGTATTGGAGGTCGGGTTGAAGCGCTAACCAAGGGAGTATTTGGGCTCGATACGTAAGTTCTATGTTGGATTCCGATCTTTCCACGGGGGATGCCGCGACTTCCTGAACACGCTTGAATTTCGTGCCATTGATTACATGAGCCAGCGCCAACCCGATGCTGTCTTCGTCACGAGAGGGGAAGAGTTCTGTGTAATGAAGACCACCTCCTAAATAATAATTGAATTGATGGATGTTAGGATTTGCGTATCCGATACGTGCGAATACTCCCAGTCCCTGATCCTCAGCTTCGCGGTACACTTGATATTCCCCGAGGCCGTAAAATCCGAAGTTGGAAAGATTGCGGATGGGATTGCCATCGCCATCGACGTTCTCTAAATCATCTGCTTTAGCCGTATAGCCCCAAAAACCTAACGCGAATTTTCCATAAGGATTGGATTCAGAGGCTTCCTGCATGAGAAATTGGATCTCGCTTAAAATGACGGCGCCTTCGCTCTTTTCTAGATCAATGGCCACCGCTTCATCGTCGGCCGGGTCGCCCGGAACGGCGTCCAACACGGCGAAGTTCATTGAAAGAATGCCTGGCGGGTTGATTTTGAAACGAGCTCCTAAAGCCGTATTCGGAAAAGCTGAAATGCCCGTTTGTGAAAAATCGGGCCCCATTCCATGTGACGAATTGAGGAAAAGAGAGCCATATTCAAGAGCATCAAACTCGGAATTGGCATCGTAAATGCCCATGAGGATGGTGAATTTATCGTCAAATAAAGCTTGTTCGTACCAGGCTTCGATGAGGGTGATACGGTCGGGGCCGTCGATATTACTCACGCCTTGAGCGTCACCAACATCCTCGCTGGGGCTCGCACCGAAGTTACTTAAGCCATACAGGTGTAGAGTTCCTCCTTTATAGCCCGCTAATTTCTCGCTATCGATATCCATGACCAGGTCTAAATTATCGAGATAGTCGATGTCCTTCGCGATCCCTCCGGAGACATTGCTCCCGATTTCAGCCGTGTAGAGGAACTCGAAGTTGACCCCGTGATCGGCCGCCTTTTGGCGTGCGTCATCACCCCAAGGGGAGGTCAACGTCGGCCTCGACCAGAAGCCCGTTTCTTCCTTCATAGGTTCCGGATTCTGAGCTTCTTCCGTAGTTGCGGCATTCATCGTTACCTTTTCTTCCATTTTGGACGCTTCGCTCTTCTCGATCGGCTGTGGCGCTTTTTTAAGTGGCTTTGGATGTGTGTCTTTTTGGAGAGTCGATGGCGGCTGACTGGGGGCACTTTCCACTTGATGATCGGTAGTTTTTTTAGATTCTTCGATGACTACTTTTTTTAGCCCCTTCTCTGTTTCCTGAAAGACGACTTCAGCTCGAGTGTTAGAAGGTAATGCCCAAGAAGCGGTGAGTACGGTCAAGAGGGCGAGGGCGTGCCTAGATAAGATTGTAGATTTCATAGAGTTTTCCCTTCAGAAACCAGAACGGCTAAAAGAAGGATAAACTTGAGCTCCGTATTTCCGGTAATCAGGCGAAACTTTTAGGGCGATGCTGCCGATAACCTCATTGAAAGGGCATTTTATGAGAAAAATGATTTCTTTAGCGGTATTGCTATTGACTATGGGCGTCATAATCTGGGGGACGACGCTGCATGCCAAGCAAGTGACTCAGTCAAGCGGCGATAAAGTATCGATGTGTTACACACACGTCAAGAAGTGGCATCCTTGTCCTATTCAGTCTAAGTAACCTCGGGCTAAAATAATTAAACCATTAGTTTTGCTCCTGGAGAAGGTTGCTAGCGGCATCGATAAAGCTAGAGGTAGGTTTGGCACCTCTTTGTTGATCGATGAATCCTTTGAATTCATCCGCGAGCCGTTTGCTCACCTTGAGTTCATTAGCGATGTCGACGCTAGATTGTTCTGTTTCCTGGATTAACGTCGAGTTTTGCATCGCCGTGGACGATATGATGGCGATATTCCGCGACATTTCATTCGTCACGGAGCTCTGCTCTTCAACCGCCGTCGCGATGGAACTCTGATAGTGGTTAATGTCCTGTACCACTTCGAAAATTTTCTTGATCCGTTCCATGGATTCTTTCGTCGCCGTTTGTATCGCTTTGATTTTCGAGCTGACTTCATCTGTGGCTTTCGACGTTTGCCCGGCAAGTTCCTTCACCTCATTGGCCACGACCGCAAAACCCTTACCCGCTTCACCGGCGCGCGCCGCCTCGATCGTCGCGTTTAGAGCTAAAAGATTCGTCTGTTCAGCAATCGAAGTTATTAATTGAATGATATTATTGATGGAAAGGCTAAGCTCGTTAAGTTCAGTCACGGCTTGATCCGCCGATTGAGCCATGCTGGCCGCCGTGGACGCCACTTGAGAGGCGTCTTGTGCGTTTTTCGAAATCTCCTTCATGCTGGCGCTCATTTCTTCGATGCAAGTAGCAATGCTGTTAGCTTCTTGGGTTTGTTGCGTAGCCGCTTTGGCGGAAGCCTCCATATTTTGGAGCGTTTTTTCCGCGTTCTTCACTTGGTGAATGCTCATATCCTGCATGCGGCCGACCATGGCTCCCATTTCCGAAGAGAGTAGTTTCATGGTTAATTGAAGCTGACTGATGTCGTCGGTGCTTCCCGTATATATGTATTGCATTAAGCGATTGGATACGATGTTTCGCGATTGATGCACCAATTTCTGAAACGGACTTAAAAAGTAGGCCGTTAGTCCAATGCCGATAGATAGACCTAAAATATTTTCTAAGATCGCTGTTGGTTGTCCGCTGACGTGGTTAACGATCGCTGGAAGTGCGCAGCAAAGGTTAGCTAAAAGAATTTTTGACCATAGGGGAATGCAGGGAAAGCTCGCGCCTATCCACTTGCCGGCATTAATTCTCTGATAGGTTTTTTCGGCTCGTTCGATTAATTCTCGGCTAGGCTTAGTACGTACGGATTGGCATTCTACGATCTTACCATTTTCGGTGATAGGCGTAGCGAAGGCGTCAACCCAGTAGTGGTTTCCGTTTTTACAGCGATTTTTGACGATTCCCATCCAGGGTTTGTGCGAATGCATATGGATCCACAAATCTTTGAAGGCTGCCGAAGGCATATCAGGATGACGCACCAGATTGTGACTTTTGCCTAAAAGCTCCTCTTTGGTAAAACCGCTGACTTTAATGAAATCGTCGTTACAATAACTAATGATGCCGCGAATGTTCGTCGTGGAAAGAAGATTTGTGGTTTCAGGATAATCCACTTCGGTTTGAGTAACAGGTAGGTTTTTTTTCATAATACTCCTCCAAATGTGATTTTCATTTGACCGTTACGGGTGCTTCCCAAAAAAATTGAGTGTTTTTCAAAGAATATGACGAAAATCATGATTTTTAGGGTTTCATTGATTTTACATTCCTTTATTCATTTTAAAAAAATCTCATCTTTCCGCCGAAACCTACCGTCTAGGTCAATGATCCGGAGTATGGTCGATTGCGTCATTTGAGGAGGCGGTATGGATGATATCGTCAAAGAATTCTTAGTCGAAAGTAACGAGAATCTCGATCAAATGGATCGAAATTTCGTCGAGCTGGAGAAGGACCCAACGAATAAAGATCTACTCTCGGCTATTTTCAGGACTATTCATACGATCAAAGGTACTTGCGGCTTCTTAGGCTTCGGTAAGCTAGAATCAGTAGCTCACGTCGGCGAAAGCCTTTTAAGCAAACTGCGGGATGGATCACTCACTTTAAATCCGGATTATACCACTGTGCTTTTGACGATGGTCGATGCTGTGCGTCAGATGCTGTCATCAATCGAGGCTTCGGGCGCAGAAGGCGATGTGGATTATTCCCAACTTGTAGACAATCTCAATAAGGCCCAGCGTGGAGAATCCCTCAACCTAAATGCAAGTGCCGTTAAGCCGGAAGCTAAAGCCGAATCCGTACCGGCTCCAGATCCCGCTCCCACTCCCACTCCCGTGGCTAAAAGGGACGTGAAGCTGGAGGCTCCCCAGGAAGCCGCTAAAGAAGTGGCGAAAGTGGAGTCACCCAAAGCAGAGATGAAAGCCGAACCCACGAAGCCCGAAGCCCCTAAAGTGGAGTCAGTAAAAAGCGAACCCGCAAAGGCGGAAGTGAAAGTGGAGCCTGTGAAACTCGAGGTCAAGCCCGAGGCTCCGAAAGCCGAAGCCCCAAAATCAGCGGCTGCGCCGGCCGCTATGGGTGGGCCTGCGGGCGGATCCGTTGCCGATACCGCGATCCGCGTGGATGTTGGCTTGCTCGATAAATTGATGAATCTGGTCGGCGAACTCGTGCTCGCCCGCAACCAAATCCTCCAGTTCACGGCACGGCAAGAGGACTCCACTTTCGTGGCTGCTTCCCAAAGGCTGAATCTCATTACCAGCGAATTGCAGGAAGGGGTCATGAAGACCCGCATGCAGCCGATCGGAAATATTTGGTCGAAATTTCCCCGCGTCGTGCGGGACTTGGCCACGATTTGCAAGAAGAAGATCCGTCTTCAAATGGAAGGGCAAGAGACGGAGCTGGATAAGACCATTATCGAGGCGATTAAAGATCCTCTGACCCATCTCGTTCGTAACTCGGTCGATCATGGCATCGAAATGCCCGAGGACAGAGTGGCTAAGGGCAAACCGGAGGAAGGGGTGATCGTGTTACGCGCCTATCACGAGGGCGGACAGGTCAATATCGAAATCTCCGACAACGGCGGCGGCATCAATCCTGAAAAAGTGAAGCAAAAAGCCCTTCAAAAAGGTCTCATCACAGCGGAAGACGCCGCTCGGATGAGCGACCGACACTTAGTAAACCTCATTTTTTTGCCGGGTTTTTCGACAGCCGAAAAAGTCAGTAATATCTCGGGCCGTGGTGTGGGCATGGATGTGGTCAAGACGAATATCGAAAAAATCGGCGGCATGGTGGACATCCAAAGCAACCCCGGCGCGGGGACGACCATCAAAGTCAAGATTCCGCTGACCTTAGCGATCATTCCCGCGTTGATCGTGACTAATGGCGGGTGGAAGTACGCGATACCTCAGGCGAGTCTTCTGGAGCTTGTGCGGGTCGAAAACGAGCCCGGAAAAAACAAGATCGAAAATATCCAGGGGGCTCCGGTTTACCGCCTGCGCGGGAAGCTTTTGCCCCTCGTTTATCTGCGGGCGCAGTTGGGCGACGAAAAAACCAACCAGGACGAGAATGTGAATATCGTCGTCTTACAGGCCGATGACCGACACTTTGGACTCGTCGTGGATGAAATCAACGATACCCAGGAAATTGTTGTGAAGCCGGTAGGTAAACAATTGAAAGGCATTCCGGTGTTCGCAGGAGCCACGATCATGGGGGACGGAAACGTAGCTTTGATTTTGGATATTATGGGAATTGCCCAGAGATCTAACTTAGTTTCCGAGCTGCATGATAGGGCAATCCAGGAAGTCGCAAACAATCAAAACAAGAATGTAGGTGATAGTCGAACCATGTTGCTCTTCGCCAGTCGTGATAATGGGCGTATGGCTGTTCCGTTGTCGGAAGTGGCGCGTCTTGAAAAATTCAACAATGGCGACATCGAAAAGGCTGGAGATCAAGAGGTCATTCAATACCGTGGGGAGATCATGCCGCTGATCCGAGTGTCCCTAGTCATTCCGGAAAGACGACGAGTGCCGCGGGACGCGGAAAATATTATCAAGTCTTTGGGCGATTCGATCCAAGTCGTCGTTCACTCAAAAGACGGAAAAAATATGGGGATCGTGATCGATAAGGTCCTCGATATCGTCGAAACACATGAGTGCGCCCAGGAGAGTGGTTCCCGCTCAGGCATTGTAGGTACGATCGTTATTCAAGACCGCGTGACGGAAATATTGGATATTCCACAGACCATCCAACTTTATAATCAAATCTGTCAAAAGAGTTCTGTTTCGGAAAGAGAGGCTTCCTATGTCTAGTGAGCAACTCTACAGTACTTTTTCTTTGGGGGAACATCATTTCGGTGTGGACGTCAATAAGGTCCAAGAAATTATCCGCTATCAAAAAATGACACCGGTTCCTTTGGCTGACTCGGTGGTTCGAGGATTGATCAATCTTCGAGGGCAGATCGTTACCGCGATGGACCTCAGAAGAAGAATGAAAATGGACGATCTTCCGCCAGAGAAAAAGTCGATGAATGTTGTGATCCGTAATGACGATGGAGCTGTGAGCTTACTCGTAGATGAAATTGGTGACGTTATCAGCGTGGAGGATCAGTCTTTCGAGGAATGCCCCGAGACTTTAAAAGGAGTCGCAAGGGAACTGATAACAGGAGCTTATAAATTGGATAATCGATTGTTGCTTATTTTGGATACTCAGAAAGTTTGCCAGATTGGAAACACATAACTGAGGGTGCGAGATCCCATTGAAGGAAGGGAGAGATATGAAGACTAACAACATGGGAGTAAAAGCGAAGCTTAAATTGCAATTAGGGATTTTCTTAGTAGGGCTTTTGATTATCGGGAGCATTACCGGAATGACCTTTCAAAAAGTGAAGGTCACGGGACCTGTCTATACCCAGATCATCTTAGGTAAAGACCTATTGGCGGATATCCTCCCTCCGCCGGCATATATCATCGAAAGTTATCTCACCACCTCTCAAATGAAGGATGAGAGGGATACGAATCTTTTAAAGCGACTCGAGGAAAAGATGACGCGCTTAAAGGGGGAGTATGAAACTCGTCATCAGTATTGGAAGGAGAATTTGGAAGAAGGAAAAATCAAAGATCTCATTTTAATCTCGTCTTACAAACCAGCCGAGGAATTCTATAAGTTATACGAATCTGAATTCTTACCTGCCATCCACAGCGGCGAACATACGGCATCTCTGGAAGTTTTTAATTCAAAACTCACTCCGCTGTATGAAGAACATCGGACGCATATTGATGAACTAGTCAAAGAATCTATGGATTGGGCAGCTTCCGTAGAGACAGATGCGAAAAGTGATATCGTGTCCGGCATATGGATGCTTCTGCTCTTTGCCGCGGTCTTGGTGGTCGTCGTATTTATTCTCGGATTCTTAGTTCAAGGCCAAGTTTCCAAGTCTATTGATCAGTTTATGCAAGTAGTGAACAGCGTTTTCGGTTCTTCGCAGACATTAAATAGTATCAGCCAACAAATGAGCGCCAATTCGGAAGAAACAGCCACCCAAGCTAATGTCGTTTCAGCTGCCGCTGAGGAGGTGAGTAAGAACGTAAACACAGTGGCGACTGGGGTCGAACAAATGAATCAAGCTGTGCGTGAAATTTCGCAAAGCACGAATCAGGGAAATCAAGTTGTGAATACAGCGGTCAACACCGTTCAGGAGACGAATAGGACCATTTCGAAACTGGGAGCCAGCAGCGAAGAAATAGGGAATGTCTTGAAAGTGATCACATCAATCGCTGAACAAACCAATCTCTTGGCTCTCAATGCGACGATCGAAGCGGCCCGCGCCGGCGAGGCGGGGAAGGGCTTCGCGGTCGTGGCTAACGAAGTTAAGGAGCTTGCCAAACAGACTGCGAAGGCCACGGAAGAAATTAGCCATAAGATTTCCGTCATCCAAAGCGACTCCCAAGCCGCCGTCAAAGCCATGGAAGAGATCAGTAAAGTGATCGGTCAGATCCATGACCTACAGAATACGGTTGCCAGCGCCATCGAAGAACAGAGCGCGACGACGAATGAAATGGCGCGTAACGTACAGGAAGCCGCCAAGGGCAGCATGGATATCGCCCATAACATCACCGGGGTGGCTCAAGCCGCCCAAAACACCACGATAGGTGCTACGGAAACGCAGCACTCGGCCTCGGAACTGTCAAAAATGGCTGACCAACTTAAAGTGGCTTTAGCGACATTTTAAAAAGGGGAATAAAAATGGAATTCGGAAAAATGAAAATTCAGACGAAGATCAACTTCCTCAATGGCTTTCTATTCGCTTCCTGTCTTCTCATCGGGATGATGGGGTATAAAGGTATCCACGACCTGAACAAAGATATTCATGATTTGGGTGAAGTACATATCGCGGCGGTCCGAAACATGACTTTAGTGGATATGATGCATGATGGGTTGAGGGCCGTAGTCTATAAATCCATCATAGCCTCTCAAACCGGAAATGAAGCCATGGCTTCGGAGGCTCGTGAGGAAATCAAAGAGTTTTCTGAAAATATAAGGAAATATCTTGAAAATGTCGGAGCGCTTCCGCTCGATGAAAAAATCAAGAAATCGCTCGACGCTTCGAAGCCGGCCGTAGAGACCTACACCAAATCCAGCGATGAATTGGTCCAAATGGCCCTGACCCAAGGTGCCAGCCAAGCTTTGTCTAATATAGATCCTTTTAATGCGGCTTTTGAAGAGTTAGAGGAAAAGTTAGGGACGCTGGGTGGTCTTATCGAGGAGGAGTCAAATCGCTCTAGCCAGGTGTCCATAAATCATGGTGAAACGTATAATTATATTTCTTTGTTAGCGATGGGAATCGTTTCCATCCTTAGCGCGGGTCTTTGGTTCTACATCAGCCGTGACATCAAGGGACCGATCGCAGGAATGATCAAAGTAGCCCAAGACGTCGCGAATTCCTCCCAACAGCTGAACAACATCAGCCAACAGATGAGTTCCAATTCCGAAGAAACCGCCACGCAGGCGAACGTCGTATCCGCGGCTGCCGAGCAAGTGAGCAAAAACGTGCAGACCGTAGCCACAGGAATGGATCAGATGAGCCAAGCGGTCCAGGAAATATCGAGGAGTACCAGCCAAGGAAACGCCGTTGTCGGTAACGCGGTAAAAACGGTCCAGGAAACTAATAAAACAGTCTCCAAACTGGGAGAAAGCAGCGAACAGATCGGCAATGTCGTAAAGGTGATCACATCGATCGCGGAACAAACCAATCTTCTGGCTCTCAATGCGACGATCGAAGCGGCCCGCGCCGGCGAAGCGGGTAAGGGTTTCGCGGTCGTTGCGAACGAAGTCAAAGAACTCGCGAAACAGACGTCCAAATCCACCGAGGAGATCAGTCAAAAGATATCGATGATCCAATCGGACACCCATGCCGCCATTAAATCGATCGAGGAGATCAGCCAGATTATTTCGCAAATCAATGATTTGCAGCATACGGTCGCTAGTGCCATTGAAGAGCAAAGCGCGACGACGAGTGAAATCAGCCGTAACGTTCAAGAGGCGGCCAAAGGCAGCCAAGAAATCGCTCAAAATATCACCGGCGTCGCGCAATCGGCTCAAAATACCACGATGGGAGCCACCGAGACCCAGCACTCGGCTTCGGAGCTTTCGAAAATGGCCATCGAGTTGAGGCTTTCGGCCAGCCACTTCTAAAAGGAGCTTTTATGAGAGTTTTAGCCATCGATGACAACCCTGGGATCCTGATGCTCCTGACCGACATTCTCTGCGAGTTGCATATGCAAGTGACGGAGGCATCCGATTGTAAGCTCGCTTGGGATATCCTCCAAAAAGAGCCTCCGTTCGACGTGGTTCTCATCGACTGGATGACCCCCCAGATGTCGGGGCTTGAATTGTTGAAGATGATCTCTTCGGATAAGCGTTTTAATAAGATGGTGCGCATTATGGTGACCGGTTTGACGGAAGTCAGCGAAGTATCTCAAGCCCTGCAAGCTGGAGCCAACGAATATCTGATGAAACCATTCACCAAAGAAATGTTAGAGGATAAATTAAGGCTCTGCGGAGTGCGCTTGACTCCTTCGGGTGGTTCCGCCGAGTCCAGTCAGGGGGCTATATGAGCCTACATGCGCTCATCGTGGATGATGCCCGATCGGTTCGCATGATTTTGAAGAAGATGATGGTTGAGCTTGGATTCACCGTGGAAGAGGCGGAAAACGGCAAGGAAGCTCTTGAGATCCTCCAAAAGAACGGTCCTGCGGATGTCGCTCTGGTGGACTGGAACATGCCGGTAATGAACGGCTTCGAATTGATTCAAGAGATCCGTAAACAGTCCATTTACGACGAAATGAAGATCATGATGGTGACCACAGAATCGGAGTTGGTCCGCATGATCGCAGCTCTCGAGGCTGGGGCCAATGAATACGTGATGAAACCCTTCACCAAGGATATCATCGTCGAAAAACTCACCATCATGGGGTTGATCAACAATGAAAACGCGAGTGCTGCTCATTGATGATTCGGTGGTCGTCCGCAAGATCGTCGGGGACGCGGTATCCTCGCACCCCGACCTTGAAGTGGTCGGTAAGGCCGCCAATGGAAAACTGGGTCTGGAGATGATCCCTCAGGTGAATCCCGACATCATCGTCTTGGACGTCGAGATGCCGGAGATGGACGGGATCACGACCCTCAAGGAGATCCGCAAGACTTACAAGCGCCCGAAAGTCATCATGTTCAGCACGCTGACCCAAAGGGGTGCGGACATTACTTTAGAGGCTTTGTCCATCGGAGCCGTCGATTACTTCGCTAAACCGACGAATTTGAGCAATGTCGAGGAAGTCACCAAGTACCTGAAGGATGGACTGGTCCAAAAGATCAAATTCTTGGGTCCGACCGGAAAAAACGAACTTCTGACCGCGCTTCACCACCCTCCGCAAACGACGACGACACCGGTTTCAAGGTCGACGGCTTCCTTGGGGACGTCGCCCCAAAAGATCGATATCGTTGCCATCGGCACTTCCACCGGTGGTCCTAATGCCTTAGGGACGATCTTTCCGTCCTTCCCCGAGAAATTTCCCGTGCCTATCGTCATCGTCCAGCACATGCCGCCGGTTTTTACCAAGCATCTAGCAGATCGCTTGAATTCGAAATCAAAAATCCGTGTGTACGAAGGGCGTGAAGGGGCAGTGCTAAAAGCCGGCGAGGCTTGGATCGCCCCCGGCGATTTCCACATGACGGTTAAAAAAGAAAACATGAATTATGTCCTAAGCTTAAATCAACAACCTCCTGAAAATTCATGCCGACCCGCGGTAGATGTTTTATTCCGATCTGTGGCGGAGGCTTTTGGAAAGTCAGCTTTAGGAGTGGTTCTGACAGGGATGGGACAGGATGGCTTTCGAGGTTGCGAAGCTCTGAACCACGTCGGTGCTCGTTCAATCGTCCAAGACGAAGCGACTAGTGTGGTGTGGGGAATGCCGGGCTTCGTCGAAAAGGCGGGTTTAGCGGAAAAAGTCCTCCCCCTGGATCAAGTTGTTCCGGAAATCACGAGACGGGCTTCTTTTGCTAGATTGTAAGGAGTTTATGGCTATCAACAGCGCAGATTTCGAATATGTAAGGACTTACGTAAAGAGTAAGTCGGCCATTACCCTCGAGGCCGGTAAGGAGTACTTGGTTGAATCTCGTTTAGGTGCTATTGTCGCTTCTGAAGGTCTTAAGGATATCTCCGAATTGGTTGCAAAGATGAGGGAGAAGGCCGATAGTCCCCTCCACGCCAAAGTCGTCGATGCCATGACGACCAACGAGACTTTCTTCTTCCGAGACATTACTCCCTTTGAGGCCCTGAAACATCAGGTGATTCCGGATTTGCTCTCCCGCCGCTCGCCTAGCGGACCTCTCAACATCTGGTGCGCGGCATCTTCCAGCGGCCAAGAACCTTATACGATCGCCATGGTGATCGCCGATCATTTCCCAGCTTTGAAGATTCCCGGATCCTTGACATTCATCGCCAGCGATATTTCCTCCCAAATGCTGGCTCGGTCAAAATCTGGCCTTTATACCCAGTTAGAAGTGAATAGGGGACTTCCGGCGTCTCTTCTCGTTAAACACTTCACGAAAGTTGGCTTGGACTGGCAGATCCAAGAGGATATTAAGAAGATGGTCGATTATCGAATGATCAACCTTTCCCTAGTTTTTCCAGCACTTCCACAGATGGACATCGTTTTTATACGCAATGTTTTGATATATTTTGAAGTGGATATGAAAAAGAGGATTTTAGAACAGATTCGAAGAGTACTAAAGCCCGACGGATACCTTTTCTTAGGAGGTTCGGAGACGACCTTTAATGTCGATGACCAATTTGAGAGAGTGGATTTAGGAAAAACGGTGGCATATCGGTTAAAGAAATGAGGAATTTTGACGTTTAGAGTTTTAGGTCAAATTTTTTTAAGGAGTTCTTATGGCTTATGAAGAACAGATATCGCAAATCGTCAGTAGCATTCTCTCGACCATGATTGGGTGGCAAGTGACTCCTTTAAGCCAGAATGAGTCGGTTTCGGGAGGCCCGGAGCAAGTCTCGGTAAGCGGTTGTGTGACGATTGGTGGCGATTGGGAGGGATGTGTGATCCTCACCATGCCTCAGAATATCGCTCACGAATCCGCGGATACGATGTTCGCTCTCGATCCCGGGGCGGCTTCCAAGGAAGAAGTCAGGGATTGCGTCGGAGAACTGACCAATATGATCGGAGGTAATTTCAAATCCCAGCTAGCGGGAAAGAATATCCTTTCGATCCCATCGGTCGTGGAAGGTAAGCAATACACCGTTTCATCTCCAGGGCTCCAGCAGGTATGCAGTCAAGCGTTCGAGTATGATGGAAAACATTTCGAGGTCGACGTGCTTCAACGCGTTTAGGAGGTTTTTATGGCTAAGAATGTTTTGGTTGTGGATGATTCTTCCGTGATGAGAAAAATGATCGGACGTAGTTTAAGGCAAGCTGGATTGGATTGCGGAGAAATTTTCGAAGGAGGGGATGGTGTCGAGGGTTTAAGTCAACTCGCTTCCCATCCCGATGTCGCTTTAATCCTTTCCGATTGGAATATGCCCAACATGGATGGCATCGCCTTCGTGAAGGAGGTGCGTGCCAAGGGGATCAACACGCCAATCGTCATGATCACCACGGAAGCCACGGAATCCCGCGTCTCCGACGTCAAGGCTGCCGGTGCCAACGGCTATGTATGCAAACCTTTTACTCCGGAAGTCCTTCAAAAGGAATTGGGATCCTACTTTTAAGGTGAAGAACTTTTGGATGGCCCATGATCCCCTTAGCCGCCATAAAGGGCTCCAATTTCAACAAGCTCAATCCTCAAGTTAAGTCTTACCTTGAGGAAATCATTTCCAAGCTTAGTATTTTAATCGGCCAACCCGCAAAGTTGGATGCTGTCGAGATTTTTGCCGGATCTTTCGAGTCCTTTTTTAAATCCTATACCAAGGACTACATGCTTACCAAAATGTCGTGGGATGGGAAAGAAGGTTCTCTTCTTTTCCTCACCTCCATGCCTCTGGCGATAGAAATGGCTTCTTTCATGATGGGTATACCCGCGAAGACGGTGAAGGATAGGGTTGCCAGTCTGCAATTTGACGGCGAAGTCGAGGAAGCTTTCGGCGAAGTATCGAATCAACTTTGGGGAAACCTCAATCGCTCCCTAATCGATAAAATCGATAAGAATACCCGTCTTTCGCTAAAGTCGACGACAAAAATCCTGCAGGATGGATCTAAAAATTCAGAAATCGACGACCTTTTTTATCTTGTTCTGAAAGCGAGTGTCGATGTCGCTGATTTGGGTGCTCAACCTCTTTTCTTTTTACTGAGTCATCTTCTGGTTAAAGATATCTTCGATGTTCTTTTATCGCCCGAAGACATAGGAAAAGAAGAGGAAAGCTCATACATTAAATTAACGAAGGAACTGGATCCCCTAAAAGTCGAAAATGTCATGATGAGGGATTATCCCGTGATAGAGGTAGGTAAGTCCATTAAAGACGCTTATCAATTGATGTTGGATAAGAAGATCGACGCAGTTCCCTTGCTGCAGCAGGGTAAGGTGATCCGAATGATCACCCGTAACAACCTGGAAATCATTCGCTCCGTTTTTTTCGACGCTCCCGGGCAAGAGGAGAGAAACCGTAAAATCCTTTCTTGGCCTTTAGTGCGCGTCAGCCCAGGCCAAAAACTCGTTTCATTATCCCCCAGTGATCTTTTGATCGACGCCATGAGAAAAATGTACACTCTGCATATTCATTCCTTACCTATTGTGGATATGGAGAATAAATTCCTGGGCATGCTTACCACTTTTGACTTATTGAAAAAAATAGCCGGGTGACGTAGGAGCCCGCCGTGGCTATCGAGACGGCGGGGAAAAAATCAGGCGCTTTTTGGGTGGCACTGGGCATTTTATTGAGCCGGCTTTTTGGGCTCTTGCGCGAACGTGTCTTTGCGCATTATTTCGGAAACTCCGACGCAGGCGACGCCTTCAAAGCAGCTTTAAAAATCCCTAACTTCCTACAAAATCTTTTCGGTGAAGGGGCTTTATCGGCTTCCTTCATCCCGATTTATTCCCGGCTCCATGAAAAAGATAAAGAAGAGTCCGATCGATTGGCCAAGGCCGTCTTCGCATTTCTCTCCCTAAGCGTGTCTCTCCTAGTTTTGGGAGGCGTTCTGTTCACCTCATCTTTGATAGACGTCATCGCACCCGGATTTAGCGGGGAGAAACGCCTCTTAACCATCCGTCTGGTTCGGATTTTCTTCCCTGGAGTCGGTCTCCTCGTGCTATCGGCTTGGTGCTTAGGAATCCTCAATAGCCATCGAAAATTCTTCATCCCGTATGCTGCCCCCGTTATTTGGAATTTAACTATTATCGGAGCTCTTTTATGGGGTGGTAGCTCGCAAAGCCCTACGGACCTTGCGGTGACGGCTGCGTGGGGATTGGTCGTCGGGAGCTTGCTTCAATTCGCGGTCCAATTACCTGCGACGTTAACCCTTGTTCCACTCATAAAGGTGAGATTTCGTATGCGGTCTGCGGGAGTCGATACTGTCCTGCGTAATTTTGGCCCGGCTGTCCTATCCCGTGGCGTCGTTCAAGTCAGCGCCTATATCGATAATGTCTTGGCGAGTTGGCTGCCTACCGGGGCCGTATCCGCATTAGCCTACGCTCAAACGATATACCTTTTGCCGATTAGTCTCTTTGGAATGTCGATTTCAGCCTCCGAGCTTCCCGAACTTGCCCGAACTCAGGTGGGGATGGCAGAAAATCCAAACAACGCCTATGAACGTTTAAGATTACGGTTAGAGTCCGCTTTGGAAAAAGTCTCGTTCTATATCGTCCCTACCATCGTTATCTTCTTCGTGATGGGGGACCTCGTGGTGAAAACCCTTTTTAAAACAGGCCAATTCGACGAGGAAGCGTCGCGGCTCGTATGGAGGGTTTTGATGGGTTCGACCGTCGGGCTCTTGGCGACAACTTTGGGACGCCTTTATTCTTCTTCTTTTTATGCCCTTCATGATACGAAAACGCCGTTACGTTTTTCTCTCTTACGTGTGCTTGCAACTACTGGATTAGGCGTTCTTTTTGCTTTTTACCTGCCTCAATCCTTAAACCTTCAACCTCTTTGGGGGACCGTGGGGCTGACGGCCTCGGCGGGTATAGCCGGGTGGATCGAATATACCCTGCTTCGGAGGGCTCTAGAAAAGAGGATCAACCACACTATCATGGAAAAAGGTCTGAGAAAACTCTGGATCAGTGCGGCAGTAGCGGGAATTGCTGCGTTTTTACTCAAGAAATTCCTTGTTTTAGGTCCTCCTTTCGTCTTACTGGCCATTGAAGCAGGAGTTTTCGGGGTTCTGTACGTGATGATCGCCTCTTTTCTCCAAGTGCCTTCGGCCGAGGGTTTTCTAGGAAAAATGACACAACATCTTAAGTTCAGACGACGATAACATCCTTGAATACTTATGAAAAAATACTTTGGCTTCGCATTTTTGTTTTTTTTATTTTTAGTGAGTTCACTTCCTAAAGCCTATGCTGCTTCGATACCATGTGATGCGATGTTTCAATGTCGTGATGCCATGGGGCGTGATATTTACACGAACTGTCAAAGGGTAGTTTGCGACCGTAGCGTTGGGACGCCTCTTCCTGATGGAACCTTTGCGGGTTTGTGTCGTGTGAGTACGAATCCTATGGATAGAAGGGCAAATTGTTGTCTGACTTCAGCTGAGTGTCAGGACGGTAACGCTTGTACCAAAGACGCTTGTGACATCACGACGAATCGATGCGTCCATACAACCGAAATGCCGCCTTCAACCCCCGCTGGAGAATGCAAGCAATGGCTTTGCCGGCCTTCCGATGGTGTTTGGCAATCAGTACCCGGCGGCGAAGGAAGCCCTTGCAGCGATGATGGCAATGCCTGCACTCTAGACCGTTGCTCGACGGGTGTATGCACTCATCCCGCTTCATTGGTTCCAAGTTCGTTGCCTATGCCCTGTTACCAATGGTCGTGTTCCAGCTCAGGAGGGTGGAACCAAACTCCGAATGATTCTTTGGCGTGTGACGACGGTAATCCCTGCACCCGTACGGTTTGTCGTGCGGGTACCTGCCAGGACATCACGACGCCTGAGGAGTCGGCACTCTTGTGTCCTCGGCCGGTCTGTACGATGGCAGACGCCACCCGTACATGTAATGATGGGAACCCTTGTACCGTCGACGCGTGTACGTCTTCCGGAATGTGCCGCAATACTCCGGTGACGCCGGCTTCCATCGAAGACGGCGACCTCTGTACGCGTGATAGTTGTTCCGTGGATTACGGCATTCTCCATACCCCGTGGGTCTTTAATGACGATAATATCTGCACCGTGGATTCTTGTGACGCCCGGACGGGGCTGCCTCTTTTTACGCCACGACCTCTCGAAGATGACGGTAATCCTTGCACAAAGGACGTGTGTGATCCTGTGTTCGGAATGTTGCATAATCTGGATACAAACCGCGGTTACGAGTGCTTTACGGGATCGGATTGCGACTTAACCACGTGCCGTAGGCGCCTGGTAAGGCGTCCCACGTGCGAGATCGATTGCCGCCAACCTTTCATGAGCCTCAATGGTATTCGGGTTGTGCCTCAAGGTGAACCGTCTGTCCGTTGCGCTTTTCATTTAACAGATAACGGTGTTTCTGGTGTCACATGCCGTGGGGAAACGGCTGATTTCCTAATGCCGACGATTTTGCCGGTCGACACTGGCGCGACGGGGACGAGGACGGTCAGGGCTTTGTGCAAGACACCGGATGATTATCGTTTCACTTGTGAAGATACGTTGTCGGTGGTTGCCCGTGTCGGAAGTGGCGGTCAGTCCGGAAATGCTGGTTCCGGAAATTCCGGAGGTGGTGGAGCGGGTGGAGCTCGCTCCGGTACCGGTGGGAGCGGAAATACAGGAGTGGCGGGGAGCGGCGGTACGGGCCCCATCCTCTCGGGGAATGGTTTATCCAATTACGATGTCTATTTTTGCGTGACCCATGAGACGACGGCCCTTAATTTAAGAGGGGAGCGCATTGACTTGACGACGCCGTGCCCAGAATTACCGATCGCCCAAGCGGTGGAGGACGACCAACGGCTCATTGCGGAGACCTTGGTGGGTTTGGACCCATCAAGCGATCACTTCGATCAGAACGTTCGACCCTTGATCGCTTTAGCCGTCCAAAAATGGATGTCCGCCGAATTGGATCGTTCGATGTACATCCTCCAAACGAATCTTTCGTCGATGCGTTACCGTGAAATCTTGGCTACTGAGAAACCTGTGGTTAGAGCCAATTTCAACCGTTACTTCCGGATTACGGCTTCCGGCATCGAAAGCCAAAACCTCGGGTCCGCGGATCTCCACCCCTTATTCGCGGAGAACTCCTCGAATCCCCAGGCTATCCTCTTGAACTTCGATCGCGTTTACGCCGAGGGTGGGGGGTGTTCTTTAGTTCCCTTGCGCTAATTTCCAAACCTTATGAGTAAAGCTTTCGTGAATGAAGATAAGGCGGCTGATGAAGACGACTTGGATGAAGAAGGCCCAAAGATCCCATCTGGTTCAAAAAATTACATCACCCCCGCCGGTTTTAAGAAATTAAAAGATGAACTATCGAAACTCCTGAACGACGAACGCCCTGAGCTTACGAAGACGATTACTTGGGCTGCGGGTAACGGTGACCGCTCCGAGAACGCCGACTATATCTATGGAAAACGACGCCTGCGTGAGATCGATCGCCGTATCCGTTTCCTGACCAAAAGGGTGGAAGCCGCCGAAGTCATCGATCCGGCGACTCTTACATTAACCGAAGTTCGTTTTGGGGCCACGGTGACGGTTCGCGATGAGGACGCTGCCGAAAAAACCTATACAATCGTCGGAATCGATGAAATCGACATGTCCAAAAACCATATCAGTTGGACGTCACCATTAGCGTCTGCTCTTCTAAAATCACAAGAAGGAGATATCGTAAATTTCCGCTCTCCAAAAGGATTAAGAGAGCTAGAAGTCATTAAAATCGCCTACCGCATGCCAGAATAGTCAACTCTTACTTAGTGAGTATGAGAACATCCATCACGTTCTGGGTTTTCCTCGCATTCCTCTGAAGAGGGCAAAACTACGTGACATCCTTCTAGAGTAGATATGGCGATGCAGCGGTTAAGGGTCGGTAGAACGGCGCGACAACCTTCCAATGTGGGAGTCACAATGCATTGAGAGAGGGTGGGTAATACAGCATCGCATCCTGAGGTCGTTGGCGTTTCTGAACAAGTGCTTAATGGTGGTAAGACGACATAACACCCTGAGAGACTAGGGCGACTCCGGCACTCGGAGATACTGGGAAGATCCGCACTACAGCCATCCAAACTGCGATTTTCCGCGCAACGGTCCAAGGGACGCAGAATGACGTTGCAACCAGCAAGTTCGGGATTCTCCTCACAAAGAATCCGGCTAGGAAGCCTGACGGAACATCCGATTCTCGTGGGAGTGGCGATGCACTGGGTGAGGTTTGGAAGAGTAACGGAGCATCCTGGTGAAGAAGGGTTTTCTAAACATTCGTCCATGCTCGGCAAAAGCACCTCGCAACCAGGTGTCGTTGGATGCTCTATGCATTGAGGCAAGTCAAGAGGCGCTGGTTGGCATCCAGGGGTTGTTGGTGAAGTTGCACAGCTGGTGTATGAAGAAGAGGTGACACAATCTGGATTGAAAGGGTCGGTGATACAAATGCTGCGAGAGGGTAGAACAACACTGCATCCGGGTCGGGTACCGTCTCTATGACAGTCAGCTAAATGTGGCAGGACAGCGCTGCATCCTGCTTGAGTGGGGTTAGCGATAGAGGTGCGTCGCGTCATCTTTCAATTTCCTGAGATATCCTCATTGAACAGAAGCTCGGCCCGCACATTGAACAGAAGTGGGCGGATTTGGAGGAGTCTTTCGGAAGGGTTTCGTCGTGGTACGCTCGGGCCGTCGTCGGGTCGAGGCTTAAGTTGAATTGGTCTTCCCATCGGAATTCAAACCTGGCCTTCGAAAGGGCATGGTCGCGTTCGATGGCTCTCGGATGCCTTTTCGCCAAGTCCGCGGCGTGGGCGGCGATCTTGTAGGCGATGACGCCGGCTTTCACGTCCTCCCGATTCGGGAGCCCTAAGTGTTCCTTGGGCGTGACGTAGCAGAGCAGGGCGCAGCCGAAAGATCCGATCATCGCGGCGCCGATCATCGACGTCATATGGTCGTAACCGGGCGCGATGTCGGTTGTTAGAGGGCCTAATGTATAGAAGGGAGCTTCTTGGCATTCTTTCAACTGCTTGGTCATGTTTTCCTGGATGAGATGCATCGGGATATGACCAGGCCCTTCGATCATCGTCTGCACGTCGTGCGTCCAGGCGATTTTCGTGAGCTCGCCTAACGTCTTAAGTTCGGCGAATTGCGCGGCGTCGTTCGCGTCGTGGATGGATCCGGGACGCAAGCCGTCCCCTAAGGAGAAGCTCACGTCGTAGGCCTTCATGATTTCGCAAATCTCCTCGAAACGCGTGAAAAGGAAATTCTCCTGGTTCTTCATCTGGCACCAACGGGCCATGATCGACCCGCCGCGAGAGACGATGCCGGTCAGCCGCTTTTGCGTCACGGGAATGTAATCCATCAAGACGCCCGCGTGGATCGTGAAGTAATCGACGCCTTGCTCCGCTTGTTCGATCAAGGTTCGTTTGAAGACCTCCCACGACAGGTCCTCGATCTTGCCGTTCACTTTTTCCAAGGCTTGGTAGATGGGGACGGTGCCGATCGGGACGGGGCTGTTGCGCAAAATCCACTCGCGCGTTTCGTGGATATTTTTTCCCGTCGAAAGGTCCATCACCGTATCCGCTCCCCAACGCGTGGCCCACACGAGTTTTTCGACCTCATCGGCTATCATAGGGGCTAGCGTCGCCCCCTCGCCGCGCCCTTCGGGCTTTTGATTGGGACTCAGGGCGGAATTGCCGATATTGGCGTTGATCTTCACGAGGAAGTTCCGGCCGATGATCATGGGTTCCAGCTCGGGGTGGTTGATATTGGCCGGGATGATGGCGCGTCCGCGTGCGATTTCATCACGGACGTATTCGGGCGACATCCCTTCGCGCAAGGCGACGTACTCCATTTCCTCCGTGATAAGGCCTTTCCGCGCGAAGTGCATTTGGGAGAAGTTTTTGGCGCCCGCTTTCCTGCGTTTCTCGACCCATGGGGCCCGGATCTTCAACAAGCCCTCCTTGACGTTGATGCGCACGTCCGGATCGGTGTGCGGACCTGACGTGTCGTAGAGGATGACCGGGGGATTGTTCCCCGTTTGGGAGATTTCTTTCATAGGGACACGGATGTCGCCGGATCCTTTTAGGTAAATTTTCTTCATAGGCTTTCCCAATCCTTCCATACGGGTTCGTAACCCTTTTGACGGATGGCATTCGCGACTTCCTTGGGCGAACGATCGTCTTCGATTTCGAATTGTTTGAGGTTCTTATCGGGCTGCTGGTAGCCGCCCGGCTCCGTCCGCGAGCCGGCGCTCATCCGCGTCACTCCTAGGCCGACCAAGCGGTCCCTGAGCTCGGGGGCTTCACGCGTCGACAGTACGATTCCGACTTCCGGGAGCGCACAACGGATCGTCGCGATCAGATCCATGAACGTCTCATCTGAGACCGGATGCGGCAAGTCGAAGGCGGAAGCGCAAGGCCGCAATCGCGGCAGGCTAATGGAGAACTCCGTCTTCCAATACTTCTTTTGGAGTCGGCGCACATGAAGGATTAAGGCTTCCACGTCCCTTTGCGGTTCGGAAAGGCCCAAAAGGACGCCCATGCCTAATTGCCGAACACCCGCCCGCGCGGCTTCCTCGGGCGCTTGGAGTCGGTGTTCGTAATTTTTTTTCGGACCGGATTTATGCACGTGGGCATAAGTGTCCGGGTCATAAGTCTCTTGATACATCACCACGCCGTCCAATCCATCGCCGATGAGTCGGCGGTAGACCGCTTCGTCGAAGGGGGCGACTTCGATCGAGAGGGAGGGGATAAAGAGCTTTAACTTCCGCAGGCAAGCTTCCAAATAGTCGGGAGAAACGTGCTTCGGATGCTCACCCGCGACGAGAAGGAGGTGTTGGAAATTTTGTCGGGCGAGGAATCGTGCCTCGTCCACCACCTCTTCGGGAGAGAGTGTCTTGCGCTCGATCTTATTTTCCCGGCTAAAGCCGCAATAGGTGCAGGTGTCGACGCATTCGTTGGAAAGATACAGGGGGGCGTAGAGCTGGATCGTGCGACCGAAGCGTTGAAGCGTCAGTTCTCGAGCGTTTTGATGAAGGGACGTTTTCATTTTTCTAAGGGACTAGAGGCTACGGCGGTTTCTTTCTCGGCCGCTCTTCCAGCCAAATATCCTTGACGTCCGGCGACGACCGCATGTCGAAACGCAAGGGCCATTTTTATGGGGTCATTCGCGGTGGCGATGGCGGTATTCACCAAGACCGCATCGGCGCCCATCTCCATCGCTTCGCACGCATGCGAGGGGACGCCCAAACCGGCGTCGATGATCACGGGAACGTTGGATTGCTCGATGATAATACGGAGGGTCTCGCGGAGTTGTAGCCCTCGGTTGGAGCCGATCGGCGCGGCCATCGGCATCACGACGGGGCAACCGACGTCTTCGAGGCGTTTCGCCAAGATCGGGTCGGCTTGCATGTATGGGAATACGGAAAATCCCTCTTCACTCAGTATGCGCGCGGCTTCTAAAGTTTCCAGAGGATCCGGCATGAGGTAACGCGCGTCCGGAATGACTTCAAGCTTCACCCAATCCCCCAATCCCGCTTCGCGCGCGAGTCGGGCCAGGAAAATGGCCTCCTTGGCCGTGCGTGCCCCGGAAGTATTGGGTAGAAGCGTGAAGCGTTCTCTGTCGATGAAGTGAAGGATATCCTCCTCGGGTTTCTTGAGATTGACTCGTCGCAAAGCCACGGTGACCAAGCTCGCATCGCTGGCATCCAAGGTGTCCTTCATTTGGTGATGGGAAGAAAACTTACCGGTGCCGATGAAAAGCCTTGATCGGATTTCCCGACCGCGGATCATAAAGTTAGAGAAAGTAGATTGAGCCATTATTAGCCGCCTCCGACGGCACGGATCACTTCGACGACATCGCCGTCTTTCACCAGGTCGGTTTCTAGTCTTGAACGAGGAATGATCTCAGCATTAACGGCAACGGCTAAGGATCGGGTATCGATATTAAGATGCGTTAGGAGTTCTAAAAGAGAGATTTTAGAATCAAAAAACTTACGTTGCCCGTTGACGGTAATCGTTATCATGGTTTCCCTTCGCTGGCATTATCCAGAGCAGGTTATGAGGGTTCCTCCTTTTTAATTCCCATTCAGGAGATCTCAGCCGCAGTGCGGCACCCCGGTTTTTCGTGGGTAAAAGATGTCATGGGCTAAATCAATGATAAATCGGGAGTCGTATACGGATGAATGCTGAAAACCCGTCCAGAACGCGAATTCCATTGGCACCACAAGGCCGATTTTATAAAATAAAGTAAATAGTAAGTGGCATCTAAAATGCTTATTAAATGAAAAAAAGGATTTTCGGGAGACAAGTATGAAAAAATTACCGCTTGGCGTAGTTTTGCTTTTATTTTTGATTACCGCCGCTTCACCGCTTTTCAGTCTTCCTTATACTCCCAATGATAACGTATCCATTATTAATGGGACGATTAAAACCCATGTGACGGCCCCCGATGGCAGGGTCTTCGTGGGCGGTGATTTTGACTATATCGGAACAAAAACAGGGACTGGGGTTCGGATTAACCCCTCCACCGGTCAGCTAGCGAGTACGGGCCAGTTTCCTTTCATCGATGGCCCTATTAAAGCGGTCATTTCAGATGGGAGTCATGGGTGGTTCATTGCGGGATCTTTTACAAAAGTAGGGGATGTGGACCGGCCCTATGTCGCCCATATCAATGCCGACGGGAGTTTGGACCGTGGGTGGCAGATGTCCGGTATAACCTTGTCGAGAGGGGATCCAAGAGCACTTTTATTAGTGCCTCAAACCAGTGAAAGGGTGGATCTGTACATGGGAGGGGCTTTTACCATAGACGGTGCCACCCAGGGGTTGTTGGCTTTAAATGCCTCGACGGGAGCCATACTTCGTGAAGCCCCTCGTCTCACCGCAGCTCCTGGTAATGACGATGCAAGTGTGAATGCCTTAGTCCTGGTCGGCGACTACATATATGTTGGGGGTCAGTTTGATTCTATTTCTCAAGCCAGTCTTAGACTGCAGGTTTCCAACTTAACCGCTTTTCATAAAAATTGGAGTTTCGTCGGTAATCTTCCAAGACTTTTCAATCCTTCTTCTTCCGACCCATCCATGCCAACGCCTTCCTCTTTTGTGACCTCCTTGGCTGACTTCCGAGGACAAATTTATGTAGGTGGCCGTTTCTCCAGACTTGAGACAGGACCTTTCGACTCTCCTACCACTCGGGTTACCCATCATTTTATTTCCATTGCGCATGACGAGAACGGGTACCCTTCGGGATCGCCTTCTTATCATATCCATGGGATTGATTATAACCCTTCGGCTACTTCTGCGATCGTCAATACCCTATTGGTCTCCGGAAGCTCCTTGTACATAGGAGGGCTCTTTGACAGCATTTCAACGGAAACTGGCACAACCTCTACGTCCAGGCTAGGACTTGCAGCGCTAAACTCTTCGACGGGGAATGTGACTTCGTGGAATCCGGTGGTTTCTGTGGTACCTGAAGGTTTTGGAATCACAAAGATTTTTTTAATTGAAGGTCAAATGTATGTTTTTGGAGCTATTTTGAACTCGCAAGCTGTTTCTTCCTTGGGAACCTCTACAATAAATGCAGTTAACGGTACTGTCCTTCCAGAAAGAACCCTTCAAGTCCTGGGGGGTGTATATGGAATGGTTCCCAATGATCGTGGGGATGTTTTTGTAGGTGGTAGTTTCTTAAGTCTAGGCGGAGTTAGGGCATCAGGCTTCGCACAGCTGAACCCCACTACTGGCACTCTATCGATCGACGGGCTGCCTGTTTTAGCCGTGGAAATTCCTTTGAGTGAGATACCAGAAGAATCTCGTCCCGCGGCTCTCTTTCAGATTGGTAAATTTTATTCTAAAGGCTTGAATAGTATGGCTATCCATCAAAATAAGCTTTTGATAGGAGGATTTTTTAACCGTGTGAACGGGAACTCGGTTAGCAGTTTAGCCGCTCTGGACCTCTCCAACATGCGTTTGGTTCCTGGAATAGTGCCGACTTATTCGGCTGTAACCCAGAATGTCCGGGGCTTAAGCTTTTCATTCTTAACTCCCGTCCAAGTAAGCGCTCTCCAAATCTTCCGAAATCTGCTCTATGTGGGAGGAGAATTCTCCTCTTCGGGAACACCTAATAATCCTCTTTCCGTGGTTAATTTGGCGGATGGATCTTTGGTGTCCACAGGCGTGGAAGCCAATCTTCGTGGCACCATAGAAACATTTCTATTAGATGGAGAACGACTTTATGTTGGCGGAGACTTTGACTCAGCCTCACTCCATAATCTAGTGTCTCTAAATGCCCAAACAGGGTCTTTAACTTCCGAAAATTTACCAAGCCCCCATTCTCCATGCATCTCAACTGATAGCAGTACATGTTCAGAGCCGGAATTTGAGGCTTTTGTAAACACTTTGGAAAAAGTGGGTAGTCGTCTGTTTATAGGAGGTGACTTCCATCGGATAGGGGATCAAACCTATGCGGGTTTAGCCGCTATTGACTTGGAGACGCGACTTCCAATCGCCGGATTGCCAAATCTCTTATTTAATTCTGCGGAAGGAGTTCTATTTGACTTTGCTCAAGATAATGGAACTTTAATGATGTTGGGGGAGTATGATCATGTAGGGAGCTTAGCTGAGGATTTCTTATCTTGTATGAATCCACAGACATTTACCGTAGAGCCTTGCGCAGGCGTTACCGGGACTTCCCTTTATAATTATAAAAATTTGCTTCAAGTCGGCAATGATTTGTATGTGAGTGGAGGAATTCCATCAATTGAGAGTTTTATTCTTTACTCTCCTCATTATACATTAATTCCTTCAGAAATAGGACAGTTGATCTCACTAAAAAGATATGTCTCCTCGAATCCGGTAGGTGGAACGGGTGGAACAAGTGGAACGGGTGGAACAAGTGGAACGGGTGGAATAAGTGGAGGCTCTGGGAGCGGCAGTGATACGGGTACTTTAGGGGGGGCTGGCATCGGTGGTGTACCGGTCTTGCCGGGAGGGTCGGGTAGTGCAAGCAGTGATGGCGGAGGGTGTAGTTGTCACATGGCTCACGAGTTTAATAATTAAGTGCAATACATTGGTGGAAGACTTCCGCTTGTGATTTTATTTTTATCGTAATGATAGGTTAATTTTTTTATCAAAATCGAAAAAAACGCGTGAAATTTTAAAAATACTGGTGTAGGGGCAGCCGCCTATGAAACGAGTCTCCCCTACGGTCATCGAGGTCGATTTAGAGGCCATTCGGCACAATTATAAGCAAATCCGCAAACGTTACCCTGCCGCGGCGAAGACATTATGTGTCGTCAAATCAAATGCTTACGGGCATGGGGCGGGTCGGGTCGCGAAGGTCCTTCAGGAAGAAGGATCGGATTGGTTCGGGACGGGGACCGTCGACGAAGGCTTGGAATTGCGAGAATCCGGAGTCAAAAAGCCCATTCTGCTCTTGATGGGAATGATCGAAGGTCATCCTAGTTGTACTTTGCGTTACCAACTGACCCCTGTCATCTATGAAGTCGCGGAAGCCGAAAAACTTCATGAATTTTTAGCGCATTCTAAGCGTAAGCTGCCCATCCACATCAAGGTCGATACGGGTATGAGCCGATTAGGCGTCTTGCCGCGGGAGTTTGGGGCTTTTTGCGACCGCTTGAGGCCTTTGACTTCTTTGGATCCGGTCGGTTTGATGACTCACTTTTCGGACGTTTCGAACGCGGAATGGACGACCAAGCAGACGAAGCTCTTCGACGCCGCGAAGACCATATTCCTGGAAAAGTTCCCGGGCCCTAAGGTCTTTCATATGGCGAACACGCAAGCCGCCGTGGAAGGAAAGATCGGCGGCGGCGATTCCGACTGGATGGTGCGTTTGGGAATCTCGCTCTACGGCGCCTACCCCCATGAGAAGATAAAAAAGCTGGTGGATCTACAGCCGGCCTTATCTTTGAAGAGTAAAGTCATCAGCGTGAAGAAAATCCCGGCGAAAACACCCGTCAGTTATCTGCGCACGTACGTGACCAAGAAGGACAGTGTGATCGGCGTCATCCCCGTGGGATACGCGGATGGTTACCCCCGCTGCCTTTCCAATACCGCCCACGTTTTGATCCGAGGGAAGAGGGTACCTGTCATCGGGAATGTGACCATGGATATGATCATGGTCGACTTAACCTCGCTTCCGAACGCCAAGGTCGGGGAAGAGGTTGTCTTGATCGGTACTCAAGCGAAGGAAGCGATCCGCGTCGAGGAAGTGGCCAAGTGGGCGGATACCATTTCTTATGAGATTTTGAGCCGCCTTTCGCCTCGAATTCCTCGCATCTACATCTAAATGGTGCTTATTCTTCAAACAATCCAACGTCCGGTGGAAGCGCTGGGCCGTTGGATTCTTACGCTCATCCATGAGTTGGGGGAGTTTCTCTTTTTCGTCCGTGAATTTTTCCATTGGGTGTTTCAAAGGCCTTTTCGGCGCCATCTTTTCATCGAACAGATGCAATTCGTGGGGAATCGATCCCTGCCTATCATCATACTGACGGGCGCTTTCACCGGTATGGTCTTCGGCCTGCAAACTGGATACGCCTTTCGCCTTTTCAACGCGGGGAGCTTCGTGGGCTCGACGGTCGGACTCGCGCTCACTCGTGAGATCGCACCGGTCTTCACGGCTCTCATGGTAGTGGCGCGTTGCGGTTCGGCCATGGCGGCCTCTATCGGTACGATGAAAGTGACGGAACAGGTGGACGCCTTAACCACCATGGCTGTGAACCCTATCCATTACCTCGTCGTACCGCGTGTCGTGGCGTCCGTCGTCATGCTGCCGCTCCTGGCGGGTGTCTTCATCGGCGTCGGGACCTTAGGCGCCTATGTCGTCGCTACCGGACTCTTGAATATCGATCCGAACGCTTTCATGCAAAAGCTGACCTACTACGTCGACTTTGACGACGTCTTAGGAGGCATGGTCAAGGCCGCCGTATTTGGCTTTTTCCTTTCAATGATCAGCTGCCAGCGCGGCTACCGGACGACCAAAGGCGCCGAAGGCGTGGGCCTGTCGACGACGCAGGCTGTAGTGATATCGTCCGTATCGATCCTCATTATCGATTATTTTTTGACGTCATGGATTCTTGAGTTCTTTTCGGGGGACATGTGATCGAACTGAGGGACGTCAGCAAGGCGTTCGGCCCCCAAGTCGTCCTGGACCGGTTGTCGCTCAAGATACCCGAGGGGAAATTGACGGTCATCCTTGGCCCCAGCGGCGAGGGGAAATCGGTCCTGCTCAAGCACATCATCGGATTGATGAAGCCCGATTCCGGACACGTGATCGTCGACGGGACCGACCTCTGGTCTCTTTCCGAGAGGGAACGCACGGCGTTCCGCAAGAAATTCGGCATGCTCTTCCAGCATGCGGCCCTTTTCGACTCGATGAATGTCTTTGAGAACGTCGCCTTTCCCTTGCGCGAGCATGCGGGACTTTCCGAAGAGGGGATCCGAAAGAAGGTTTTGGAGAAGCTCTCCATGGTCGGTTTGGAAAAAGCCGTCGACAAGCTGCCCTCGGAACTCTCCGGCGGGATGCGCAAACGCGTTGGTCTCGCCCGCGCGATCGCTTTGGAGCCGAAAATCATCCTTTACGACGAGCCGACCACGGGCTTGGACCCTCTGATGACCGAATCCATCAACCAGTTGATCCACGAAACCCAGAAGAAGCTTTCCATCACGTCGGTGGTCATCAGCCACGACGTGGAATCGACATTTCGGGTTGCCGACTTGGTGGTGCTTCTGTATCGGGGAAAAATCATCGCGCAGGGCGCGCCGAAGGATTTTAAGGACGGCAAGTTCGACCATCCCTTCGTCAAGACCTTTATTAAGAGTGCATGAGATAACATGAAGAAAATTTCCGAATTCCAAGTCGGCCTCTTCGCCCTAATCGCCATTGTTCTGATCGCCTATATGAGCTTCCGCGTCAGCGAAGGAGGGCTCTTCAAAGGCGGAGCTTACCAGGTGAAGGTGTTGATCGATTCGGCCGAAGGCTTGACGAAGAAAACGCCCGTGGAGATCGCCGGTATCCAAGTGGGTTACATCGACGATCTCGAATTACACGAAGGCGCGCGCGCCTTGGCGATTCTGCGAGTCAATAACCAGGTCAAATTAGGTCATAACGCGAAAGCGCAGATTCGGACGAAGGGCTTCCTGGGAGAGACGTACGTCGACCTGATCCCCGGCGATTTTTCGGCGGGCACGATCGGTCCGGGCGGTGAAATCCGGGCGACGAATCCGTATGTCGATTTAGGCCAAATCGCCTCCGACGTGCGCGAGGTGACGTCGGCGATCAAGAAGATGATAGCGGATGACGGGCAGGGCCCGGTGACCCGCATCCTGAAGAACATGGAGACCTTCACCCAACGGCTCTCCGAAATGACGGTCCAGAACCAGCAGAACGTCAACGAGATCGTCGAAAACCTGCGGCAGTTCTCCGGGAACCTCAACGGACTCATGGCCGAAAGGCGCGAGACCTTGAGCGAGACGATGGAGCGCTTGAATTCCGTGTCGCGCAAGGTGGACGAGGGGCGGGGAACGGTCGGCCAGCTGATCAACGACGGCGAATTGGCGGAAAACCTCAAGGAAACCTCCCGCGGACTGAACGACACGCTCGGGGGCATCAACCGCTACCAGATCGAGATGGCGTACCATCTGGAGTATTTGGGGAATTCCAAGGATTACAAGAATTACGCCGGCATCATCCTGAAACCGCGTCCCGACAAGTACTTCATGGCGGAATTCGTCGTGGACCCCGATCCCTCGCCGATCCTGACGCATCGGACCACCACGGTGACCGCGGGGGGCGCGACGAGTACGGTGGAGACCGAGCAATCCGAAGTCGAGCGCAACGCGTTCTTGTTTTCTATCCAACTCGCCAAGAAATTCTACGATCTGACGTTGCGCGGCGGCCTCATCGAGTCGCGCGGCGGGTTAGGTTTCGATTACGACGTGGGGCCCGCGCAATTGCAATTCTCCGCCTTTGACTTCGCCACCAAGGAAGGTCGTCGGCCTCACTTGAAGGCATTGGGTAAGCTGAACTTGACCCAAAACGTCTTTTTAGTGGGCGGCATGGACGATTTCATTAACGACGCCGTCGGCCAGAAGAATTGGTTCATGGGAGCGGGATTCCAATTTGTGGATAACGACATTAAGAGTTTATTGGGGGCCGCTAGTTTCAGGTGATCCTCTTAAGGGGTTTTAGGAGAAGAAATATGAAACGCGCATTGATCAGTCTTTCGGATAAAACGGGAATTTTGCCCTTCGCGAAGGGATTGCAGGAATTAGGTTGGGAAATCCTATCGACCGGCGGGACGGCGAAGCTGCTTCGTGACAACGGCGTGAAGGTCACGGAAGTGGGGGATTATACGGGGCAACCCGAAATCCTCGACGGGCGCTTAAAGACACTTCATCCCAAAATTCACGGTGGACTTTTAGGGATGCGGTCCAATCCCCAGCATGTAGCCGACATGAAGAAGTCCGAGATCCAGCCCATCGATCTTATCATCGTGAATCTCTATCCCTTCGAACAGACCGTCGCTCAAGCCGGGGTGACGCTGGAACACGCGATCGAGAACATCGACATCGGCGGTCCCACGATGATCCGCGCCGCCGCGAAGAATTGGCAGGACGTGGCCGTCGTTGTGGACCCGCAGGATTATGAAAAGGTGTTGAACGAGCTCAAATCGGGAAGCGTCTCCCACGAGACGAAGTTCGAGTTGGCCAAAAAGGTTTTCATCCTGACCTCACGCTACGAAGGCGCCATCGCGAATTATTTGACGGGCGGCAAGGACGGGCAATTCCCGCAAACGCTGAATTTCCAATTCCAAAAAGTCCAAGAGCTGCGTTACGGCGAAAACCCCCACCAAAAGGCCGCTTTTTACCAGGACGGCACCGGCGGCGTTTCCCGGGCGAAGCAGCTCCACGGAAAGGAACTGTCCTTCAACAACATCCTCGACCTCGACGCGGCTTTCGGATTGGTGAAGGATTTCGAGGAGCCTGCCTGCGTCATCGTGAAGCACACGACGCCTTGCGGCGTGGCGATCGGCGCCTCGGATTTAAAGGAGATCTTCGTCGCGGCGCGCGAGTGCGATCCCTTATCGGCTTTCGGCGGTATCATCGCCTTCAACCGTGCGGTCGACCCGGCGACGGCCCAGGAGATCTCGAAGGATTTTTACGAATGCGTGATCGCCCCGTCCTTCCAGCCCGAAGCCTTCCAGATCATCGCCGGCAAGAAGAATATCCGCATCATGGAATTACCCTCCGATATCTCTCGGAAGCAGATCGACTTGAAGAAAGTCTCCGGCGGCCTCTTGGTCCAGGACAAGGACGAACAAATCGAGAACGTGCGCGAGGCGAAGGTCGTATCGGAGCGTAAGCCTTCCGACACGGAATGGAAGGTGCTCCAATTCGCCTGGAAAGTCTGTCGCGCCGTGAAGTCCAACGCCATCGTCTACGCCGGGACCGAAGGGAATATCCTGAAAACCATCGGCATCGGCGGTGGCCAGGTGAGCCGCGTCGACGCGACGAAGATCGGCATTTCCAAGGCGAGGACTTCCCTAAAAGGGACCGTGATGGCCTCCGACGCCTTCTTCCCGTTCCGGGATAACATCGACGAGGCCGCGAAGGCGGGGATCGCCGTCGTGGTTCAGCCGGGCGGTTCCATGAGGGACGAAGAGACGATCCAAGCCGTCAACGAACACAAGATTGCCATGCTCTTCACCGGAGCCCGCCATTTCCGCCATTAAGCCATTCGTCGAAGCAACAATTTCCATTGCATTCTTGGCTTGAATCCCCAATAAGCCGCCCCTTTGCGGAAAGGCCTTTTATGGAAAAACAGCACAATCAGAAGATCCGAAACATCGCCATCATTGCCCACGTCGACCACGGGAAAACGACCCTGGTCGACGGCATGCTGAAGCAGAGCGGGACGTTCCGCGACAACCAAGCCGTCGACGACCGCGTCATGGACAGCATGGATTTGGAGCGCGAGCGCGGGATCACCATCGCTTCGAAGAATTGCTCGGTCCAATGGAAGGGCACCAAGATCAACATCATCGACACGCCGGGCCACGCGGACTTCGGCGGCGAAGTGGAGCGCGGCCTCAAGATGGTCGATGGGGCGATCCTGCTCGTCGACGCTTCGGAAGGTCCCTTGCCCCAAACGCGTTTCGTCCTGAAGAAGGCCCTGGAAGCCCGCCTCAAGATCATCGTTTTGATCAATAAAATCGACCGTAAAGACGCGCGTCCCCAGGAAGTCTTGAATGAAGTCTATAATCTTTTCATTGATTTGGACGCCGACGATTCCCAAATCGAATTCCCCATTTTATACGCCATCGGCCGCGAAGGCATCGCACAAAACAAGCTCGAGGAGAAGGGAGAGAGTTTCGCGCCCCTCTTCGACAAGATCGTCGAGGAAGTGCCGGCCCCGTCCTTCGATCCCGCCAATCCCTTCCAGATGCTGGTCACGAACTTAGGCTATTCCGATTATCTCGGTCGCTTGGCCATCGGCCGCGTTTTCAACGGTTCCGCCAAGAAGAACGATTCGATGGTCTGCATCGGCAAGGACGGCAAGCCGGTGAACCTGAAGGTCGCGAACCTGCAGGTTTACGAAGGAATCCGGTTCAAGGACGTTGAACAGGTCGAGCCGGGCGATATCGTGATCCTGGCGGGCCTTGAGGATGTGGAAATCGGCGATACGATCTGCACCCAAAACGCCCCTAAAGCCTTGAAGCGCATCACCGTGGACGAGCCGACCGTATCGATGAAATTCATGGTGAACACGTCGCCGCTCTCCGGCCGCGAAGGCTCGTTGGTCCAGTCGCGTAAAATCCTGGAGCGCTTGCAGAAAGAAACGCTTTTGAATGTCGCGTTGCGAGTCGAGCCCGGCGATTCCGCCGATAACTTCATCGTGAAGGGACGTGGCGAGTTCCAAATGGCCATCCTCATCGAGACGATGCGTCGCGAGGGCTTCGAAGTGGCCGTAGGACGCCCTCAAGTCATTACGAAGGAAGAGAATGGCGTGAAGACGGAACCAATCGAACATCTCTTTGTCGACATCGGTGAGGATTTTACCGGAATCGTGACCCAGAAACTTGCCCAGCGCCAAGGGCGGATGATTAACATGGTCAATCATGGTTCGGGTCGCGTCCGCCTCGAGTTTTCCATTCCCTCACGGGGTTTGATCGGCTACCGGAGCGAGTTCTTGACGGATACAAAGGGGACTGGCCTTATGAACTCCTATGTCACGGGTTATGAGCCCATGCGCGGTGAGATCAAGGGCCGCATCAACGGAGCTTTGGTGAGTGATCGAGCCGGGGAAAGTGTCACCTATGCCTTATTCCATTTAGAGCCGCGAGGAGTCCTTTTTATTGAGCCTGGAGTGCCTGTTTACGAGGGTATGATTGTCGGAGAAAATAGCCGTGAGCAGGACTTGGACGTGAACCCGTGTAAGGAAAAGAAACTTTCCAATATGCGGACGACCAGTAAAGACGAAGCTTTGACGCTGACTCCCGTCTTACCCATGACTCTGGAACGCGCCATCGAGTTCATCCGAGACGACGAACAAGTCGAAGTGACGCCAAAGAGTATCCGCATCCGCAAAAACACTCTTCAAGCCAATATGAGAAAATAGTAGGCAAGCCTCGGAAAAATATTTTTTAATTCTTAAGGCGCTCCCGGTGCCGAGAAAACCCCAGTGGCTGGATTATAAGTATACGTGTACGTCGACGTGCCGTCGTTAAATGTATAAGTCGTCGCATTGACTTTGGTCCATGCCGAAGCTGTCACGGCATGGTGCAGAACATTGCCGAAAATCGGGGTCGAAACGCTAGCTGGAGTTCCATCGGCTACAGCATCCAAAGTGGAGGGATAGATGCCGGGAGGTCCGTTTTGCACGAGATCTTGAGCTCGCTGAAGACTGATGCCTTCTCTGACGGAACCGACAACCCCAAAGCGCGCACTGTCTTGGGCGTTCTGGCTGATGTCGATAAAGTTGGGTAGAGCCGCCACGGCTAAGATCCCCAAGATGGTGATGACAAGGACGAGTTCGATCAAGGTAAAGCCCTTTTGAGCTCGTTCTTGAGTGAATAAAATCGGTCGTGTTTTCATACCGTCACACCCCCAGCATTTTATGGCAACGAACGTGCCAAGAAGCGGATTTTTCAAATCGCTGATTTCATTGGGATGCTGTGTCGCGTTCTGCGGCATATTCCTCAGAGCCGACAGTTTTCTGAGCCATATCCAACACTTTTTTTAACTCATCAAAGCTCAAGGTTTGAAGGGAAAGATGTCTCAGCGAAGCGGCTTCAGGAAAATGGCTGAGATAACCAATGAGATGCTTGCGAATGCTTTTGAAATCCCTTTTTCCATGGTTGTAATGCGACGCATGTTCCAGGGCGATTTGAAAGCGTTCATAAGGTGTGGGGGAATGACTGGTAAAGATCCAAGGATTTCCTATGCTTCCACGACCGATTAAAACGCCATCAACCCTACTTAAGGTAATTTTTTGTTTAGCTTCTTCTAAGGATCGAATGTCCCCGTTCCCTAAGATGAGAGTCCCGCTTCCTTGAGCGACTCGTGCGGCGGCTGCAATCGCTTCCCAAGAAGCAAGGCCGCGGTACATTTGCTTTAACGTGCGCCCATGGACGGTAATGACGGCCGGTTTTTCGGTCAGTAAAGTCTCGACCCATTTTTCGATCACCACGTCTTCATATCCGATTCTCGTTTTAACGGAGTAGGGAATTCGTCGCCTCGGAGTTAGGGTTGACCCCGTGCCGGAAAGAGTGCGCTGTTCGTTCATGCGATCGACGATGCGGATGAGTTTAGAAGGGATTTTGATGTCGGAAAGAGTTTGTCCTGAGCACCAATCCAGGATGCCTTGGCGGGTTGCCCGGATGATTTCAAGGGCCAAATCAGGGGCTGTGATGAGACGACCTCCGCAGAGCTTTTGTGTAACCGCTTTGGAAGGGCAGCCCATGTTGATATCGACGCCGTCGAAGCCAAGTTCGCAGATGACGTGGGTAGCTCGGTAAAAATCCTCCGGAATGTTTCCATAAATCTGAGCGACGACGGGACGCTCGATTTCGGAATATTCGAAATCTCTTAGGATCTTTTCAGGTGCGTAGAACAATCCAGTGGCGGTGGTGAATTCCGTGAACACAACGCTCGGACGTCCGTATTTCGCCGTGATCGCTCGGCAAGCGAAGTCCGTGACGCCATCCATCGGCGCCATGCCAATGATCGGGTGTTTTAAGCGTCCCCAGAAGCCAGAAAATGGTCCATTCATAGAAAGCGGCTTTTCAAAGGAGGGATGTGATTGGCAATATAAAAAGCTCGGTTTTACAGTTGATTAGGAATGACGATTTTGTCATAGCGCGCGACCTATGACACAGACGTTGCAGGACGCCCTTCTCAAAGCAGGATTAGTCACGGCGGAGAAGTTGAAAAGGGCGGAGCAAGATAAAAAAGCCGCTCAACGGGCCCACGCGAAACCGCCTATTCCAGTCGCAACGCCGCGGCCAGCGGCTAAGCCCATGGCAGCGGGAGCGAAGCCTGAATTGAAACCCCGACCGAAGCCCTCTTTTTCGCGGCCATTTCCGGAAAAGAAAGGACCAGGCTTTCTGGAGCATAAACATTTGCATCATCTTCGCACGGATTGCGAATCTTGCAAAAAATCATCTCCTGATGTGGAATATTACGAACACCCCAATAAGAGCTTTCAATATTACTGGCTTTGCGTGAAATGCGCGGACGACCATAGCATCTTGGACCAATACCGCCAAACCAAGCAAAGTCAGCATGCGATGAGCGGAATTTTCCGCCGAAACTACGGTCCTACGAAGATTTTCAGATAACCAAGATTGGTCAAAATCGCAGCCCTCACTCCCTAAATTTTACAGGAGAATTTTAAGGTCCAGCGGTATTAACCGCTTAATTTAGGCAAAAGGGGTGTCGTTTTTTCCGAGCCCATGAAGTCAAGCCTGACTTCCGCTCGTGTAATGGCGACATAAAGCAGGTTTTGTCCTTCTTGAGTGCTGGGGTCGTCGGGGGAAGGGGGGGGGTAGTGATGTTCACTGGGTTCGATGATCAAGACGTTCCTGAACTCTAGGCCTTTGACTTGATGGACGTTCGTGACGACGATTCCAGGCGAAAAATCGAATTGATCGCGATGCCCTAAACGGACCGACGGATATCCCAGTTTTCTTAATTGATCGACTAACTCCTGCGCTTGTTTCGGATAACGACAAAGAATGGCCGATAGGGATTTGCCGCTGTCTTTTAAGCGTGCCGCGATCCATTGCCCGACGCGATGGGGGAGGACCTCGGGAGTTTCAACACGTGTCCAGGTCGGGGCTGGACCATGCCGACCCGAACTAAAGAGCTCCGTCTTAGTAAGCGCCGATCCACGGACTTTAGCGGCAAGAGACATGATTTCTTGTGTCGACCGGTAAGAGACGCTGAGTTGGATGGGTGTCGTGTCCGCGAAACCCGCATCTTTCAAAAGCTCTTCCCAAGTTCCAAAATCACGTCCGGAGACGATTTTTTGAGCCGTATCTCCCACGATGGAGACGGTGCCTTTTTCATTTAAGGCGTTTAAGAGGGCCCGGATCTCGATTAACCCGAAATCCTGAGCCTCATCGATCATAATGTGGTCGCACTGGCCTAATCCGCCTGAGGCGGGACGATTCCCATCGATAGCAGACTTTCTACCTACGCCGCCTCCGTTACGACAAGGGTAATAGCCATGTTCCGCATAGACGAGATGGAGTAGCAGGGAGTCGTCCTGAAGATCCGTCTGCTTTCTCTCCAACTGGAGCTTTAGCTCCGTCTTCACTTTATCCCAACCTCTCCAAAGTAGATCTTGAGTCAGTAGGCTCCGATAAAAAGCGAAAAGATCCTCGACGAAGGATACTTCGGGGGAATGGGGAGTTTTCGAAACGAATTCATGGAGTTTTCCCAAAATAAAAGAAGAGCTCTTAAAAAGCTCTATTTCTCGGGATCGATTGACGAGGGCTCTGGGCCTAGGGCCGATCAGTTCGTCGGCAAGATTGGAAGCCCATTCCGTATAAGTGCGAATGGGGACGTTTTTGATCTTCAGCTCTGGAAGAGTGTTCTCGACGTAGGCTTTTAGGGATCGGTTATGCATGACGACGAGGCATCTCTCGGCCACGGCGTCGCTATTATCCTCGTGGAGCAGCCAAGCGAGGCGATGAAGTCCAACAGTCGTCTTACCGCTTCCGGCGATGCCTTGGATAACAATGGGTTTTTGAATATCACGCGTGATAAGGGCAAATTGCTCCGCGGTGATGAGCGACAAGATCGAGGGGAGATGTCCATCGTGTTCTTCAGTACGGGAAAGGGCTTGTTCCTTTGGCGTAAATTTCCATCCAGGGTGCGTATTGACAATAATTCCTTTACTGGTCTCAATGCGATGGAGTTCGTTTTCGACGCCGGAAAAACCGCGGCGTATCTTGATCAAGCCTTCCCGATCCACGCCTTGGATCGTTTCGCCGAATTCATCGCCTTCCTTGTAATCATAATAGAGCTTGCTGATCGGAGCCTTACGCCAATCGATGATGCGTTGGGCGGGGAAGCTTGCCGTGCCGAGACGGAATTCCACGGTGCGGTTTTCTTCTTCGGTGACGACACGAGCGAAGTAGGGCTCTTCGAGAAGGGCGGACAGGTCGGAGCCCTTTTCTTTCCTAAGCCGCGAGAGACCATGAGCAACAGCCTCGTCGCTGGCGAGCGCCGCCTTATCCTCGTCACGGCGCGAAGCCACGATTTGCGAAGTCAGGTCTCGGGCGGTAGTCCGATCTTTTTCAAAATCCTCTTTGGTGACTCGAATTTCCTCGACGATAGCGGCGTGCACTTGACGCCAACGGGTGTCTTCCTCTCGAGCGATCGCAAAGGCTTCTTTTTCTGATGAACTCGTATCTTCGGAAAGGGAGGACGAAACCGCCGGATTTTGTTCAGGCATAAGGCGGAGCGACTTAGCGCCCTGCCATCTCGCGGTCCAGTTTTTCTTTGTCGTTCCTATAATTTGCGGCTCGCTGAGAAGCCTCTTGATAAAGACGATCTTGCCGTATGCGGTTAGCTTCGTCGTATTTTTGGCGCGCTAAAGCATAATCGCCTTGAGCCTCGTAAGAAACACCCATGAGATAAATAGCCCCATCGTCTCGCGGATTTGTTTTAGCCATTTGCGCCCAAACGTCTCTTGCTTCCGGCCAACGACCTTGTTTCCCGAGATCAATGCCCGTCTTATAAGAATCGTTTTTTATCCAAGCGACCGAATAGCTGACTTCATGAGGAACCATGTCCTCGATGAACCGAGATAGGGTCGTGTCTAAAACGTCGTTTCTTAAGTCCACATCGGAAGTCATATATTGGATGGAACCTCCTTCAGCGGATGTTTCCTTTTCTTCGGAATATTGCTTGTTTCCGAGATGACGCTTATCCTTCGCCTGAATGAGCTCAACCGAGTATTCCACCCGTGATTTTTTACGCAGAATAGGTGTGGTGACCGTTTGCTTTTGTGTGCCGGATTCCGTCGTGACGTCTCTTTCCTCACGTCTGTATTCGCTTCGCCTTTCCACATTCCATTGTTGGATGTCACCGACGAGGTAAGCATCGAAGCTATCGGGTGCACTCCCGACGATATCGCGAGCGCTCATCGTTGGAAGAACTTGAAAAAGGCCCGATTGTTGGAGTTTTTGCTCGAGTCGCCGGGTTAATTCGTCCGCGGAGAGGCGATCGACGTACCCATGCGCCTCCAAAGGAGTCAGTGCTACTTTGCGAATGCCTTGAATGTCGAATTGCGAAGGAACAGTTCGCCTCAAGGTGAAGCGATTGGAAGCACAAGCCGATAAGAACGATAAGGTGGTTAAGATCAGCAATAGTCGGGGCCATTTCATATCCCTTTTCATGAATCCCTCCCTAGATTTTTTGAGTCGATTTTCTTTTTTTCTGAAGGTCTTTCAAAGATATGCCCGTTCCTTCAGGAGAATCCGATGAAGACGCGCTTTTCGTAGCACCGACCATACTTGAGAGTCGGCTCGAAGCGATTTGTTGAGCAGAAGCACCCGCGTAGAAATTGCTTTTTTGCAACTCTTCCTTAGCTGAAGCGACGTCGCCCTTTTTGGCCTTTAGAAGTTTATGGACGGTCACCTGAAGGACCCTCAAAGGAGATGGGTATTGTTTAATGACTTCCGTCAGATATTTTTTGACGTTTGTGTCTATCTTAAACCGGCCATTGACGAAGCGCCCTTGGGCTTTAAGATTATTAATGACTTGAGGGACGTAGGATTTATCGAAAGAGGTGGCGGGAATCAGATCTTGAGTCAGGAGCTTAGTGATCTCTTGTTCGGTATATTCCCGTTCTTCGAGGCTCATCGGATCAAAAGGAGGATGAATAGGGCCTGTATAGTGAAATTTTTTCTTTTCGAGCCATTGCGCCTGCGTGAGGAGATAAGAACCGTCGGATTGCCGTGAGGTCGCGAAAGCGTTGAGCCATTGCTCGAAGCTGTATTTTTGAGTATCGACGAAACCCGTAGCGTACAAGAACATGAGGTCCTGCACGCTTTTAAAGGTTATGAACCGTTTCCCGTCTTTAGCCGGTTTCGAGACCCGATTCCAGGTGTCCAGTAATTGATCCATGAGGTAGGATCATGATTTTACAGTGATTTTATCGGATGGCAAAGTATTTTAACCGCTATTTAAAAATAGAACTCTTCCCGGGCGGCGCGTGCGTCTGCAGCCGCTTGTGCCTCGATTTCATGTTGGCGCACGTCGAGTTCTTTCATGTTTTCCCTATGGCCAAGTTCCAACTCCCGGACGCGAGCTTGGAAATTCATGGTGGCAATTTCGAGTTTCGCCTCTAATTCTCCGCGCGCCGTACGCTCCTCGGAGGCCATTTGGTGCCTCGCCAGCATGAACATTTGATCCGACTGCATCGATTGCTGGGCGATTTGTCGGATACCCAAGTTGTACATGTTGTTCGATTGAAGAGCGTTAGTCTGGCCAGAAATATTGGCCATTTGGACCATCGCCCACGACATGTCTGGTTGGCTGGGTTGTTTCATAAGTGCCTCGCTTGGGATGAAATCTCGCTAAACGTTCTTGCTTCTTTTCCCGCTCCACTAAATGTGTAGCGTTTGTACGCATCGCATTCAAAGATGCGTTGTTTACGGACCAAAGATAAGGGGAAGGCCGCTTTTACGAAGCTCTTCCACTCGTTGAAACTCAGTTTTTTTACCGTCCAACCAATGCGTTTCATCTTCTCTACCGGGATGACGCAGGGGGAGGAGACGATACGATCGGCACCTAACCAACTGGCAAAAGGACGGAGCCAATACGTTAACTCGGCGAAAGCATTTTTTCTCACGAAAGGATCCACGGTTACGCAATCTTCGGGTTTTAAAAGACCATAAAGTTTCACTTCAACCGTTTTTGACGCGGAATAATAGGTCGCGATACCACCACCGATGAGGTGACGCTCTTTCTTCAATAAGCTGCCTTCAATAATGCGTTTTCTTAAAAGGTCGTAAAGATAACGATCGGGTTGGAGGAGTTTTTTAAATCCTTCTCTCCATCCGGTTGGAATAAAATAGCTCGAGTAATTGACCTCAAAATGCACATGGCTTTTGTTATCAATAAAGAAGCTAAAGGGGAACTCAGGAACTTGAGGCATTTTAAAAGCTAAACGTTCGATATCTTCAGACTCGAGGATGAAAGCGGGAGCGTTCGAAGATGTGGTCATCACACGCTTAAAGGACGTGAGCTTCTCTTTTTTTCTATTCTCCGGCTCTAATTTTAAGACTGCGTAGCCCATAAATGAATAAACCTCAAAGAGATATAGAGCAAGGATAGTGCCAATTCTTTTGGTTTTCTGGCTTCATTTAACTGCTTGATATTAATTGTTTTTTTAAAGATCTACTCATGAATTTCGTGAAAAGCATGGGGAGTGAGCACACCCTTTGTGGGGCTCCAATGAATGGGTGAAGCTAAATAGTTAAGTGATCGTCTTCGGTGAGCTGACGGTCTTCACGGGTAAATTGACGTTCTTCTTCGGAAAAACTGGGAGTTTCGAAGCTCCATCGTTCTTCATGGGCGTTCACTAAAGCCGGCGCTAAATCTCCGCTGGCATGGGGAGCTTCAACTCCGAGTTTTTGGGCATGCTCATTCTCGAGATGATTATTATAATCGGTCAAATAAGCTGCTAAAGTATTAGAATCTCTCGTCACATCATTACCCACACTACTGTAAACATCTTTTACTTTTTCAGCGATTTCACTACGGGTTTGAAGATCTTTTTGTTGTTTGAGCTGTTTTTCTTGAGCCGCGTCCGCGCGCGCTAAGAGATCGGCTTGCTGGCGCTCCTCTTGGGCCATGAACTGGCGGTAAATCTGGCCCATCTCATTAAGGGCATTTCTTTGGTTTATTTCCCTTTGATCTTGCTGGTTTTGATAATCACGGTAAGACGGACGAATTAAAAAATCTAATAATCCCATAAACCCTCTCTTTAAGTAGCGGCTCTTGCTCTATCCACATCGTTAGGAGACGTGTTAGCCGACGTATCATTGGTAGTGGTAGATGATGAGACCTGTCCCGAGTTTTGATAGGCTCGAAATAAAGCCATCATAGTATTTGTATTTTCTGACTGGGTACGGGCGGCTTGCTCATTATTACTATCGACAACCCCTTTGACCAATCCCACTACGGCGGCGACCCAAGCCATAATTCACCTCTCTAAAGAGTTTTCGGTGGGTTCACTCCTGGGAGTTTCGTCGCCTGGGGAGTTTTTTCATTTTTTCGATAAGAGTTGGGCAAGCTGATTTTGGGTCTGTTGGGCATTCGAAGGACCCATAGAAAAGCCGCTTTTTTGAGGTGTTTTCGGGGAAAGTAGGGGTTTTAAGGTTTTTTGAGCTTCTTTTAAGCTTACAGCTCTCGCTTGAGCAGGACTTGGTCGGTCTATCAGGAGAGTCTGGATAAAGTGCTTAAAATCAGGAGTGAGGAGAAAAGACCCCGTTTTTTCTTGAAGAAGGCCATTTTTCGGAAGGAGGGTCCTCAATGATTTTTCGTCGATGTCTAAAGCTGGCAGGATCTTGGTTTTGAGGAGATTATCGAAGTCGCGCGACGACCATGGACCGGGAGAAAGGGTTGCAGGCTCTAACGGATCACTCACCGGCCCTAAATAGACGAATTTTCGTTTGGCCACCCATTGCTCTTCCGTGAGCCAGAAGCTGCCGTCGGGACGTTTCGACGTCTGGAAGGCCGCTACCCATTCTTCTTGAGTGAAGCGATCCGTGTCCACGAATCCCGTGCGGTAAAGATAGGCGATTTCTCCTGTATGGGCGTAGCGGATGTATTTCTTACCGTCTGGGCCGGGCTGAGCTTGGCGGTCCCAAATGAACTTCATCGGGTCGTTCGATGGTGAAAGCGTCTGAGAGGGGGGCGTCATCAATCAAGAAGATTAAATGAACTTGGTTGATCCATCAACCAACATCGGTTATCTCTGGACGTTCCAACCTTATGGCAGAACTCGTGTCCCAAATGCTTTCCGGTGATCGTCTCGCGTTAACACGCTTGATCTCTAAAGTCGAATCCCGATCCCCCGACGTCCTGACGATCATGTCTCAGGTGCAAGAGCACTGTGGCCGTGCTTGGTGCCTCGGGATCACGGGTCCTCCGGGCGCCGGAAAATCGACGCTGACCGATAAAGTGATCGCCCATTACCGGAGTCTCGGCAAAAAAGTCGGTGTCGTCGCGATCGATCCGTCGAGTCCTTTTAGTGGGGGAGCGGTATTGGGAGACCGAATCCGCATGCAGGACCACGCGGGAGATGAGGGGGTTTTCATCCGAAGCTTGGGCAGTCGTGGTTCTCACGGAGGGCTCTCGCGGGCGACGCGTGAAGTGGTGAAGCTCTTCGACGCTTACGGCATGGATCTCGTGATTGTCGAGACTGTGGGTGTGGGGCAGACGGAGCTGGACATCATGGAAATCGCCCATACGACGGTAGTGGTTTTGACGCCGGAATCCGGAGACGCGATCCAGACCTTGAAAGCTGGCATCATGGAGATCGCCGATATATTTGTCGTCAACAAAGCGGACCGCGACGGGTCCCTGCTCATGCAGACCGAACTCAAGGCGATGCTCGAGCTAGGAGCGAAGCGCTCCCGATGGCAGCAACCGGTTTTGTTGGTGCAGGCGAATAAGAACGTCGGCGTCGATGCCTTGGCGGAATCTGTATTCCACCACCGCGAATTTTTAGAACAAGAGCCGGATAGATCAGACTCCAAGAAGCGGACTTCAGCATTATCCGAAGTGAGGGAAATTGCCCAAGAAGAAATCATGAAGCAAATTCAGAGCGCGGTAGAAGTTTTAAGAGATCGGCCTATAACCAATCCCTACACAGAGGCTCTTTCAATCGTAAAAAAGTTAATCTCAAAAACTTAGGAAGTTTTCAAACAAGGAGGGTTTCATGGCGACGTTTAAGACGATCAATCCCGCGACCGGAGAAGTCTTGGCCGAGCTCGAAATCGCGACCCCTGAAACCGTCCAAGCCGCCGTTGCTAGAGCCCAAAAGGCTTTCCCGGCATGGAAAGCCCTAAGCTTTAAGGAGAGGGCTTACCCCATCTTAAAAGTCCGCGATCGCATTCTCCAATCGATGGATGAAATCGCGGCGCTCATCACAAAAGAAAACGGAAAGCCTCTAGCCGAATCCATCTCCGCCGACATCATGCCGGTGATGGATCTAGCGACTTACTACGCGCAGGAGACGGAAAAGCTGCTCCAAAAAGAACGCCTCTGGCTCGGTAAGTGGAATTTCATGGGTCGCACGAGCGAGCTCCAATACCATCCCTTAGGAGCCGTCGGTATCATTGCTCCCTGGAATTATCCGTTTTCGATCCCGTGTGGCCAAGTGACCATGGCTTTGATGGCGGGGAACACGGTGGTCTTGAAGCCATCCGAATTTACGCCGTTGATCGGCCTCAAGATTCAGGAGATTTTCGATAGCGTCGGATTGCCGGAGGGAGTTCTTCAAACCGTGGTAGGGGACGGGTCCACGGGGGCGGCTTTAGTGAATAGCGGCGTGAAGAAGATTTTCTTCACCGGCAGCGTTCCGACCGGTAAGCGGATCATGGCAGCTGCCGCCCAGACTTTGACTCCCGTATGTCTGGAGTTGGGTGGGAAAGACCCGATGATCGTCCTGGAAGACGCGGATTTGGACGTGGCTTCCAGTGGGGCCGTTTGGGGAGCTTTTGGGAATTGCGGCCAAACGTGCGCTTCGGTCGAGCGCGTGTATGTCGATGAGCGGGTCGCCGAAAAATTCAAAAAACTCTGCGTCGAGAAGACTCAAAAGCTGGTTCAAGGCGAGGGGAATAACCCTGATATCGAGATGGGTTCGATGACGGCGGAGATGCAAATCAACAAAGTGGAAAAGCAGGTCGAAGCCGCCAAGCAGGCGGGAGCCGTTGCTTTGACGGGTGGATCGCGCCCTCAGGGGCAGAAAGGCTTTTTCTATCCGGCCACCATTCTCGACAACGTCAACCATTCGATGGAGGTCATGTTCGACGAGACCTTCGGACCGGTGCTGCCTATTATGACCTTCAAGACGGAAGACGAGGCGATCCGCATGGCGAACGACACCCATTATGGGCTCACGGCGTCCGTCTGGACGAAAGATATCTCCAAGGGAAAAGAAATCGCCCAAAAGATCGAAGCCGGTACGGTCACTATCAACGAATGCGTCTATACCTACGCCGTCGCCCAGACCCCTTGGGGCGGACCTAAGGAAAGCGCCATCGGCCGCACGCACGGGAAGTACGGCATCCTGGAAATGGTCGAGCCTCTGCACATCCATACGAATTACATGCCTCGCGTGAAGGATTTCTGGTGGTACGGCTATGACGCTAAAAAATACGAACTCTTGAAGTCCTTGGCGAGGACGCTTTTTTCGACGAGTTTCGGCGCTAAAGTGAAAAATGCCTTAAAGCTGGTGGGATATCAGCTCCGCGTGAAAAACTTATGATTCCGCTATCAAGCGGCGCTTCGAATGCTCATGTTGAGAGCGGCGATTTGAGGGGCGACGGCGCTGCCGGGTTGTGAAAATCCTCTTGGCTTCACTTGGGCGATCGCCCTCATGAAAGGACCTGAGCTTTGAGTGGATGATCCCGTACCCGTGACCGCCGTCGTGGGTTTGGGTGTGGAGATATTGGGTGTTCCCGTCATAATTTCTCCTGTCTCAAGGTTATCAGGTTATCGGTTCTCACCCCACCTGGGGTTTCGTCTTCCTCATCTTTTTTTGGCGATGAGGTCTTGAAGCTTCATCGCCGCCTGTTGGCTGGCCGGTATACCCCTTTGAAAGCCCGTGCTGGAAGTTCCGGAAGTGGTAGCGGCCGTTGGGGGCTTTTTTGCTTCTTGCATGGCCAATTCACGTGCCCTCCGAGGGGACGGGTATTGGGTGATCATTTGGTGGATGTCGCGTTTGATGAGGGGAGTGATTCGGTACTTCCCGTTCACATAAAGGCCGTTTTGCTTAGCGAGGTCGAAGATTTGGGCGAATTCTTCCTTGGTGAAGAAGAGGTTCGGCAGAAGGGTGGTTTGGAGGAACCTCTGCATTTCCTCTTCCGTCCAATCCCCTTCCTTTAAAGTCATGGGGTCGAAGGGAGGACCCACCGGCTTGACGTGGCGGAAGGGGATCTTATCCATCCACTCGATTTCGTTGATCACATAGGAACCGTCGGGCTGACGGGAATCATTGAAGGATTCGACCCATTGTTTGATGGTGTAGACCTCTTCGTCGACGAAGCCCGTGCAATACAGGTATTCGATGTCCGTGAGCGATTTGAAGAAGATATAACGGTTCCCGTCCGTGGCGGGTTGGGAGACCTGCTGCCAGATGTTCTGGAAAGCCTTATGGGAATCGTCTTGAGCGGTGGGCATTCGAACGATTTTAGCTATTTAAGCCTAAAGAGCAAAAAAAATGTGGCAGAGGAGGGATTTGAACCCCCGACACGGCGGGTATGAACCGCCTGCTCTACCAACTGAGCTACTCTGCCGAGATGCAATCTATTAAAATGGACATGCGCCCCTAGCATCGCGTATTGCGCCACGCAAGCATGAATACGCAAATTCCTATCGTCGCCATCGTGGGGCGTCCCAACGTCGGCAAATCCACCCTTTTTAACCGCATCATCGGCCGCCGGGAAGCCGTCACTTTGGACACGCCCGGAGTGACCCGGGACCGCCATTACGGGCATGCGGAATGGGAAGGCAAGCGTTTCATCTGCGTGGATACGGGCGGGCTCAATCTGGATTTGAAAGAAGGGATCGAGGACAAGATCAACGAACAAGCCAACCTCGCCCTCCAGGAAGCCCAGGTCGTTCTTTTTGTTATGAACGGTAGGGAAGGGCTGATGCCCGAGGAAAAGGAGATCGCCCGGAAGCTCCGTCAGTCGGGCAAGCGGGTTCTCTACGTCGTCAATAAGATCGACGGCCAGGATCATGAGGATAAGCTCCACGAATTCTATGAATTAGGCGTCCCGCTCGAATCCACCTCTTCGGAGCATGGGTATAAGGTCAACGACCTCCTCGATAAAGTCGTCCAGGATTTCTCCCGAACGGATGCGGAGACATCCGCCGAAGACGACGGGCGCTTGATCAAAGTCGCCCTCATCGGCCGCCCGAACGTCGGTAAATCCTCCCTCTTGAACCATTTGGTCGGGGAATCCCGCGCCATCGTGCATAACGCCCCCGGAACCACGCGCGACGTCGTCGACACGGAAATTTCCGTGAACGACCAATCCTACCTGCTCTTGGACACGGCCGGGATCCGCAGGGGCGCTCTGTCGGCCTCCAAAGTCGAGCGTTTTTCCGTGTTGAGCTCGATCAAGGCCATCGAGCGCTCGGATGTCTGCCTTCTGCTGCTCGATGCGTCCGCCGGTATCCACAAGCAGGACGCTCATGTGGCGGGTTACGCGGAGACGGCGCGCAAGGCCGTCATCATTTTATGGAACAAGTGGGACCTCGTGAGCGATAAGAAGTTGAAGAAAAAGTTCCTGGAGGACGCGGCCGACCAGTTGAAATTCCTGTCTTACGCGCCGATCACGTTCATCTCGGCCAAGACGGGTCAAGGATGCCACGAGATTTGGTCGGGGGTGAAGGAGGTCTACCGGACCAGCACGAAACGCGTCTCGACGTCGAAGGTCAACGAGACCTTTACCCACTTGACCGAGAACCACAACCCGCCTGTCTTTAAAGGTAAACCGGTAAAATTCTATTACGCGACGCAAACCGACATCAAACCACCTACATTCGTAGTATTCGTCAACGAACCCTCGGGAGTGCATTTTTCCTATAAGCGGTATTTGTTGAACGGTTTTCGGGAGAGGTTGGGTTTCGAAGGCGTCCCCCTCCAAATCCTTTTCCGAAAAAAAAGGTAATGCTTATTTTTCTCCCGATAAGAGTTCTTTTTTGATCACGTGGTAGGCCGATTTCCGAATGATGTAGTCGGAATGACTCAAACCTTCGAGTTCGATATTCTTAAGATTATGGCAGTTGGATGGGATATCCAGCATCGAACTCTTATAGAAGCAGATCTTGTCATCGCGCGAGAAGATAGAGACGAGTTTGACATTGCGGGGCCAGGGGCCTTTTTTGAGGTTTCGGATGAATTTCGACATCGGTACCATCTGCCAAACACTTTTTGAAAAAAGTCCCAAGGGGGAAAGAGCCCCTAAAAAGGCCCAATGGTTGCCATGATGGGGCGTACCAAGCGTGATGAGGGTCTTGACGCGGCTCGAACCTCCAAGTCGTTTGATGTAATAACGGCCGATTAAGCCGCCTTTAGAATGGCCGATGACGCTGATTTTCCCTAATTGGTAGCGTTCGCACAAGCGTTCGACCTTCTCATGGACCAATAAGGCGAGTTCCTCGATGCAGCGCGTGTTGAAGGTTTCGAAAAGGCCGCCCAGATTGATGCTGAAAACGCAAAACCCGTCCCGCCTGAGACGTTTTTCCAAAATTCCAAAAATACGCCGCGTGGCGCCGAAACCGTAGATTAAAAGCACGGGATGCTTGCATTGCTTGAAGTCCGTGAGACGCTCGACCTTGTTTCCCTCCAAGGCCAAACGCAGGTAAGTATAGGTCGCGCCGAAATCTTTTTGGATCCCCTGCACGTAATTTTTTATTCTTTTGAAAGGAGGCACAGAAGGTCAAAAATATAGAAAATGCCGCGAGTCGTCAATTGACAAGGTCCAAAAATCCTGACTTAGTGCGCGCATGTCCACTTACAAAAATCTCTCGCACGCGTCCCATAAAGGGACTCATGGGAATGAAGCCTTGCCTCTTTATCGGCCTTTAGATTCCCTGGTCGGAGAAGGCGTCAAGCATAAGAGAACGGTTCTTTCTGTCGCTGTCGTGATCGTTTCACTAGCTCTCATTTATTTGGGAATGAATGCCTATCAAGACCTGTACCAATCCAAAGCAGCCGAGTTCCTAAAAAAAGGCGAGCCTAAGATCGTCATCGAAAAATACTCACGCTCCGATGCGGCTATTTTGGCGCACATTAAGCTCGGCGAAGAAGCCTTGAAAAATGAAAAATATGACGACGCGATCCGTTATTACGAACCTTTATCGCAGAAGAAAGCCTTGCCGGCGGTTTTGCGTGTAGGTGCTAGTCAAAACCTAGCTCTCGCCTATCTTAAAAAGGGACAAGCGGATTTAGCTTTGGATATTCTAAAAAAAATATCCCTGGACCCCGAAAATGCCCATCCGGATTACGCAAAACTTTTGGAAGCCCATGTTTGGGAAGTCAAAGGGGATATGGTGAAGTCTCAAGAAATTTACAAACAGCTCTCCGAAGGGGCCGTTTCCAACGAAATCAAGCAGGAAGCCAAAGCGCATTTGCCGGTGGCTGAAGTTCCCGCTTCTTCTACGGAAAAAATCGGTGGTCCGGCATCAGAACCCGCTAAATCCTCCACGAAAAAACAAACTAAGAATCCGAAAGCCAAAAAGTGAAACGTTTTCTTCTGATTTTCGTCCTTATTGCCTTCATCATTACCTTTAACCGGGGCTCTTCATCGATGGCCGCTGAAAAAATACCTTTCAAGGCGCGTTGGGTGAGTGTCCTTAAAAAGGGAAAGCTTTTTAAATATAAGCGCAAGGAGTTCTCATCTCCGGTATTATTCGAAGAGGGTTTGTATGTCGGAAGCGATACGGGTTATTTCTACCGTTTCGATAAGGACGGAGATAAGGTGTGGCGTATTAAAGCGGGTTCCTCGGTCAATAGCCGACCTCTTGCTTGGCGCGATAGGGATACCGTTAAAGTCGCTTTTGGCGACGATGAAGGTATTTTACGCGTCGTGGATGCGAAGGATGGGAAGGAAATTTGGAGCGTGAATCTCGGCTCCGAAATCTGGTCGGCGCCCGCCATCTCGAATTTCGGCAAGGGTGGATCTCGACTCTTCGTCACGACCATGGAGGGGAAGATCGCTGCTTTAAATTTGGATGATGGGCATATGTTATGGGAAAAAGACTATACCTTTCCCAAGCCCATCAGCGAATTCGGAGACATGGCCATCCGTGGCACTTCCGAACCTGTCGTGGACGAATCGCGGGTTTATGTAGGTTTCTCCGATGGGGCTTTCTGGGCCCTTTCTCAAAATGATGGTAAGGTGTTTTGGGAAAAAAATCTCGCGACACAAAAAGGATTCAACGACATGGATGCGCCCGTTCTTTTGGATGGCGACCGCCTCTACGCTTCGGGATTTCAGGGGAATTTGACGGCTTTTTCAAGGAAAGACGGTAAAGCCCTTTGGATGAAGGAGATCGGCACGGCGACGCGCCTGCTGATCGTTGAGGAAAATGGAGAAAAGTCGCTTTTTGCCTCAGGGACCGACGGTCTTCTTTATAAGTTAGACCCGAAGACGGGTATGGAAATATGGAAAACCGTGACGATGGGGAAGGGCGCTTTTACGGCTCCGGTCTCTTATAAAGGCGTCGTGGTGGTCGGACTTTCAGAGGGTCCCCTAAGCTTCGTCAACGCGCAAACCGGTCGTCTCATCGCGCACCGCTTCGCGAAAAAAGGTGTCTCTTCCGACCTCGTCGTGGAAGACGATAAGATTTATTACCTTTCCAACGGCGGCCGTTTGTATTCGCTGCGCTTCAAAATTAAATGATGGACAAGTTTTCGATCACTTTGCTAACCGCCCTCCATGGTTAGTCATTCTGAAACTCACAAAGACATTCCCTTAGCCCTCACCTTCGACGACGTCCTGCTTCTCCCGGGAGAAAGCTCGGTTTTACCCAAAGACGTCGATACCAGCGTCAGTTTAGCGCCGAAATTGACCTTATCCATTCCGTTGATATCCGCCGCTATGGATTCGGTCACCGAATCCAAGACGGCCATCACGATGGCGCACTTAGGAGGAATGGGAATCATCCATCGGAATTTAACGGCAGAGGAACAGGCTTTGGAAGTGGAGAAGGTGAAGAGGGCCGAATCGGGGATGATCCTGGATCCCATCACGATGAACCCCGACCAGAAGATCGGCGAAGCCGTCCAAATGATGAACCGTCACGATATCTCGGGCTTTCCCATCATCAAGGGCGATAAATTGGTGGGCATCCTGACGCACCGGGACCTGCGCTTTCAGAAGAATTTGGACCAAAAAATTTCGGTTATCATGACGAAACAAGTCATCACGGCGAAGACCGGGGTGAGTTTGGAAAAAGCCAAGGAAATCCTCCAGGAGAATAAGATCGAAAAACTCCCGGTCGTGGACGATAAGGGACGTCTCCAAGGCTTGATTACGATCAAAGACATCGAACAAGCCATGAAGTACCCGAACTCGAGCAAGGACGAACTCGGACGCCTGCGGGTCGGGGCGGCGATCGGCGTCGGCGAGGCTTCAATCGACCGGGCGGCTTTACTCGTGAAGCGCGGCGTCGATCTCATCGTGGTCGATACGGCGCACGGGCACTCCGCCAGCGTCATCGAGACGGTCCGGCTTTTCAGGAAAAAATTCCCCAAGACTCTGCTCATGGCCGGAAACGTCGCGACCGCGGAAGCCACGGAAACCCTGCTGAAAGCCGGCGCCGACATCGTGAAGGTGGGCGTCGGGCCCGGTTCCATCTGCACGACGCGCATGGTATCGGGCGTGGGTGTGCCCCAATTGACCGCGGTCCTGAGCTGTGCGGCCGCGGCGAAAAAGATGAACGCCAAAGTCGTGGCCGACGGAGGCATCAAGTTTTCCGGCGATATCACGAAGGCTTTGGCGGCCGGCGCGGGCGCGGTAATGATGGGAAGCTTGTTCGCGGGTACCGACGAGGCCCCGGGCGAAACCGTCCTCTATCAGGGCCGCTCGTATAAGATTTACCGTGGCATGGGATCCTTAGGCGCCATGAAGGGCGGGAAAAGCCGGGATCGTTATTTCCAACAAGACGTCAACGAGACCTCGAAGCTCGTGCCCGAAGGCATCGAAGGGATGGTGCCTCACCGAGGTCCTTTGGCATCGCAACTTCACCAATTGGTCGGCGGACTCCGCTCCGGAATGGGCTATGTCGGGGCGGCGAACCTCCAAGAACTCCAGGGTAAGAAGCGCTTCGTCCAAATCACCTCGGCGGGTTTGAAGGAAAGCCACGTGCATGACGTGATGATCACCAAGGAAGCCCCCAACTATCATTTAGATTAAAAGATCGGATCGTCCATGGCCTCGAGAGTCCTCATCCTTGATTTTGGCTCCCAATACACGCAATTGATCGCGCGCCGCGTCCGCGAGTTGAAGGTGTTCTGCGAAATCCTGGCTTGCAACACCCCTTACGAGAAGATCGCCGAGTTCAATCCACAAGCCTTGATCCTGTCAGGAGGACCTTCCAGCGTTTACGACAAGGACGCGCCTCCGTGCGACCCCCGAGTCCTTCAAATGCACGTCCCGACACTGGGAATCTGCTACGGCATGCAGTGGATGAGCCACCACTCCGGGGGCAAAGTGGCTCCGGGAGCGGTGCGCGAATACGGGCCGGCGCAAATCGGCGTGGTGAACACGCAGTCGATTTTTCACGGTTTTCCGCTGAAGGATATTTCCGTCTGGATGAGCCATGGCGACCATGTGGACCATTTGCCCCAAGGCTTCTCGAGCTTGGCGAAAAGCCATAACGGCCTGCAGGCGGCCATCGGAAACGACGAGCGGAGGATGTACGGCCTGCAATTCCATCCTGAAGTCGTGCATACCCCACAGGGTACCGAGATCCTCAAGAATTTCCTTTTTCACGTGGCACATTTGAAGCCGGATTGGTCGATGGAGTCCTTCGTCGAGGATAAGATCCGGGAGATCCGCGAAACGGTGGGGGCGGACCGCGTGCTTTGTGCGGTCTCCGGAGGCGTCGATTCCTCCGTCATGGCGGCGTTGATCCATAAGGCGGTCGGACCCCAATTGGACGCCTTCTTCATCGATAACGGCCTCTTACGCAAGAACGAGGGGCCGCGCGTCGTCGAACTCTTCCGAAAGAATCTCAGCCTCAACATCAACAAGATCGATTCCGCGCGCCGTTTTCTGGACCAGTTGGCCGGAGTCACCGACCCGGAAACCAAGCGTAAGAAAATCGGCCGGGAATTCGTCGCGGTCTTCGAGGAGGAGGCGGGAAAGCTCAAAAACGTGAAATACCTCGCCCAAGGGACTCTCTATCCCGACGTCATCGAAAGCATCTCGTTCCGAGGGCCGTCTCAGACGATCAAGACGCACCATAACGTCGGAGGCCTTCCCGAGAAGATGCATTTCAAGCTGATCGAGCCTTTCCGCGAGCTTTTCAAGGACGAGGTCCGGGCGATCGGAAAAATCCTGGGCGTGCCGGCGGAAATTATCGAACGCCAGCCTTTCCCGGGTCCGGGCCTGGCCGTGAGGATTTTAGGCGAAGTGACCGAGGAGCGCCTCGAGATCCTGCGGAACGCGGACGATATCATTCTCTCCGAGATCAAGAAGGCGGGTTTGTACACCCAGATCTGGCAGTCCTTCGGTGTTTTGCTCCCGGTGAAGACAGTCGGCGTCATGGGAGACGCGCGCACGTACGAGAACGTCATCGCCATCCGCGCAGTGGATAGTTTGGACGGAATGACGGCGGATTGGGTCCGCCTCCCATACGACCTGCTCGCCCAGATCTCCTCGCGGGTGATCAACGAAGTCCGCGGCGTCAACCGCGTCGTCTACGACATCTCGTCGAAGCCCCCCGCGACGATCGAGTGGGAATAGTTTTTTGAAAATCACTAAAAAAATCAAAAAAATCGAAGAGAGGCTGAAAGCTCTCGCTCAAGCGGATTACAAACATCCCGTCGCCCTCGAGACCCATATCGCACCGGGACCTTTCCAAATCCCCGTGATGACCGTCTGTTACCCGAAAGCCCATCCCGGGACGGGGATGCGGCGGGTCTTGCTCGATGACGCGGAACGCTCCTATGGGCGCCACGGAGAGGGGGATGTCGCCGACTTGATGCGCGCCCGCGGCCTCGTGAACGCGGGCCGGGAGATCGATCCGCAGCAACTCTTGCGTCTCGTGAACATCGCTTATTATGACGGCATCGCCCTTTTGGTGAACCCGGATCCCCGACTCACGGCGAGCGACAAAGGGCTTAAGTTGAGTTTTTTTCGGACGCTCCACCCGAGCGGAGAGCGTCTGCGCGTGGTCTTCGAGGTGAAGGCTTCGGGAAACGCTTCATTGATCGAAACAAAAGGCAAATAGGAGGCTTCATGAAAAAAATATCCATCGCTTTATGTCTGTTCTTGGCCACTCTCAATCAAGCCCACGCCAAGCTCCAAAGCAAAACGGTCGTCTATAAAGACCGGGGCGCGACGATGAAGGGTTATGTCGCTTGGGATGATTCCTTTCCTGGCAAACGCCCCGGGATCCTCGTCGTACATGAATATTGGGGATTGAATGATTACGCGAAAGGGCGTGCGGAAGAGCTCGCGAAGTTGGGCTACGTCGCTTTCGCTGCCGATATGTACGGACAAGGCCGCGTAGCGCGCCATCCGGAAGAGGCCATGGCTTTGATGAATGCTGTGAAAAAAGATGAAAGGATATGGTTGAACCGCGCGAACAAAGCTTTGGAAGTTCTCAAGAGCCAACCGAATGTCGACGCGGATCGCTTGGCCGCCATCGGTTACTGCTTCGGAGGTGCGACCGTCCTGAAGCTTGCTTATGAAGGCGCAGACGTGAAAGCCGTCGCCAGTTTTCACGGCGTCCTTGTGGTCCCCACGACAACTGAGAAGATCCACTCCAAGATCCTCATCCTCCATGGAGCCGATGACGCGTACGTCGCACCCGAGATCGTCCGTGACTTGAAGGCGTCTTTGGATCGTGGCCATGTCGATTATCGATTCATCGCTTATCCGGGTGCCGTGCATAGCTTCACCGTACCTACGGCAGGGAATGATCCTAAAAAGGGCGTTGCGTATAACGCCGCCGCCGACCGCAAGTCGTGGAAGGCAATGCGCAAATTATTCGACGAGACTCTCGATAAATAACCCTCTTAACGACACGCGAAAGTTTACGCTTTTGCTTTCCATAAGCTCACGCATGCCGTCGTGTCGCAAGAGGCGAGGGCATTTTTTTCGGCGAAATGGCCGAGGCTTCGAAGCCCCGTCCGGGAAAGGAGGGATCGTGCTTCCTCCCATTCCTCCTCGCCGTGGTTGAGCATCCACAGGAAACCGCTTTTTTCCAGCAACGATTCGATTTTAGCGAAGAAGGCCTTGGGATCGAAAAAGGAGAGGGGAAGCGACCAGAGGGCGGCGGTTTCGGGGAACACGAAAGGGAAGAAGCACGTGATGACGTCGTAGGTTCCGCGATGCTTGAGGAGGTCGCTGACTTCGTAAGAGGCGTTGGCGTAGGGTTTGAGGTAATAATCGGCGTAATCCTTGCGGCTATGGCCGTCCCGGTAGATCGTATACCCGTCCACCTCGATGCCCGTGAGGGAACGGGGTTTGAAGAAGGCCTGGAGCGCGTCTATATAATAAAAATTCTTGCAGCCGACGTCCAGGACCCGCGGGTTTTCGGGAGTCCAACCCCATTTTTCACGAGAAGAATGCAGAAGATCCAAATAAAAATAATTGTCCCGGGTGTTTTCCTCCGAAAGCCGATTTTCGAAGGAGATTCCATAAACGTCTTTTAAACGCCGGATCTCCGGTTGGAGGTCTGCGGGAAGGTTGGAGACGTTCCCCAACGGACGCTCCGCGTAACCAGGACGCGACCAACGAAGGCGTTGGTGGAATCGGAAACGCAAAGAGTTAAGGAAGCGTCTTAAAATCATGGAAAATGGAAACCGTCAGAATTCTTATGAAAATTTTCACGGAAAAGACATGAAAAATATGTATTTCCCCGAATGGATTGTTAATCGGGAGGAAGAGGCATTCTATGGGAAGGATATCATTAAAAGGCCGGGTGGCCTTAATCACGGGAGCTGGTCGTGGTTTAGGGCGGGAGCATGCGCTTTATTTGGCGCGTCTCGGTGCCCGGATCGTCGTGAATGACCTCGGAGGTACGGTGCATGGGGAAGGCTCCGATACCGCTCCCGCGGCCGAAACCGTCACCCTGATCCGCCAAGCGGGGGGCGAGGCCGTCGTCGACGGGGCGAGCGTGGAGACGATGGAAGGCGCTCACCGTATGGTCGAAACCGCCCTCAAGAGTTTCGGCCGGCTCGACATCGTCGTCAATAACGCCGGGATCCTAAAGGACGCGTCTTTCGCGAAGCAAGACGACGAAGCATGGGAGAGGGTCCTGAGCGTGCATTTGACGGGTTCCCGAAACGTCACCCAGGCGGTCTGGAAGATATTTTGCGACCAGAAATTCGGCCGCGTCGTCATGACGACGAGCGCTTCCGGCCTGTACGGAAATTTCGGCCAGTCGAATTACGCCGCGGCGAAACTCGGAATTTTAGGTCTGGTCCACGCCTTGAAGGAGGAAGGGATGAAATACGGTATCCGGATCAACGCCATCGCCCCCATGGCGCGGAGCCGCATGACGGAGTCGATCCTTCCCGTTGAGGTTTTGGAACGGCTTGACCCCCGTCACGTATCGCCGGTCGTGGCTTATTTCAGCAGCGAGGCGTGCCGCGTGACGGGCCAGTGCTGGTCCGTCGGCGCGGGCGTCGTGGCCCGCGCGGCGGTGGTGGAGAGTCCCTCGGTCGTCTTGGAGGAGAGCGACGTCGACTCCGTCGCCGCCCAGGTAGACAGGATCGAGGATTTGACGGGAGCCGTTCCTTACGCGAATTTGGCCGAAGCCGCCGCAGGTCTTTTGGCCCCTCGCCGCGAAGCATGAGTCCGGATACCCCCAAGATTTCTCTTTTTCTCTTTCGAGATTCCGAACGGGTCTCCATCCGGGAACGATCGCGCCGCATATTGAGCGGGTTTTTGGGTATTCCCCTGGACGATGGCGATTTCCTCAGGAATCCCCAGGGAAAGCCCTTCTTGAAAGACCGTTCTTTGAAGTTCAACCTCTCTCATTCCGGAGAATACGCCCTCTTGGCGGTCTCCAAACGGGAGGACGTGGGGGTCGATTTGCAAAAAAAGCGCGATGATGCCGATGCGGAGAGATTGGCGCGGCGCTTTTTTTCCGCTCGCGAACGCGACTGGGTGGGGAGCGACCTGGAAAAGTTTTATGTCCTTTGGACGCGCAAAGAAGCGGCCCTCAAGGCCTTGGGGGAAGGATTGCGCATCGGCCTCGATCGTGTGGATGTCCTCGAGGACGTATTTTCTCATGAAGGCCGCAAGGGGCGGCTGGTCTCCGTGGATCTTAATCTTCAGGGATACCAAGCGGCCGTCGGTTTCATGATCAGGGATTCGAGTTCAAGCGATCTCGTGACGGTAGAAATCGCACACCTCCCGTAGCGGGCAGGCGGGGCAATTCGGCCTCCGGGCGTAGCAGCACCGCCGTCCATGCCAAATCAAACGGTGGGACATGGAAATCCATTCCTTCTTGGGGAAGAGCGCGGTGACGTCCTGCTCCACCTTTTCGGCGTTCTCGCTTTTCGTCAATCCTAGCCGATTCGAGAGTCGGATGACGTGCGTATCGCAGGGAAACCCGGGAATGCCGAAAGCGTTCCCGAGGACGACGTTCGCCGTCTTGCGCCCCACGCCCGGAAGTTTCACGAGCTCTTCCAGGGTTTGCGGGACTATTCCTCCGTGTCTTTCGATAAGGGCGCGGCAGGCGCCTTGGATGTTTTTCGCCTTGTTGCGGAAGAATCCCGTGGTGCGGATTTCGTTCTCCAAAACAGCTAAGGGAGCCTTCGCGTAATCTTCCGGCGTCTTGAATTTCTTGAAGAGGGATTCGGTGACGATGTTCACGCGCTTATCGGTGCATTGGGCGGAGAGGATCGTCGCCACCAGGAGCTCGAGCGGGTTCTTGTAATTCAATTCGCAGTGCGCGTCGGGATAGAGATTCTTAAGCGAAGAGAGGATGAATTGGGGCTTATCCGAACGGGCCATGCCCCCTGTCTTCTACGGATTGGCGGAGGATTTCAAAGCTTTTTCGATATGGTGGAGCCGGCTGATGAGGTCCGCGTTCATTGTATTGACCTTCTCATGGAGGTGGGAAACTTCGAGTTCGGCCTTGAGGTTCACTTCGTATTCAATGTTGCCCCGGATGCGGTCCTTGGTCGATTGGAGGTTTTGGGACATGAGGACGAAAATGCTCAGAAAAATCGCCTCGAGGGAGACGCTCATCGTGAGGAAGCCGAAGGGGTAGGGGTCGAAGGCGACCAAGCCCGGGACGACGTCGCTGTTCCACAAGATCCAAATCAGGAAGAAGAGGGTGTTGAGGACCAGGAACGACATGCTACCGCTGAATTCCGAGATGAAGTTGGCGATTTTTTCGACCCAGCTGAGATTCTCCTCCACTTCCGTATTGGTGTTCCGGGAGACGCGGCCCATGAGGAGCTGGTTCGTCTGGCGGATGCGGCCCGCGAGGTTCGCCAAAAGATCGAGGGAGGCGTCGGGATGCTTTTTCAGGAAGGTCTGGAGGTCGTCCTGGCCGAAACAAAGCAGCTCGGAATCCTCCAGAGCCTCCGCATGCGCGGTCCGGGGCCCATTGTCGAGCATGGACAGTTCGCCGAACATGTCGCCGGGCGGGACGCGCCTGAGGAGGATCTTCTCGCCGGTATGGTCCTTCACGAAAAGCTCCACTTCCCCGTCCTTGACGATGTAGAGGGAATCCCCCTGGTCTCCGAGGCGAAACACGGTCTCGCCCTTGGCGTAGGGTTTGACGTCCATGACGCTCGCTAAGGAGCTCAGCTCTTCGTTATTGAGATTTTTGAAAAAGGAAACTTGGGAAAGAAGATCGACGTCGATCGACATCTTATGCTTATACAGGTAAAAAAGATCGTTGTCTGCGTTAAATTCAGGGGAGATACTACTCGCTCTAAAGAGGCGATGCTATTGCATCGGGTTTATCCCTACCGCGCACGATAGCTCCACTATCGTTACGCTGTGTTTGCTCCCCTGAAACCCCATCTGAATCCCGGGAATTAATCGCTTGCTCCGTTTGGAAAAATGGAGTGAATCCATTTTTTCCAATACTCGCGCGCTATTAAAGGTAAATTACATATGTCCGAGTCGTCGTTCGTTCATTTGCACCTGCATACCCAATACTCGCTCCTCGACGGGGCGATCATGATCGATAAGCTTTGCAACCGCGCCAAGGACTTGAAGATGCCCGCCGTCGCGATGACCGACCATGGGAACATGTTCGGCGGCGTCGAGTTTTACCTCGAGGCCCGCAAGAAAGGCCTGAAGCCGATTTTGGGTTGCGAACTGTACATCCAGTCCCATGGCAGCCGCTTCGATAAGAACCTGCGCCGCGGTCATGAGCCCTACCACCATTTGATCGCCCTGGCCTCCGATCTCGAAGGGTATAAGAACCTCTGCCAGTTGATCACGATCGGCTATCTCGAGGGTTTCTACTATAAACCCCGCATCGATAAGGAAGTTTTGGAGAAATACTCGAAGGGCCTCATCATCCTTTCGGGATGCCTGTCGGGGGAAGTGGCCGACGCCGCCATGTCCCATGGCCTGCCGGGCGCCAAAAAAGTCGTCGAAAACTACCTCCGCCTCTTCGGCGACCGCTTTTATTTGGAAGCCCAAGGCAACAGCATCCCGGAGCAGAGGCGCGTGAACGACGTCCTCTTCCAGATTTCGAAGGAACTCTCCGTCCCCTTGGTGGCGACCAACGATTGCCATTACCTGCATAAGGAAGACGCCGAGGCCCACGAGGCCTTGCTGTGCATCCAGACGGGCAAGACGCTGCACGACGAAGACCGGATGAAGTTCCATTCCGACGAATTCTACCTGCGGACCCCGGACGAGATGAAGGCTTTGTTCCAGGAGCATCCGGAAGCCATCGAGACTTCCCTCCGAATCGCCGAACGCTGCAACCTCGAGCTGGACCTCAAGACCTATTATTTCCCGAAATTCGAACCTCCCGCCGAGAAGTCCCTCGACCAGTTCCTCGAGGAAGAATCCTGGCGCGGATTCGAGGAGCGTTGGTCGCTCATTTGGACCATCCAAAAGGAGGGAACGAATCTGGAGGAGCTGAAGAAGAAGTACGAAGACCGCCTTCGAGGCGAGCTCGAGATGGTGAAGCAGATGGGCTTTTCCGGCTATTTTTTGATCGTCGCGGATTTCATCAATTACGCCAAGCGCGAGAACATCCCCGTAGGTCCGGGACGCGGCTCGGCGGCCGGGAGCTTGGTCGCTTATTGCCTGAAAATCACCGACATCGATCCGATCCCCTATAACCTCCTCTTCGAGCGCTTCCTGAATCCGGAACGCATCAGCATGCCCGATATGGACATCGATTTTTGCATGAACCGCCGTCCAGAAGTGATCACGTACGTCCAAAAAAAGTACGGGAACGTCGGCCAGATCATCACGTTCGGTAAGATGAAGGCGAAAGCCGTCATCCGCGACGTGGGACGCGTCATGAACATGCCCTACGGTGAAGTCGACAAGATCGCCAAGCTCGTCCCGAACACGCTCAACATCACCTTGGAAGACGCCCGCAAGATCGAGCCACGCCTGAACGAGATGGCTGCCCAAGACGAGCGCGTACGAAAGCTTTTAGATATCGCCAAGTCCTTGGAAGGCCTCAACCGGCACGCGTCGACCCACGCGGCGGGCGTCGTCATCTCCGACCAGCCCCTCGTCAACTTCATGCCGCTCTACAAAGGCCAAAACGACGAAATCGTGTCTCAATACGACATGAAGTACGTCGAGAAGGTGGGTTTGATCAAATTCGACTTCCTGGGGTTGAAGACCCTCACGATCATCGACGACGCCTTGAAGATCATCAAGAGGACGCGGGAAAAAGACATCAAGATCAACGAGATCAATCCGGACGACGCGGCCGTCTACGCGTCCCTCTCCACCGGCGACACGATGGGGATCTTCCAGCTGGAAAGCGCGGGCATGCGCGAGCTCATCATCAAGATGAAGCCGACGGTTTTCCCGGACCTGATCGCTCTCGTCGCCCTCTACCGACCGGGGCCCTTGGGAAGCGGCATGGTGGACGAGTTCATCAACCGCAAGCACGGGCGCATCCCCGTGAAATACGAATTGGCGCAGCTCGAGACCATCCTCCAGGAAACCTACGGCATCATCGTCTACCAGGAGCAGGTCATGCAGATCGCCTCGGCCTTGGCGAACTTCTCGCTGGGCGACGCCGATCTCCTGCGCCGCGCGATGGGCAAGAAGAAGGCCGACGAGATGGCCCAGCAGCGCGAGAAGTTCATGGAAGGCTGCAAGAAGAAGAAGGTGAACGAGGGCAAGGCCGAGAAGATCTTCGACTTGATGGCGAAATTCGCGGAATACGGATTCAACAAGTCCCATTCGGCCGCTTACGCCTTCGTGTCCTACCAGACGGCTTTCCTCAAGACCCACTTCACCGTCGAATACATGGCGTCCCTCCTGACGCACGAAATGGGGAACACGGAAAAGGTCATGGCCTACATCCAGGACGCGCGCGAGCACGGTTTGGAGATCCTGCCGCCGGATATCAACGAAAGCTTCGTGGGCTTTTCCGTCGTGGGACCCAAGCAAATCCGCTTCGGTTTGGCGGCTGTGAAGAATGTCGGTGAAGCCGCGATCGAAACCATCATTGAAACGCGGGACCGGGTCAGAGGCTTCAAATCCTTCCAGCATTTCTGCGACGAGGTGGACCTGCGCAAGGTGAACAAAAGGGTCTTCGAGAGTTTGATCAAGTGCGGGGCCTTCGACTCCCTCAAGGTCGTGCGGGCCCGCGCCATGGCCGGGATGGAGCTGGCCGTCGAAAAAGCGTCGCGCCTCCAGAAGGAAAAAGCCTCGGGTCAGTCGAACCTCTTCATGGCCATGGCCCAGACGCCGACCGACGAGGGGTTGCCGGCGGTGGGGGAATGGCGTTCCCAGGAAAAGTTGAATTTCGAACGCGAGGCCCTGGGTTTCTACATCTCGGGACACCCGTTGACGGAGCATACGGAGCTCCTGAAGAAGTTCGCGACGTGCGACACGTTCAGCCTGCGCGAGATGGAGGACGGCAAGGAAGTGTCCTTAGGCGGCGTGGTCAACGCTTTGCGAGAGACCTTGACCAAGAAGGGCGAAAAAATGGCCTTCGCCACGATCGAAGATCTGAAAGGCATCGTCTCCGTTATCGTCTTTTCGGATCTTTACAAACAGGCTGGATCCTATCTGCATTCCGCCGAACCGCTCTTTATTCGCGGAACGACAGACGTCGGAGAGGATGGCGTCAAGATCATCGCCCGCGACGTGGCGCCCATCCATCGTCTGATGCAGCAAGGAGCCGCTCCCGTTTACCATGACGTCCACTTCTACCTCCAGTCACGCCCCGTGACGCGCGAGCAACTCGAGGCCCTGAAGAAGCTCCTGCTCAACCACCGCGGCGATGCTTCCGCCTACGTTCACTTGCCGGAGACGACCTTGGCCCTTCCTCATTCCCTAAAAGTGAATCCCAGCGCGAAGCTCAAACAAGAAGTCGACCAACTCTTCGGCGGCTCGGTGACGACGCTCCAATGAGCGAGATCTGCCTCCTCATCGGTTTTTACGCCTCTCACAAAGAGAAAGCGGACCAGGAATTGTCCCTTCAGGAATTATGCCGGTTAGCCGAGACGGCGGGCGTCGCGGTCGCCGAGGAAAAGCTGTTGGAGCTGCGGCGGATGGATCCGGCCACCTTCATCGGGTCCGGAAAAGTCGAAATGCTGACGCAAGCCGTGAAAGAGAAGGGGATCGACGTCGTTATTTTCGACCATGATTTGAGCCCCACCCAGTACCGGAATCTCGAGGAAGCCTTTCAGTGCAAGGTCATGGACCGCACCGGCCTCATCTTGGATATTTTCGCCGGACGCGCCCGGTCGGGGGAAGGGAAAGTCCAAGTGGAGTTGGCCCAATTGCATTACTTGCTTCCGCGCCTTTCCGGGAAAGGGTCCAGCATGTCGCAATTGGGCGGCGGCATCGGGACCCGTGGACCGGGCGAAACGCGCCTGGAATTAGACCGCCGCAAAGCCAAAGTGCGTTACGCGCAGTTGAAGGAGAAATTGAAGAAAATCAAGGGCAGCCGGGCCTTGCATCGGGAACGCCGCGAAAAAGTCCCCATCCCCGTCGCCGCCTTGGTCGGATACACGAACGCGGGGAAGTCGACCTTATTGAACGCCCTCACGCAGGCCCGAGTTTTGGCGGAAGATAAGCTCTTCGCAACCTTGGATCCAACTGCGCGCCGTTTGAAACTTCCCTCCGGTCGGGAATGCCTCGTCGTCGATACCGTGGGCTTCATCGAGAAATTACCCCACGCTTTAGTCGAGGCCTTTCGCGCGACCTTCGAGGAATCCCTCTACGCGGATCTCCTGGTGCACGTGGTCGACGCTTCCCACCCTCATAGCGAACGCCAAGTCGGTGTCGTGCGCGACGTCCTGAAGCAATTCCAATTGGATGTGAAGCCCGTGTTGACGGTTTTAAATAAGATGGATCGGGTGGTGGAGCCGAGCGCCTTCGCCAAGGAAGAAGGGGCTTTGCCGATCTCGGCTGTCGAAGGGCGTGGTTTCCCCCAACTCCTGCAAGCGATCGACGAAGGGCTGACCCGTGGCTTTAAGCGCGTGCATCTTTTGATCCCTTATGAGGATGGCCAAGCGCTTTCGGAGATTTACCAAACATCGCGGATTTTAAAACGCGAGAACCGCGGGGAGGGGGTCTATCTGGAAGTTGACGTGAATGAAAAAAATGACCACAAGTACCGGCGTTACCAGACGTAGCGCCGCTGACATCATCATGATCACACTTCCCAATTTTTTGACCCTTCTCCGCATCATCGGATCCTTCGTATTCCTTTATTTCAGCGCGGTTGAAAACTGGCAGGTGGCTTTCCTGATTTTTGGGGCTTCGGCGCTTACAGATCTCATCGATGGGGCTTTAGCCCGTCTCCTTCAGCAACGCACTAAGATCGGCGCCATCTTAGATCCCATGGCCGATAAGCTCCTTATGTTTTTTAGTTTTATGACGCTTACTTCTAGCGGCTATTTGCCTATTTACTTAACGTCTTTGGTGGTAGCACGGGACCTTTTTATCTCTTTAGGATTGCGCTATCTCATTTCCCAAAAAGCGGAAATCGACTACCAACCCACGCTACTCTCGAAGATGACGACTTTCTTTCAAATCTTAACCGTAATGACGGCTCTCATGACGACGCAAACCATGTACCCGCAATGGCAACCTCATAAAAGCCTTTTGGTGAAAAATAGCCTGACGACCTTCATTGTGGCGACGGCTGTTTTGACGGCCTTGACGTTCGCCCAATACTTCAAGATCGGCCTGAAGATTCTCCATGCGACGCGGGCCCGCCAGAGGGTGGCGTGATCGAAACAGTCGATTTGGGGATACTCTCCTATGAAGAGGGTCTCCGTGAACAGCAGAAATATTTTTTAAGAAAGAGTCAAGGCGGATCAGATTGTCTTCTCCTCCTCGAGCACACGCCGGTGTTCACCTTCGGCAAACGGGATTCCTCGCAAGACATGAAGGTTCAAGAGACTTGGCTAAAAGAGAAGGGTTTCGACGTCGTGAAGACCGATCGGGGAGGGCGGGTGACTTACCATGGACCGGGGCAAGTCGTGGGTTATTTGATTTTTTTGTTACGATTTTCGATTCCCGAATTCGTCAGTCGTATAGAAGAATCGGTTATCCAGACACTAAGCGGCTTCGGCATTTCCGGAGAACGGGATCCTCAGCACGCGGGGGTCTGGGTCGGGAACGATAAAATTGCGGCGATCGGTTTGCGCATCGAACGCGGTATCACACGCCATGGTTTTTCCTTAAACGTCGACTGCGATTTGACCCCTTACCAATACGTCAATTCCTGCGGCATCGTTGGCCGGGGCGTGACGTCGATCGCGAAGGAGGCTCAAAAACAAAAGGACGGCGAACCGCCGTCCTTAATCGAAGTGAAGAAATCCCTTCAAAAGAATATTAAGAATTTTCTGTAGTTTCGGACCCTGCTTCCACCGTCTCATCCGTCTCCTCAGGGCAGACGTACAAGGTCTCACCTAATTCTGCGTCATCCCCCAAGGTCTTCAAGTGCTTTTGGTGCTCGGACTTGGACAGTTGATGGCGGCGCAGTTGTTGCTCCATGATGCGCTTGTCTTGTTGGATGAAATCGAATTTTGTGGTCATAAATGATCTCCGAAGGGGCGTCGCTAATGGGACTTTCTAATGAAATCCAGTAAAATCTTTAAAATCTAAGCGTTTAAGCCTTCATCGGCTTTTCGATCTCCATTAGGATCTTCCCGCTTTTAAAGATACGCACATCGCCCGTGGATTCGGAAATGACGATGGCGAAAGCGTCGGTTAGGGCCGTAATACCGGCGGCGGCGATATGGCGCGAACCCAAACCCCGGGGAATCGGGCTTTCATCCGTCGCTCCTCCCAAGTAGCGACCGGCGGTTAAGACGAGACCTTCTCCGCTGATCACAAAAGCACCGTCTAAGGCAGCGAATTCACGGAGGGTTTCACGTAAATTTCCGTTTAGGAGATTTCTCTCTTCATTCGTATATCCCTTGAACGGATTGATGATCATCTGCTTGGAAAGCTGCATGACTTTTTGTTCGTCGCCAATGACAAAAGTCGTACCGACGGGCTTACCCTCCCGGCCTCGCGTGGCAAGTTCAATGGCGATCCCTAAAACGGCTTGAAAAACTTCCGGCTTCACCGCCTCAGAAACGACTTCGATTCCTTGAGTCGCTAAAACTTCGGCTTCTTTCGAAGTATCCAGGCATAAAATCGTATCCAAGGTGTCCGAACCGGACACCCCCGTCAAAAAGACAATCTTATCGCCGATGTTGATTATATGTTGATTTGCCGCAAGCACGAGGGATGTTTTCACTAGACTCATGCGCGTCATTTCGACTTTAGGCAGCTCGATGAGAGCTTGAGCAGCGGGTATTTCCTTAGAAAATCGTTGAGCCAACTCTTCGTGTGTTTTTTTCGTCACAAAAATCAGCGTGCAGCCGACTGGTGTTTTCAACTCAGGATACTGATTTACCGCGTCTAGGGAAAGAAAGAGGGCTTTAGCCTTCGTGGATTTAGCGACTTTAAGGGCGGCGTTAAGTAGAGAGAGGTTGGTGCGGTTCATAAAAAAGTTATTTGAGTATAGAGATTTATAAGATAGGATTTCAATATGAACCTTAAGAGATCTTTTGTTTTTTTTGCGTTCACCTGCGCTCTCGCATTAACCTTTAGAACAGAAGCTCAAGAACAAGACCCATTTCAATGGTTCTTCGATGGGGAGACTCGGATCGTCAATCCTCAAGATAAAATCCCGCTTCAAGTTGAATTCATTATTCCGCCGGACCATATCCTCTATAAACATAAGTTCGAAATCAATCTCTTGAAAGGAGATGGTTATGAACTCGGACCCATGGAATTGCCTCCGGCTCTCCGTAAACAAGATCCTATTACGGGTGCGGATGAGGAAGTCTATGTCGATGGTGTGGCTCTAAAGAGCATTCTCATTCCGAAAAATGGTTTTAAGCCGACAGAGGCTGAAACTACGATCAAGTTTCAAGTGGCTTATCAAGGATGTTCCGAAAAGCTCTGTTTTAAACCCACGAAAAAGGAAATTCTCCTGCCGATTCGTTACAACGGCGTTTCTTCAGGTTTACATTGGGGTATGAGTTTTGATTCGAAAGATTTTTTCATGGGCAAAGGACTTTGGACTCTTCTCCTGATGACTTTCTTAGGAGGCTTATTAAGCGATTTTACCCCATGCGTCCTTCCCATCATACCGATCACTTTAGCATTCATCGGTATTAAGCGGTCCGATCATAGGCATTGGCATAACTTTCTCCACACTCTAGTCATGGTTCTGGCGATGGCGGTGAGTTATTCGTTCCTCGGCGTCGCCGTGGCGTTCTTAGGCAAGAGTTTGGGCTTTCTCTTCCAGAGCGTTTATTTTCTTTTCTTTGCGGTGGCTCTTTATGTCTTTTTTGCTTTTTCGATGTTCGGGTTATATGAAATCCAACTGCCTCTCGCGGTGCGCAACAAACTCGCGAAATGGGGGGGGCAGGGATATGCAGGTTCTATGCTTTCGGGAATGACGGTAGGATTGCTCGCAGCTCCTTGTGTTGGGCCTTTAATCGGTTCTTTATTGATTTATGTGGCTCAAGAAAGGGATCTTATGAAAGGTTTCCTGCTTTTATTTTCTTATGGGTTGGGAATGGGAAGTTTATTCTTGGTGGTCGGGACTTATTACCATCGGTTGGCTCCCAAGATCCACGGAGGCCCTTTTACCTTATGGATCAAGCATGCTTTCGGAGTCTTTCTTTTAATTCCCGCCGTCTATTACGGTTCTATCGCCTGGGGCCATCTGAAAAAGCCGGTGAAAACGCCTTCACATAAGCTCTGGACGACCGACGATGGCAAGGCTTTTGAAAAAGCTTTAAAGGAAAATAAACCGCTCTTCATGGATTTTTATGCGGATTGGTGCATCCCTTGTCGGGAGATGGAAAAAAACACATTCTCGGATACCCAAGTCCAACAATTTCTCAGCGAGAATTTCATTCCCTTGAAAATCAATTGTACGGAAGAGACGCCTCAATGCACGCGCTTCACGGAACGCTACCAAGTGATCGGTTGGCCTACGATGCTGGTTCTGGATCCCAAGGGTAATATCCAAAAAAAATATGTCGGAGAAAATTGGGGTCCCGATGAGTTTTTAGAAAATCTCGGAAAAGCCTTACCAACAAGGCCGTAATAGAGACGGTAGTGCGACGGCCCTCATATAGGAGTCGCCTTGCGGCGAGAGTGCTTTTTAGGCGGCCCTTTATTGCAGGCCAGTCACCTTTGTAGGCCCTGTTGACGACTGAGCAGTAAACCCCAGTAACCTATTCTTTCTATTCTTAAGCAAAGTTCCTTATGATGCCCATCGCGGATTCATGGCGGCTTTTAATGAAATTTGAGGTTAATTGCTGGGCTTCCTGCTTTTGAGAGGAGACTTCTTGTAAAAAAGTCTGCAAGAGGCTGATTTCTGTGGCGATATTGGACGCTTGGACGTTTAAGCCGCTGACTTTCTGAGCATCTTGAGCCCCGTTTCCTAAGTTAGACATCTGTTGCGAGATCACTTTTCTTTGTTCTTGTAAGGCTTCCACTCGAGCCAGAAGTCCCGCTGTGATCCCGTTTGCTCGACTGGTTTCCAGTCCTGATATCAATAAAACCGCCATATCTAAATTACCCGATTTCAAAGCTAAGATGAGAATGCTCTGGAGTTTTTTCGATTTTTCTTCTTCTTTGCGCATCATATCTTGGGTGGTTCCCATAATACTTTGGTTGGTCGCATCGTAAAGCGTTTGATTCCACATATTTTGGATTTGCTCTTGAGTCAGTTTTGAAGGCTCATCAGGATTCAATGGAACGTAAGCTAAAGGCTCTGGTACATAGGGGCTCTGAGGCATGGGGAGGCAGATTGTGTCATTAAGAGACTTTCCATTCATGAGAGTTTGCCAACGATCATTGATAGGTAAATCCGAACTTTTTACGAAAAGAGTATCATGACGGTCAGCGATGATCGTATTTTTACTGGGATTACGAGCGTTGATCTGATCACTTCCGGATCCTCCGACTAACGTAAGGGGAAAGGTGACGCTAGGATCCACCCTAAGTATGTCGTCGCCTTCGTTTCCAAAAATCGTCAACGTCTTTGTCTGGCAGACATTGGCTTCGATACGATCCGTTCCGTTCACGGAAATTTTCAGGAAAAGCCCTTGCTGGCTGATTTCAACGACATCGTTTCCTTGCCGCGCATCGATTGTAATATGGCCATTGCTATTAATAATTTCAGTGTGATTCGATGAATAGCCTCCGAGAATCGTATGAAGGTTATTTGAAGCGGTGGCATTGGCATAAGGATTTTGAAGCATGGGCATCTCCTAGGTTATTAAGGTGAAAATTCTTAGGGGCGTAAGGGGGTCTGTCGGGTGTCGCGTAATATCGAACGAGGTCTTTAAGGAAGCGAGAGGCGTCTTCGGGTTTTCCCGAGAGCCAAAGTTCCTGAATCTTCCGGCGCATCTTGAGCGAGAGTCTGTTTTGTTCGAGATTTATTTCCGTTTCCATTTTCATGAGTCGTCTTGTTTGCAGCGTCTGTGCCAAGCTTCTTTCATCGGAAAATAAGGGGATTAGGAACACTATCTTTGTTTGGAGTTTGAATTACGGATATCGGCATCCAAAAATAATACTTGTCGTCTACCGACGAGATTGAGAGGTGACGAAAGATACTAAAGTGAAAATTATGAGGAGACGTTATGAAAACTTTAAAGGTCGGCGATAAAGTTCCGAAAGTTTTACTTCCGTCTGATATAGGCAAGGAAGTGTCGCTGGGCGATTTTTTAGGTAAGAAAGTGGTTCTTTATTTTTATCCGAAAGATGATACGCCGGGTTGCACGAAACAGGCTTGCGGATTTCGAGATCTCTCGGAAGATTTCGATAAGAATAAGACGGTCGTGCTCGGCGTAAGTCGGGATAATATCGAGAGTCATCGGAAGTTTCGAAAAAAATATAGTCTCAATTTCCCTTTACTTTCCGACGAAGATAAAAAGGTCCATGAGCTTTTCGGGGCGTGGGGGAAAAAAATGATGTATGGAAAAGAATCGATCGGAGTTATTAGGACGACGGCTATCATTGATGAAAATGGCGTCTTAATCTCCTTGAAACATGGTGTGAAAGCTGAGCCCAATCCCTCTAATACCTTAACCTTAGTTTCCTAAAAGAACATGAATCGAAAGATAAAAAAAAACAGATCGCGTGGAAATGAAGGGGATTCCATAGAACCTCTTATTTATGAAGTTTTAAAATCGATGGGAGAGGATCCTAAACGCGAGGGCCTGCTCAAGACTCCTCACCGAGTGGCGAAGTCATTACGTTTCCTCACGAGTGGTTATTCTCAAGACATCGACGAGCTTTTGAATGGAGCGATTTTCAGCGAAGCTAACGACGAAATGGTGACTTTGAAAGATATCTCACTTTATAGCCTTTGCGAACATCATTTGCTTCCGTTCTTTGGCCGTTGTCACATCGCTTATATCCCCAATAAAAAGATCATCGGCTTGAGTAAGCTCGCGCGTTTGGTGGATATGTTTTCCCGTCGATTGCAGGTGCAGGAGCGTTTAACGCAACAGATCGCCGAAACTCTCCAAGACTCGCTTAAGCCCTTAGGCGTCGCCGTCATTATCGAAGCGGAACATTTATGCATGCAGATGAGAGGCGTCCAAAAAAGAGGGGCCACTATGGTGACTTCGGCCTTGCTCGGAGGATTTCGGACGAGTCAAGCGACGCGGGAAGAGTTCCTGAAGATTATTCGGACATCTTGATTCGCTATCCCCTAAACGCACAGCGGGGCTTTAATTCTCGCTAAACTTTTCGATTTCCTTCTTAGCCAATAATTCGATTTCTTGTGCGGTTTTGAATTTTAAGGCTTTATCCAGAAGAGTCTGACATTGCCGATAACTCAACTGCCTAAGAAGATTTTTAACCCGCGGAATGGAAGATGCGTTCATGGAAAGCTCGGTTAATCCCAAACCTAACAAAAAAATGAGGTATAGCGGATGCCCGGCCATTTCTCCGCAAACGCATACGTCGATATTACGCAAACGGGCCGCGTCCGTGATCGTCTTCAACAGCCTTAGAATAGCGGGATGTAAAGGCTGATAAAGGTAAGATACATCATCGTTCTCTCGATCGACAGCTAGAGTGTATTGAATCAGGTCATTTGTGCCGATGCTGAAGAAGTCGACCTCCGCCGACATGTCGGTGGCCACGATGGCTGCCGCAGGGGTTTCAATCATGGCTCCTAAGGGAATGTGGGAGGCGTAGGAAACGCCTTCTTCGGAGAGTCCGCTTTTTATTTCGGCGATCACTTTTTTGATGAGGCGTATTTCCTCGATGTTGGTTAACATCGGAATCAGGATTCTCACGTTTCCATGGTTGCTAGCGCGTAAGATAGCCCTCAGTTGAGAACGTAAAAGGGACTTCTCCTTCAAGGAAAACCGGACACCTCTCAGTCCTAAAGCAGGATTCACCGACTCTAAAGTTTCATATTCCTCGGGTATCTTATCTCCTCCTAGGTCGAAGATACGTATGGTAACGGGATCGGGGGAAATTTTCCTTAAAATCCTTTTGTAGATTTCGGTCTGTTCATCCTCCGAAAAAATCTGATTTTTAGACAGAAGAAGCATTTCCGTACGAAACAGCCCTATGCCTTCCGCCTTATACTTCTTAATGTGGATGATTTCCTCGGGAAGTTCCATATTAGCGGCCAATTTCACGTGGAATCCGTCTACGGTCACTGAAGGAAGATGCGCCGTCCGTAATAAAGCCGCTTCTTGGCTCGAAAGCGATCTTTGTTTTTTTTGGTATTTTGAAATCTGGAGGGGTGTTGGATTTAAAATCACTTCTCCTTCATGACCGTCGATAATCGCCCAAGTTTCGTCTTGGGCTAAACTGGTGATTTCGTCGATACCGACCACCGCTGGTATTTCCAGGGATTTTGCGACGATGGCGGTGTGAGATGTTGTCCCGCCTAATTCCGTGACAAAGCCCAAGACATCTCCCTTCATCATTTGCATCGTATCGATGGGGGAGAGGTCGTGGGCGATGACGATTGAATCCTTCTTGAAGGAAATTTGCTGGAAGACGTTCGGGCCCAGGAGATTTTTAAGGACCCGGCTCGTGACGTGTTTGATCTCCTCGTAACGTTCCTTGAAGTAATCTTCATTGATCTCGAATTTTTTCGGAAAACCGTCGAAAATTTCCTGAGTGGCTAAGTCAAACGCCCATTCGGCGTTGATTTTCTGCTTTTTAATGCGGTCGATGGTGCCTTGTGTGAGCACTTCGTCCCGCGAGATCATTTGATGGGATTCGACAATCTTGATTTGATCGTCCGCCTTAAAGCGGCAAAGCTTGTCTTTGACTTTTACCAAGTCATCTTGCGTCTTTTTAAGGGCTAGTCGAAAGCGCTTGAGTTCCCTGTGTATGGAAGCTTCAGGTACCCAATATTTGGGAAAGGAGAGGTCTTCCGATTCGAATAAATGAATGCGTCCAATAGCGACTCCGGGAGAGACGGGGAGCCCTTTCATGACGCGCGTTTTTAAGCTCATCTTTCACCGAATTTTTTTTCGATCAACTCTCCTAGCTCCTGAAGTGCGGATTCGGCATCATCGCCCTCGGCGGTTATCTTGATCTGTGTTCCCTTAGGGGCCGCCAACATCAAAATACCCATGATACTTTTTCCATTCACTTCACGATCTTCTTTATGAAGAATGATATTGGCCTGATAACGGCTGGCGATTTTCACGAATTGAGCTGCCGGTCGAGCGTGTAAGCCGAGTTCATTGGAGATGGTGAATGTCTTCTCAAGGGTTGGCAGAAGCGCCTCCTTTAAGGATGTCGTATGCCCTTGAAATATGCTTTTGGCCGTATTCTTGGATAAAACGAGCGGATTCCGATAAAGAATAACCAGGATTAAGAGCACTCATTTTTAGGAGCATGGGCAGGTTGACTCCCGTGATGACTTCGCAGGTGCCTTCATTAAGAAAGGAAAGGCAAATATTCGTGGGGGTGCCGCCGAACATATCGGTCATCAGTAGGGTTCCTTCAGGAGAGGAAACATCGTGTAATGCGGATTCTATTTTCCCCTTCGTCTTTTCGGTGGATTCGTCATGCTCGACGGCTACCGCTACGAATGGATAATCAATCTTCATGATGGATTTAGCGACGCGTATTAATTCCTTCCCGATAATCCCGTGGGTGACGATAACCACACCGATCATAACACTCCTCCTATACCTCGATTGTCCTATGGATATCACGGTGGTAGACTTTGACAAGAAATCCTTCCTTCTTGAGTGTTTTCGAGAGTCTTTCGGCTACGGCTACGGACCGATGGCGACCTCCTGTGCAACCAATGCCAATAGTGGCGTAAGACTTCCCTTCGAGACGATAAAGTTTAAGGATGAGTTTTAGAAATGGGGTCAATTTTCCTAAAAAAATTCGGGTATGCGCTTGGTTAAGAACGAAGGCGCTGACTTTAGGATGTTGTCCGGAATAGGCTCTAAGTCGTGATATGAAATGGGGATTGGGTAAAAATCGCACGTCGAATAAAAGGTCGGAATCCGAAGGTATTCCAAAACGATACCCAAAAGAAACGATGGATACCGTAAGAGGATCCCTTTGTGTTTTCTTCTTTTTGATTATTTGAAAAGCTGTTTTTTTGAGCTGATGCACATTGATTGTCGAAGTGTCGATTATATGATGGGCGATCCTCTTGACCGATCTTAGCAGGATGCGTTCCTTTTGAATGCCGATATTCACTCGGCCTTGCGGGGAGAGGGGATGCCGCCGTCTCGTTTCAGAAAACCTCCGTAAGAGAGCCTCATCGGAAGTATCTAAGAAAATGATTTGGTAGCGCACACCTCGTGACTTGAGAAGTTCGAGATAGTTTTCAAAATGGAGGACAAAATTCATTTCGCGCGCGTCCATTGCCAGGGCTATCTTTCGGTAGGCGGACGATTTTCTATCTTGGCTCAAGAGATCAAAAAGTTTGGGTAAAAGAGGAGCAGGAAAATTATCGATAGCGAAATAACCGGAGTCTTCCAGGGCGTTTAAGACAGTGGATTTCCCCGAGCCAGACATCCCCGTGACGATGATGGCCTCAAGAGTCGTCTTCACCCGAGATCGTCCCCCGTCAAGAGCTTGTGGGCTAACTTGGCCTCGAATTCCTTCGCCGAATGGTATCCTTTAAGTTTTAGAAGGTGGTTCCGGGCAGCCACTTCAATGACTGAGGTGAGACTACGTCCAGGCCGCACGGGCAGTTTGAGAAAGGGAAGGGGAACGCCTAGAATCGCGTAAGTTTGTTCGTCGATCCCGATTCTCTCGTATTCTTGTTTCGGGTCCCAGTCGACCATTTCGATCACCAGCTGGATGCGCTTTTGATCTCGCACCGATGTGACGCCGAAAAGGTCTTTGATGTTGATGATTCCAAGTCCCCTAATTTCCATATGATATTTAATGATATTCGCGCATTCCGCATAAAGGGATTTGTCTGAATTTCTGGAAATGATGACCACATCGTCGGCAACGAGGCGATGGCCTTTCATGATGAGTTCTAGGGCGCATTCGCTCTTGCCGATACCGCTTTTGCCAAGAAGAAGGATACCGATCCCAAAAACGTCCAAGCAGACGCCATGGGTCATGGTGGTGGGAGCTTCTTTAGAAGTCTTAGAACTTCTCGTCTTCTGTGATGATCTCTTTGTAGATTTGATCGCCATCCTTCGCTTCCATGAGTTTGTTGCGAAAGCTTACGTCTTTTAACAATCGAGAGAGGCGGGCGAGGGCCTTTAAATGAAGGCTGGCCGCGTTTTCTGGAGCGATGAGGACGAAGAAGAGATGCACCGGCTTTCCGTCTTGAGATTCGAATTCGAGACCTTTCACACTGCGCGCGAACCCGGTGACGATATTCGAAAGCGAGGAAAGTTTTCCATGCGGAATCGCCACGCTGTTACCAATGCCGGTACTCCCTAAATTTTCCCGTTCGATTAATATTGTGAAAAGTTGTTCCGCGGAAATCTCAGGATGCGCTCGTTGGATCATCTTGGAAAGTTCTCTGATGGCGTCTTGCTTATTACTAGCCTGGAGGTCTTCTTGGATGCTTTCTCTTGAGAGAATGTCTTTAATCTTCATAGCGCGAAAGTGGTCGGCTACTATAGTGGGGATCCTTAAATTGCAAATACAATCCTAAGAATCGAGTGAAGGTTCCAGATGCTTTAGGCCAGGCTTATGGTGATCTTTGATCTTTTCTTTATACTTTTTCAATTGAACCTCGATTTTGTTCAAGGCGGAGTCGACGGAAGAGTAAAGATCGTGTGTCGTGTCATGAGCATTGAATGTCGCGTGATTCTCTGAAAGAGATATTTCGGCTGTATGGCGGGCTCCTTCCGTATTGAGCGTCACATGAGCGATTGTGGGCTTGATGAAATACTTGGAGAGTTTTTGTATTTTTTCAAAAATATGCTCTCGGACGGAATCTGAGGGTTGGGAGTGCCGAAACGTAACGTTAATTTCCATGATGCCCTCCTTTTCTAAAAAGGTTTAGGTGAAGATTTGTTTACGTCGAGAAGCGGGTAGAATACCCAACATTTCACGGTACTTCGCGACGGTTCTCCTCGCGATTTGTATGTTTTCCTTCTGAAGAATATTGGTAATGTCTTGGTCTGAATAAGGTTTATGCTGATTCTCGGCCGTGATGAGCTTGCGAATTTGCTCTTTGACGGCCTCCGAAGTCAAGCCATCCGCGGTTCCCGATGGCACCTTAGAATTGAAGAAAAACTTTAACTCGAACAATCCGCGGGGCGTTTGGACGTATTTACTTGTCGTGACGCGAGAGATCGTCGATTCATGCATGCCAATATCATCCGCCACGTCCCGCAAAACCATCGGTTTTAGGGCCGACACCCCCTTTTCCAAGAATTCTTTTTGAAATTTCACGATGGAAGAAGTGACCTTGTAAAGAGTCCTCTGACGTTGATGGATGCTTTTTATCAGCCACATGGCGGAACGCAACTTATCTTGGATATACTCCTTCGCCTGAGAAGGCATGTCCTTTTGAAAAAGGGCGTTGCGGTAGAAATTACTCACTTGGAGTTTTGGAAGTCCATCATCGTTGAGGATGATGATGTATTCTTTGCCGATTTTCTCCACAAAAACGTCCGGGCTAATGTACTGCGGTCTTTCCGTGCCGAATGGACGACCGGGTTTAGGCTCCAACGTCGTGATGATGTGGGCCAACTCCTTGAGTCGATCCATGGAGATTTTCAAATCCTTCGCGATGACTTGATAGGCTTTTCTTTCTAAGTCTTCTAGATGGTTATCGATGATTTGATGGAGGAGGTCGCGCTCTTCCCGTTCGAATGGTTTTGTCTGGGTCTTGAGGCATTCTTTTAAATTTCTGGAAGCGACTCCTGGAGGATCGAATTCTTGAAGAAGCGAGAGCATTTCCTCGATACGACTCAACGTAACATTGTGTTTTTGGGACAACTCTTCTAAATTGACTTGAATATAACCTTCGTCGTTCACATTCCCAATCAAGTCCTCGATGATTGGGATCTCATCCGCATAAAACTCCCCCATATGAAGCTGCCAGATGAGGTGGTCTTGAAGATTAGCTCCTTCGACGGAAACATTCTCATACATGGGCGGTTCGTCGCTGAATTCCGCGGCTGCGCTCTTCCCGGCACCTGATTCCGCCGAGTTATAGTTTTCAATGTAATTCTCCCAATCAAAATTATTGGGCTCCTTAAATTCGCCTTCTTTGATCCCGACTTCTTCCATCTTTTGATTCGCATCATTGGCTTCATGGGTCAAAGCCATGGGCTCCGTGACGGAAACTTCGTCTTCCTTGTTTTCTTCTTCCTCCGGTTTTTCCTCCAGCATTGGATTTTCCAAAAGCTCGCTTTGAACGACGTTTTGAAGTTCCAAACGTGAAAGCTGAAGGAGTTTGATCGCTTGCTGGAGTTGAGGGGTTATGACAAGTTGTTGGGATAATTTAAGATTCTGTTTGATTTCGAGTGCCATGTAAGAACCAGATCTTAAAGCCGGGGAAGGTTTAAGTCAAGAATCGGGGAAGGAAAGGCTAAAAATTAGCCTGTTTTGACTTAGTCTTTTCGCTTGCGGAAGCTAATTCAGTTTTCGAATTTTTTTGATTCCATTCCTGTCTTTTTGAAGCTTCGCAAGCCGCTTGGATGAATTTCGTGAAAAGAGGGTGAGGGAGCGTTGGTTTCGACTTGAATTCCGGATGAAATTGGCACCCCAAGAACCAAGGATGCTTTTTGATCTCGACGATCTCTACGAGAGGCCCTTGAGGGCATTTGCCGGAGATGACCAATCCCTTTGAAGAAAGTTTGTCGAGGTAGTTGTTGTTGAACTCGAAGCGGTGGCGATGGCGCTCGAAGATATTCTTTTCTCCGTATGCGTCGAAAGCCTGGGTGTTCTTCTCTAATTCGCAGGGGTAAGCCCCCAAACGCATGCTGCCGCCCTTGAGCAAGACCGCCTTTTGGTCGGCCATCAGGTCCACGACGGGATCGGGCGTTTCGGGGTCGAACTCCGTGGAGTTGGCTTTTTTCAGGCCGCAGACGCTGCGCGCGAATTCGATCACCGCCAATTGCATACCAAGGCAAATGCCGAAGAAAGGGACTTTATTTTCACGGGCGTACGTGATCGCCTTGATCTTCCCTTCGACGCCGCGATTGCCGAAACCTCCCGGCACCAAGATCGCATCGTGTTCGCCTAAGGCCGTCTTGATGTCGCCGACGTTTTCCAGTTCTTCGGAATCGAAAAACTTTAACTTTACGGAAGCTTCATTGGCGACGCCTCCGTGTTTGAGGGCTTCATTCAAGCTTTTGTAGGCATCGGTCAGCTCGACGTATTTACCTACCACGGCAATGGTGACTTCTTGTTTCGGATTTTTAATCTTATGCGTAAGGGTCTTCCACGGCGTGAGCTCAGGAGCCCGTGTCCAGATATTCAATATTTGCACAATCTTTTCATCCACGCCTTCCGCATGAAGGGCTTCCGGAACTTCATAAATGGATCCCACATCCAATGCCGTCATCACGCAATCGGAGGGAACGTTGCAAAAGAGGGCGATTTTTGACTTTAGGTCTTTTGAGATTTCGCGATCCGCCCGGCAGATGAGGATATCAGGTTGGATGCCGATTTCACGGAGCTTGCCCACCGAATGCTGCGTGGGCTTCGTTTTCAATTCGCCCGCGGCTGAGATGAAGGGGATGAGGGTGAGGTGAATATAGATGACGTTTTCTCGGCCAACGTCGAAGCGGAATTGGCGGATGGCTTCCAAAAAAGGGAGGCTTTCGATGTCGCCCACGGTGCCGCCGATTTCGACGATTAAAAGATCTAGTCCTTGAGCGGCCTTTAAAATGCCTGCTTTAATTTCATCCGTAATATGGGGAATGACTTGAACGGTTTTCCCCAGATAATCCCCGCGGCGTTCCTTTTGGATGACGGATTCGTAGATCTTGCCCGTCGTGATGTTGTTCAACCGGCTCATCCTGGCCGTCGTGAAGCGCTCGTAATGCCCTAAATCGAGGTCGGTCTCAGCGCCGTCTTCGGTGACGAAGACTTCCCCGTGCTGGAAAGGGCTCATGGTGCCGGGATCAACGTTGATGTAGGGATCCAATTTCAAGAAAGAGATCTTAAGCCCGCGGCTCTCCAGGAGGCTCCCAATCGACGCCGCCGCCAAACCTTTTCCCAACGAGGAAACAACGCCGCCCGTCACAAAGATGAACTTCGTTTTCATCAAAAAAAACTCCTTCGACCCGCGAGGGCCACTGAATATTTAAATTTTACGGATGGAATATTTCCTAATGCTGGAAAATTTTTATACAGGGGGTTTTTTAAAACGACAACGATTGTTTTAAAAAACGAGAAAAAAACTTTTTCAAACAGCCCTTGAGAATTTCAAAGAAGCTGTATAGCACGCGTCGCTAATCATTATGATACCTCGTTACTCCCGCCCCGAAATGACCCGGATTTGGGATCCGGAAAATAAATTCAAAATTTGGCTCGAGATCGAACTCCTGGCTTGCGAGGCCTGGGAGAGCTTAGGGCAGGTGCCCAAGGGTACGTCGGAGAGCATCCGTAAAAAAGCGAAGTTCGACGTCGCCCGCATCGACGAGATCGAGACGATCGTGAAGCACGACGTGATCGCCTTCCTCACCAATGTGGCCGAGTCCGTCGGTCCCGAATCCCGTTTCTTGCATTTAGGGCTCACGTCTTCCGACGTCCTGGATACGTGTCTTGCGGTTCAGCTCAAGCAGGCGGGGGAGCTCATCTCCCAAAACATCGACGAACTGCTGGCCGTCGTCCAAAGGAGGGCGATCGAGCATAAACACACGCCGATGATCGGGCGGAGCCATGGGATCCACGCCGAACCCATCACGTTCGGACTTAAAGTCGCGTCTTGGTATGCGGAATTATTACGCCATAAAACCCGCTTCCAAGCGGCCTTGGAGGATATCTCGTACGGGATGATCTCGGGGGCCGTGGGGACGATGGCGCATTTGGATCCGAAGGTGGAAGAGTACGTCTGCCAAAAATTAGGCCTGAAGCCCGATCCCGTGACGACGCAGGTGATCGCGCGCGACCGTCACGCGGCTTATTTCAGCGCCTTGGGCCTCTTGGCCTCTTCGGTCGAACGGATCGCGACGGAAATACGGCATTTGCAGAGGACGGAAGTCCGGGAAGCCGAGGAATTCTTTTCGAAGGGACAAAAAGGCTCTTCCGCCATGCCCCATAAGAGGAATCCCGTCCTCTCCGAGAACTTATGCGGTCTCGCGCGGCTCGTGCGTTCGACCGTGCTGCCGGCGATGGAAAACGTGGCTTTATGGCACGAACGCGACATCAGCCATTCTTCGGTCGAGCGGATCGCCGCTCCCGAGGCGACCATCCTCATGAATTTCATCCTCGTCCGCTTGACCGGGTTGATCGACAAGCTCCTGGTCTATCCGGAAAATATGAAGAAGAATTTGGAAGCCTGGGGAAAGCTCGTCTATTCCGAGGGCATCATGCTGAAACTCATCGAATCCGGCCTGACGCGTGAGGAGAGTTACGCCTTGGTGCAAAGGAACGCCATGCAGAGCTGGGAGCACGGCCATGATTTCGAGGAGATGGTGAAGAAGGACCAGGACATTGCGTCACGCATACCGGAAAACCAACTGACGGCGATCTTCGACCTGCAAAAGGTCTTAAGGAACGTCGATTATCTTTTCAAAAGGACCTTTCAAAAATGAAAGCAAAAGTCTTCGTTACGCTCAAGAATGGGGTCTTCGATCCCCAAGGAAAAGTCGTCCAACGCTCTTTAGTCACGCTCGGCTATCCCGAAGTGGAGCATGCGCGCATCGGGAAATATATTGAGTTGGACTTGAAGGAGACCGATCCCCAAAATGCGGAAATCCGAGTAAAGGAGATGTGCCAAAAGCTCCTGGCGAATACAGTGATCGAGTCCTACAAGATACAACTGGAATCATGAGACGGAGAAGCTTCCTCCCTCCCGCGCCTCTCTTGATCTTGGTGGGGCTTCTCGGAGTCCAAGCCTGCGTCAAAGCCAATTCCGAATATGATTGGGATCCCGCGTGGAACAAACCTCCGAACGAAAAAGCTCAAACACCTGCAGATCGGGGTAGTAGCGATTTATATTACCAACAAATGAAGGACGAACAAAAAGCGAAGAATCGGGACTCTTTTTTCGAGAAATTCTACGAAAGAGGCCAGAAGTCGGAGAAAAAATGAAATTCGGAGTCGTTACTTTCCCGGGGTCTAATTGCGATTGGGACTGCCATCACGTCATCACCCGCGTTTTAGGGCAAAAAGCCCAGTTCGTTTGGCATAAGGAATCGAAGCTGCCGAAGCTGGACGCCGTCGTGATCCCCGGGGGTTTTTCTTACGGGGACTATCTCAGGACGGGTGCCGTCGCCCGCTTCTCGCCCGTGATGCGCGAAGTCACCCGGTTCGCGGAAGCCGGAGGGCTCGTCATCGGCATCTGCAACGGTTTCCAAGTTTTGACCGAGGCGGGACTCTTGCCGGGGGTCTTGATGAGGAACCGCGGTCTGAAGTTCGTCTGCGAGAATACGCCCCTCAGGGTCGCGAATTCCCGCTCTCGATTCTCCAATAAATTCGAGCCGGATCAAAAGGTGACGATGCCCATCGCCCACGGCGAAGGGAATTACTTCGCGGATGACGAGACTTTGAAGCGGGTGGAAGGGGAAGGACAGGTCGTCTTCCGCTACCTTGCGAATCCGAACGGCTCCGCGAACGACATCGCCGGCCTGATCAACGCGCGCGGCAACGTCCTCGGCATGATGCCTCATCCGGAGCGTTGCATGGAAAGTCTCCTGTCGAACGAGGACGGGAAGAAAGTGTTCGAGTCCCTCTTATGACCCCCGAGATCATCAAACAGCATGGCTTGACCGAAAAGGAATACCAAAACATCCTTAAAATCCTCGGCCGCGAACCGACAATGGTGGAACTGGGCGTTTTTTCCGTCATGTGGAGCGAACACTGCTCCTATAAGAGCTCTAAAATTTACCTCAAAGGCTTGCCGACGAAGGGCAAACAAGTCGTCTGCGGACCCGGCGAGAACGCGGGCGTGGTGGATATCGGCGACGGGCTGGTCGTCGTCTTCAAGATGGAAAGCCATAACCACCCTTCGATGATCGAGCCTTTCCAAGGGGCCGCGACCGGCGTCGGCGGCATCCTGCGCGACGTTTTCACCATGGGTGCGCGCCCGATCGCCCTCCTGAATTCGCTCCGTTTCGGGTCCGCGTCGCACCCGAAGACCAATCACCTGATCAACGGCGTCGTGGCGGGGATCGCGGGTTACGGGAACTGCATGGGGATTCCCACGGTCGGCGGCGAAGTTTATTTCGAAGAATGTTATAACGGCAACATCCTGGTGAACGCGATGTGCGTCGGCGTCGCGAGGAAAGAGAAGATTTTTTACGCGAAGGCGGGCGGCATCGGCAATCCCGTCATCTACGTCGGTTCCAAGACGGGACGCGACGGGATCCACGGCGCGACGATGGCCTCCGACGTCTTCGAGGAGGGCTCGGAAGAGAAGAGACCCACCGTCCAAGTCGGCGATCCCTTCACAGAAAAACTGGTCTTGGAAGCGTGCCTGGAGCTCATGAACGGGAAAGACGTCGTCGGTATCCAGGATATGGGTGCGGCGGGGTTGACCTGCTCGTCGTTGGAGCTCGCCGGCAAGGGCCATGTCGGCATCGAAATGGATCTATCGAAGGTGCCGCTCCGAGAAGAGAAGATGACGCCTTACGAAATCATGCTCTCCGAATCCCAGGAACGCATGTTCTTCGTCGCGAAAAAAGGCACGGAAAAGCGCATCCTCAAGCTTTTCGAGAAGTGGGACCTGGATGCGGCCGTGGTCGGAAAGGTCATTAAAGGACAGAACGTCTTCGTCTACCATGACGGGAAGTTGGAAGGCACGTTGCCGACGATGCCCATCACCGAATGCGCCCCGGTCTACCGTCGTCCCGTGAAAAAGCCGGCTTATTTGGAGAAAACCCGAAAGGTCGACTTTAAGCGGCTCGTCGAAACGCAAGCGGAGCCGCTTCGCCAGACGGAGGTCCTCAAGCGCTTATTGGCTTCGCCCAACATCGCGAGCAAAAAATGGGTGTACCGACAATACGACCACATGGTGGGCACGAATACGGCCATCCTCCCGGGTTCAGACGCCGCCGTCATGCGGCTGAAGGAGCCCCATACCGGAGGCCGGAAGACGAAAAAAGGACTGGCTCTGACGTCCGATTGCAATAGCCGTTACTGTTATTTGGATCCGAAGAAGGGAGCGATGATCGCGGTGGCCGAAGCGGCGCGCAACATCGTCTGCTCCGGCGGCAAGCCTCTGGCGACCACGGACTGCCTCAATTTCGGTAGCCCTGAGAATCCAGGCGTCATGTGGCAGTTCCGCGAAGCCTTGAAGGGCATGGGAGAGGCCTGCAAGGCTTTGAACACGCCGATCGTCTCCGGAAACGTCAGCTTCTATAACGAATCCCCGGAAGGCGCCGTCTACCCGACGCCGACCATCGGGATGGTGGGGGTGTTGGACGATGTTTCGAAGCATGTGACCCAGTGGTTCAAGAACGTCGGCGACGCGGTCGTCTTGTTGGGCGATGATTTGAAGAGGGTGAAGGAAGAATTGGGAGGATCGGAGTATTTGAAGGTCATCCATAGTCAAGTCGCGGGTTCGCCTCCATCCCTTGATTTAAAGAAGGAAAAAAATCTCCAAGCCGCGTGTCTCGAGGCGATCCGCAAAGGATGGGTCGCTTCCGCCCATGATTGTTCCGAAGGCGGACTGGCGGTGGCTTTGGCGGAATCGTGCTTCACCGGCCCTCAAAATCTCGGCGTGGCCATCGACGTCAAGTCGGCGGAAACGCCTTTGCAGGCCGCGTCCCTGCTGTTCTCCGAAACCCAGTCCCGCATCGTCGTCTCCGTACCGAAAAAACATTTGGAAAAAGTCCTGAACATTGCCAAACGCAAGAAGTGCCCCGTCGTCGTGTTGGGGGAAGTGATCGAGAAGGATTTTGTGTTTTCCGACTTGGTTTCGTCTCCGGTCGAGGCGCTAAAAGACGCGTGGGAAAACGGTCTAGAAAGGGCCCTTCATTAATGTGCGGCATCGTCGGTATCTATAATCATCCGGAAGCGTCTAATTTAGCTTATTTAGGGCTTTATGCGCTTCAACACCGCGGACAGGAAAGCGCCGGAATCGTCTCTTCCGACGGTAAAACCCTCCATTCGCACCGCGAGATGGGCCATGTCGCGGACATTTTCAGCGAACCTGTTCTGCAAAAATTGCCGGGAAAAGCGGCCATCGGCCACGTGCGTTACTCGACGGCCGGCGGCAGCATCTTGAAGAATTGCCAGCCCTTCGCCATCGATTATTCGCGCGGGGCTCTGGCGATCGCGCATAACGGCAATCTCGTGAATGCCGACCGGATCCGAGGGGAGCTCGAGGCCCATGGATCCATCTTCCAATCGACGATGGACACCGAAGTCATCGTCCATCTGGTCGCGCAGTCCTCTAAAAACCAACTCGTCGACCGCATCGTCGACGCTTTGAAGCAGATCAAAGGGGCTTACTCGCTGCTTTTTCTGACGGAAACGCGCTTGATCGCGGCTCGCGATCCTTTCGGATGGCGTCCTCTCGTCTTGGGTAAGAAGGATAATGCCTGGGTCGTCGCGAGCGAGACCTGCGCCTTGGATTTGATCGAGGCGGAGTACGTGCGGGACATCGAGCCCGGCGAAATCGTCGTGATAGACCCTAATGGGGTCAAAAGCCTCAAACCCTTCGAAAAACCCCACAAGAAGGCCATGTGCATCTTCGAATACATCTACTTCGCGCGTCCGGACAGCAATGTCTTCGGTCGCGACGTTTATGAGATGCGCAAAGGCTTCGGGAAACAACTGGCGAAGGAACATCCCGTGCCGGCGGATGTCGTCATCCCCGTGCCGGACAGCGGGGTGCCGGCGGCTTTGGGCTATGCGGAAGAATCCGGGATTCCTTTTGAATTCGGCTTGATCCGGAACCACTACGTGGGCCGTACGTTCATCGAGCCCAAGCAGTCGATCAGGCACTTCGGCGTGAAGATCAAACTCAACCCCATCCGTGAAGTCCTGAAGGGAAAGAGGGTGGTCGTGATCGACGACTCGATCGTCCGCGGGACGACGTCCAAGAAAATCGTGAAGATGATCCGAGACGCGGGCGCCAAGGAAGTCCATATGCGCATTTCGTCGCCCCCGACGATCGCGCCCTGCTATTATGGAATCGATACGCCCAGCGAAGACGAACTCATCGCGGCCCAGAAGACGGTGAAGGAAACGACAAAATATTTGGGCGCGGATTCCTTAGGCTACCTTTCTCCCAAGGGCCTTTATTGGTTCGAGAAGAACCCGGGCGAGTGGTTTTGCGACGCTTGCTTCACGAAGAATTATCCCGAGCCCATCCCCCGCAACGTCTCCCGCAGTTCTTGCTAGTCTTTCGCGACAAAAACCTTTAAGAATAAGCTCCTTAAGAGGGATGTCTATGCCGGCGAGCGATTTCTTCCAGTTTTACTGTCCGACGAAGTTAGTTTTCCAACCTGGGATTTCCAAGGATTTTTCCGCGGAACTGTCCCACTTTTCCCTCACGAAGGTGCAAGTGATTACGGACGCCATGCTCGTGAAGGTCGGGCTTGTGGCGCCTATCATCGAAGGTCTGAAAAGCGCGGGGTTGGAAGTCGTTTCGGTCTTCGACCGCGTCCCTCCGAACTCGGAACTCAAGATCATCCAAGAATGCGCCAACGAGGCGAGCCAAAAGGAAGTCGACGGCATCATCGCCATCGGCGGCGGCAGCGTCATCGATACGGCGAAATGCGTCGATATCCTACTAACTTATGGAGGCGATCTCGTGAATGATTATTCGGGAGCCGAGACCTTGGCCGGGCCTTTGAAGCCCCTCATCGCCATTCCGACGACGTCGGGTACGGGCAGCGAAGTCACGCACGCGGCCGTCATCCTGGACGCTGAGACGCACACGAAGCTTTCCTTCGTCGACCGGAATCTCGCGCCCCACTTGGCAATCTTGGATCCCGAGCTCACGTTCGGACTGCCGGCGAAGCTCACGGCGGCCACCGCCATGGACGCCTTAACCCACGCGATCGAATCCATGACGAGCATCCAGTCAAACCCCATCTCCGAAGCCTTGGCCGCCCAAGCGATCCCGTTGATCCGGCAGAACATCCTCAAGGCCGTCCTGAACGGGCAGGACCTCGAGGCGCGCAGCGCCCTAATGACGGCGGCGACTCTGGCGGGGATCGCGTTCGACCATTCGATGGTGGGAGTCGTCCACGGGATGTCCCACGCGACCGGAGGCTTGGCCGGTATCCATCACGGGCTGGCCAATAGCATCTTCTTGCCGTGGGGGATGGAGTATAATTTTGAAAAATGCGTCCCCCGATACGCGCGCGTCGCGAGCCTTTTAGGCATCCAAAAAGGCTCCATGGCTGAGGAGGAGGTCGCGCGTCTCGGCATCGAATCGATCAAAAAATTGCGCCTGGAGCTAAAGCAGGCTTGCGGCATGACGGACAACCTGACGGACGCGGGCGTTTCGTTCGACCTGCTCGATGCCATCGCGGAAGGCGCCGTCAACGACGGGACCAGTTTTTACAATCCAAGGGAAGTGGTCAAGGAAGACCTTCTTCCCTTCATCCAAAAAGCGTTCAAACGATAAGGAGACGTATGGCTTTTTTCGAATCGTCGGAAAGGCTGCAGGAAGTATTGGGAGGTTTTTTTCAATTTCTCCTGACCCAACAAGAGATGGCTCATAAGCTTTTGGCTTCCAAAATGGTTATCAAATTCAATTATACGGACCCGGCGCTCTCGATCACCATCGATCTGACGGGTCCCCAAGGCCTCATTAGTTTCAACGATGTGGCGAAGAAAGCGGAAGTCGAAATGAGCATGAAGGCCGACGTGGCTCATCGGTTTTGGTTAGGGAACGTCAATTTAGTGATCGCTCTCGCTCGTCGAGAGATGGTCGCGAAGGGACCGATCCCCAAGATTCTTAAGCTTCTTCCCATCATCAAGCCGGCTTATGCTTTATATCCCAAGTATTTGGCGGAAAAGGGTTTGAATATCGGTTAACTTAATTTTCAGGAGATTTTTATGAAAAAGCGATTTCTCTCTTTAGTGCCTGTGCTCTTCCTAAGTTTAGCCGCCTGCGGCGGTGCGGATGTGGGGCCCGGGATCGCCCATGCGGAAGATGAAGGTCCCGATACCGGCGGATTAATTATCCCAGAAATAAGGGACGCCGCGATTGCCGTCACCACGACAACCCCTCAAATTGCGATTGACGCCGGGTATATTTCGAATGGTTCTACGGTCAGCCTTCCTACAGGTTTTACGGCGGCCCAGTGTAAGTTCACGGCTTCAGTCGCCACGATCAACTCGAACACGGTTTCCACGCGCGTGGGTATTGCGACGACAGGAGATTCCGTAGGACTCGTTACTTGTCTACGAACCGTCCAAGAGCGGGAGGAGATCCCAGCGACCACGGAAGGGTGCGTGGCCTCCTACACGATGATTTGCGTGAAATAATGACGACGCATACCGATATCCTCTGCCAAACGGCGAACCTCGACATCTGCGAGGCGGATCTCAAACCCCACGAAACCGCGACGATCCAAGCCCATAAGGGCATCCAGGATCTGTACCGCTTGGGGCAACTGCCGTTTCTCGAGTTGCCGCATCAAAAGGACCATCTGAAGGAGATCGTCACTCTGGCCCGACAGAAGAGGGCGGATTACGAGAGCTTATTGCTCTTAGGAATCGGGGGTTCTTCTTTGGGGGGGCGTTTTTTAGTCGAGTCTCTCGCGTTAGCCCAAGGACACCGCTTTTTCCTCTGCGATCATTTGGATCCCGACGTATGGCATCTTTGGAGGGAGCGGTTGGATTTTAAAAAGACCCTCGTCGTTGTGGTCAGTAAATCGGGGAAAACGATCGAGACCTTAGCCGCCTACGTCTTTTTCCAAAACTTGCTGAAACAGCAGCTGGTCGAGAGCTACCGAAAGAACCTCGTGTTCATCACCGACCCTCAAGAGGGGCTTCTTCGGAAAATCGCCACAGACGAAGGGATCGCGAGTTTGTCCATCCCGCCGGGCGTCGGCGGACGTTACTCGGTCCTTACGCCCGTTGGCCTATTCCCGGCGGCCTTTCTAGGGGTCGACGTGGAAGGGCTTTTGCTCGGTGGCCAACGGATGGTGGAACGCTGCCAATCTCCGGACCCTTGGATGAATCCCGCTTTGTTCAGTGCCTTGGCCCACCGCGAGCAGCGCGGCAGGGGGCGGTCTCTGCGCGCGACGTTTCCTTATGGGGAAAGGCTAAAGTCCTTCGCGCCCTGGTTCGCCCAACTTTGGGCTGAGAGTTTAGGGAAGAAATATTCCCTCAAGGGAGAGATCGTTAACGAAGGGACGACACCCCTCTCCAATCTCGGTCCCGCCGACCAGCATTCCCAACTCCAGCTTTATTTGGAAGGGCCCGACGATAAAGTCGTGACGTTCGTCGGTACGGAACAAGCTGAAAATGATATCGTGTTGCCAGACACGGAAGTCTCGAGCCAAGGTATCTTCCTCAAACACCTCTCCATCCAATCCCTCCAGTCGGCGGAACGCCAGGCCACGGCTCAAGCCCTGACCGAAGCCGGACGACCGCACCAAACCATTCTCTTAAGGCATGTGGATCCCTTTACGGTGGGTCAATTGATCGTGATGTCGGAGCTTGAAACCGTCTACGCGGGGGTTTTGGATAACATCAACCCCTTCGACCAGCCCGCCGTCGAATCCATCAAGAAGAATATCCCGAAATTTCTTTAAATCAGCCGAACCAAACCGACCGCCTCAGCTTCAACTCCTCGACGATCATGTCTTGGATTTTCTCGCGCACCATTTCCGAGAGGCGGTTGACCAGGAGTTGGTCGTCCGCGCTTTCGGGGCCGTATTGCGGCGAGAAATGGATCGGCTCGCCGAAAACGATCGTCCACTTGGAGGGAAAAGGAATGAGCCCTAAAGGTCCTAAGAGAGGGAACGTCGGCGTGATGGGGATGTAAGGCACGCCCAAAGGGCGCGCGAGTAGGGTGGAGCGATGCAAGAGAGGGTGAATCTCCTCGGCTCCGATCACGGCCGTGGGGATGATCGGCGACTGCGTCCTCAACGCGAGCTTGATGAAACCGCCGCGGCCGAAGCGCTGCAGACGGTAGCGGTTTTTATAGGCCTTTCCGATCCCTTTGATGCCTTCCGGAAAGACGGTCACCAAATGCTTCTTCGAGAGGAGCCTCTCGCAATTCTCGGGGCAGGCGCGGACACCGCCGATACGGTACATGAACGTCCCCATGAAAGGGAAGTGGTACACGAAATCCTCGACCAGGAAGCGCACGTCCTTGCGAGACGGGTGGTCGTTGACGATGCCTTCCGCGATCATGGCGCCGTCGTAGGGGAAGGTCCCGGAATGGTTGGGAACGATCAAACCGGCCCCTTCGTTCGGGATATGGTTCAAGCCTTTCACGGAAACGCGCCAATAATCGTAATAGAGGAAATCGAAGAGGGGTTTGACCCTTTCCTTGAAGCGCGGGTCCATGCCGAATTCGTCGAACTCATCGTTAAGATTGCGCTGGCCGAACCAAAGGTCCTTCAAGAGGTCCCGGATTTCCGAAGTCGAAACGAACTTCTTGAGCGTCTGGAAACCTCTCAGCAGGGTCTTTTGCGAATTCTCCAACAGGGAGGACGGAGGATGCGTCCTTTTGGCGTCACGGGAAATGGATTGGATCCTCTCTTCGAGTCGTGTCACCATCGAGGCTAGCTGATCCGAGAAATGCTGAGACAAGGTATCGGAGGCCTTTTTATTCCCTAAAGTATCCAGACGTTGGGTGAATTCCTTTTCGATGGAGGCGATCCGCTGTTCGAGCCGCTTTTCCAATCCCGAAACCAGGTCTTGATAGGAAGAGTCCTCGGAGGACCTCTGGGATTTTGGGGCCTCTTTGGCGGCATCCTTCTCGGTCGGTTTTAAGTAATGAACGTTTCCGGCCTCTTTTTCCCAAGCTTTCTTTTCCATAATGCGTTCCTAGCGGTTCACCACGAGACGTAAGTCGTCCAAATGGGCTTGCTTCAAGCGCTGCGCCCCGATGAACGACAACAACGTCTCCTTCGTGGAATATTTCGCTTCGAATCCCATGACTTTCCTAGCCTTCTCGCCGTCCGCTACGCAGAGGTACTTGAGGAAGTCCAGGCGGGAACTGGGCGCGTTGATGATGTCGAGGGCCCAGAGCAAATTGACGAGCGGGTAAAGAATGGGGCTGGGCATCGGAATGGACAGCTTCCCCGCCAAGTGGAGCACGCGGGAGAGGGGAAGGACGCCGCCGCCGACGATGTTGAAGACCCCCGGATAGTCCTTTTCGATCACGTGCTTGAACGCGCGCGTCACGTCGTCCTCGTGCACGCATTGGAAGAGTGGGTCGTAACCCAGCACCGTGACGATGACGAGGCGCTGGAGAAAGTCCGTTTTATAGTGATTCACGTTGGGCCCCAAAATGGTGCAGGGCCGCAATAAAGTCACGATGGTTTCCGGATGCTTCTTGGCGAACGAGAGGACTTGATTGTCGGCATCCACGCGGTCCCGGAGGAACTTACTCTTAAAACCTCCCCTCAAGGCGTGTTTCTCGGAGAGGAAGTTGGGGTTGTTCGGGTAGGCCCCGTAAAGCTCGGTTGTGGAAACGGAAATGAGTTTACGGACTTTTTTCGCGGCGCAGGCGTCCAGCACGTACATCGTGCCGACGGAGACCAGTTCGTGCGCCCAAGAAAGATCCCGGGGAGGGGAGACGGGGAACGCCGCGTGGATGACCGTATCGACGTTCTCCTTTTCGAAAATCTCGAGTAATTTGGCGTCGGCGAGCGTCTCCGTGAGGTCGAAACGGTAGAACTTCGTCTTCTTCGTCTCGAAAGGGGGTTTCCGGTAATCGATGGCGATGATCTGGGAATAGCGGGAGTCGTCCTCGAGCGCCCGCAGGAGCTGGCTTCCCACGAAGCCCGCCGTACCCGTCAGGGCGATCGAAGTACCGTTGGCCGTCGTGCGTGAAGCTTTCTTTTTGGGCATAACGAAGCCGCATTTCCTAAGGGAATTTTCCGTCGATTGCAATCCCGGTCTTCAGTTTTATTTTTGTCGTTGACGCGAAGCTTAAAATTCTCAAAGAGTACGCGCTCCCATGAAGAAAAAAGCCGTTAAAAGGGACTTATTGACCCTTTTCGACCTCAAACCCGAAGAACTCCTGAAAATCCTAGCGCGCGCGACCCAATACAAAAAACTCCGTCGCCAAAAAAAGCTGTCCTCCCATCTGAAGGGTAAGAACGTCGCTTTGGTCTTCGAGAAGCCGTCGACGCGCACGAAGGTGTCGTTCGATGTGGCGGTGAATGAGCTGGGAGGCCATTCGGTTTCCCTCCAGACGGATTCCAGCCAGTTGGGCCGCGGCGAATCGTATGAAGACACGGCGCGCGTCCTGTCGCGCTACGTGCAGGGCATCGTCATCCGCACGTTCGGCCAAAAGGGCTTGGAACAGTTGGCGGCGGCGTCCCAAATCCCTGTGATCAACGCGTTGTCGGATTTTTGCCACCCGTGCCAGGTCTTGGCGGACCTGCAGACCATTCAAGAACACAAAGATAAAAAACTTCGAACAACGGTCTCGTACGTCGGCGACGGGAACAACATGACGAACACCTGGATCATGGCGTCCCTCATGCTCGGCTTCCCGATGAAGGTCGCCACGCCCAAAGGCTACGAAGCCCAAATCGAAGAGATCAAGGAATACGCGGCGTCGTTTCCCGCGTATCGCAAGAATTGGCACCTGATCACGTTGACGAACGATCCGGAAGAAGGTGTGCGCGGCGCAAGCGTCGTGAACACGGATACCTGGTTCTCCATGGGACAGGAAGTTTCGGACGAGAAGCGCAGGCTTTTCGAGCCGTTTCAATTGAACACAGCCCTCATGAAGAAGGCACAAAAGGACGCCATCGTTTTACACTGCCTCCCGGCTCATCGGGGCGAAGAGGTGATGGACGACGTCTTGGACGGACCGCAGTCCCACATTTGGGACGAGGCGGAGAATCGCTTGCACGTGCAAAAAGCAGTTCTGGAATTCCTCATCAAGAAATAATGAAATTGGAGAATAGAATGCCGAAAAAACAAAAGATGAAGGTGGTATTGGCTTATTCCGGAGGCCTCGATACGTCGATCATGGTGCGTTGGCTGATAGAGAAGTACGACTGCGAGGTCATCGGGTTTTGCGCGGATTTGGGCCAGGGTTTGGGAAAGGCCGAGGATCTGGATGCGATCAAGGCCAAGGCCCTCCGGACGGGCGCTTCGAAATGCTACGTCGCCGACCTCAAAGAGGAATTCGTTCGGGATTATGTTTTTCCCATGTTGCGCGGTAATGCCGTCTACGAAGGGACGTATCTTTTGGGTACCTCCATCGCGCGGCCTTTGATCGCCAAGAAGCAGATCGAGATCGCCCAAAAAGAAAAAGCCCAAGCCGTGGCGCACGGAGCGACGGGGAAGGGGAACGACCAAGTGCGTTTTGAGCTCACCTATTACGCTCACCAGCCGAACATCCAAGTCATCGCTCCCTGGAAGACCTGGGAGTTCAAGTCACGCACGGACCTGATCCAGTACGCGGATAAGCATAAGATCCCCGTCAGCGCCTCGAAGTCGAAGCCTTACAGCTCGGACGTGAACCTCTTTCACATCAGCTACGAAGGTGGCATCTTGGAGGATCCGTGGGCCGAACCGCCCGCCGACATCTTCCAGATCACCAAGGATCCGGAACAAGCCCCGAACAAGCCTCGCTACTTGGAAATCACCTACGAAAAGGGAAATCCCGTCGCCTTGGACGGCAAGAAGCTCTCGCCCGCGAAACTCTTGGATCAACTCAATCACATCGCCGGCGACCACGGCGTGGGACGAGAAGACATCGTCGAGAACCGCTATGTGGGCATGAAGAGCCGCGGTGTGTACGAAACCCCGGGCGGCACCGTCTTGCAAAAGGCCCACCGCGCCCTCGAGACGATCACGATGGACCGCGAAGTGATGCACCTGCGCGACAGCCTGATCCCGCGTTATGCCGAAATGATTTATTATGGTTATTGGTTCGCTCCTGAAAGAGAAATGCTGCAAACCATGATTGACCAAAGTCAGGAATTTGTCAGCGGAGTCGTGCGCGTCAAACTTTACAAAGGTAGTTGTCACGTTGTCGGCCGCACGTCTCCTTACTCACTCTTCAGTGAAGCCTATGCGACGTTTGAAACGGATACCGTTTACAACCAACAAGATGCGGAAGGTTTCATTCGACTCAATGCGCTGAGATTGAAGCTGAGAAAACTGACTCAGAAATAATAGCTTATGAAAAAACTTCTTCTTTTTATGTTCATTGTATTGTCAGCGCTGTGTCTCTTTGCAGCGACACGACCTGATGATTTTCGGATCACGCGAAGTATCACCATCACCGCGCCAGCGGATGTGGTTTTTACCCAAATCAATGACTTGCATGCGTGGCAGGCTTGGTCTCCATGGGCTAAGAAAGATCCGAATGCTCAAGTTTCTTATGTAGGGCCGCAAGCCGGAAAAGGATCTTCATTTCAGTGGGCTGGAAATAGCGATGTAGGCGAGGGGGCCATGACAATCATCGAAAGCCGTCTAGATCAATTAGTGCAATTCCGATTAGCAGTTTCCTGAAAAACTCTTAAAAAAGCTTTGAGGAAGTTGGGTGTGGAAGTAGA
>CAZKQW010000001.1:0-462631 GCA_964555055.1 uncultured Pseudomonadota bacterium | reverse complement strand
ACCGGAAGAACACTGCATTAACTAGCTCTCACTCCCCCAGTAAATTTACGGAGCCGACCGGGGAAATTGAATTCTAAAAGAGAGCCGTATGGCTTTACCGGATTCATATCTAAAGCTTCCTTCTCCTAGTTATCGAAATTTTCTTGAAATTGTTGTGTATTTTCATCACTGCACGCGATTAATCCGTTGACGGCATAAGGGTTGAGGCTTACGCGCGCTTTGCGTGTCAGCCCATGATTGCTTTAAGGAGCTCATATGAAAAAAATAATCTGCCTTGCGGTCGCGTCGTTGGTTCTTTCGTTAGCCGCCCATGCCGATGACTATCTCTATAAGAGCCCCAACAAGATCGACTACGTGAAGCTCAGTAAGGCGTCGAAGGAAGAAAAGGAAGGCGGCTTGAAGCACCCGGCGACGTTCACGTCGGAGCAGATGAGGGCGATCTTGAAGTCCCTCCACTTCAACAAGAAAGTCATCCTCTCCAAAAAAATGTCCGATGCCGACCTCTTCAAGGAAGGGCACGTCGAGTTTTTGCTGCCTTACGTCGTGGAAGGGTTTCAAAAGGCGAAGGATGACCAAATCGTCGCGGTTTCCTTCTTCACGAAGGATCCCAGCTTCGTCATCCAAGACGATCGTTTGACCATCATCCGCGCTTTCGTAAAAGAGGACGGGCTGCACTTCAAATTCAACAAGCTCCATGCGAAGATGCTCGGGGACCGGACGACGATGGGCGCCCAGCGCGCCGCCCAAGAGGCGAAGGGTTTGGGCGTTTCCTTGGAGGTCCAGCCCGGCCAAAACCGCGTTTCGTGGGATCCGGAAGAGATCGTGTTCGACTTGAACCATTTCACGGCGAGCGGTGAAGTTAAGGAAGTCCCCGCCGCTTCCGAACCGAAAAGCGGCGCGAAGGATAAGAAAACGTCCGTAGAAGATAAAGAAGGCAAAAAAGAACCCCAAAAAGAAGCGAAAGCTCCGCAAGCTCCGGTAGCCGGGAAGTCCATCAAAGACCGCCTCAAGGAGCTCGATCAATTGAAGAAGGACGAATTGATCACCGAGGAAGAATACAAGAAGAAGCGGAAGGATCTGCTCGAACAGTTGTAATTCGTCTTAAGGAATCACAAAAGTCTTCGCTATTTTCACCAAATTTTCGCAACCGTTCTGCGTCACGTAAACGTCGTCCTCGATGCGCACGCCGCCCAAGTCTTCGTAGTAAAGGCCCGGTTCCACGGTGACGACCATGCCTTTTTTCAGGATGTTCGAGAGGCGCGAGACGCGCGGGGCCTCGTGGATGTCGAGCCCCAAGCCATGGCCGGTCGAGTGGATGAATCCTTGAGGATGGCCGTTCTTCACGAATGTCTTAAAGCCGTGCGAGCTCAGGACGTCGCTGACTTTTTGGTGCACTTTCGCGGCGTCGATGCCGTGGCGCACAGCCTTGACTCCGGCGGCTTGGGATTCCCGGACCGCTTGGTACATCCGCATCACCGCGTCGGACGCATAGCCTTTGAGGATCGTGCGCGAGACGTCGCCGTAATACCCGGTGCGTATCGATTTCGGAAAGACGTCGAGCACGATGGTCTGGTGCGCGTATAGAGGTCCCGTGCCCCGGCAATGCGGGTCGGCGGCTTGCTTGCCGCAGGCCACGATCGTGTGCTGGCCGAGAGCGCCGTTTTCGAGCATCTTGATTTCGATGATGCGGCGAAGGGTCTCGCTCGTCAGAATCCTTTTCTGATGAATAATTTTCCCATTCTTAATTTTTGCGGCTTTGATGAGGCGGATGGCTTCCAGGATACCGGCCTCCGTCGCACGGATCGCCTCGACGATGTTCTTCTTCTCTTCGAGAGTCTTGTATTGCCGTTCCGGATAAAAAGGGTCCGGTCCCACCGTGATATGAAACCCGAACGATTTGAGGCTCTCAGCGGAGGCGACGGGGAAGTAAGAGGGGACGACGAGTTCTCGGATCCCTTTTTCCTTGAGTATCGATGCCGTGACGTCTCCCGGACGTCTCTTAGCGCCTTTTCGCTTTAACGTCTCGTCATAGACGGAATGGGAAAGCACATGATCGACGTCCGCTTCTTTTTGAGCCCGGCCGACTTCCAGATCGGAGGCCACCAGGTATTTCTTCCCCCGGTGTTCGAAGAAGACGATGGGATCCGGCACATGAAACTTCGTTGCCCAGAAGAGGTCGGCGCAGTTGTCCGTGGAGGCGATGATGAGGCGGGCGGTGTTTTTAGCCATGACCTAACTATAATTAGGAATAAAATGCCCTGTCAAAGCATATTTGCTAATAATTAATATATGTAATATCATATATTTATTATTTATAATAAAAATATGTTGCAAAAATGCAAAATAAGGATATCTTGGGGATTATGGAAGCTTTAGCGTTGCCGAGCTTTGGTTTTGCGGATTCGACGGTAGAGGGTCCGCTACCTATCCACGCGATTCCGGTGGATGAAAAATCCACGCTGGCTTTGGGGAAGGTTTTTTGGAGCCTCATGAATCATTGGAAGATCCATCCCAAAGACCAGGCCTTGCTCTTGGGCGTGAAGTACCATGCCACGAAGCTGAAAGAGTGGGAAAAGAAAAGCATCATCCCTCAGGACCCCGATAAGTTTTGCCGCGTGGGGAATCTCGCCGGGATTCATAAGAACCTCAGGATCCTTTTTCCCTATAACCGAAGGGCCGTATACGATTTCATGAGGACGCCGCAGGACTATCTTTTCGGGGGGAAAAGCCCGCTTCAGATCATCCAAGAGGGCGGGGAGATCAACTCGTACGCGTCGATCGCCGCGATCCGGAGGAAGTTAGACCAAGTGAGGACGTAAGCCGCCGTCGATTTCCCCAGCCTCGAATAAAATTTATGGATCTCCCCGAACTCCATCCCGTCATTTATCAAAACGTGGTTTTCCGGAACATCTTCACGTGCGCGCCGTCGCAGGATCTCCTGGACGACGTGTGCGATCGAGACGAAGCCGCCATCGTGGACGGCATGATCCAGATCACTTCTGGCATCGACCATGGGGAGCCCCAAAGGAACCGAGTCTACCAGTACGGCACGCTCGAATCCGACGACGTCTTGGCGGTCTTCCGGAGGGAGAAATGGGGCCTGGGCCGTTTCGGCGACGGGTTGGATTACGGCGTCTGGTACAGCGCTGAGGACGAGATGACGAGCGTGTACGAAGCGTGTTGGACGACGTACCGCTTGGCCCAGGACAATGTCCTGCCGCGCCGGGAGGTGTATACGACCGACCGGAAGATGTTCCGGGCGCGCGTCCGGTCGCAAAAAGCCGTGGACTTGATGCCTGAGAAGGAGCTGCACCCGCGGCTGACGTCGGAGGATTACGGATTTTGCCAGATCCTGGGCAAACGGTTCCGCGAGAGCGCCATCGAGATGGCGCGCACGCCCTCCGCGCGCCGCCGCACGGGCGTGTGCACGCCGATTTTCTCGCCCGAACCCATCCGGGATATCTCGTTCCTTTACTATCTGAGTTTCCACGTGCATCCGAACGGGAACATCCACGTGAACTCCGCCCATGCCGAGGGGAATTTCTCCGGCAATCTTTCAATCGACGCGCGCCAATTGGTTCTGTCTTAAGGTTCGTTTGACAGCCTTAGCCCCCTTCGTTAGGCCCACCTGCCTATGTCCCAAGAAATGGATACCGTGTACGACCCGAAGCAGGTCGAGGAGAAATGGCTTAAAATCTGGCTCGATCGGGACTTGTTCCGCGCCAACCCCGCCGGCGATCCCGCACATAATTTCTCGATGGTGATCCCGCCGCCGAACGTCACCGGCGTCCTGCACATGGGGCATGCGCTCAATAACACGCTCCAAGACATCCTCGTCCGGTACCAACGCATGCTGGGGAAAAACGCCCTCTGGGTGCCCGGTACCGACCACGCGGGCATCGCGACCCAAAACGTCGTCGAACGCGAGCTGAAAAAAGAGGGAAAGAAGCGGCAGGACCTCGGCCGCGAAAAATTCATCGAGCGCGTGTGGCAGTGGAAGGAGCAGAGCGGGAACCAGATCGTCCATCAGCTCAAGCGCCTCGGCGCTTCCTGCGATTGGAGCCGCGAGCGGTTCACGATGGACGAGGGGTTGTCGACCGCCGTCCGCGAAGCCTTCGTGTGCTTGTATGAGAAAGGCCTCATTTACCGCGACAAGTACCTGATCAATTGGTGCCCGCGGTGTTTAACCGCGCTTTCCGACATCGAAGTGGAACACCAGGAGCAGGACGGGTCGCTGTGGCGGATCCGCTACCCGATCGTCGGGGATTTGGACCGCCATGTCGTCGTCGCGACGACGCGTCCGGAGACGATGCTGGGTGACACCGCCGTGGCCGTGCATCCGGAGGACGAGCGTTACAAGGATCTGGTCGGCAAACGTCTCTTATTGCCGTTGGCGAACCGACCGATCCCCGTTATCGCGGATTACCGGGTCGACAAGGAGTTCGGCACCGGCGCGGTCAAGGTGACGCCGGCCCACGACTTCAACGACTTCCAGTTCGGCAACGACCACCAGCTCGAACGCATCAACATCTTCACGCCCGATGCGAAGATGAACGAGAATACCCTCCATTTCCAAGGCCTCGACCGCCTCGAAGCGCGCAAGCAAATCGTCGCCGAACTCGAGGAGAAGGGTTTCCTCACCCAAATCGACAAACATAAGCTCAGCGCCGGCCAATGCTACCGTTGCAAGACGGTCGTCGAACCCTACTTATCCCTGCAATGGTTCGTGAAGACGAAGCCCTTAGCCGACCGCGCGCTTAAGGCCGTGCGTTCCGGGAAAACGAAGTTTTACCCGGAAAATTGGACGAAGGTGTACGAGCAGTGGATGGAGAACATCAAGGACTGGTGCATCTCGCGCCAGATTTGGTGGGGGCACCGGATCCCGGCGTGGTTCTGCGAATGTTCCGAGACGATCGTCGCACGCGAGACGCCCGCCTCTTGCCCGAAATGCTCCTCGAAAAATTTACGTCAGGAAGAGGACGTCCTCGATACCTGGTTCTCCTCCGGTCTTTGGCCTTTTTCCACCTTGGGATGGCCCGAAAAAACGCCCGAGCTGAAGGCCTTTTACCCGACCTCCGTCTTGGTCACCGGCTTCGACATCATTTTTTTCTGGGTCGCTCGTATGATGATGTTCGGCTTGGAGTTCATGGACGACGTGCCTTTCAAGGACGTCTACATCCATGCCCTGGTGCGGGACGCGCACGGGCAGAAAATGAGCAAGTCGAAGGGGAACGTCGTCGATCCGCTGATGATCATGGAGAAGTTCGGGACGGACGCGTTCCGGTTCACGCTGACGGCTTTGGCCGCCCAGGGGCGCGACATCAAGCTGAATGAAGAGACGATCGAAGGGTACCGCAATTTCTGCAACAAAATCTGGAACGCCTCGCGCTTCGCGATGATGCAGATGGGAGGTATCGAAGGGAAATCGGTATCTCCCTCCGATCCTGAGCTCAGATCCGGCTTTGCCGGGCTGAGCGTAACCGACAAGTGGATCCTCACGGTTTGGGACAAGACGCTCGCCGAGGTCAAAACCGATTTGGAAAACTACCATTTCGACGAAGTCGCGAAGAAGCTCTACCATTTCTTCTGGCGCCAGTTCTGCGATTGGTACCTGGAATTTTCTAAGGTGAAGCTCAACGCTTCGGTCTTGGCCTATGTATTAGAATCCTCGATGCGCGCATTGCATCCCATCGTGCCATTCATCACCGAAGAGATTTGGAAAAAGCTGAACCCGGACCCGAAAGCCACCATCGTCACGGCGTCCTTCCCGACGCCCCAGGGCCATGCCTTCGAAAAGGAAACCCGTGAGATCGAAAAGCTGATCGAAGTGATCACGGCGATCCGCACGATCCGCGGCGAGAACCAGATTCCGCTCAAAGCCGAGATCGCGCCGATCTTTTACGGATCCCATCCGGAAACGAAAAAGCTTTTGGAAGAGAACGCGGACATGATCCAACGTTTCACGAAATCCATCGCTCCCAAGTGGTCCGCGGATAAAGTCGTCCCTAAGAAAATGGCTCATGCCGCCTTGTCGGATCTGGATATTTACATCCCCTTGGAAGGCCTCGTCGATTTCGAGAAGGAGATCGCCCGCCTCGAGAAGGAGATCCAGCGCCTTAAGGAGGACACCGATCGCCGCGAGAAGCGCCTGGCGGACGCCAATTTCGTCAGCCGCGCTGATGCCGACGTGGTGGCTGAAGAACGTCAACGCGTAGACGAGAATCAGGCAAAAGTGGTGCGTTTAGAATCGACGCTTCAGAACATTCTTTAGGCTTTACTTCTATTAAAAATAATCATCAGATTGACTTGTTTTATGAAGAGAAAAATTGATCTTGTCCTTCAAGAATCAGAAAAAAAGTAATAATCACAGATGTTTATTATTAAGAGGGGCTAGGCAGGTCGGGAAAACCTTTTCTGTACGTGTTTTGGGGTAGGCCGTATCTCACATCTTTTCTTGTACCCTTTAAGTTTTGGGGAATATTTGGATGTGATCGGTGAAGAAAGCCTGCATTCCTATTTTCTCGAATCAGAGATCGATAAACCCATTGACCTTCCTTTTCATAAAAAACTTTTAGAGAAATTTAAGATGTTCCAAATCTTGGGCGGGATGCCGGCGGTTTTGAATTCGTACGTCGGGAAGCAAGACATTTTAGAGTCTCAGGCCATTCTAGATGAAATGATCACATCTTTTATCGATGATTTTGCAAAATATAAAAAGCGCTCCCCGGTTGTTAAGCTTAGAGAGACCTTCGAAGCGATTTCGCATTAGGTCGGTGGAAAATTTAAATACTCGAAAATTTCGCCTGCAAAATCCTCCTACGGATACCGAGAAGCTCTGGATTTACTGGCGCAAGCTGGGCTTGCCCACAAAGTTTTTCATACCTCCGCGCGCGGCATTCCGTTAGGGGCTCAAGTCGACACTCAAAATCCGAGGCGAGAGCTAGATCCCGCTCAAGGCCGGATGCGTGCGATCGATGCTCCAAAATATTCGATAAATTCCGCAACTTTTCCCGGCTTTTCGCGAAAAAGAATCCATGACAGTCTCAGCGATCGGATCTGCCAATCCAAGAGTCACGGCCATTCTCCAGCAGGCCCAACAAGCCGTCGCCGGCATCCCGCCCTTCGCCTTGTCGGTGTGCTGCGATAACAACGGTTACGACCCAGATACCTTGATTCGCCTCTTAAAGTCCCGGACGGAGGCGTCGTCCGCATACGCGACTCAAACGAGGGAGTACGCGTTGTGGCGTTTGCGGCAAATGGCAAGGGTGATGGGATGGCCTCTGCAAGGCTTCGAGGAGTTGACGCAGGAGCTCTCGAATTTCAGAAAGAAAAAGCCCGGTACGGCCCAAATAACCCAGCCTGCCGCGGTCAGAAAGTGCCTCACCGATATCGCTCTTCTCCAAAACCCAGCTTCCGCTCCCCGGGCGTCTTTCGAGACGGCGTTGCGTCGCGTGCTGGGAGTCGTCGAGATCATACGCCATTACCTCAAATCCGACCCTCAAGACTTGGCTTACGCAAGGCACCCTCGCCCGGGATTAGTTGCGGAGATGGAGGATATCTATCGGGATGGCATGCCGGCAGACTTTAGGTTGCGGGCTTATCCGCCTCCGGGCAAATCCTTTCACTATCAACCGAGGGGCTTGATTGACTCCAGGGCCATCACATTGACTCGCCAGCTCCAAGAGCAGATCCCGGAGAACGTTGGCTGGGAAGTCTCCAAGGAAGATCTCATGCGCTCTCGGCCCGATCCCGACCTGTTGGACCTTGCGTCGTTGGCGAATGCCGAAGACTTCGCGAGAGGTATCGAAGGCGCGATCGTCGTTTCCATGGACATTCTGGAATTGTTCAGCCGGTTTCCCAAGGCATGCCGCGAGCCAGGAAGATTCCAAAACGCGTTAGCGCCTTTAGGAAAGCGCGGCATGAGAGGCTCCCCCGCACTCGGAGTCGTTCTAGCGGTCGCGCCTTACGAAAATATTTTTATGGATCGAAGACGGTCGGGCCCCCAAGATGGTTGGATCCCTCTCCTGGGGGATTGGTTGGGAATCGTGGGCGATAATGCAGGCAATATCGTTCAATTGGCGGCTTGGCTGGAGGACGGAACATCTATTTTGATTTTCCTGGCGCCTACCTTGAAGGAAGCCTTAATCCAACAAGCCCATGGTAAAGGGTCGATGTTCTATTATCCCGTCAAGGGACATTCGTCCCGCGATACGGCCATGAAGCTTCGCGGCGACGGCTTCGGCCTCCTAGGAATCAATACGGAACCGACGGTGCTCGGGGATATGAACGCGACCCTTCACCCCTCTCCTTGGGAAGTACACGACGACATCCATAACGGGCTCGCCGCGGGTCTTGCCATGGACCTGCGCCGCGCCTCTCCTTTCATCTATCGGGAGGCCGGAGAAAAGTTGCGTGAGAGTGCGTGGAAAGAACCTCTACTGGATGGCCTAGCGGACATGAATGTGTTCGGCTTTTCGTCCGACAAGTCGCCCGCGCGTTTCGCGACCCACCATGTGATCGCCCGGATCCAAAAGTTAATGCGGTACGGGACGGACCGGAAGGAGATCTTGGCACAACTCCATTCCGTCCTTAGTTTTTTCAAGGAATATGAGCTGCTTCTTACAAGGCTCGCGCATCGTGAGCCCTCCTTGAAGGGGAATTTCGGGGAATTCCTCGCGGATGCGGATAGTATCCAAAGGGGGCTTCGGGCGGAGTTCCTAGGACATCGCGACCTCAAGATTTAGCGGTGACCTTCATCGACGTTCGGCTTCCTCAGCGAAGTTTCATCTTTACCAAAGCCGAAAAATGATTTGAACGGGATGCATGACCGACCCCATCCAAACTATGATCGCGCTTTCCCTCGCCGAGGATGTCGGTTCCGGGGACGTCACGACGGAGGCCTTGTTTGCGAGCCCCGGAAACCAAGATCCCGTGGTGACGGCGCATCTCGTGGCGAGAGAGGCGGGCATCCTCGCGGGATCGCATGTCGCACAGCGCGTGTTCCGGACGGTCGATGGCAGGATCGCTTGGGAAGCGTCCGCAACCGACGGCGACGCCCTGACGCAGGGACGGAAAATTGCCGCGGTGATGGGCCGGACGTCGTCGCTCCTGAAAGCCGAGCGCACGGCCTTGAATTTCCTCCAGCATCTCTCCGGCGTCGCCACCCTGACCCGGAAATTCGTCGATGCCGTCGCCGGCACGTCCGCGAAGATCTTCGATACGCGCAAGACGCTTCCGGGCTATCGGGAGCTCGAAAAATACGCGGTTAAAATGGGTGGTGGAGAGAATCATCGTCAAGGTTTGTACGATCAATATTTGGTCAAAGATAATCACTTAATGGGCCGCAGTATTACGGAAGCCCTGATGCTCATCCAAAAGCACAATCGGTCCGGCAAGCTCGTGGAAATCGAAGTGGACCGCCTGGATCAAATCGATGAGGTCTTGCGATGCGGAGCGGATGTCATTTTGCTCGATAACTTTTCGACGTCCGACTTGAAAAAAGCCGTTGTTCTCATCGCAGGCCGCGTTCAAACGGAGGCATCGGGAGGCATCACTTTGGAAAACGTCCTGGATTACGCTAAAACGGGGGTGAATCGCATCTCTATCGGCGCCCTCACGCACTCCGCGCCGGCTTTGGATATAGGATTGGATATTACTTAATTGGCCTTTTGCCGTCCCTCATGACCCACAACCGTTAAATGCGCCTTTAAGCGCTGCATCACTTCGCTCGCGAGCGATTGGTAATTGAGCGAACCGCTGGAGGAAGGCGCGAAGTCGAAGACGGGCCTGCCTTCGAGCTGAGCCTTGTTGATCGCGGTGTTGATCGTGATGTGGGACTTGAAGATTTTGCCGCTGAAGAAACGCTTCATGTTCTCTAGGATCAAGTTGTTCATGGTGATGTTTCGGCCGTCTACCCGGGTGAAGACGACGCCGAGGACTTCTAAAGTCGGGTTTAAGCGTTCCGTCACTTCACGAAGCGTGTCTAGAAGATCGGTCACGCCTTCAAAGGCCAAGACGCTCATTTCGCAGGGGACGAGGACGGAATGGGCCGCGACCAGTCCGTTCAAGGTGAGATTACCCAAGGACGGCGGGCAATCCAGAATGATGAAGTCGTAGTGCGTCCTGGCTGTCTTGAGAGCGTTCGCCAGGATGATTTCCTTGCCGATGCGGGATCCCAAGATAGATTCGCTTTGCACGAGGGCCTTGTCGCCGGGCGTGATGTCGAGGCCTTCGATCTCGGTCTTGACCACGGCGTCCATGATATTGCCTTTTTTGGCCTCCAGGACTTGGGAGAGGGGAGAGTACTCGACCCCGTCCTTGACGATGGCACCTAAGGATTTTTCGACGTGGCCTTGGGGGTCCAGATCGATGATCAAGACGCGGCGTTGGTGGAAGAAAGCCAGCGACGCGGCCAGGTTTACAGTGGAGGTCGTCTTGCCGACGCCGCCTTTTTGAGAGCAGACGGCAATGATTTGGGCTTTGCGATCGCCGTCCTCATATTGCGGACCGGTCACAATAAAGTCTTTTAATTTGTCGGTAATGGACATAGGCCTTCCCCCGTTGATTGGGGTGCGTGCTAATCAAGTGTGGGAGGCGAAAGCAAGTCGAATATGACGAATCTATCGATTTACGTGCACATCCCTTTTTGCGAGGTGAAATGCGGCTATTGCGACTTCTTTTCCGTGCCGCGAGGTTATGGGGATGCCTCCCTTCAAGAACAGTATGTCGACGAATTAATTCGAGAAATCGATACCCGAGCAGCGCCCTATCAAGGCCGAAACATCCATACGCTCTTCTTCGGCGGAGGCACTCCGTCTCTCTTGGCGCCCCGGCTTTTGAAAAAAATCCGATGCGCTTTAGAGGCGTATTTCAACTGGTCGCCCGAAACGGAGTGGACGATGGAGGCCAACCCGAAAACCGTCTCCCTTGCCGCCCTCGAAAATTTCCGGGGTTTAGGCGTCAACCGCCTCTCCATGGGAGTTCAGTCCTTCGACGACCGTTTTTTAAAGGTCTTAGGCCGCATTCATTCCGGGGACGAAGCGAAAAAGACCATCGCCGACGCCTACCAAGCCGGATTCAATACCGTGAATTTCGACTTGATCATGGCGCTGCCGGGGCAGACTTTTGAGGATTGGCAGCGGGACCTCGAAACGGCTTTGAGCTTTCAGCCGCGGCACCTTTCCGCTTACCATCTCACGATCGAATCGGGGACGGCCTTCGAAGGTTTGTACCAAAAAGGCAAACTCATCCTCCCTCCCGAAGAGGAAGGCGTCCGCTGCTTGACCTGGACGCGCGAACGCTTGGCCCAAGCGGGATTGGAGGCCTACGAGATCTCGAACTTCGCCGAACCCGGCTTCGAATGCCGGCATAACCAAAATTATTGGCAGTACGGCGAATACCTGGGCTTCGGGGCGGGGGCGGCGTCGTTTTCCAAAAAACCGTTTGCATGCCGGCAAACAAACGTCCGGGATCTGAAAAAATATCTGGCCGGGGAGTGGGTCGGCTTTTCCGAAACCATCGATGAAAGAACCTCCATCGGGGAATTCTGTTGGTTGGCTTTAAGAACGCGCCAGGGGATAGAGGCGACGCGGTACCAAGAATGCTTCGGGCGCTCTGTCCAAGAGGATTTCGGAGGTGTGTTCAAGGTATATGAAGAAAAACACTGGTTGGAAAAAATAGGATCCGCATGGGTATTAACACCCTCTGGCCTCCTCTTCGCGGACCAAATTTCCGCAGATTTCTTAAAATAATCTCGCCTTAAAAGGGGAAAGGTGGCAAATTCTTAACGTTTATGGGTCTCGCAGCGACTATACGAGCTTTATGGACGAATCATTGGTCAGGAATGCCGACGACCTCTCCTGCAGGAGCTACCACTACCGTGGCCGCGACTACGACTGCCGCTGGAATAGCACACACAGATAAAAGTTCATCCGTAAGTCTCATGTCCCCTAATGTGAGGCCTCCCGATCCAGCCAGGGAATATGCTAAATCTGTTTTACTATTGTGGAATGTTGCCAGAGGTGAGCCGTTGATAAATCAAGTTGAGTTAGTTAATGCAGTTGGTTGGACCGTGAAAGTTTTAGAAACAGGTAAAAATGTGAAATTAGGACAACATGTCAGGCAGCTCGACGTCACCAAATATGACATAGGGGGCAATATAAAAGTAGCTGTCGAAGTTTTAGGAATTTTAGCTTTAAAAGAATTACTAACGCCGGAGCTAAGAGAGAACCTGAATACAGTGCAGGATGAAAAATCTGATGAAGTTCACAAAGAGGCGGATAAAAATTTGTTACAGGCTGTCCCTTCTGGGGACTTGGACCCCACTGCTGATCGTCTACCTTTAATGCCCTTCACGAAACACCATCTAGAGGCTTTGATCGGCTTTACTCGAAAGTTGCTTTCTACTTAAAATTTTCCTGATTTTCACGGCAGCATCTTAAAACAGGCCTTAGTTAGAACGTAAAGCGAAGCCCACCCCAAAGCTCCGGCGGTCCGTAAAAAACGTGAAGGATAGATTTTTTCTCATTTTTTAAGAAACTTTTCCGGGGACGAGACGAAAATGAGGTAAAACAAAGAGATGGATTCGTTCATGATGGGGGATGTATGTCGTTGAAGATTTTATCACCAGGGCCGTCTTTTGCCGCTCAATATGGGCAAGCCGTTAACGATCTTGCCCGTGCGGTTAATGGCTCCTCTTTAGATTTAAATCATTTTAATACAGGACTGGAAGGTTTAAAAAGATTGTTCCGGGAGACCGGCTCTTCTCCGTCTTGCGGTGTTGCTGCTTATTTCTCCGATGTGTCCCCTGTGAGTGGTTCTCAAGAAGTGCGCGATGTTTTTTTAAGAAAGTTAGTGGGGTTATTGCCAAAAGAGGGAGAGGAGATCGCAGGGGCAGCTAAGCGTTTACAAAATAACAGGGAGATATACGACGCTTTATATGACCTGAAAGCCGCTTATGAGCACTTAGAAAGAAAAAGAAAGGCACCTTTGGAAGAGGGAGGTGGTTCTGCCCGTAAGAAAGTGCATAAGGCCGTAGCGAAATTAGAACTGATTTTATTAAGAAGTGAGTACGCAAGAAAGGCAGACGTGGAAAGAGCCTTTCTAAACTTTTATTATCCCCATCTAGTGGCTTTTGATCCTCCTCTTGATGAAACAACGCGTCTTTTTAAATCCGTCGAGGCGGTTGATGATAGAGATAAGCCTATCTCCCTCCCTATACTCGAGATTTATACCCATCATCTGATACACATGGTTTATCATTCAATCACTGGTATCCCTCTTACTCCAACTGAAGACGATATCCTGCAACCTCTCAGGCAGTGGGTAAAAACCAATAAAACTGGTCCGAGTACTCATAATTTATCCCCTCAGGGTCAGCCCAAGTATTTAGAGGAATTTGCTAAAGCCGTAAGAGTTGGGTTCAGAGAAAATCCCGACTACCCTATAGATCCTAGGGCTGCATTATCACCCCCGAACACTCCTCCTGCTCTCTCCGGAGACAAAGCGATAGAAACTCTACCAGCAGCGACTGGTCTTGAATCAACAGCCCAGGCGCAGGTATCCTATGATGATTCTGCGAAAACGCTCGTAAGTGCTCCTGCGGTGCTAGATTCAGACAATGGCGCGGAGGATCCAGAGTCTGACTCAGATATTCGCGGAGACATCTTATATGAAAGAAAATGGGATGGTGGTAAATTTGTTGATATCCCCACTCCTTATAGAATCCTTAAAACTTTAGGAAGAGGTTCAGTCGGACATGTGGTGCTTGCTACGGATACTACTTTACAGCGTAAGGTCGCCATTAAAATCCGTATGACATCTGTTGTAAATGCCGATGAAGAGGCTATCGCCGCGAAATTTCCGAAACATACCGCTAAAATAATAACCATTGGTGTTACTCCTAAAAAGCGGTCATTTACTGTCATGGAAGACCTATCGGGAAAAGAGTTGAAGGACGTGCTGGAGGAAGTAGGAAGTTATCCATCTTTAGAGGCCAAAAAGAATTTGATCGATGAGTTGTTGGAGTTGTTTGGAACCATTCATAGAGGGAGTGTCGTCCATCGAGACATTAAACCAGAAAATATCATGAGACTTGATGAGGGAGGGGAGCTTAAAGTGATTGATTTTGGTTTGGCTCGCTCCCACCTCGACGGCATAGGTTTAAAAATTCCAGAAGGCAGAATGTATGGAACTCCCGGTTACATGAGTCCAGAAGCTTGGACGGAAGCTCATAAACACGATGGTTATCGGATAGACGTATTCGCACTTTCTATGGTTTTTTTCGAGATCTTAACAGGACAGCTTCCACACGTTATTGATGAAAGCCAAAAATGTGTTCCTAAAGAATGGTATGATGCTTTAATGGAGTTATATAAGGATAATGATGTTATCCGACCCAGTCGGATCAATCCCGAGATCCCTACATCAATAGATGATTTTGTGGCTCGAGGACTTTCAAAAGATCCTACTAAACGATTTAAAGATATCGCAGAAATGCTACAAGCTTGGAGACGCCTCATGGGGCAGGAGTTTGATTCCACGCCGCCAAACCCGAGCGAAGCCATAACATTGCCGTGGTATAGCATGATTTGGCTATGGTTAGTGAGTATTTTAAAGAACCGTCTCGTTGGCCAAAAAACAAAAGCATTGGAAGCAAAGATAAAATAAATACGGGTTATCGTATTTCTTAAAAATCATTCCTTCACTTCCTTATCGCTGCAAATCAATTAATAGGCACATTCTTTAGCGGTTTTTGTTTCCGGTGACCATCCGGTCGGCCCTAATGTACTTCACACCGTCTCCATCACAATCAAGAGTAGATTAAATGTATGAGGGGGGCATCGCCTTCCGTCATCTAATCACCAAAACTCATGTCTTAAAAGTCATATTCGAATTAGCTATTTCAAATTTATTTTAGGACAAAAACTCATCCAAGCCGCATTTTTATTGGCTAAAATCGACTTTTGATTTGACTCCCTTTCTTTTTCGCGGCTATCGGCGCGCACACTGGAAAGCGGCCTTGAGGGAGGTGCGATCCTAAAAAGTAGTTCGGTTTTCGGACGTCGCGATCTGAAAATCGAACTCTTAAAAATGATTTTTCGTTGGAACTCTTCCCGTACGTTTTCTCTTCTCCGTGTTGTCCCTTGGTTTTCACGACTTTTTTTAAAAAGAAAACGAGACGGGCTCGTTGGCACTCACTTTGCGATAGGGCGGGGGAAATGATGCGTACACGATCGATTCCAATCAGCGCGGTGGCTTTATGCCTTTTCATGTTCGTTCTTATGCTTGGCGGCTGCGGTCCGTCAGGCCCGGCGCCGGCGACTTTTATCGCGGAGATGACGTTGCCTCCGGGCCTTTCCGCCCTTTCCCATTATCAAGCGTCTCTCACGCTCTATGATTCGCAAGGTCAGGTCGTTACAGGACCGATGGATCTTCGTAAATCTGGCCCGCGCAGCTGGTCCGGAGAGGCTCTTGAAGTGCTTAGTGGTGATTACTTCGCCGAGTTGCAGATGAGCGTAGGCTCACCGCCGACGCCTCTTGCGCTCCTTCCGGCGTCTCGACTCCCTTCGTCTCTGGTTCCAGCGATCGTTTTAAGACAGCCTTTGGTGATAGCGATCGCACGACGCTCTTTTTCATTCCCTGGAGGCACCGCTTCTACGACGCTCGCTTTTCAGCCGGCGGATTTTAGGACGGATATGGACCAAGATGGGGATGGACGCGCCAACCTCTCGGAATACGCCAACGGCTTAGACCCTTTCTCCAACGATAGCGACCAGGATGGCGTCATCGATGGAGAGGATTTTTTCCCTCTCGATGTCCATGAGTCGATCGACGAGGATTTAGATGGCGTGGGGAATAGTCGTGATAATTGTCCCAGTGTCGCGAACCCTCTTCAGAATAATGGAGACCAGGATCGGTGGGGAGATCTCTGCGACCCGGACCGTGATAATGACGGGTTGAGTGATGCCGATGAAGTGCGCTTAGGAAGCAATCCCTTACAGATCGACTCGGATCAAGATAACCTGGTGGATGGTGAGGATAATTGCCCCACTCTTTTGAATCAGAGCCAGGAAGATGCGGATCGCGACGGCACCGGAGATCTCTGCGATGCGGACGACGATAATGATGGAATCACGGATACGGAAGATAATTGCCTACTAGCCCCAAACTCCGATCAAGCGGACGTCAATCGTGATCATATCGGCGACGCGTGCACGAACGACGATGACGGCGACGGTGTGGTCGATGATCGAGATAATTGTCGTCTGGTCGCCAATCCCGATCAAAGGGATAACGATCGGGACCCTCTTGGCGATGCCTGCGATCCTGATGACGATAATGACGGTCTCACGGATGAAGATGAGGAGGGTCTAGGCTCAGATCACATGAGGACCGATGCCTTATCGACGGATACGGATGCGGATACCATCCCCGATAATCGAGATAACTGCCCGACCCTCGCGAATGCCAATCAAGCCGACACGGATCAGGACGGTGATGGGGATACTTGCGACTGCGCCGTGCACGATGCCGACATTCGCATACGGGATGCCGTCTTTGTTTCCGCCATGCGGGGGAATGATGGGAATAGCGGAGCCCAAAACCATCCAGTCCGCAGCCTGACGCGTGCGATCCAAATCGCCGGGGCTTTAGGGCGTTCGAGTTTGTATGTTTCCGAAGGTAGCTTTGATGAAGCGGTTTCTCTACCGGCCGGCATAAGCCTGTTAGGCGGGTTTGCCGATGCGGAACGATGTCTCTATCATCCCGAAGCTCATCCCACTCTCATAACTAATCAAGAACAGACGACCATCCAAGTGAACGTCAGCGGTAATGATATGAGAATTGCAGACCTTACGATCCAAAACCGAAGCGCTGAAGGACACCCTAAAGTAATGGGTGTCTTAGGAAATAACGGTTCTGGTACTTTATCTCTTAAAAATCTCACTCTTTTGGGTTTTAGAGGGACGTCGGTAAGCCAGGCCGCGCAAGGACTCGTCGTAGAAGGAGCACGGGTCGACGCGGTAAACAACGTGATCGTCGCCGGAAATGGTTACGCCACGACGGGTGTGGAATGGCATGGGGTTGCCGGCAGGTTTTACCATAATACTATTCATGGAGGCCATGCCCAGTACCGTTCCGTGGGTATCTCTATCGGAACGGAAACTTCGATCCAGCTCATTAATAATATTCTCATGACCGAGCATCTGGGAGATTTCACGCCGCCTGTTTTCGATAACCAATGCGTTATTGCTCATACGGGAAGTGGTTGGCCGTCTCAAACGATCGCAAAGGGCAATTTACTCAAACCTTTCCGCTTACCCGAAAGCACCGAGGCCCCTCGCTTTTATTGCGATTTTGGAATCCAACAATTGTTCTCGATCGATCGCTTCAACGCTCTTGATGAAAGCCTCGGCTCTGCAGCGGTGGGTAGCATCGCCGGTAATCTCACTTCGTCCCAAAATTTCACGGATCTCTTCGCCGATTCTTCCAATGATGATTTTCACCCGCTTTTAGGAAGCGATCTTTTGGACGTTGGGGTCGATCCCGCTCTGGAAGGTTGGGTAATTCCATTCGATCACGACGGTCAAAGCCGTCCCCAAGGAGGCCGCTATGATATCGGTGCTTATGAATTACATTAAAAGAATCAGGCTCTTCTTTCTTGTCCTCCTAACAGGGTGGGTGCTGGCGTCTTGTTCCGGATCGGAATCCTCGGGAAGCGGCGTACAGGTCTCCGTGCATAACGCGTATCGTCCCGCTTCGTTGTCGTTAGACGCGCCTTTGCCTGCGATCTTACAGGTCGTGCGTTTTCGCGTAACGATCCGCGGGGTGGGATTTGATCCTATTCAAGTCGAATTCCCCGCTGATTCGAATGGAGGGGATATCAGCGGGATTCCTGCGGGTAACGACCGAGAAGTTCTTGTCGAGGCTTTTAACACTTCCGGAGACGTTGTTCGCCGTCGTTTGATCGAAGGCGTACGTATTCAAGGCGACCAAAAGACTCCAGTGGTGGCGGCCCTATTGTCGGTCCCAATGGTGACCAATGTCCGTAATGGAGGGCTGGTACGGGAGAATCGGGTGAACCTGGCTGGTTTTGGAGAGCCCGCTTCCGGCTTGGAAATCACCGAAATCACCGATCAAGAGCATCCCGAGATTTTAACGGACTTAAGTACGTCCCAACAAGCGATCCCCACATCCCAAAACGACGGCAACTTCGCTTTCCGGGCCCGTCGCTTATCTCGAGGTCCGCACACATTCCGTATCCGCGATACGCAGACGGGAGAAGAATCCATTCTAACCTTTAACGTCATCGCCTCCAACCGGGTTCCTGGGACGGGGTTGGGGGCTATGGGGGAGATTGAAACGACATCCATCCAGTCCATGTCCACACCCGGCAGTACGATGCCCGAAGTGATGGAAACGATGATGAGAGAGGCAAGATAAGCGAGATCAACAAGATGAGGAGGGTTCATGAAATATTATAAAAACCTATTTACGTTAAATATCTTATTTTGGGCCTTAGTCCTTGTATCTCCTATGGGGTGTGGAGGAAGTGATGGCTCGAATACCGATGAAAGCGGGCCCATTGCCGATGGTTCTTCGACGAATGGAGGGGAAACGCGGGATTTCGATATTAGTATTCGTTTGAACGAATCCGATAATCCTTCCGGGCTGATCTTGGGTGATGAAGATGCTTTAGATTCCATCGCCGCTGTCTCTTTGTTTTCCCAAGTGACCCGCGTGTCTTTAGAGGTCTTGATCAATGGGACCGTCTTATCCACGACCGATCTTGCCAGGAGTTCAAGCAATCCTTTGATATATGAAGGCCGTATCCGCATCCCTGTCGAAGCTGAAGCCGAACTCCATGCCATCGCTGTCGATGCTTCGGAGCGGCTGCTGTTCGAGGGACGGTTGCGGGGGCTCCGCGCCGCAGAATTTGGTACCCCCGCCATTCAAATCGTGATGCAGCGTCAAATTCCTGTCGAGGTCGTGCCGCCGCCCAATACGCCCCCTATCATCCATGGGACTATCGTCTCTCGGGCAAGCCTTGCTTATGGGGCTACGACAACCATGACGGTGGATGCCCAAGATCCTCAGCGAGATGCGTTAAGCTACCTCTGGGAAGTCATTGAGGGCCCTGAGGGGGCGACATTAACGGGTTGGCTCGCAGACGAGAGAGGGCAGGGCGCTACCTTTACCGCCCCGAGAAGCACCGGAATTTTCCGCATCCGTATTACGGTTTCGGATCCATCAGGCGCGAACGCCTCTAGAGAAGTATCCGTGTACGTTTCTGAAACGGGACGGGACGGGACGCCGGATACGGGAATCACCCTCTCAGATTTTCCGGATTGTGTGAGCTGGTATGTGACTGGTATGTATTCGAGTTCATCATCCGGTATTAGAGGTAATTGTGAAGGCCCGGGCCGTGCCAGCAGTCTTCAGTTCACAAGTACAGTCCCTCATCGGTTAACTTTCAACCCAAGATTTTTTTATAATGGGACAAGAATCTCTAGAGAGTATACGGCAACTGAACTATTCAATATGGGCTTTCGCTTTGCTTGGAGCGATACGTGCAATGGGAATAACTTCATCTCCTTGGATGCGTCTCAGAACGAAGTTTTATCGTCCGAATCCTCTTTGTTTGTCCCAACATTTATCAAAAACGGGTTGGAAAATGAAGCCTGTCAAATTTACCTCAGAATAACCAATCCCGGTGGTTTGATCCAAAATTATCAAAGCGTCCTGAGCTTTTCGGATTTAGGTAATAATCGAAGTGATCCAATGAATTGCGATCGCGATCCTGCTACGACGCAGCCAAAAGCGCGTTTTATTTGTCCTTCAACCATGACTGGGGTTCCTCAAATAATTCAGTTGGACGTATGTGACGGACAGTCGGATATTTCCACCCTATCAATACTTGGCGATCAATGGTCGTGGAGAAGGAATAGCGCGGGAAAAACTTTTTTTTCCAAGGACCGTATTGGAGATCTCTATTATGAGAGCGGCATTTCCCCTGTATCAGGTCCAGGAGGGTCCTATCGATTTTTATTTATTCCCTACGATCTCACTTATGCAAATAGGTTAACTTCAGCCCAGCTTTCAATGGTTGATGTTGATGGCTATTTTTCAACATACACCATGCCACGTGCGGATCTCATTCGCCCTTCGATTGTCCAATTAAAAACTACAGTTAGTGACCGCGCAGGGAATGAGAGTTACGAGAATGTTACCTGTACATTTACTGTCGACCCTTCCATGTCCCTTGACATTCCAACCGATTATTTCACGAGACCTAGATAAACTTAAAATTTAAGGAGCCATTATGAAACTAGCGAAATTCACCTTCACTATCACTCTCTCACTCATTTCAATATCGGCCTTTGCAGAATTGAATATTCCAAGAGTGATCAATTTCCAATCCGTCTTAAGGGACGACGCGGGAAATCTGATCGCCACGGATACGACGTCCCTTGAGTTCCGCATCTTGGATGCGGATGGCACGCAGCTATATTTCGAAAGCCAAGCTGAGGTTCCGGTCACGAGAGGCGCGGTGAACGCGATGATCGGAGAGGGAAATATCCCGGGAACGTCGACTCCAACAGGCGGTATTCCTTTGAACGCCCTGGATCCCACGACCGGCGAGAAGCTGTTACAGTACCGCATCGGCAGCGGAGAGCCCGTTGATCCGATCGAACTTAGTTTGATACCTTATGCCTTTTGGTCTGAGAAGTCGTTAGGGGTGGTGAATAACTCGATCGGAAGTGATCAAATTCGGAATGGGTCAATCAAACTCGAGGACCTCGAAGCCGGTACGATCTCATTTAATGATGTGAGTGGGATGATTGGAGTGACTCAGATCCCTCCAAGTATCGCACGGCATAGCGAAATAACGAATCACGAAACCAGCCCTACGGCACATCAAGCGTCATCGATCATAGTCCAAGGCCCTTTACCGAGACTCCCAGCCGCCGTAAATAATGTCCAAAACGCCCTCACCGAATTTGCCAGCTTATTAAGCAACGAGATCTCTCAGAGACAAACGACAAGAGACACTTTTACGGAAAGTCTGAGGACGTTAACAACAAATCTAAGCAACGAAGCTGCAACAAGAGCTGGTGCGGATAGTGTGCTTACTACAGACATCAACTCTCGAGTGAATAAAAATGGAGATGTAATGAGCGGAAATTTGAACTTTGATGATGCTGCTTGTTCGCCAGTAGATGGTACCCCAACTTGCTTAGTAGATGGCGTAGATGTGAGTCACTTACAAGAACGAGTGATTGCTTTAGGTGGGCGAGTTACCAATCTTAGTCAATTGCAAGGCATGGTAAGTGAGATTCAAGTTCCTCAATCTATGAGGCCCTTAGCTCTCGCCACATTAGATACAATGGATAGATTGGCTGTTACCTATACGCCAAATTCCAGAATGAATATATCCCATGTTACGAGAGACGAGTACCATACATGCGCCCTTACGCCTGCTACTCCTGAAGGGGGAATGATATTAACTTATTTCTTTCAGATAGCTCCTGAAGATACTCATTATATTGTAAATCCAGTTTCTATAGGCACTCCAGGAATCCATGCGTCTGTGATATCAAAATCAAATGATCGCTTTGTCATTTGCGCTCCCTCTCCTCGTATTGATGTAGCCGTTTTTAAACCTTAGTCTGGAATCAGAGAACATCCCGAAGTAATTGTGGTATCGTCACTATTGGAACCACCGGATCCACTAGTATTTAGCTCTGAAATATTGATTAAAGACGCGTAATTCATTGGGAGAGACTCTGGACAGCGAGTATTAGGCCCAGAGCTTAACCTATTAAGTGGAAGATATTTCACTCTCGTATCGGTTATGATATTCCGATTGAGAACAATATTAATATTTTCTTTGGTTTCGCCGGCTGTTATTGAAATTGTGGAGGATAAAACATTGGATTCATCTGCTGTATCATCCACATTCCAGAGTTCAGCATCCCCATAAATATCTTCATTAGGAAGCAACCCAGGAGCTAAATTTAACCCTAAATTGTCGTCAGCCACTTCCTCAACTTCAAGGTTATAAATGCCGGGCGGAAGACTCGATATATTAAATCCTCCAGCCCCAGTAGAAGTAAATATATGATCATTACAGGTAGCGAAACCACACGAAAGGCCACTTAAAAACGAATACACTTCACACAAAGGGTCTTCAATATTTCTAGCGACCACATTGACATGTCTCATAGGGGTCATATCTGACTTTAAAATTACTCCACTTATAATCCCTAGATTTTCCGAGGCTGCTGCTTTCGGGTAAAGGGTCGTGATACCTGCAATATCGTCTGGACTTAAAGTCGCTAACGCGTGCTCGGTAGAAAGTTCATTATAAGGAGCAAAAGAAAAAAACATGGTGGGGAAATAACGTTGATAGCCGTTTAAGTTATTTATGTAGGCTTCTTCATTAATAGAAGTATGGGCCAATCCTAAGGCATGTCCTAACTCATGCACTATCGTTCCCATGACTGAGCTGATTTTTGTGCCCGTTAAACCTTGAGACCGTCCTAAAACTAAGAAACTCGACCTAATCTCGGTTGGAGATGCGGCATTTCCTGTAAATACAGAAGCTTCTGCGTAAGCAGAACATCCAGTCCCAATTGGGCAAATCTCATTATTAAGAATCGAGTTGTCTTCATCAAAGATGATCACCGTTTTTAAATCTTCTCTAATTTGAGAAGGGCAAGAAGACCTATCTGCCGTGTAACATTTTCGATGGCTAACGTAATCCTGATAATTCGTCCCATTAATATCCTCACGCAACAGGCCACCATACTCAAAATGAGGCACATCAGCATAAGGTGAAGCATTTTCCCAGATGTCCATGGCGGCGCGGAGTAGGGTACGGGCTTGTTCATTGGTGAGGCGGCCTAGAGATCCTGGGTCGACGTAATAGCGAATGGTGGTTCCCGGGGCCCATCCAATGGGTTGGCCGGTAGTGGGGTGGATATACAAAAAGTTATAAGCAAAAGCTGGGTGTGAAAAAAGCGTAGAAAAGATTAAAAAAATGAAAACTTTTTTTAAAAACACTGCAGTTTAGTAACGATCCTGCTGCATCAGGTCTAGATATATGGAAGATTTGAAATCAGATTTTATGGTTAATAATTTATCCATGCTGTGCTGCGTTTATTGTTAAATACTCAAAAATATTCATAAGAGGCTAAAGGTGTTGCTTTTTTCGACACTTAATTAGCATGGGAGCCGATAAGGTATAACTTTCAATAGCAAGGAGCTTTTCATGAATCAAACTTTTCGGTTTATAGGGTATCACCCGGTTAGAATAATTTTTTATGCGTCTTTTTTGTATTTTATGATGACATCTTTAGTTTATGCAGGACCTTTAGGAGGATGGGTTTCCCCGGTTGTGCCTTATTGCGGGAGTTTACAGGATTCAGTCACTGCCCCTATCACATTGGATGAACGCTTGTGTCAGCATCCTGCACTTCGAGCACAGATGGTTTGGGAAACAGCTACAGGTATTCGTATTCCCTATGATGGTTGGACATCGGCACAAAAAAATCGTTTAAACGAGTTCTTTCAAAGGATGATGCGAGGAGATCGGGATTTAGGCATCAGACTACCCAATATTCGCCGAAACAAAAGCACACGCCACAATAGAATGTTTCTGACGGCAGAAGAAGCTCAAGATGTTTATTTAGCGCATGTGGCCCATGTCCTCTATTTGGAGGTGATGGGAGTTGTGCGGTGGTCTATTCTCGATTTGCCCCAGGACGAACTGGCCGAGCTTATTTCTTCAGATCGTTATCACCAGAGGATCGTGCCCACTCCAGGAGCTATGGGATCCAGCTCAGATTATCCGTCCCACATTGTACCCAATCGAGATTTTCAATTACCCGATCATGTCAATAATCTTGATGCTGCGGGAATTGGGCTTTTGGGTGATCCGCGAGTTGGTTATAATTTTATTCTGGGGATGAATTCGGTGTCTCATCAGAATATGCTAGGGAGTACGGAAGAAGAGACCGTTCAAAACTTAACTTACTGGTTTGCAAAAAATGTGAGGCATGGAAATAATCTCCTTTCCTCTCCGGAGAATACGATCGAATATTATGAGTCGCATAATTTTTTGAAAGACCGATTGGTTCGCGAAGAAAGGACGGAGACGGTTGATGGCAGCACTCGCCTCAGTTTTGGCATCTACTCTCCTAGAGGCTGTCATACAGCATCGAACCTCTTTCATGATCTGGCTCGCAGTGTGAACATTCCTATTAAGAATATTGCTTATTATATACGTACAAACTCGGTAGAACCGATACCAAACCCTTTGAATACCATCTCTAGGGCTGGATTCCACCAAGGATTGGTTTTTAGATGGCAAAGAAAGCCCATTCGTCTTCTTTCCCATACAGATGATATTTATGTAGGATATTACCCCTTTTTTCCGATTGATGAGACCGGTAGTCCCCTATCTTTAACAGAGATAAAGCAACTTTATTATGACACTCACTGGATGGTTCCATCCCGATTACCCCAATACGGTTATAATCTTCCTGACTATTTTGTTAATAGAACCCGAGAGCAGGCTGTGGCTGTAGCTCTTTCATCACCTGACCTCATGAGACTTCTATACTACAATGATAGTGATTCTTTTATTGCCTTCGGTGGTAGTTGGCGCAGTATTGGAGGCGAAGGGCAAAAAATTCTTGAGCTAGAAAAACAATATAAGCTGTGCGCTTACTTTCCGCAGGAGTCTTCTTTATTATATCAATATATGCTGCATCAACCCACGGTATTAGAGGGTGTAATTAATAGAAGTTTAGCACTCATCGAACGTGACCCAGACCTTTTAGCAAGACCTTTAGCCGCAGAAGATTATAGAGATCGAGCGGAGCAGTGTGCCGCGGCTTATGGGGAAAATAATATCCGTTATGCAATGAAGAGTTTCTTGGCTTTATGGGGCTACGACCAATGGGAAGATACCCCGTAGGCTATATTTATCTGATTCCATAACTTATTAATGTTTATTAAACCCCTTAAATCTAGCGACAGCTAATAAATGAATTTTAATAAAATAGGATTTTTATGAGAAAAATTTGCTTTTTATCCCTCCTTTTTCTTGCATCATTATCTTTAAACCCAATTAGTTGGGCAAAGTCTGAACCGGCGTCTCCTATTGAAAGCGAAACAAAATTATCCCTTCCTCAAAACCCTCCTGATGATATGCTTAAAGATGTTTCTAATCGCTATGTGGATCAAGTTTCCATGATCTTTCATGACCCTAGATTTTTAAAAAATATCATGGTCGGCTTTCTGCCTTCATTTCCTGGATTTTCTTGTCGGGATACCCTTTACGCCGATGGAAGTTTGGAACAAAGGCTGTCTGCCTGTTCCATTTTGGCCAGACGGATTATTTGGGAAAATGCGGATGGCGAAAGAATTTCATATTCTGATTGGCCACGTGAAAAGAAAGATAGGCTTAATCAGATCTTTAATCTCTTATTGAACCGAGAACCCAATTTGCGTCTTGATTGTCCTTCCGATTCTCAACCCAGAAGCTATGCAGCCAAATTTCTCACTCATAATCAAGCTTTTGATATTTATGCCGCTCATCTGGCTCATGTTTTTCTTCTTGAAGTGACGCATGCTGTTCCATGGAGCTTTCTGTCTTTCCCGGAAGCAGAGCAGGAAGAGCTTTTGGCTTCTCATAGATATCATGCTCATTTGGTGACTCCTCCCACTGATTTTGCTTTTGCGCTCCCTTCAAACATTGCTCTTAACCGAGATTTCCAAAAGCTCCCTGAAAGGAGTGTCGACTATTCCTCCATTTGTGACCCGAGAATCGGGTATCGTTTTATGCGAGGGGTGACTTCTACTGCGGAGATAGATCTTCTAGGCTCAACCCCCGAGAAAACGCTTATTAATCTCACCATTTGGGCGACTAATAATATCGCCCATCATTTGAATATAGAGGCGAGAGAGACTCCTATGGACTCAAGGCTAGGAGGCTTGGAAAAGCGTCTACGTGGTGTAGATAATCCAGAGATGAACAGGAGCGTCCCTGGATATTATGGATGTTGGACTAACGCTAATATTTTGCATGATTTAGCGAGATCTGTGAACATTCCACTATTTATAAGTAATTATTCCCCCATTGATCCTCTTCAATCGATGACTATGCATCGAAGGCATTTTCTGGAAATTGTTCACGCAGGTCTCATTTTTCAACCTGCCTCTCACCCTAAGATTTTATTTTCTGCTGATTATCTTACGAATGACACGCGCCCAAGCTTTTTACCGCTATCACCAGAAGGGGATGATTTGACATCCGATGAAGTTTCTGAACGTATTTTTAATCAATTATGGATGAGCCCTGAGGTTTTAGAAGCTAAGGGTTTTTCAGTATCTTCAGGATTCCCTGATATTGTTTCTGGCGTCGGTTATGGGAGATATAATATAAACTCGGCAGGTAATTCCGATTACTACCCAAGTTACGGTCGCTATACAGGGTTTTTTAGGGGGAATTACGAGATATTGGGCGATGTTGCCCTATCCAATTTTGAAAATGTTTATCGACATAATTTAAGATATAATCTCTGTGCTTGGCCTAACTTTTTGGAAACTTATTGTCGAGCACCGGACCGGTTTGATGCCGCCTTGAATAACTCCTTTCCTTTAACAGATCGGGATGCGATGGCTCTTTTGCCAACGACAGACGATTTTTATAATAGGGTGAATTTCTGTATTTTTAATTTTTCTAATCAATGTTTTGGGGCGGTTCGTTACGTAAATATATGGAGTCAGGGGTTCGGTATAAATGTTGGCTTAGGTGATTAATCATTACTCATTATAGCTGAAACTTGATGCCAAAAACCTGCAACTCCAGTGGAGCAAACCCGTAGCGCGTCATTTACATCCATCATTTGATTGGTACCTCCATTAGTCTTAAAGTTTGGATTCGCATCCAAAGTAAGAATTAGCCCAGGCGCCGTATCAACTAAAATAATATCCATGCAACACCCATCGTTCGCAGAAGATGGGGTGGTAAATGTGTTTGTTGTATCCGTAATTGTTGCTCCCGTAATAGATATTTTTTTTATGGTTCCACAGGCATCCGCCGTAATTGTATCCCCATTTGCTAAAGTTTGAGTCGGTGGTGGGCTTACGACCAATCTTCCTGCGGGGGATGTATTGCCCACGCCTATATTTCCATCCGCGTCGATGATAAAGGGGGTTAAATCTCCATTTTGATCGTCCACATAAAACGAATAGCCAGTTCCCCGATTTTTAAGACTGAATGTACTTGATCCGTTTATAGTGATGCTTGTGGATGCATCCAATGTCATTGAATCTACAAGTTGTGTGAAATCGATTGCGTTATTTTCGATATCACCTCCAGTGATCGTCCCATCCAAAATCTCGTTCGTCGTGACGGCTCCGGTGGCGATTTCGGAGGAGCCTACGGCATCCGCGGCGATGTCTGCTGCGGTGATGGTGTCTGCGGCTATTTTAGCGGAGGTAACGCTCGAATCTTCCAAATCCGCAGACGTGATAGTGCCGTCCAGGATGGTTGTCGTCGTGACGTCTCCCGTGCTCAATGCGACGGCGCCTGTGGCGGAAATGGTTAATGCCGCTCCTTCTCCAGATCCCCCGGTGATGCTGATGCCCGTGCCGGCGGTGAGGGATTCCACGTAATTGCCGATGGTGTCCGTGCCCAAGGTGATGGAATTTCCCGCTACCGAACTCGCGACCGAGGCGAAAGGCGTCGAGACCATTTCCACTCGCGGTGTGAGGGTTTCTCCGTTGATGAGGTACTCCATGAAAACGGCGTTGTTGGCGGTGACGGCGGCGCAGTCGAACTGGATGTTCAAAATGCCGCGGGAAGGCGTGTCGGATCCCGTAACGGCCGTGGAGATTTCCGTGCCTCCCGTGAGGGCGGAATAAAAATGGATCTCGTAATCGACGCTCGTCGTGATGGCGTCCCCTGCCGTATCGGCTAAAGCCATCTGCGTCGAACAATCCGTTCGGGCGGCCCGCAAGGACGGCGAAACTAACAAGATCAAAATGAATAAAAGATATCTCATGTTAGTTTAAAAAAGCGTCCAATAAGGGGTCGGTGATTTGAAAATTCGTGGATTCTAAAGGCATGGTGAGAACGGAATTAGCCGATGACACGGAGGCTAGATAGGAAGGCGAGCTCAAGGTCGAGGCGCTGAGGTAATTAGACAAGCCCACACGCGCTAAATAGGATTCGCTGCCGAGATCTCCACCGCCAATCGTTTCAGAAAGAGAAGGGTTTCGAACCATCAGCCCTCCCGTGCATCCATAAATTTGGAATATGATTAAAATGAAAAAAAATATTTTTATAAATTTATTTCTCATTTTGGATTCAATACTTAGAATACCAAAATTAGATAAAGAGGGCGAGGGGGATTTCGGAAGGTAATGGGTAGCTAACGCGGAGCGTCAGGAGGGCAAAGATTCGTATCGGAGATCCCGGTGACAAAGTCGTATCCGTACTTTGTGGCTGTAAATTGAAAGCCTCCGACGGCAAAGGCGCCAATTGCCGAAGAGCCGAGGTTCGTTAATCCTCTTCCGGCTACATACAAACGACCCGTCTCCCCATTCGGAATAAACGCCATCCCTAAAATTCCCAAGAGCGGGGTGCATGAGTTCCCCGCTAAAGAGGCATTTTGAAAAGTAGGGCCTGTCCCGTCTGCGTCAGAAAGAGCTGCCACCGAAATGGCTCCGAAGCGATGCCCCTCACGGTCATTGGGCCAATCTACATGCTGGATGGCCCCCGCATACACCAAATGGGCTTGTTCGCGAGGTCTTGGGCTCAAAAGCCGAAACCATATCAAATAGCCGGGGTGTGAGGCGTTAATGCCATTCTGCGTGTATTCCCGAGGGTCATTAACGGCGATGACGAGATATGAGCCGATATTCAAGCCGACTTCGGTGAAAGTAGCGACATCTTCCACTCGAGGTTGATACCCGCTAGCCGAGATGGCTCCTTGCGTAAGGGAAGGAAGAGCATTGATGATAGGGTACCGCTCTCTTAAATCCCGTCGAGCCAGCTCTGGATGATTGTAGAAAGGGTCTCTATCTAAAACCGTCTGCATTATGGGAGCACAAAGGGGACCGGTATTAGAAATGCATGATCGACTGTCGGTCGAAACCCTAAGTTCAGACGGCTGAGGAAAAGCCGAGCGAGGTTGTGGGGCGAGCGAGGGTGGGGGGGCAGTATCCGCGGTTGATGCGTCCGGAGATGTCGTCTCACGAGGTGAAGAATTTAAAGGTAGGCTCCCACCACATCCTAGGCCTAAAGTTAGCGTGAACACGGCTGCTCTGATGTTTTGAAGATTCATCAATCTTTCCCCCTCTATCGCAAGCTCGCCCTTTAGAGAAAAACTAACGGCATAAATCCGTTCCATCACCCGTCGCATAAACTCCCGGAATATTCGTCACTCCCGCCGATAAGGAAAACCCGGGATAAGCGGCGACCGCATGATCGCTACTGACGACATAAAGAGTGCCGCCCATAACCGCCATGGCGGCGACATCACGTAAAATCGTGCAATTATTTCCCGGTGAGGCTGCGTTCAAATCGACGGACCCCCCGGGTGACTCGCTACGCATCCCAAAATAACGAATCATCGCAATATCAGGATGGACATCGGAGCCTGGAGCGAAGCGATTTCTCCAATCCATTAAGGAATTGACGAAAATACCATCGCCGAAGTCGCTATAATTTAAACTCCCTACGGAATTGATATAATAAAAAAGAACGAAAGCACTACCCTCGAAGTCACCGCCTAAAATCAATAAGCCCCCATGCTCGACGAATGACGTAACATTTTCAATTTGAGGTCGGCTGGTGGAGGTATAATCCCCCATATGATGCATCATGAACCCGTTCGTTAAGGGCATGGTTGCTAGTTGTGGGTGGCGGCTTAACAAAACCCTCCTGGCTCGTATCGGATCTCCGGCGCTCAGATCCAAGTGCCTGAGGGCGGTTCCGCGAGCTGCGCATCGAGGACCTTGGTTGATGATGCAAGTGTCGTTGCTTTGCGGAACGGCTTTCGGCGTGTCTAAGAACGCGCTATCCTCTTCGCGGAGTCCGGTTCGCGCACCGCAGCCTTCCATCCCGAAAGTCGCCGCTAATGCCAGAGTCGCGATGCCTAATTGAGTGCGCAGCCCATTCAAGATAGTCATTAGTCTCTCCTGTCTCGAGAGTCATTATCGGCAAATGATGCTTTATGTTGCTAACGAGTGTTCGAAAAAACGTACTGGTCGTCCGTGAATGAAAAGACAGGTATCGGGGGCTTCCTACGAAGTCAACGAAAGAGCCTGGAAAAGCTTAACGCGCCGCGTTTACGGAATGAGAATCCAATCAAAAGACACAGGGGCCTCGGCGGCTTTCGCCAATCGGATGGTGAACGCGTTCTTGTCTTTTTCCACCCAATAAAAGCTTTGAGGATTGTTAAGGGGCGTCGCAGTGATGGCAGCTTGAGAAGTGATCTCGTAGGGGAGAGTCACATGCACGGATTCTTCCCCTCGAGCAAAGACAATCCGACCCTTTTGGTTTCCTAGATTTTTAAGGTCCGATGATGAGGAAGGCGGAGCCCAATGACCTGTCTTGATGAACATTAAGACCTGACCCAAATTCCCCTGGCTCTCGTCAAAGTCTTCTAAGGCCATCCCGATAACGGCTCCTTCTTGCGTCGCCCGCATCGCGAAGCCGGGGATATCCGATGACGTGAGATAATCTCCCTTGTGAATGGCACCGTTTTTCGTGGTGACATTGACCGGGACGCGCCCGACAAGCGCCAAAGGGACGGGGCTTTCCGAATCCTCAAAAGTGCCTTGACCTAAAATTTCGCTGAACGGATTCGTCGAGATCACTCCCATGACCCGATCGTCATAGGCTTGATCCGCTTTAGCGACTGAAGCCTTGCTTTGGATTTTTCCGTCTTTACCTTCGTACATTACCCCCGAACCGTCGAAAATGACGACGTCTCCCGCGGACAATGAGCCATCCGATCCGTAGTGCTCGGCCAGGTCGGCTTGTCCGGCGGAATTACAATCTCCCACGAATTGATAATCCGTGGCTCCATCCCCTCCGGAATGACAAAGGCGCTCCGTCCATTGGCTCGTATCTAAGTTCATCCTAAGGTTATTAGCGGTGATGGAAAGAAGAGGCGTCCCTGTGGGATTATTAAAAATAACACCGCCTAGTGAGAAGGCTTGAGCGGCCGTGATTCCATCGGGATGGTAGATGGCGAAGAGGTCCCCGACGCCTAAGCGGAAGGAAAGGTTATGCCCGTTTGTCGCGATCGATGTGTCGGCATCCAACGTCATCGCGTTCGAGAAGTTCATGAAATCCAAGTCAGTACCTATGTCCGCGGAAGCAATGCTGTCATCCACGATCGAGTTGCCGGATACGGAGTTCGTGGGGATTGTCAGGTTGGTAAGCAGGCTACCGTTAACTGCCGGAAGACGGCCACTGGAATCTAGTTGTACGATCTGATTCGGCCCGTTGCCGCTATTGACGGAAATCGTATGGGCGATTCCTTCTCCTGAAGGCGCCCCCGTTGTCAGAATTCCGGAACCGGCGGAGACGGACTCGACGTAATTACCTGTCGTCTTAACTCCTAGGGTCACGGCTTTAGCGCTAATCTTCGATGTCGTGACGCTATTGTCCGCTAAATCATTCGACGTGACGTTCCCATCCGTGATTTCAGAGGATTCAATGCTAGAGCCTAAAACGGAAGAAAGCGTGACATTCCCGCTTGTCCCGCCACCCATCAATCCCGCTCCTGCAACGATACCGGTGATGCTGTTCGCACTGCCTCCGCCGGTTATCGACGATGATGTCACCGAGCCGGTCACGATGAGGTCTCCTTGGATAGTGACATTGCCTGGCGCTAACGTCTCCGCTTCGGCGGATCTCGCGGAGAAAAGGGAATAAGGGACGGCTTGGATTTCAGGCGAAGCCAGGAGCTCGCCGTTCACTTCGATTTGCATGAAGGAAGTGTTGGGGAGGTTGGCGATATCGGAAGCAGAGCAGTTTAAAGCCGTGGAAACCGATCCATTGTCCAGAGCTTCGGTCGCCGTCGAGCAGTAGCACGCGCCTCCCGTGGCAGCGTCACAGAGTTTCAGCACGACGGTTCCGGATTCGGCGGTTTGAGCGCTTTGATCGTAAATGAAGAGATCGATCCCCAAATCCGTATTGGAGGCGAAAGCGGGAGAATGGGAGAGCGCTAAGGCAGTCAGGGCGGCAAATGTCCGAAGATGTTTTTTCATAAGTTTAGTGTCCTGTGATGTTCTGCGTCTGTGAGTGAAATTTACGGTCTTTTATGGTGTGGCTAAGGCTATCGGCTCGAGTCGTAAAAGGCGAAAAGCGAAAAGCTACGATGTGATTGGAGGGGGTGGTCACTGTCACCCCGTGATCGAACGTGGTCGATGGGATGACGGTCGGCGTCCTGCCCGGTAAACCCGTATCGGAGGTGTTGGCGTCGTTCATCCGAATGCCCCCGTTGGGGCATGCCGCTAGAGAAAGAACAGTCGCCCCACATAGCAGGATAAAAAGTGATTTTTGTCTCAATAACGACATGATAAAAGCGCTTTTGCAAAAACATGGCCAATCTTAATCCTAGAGCATATATTTGAAAAATAATGGTTTTTTAAGAATGACGGAGAGAGAGTCGGAGGCGAGGGAATGATAATGAGATATCATTTTGATAAGGAAATTTCCTATTGACCCTATTTCTCCGCATTCAGTAATTCATATCGTTCTATGGACTCCAACAAAGCAGGACAGGCTTCCCATTCAAAAAAAACTTCCGAGGACAGGGAAAAGTCGAACGGTAGCCCTGATTTTATGGAAGATGAAATCACCCAATCCCTCAACGAAGAACAATTAGCCCAAGACGACTTGCAGGGAGGCTCCGAGGGAAACCTCTCTTCGCCCACCTCGGAAACTCAAAAGCTTAAGGAAACACTCAAAGAAGCGGAGGATAAATACCTGCGCCTTTACGCCGAGTACGATAATTTCCGTAAGCGGGTTGCGAAAGAAAAAGAAGACATCGTCTTCATGACCACTCAAAAAGTCTTCGAGAACATCCTGGAAATCAGAGATCATCTAGAGATGGCTATCAGTCATACCTCTCAAGGGGCTACGAACGGACCCGCGGATGCAACCGCTTCGACTTTAAAGCAAGGCATCGAATTAACCTTGCGCAAAATGGATAAGTTTTTCGAGTCTTTTCAGATTAAATCCCTCGATCCTTCGGGACAAGATTTCAATCCGACGTACCACGAGGCTATCCAGCAAGAACCGAGCCCCTCCCATAAATCGGGGCAGGTTGTCCGCGTTTTCCAAAAAGGGTATCTTTTTAAAGATCGCCTCTTGCGCCCCGCTCGTGTATCCGTCGCTTCGTGATGATCTTAATAAAAATGATCGTAATGAAAATCCGAAAAACCTCATTAACGGGAATGTGCCTTCTCGTTTTGACATATGCGGGATGTAGCTCCGTCGGTCCTCGGACGACTCCGTCATCAAGCCGACCTGCGTGGACGAAAACGCCCGAAATGACGCTAGCCTTCGGCGCCGCCGAAAAAGCGTATGTGGATAACGATTTCCTCCAAGCGGAATCCCTCTACCGTTCTTATATAAAAGATTTTTCCTTCAATGCCCTGACGCCTAAGGCTTATTTCCGCTTGGGTGAATTAAGGCTGCGGGAAAAAGATTATGAAAATGCCTGGGTGTTGTACCGAAAATCGACCGAGAAATACATGGATCCCGAATGGGGAACCAACGCCGTTTACAAGCAAGCCGTTTGCGCTTCAAAGTCAGGCCGCGAAAATCAAGTTTTTGGTATTTTGGATCAAATCCCGTGGCACTCTTCGGATGCGAGTCCCTTTGACGGTAAGCTCGGTGTCCGCATCGGTTCGTTAAGAGTCGCCGCGGGCCGCTCGACGGGTAACGTCTTACAGGAAGAGAAAGGGTATCTAGAGCTGGTGGATGCCTATGCTGTGATCGACCCTTCCGAAGCGCGGGCAGGGGAGTTAAGTTGGATCGTGTCCCAAAATACCGCGCGTCAGGAGTTGGAAACCTGGGTTAAGGGTGATTCTCCGTCGCCCTCGTCCGAAGTGAAGGAGGTTTCCTCATGGCTTGAACGCTTCGACGGAAAAACATCCGGAGGCTACGCCCTGTGGCGGTTGGCGCGTTTAGGATTCCAACGGGGCGATTATGCGATAGCGGCCGAAAAAGCGAGAAGTTACTTGGAGCGTTATCCGCGCCATCCTTACCGAGAGGATGCCCAAAATCTATTGATCGATTTGAAGAAAAGGGGAGAAGCGGGCGCTTCACTCGATGCGTCTTTTTCCGGAGGCGCCGGAAGTAGCATCGGCGTCCTGCTTCCTTTATCCGGGAAATACGCCGTCTATGGCGAGTCCGTTCTGCATGGGTTGGAATGTGGGGCGGGGATTTTCTCTCCGTGCCATGGCGAAGAAGGCGTGCAACTGGTGATTCGGGATACGAAAGGCGATCCTCAAGTCGCTTCGGCATATTTGGATGAATTCGCCGCCAATCCCTCCATCCGAGCCGTGATCGGCCCTTTGCCTCAAGTCGAAATCGAAGCCGCCGCGCAAGCCGCAGATCGCCATCAAATCCCCATGATCTCCCTCTCGCAAAAAGCGGGCGTCGCAGATTTAGGGGAATACGTTTTTCGTAATTTCCTGACGGCTGAAGACCAGGTGATGACGCTCGTCGATTACGCTTGCCATACGGAGCGCCTTCGAAAATTCGCCATTCTTTACCCGGAAGGAGCGGTCGGTGATGAGTATCAAAAGCTTTTTAAAGAGGCCGTCGCCGATTGCGGCGGCAAGGTATTAGCCTCTGAAAGCTATCCGGAAAACACGCGTAGCTTCACCGATAAGGTCAGGAGCTTAATCTCGGGAAGCGAAGGTTTGTCCGCCGAAGTGAGAGCTCCTTTCCAAGCATTGTTCATCCCTGACGTTTATCGACGCGTCCCTCCGGTGATCGACGCCTTGAATATGCTGAATATCAAAGGCGTGAGGCTCTTAGGCGGTGCCGGTTGGGATCATCCGGGACTTCTATCGGGCAAACCTGAAGCTTTAGAAGGAGCCATTTTTGTGGATGGTTTTGTGATGCCGAGCGGACAGGACGGCAACTTCGAGACGAAGGATTTCGCGGGTACGTTCCAGAGCGCTTACGGCGTCGACCCGACCATCTTAGAGGCTTATGCCTTCGATACGGTGAAGCTCGTGGGAACCGTGCTTCGGGAACATCCGGGCGTCGATCGCACTCAAATCCGACAACTCCTCTTGGATAAGAAGAATTTCCCCGGCGTGACCGGATCGATCTCTTTCGATGATACAGGCGACGCTCGTCGCCGTTTGTCGGTCTTGCAAATCGTCGACGGAGAAATCAAAGTCGTCAGTCATTAACTGACGCTTCCATTCATCGCGCGTGAAAAAGAAAAAAAACATTTTGGACGAGTTTTCACTGATTCAGGCTTTAACAGCAGCTTATTTAAAGCCAAGCCTCCGCCAAAACCCCGATGTGGTATTGGGTCCCGGCGATGATGCCGCGTGGATCCGACGTCCTCGCCGGGATCTTTTTCTGACCACCGACATGCTGGTGGAGAGGGTTCATTTCCGGCGCGATTGGATGTCCTTCGAAGCGATCGGCTTCAAGGCAATGCGTGTGAATTTTTCGGATATTGCCGCGATGGGAGGACAGCCGCGCTTTGCTTTGGTGTCCTTGGCATTGCCGACTACGGCGACGACAGAAGAGGTGAAGTCTTTGTACCGAGGGTTCTCGAAAGCATGCCGGCCATGGGACGTAGCGATTATCGGCGGGGATATGAACCGAGCCTCTCAGTGGATAGTCAATGTGACATTGATCGGAGAAAAGACGATCCAGCAACAGCTGTCTCGGTCCGGTGCTCGCGTGGGCGACGACGTGTACGTGACTGGGCACTTAGGTGAATCCGCGTTAGGTTTGCGGCTATTAAGGAAGGGAAAACGAGGAGGCTGCTTCATCCGTCGGCATTTCGAGCCGCCGTGCCGGGTCTTGATGGGGCAAAAACTGGCGCGACTTGCAGGAGTTTCCAGCCTGATGGATATCTCCGATGGCCTCGAAGGAGACATCGAGCATATTCTAAAAGCCAGCGGTGTCGGGGCTGAGATCTTTCGCGAACGTTTACCCCTTTCGAAGCCTTATCGGTTACGGTGTTCCCAGGAAAAAATAGATGCCTACCGTCTCGCCATGACAGGAGGAGAAGATTATGAACTTCTCTTCACCGTGTCGCCCCGCGTTAGGGTCCCGGATAAAATAGATGGCGTTCCCCTGACAAAGATCGGTAAAATCACTCCTTCTAACCCTCATGCGAAAAAAAGACCCGGACGCGCTTTCAGGCATTTCTAACTTATGGAAAACTTAGCTCTTATTTTCTTTCTCCTAATGTTTTCGGCGGCTTTTTCGAGCTTCGAGACGGCTCTGTTCTCCTTAAGCGAGTCGGAACGGGCGAAAATGAAGGAGGCTGGAGGTGTCTCCGCCTATATTTATAAAGTGGTCCAAAAACCGAGGGCTCTTTTAACGACGGTCCTCTTAGGCAATGAAGTCGTCAATGTTTCGATTTCCATCCTTGCCGGTGGACTCTCTTATATTTTCATGAAGCACGTAGACGCCCACTACGCGACGCTTTTGACCGTGGGAGTGACGACGATGGTCATTTTAGTGTTCGGTGAAATCATCCCGAAAAACATTGCCGTACGTATGCCGATGTTAGTGGCTCAGATGTTGATCATCCCCTATCTCGCGTTCGCTTGGGTGGTCACGCCGTTTCGCTTCGTTTTTTATAAAGTCTCGGGATGGTTCGTGGCGTGGTTTGGCGGTGACCCTAAAAATTCGCGCCGTATGATCGTAGAAGAAGAATTGAGAGATCTATTGGAGATGGGAAAAAACGAAGGAACGCTTCCTCACCTGGAGCGAGGACTCATCCAGAATACCATGGATTTTTATGCCGTTAAAGTGAGGGACGCGATGACGCCCCGCGAGACGATCATGGGTATCAATATCGAAGCGACTTATCGGGACGTGCTGAAAATACTGGAAAAGCGGCGTTACTCGAGATTGCCCGTGTATGAAAAGGACTTGAATTTCGTCATTGGCATTTTGCATGTCAAAGAACTCTTGTCCCACGATCCGGACGACAAGATTGCGCACGACCTGCAGGAACACCTCAAACCTTTCACGGTCGTCTCGCCTGACGAAATCTTGGATAATCTGCTGCAGGAGTTCCAAAAGAAGAAGATCCATATGGCCATCGTCAAGGAGAATTCGGGACCGGTGATCGGTCTCATCACGTTGGATGACGTCGTGAGGAGGCTCTTCCATGCTTGACGCCTTCAGCCTGAGCGGTTGGACGACGTTGATTTTTTGGACGGTCATTTGCCTGGCCTTGGAAGCTTTCTTCTCAGGGGCCGAGTTGGCGATGGTGTCGGTCGATAAGTTGAAGTTGGCACACCAAGCGGGTCGCGGGCATCGCGGGGCGAAAATGGCATTATGGTTGGCCAGGCATCCAGAATGGCTCTTCAGCACTACTTTATTAGGTCAGAACCTTTTTATCGTAGGAAATACCGTTTATCTCACGTTCTTTATCTTCGATCGTTTCGGCCAAGAATATGAATTTTTCGGTATTCTGCTATCCCCGCTTATTTTGATTTTCGGAGAGGCGGTCCCCAAGACCGTATTTCAGCAGTACGCCAACCGCCTCGTACCCATCGTGGCGCCGGTAATTTATGTTTTTTCCTACATAGCCTCACCTATCGTTTGGCCTTTATCCCGCTTGACTCTCCTTCTCATGGGCGGGGTGAAGGGGAGCCTCCTGACGGGGCACAAAGTCACTCGCGAGTCCCTCGAAGGGATCTTGAGGGATGCCGACATTCATCGCGACTTGCCTCTCCATTTTAAAGATCGTCTTTTAAAGATTTTGAAATTCACCCAGAAAAAAGCCCGCGCCATCATGACGCCGTTGATCGAGGTTTTCAGCTTAAGGGAGAGTACGACGGTCGGGGAAGCGGCTCTCCAATGTCGGGAGGAAGGCTATTCCATTTTTCCGGTGTTTTTCAGGAGGGCTTATAATCTGGTGGGTATGGTGAGTTTTTACGATCTTCTTCTGTGTGAGGATAAGTCCAAACCTTTGTCGGCGATCATGCGGGATCCCGTGTTCGTGCCGGAATCAATGGGTCTGAAGGATCTTTTCTTTCTATTTAAGGAAAGGAAGGAAAAATTCGCCATTGTCGTGGACGAGTACGGGGTAGCCGTCGGCGTGGTCACATTGGAGGACGTGCAGGAGGAAATCGTCGGCGAGATCGAAGATGAATTCGATGATGAAGATAAGCCTTGGCGTCGACAGAACGCCCATCAGTTCCTCGTAGAGGGACGCGCTGAGATCGACCGACTAAACGACCGTTTCGGTTGGGAATTGCCCAAGAAAAACTACGAGACGTTGACGGGCTTTTTGACGGATTTCTTAGGAAAAATCCCCCAAAACGGAGACATGCTGTCCTATGGGAGATTGAAATTCACGGTGACTCGTTCGACGCCGAAGACGGTGGAGGAAGTGACGGTGGATTATGACTGATTATCGTATCGATGCTGACCGCGTAAAGCGCACGGGTGTCCCCGAGATCGTCTTCGGAGAAACGAAAAGCTTGGACCATCTGGTCGCGATCTTGGGTGACATGATCCGAAGGAAATTGCCGGCCATCGCCTCTAGGATTTCCCCTGAAAAAGCCGAGAGATTAAAAGATTTCTTCCCCCGATCGGAATACTTCCGATCCGCTAGGATTTTCGTCGCTCAAAAATCTAAAAATCCTCGGAACAAAAAGAACCATGTCGCCATCGTCGCGGCTGGTACGTCGGACGTGACCGTAGCCGAAGAGGCGAAAGTGCTTTTAAATCTTTTAGGGTGCGGTGCCGAATCTTTTTACGATGTGGGTGTGGCGGGCATCCAACGCCTCTTCCAAGTCTTACCTAAAATCAGGAAATCAAAAGTGGTCATCGTGGTCGCCGGCATGGAAGGGGCTCTCCCGTCGGTGTTGGCAGGTCTGGTCAAGGCCCCCGTGATCGCCGTGCCCACGTCGATCGGCTATGGCACGGGACTGGGCGGTTTATCGGCCCTGCTCACGATGCTGAATACGTGCGCTCCCGGAGTGGTCGTGGTGAATATCGACAACGGCATCGGCGCCGCGGTTGCGGCTTATAAAATGTTAAACCCGTGATTATTGTTTAAATTGGACCCGAATGGGGATCCTTTCAATAGGAAAGCCGTTTTTATTGCCTCTGAATGAGTTTTTTCTTGAGCTGGGTTCTCGAAAATGATCCTCGAGGTGCTCATGCGATTAGGGCTTAAAAAACTCATCGAAGTCTCCGCGAATCTCGACGACATGAATCCCCAGTGGTATGAGCCGTTGATGGAACGGCTTTTTCGGATCGGGGCTTTGGACGTGGTTCTCGTGCCCGCGATCATGAAGAAGTCGCGACCGGCGGTCGTGGTGCAGATTTTGGCGTCGCCTGCGTTGAAAAAAAAGATCGTCGATTGCCTTCTTGAGGAGACGACGACCCTGGGTGTGCGCGTCCAGACGGTCGAGCGTTTCGAGTTGTCGCGAGAAATCAAAACCGTCAAAACCCCTTACGGTGCCGTGGCCGTGAAGATCGCTAAGGGACCGAAAGGCGACGTCAGGAACGTTTGGCCCGAGTACGAATCCTGCCGTGCCCTGGCCCTGAAGACCCGGAAACCGGTCAAAACGATTTTCCAAGCTGCCCTTAAAGCTTCCCCCTAATGCCGCACTCCAAGACTCATGCCGCTAAAAATGCCCCGAAGGGCGCTACCGAGACGGTGACCATCGACCGGCTTGCCTTCCGTGGCGAGGGCGTCGGCCGCCTCCAGCGTGCGGAGGGCCAAAAGGTCGTGTTCGTGCCTTACGCGGTCCCCGGCGACGTCTTGAAGATTCAAGTGACCGAGAGCCACAAGAATTTCGACCGCGGCGTCATCGCGTCGGTGGTGTCTCCTTCCGTCTCTAGGGTCGACGCACCGTGCCCTTATTTCGGGAAATGCGGCGGCTGCCACTGGCAGCATATCGCTTATGGAGAACAGGTGAAGGCTAAGGAGGAGATTTTCCGACAGACGCTCTACCGCGTGGCGAAGATCGCCGAACCGAAGGTATTGCCGATCTTGTCGGCCGCGAATCCGTGGAATTACCGGCAGCGCATCCAACTGAAGGTCGATTTCTCCCAAAAAGCCCAAGTCGGTTTTTTCGCGCCGGAATCCCATGACGTCGTTCCCATCGAAAAATGCGACATCGCCGATCCGAAGATCAACGAAGTGCTGCAGTCCCTTTTGAAGCAGGGCCAAATCCCCACGCGGCCCTTCGAGATCTCCGTATTCGAGAACGGCGACGTCCACGTCCTTCCGATGGATCACGTGGACCGCTATTTCTCCCAAGCCCACCCCGAGCAGAACCGGCAGATGATCCATACCGTCCTTCACTTCGTCTTCGGCCGCGCCGAGTCGGCTTTTAAGGTGAGGAGGACCCTTCTCGAGCTTTACGCGGGTTCCGGTAATTTCACCTTTCCGTTGGCGGAGCACGCCGGCCGCGTGATCGCCGTGGAGGAAAACGCGAAGGCCGTGAAAGTCGGCGAACGCCTCGCGGAGGAGCGCGGGCTTACCCATGTCGAATGGGTGACGGGAACGGTGGAATGGGGGACCAAGAAAGTCCTCCGGAAGAGGATCCCCGTCGATACGGTCGTCCTCGACCCTCCCCGGGCCGGAGCCTCCGACGTCTTGGATCTGCTGATGCTCCTCAAACCCAAGACCATCGTCTACGTCTCTTGCGACCCGAATACCCTGGCCCGCGACGTGCGCGAGCTCACCAAGCGCTTCTACCGCTTCGACGTCTCCCAGCCGATCGACATGTTCCCCCAAACCTACCACATCGAATCCGTGACGAAGTTGCGCTTGGTCTAAACGCCAAAAAAGCGAGTCCCCGAGTCCCATCGAAAAGTAAGCAACTTATGATACCGCGGGCCGATGACCCTCTCATTAAGGAGACCGTATGCTTTCAGTAACCCAACGTTTCCCCGGATTTCCGCATAGGCTGCCGACGGATCAAGCGTCGGCCGTGGCGGTTCATGAATATGGAAGGATTTTTGAGGGACTGGGTGCCCCGCCTATCACGGTGGAATCGTTCTTTCTGCCGCACGGGGAAAGGTCACGGACGCACGTCGTCTGCGCTATTCCCCGAAATCCTGTCGGGGTCGTGCTCGTAGAATCGGCCAACGCGCACTGCCTGCCCGTCGATGCCTATTGGCTCAAGGGCCTTCTGGTCCGGAACCTCATTGTCCTGTACCACGGCAATTTAGGCCATGATGTTTTCGCGTCGCCATTGTCCCCGGACGATACGGAGGTCGACTCCTTCGGGAAATTATACGATGCCTTTAAGGCCTTCCAAAGGGAGGCTCTCGGCTTTTTCCTGGAAAAACATCCCGAATTCGAGTCTCTTGCGGTGCATGAAATGGGGGTGAGTCGCGGGGGCGGCTTCATCGCATTCTCGCGAGGAGACCACTTTGCCGATAGCCCCGAAGCTCCTTTCACGATCACGGGTGCCAACGGTCAAAAGCAAATTGCGACGACGACGTTAGTGTCTCCGGCGATCCGCCTTCATTCTAACCTCGAATGGGTAGGGCGTTTGACGGCGAATACGGGAATAGTCCGCGGCCTCGCGAGTCTTTTGGGGGAAAGAGCGTTGTCGTGGCCGCCTGTGCCGATCGGCGTTTCTCCTTTGAGTCGGGAGGCCTGGAGAATCGGCTTAGAAACGTTCCGAGGCACTCGTTCCCTGGTGATGGGAAGTGTGTTCGCGGATACTTCGGCTCGAGATACCCGAACCTTGGGTGAATCGGCGATGGCAAGGCGGGGTTCCTTGAAGAATTACCCGCCCACTTTTCTTGCCCTCAGTGGGAACGGGGATTCCTGGATTAACCTGGAAGCTTGTGGGCTTTTTTTCGGCAGGGGGGTCGGTACGTCATCGCATGGAAACGTCAGCGCCTCGACTCATGGCCATATGCCTTTCTGGAAAGACCCGGGCCTCATCGGATCGATCGCGGCTTTCCAAGTGGAGAGGTCGTGACGAGGTCGAGCTTGGTGTGATAAGCTCCACGGTATGCTTCGGAAAACGGATCCCTACGGATTACATCGCGTCTTGAAGCCTCGGGGCGTTTTCCCCCAAGCCGCCGAGAGAATCGATTCTTCGTTGCCGATCGCAGACGACGAGATGCTCATCGACGTCGACCGTTTGAACGTCGATTCCGCGAGCTTCCATCAGATCTGGACTTCCGAAAAGGGCGATCCCGAAAAAGTGAAGAAGCGCATTCTCTCCATCATCCATGCCCGCGGAAAAATGCACAACCCGGTCACCAACTCGGGCGGTATGCTCCTGGGAACGGTGAGCCAAATCGGAAAACGCTTTCCGAAAGGGTTCCGGGTCGGGGATCGCCTCGCGACCCTCGTCTCTTTAAGCCTGACGCCTCTCCATGTGGAGGCTCTCTTAGAAGTCCTTCCGGAGAAGGAGCAAGTGCGCGTGAAGGGCCGTGCGATCCTCTTCGCTTCGGGCATCGCCCAGAAAATACCGGATGACCTCCCCGAATCCCTGGTTTTATCCGCGCTCGACGTCTGCGGAGCCCCTGCGTTGGTGGCCGATGCCTGCGGAAGCCTGAAGCAAAAGAAAGAGGCCCAAATCGTCGTCGTTTTAGGCGCGGGAAAAGCGGGGATGCTTTCGGCGGCCGCGGCGAAGCGGAGCCTTAAAGGCAAAGCGCGCGTGATCGTTTTGGAAAAAAGCCGATCGGCCGTGAGACGTGGGAAGGAAATGCCTTTTGTCGATGGGATCTTCGAAACCGATCTCTTGGACGCTCCAGCGACGATGCGGCTTGTGGATAAAACCACGAAAGGGAAAATGGCCGATCTTGTCGTGAATTGCGTGAACGTCGCTGGGACCGAGATGAGCTCGATCCTCGCGGCGAAGAAGGACGGGACCGTCCTCTTCTTCAACATGGCCACTAATTTCCAAAAAGCCGTCCTCGGCGCGGAAGGCGTCGGCCGCGAAACGCGCTTGATCATGGGGAACGGTTATTATCCAGGTCATGGGGATTTTGCCCTGAATCTTATCCGTTCTGAAAAAAAATTAAGGCAATGGTTTGAATAACCTTTTGTTTGACAGGCTTTAGACCCATTTGTATCAGCGCCGGATGCTTATCACATCCACCTCCAAGGATCTTTCTTCGGTTCAAAAGCAGATCAATGTCGAAGTGCCGTCGGAAGAAGTCAAAAAAGCCCTCGATCGCGCTTACCAGAAAATCGGACAAAAGGTTCAGTTGAAGGGTTTCCGCCCTGGGAAGGCGCCGCGTAAAATGTTGGAGGAATATTACCGACAGGACGCGGAGTCGGAAGCGGTAGGGCTATTACTCGAGAATTCCTATCCGGTGGCCTTGCAACAAACTCAGGTGAATCCTATTGCCCAACCCAAAATCACGGTGACTTCCTTTGGCATCGATAAGACATTCACCTATGAAGCCGTCGTGGATATCCGGCCCGTGATCGACGTGAAGGATTATAAAGGTCAGAAGTTCGAGAAAGAATCCGTTGAGATTTCCGATAAGGAAATCGAGGATCAGATTAAGAATCTACAAGAGAGAATGGCTCAGCTGGCTCCTTTGACCGAAGATAGGGCTACGAGGACGATGGACGTGGTAGTCATGGATTATCAAGGGTATTTGGAAGATGCCCCTGTGAGCACTTTGCTTGCTAAGGATTCCGTGGCTGAAATTGGAAAGGGGTATTTGTTCCCGGAGCTAGAAGAAGGGCTGCTAAATTTGAAGCGCGGCGATAAGAAAGCCGTCGACGTGCAATTCCCGGAAGGTTGGGCGGATAAGGCGGTCGCCGGCAAAAAGGTGAAGATCGAAGTCGAGTTGAAGGACATCAAGGAGAAGAAGATGCCCGAAGTGAACGACGACTTCGCGAAGGACGTCGGGTTCGAATCTCTGGCCGTTTTGAAGGAAAAGATCGTCGCCGACATGAAATCGAATAAGGAACAGTGGGCGAAGAACCGCCTGCGTCGTCAGGTGATCGAGAAGTTCGTTGAGAAGAATTCCTTCGAAGTGCCGGCCAGCATGATCGATTCCGAGCTCCAGCACATGTTTAAATTGTTCCAGAATAACCTCGCCAACCAAGGGATGACGATCGAAAAGTCGGGAGTGACCCAAGAGGATTTCTTCGAGCGCAACCGGGAAGAAGCCGTCTTCCGCGTCAAAGGCGCCTTGATCTTCGACGAAATCGCCAAAAAAGAGAATATTTTGGTCACGATGCCGGATGTCGATCAGCGCATCTCCGAGATGGCGATTGCGGCCGGACAAGCTCCGGAAGCGTGGAAACAATATTACCAAAAAAATAATATGCTTTCCGGCATCGCCGGAGCGATTCTTGAAGAGAAAGTCCTTGATTTTGTTCTCTCCGAGTCTAAAATCACCACTAAAGCATCAAAATAATAATATCATTTCCAAAGCTGAGGTAGATCATGAGTTTGATTCCGATGGTCATCGAACAGACCCATCGCGGGGAACGTGCGTACGACATCTATTCCCGCCTCCTCAAAGACAGAATTATTTTCCTGGGTACGGCCATTAATGACGACGTGGCGAATGTCATTATTGCCCAGTTGCTCTTCCTCGAGTCCGAGGATCCCGATAAGGACATTTATATCTACATCAATTCTCCAGGCGGCGTGGTCACGGCTGGCATGGGGATTTACGATACGATTCAATACATTAAGCCCGATGTCTCCACGATTTGTGTTGGACAAGCCGCGTCAATGGGTGCTGTCCTGCTGGCGGCTGGCACGGCTGGCAAAAGATTTGCTCTGCCTAACGCTAGAATCATGATCCATCAACCGTTAGGCGGATTTCAAGGACAGGCGACCGATATCGATATCCACGCCCGGGAAATCCTCAGGATGAGGGAAGTGTTGAATAATATCTTGTCGAAACACACGAAACAGCCGTTAAAAAAGATACAAACCGACACGGAACGAGATTTTTTTATGTCAGGAGTCGAGTCAAAAGAGTATGGTATAGTAGATGAGGTCGTGACGTATCGCGACAAAGTGAAGAAGGACGGAAAGGCGGGCAAGTAATGAATCGTTTCGGTGATGATCCAGGGAATCTTTTCTGCTCTTTTTGCGGCAAATCCCAGAAGGAAGTCCGTAAACTCATTGCCGGACCCACTGTCTATATCTGCGACGAATGCATCGATCTGTGCAACGATATCATTTCGGAAGAGAGCAGCCGGAGCGCCCAGCTTGCGAATCGTTCTAGCGTTCCCAAACCCGCCGACATCAAGCGCGTCTTAGATGACTATGTAGTGGGGCAAGAAAGGGCCAAGAAAGTCCTCTCGGTCGCGGTCCATAACCATTATAAGAGGATCGAAAACAAGACGATTTCCTCCGACGTCGAGCTCCAAAAGAGCAACATCCTCTTGATCGGGCCCACCGGCTCCGGGAAAACCCTTTTGGCCCAGACGCTCGCCAAGATCCTGAACGTCCCTTTCACCATCGCCGACGCGACGACGTTGACCGAAGCGGGTTACGTCGGCGAGGACGTCGAAAACATCATTTTGAACCTCCTTCAAGCGTCCGACTACGATAAGGCACGTGCGGAGAGGGGAATCGTTTACATCGACGAGATCGACAAGATCGCCCGCAAATCGGACAGCCCTTCCATCACCCGAGACGTCTCCGGCGAGGGCGTCCAGCAAGCCCTTTTGAAGATCATCGAAGGAACGGTGGCGAACGTCCCCCCTAAGGGTGGCCGTAAGCATCCCCAGCAGGAGTTCATTCCCATCGATACGACGAACATCCTCTTCATCTGCGGCGGGGCTTTCGTCGGTTTGGACGAAGTGATCGCGCGCCGGATGGGTTCGAAGAGTTTAGGTTTCGGGGCGGACATCAAGAGCAAGACGGATAAGACGATCAGCGAGCTTTTCCTCGACGTGAAGAACGAAGATCTTCTGAAGTATGGGCTGATTCCCGAGTTCGTGGGACGCTTGCCTATGATCGCGACATTGACCGAGTTGGACGAAGCCGCCCTCGTGGATATCCTGACGAAACCCCGCAACGCCTTGGTCAAACAATACCAGCGACTCTTCGAGTTCGAGAGGGTGAAGGTGAAATTCACTCCCGGCGCTTTATCGGCGATCGCCAAAGAAGCCATCAAGCGTAAGTCGGGAGCCCGCGGTCTACGCGCCATCTTGGAAGACGTCATGCTCGATTTGATGTATGAAATACCTTCCCAAACGAACATCAAGGAAGTGGTCATCAACGAAGAGTGTATCCTGAAGAAGCAGGAGCCGGTGATCGTTTACGAGAAAAAAGCGGAGTCGGCCTAGCTCTCGCCTTGCGCTCGGCCTTAAGAGCCCCTATATTACAAAACTATGTTCGGAAAAAACCCTTCAGATACGTCCCCCGATTCATCCCAAAACTCTAAAGATTATTTGGTTCCACTGCTTCCATTGAGGGACATCATCGTCTTCCCTCATATGGTGGTTCCTCTCTTCGTGGGTCGGGAAAAATCCATTTCGGCGTTGGAAGACGCGATGAGCAAGGAGAAGGATATTCTCCTGGTGGCTCAGGTGAACGCGAAAACCAACGACCCGCGCGACGAAGACATCTATAAGGTGGGGACCTTAGGGACGATCATCCAGCTCCTGCGCTTGCCCGACGGGACGGTGAAGGTTTTGATCGAAGGGAAAAGACGCGCCCGCATCAAGCGCTTCGTCCCCAATCCGTCGTTCTTCCTCGTCGAAGTGGAAGAGATCCAGGAAAACCGCGATTTGACCGTCGAAGTCGAGGCCTTGATGCGCAGTATCAAGGTCGCTTTCGAGAGCTACGTCAAACTTAATAAGCGCATCCCGCCCGAAATGCTGGCATCCGTGGCCACCATCGACGATCCGTCGCGTTTGGCCGACACGATCGTGGCGCATCTTTCGCTGAAACTTCCGGATAAGCAAAAGATCCTGGAAGTGGAAAGCCCCGCGGAAAGGCTCGAGCGTCTTTACAGCCAGATCCAAACCGAGATCGAGATCCTGCAAGTCGAGAAGAAGATCCGGACGCGCGTCAAGAAGCAAATGGAGAAGACGCAGAAGGAATACTATCTCAACGAGCAGATGCAGGCGATCCAGAAGGAATTGGGAGAGAGGGACGAATTCAAGGGAGAACTCCAAGAGCTTGAAGAGAAGATCAAGAACAAGAAGATGAGTGCGGAGGCCACCAAGAAGATCAAGAAAGAGTTCAAGAAGCTTAAGATGATGAGCCCCATGTCCGCCGAAGCGACGGTCGTGAGGAATTACATCGACGTTGTCCTTTCCCTTCCGTGGGAGGAATTGACCGAAGACAAGATCGACATCAAGGAAGCCGAAAAGATCCTGGATGAAGACCATTATGGACTCAAAGATCCCAAGGAACGCATCATCGAATATCTCGCAGTTCGAACTTTGGTCGATAAGATCAAAGGCCCCATTCTCTGTCTCGTGGGGCCTCCAGGCGTCGGTAAGACGTCTTTGGCTCGCTCCGTCGCCCGTTCCATGGGGCGTAAGTTCGTGCGCTGTTCCTTAGGCGGCGTCCGGGATGAAGCCGAAATTCGTGGGCATCGTCGTACCTACATCGGGGCCTTGCCAGGTAAGATTATCCAGAGCTTGAAGAAAGCAGGTTCTAGTAATCCCGTCTTTCTTCTCGACGAAATCGACAAGATGAGCATGGATTTCCGGGGCGACCCCTCGGCCGCTCTATTGGAAGTCCTCGATCCCGAGCAGAACGGGACTTTCCAAGACCATTATTTGGATTTGGACTACGATTTGTCGAATATCATGTTCATCACTACGGCCAATAGCCTGCATACGATTCCGATCCCTTTGCAGGATCGCATGGAGATCATCCGCATCGCCGGGTACACGGAGCTCGAGAAGTTGAGCATTTGCGAAAAGTATCTTCTTCCGAAGAAGAGGGAAGAGCATGGCTTGACGGCGGAGAACATCGAAGTGCCCGAAGCGACCCTCAAGAACATCATCCGTCTTTACACGAAGGAAGCCGGCGTCAGGAACCTGGAACGTGAGATGGCCAAGCTCTGCCGTAAGGTCGCGAAGGAAGTGGCCGAAAAGGGCAAGGATTATAAGGCCAAGGTCACCCCCGCTTCCCTGAAGAAGTATTTAGGCGTCCAGAAATTCAGGTACGGAATGATGGAAGAGACCGATAAAGTGGGTCTGACGACGGGTCTCGCTTGGACGGAATACGGCGGGGAACTGTTGGTTATTGAAGTCTCCGTTTTGCCGGGTAAGGGCCAATTAATGGTCACCGGAAAATTGGGTGATGTCATGCAGGAATCGGCGCGTGCCGCGATGAGTTACGTCCGGTCCCGGGCCTTGCAGTTGGGTCTACATAAGAATTTCTACCAACGTTACGACATCCACATCCACGTCCCCGAGGGGGCGGTTCCCAAGGACGGCCCTTCGGCGGGTATCACCATGGCGACGACGTTAGTCTCGGCCTTGTTGAAGATTCCGGTGAAGAAGGACATCGCGATGACGGGCGAGGTGACGTTAAGGGGACGTGTTTTGCCGATCGGCGGCTTGAAGGAAAAAGCCTTGGCGGCCCATCGCGGCGGCATCAAGACGATCATGATCCCCAAGGAAAATGAGAAGGACATCGAAGAGATTCCCGAGAAGATCCAAAAGGATCTTACCATCATCCTCGTGGATCACATGGACGAAGTCCTGAAACAGGCGTTGGTCCTCAAGGATCCCGAAAAGCTCTTCAAAAAAGTCTCCGAGGAAGAGGATGCCCCGCTTTCCGACGAGGGTGTTTTCCCCACGCCTTCCGGTGCTTTGCCGGGTGCTAAGGACGAGGGTGCGCCCGTCCACTAAACTCCCAGATTAATAGTTGATGTTTTAAAAGTCCCTTGTTAGTCCGCGTGGGCTTTTTTACTGTGGGGCGTGTAACTCAGCGGTAGAGTGCCACCCTTACAAGGTGGAGGCCGCAGGTTCGATCCCTGCCGCGCCCACCATTTTATTTGTGTCGATTTAGCGGGGACGTAGTTCAGTTGGTTAGAACGCCGCCCTGTCACGGCGGAGGTCGCGGGTTCGAGTCCCGTCGTCCCCGCTAAATCGACACGGCCCCAAAGCGTCGTTGTTCTTTATTTAGAAACCCAAAAAAACAGGAAAGCCACGAAGGCGACGGCGATTCGGTACCAACCGAAGACCGTCAAGGTATGTGTGGATACGATCCGGACCAGCCATCGGATCGCCGCGAAAGCCGAAATGAAGGCGATGAAAAATCCGATGGCGAAGAGGGGGATGTCCGCACGGTCCAGGAGCGGCAAGCTTTTATATAAATCGAGCAGGACCGCGGCGCACATGACGGGCACGGCCGCGAAAAAGGAATATTCCGTCGCCGTCTTACGGTGTAAACCCAGGGACATCCCCCCTAAGATGGTCGCCGCGGACCGCGAGACGCCGGGCCATAAAGCGAGACATTGGAAGCAGCCGATCCAAACGGCTTGCTTGAGGGTTATCCCTTCGAGGGAATCGACCGCAAAAAGACGCAGCTTCCTCTCCAGAAAAATGATGGCCATCCCGCCTAGAGCTAGGCCAACGATGACCGTTTCGGGTCGGAACAAATGGGCTTTGATCCAATGATGGAGTAAGGCTCCCGCGGCCAAGGCGGGTAGTGTCGTGGCGGCCAGCTTGAGAATGCCGTGGAATCCCGTGAAAGATCCCTGACTTTTGACGTCGAAAAGCGCCTTGAACCGTTTCGGGTACGCGAAGACGACGGCTAAGATGGCCCCGAGTTGGATGAAAATTTCAAAGGTAGCGGTCTTTTCGTCCACCAAGCCCATGAAACGGCTGACAAGGATCATATGCCCGGTCGACGAGATCGGCAGGAATTCGGTGATTCCTTCGACAAGACCGATGAGGATCGCTTGGATGAAGGTCATAGGGATTGGATCTTCGAAGTGGCGATGGCAAGATCCTCCGGTGTATCCACTTCGAGCCAGCGGATACCACTGGTATCGCCGATGGAGGGAAAAATGCCCTTGGAGATGAAGGCTCCGAGTACTTCCTCGACGACACCTTTTCCCTCCGATCTTTGGATCACTTCCAGGACCGTCTCCTTATAACGATCCAGCATGTCGTTACCGCAATAAGTGATGCCTATATACCCTCCGTCGAATGCCGTTAGCTTCTTGCCGATGGCCGTGATCTGATTTTGAGGGTTACGGGCTATTTTCATGTCGTCATCGGTCAACGGGCGGTCGAAGTCGCACATGCCCACCAGCCCGGAATGGTGTTTCATAAGGACGGGTACGATGGAAGAGGGGTAAATATGGTCGGCGTTAAAGAGAAAAAAATCGCTGTCGAGCCGCGGAAGGGCGCATTCTAGGGTCAAAATGCTTCCCCTCAGGTAGTTTTCGTTCTGGAGGAGACAGATCCTCGGGTCGCGCCCCTTCACGTGCGATGCCAATTTATCGAACGCGAAACCGCCGACGATGATGACTTCCGAAGCTGGAAAGCGGAGCAAAGTATCGAGGACGTAATCCAAGATAGGCTTTCCGTTAAGGGGGATAAGCGATTTGGGCAGGTCCTTCGTTAAGACCCCTAAGCGATTCCCGATACCCGCCGCTAAGAGAACGATTTTCATTGGATGACGTTGATGAGCTCGCTTAAATCTTGGATGACGGCCGCATTCGGGAAGCTTTTTAGGAAATCGCTCTTCGAAAAGGTGCCGGCTTTGGCGACGAAGTCGATTGAACAGTCCTGGGCCTTTTCGCCGTCCTTCAAGGAATCGCCGACGAAGACGATGTCTTGGTTATCCAACGCGAGTTTTCTCTTCAAGAAATCGAAATGGGGCTTGCCCTTGGCGAAGTCGGGTTCGTACCCTAAGACGTAATCGCAGACGAGGCCGCGTTTTTGAACGAACTGACGCACGAGCTTTTGGTAATTGTTGGACGAAATGGCGATTTGCACGCCTTTTTCCTTGAGGCTTTTGAGGAGCTTATCGGCCCCCTCGATCAAGGGTTGTTCGAAATAATTCTGCTTTTTTTCTTCCTCGAAGGCGAGGGCGCACTCAGCGTTCCGGAAATCGGCGGGAAAAAGGATTTCCAGTTGTTCGAAAAACGGGACCCCGGAAGTATCCAGATACAGCTGCCTCGCCTTAGGGAACGGGATGGAATAGAATTTTTCGATTTGCCGGCCGGCGATGTCCGCGAAACCCGACATGGAATCGACCAAAGTCCCGTCGAAATCGAAGACGCAAAGCGATTTCACGAAACCCTCTCTCTGGAAAGGGGCGGCTCGCATTCACGGTCGATCCATGTCATGATGTGGATGTAGGCCATGAAAACGCAACCCACCACGCCACCGTAAGCGCACGCGTACAAAACCCATTCAGGCTTTTGAAAAAGACAGAATAAGAAGAAGAGAAAGGAATAAAAGTCTTTTTTGACGCCGTATTTTAGGGCATGGATCAAGCGGGAAGCCACCGGAAAACGATCGGTTTGGATGGTGCTTAAGAACTCCTTGTCATAGGTGACGAGGCTACCGGAATCGGTCTCTCTCTTTAAGAAGATGAGCATCGTCCCGATCATGAAGGCGATGGCTCCGAACATCGTAATGGCGAGGGAAATGACGGGACCTTGGGGATTCCGATGATAAAGCCCGACGGAGGTCCCGATCATGAAAGAAGCTAAGGAGCCGTTATCGCTGATCGTGTCCAGCCACTGGCCCCAGGGAGAGCTGGTCTTGGTGAGTTTCGCTACCTCGCCATCGACTCCGTCCATAATGGAAACGATCTGGAAGAGGCATCCGCCTAAAGCGAGGGAAAGAAGAGTGCCTTTAGCGGCGATCAAGCCGGCGAAAAGTCCCAGCAAGATATTGAAGTAAGTGATTTGATTGGGAGTCCAGTAAGTGTGCACGACGACCCACCGACTGATAGGCAGGGAAAAGCGCTTATTGATGTGTTTGGCGATGATCCCGGTGGTCGCGAAACGGATCTGTTCACACCTCTCCAGCAGCTCATTCTTTTCCATTTTGATGGGAAGCCGTCGTTTCATAAAAGAACGCAAAAACTATAGGACTCTCTCCGGGCGCGCAAGGAAATAGTACGGCTAAAGCGTTGTAATTCTGGACATATTTTTTATCTAAACATAGGAAATAGCGATGCTTTTATCCCTCCACGTGAGGAATTTCGCCCTCATCGAAAAGCTGACCCTTGAGTTGGACCAGGGTTTCCATGTGCTGTCGGGCGAAACAGGAGCGGGGAAATCCATTTTAGTGCAGGCTTTCGAGGTTCTTTTCGGGGGACGGGCTTATACGGAGTTCATTCGCGAGGGGGAAGAAGAGGCGGAAGTCTCCGGCCTCTTTCTGAGGAACGGCGAGGAAGTCTCCCTCCGGAGGGTTCTGAGCCGATCCGGTAAAAGCCGCGCCTATTTCAACGAACGCCCGACCACCGTGCAAGCTTTAGAGTCCATGAGCCGGGAATTGGTGGACTTGGTCAGCCAGCACGAGCATCAAATCCTCCTGCAGCCCGAACAGCATCTTTCCCTCCTCGACGCCTATGCGCGCATAGAGGAATTTTTAGCGCCTTATCAGGAGCTTCTTCGGGATTATAAAAGCGCCTTGGAGGAGAAGAGAGTCCTTCAATCCAAGGAAAAGGAAGCCCGGGAAAAAGAGGACTTTTTGCGCTTCCAATGGAGGGAAATCTCCGAAGCGCACCTCGTGCCCGGCGAGGAGGAAGCTCTTCAAAAAGAGAAGGAGGTTCTGCGGCACGCGGTCAAGATCTCAGAGGTGTCGCTTAAAGGGGAAGCCCTCATCGAGAGCGGCGAAGAGTCGCTCACGACGTCACTCAGCCGTTACTTGCGTGAGATGCAACCATGGACCGACGTCGATCCTTTCTTGGAATCCGAATACCAAAAGTTGGAAAATTGCCTGTCCCTCCTCCAAGAGGCGGGTCGTATCTTAGGTCGCCATGGCGGTCAGGTCGCATCGGATCCCGAACGCCTCGAGGACGTCGAATCGCGCCTCCATTTAATTGGGCGGCTGAAGAAGAAATACTCGGGGGAAATCGACGCTATTTTGGAAAGGCAGCGACAGATCGAAGCGAGTTTGGGCCTGTTGGATTCGTTCGAGGAGGAAATCGAAAAGGCGGATCTAAAGATCCGGTCTCAGGCTCGGGAACTTCTCGCCGCCGCTTTGCGCTTGCGGCAAAAAAGGGAAGAGGCCGTGAAGGTGTTGTCGAAGGAGTTCGTACGCGAACTATCCCAGCTTGGGTTCAAGTCGGCCAAGATCGAATTCCGCCTCGCGCCTTCTTCCCAAGGGATCGAAATCGGCGAGGAACATTTCCGCGAGAACGGCATCGACGACGGGGAGTTCTTGTTCGCTCCCAATACGGGAGAGGGGTTTAAGCCTCTGGCGCGCATCGTGTCAGGTGGTGAAGTCTCCCGGATATTCTTGGCTCTTAAGAAAGTCTTAGGAAGCCAGAAGAGCATGGAAACTTATATCTTTGATGAAGTGGATACGGGAGTCGGAGGTGGTGTAGCCGAAGTGGTAGGTCGCAGCTTGGCGGAATTGTCGCGAGGCCGCCAAATCCTTTGCGTGACCCATCTACCCCAAATCGCTTGTTTTGCGGATCATCATTTCATGATTTCCAAAACCGTAGCCAAAGGGCGAACATTGACGGAAGTACGGAAACTATCCATCGACCAGCGTGTAGAGGAGCTTGCGCGGATGCTGGCTGGCGTCAAAATTACGGAAAAAGCTTTGGCCCATGCTCGCGAAATGATACAGTCAGCTAAACAACGCTAGCGGATTCTCCCATGGACCCCATCGATCTTCTCAAAAAAATCACCGCCTCTTCGGATGTGGATCATTATGAGATTTATTGGGAAGAAAAGCGAAAGCAGTCGTTCCAATCCAAGGAAGGGCGTGTAGAACAAATCGAAGAGTCCTTCGAAAAAGGCATCGCCCTCAGGTTATTCCAAGATGGTAAGAAGGCTTTCTCCAGTACCAGTGATCTTTCGGAGTCAGGGCTTAAAAAAGCCGTGGATCTTGCTCTCGAATCACTGCCCTTGCTGGGGAGGGACGCGGAGTTTACGATGCCTCGCCAGCGCGCACGGGTATCTTTAATTCCATCTCATAGGCCGACGCGCGACGAGAAAATTTCGGCGGTGTTAAATCTAGAGAAATCGGCGCGAGATTTCGATGCTCGTATTTCCAAAGTCCGCGACGTTCGTGTCGAAGAAGAAGAAAAGAAAATTATTTTGGTCAATTCAGAAGGATCGGAACACTATTTCGAAGACACGGTTTACGAAATGTCTTTGATGGTCGTCGCCGATACGGGAATTCATCAAGAAATGGCGTGGGAGAGCGATTTTAAACATGAGTTTACGTCACTAGTCCCCGAAGGTTTAGGCAGGGCTGTGGCTGAAAAGGCGATCGCACTATTAGATGCCCAAAACCTTCCCACTAAAAAAACGGCGGTTCTTTTAGATTCTTTAGTAGTTTCTGCCTTTTTGAACGTTTTGGCCCAATCTTTTTGCGCCGACCAAGTTCATAAAGGACGTTCTTACTTGAAAAATCGATTAGGAAGTCATGTTTATGCGGCTGCCATTAATATCGTTGAAGATCCCTTATCGGCCGTAAGTTATGATCGCTGTCCGTTCGATGCGGAAGGCACTTCGAGTCAAAAAACTCCTTTAGTCGAAAAAGGGGTCGTAAAGTCTCTCCTTACGGATCTCCAAATGGCTCAAGCTTTAAATTTAGCTCCCACAGGGCATGCGGTCCGTTCATCTTATAAAGAGGCTCCTCATATAAGCCCCAGACGCTTCGCGCTCTTACCGGGCCGATTCTCGACAGAAGAATTAATCGAGGAAATGGGGAAGGGGTTTTACGTTCAGGACGTCATTGGAGCCCATACAATGGACGCCGTTAGCGGTGATTTTTCGTTAGGGGCCACGGGACTTTGGATTGATAAAGGAAAACGACGCGGTGCGGTGAGGGGTGTTACCATTTCGGGAAATCTTCATGACATTTTGCGAAAAGTTGATAAAGTTGGATCTCTTATACGCGAATACCCGTCTTTTGGAGCAGCTTCTTTATTGATTAGCTCAATGGACGTGGCAGGTTCTTAAGGGGGATGGTTTGAAAGTTGAGTATTTTGGGCTGACAGATGTGGGTCGTAAGCGGGAGAAAAACGAAGATAGTCTTTTCGTAGATGGGGAATTAGGTCTTTTTATCGTCGCCGATGGTATGGGAGGGCATTTAGGCGGAGAGTTTGCTAGCCGGATCGCCGTTAAAACTATTAGCGAAAACATCCAGCAACTTTTAAAGGATCCTGAAGCCACTTTATCCTTAAATCTCGGGTTTGACCGTTCGGATTATGGGGAGATGTTGAAATACGCCATTCGCGTGGCCTCCCACCGTATTTTCGAAGAGGCGGCCAAAAATCCCAACTTACGTGGAATGGGCACTACAACAGTGGCCCTCTTTATACAAAATGGAAGAGGTTATATCGCTCATGTAGGGGATAGCCGGGCCTATTTGGTCCGGGACAACACTATCAAACAATTGACCCATGATCACTCCTTAGTTGCTGAACAGTTGCGGGCCGGTTTTATCACCGAGGAAGAAGTTAAGAATCATAAGTTCCGCAATATCATCACGCGTTCCGTTGGTTTTCAAAGCGATGTCGAGATCGATTTAATGGTCAGAGAGATCGAATCAGGAGACCGGTTTGTCTTGGGATCTGATGGGCTCACTAATATGGTGGATAATCAAGACATTGAAAAGGTGGTTTCCCGCTCAAACCCTAAAGCTGCGTGCCAAGAGTTGATTGAACTCGCTAATAAAAATGGAGGTGATGACAATATTTCTATTGTCCTTGTAAATATTGATGAAAATTAAAAATCGCGCTTAGAGAGAAAAATTTTAATAACGCGATGAGTCGCATTTTGTTGGCTTTCCCAAAGCCTTTTGCCTTGACAGAGGGGGGTTCGCCCCTTACCTTTATAAGAATAAGTCTCTTGAAAATTTCCCGTAAGCCGCAGCTTAAAATAATTTTTAAAAAATTATGAAGAAAACCAAAAAGAAAATCCCGTCTTTTCATCTCTTTTTTGTGCCTGAAGGCAGTAAAGACATGAAGCAGTTACGGGTAACGCCTAAGCTGCTGAATGCCTTAATGCTCATTGCGGTGAGCACTATTTTTGTTCTCGGAGTTCAAATTGTCGGTTTTTGGCACTACCGTTCCCTTTATCAATCCGTAAAAAGCGATCATCAGAAAATTATCGATTATGAAGCTGAAAGAAAAGATCTGCTGACCAAGATGCAGTTTTTAGAGAAGAATATTGCTGAAACCGAGAAAATGACCGGGAAATTAGCGGACTTAGTCGGTACAGAAAAAAACATGCTGAAGAAAGGAATTGGTCCCATTAATCCAAAGGCTTTTAATATTACTGAGCAGACGGCAGAAGTTAGTGTCGATACTTTAAATCCGACCGTAGATCTTTTAGACGAGAGGACGTTAAGCATACAAGATCGTATTCGGGATCTTGTTAAAGCTCAGGAGAATAAAGTCGCCCTCCTTTCTTCAACTCCCTCCATTTGGCCTGTCAAAGGGTGGGTCACCAGTGATTTCGGTTATCGTCGTTCTCCCTTCACCTCAGCCCCAGACTTCCATGCAGGCTTAGATATCGCGGCCCAATGGGGTACCCCCATTAAAGCAGCAGCTGCGGGTGTGGTGACGCTCTCAGGTTACAAAGGTGGGTATGGGAAAGCGGTTATTATCGATCATGGTTTCGGTGTTACAACCGTATATGGTCATGCGTCGCAACTTCTCGTCCATGAAGGTCAAAAAGTCCTGCGAGGGATGGAAGTCGCCTTAGTGGGAAGCACGGGACATGCGACAGGTCCTCATCTCCATTATGAAGTCCATGTGGATGGTGTGGCTGTTGATCCGATGAAGTATCTCATCAAATAGTTACTGATTGCTTTCCTCCTAGAAATCCCTAAGTATCCCGCTCCCTATGTTTGGAGCGCTTGCCAAAAAAATATTCGGAACCGGTAACGAAAGAGAACTCAAAAAAATCTATCCCATCGTCGCCCGCATCAATGCTTTGGAAGAATCTATCCAACGGCTCTCAGACGATCAATTACGGCAAAAAACATTGGAATTTAAAGATCGACTCCAAAAGGGAGAAACTTTGGATCAGATCCTGCCGGAGGCCTTTGCCGTGGTGCGCGAGGCTTCAAAGCGTGTCCTTGGAATGAGACACTTCGATGTCCAGATGATCGGAGGGTGCGTTTTACACCAAGGAAAAATCGCCGAGATGCGTACCGGCGAAGGCAAAACACTCGTCGCGACTTTGCCTGCTTATTTAAATGCTTTGGAAGGAAAGGGTGTGCATGTCGTAACCGTCAATGACTACTTGGCCCGGCGCGATTCGGAGTGGATGGGTCGGCTCTATGGGTTTTTAGGGCTTTCGGTAGGCGTTATCGTTCATGGTCTTAACGACAGTCAGCGCCAGCAGTCTTATCGTGCCGACATTACATACGGTACGAACAATGAGTATGGTTTCGATTATTTGCGCGATAACATGAAGTATTCCCTGGATAGCTTCGTTCAGCGGCCCTTGCATTATGCGATCGTCGATGAAGTGGATTCTATCCTCATTGACGAAGCTAGGACGCCTTTGATTATTTCGGGTCCGTCCGAAGAATCGACGGACAAATATTACGTCATCGATCAGATCATCCCTAAGCTCGTGCAGGGTAAGGCTTATGAAGAGGACGGCGTCAAGAAAACGACAGGTGATTACGTTGTCGATGAGAAAAGCAAGTCTGTCATTCTGACGGAGGAAGGCGTCGGCCACGTGGAGCAGATTCTTAAGATCCCGAATCTCTACGAACCCAAGTATATCGAGGTCGTACACCACGTCCAACAAGCCCTGCGGGCGCACAGTCTCTACAAGCTCGACGTCGATTACGTTGTCAAAGAAGGTCAAGTCATTATCGTCGACGAATTCACGGGCCGTCTGATGCCGGGACGACGGTGGAGCGATGGTTTACACCAAGCGGTTGAAGCCAAGGAAAAGGTGAAGATCGAGAACGAAAATCAAACCCTCGCGACGGTGACGTTTCAGAATTTTTTCCGCATGTACAGGAAGCTCTCCGGTATGACGGGAACGGCAGAAACGGAAGCGGCGGAATTCCATAAAATTTATAAGTTGGATGTCCTGGTCATCCCCACAAACCGTCCCTTGCTACGAAAAGACCAAGTGGACGTCATTTACAAAACCGAGAAGGAAAAATTCCACGCGGTCGCCGAGGAAATCAAAGAATTAAACGGAAAAGGCCAACCCGTTCTGGTGGGCACCATCTCCATCGAAAAATCGGAGAGGCTTTCCGCCCTCTTGAAGAGGGAGGGCGTGCCGCACCATGTGTTAAACGCTAAACAGCACGACCGCGAAGCGGAAATCGTGGCCCAGGCGGGCCGTTTCAAAGCTGTGACGATTTCGACGAACATGGCCGGTCGCGGGACGGATATCTTATTGGGCGGGAATCCCGAATTCCTGGCGAGGCAAAAAGTCGACGCGAACCTCGATCCCCAACGCTACCGAGAGGAATACGAAAAAGTCCTATCCGCCATGAAGGTCCAGTGTGAAGAAGAAAAGAAGAAGGTGGTTGAGCAAGGTGGGCTTCATATCTTGGGAACTGAGCGCCATGAGTCCCGTCGTATTGATAACCAACTGCGCGGACGCGCGGGCCGGCAAGGGGATCCGGGCTCGTCCCACTTTTTCCTTTCCTTGGACGACGATCTCCTCCGGATTTTCGGGTCGGAACGCATCAGCGCGATGATGGACCGCTTAGGCATTGAGGAAAACGAACCGATCATCCATCCGTGGATTAGTAAGGCCATCGAGAACGCTCAAAAAAGGGTTGAAGGTCATAATTTCGATATCCGTAAACACCTCTTGGAATATGATGACGTACTTAACCAACAACGCCATCTCGTTTATGACATGCGCCGCAGTATCCTGTCCGGCGAAGGGATCAAGGATAGGATCTTGGATATGATCGACCAAGAGGTGGCGGACGCCGTCGACCATAATATCCCCGAGAAGGTGACCGACGCAAAAACAGATTTCGCAGGTCTGGAGGAAAGGATCGGCGAGGTTTTTGACATGCGCCTTTCCGTCCAAAACCTGTCGCTGATGGAATTTTCCCGCGATACCGTCGGGAGAGCCGTCTATGCAATTTTAGAAAAAGATTTGGAGTCTCGTGAACATAAGTACGGAGTTCCCATTTTTTCCGAAGTAAGCCGAGTCATCTTGATCTCAACTTTAGACGGTCTATGGAAAGATCATCTTTTATCCATGGACCACTTGCGAGAAGGGATCGGTCTACGTGGCTATGGGCAGAAAGATCCTTTATTGGAATATAAGAAAGAAGGATTCCAGATTTTTGAGCACATGCTGCAGGAGTTTCGGAACGACGTGTTGTCTAAGCTCTTCCGCGTTCAGATCGAAGAGAAATCTCAAGTAGAACAAATCGATCCAGGGCGCGAGCAGCCTCGCCAGCGCGTTATAATGACCCGTGGGGGATTACCCCAAAGCCCTATGGGTCAAGCGTCCGTCCCGCCGCCGTCGACCGACACCGTCGTGAATGACGGGCCTAAAGTGGGCCGCAACGAGCTCTGTCATTGTGGTTCCGGTAAGAAATTCAAAAAATGCCACGGGGCTTAACCATGGATGATCTGACGCAAAAAACAAAAAATATGAAGATTAAGGGGTTTCGCTTTTCTGGGATCACCGCTGGCATTAAGGCTTCCTCTAAGAAAGACATGACTTTAATCTATAGCGAAGCTCCATCCGTGGTGGCCGGGACCTTTACGACCGGAAAAGTCGTAGCGGCTCCGGTCGTCGTGTCTCGAAAAAACATCGTTTCGGGTTTCTGCCGCGCGGTGATCGTTAATAGCGGGAACGCTAACGCGTGCACGGGAAAACAAGGTCTTCGCGACGCCGAGGCGATGGTGGCAGAAACGGCTCGACTCCTGACTATCCCGACAAAACACGTGCTTGTCTCTTCGACGGGAAAGATTGGCGTTCCGCTACCGATGGAAAAGATTTTCCGGGGGATCGGAATGGCAGTGAAAGCTCTTTCCGAAGACGGCCTCGAACCGGCTGCCGAGGGGATTTTGACCACGGATTTATGGCCTAAGATGGCATCGACGGAAATCGTTGTGGGGAAGAAAGAAAATGTTCGGTGCCGGATCGCAGGCTTCGCCAAAGGGGCGGGGATGATAGAGCCGCACATGAAGCTACACCGTTCTGGTAGTGGATTACATGCCACGATGCTCGCTTATATCCTGACGGACGCGGCGATCGAACGAAAGACTCTCGAGACCGTTTTCGCCCGGGCGGTGGAGCATACATTCAATCGCATCAGCGTGGACGGAGACATGTCGACGAACGATACCGCCCTCATCTTGGCCAATGGAGCGGCTAAGAATCGTTCCATTAAAACCGGTACGGTCGAAGCGAAATTTTTTGAAGAAGGCTTAACGACGGTCTTAGATCAGTTGGCACGTCTCATGGTGAAAGACGGCGAAGGTGCGACTAAGTGCGTGCGCATTGATGTGAAAGGGGCTAAGAACGATCGGGAAGCCGAAGCCATGGCGTATACGATCGCGAATTCTTATTTGGTCAGGACCTCCTTTTTCGGGCAGGATCCCAATTGGGGACGCATCATGGGAGCCATCGGGCGTGCAGGCACGGCCCTCAACCCTGACAAGGTATCGATTTTTTACGACAAGGTTTGCGTCGCCAAGAACGGGATGTCGACCGGTGTGGCGGACGATGAGGCCGCGAAGGCTGTGATGAAAAAACCGGAGTTTACCGTAACGGTCGACTGTCGCCTCGGTAAGGGCCGCTGTAGCCTCTACTCCAGCGATCTGACGTTAGATTACGTGAAACTAAACTCGTGTTACCGAACCTAACACTTCGACTTTCCGCTAGTCCTCTCCTTAAAAATCAGCTATTCTAAGCACTTATGGCTCTTCCATTGCCTAAATTCATGGGAATCAACGAGTTGATCGCCAAGTATAGCGACTTGGTCTTGGCGATGATCGTCATCGCCGTCTTAGGGATGATCATCGTCCCGCTTCCCACGTGGATGCTAGACGTCTTGCTCACCGTCGACTTAGCCATTGCCGTCGTTATCCTACTTGTGGCCCTTTATATCTCTGATGCTTTGAAGATAGCCTCGTTTCCGACGATCCTATTGATCACGACTCTTTACCGTCTTTCTTTGAATATCGCTTCGACCCGCTTAATTTTAAGTGAAGGAAGCGCCGGTGAAGTCATCCATGCCTTCGGGAGTTTCGTTGTCGGAGGCAATTACGTTGTTGGCGGCGTCTTGTTCGCGATCATCACATTAATTAATTTCATCGTCATCGCCAAAGGTGCTGAGCGTGTTTCCGAAGTCGGCGCCCGCTTTACTTTGGATGCCATGCCCGGAAAGCAGATGTCCATCGACGCCGACCTGCGAGCGGGCATTATCAACATGGAGCAAGCTCAGGAACGAAGGTCGACCATCCAGCGGGAATCCCAACTCTACGGCGCCATGGACGGTGCCATGAAGTTCGTCAAAGGGGATGCGATCGCCGGCATTATCATCACCATTATCAATATTGTTGGGGGCTTCATCATTGGCGTCATGCAACGCGACCTGACTTTAGCGGAGTCCGCTAAGATCTATTCATTGCTTACGATTGGTGATGGCCTTGTGGCCCAAATCCCTGCCCTCATCATTTCCGTTTCCTCCGGCGTCGTCGTGACGCGTGTGGCGTCTGAATCCAAAGACGCCAATCTCGGTCGAGACATCGTTGGTCAGATCACGGCACACCCGAAGGCTTTGTTGATCACGGCGGGTTTATTGACGGTTTTAGGGTTGGTCCCAGGACTGCCTAAAGCCCCTTTCTTCGTAATGGCTTTAATCTTAGGCACGATGGCGCATTTCCTTTCGAAAGGAAAGGTAAAGGAAGCCCAAGAGATCGTTGAGACCCCTAAAGAGGAAGTCGTCAAAAAAGCGGTGGCGAAGCAGGGTGATGTGCTTCCGTTCATCATGCCCTCTCCGATTTCTCTTGAGGTAGGTTCGGATCTGATCCCTTTTGTGGACGACAATCAAGACGGCGGACGTTTCATTAATGAATTGATCCCGCTCTTGAGACACGGTTTGTATTATGAGTTAGGGGTGAATTTCCCCGGTATCCAAGTTCGTGGTCAGACGATCGACATGGATCCGGAAGGATACGTGATTAACATCAATGAAATTCCCGTTGCCCGCGGTCGCATCGAGAAAGGGTGTATTTTAGTGGGAGAGTCTCTCGAGCAACTCACCCTCTTCAACATTACGGGAAAGGAAACACTCCATCCGATCGACAATTCCGTCGTGACGTGGATCTCGTCTGAGTTCAAGAGCGTGGCTCAGCAAGCCGGCTTTCGCATGTGGGACGTTGCGGAATACTTAATCCTCCACCTTTCCTTCATCTTAAGGAAGCACGCGCACGAGTTCCTGGGTGTGCAAGAAGTACAGACGACTTTGAATGAGTTGGAAAAAACCCATCCGGCTATCGTGAAAGAGATTGTGCCTAAAATCATAACGATCCTCCAACTCTCGGAGATTTTCCAACGTCTCGTCCAAGAGGATATTTCGATCCGTGATTTAAAGAATATCTTTTCGACGCTGGCTCAATGGGGAGAGGTCGAAAGGGATACCGTGGCCTTAACTGAACACGTCCGCGCTGGCTTGAAGCGCTACGTCACGCATAAATACGCCGGACAAGCCGGCACCCTCGCCGTTTATCTCTTGGATCCCGAAATCGAAGAGATGATCCGAGGGGCCATCCGCAAGACAGACAAAGGCAATTATTTAGCGCTTGAGCCTGAGATTACCCAAGATATCGTGGAATCTGTCGGCAAGGAAATCGCGAGCCACCCTCTACCTCCAGGTGCGAAACCTCCCGTCGTCTTGACTATCTCGGAAGTGCGTCGTTATTTCAGAAAAATCATCGAGTTGGAGTTCCCCCAACTTGCCGTTTTATCGTATCAGGAACTCTCGGAAAACCTCCGTATCCAGCCCATAGCCCGTATCGCTCTACCTCAAGTCGCCGCCGCTTAAAAATTAATGGACACGCAGATTCAGTCGCTTCATGAAAGTTCTTCAGGAGGATTCCTATGAAGAATATCATCGTCTTTCTTAGTTTGTTCATCAGCGTAGCCGCACAAGGGGGTGTGGTTATGGTGTCAGATCAGACCATGGATTTTCGTGGTCAACCGATGAAACAGCAAGCCAAAGCCTATTTGGACCAGGATAAATCTCGGGTGGACATGCTCGGTGGCATGATGGGCGATCGCGTGATGATCTTCCGGAAAGACAAAGGCGTGATGTGGATGATCGACACGAAGCAAAACACGTATACGGAAACTTCCATGTCAGATCTTGCCCGCGATACGGTTCAGTTGGAGGAGAAAGCCAAGCAGATGAGGGAAAGGATGGCGGCCCAAGGCATTAAATTACCTCCGACCCCGCCTCCTTCCGTGAAGCCTACTTACCAGAAGGTTGGATCCGGAGAAAAGGTTGGAGGATGGACTTGCGATCATTATGAAGGCACGGCGAACGGTAAAAAGACCCAAGATATTTGGACGGCCTCTCCTTCGGAAGTCGGCCTGTCAAATGCGGATTACCAGGTGATGAAGAATCTGGGCGATTCCATGAAAAACTCAAAATCCACGTCATCCATGCCTTTTTTTGGGGAAGGTGGCTTGGAGGGCGTTCCTGTGAAATTCGTTTATTATTCGCCGAGTGGCGGGACCATCACTAATGAACTGCGGGAAATCTATCGTCAAGAGACACACGCGAGTCTTTTTGAGCTTCCTTCTACGGCTCGAAAAGTACCCGCTTTAGAGCTTCCAACTCTTAAAAAATAAACTCTTAAGTTTGCTTCTTTTCTTCCGTAAAGACTCTCATCAAGAAAGGAGTTTTTATGAATCTTTTTAAAAAGAGAGTCGTAGCCCTAACTTTTGCCTTTGCGATGACTCATTGCGTGGTTTGGGCGGGTGATCCTTCTGGGAAAGCCTTACCGTCCTTGACCATGACGGAGTTCTCCCGTCCTGATTTTTCCGAATCCCAAATCATTTTTCATTATCAAGCTTTTAATATAGGTTCTGTAGAAGCCTCGGGTGTGATCATGTCCAGTCAGCCCGGTAATGGTTTTATTTATGTGTCTCATGTATGCCCATCCGGCTGGAGCTCTCAGACTTATCGTAGTGACGACGGCCATGTGGTTGCGGCATGTGAAAACGGGAACTTAGCTGCTGGTGCGGATGCAAGGATGGAAATAGCTTTGAAGAGTTCCATTGAGTGTATGGGCACGCCTTATGCTCCTTTAATCAATCGAACTTCCGTCTATAGCCGTCATGTGGAATGGGATTATACGGATAATGAAGTTGAGTCTCGCTTTTATCCGATCGCATGCCCTTCCAGCTCCAAATAAAATACGGTTTAAAAAATCTTCATCAATCCAAGGAGAGCCCCGACAAGTACTATGGCTCCGACCGCTAACATGAGGATTTCCATAGGAGAAAGCTTGGGTGGGAGCACTCCTTCAGTATTTTGGGATGCATTGAGTGGATTTCCGAAATCCGCCTCTGGCAGCAGAGCGGTCGGAGGGGGAGGTGGCTTAGGAGCGGGTGGTGGTGGGTCGTCCGGACCCCTACGTTTAGCGACTTTTGCTTCCGGGAGGTCGATTTTCGGTTGCGAAGGTTCCTCGACCGAAACGGATTGAGGATCGGTCTTTTGTGAAAGTTCTTCGATAACAGAGGTGGAAGACGGTGTTTCCGGCGGGCTTAAGTCTAGGCCGAGTTCCTGTGGGTTTCTAAAAATAATCGCCAGAGTGCCCAGATGGATCACGTCGCCGTCCTGGAGGCGCTTCTCCTGAATCTTCTGACGGTTCACAAAAGTACCGTTTTTGCTCTCTAAGTCGAATACCGTGACCGTATCGAAGCGTTTTTCAAAACGCGCGTGCTTGCGGGACATCACGTTCGAATCGATATAGAGTTCGCAAGCGGGATCGCGTCCAACGATAACGTCCTGACTTTTGGATTCGAAGAGAAATCGCCGCCCTTTACCCGCGCCATCGATGATTTCCAAGGTCGGCGCGCTGTCTTTATCCATCGCCTTCAGGAGTTTCTTGACCATCTTGACTTCGAGCAGGTCAGAGTCTGTATTCTCGGAAACGACGGTCTTATGGGGGATTTCGAAAAGGATATCGAAGTTTTCGATTTTGATCACGTCGCCCGATTTGAGAAGGTTCTTCTCTTTGGTCGTGAGCTTTCTCTCGCCCAGTTTTGTGCCGTTGTTGCTTTTGAGATCGCGGACGAAGAATTGACCATGATCGTAAAGAATTTCCGTGTGGCGACGCGAGACGGTCTTTGAAGGCAGTACGACGAAATTGGAGCTGTCCCGGCCGATGACGAGCGACGGCTGGTCCATCCGGTAAAGGATCTTTTCCCCGGACTCCTTATTCTTCACGGTGATTTCGGGTTTGATGTTCATGGGTGGGAGTCGGGCGATGGTGCGTTCTTAGGCCGGGTATTATCGAGCTTGTAGCTTTCTTCTTCGGCTTTGTTGAGATCGTCGAGATCCATCGGTTTATTGAGGCCCTTCGGCAGCGGTTTCGCCTGGATCAATGCATCATCGCGCGATTTGACCTGGCAGCCCCCCAGCTTCGTCGCCTCCTTCTGGACTTCGGTGAAGCGTTCCTTCGTTTGGTCGGACTCTGCCACCATGAGAAAATTGCAATAGGTGTTGTGTGCCGCTACGCTGTTACCTAATTGTTGGTAGAGCTTTCCAAGCTGATAAAGGGCTTCCGCATGAGTCGGCTTCAGTTTGATGACTTGCTCGAGCGCTCGCACTGCCATCGGGTAATCCTTCACAGCCATGAAGGCCAAACTCATGTTGAAAAAACCCACAAGAAAATCCGGTTTTAAAGTGACGGCTTGATTGTAGGCTTGAATTGCCTGAGAGTGTAACCCTTGTACGGAATAAAGATACCCCAACTTGAAATAAGTTTCATAGTTCCTCGGGTTGAGTTCGAGGGCTCGGTTGTATAATTGGAAAGCATCAGAAAACTTTCCTTCCTTGAGCTTAGACTCTCCCTTTTCGAGAAGCTGCGGCTCGCTCATGGGCTCCAAGAGCTTTACTTTGTTGAAGCACTCCTCGGCCTTTTTTGAATCCCCGGTTTTTTGGTAAAGCTCGCCTAAGCGTTGCCAGCTATCCGGATCTTTCGGATTAGTCTCGATGGCGTATCGGTAACGGATGATGGCTTTTTCGTTTTCGCCCAAGAGCGTATAGGTATCCGCCAGGTCCAGATGTGCGTGGTAGAGTCGCGTATCGATCGTCGTGGCTTTTTGAAAAGCCTCTACGGCATCCGCCCATTCGTTACGGGGATTTCCGGAATGTTTGGCCTTCTCTAAATAGATCAAACCCATATTGTAATATGCGTCGGCGAATTTCTTATCAAGGGAGACGGCTTTCTTCGTGTAATTAATGGCTTTGTCGTACTTCTCCATTGTCAAATAGACGGTGGCGATGTGGTTGTAAGGCGTCGCCCACTTAGGTTTCAATTTAATGGCTCGGTTGAAAGAGTCGTTCGCCTGATCGAAATAGCCTTTGTACTTGTAAATCAATCCTAGGTTGTTGTGGGCTTCGGGATATTTAGGGTCCAATTCGACGGCGGATTTGAATTCGACTTCCGCAAGATCAAGGTTGTTTTGGCTCAAGTAGGTGACGCCTTGGTTGTTATGAAGGACGGCGAGATCCAACGGAATGTGCTGGTCTTTCGCTGAAAGCCGAGCGTTCCAAAATAGCAATAAGCAGAGAATGAACGTTTTCTTAATAATCATAACTGGTTATGTATCAGGGACAAAAGCTCCTCTCTTTCATCATTTTCGACAGGTGAGGATTTAAGAGTTGCGCCTTTTGCCATTCCGCCTCGGCGCGTGAATCGGATAATTCTTTCAAAACTACGCTCAGACCGACATAAGCGGGAACATAATTATAATCATTCTTTATAGAGCCTTCGAAGGCTTTTTGGGCTTTCACGAGATCACGGTTTTGGAAAGCCGTCATCCCTTCGGCATAGGAAAGGTAAGCGTCAGCTGAGGACGTTTGGTTGAGGAAGGGCGCCAAATCCTTGGCTTTTATTTCATCTCCTAGGGCTTGTGACGCTTTGAGGACATAATTAACCAAGACTGCATTCAGGTTTTGGGGAAACTCGATTGTTTCTTCGTATTGGAACAGCATCTCTCCCGACGGTTTGGCGATCTGGCTTTGAAAAAGGAGCCGCGACGCTTGTGGAGTTAGCCGGATTCTTAAAAGAAAGGCTTGTGGGTTGGGGGCCAGACTCGCGGTAAATTTCTCGGAGACATTGAAATAATCTTTTAAAAGAAGAGGGATGATAAGCGTCGGTTTTGCCACGGGGACACCGGGTTTGAGTTTATCCATAGGAAGGACCTGAATGAGTTGGCCCCGTGGGCGACAAGTGTCTTTAGCCCATGGCGATGGGATTCCGAAAAGTGAGAATAAAAGAAAAACGGCAATCACAATGCAATGTTTCATAAGTGGTTTTAAGCGTATACCATCGAAAAAATGATTTTTAAACTTTTAATCACCGCTCTCATTATGATAATGTGAAGAATCTATGGCTGTTGCGAAGTCCACTTTAGATGATGAGAAGACAGAGATTCGCTTGGATGCGGCCTTGCCGCAAACGTCTTTTTCTGGCTATCCATGTCTTGAGCTCGTGGGCTCATCATCCGATCGGACAGGAACTCGGTTTCCGTTAGCTTCCGGCAAGAATAGTATTGGCCGCTCCAATGAAAATGACATTGTTTTGGATGATTCTAGCGTTTCCCGACGACATGCCGTGATTGAACTGACCGACCGCGGGGTTTTTGTCTCCGATCTGGGAAGCCGTAACGGCACGAAAATCGATTCCAACCGCATTAATAAGTCAACTTTGTTGGCTCACGGTTCGAAGCTGAAGGTCGGCGTCTACGAATTGAAGTTTTTAGCCCAAGAAGGGCCCGCCAATGTGGTTCCCTTGGAGAGAAAGATCGAGGAATCTCCTGCTGGAGAGGATTTCCAAGAAGCCAAAACGCCTATCGAAAATCCTGATGAAAATGCCTCTGGAAATCTGGAAAATGCATCAGCCGACGCTTATGATTTCGCGGCTCCTGTTCCGGCAGATTCCCAGATGCCTCAGGAGTCTCAGGCTACCGGTCAAGTCTCCGTCACCGATTCTAGTCGGAAGAAATGGTTTTATCTGGCGCTTATCATCGGATTGACGATCGCATTCGCACTTGGTGGCGCACAAGCGTGGAAGGTATTGAAAAATAAAATCCTAGCGAAAAAACCGGCAAAAAAAACCGAAGTCGCGATCAATCCTCAAAAAACACTCCCCTCCGTGCCAGCCGCGCCTCAAGACACTAAGTCGTCGATTCCTACAGAAGGGCAGCCACCTAACACTCCCCAGGCAGTACCCCAAGACCTACCGGTTTTCTTGGACGTGTCATCCGAGCCTTTGACAGCGAAGGTTTATTTTGGGGATCAGTTAATTGGCCAAACCCCCTTGCGTCTTTCTACGACCTTGACCACGGGGAAATGGTACGAGGCGAGGGCTGTATTCGATCTGCCGGAGTTCGGAGACTCTCGCGAGGAGAAGGCGAAGTTCTCGGTGCCGCTGGATAAGCCTACGTCGATTTTGCCCGTTGTTTTCAAGGCGAAAGTGGGCACTTTTAAGGTGAACGCCCTTCCGCGCGACGGGCAATTGTTTGTCGAAGGCTTCGTTGATCCGCAGGACCCGAACCAATCCAAAACCATAAAGTTAAACCAGCTTACATTCGGCCAGAACATCTATCTGCCTCATGGGCGCTTTGCGGTGGAAGTAAAGAAGTCGAAACAGTTGGGTGGATCTCAAACGTATTTAGACGAGGTTGTTTACCGCCGCGAATTTGTGTTGGACACGAATCAAACGAACTACACAGTGGAGGTACGGGACGAAGACCTAAAGACTTTTCCCGCGGAAATCACCTCTCAGCCTTCGGGGGCCACGGTTTTTCTGGATGATAAGGAGGTAGGGGTCACACCTTTGAAAACTTCCTTCCCGACCGGAGACCATAATTTAGCCTTAAGAAAAGAAGGGTACTTCGATAACGTCCAACCTTTGCGCGTGGCGACGAATGTTCCTTATTTAGCCGACATTGTGATGAAGACGTCTGAAGCGGGAGAGTTGATCAATAAAGCGGACGTCCTGATTAAGGAAGAGAGGTTCGGGGAGGCCTTGCCTGTTTTAGTCGAAGCATTTGCCAAGAATCCCGGCCCACGAGAAACGGCCCAAATCTCCTATCTCGTCGGCATTTGTTACCTGAGACAAAAGACTTATAAGGAGGCTCGGGATTACTTCAATAAGGCCATGCTTCACGAAGATTTCAAGTTTCACGGAAAGCTTGGTCTGGCGAGCGTTTCCTTCGAGGAAGGTGACAAGAATCGATCCCTACAAGGCGTCGTTGAGATTTTGACTACCTCGGAAGATCCTAAGGTGAGATCAGACGCAGGAGCTCTATTCCAACGTCTTTCACCGCTTAACTCCGTGATGTATATCACCACGGAACCTCCAGGGGCTCGTATTTATATCAATAGCCTTGAGATTCAGCAGACGACGCCTTTGATATTGCATGATTTAGGCGTAGGTGATTTCAAGATTCAGGCTCGCCGAGATGGTTATCAACCCAGCGAAATCAAGATCGGCCTTGGTGTCAGCGAGTTCAAGCCCGTAGTGATCAAATTAACCCCGAATTAGAGGTGTTATGAAAAAAGATATGCGTGCGGCATCTCCGGGAGTATCCGAAGCTCAGGAAAATTTTTTTCTGCAATTTCCCGAGATCGAGAAGGTTTTAAAGAAAAATCCAGAGGATTTTAAGGCACATTTTGGAGAATTACGCGAGTCGCTAGAAAAACTTTCTCGCACGGCTTCTGGTATGAATAAGAAAAAAGAAACGCGCAAAGCGATGAAAGCGGTCGAGCGTACCATGGACTTATTTCGGGAGCTTTTTCGCATGAAGGTCGATTTTGATGTGAAAGAGAAATGTGGTGAGTCTAGACATCACCGACCTAAATAAAAAAGAGGGTTTTGGCTCCATGGGAGCAACTGGATAAGTGGGTGGGGACGATAATTCTTTAGTTGGAGAGTTTTGTGGTATAAACTCTCCATTGAGTCGCCTTAAAGGCCGTTCGGTCTTTAGGGATTGAAGATAAAGAGGAGCGTTCCATGCCGGTCACACAAATTGATCCTAACTTAAGGGAATCGCAATCGAGTCAGAGGAAAAAAGCGAATACAGCCCAGGACTTCGCAGATTTTATGGGTACGGTAGGAGCAAGTGCCGCTCCTCAGGCCGCAGAAGTTGGGAATAGAGGCTCTGGAGCCGTGACCAGTGCGGCAGTCAGTGGAATGGTCGGAGCGACGAATGCTTACACCAACCCGTTAGGGGGGTATGGGGGCAATGCTCCTTATTACTCAAGTTCAACGGCCTCCATTGCTTCTGTAGGTGTTCCTACGAACTTGAGTACGGCGACTTATGCTCCAGGGTCAGGGCAATTTTCTTGGACTTCCCCAGGGGGTGGGGTGGGAGTTGGGAATACGATACCCGGTGGGGCTGGAGGTGTGACCCAAGATACATTGTATCGGGAGCAGTTATTTCGGGAAATGAACGACGCTAATTGGGAAATGTTGGTCGCTCAGGTCACAGTTAATAATTTAAGCCGTGACTATCAAGCGCGATCCAACCTTCTCAAGACGAAGGCAGATACTGAGGTCAGTATCGCCCGTAACTTCAGAGCTTAATTATGATTCAAATATCGCGTGAAGACCTTGTAATCATGATGGAATCTGGATTTATCTACCTACGCCTCGGCAAATTTGCCGAGGCGTTGGACGTTTTTGAGGGGGTCTTAACTCTTTCACCGGAAAGCGAAGTCCCGATCGTGGCCATGGGGAGTGTTTATTTCGGGCAAATGAAATACGATCAAGCCATCACCTATTATAAGAAGGCTTTGAAGAAAAAAGCCGATTCCGCTTTCGCGAGAGCTTACCTAGGGGAATCACTATTTTTCACGGGTAAAAAGCAAGAGGCTTTATCCGAGCTTGAAAAAGCGTCTTTATTGGAGCCACAGGGAAAATCAGGGGATTTTGCCCGTGTGTTAATGGATGCGATTAAAAGCGGTTATACGCCCCCTGGTATGGTCGTGGGGGTTTGATGAAATTGGCAAAGGTGAAATGGGCAGCTTGGATTTTCTTATTTGTATGTCTTTCGCTGAATGTTGCCTGTCGCAAAGTGGCGTTACATCAAGGCTTGGATGAGGTAGAGGTCGACGAAATACTGGTGCTTCTCCATGAGAACGGAATTGAAGCCCAAAAAGAACTCGAAGAAAATACTCAAAGCCAAGTTCAAACCTGGAAAATTACTGTTAATCAAGAGCTTGCTCCTCAAGCCCGTCAAATTCTCATCGCTAATAACCTCCCGCGGAAAAAGGCTTTAGGACTTTCGGGGGTTTATCAAGAAAAAGGGTTGATCCCTACCCCGGATGAGCAAAAGGCGCGGTTTTTATTGGCCCTCAAGGGAGAGATTATCAATTCGCTGCATAAGATACCAGGAGTGGTGGATGTAGACGTCGTCTTGAACGTTCCGGATTCAGATGAATTTTCCACGACGACGATGGTTCAAAAAAGGCCGACAGCTTCAGTGATCGTGCGCACTACGAATTTAGAAAGTGTGACTCAAACCGTCACCGAAAGTAAGATCCAGAAGTTCGTCGCCAATACGATTCCGAATATGGATCCGAACGATGTCGCTGTGATTATTTCACGGACTGTGACCCGATTCGGTAAAGCACCGGAGAATGCTCCCTCTGCGGTCATTCCTCCACCTTTGGAAACCCCGGCTTCTGCGAACATAGAAGCTTCTACAACTTCTTCTATGAATACGGAAGCTTCCACGAATCGTCGGGAAACGGTGACCGTAGCTGGAATGAATGTCGATGAGGAGTCCGCGGGTCGGTTAAAATTTTATATCGCCGCTTTTTTATTGGTGCTTATGGCGCTTGCAGTCTTCCTGATCTTTAACGTCCTGCGTTTGAATCGTCTCCGCATGAAAGTCCAAAAAGGCAACGTGACGCCGGCGGTGCCTTTGGCTCCCGGTCAAAATCCAAACCTGCTTTCCGGACAGGGTGGAGACTTTGGGGCTCTGGGAGGCGCTAATACGGGAAATTTTGGGACCACCTTTAATCAAGGGAACCCTGGTGGGGGAGGCACTTTTTAATGCGGCGCGTCCTAGTAGATTTCCTAAAAAAGCAACTGCTAAGCCGGGCCGAGACGATATATAATTTAAGAAGGTTTTAACTATGCCTGAAGTTTATAGCGTCAATCAGGAACCCAAACTCCCTCAGAACACCACGGCTTTAAACAAGTCGCGGGTGAAGTTCGAGATGGTGAATAATCTCCCCGACGCCCCTAAAGCGAAGGGATCGTTCTTTGGGAAGCTTTTTAAGGGATTAGGGGCTGTTTCCCAAGTGGGGTGGTTTTTAGGCCCTTTAGGGTGGATAGGTGCGGCTTCGGGACGAGGTCTAAGTGCGTGGGGTGATAATCTAAATCAAAAAGCTGCGGCGCGTCAGTTTCAGCCAGAGGCAACCCCGGTTTTTTCGACTCCCGGTATGGGAAGCTTCGCTCAAGATCAAGGAATGGCCGTGGTGGCTTCGGCAAAGTGGGGAGCCACCCAATCGGCTATGGGAGGGATGTAATATGTCAGGTCCTATTGAACGACATCGAACGATACCAAGCCGTGGAAACGTCCGATCGGGTGAGTCCGTCGAGACTGCAGCCGCGCTTCCCGCTTCCGAGGGACGGGCGGCTACAGTCGCCGTGGCGGGCTCCGGAGCTTCGGTTTATGTTTTGAGTGATTTTCGTCAGCCTGAGCCCTCAGGATCTTCTTTAGCTGCTTCTGCGGCTCGGTTTAGGGAAATGCCGACTCGTCCTATAGACCAGGGCCGTCATGACCGTGCGATCGCTATGGCGCGCGCGTGGATGGAAATGGCTTTTCGTCGAGATATCCCCGGTACTGAGGCTCAAAGACCCCAGCCATCTAAAATCAGATAAAAAACTCCCACTTGTAAATCCCTAGAAAATATTGTTTTTTCCCTTTTTTCCTCTCTTCCAATCGTTGGCATGTTGACTGCAATTAACCTTCCCGGGGAGCAACTAATATGGGAATTAAAGAGCTAGTCAAAAAGGTAAAAGAAAAACGAGCGACCACCGCCGATACGAAGGCTCCGACCCGTGAAGCTCAGAAGGAACTCGAGATCCGCGATAAGCTGATTGAGGAGAATCTCCAATACGCTGCTTCCATCGCCTCGAAGGTCATGCAAGGGCTTTCATCGTCCGTCGATTATGACGATGTCATGTGCAACGCCCGCTTGGGTCTTCTGGAAGCTGCTCGTAAGTTCGACACTAAACTTAATGTCGATTTTAAGACATTCGCTTATTACCGTATTAAAGGAGCCATTTACGACGGGCTGCGCAAGACGGGCTGGATCCCTCGTTCCCTGTATGCCCGCATCAAATTCGAACAAGCCACCAACGAATACCTCCAATACATGTCTGAGAAGTCGAGTTATTCCGCGAAGGTCGCCGGCGACGAAGCTTCCGAGCTTTACGACACCGTCAACTCCCTCGCTTCCATTTACGTGATCTCGGTGGATGCGGCTGAAGAGGGTATGGACATCGAGGATAAGAAATCCCGTCCACTAGAGGAATCGGCCGAATTTCAGCAAATCAAGCAGCACATGAAGGAAGCCATCGAATCCCTTCCCGATAAGGAACGTAAGCTCGTGAAAATGTACTACTTCCAAAACAAGACTTTGGAAGAAGCTGGGGAAGCCTTGGGCCTTTCCAAGTCGTGGGTATCGCGCCTCCACGCCCGTTCTTTGGAGCTCCTGTTCAAGAAAATAAACATGAAGGTCAAAGGCGAAAAAGTTGTGGATGAATCCACCTTCGAGGGCGCGGATTACTCGATGTCAGAGTCGATGGCGGTAGCTAAATAAAGGTTTTATGTCGGAAATTGTTTCACAAATTGCCAGCACACTGACCGAAAAGATGGTCTCTGAAACAGGGACCGGCGGGCTCAGTCAAAACTCGGGCTCCATTGTAGGGCAGACGCAGGAATCTCCGTTCGCCCAAGTTTTGGCCAGTCAAGTAGAAGCCACAACGGTGTCGACCTCTTCTTCGCCTTCCCATGGTAAGCTCAACAGCCAAGTTCTCGAATCTTTCGGTTTAGTCCCTGAGAAGAAAATCGGGGCGATTTCGGCCCAAGGCTTGGACATTTCGCCGACGGAAATTCGCGCAGGACAGGAGATCCGCACGCATGGGAAAGTCATGGACATCCTTACGGAAGTCAATCGCGGAGCGCATCAAATGGAAGACATGATCACCCTGGCGACGTCGGGTCAGAAGTTTACGCCGGCTGAATTGCTAGCCATGCAGGCGGGTTTGAGCCAAAAGGTATTCCAACTCGAGATAACGAGTAAAGTCGTCGAAACCGGCGCGTCCTCTACGAAGCAGGTCCTTCAACAAGGCGCCAGCGGCTAAATCCGTATGTCACTCCGCCATGAAATGATTTCGGCCCTTTGTCTTCTCGACGGCGAAAAAGGCCGATCCCTCTTCAAATTTTCTTCCGACGAAGAGCTCTTGACGGCAACGGCTCAAGAACCCGCGAACCCAAGCGCGAAGCTCACTCGACGTCAAATCAAAGAGAAACTCTTAAAGATCGCCCAATCCTCAAAAACATCCCCTTTTAACGAAATCCACCCCGAATGGATTTTAGAAAAACTAGAGGGAGAATCTCCTCGCGTCTTGAAGTTTGTCAATGAACGTTGGTCCGGAAAGGAGAGTCGCATGTCTGCGGAACTTTCCGAGATCGTCTGGAGGCTCGTCGAGCGGAAAATCGACTTGCCCGAAAAAGTACCCGCCCAAGGTAGTTTTGGCTTTGAAAACATGAGCTGGCTGCAGGAAGACGAGCTCAAAGTGCTTTTCCACGAGTTGGGTGTTCGGGAAATTATCAAAGCCTTCCAAGGCGTCCCGCATAAAATCCTGAAACCTTTTTTCGCGCGGTTCTCGCTGAAGGAGGCGACGGATCTCCGGCGGCGGATCGAGATGCCGGGATCCAAATTTTCGGAAGTTGAGCGGTCGAAGGCTCAAAAAAACATTCTCTCTCTTTCCTTAGATGAAAAAAACCACGATGAGATCATGCACGACATCGGGATAGCGGTTTTCATGAAAGCTACTTCCATCGACGACGAAAAATGGATGGAGTGGATTTTTCAAAAATTTCCTCCTTTGATGGGATATCGCTTAAAACGAGATTATTTTGAAAACCGCTCGGAACAAAAAGGCTTACTTCAGCGTGAGAGGGAAAGTATCTTGGCGACGGTCGTAGATTTAGCGGACCAAAAGAGGATTCGCCGCTATTGGAAAGCCCGGTAGCCACAGCGACGTAAAGCGTGTAGAATTTAAACTTATGATCATTAAGCGACTCCAATTCGATCCGGAATTCGAACCTCTTTTAAGCAGTGGGCCCGTGGTGAAATTTCGTGCGATGAAGGCGGCGGATCAAGCCACAGCTCTTCTTCGTCAAGCCAAGCAGGATGCGGAAAATATTAAAGCGAAAGCCCGTGAGGTCCTCCAGGATGCTGAGCGTGATTACGAAGACGAGCGCCAAAGAGGTTACGAGGATGGCTTGGAAGAAGGCCGCGGCACATGGTCTCAGAAGTTGATGGAGGCGGCGACCGCCAAGGAAAAGATGCTCCAGGACGCCGAACCTCAAATCATCCGTATGGTGATGGACATTGCCGAAAAAGTGATCGGTCGCGCCGTCGAAAAGGGTGCGGTCGTCGAAGTTATCAAGAAAACCATCGAGGAATCTTCCGGTAAGAAAATCACCGTGAAGATCCATCCGAAGGATTGGGAAACCGTGAAGGCGCGGGAGCAGGAGTTGGTGAGTGCCCTGGATCAAAGACGGTCGATTTCCGTGCGTGAGGACGAGTCCGTGGGCCCCGGAGGCTGTATCGTGGAGACGGAGCTCGGGACGGTCGATGCCCGCCTCGAGCTACAACTCAAAGCCATCAGAAACGCGTTGGGTCTCTAATGTCCGTCATCAATTTTGAAAAATACCAGAAAAATCTCAACCAGACCACGACGGTCCAGATCAAGGGTCGGGTTACGGAGCTGGTCGGTCTGGTCGCTAAGGCCGTGATTCCAGGTGTGAAGGTGGGCGATCTCTGCATGATCGAACCTCTCGGTCAGGTTCATAAGATTAAAGCTGAAGTCGTAGGGTTCCGCGATAACGAGGTTTTGCTCATGCCTTTGGGCAATCTCGAAGGCATCGCCCCGGGAAGCGAAGTTATTTCGACGGGAGATTGTCTGAAGGTTCCCGTCGGTGAACAACTTTTAGGGCGCATTTTGGACGGTTTAGGGGACCCGATGGATACAGATACGAAAGGTCCTCTCGTCTCTCAAGAGTTTTATCCGGTGCACAACACGCCTCCGGACCCGTTGACACGACGTCGCGTGAAAAGTCCGATTTCGGTCGGTGTGAAAGCGATCGATGCGATACTTACGACTGGAGAAGGGCAACGCGTCGGACTTTTCGCCGCTGCAGGCGTAGGCAAAAGTACGACGATGGGTATGATCGCCCGGAACACCGACGCCGACATCAACGTGATTGGGCTGATCGGAGAACGCGGTCGCGAGCTCCGGGACTTCCTCGAGCAAGATCTCGGCGAAGAGGGATTACGCCGGTCCGTCGTGGTGGTTTCGACGTCCGATCAGCCTTCTTTGGTACGTGCTAAGGCCGCTTATGCCGCGACGGCCATCGCGGAATACTTCCGAGACCGGGGAAAAAAAGTTTTATTGATGATGGACTCCGTCACGCGCTTTGCACGCGCTCTGCGCGAGATTGGCTTGGCGGTGGGAGAGCCTCCCGCGCGCCAAGGCTTTACGCCGTCGGTTTTTTCCACGTTGCCGCGGTTGCTTGAGAGGTCCGGAAACTCCGACAAGGGTTCTATCACGGCATTTTACACGGTACTGGTTTCTGGGGACGACATGAACGAGCCGGTGGCGGACGAAGTTCGTTCCATCTTGGACGGACACATCGTCTTATCGCGCGATTTGGCGAGCCGCGGGCATTACCCGGCCATCGATGTTTCGGAGAGCGTCAGCCGGGTCATGAGCGCCGTTGTGGACGAGGAGCACTTGGAGGCAGCGCGTAAACTGAGGGAAGTTGTGTCTTCCTATGAAAAGGAGCGGGACCTGATCTTGATCGGCGCCTATGAGTCGGGAAGCGATCCTAAGGTCGATTACGCGATCGAGAAGATCGAAGAGGTGAATACGTTCCTGAAGCAACGCGTGGACGAAAAGATCGACTTCGAGGAGTCCGTCGCCCAGCTGAAGGCCATGTTCTCGTAGGGGTTAACCCATGAAAAAGGCGCTCCTCAAATACCGTCTGCAGCCCCTCTTGATCATGAAGCAGAGGGCGAAGCAGAAGGCCGAGATCGCCCTTGCGAAGGCCTTTAAAGCCCTGGAAGACGCAAAGAAGAAGCTGAAAAAATTAGAAGAGGAAAAGGAAGAAATTATCCGCAAAAGAAAAGAATGCCGTCAAGACATGCATAAAAAGCTCTTAGCCGGCGAGTCGCAAGCCCGCGAGGGCCATATCCGGATGAACTACTTAAGGAAGCTCGAGGACGACGAGAAGGACAAAGAGAAGGAGATCGAGGACCAAAAGCGCCACATCGAGGAGTGCGAGATCCGGTTGAAGAGGGCGAAGCGCGATTACGTGGATGCGGTCAAAGAAGTGCGCGTGATGGAAAAACACAAGGACCTCTGGAGAAAGAAGATCCAGAAGGAGATTTCGAGGGAAGAGGAAAAGGAAATGGACGAACTCGGAAACGTCATCCATCAACTGAAGGGCATGCAGCACCACCAGAACGAAAGGTCGGCCGCTTATGAGTGATCGCGTCGGCGAATCCCGGCGGGACTATAACCGCGAAGTCACTCGCGCGCGCAATGACGTGCGTAACCCCGCTTCCGATCGGAATACCCAGAAATCCGCCTTCGACAAGGTGATGGAGGATCGGCAGTTCCAGTTGAATAACAATCCCAATCTCTCGAACGCGACGACGGCCACCCGCGAAGCGGTGAAACCCGCGGCTTCTCAGCAAGAAAAGTTCGGCAAGGAAAAGGAAAGCTTTCAGGAGAAGTTGCAAGAGAAGGAACAGGATTCAGACGAGAAGAAAAATGTGCATTCCCGGGGCGACGGTGCCGCGCGCGCGCGCCAAGCGGAGAAAAAAGTTGTAGGTCGTGAATCCTCGGATGGCCGCGAGGAGGGGCGCAAAGGACAAGGGGAAGGGAACGGCCAATCGGGTCAAGGCGGTAAAAGCGGCCAGGGTGGCCACGGAAGCGCGGAAAGCGGCATGAACCAACAGTCGCGTCGACAGAAGGGTTTTATAACCAACAAAGCAGGCACCCAAGCGGCTGAGCCCAAACCACAGCGCAGCGATAAAACCGCTTTTCATATCGATGTGCCTCAAGCCGGTACGACACCGGGGAATACCGAAGTTAAAAACGCGCAACTGCCGCGCGCTTTGAATAAAGCCGTCCTCGACCAGGTGGTGCAATACGCCCGTATCATGACGAAAACCGATGGGGATAAGGAGATGGAGCTGCAGTTGAAGGAAAATGTGTTTCAAGGTTTACGTTTGAGGGTTCGTGTCAAAGAAGGAAAAGTCATGGCGACCTTCATCACCCACTCCGATGCGGTGAGGAATCTCTTCCAGTCGCAAAAGGCGGAGATTACAAAGAGTTTGGAGGAAAAAGGCATTGTAGTCTCGTCTCTCAATGTGATATTTTCCTAAAATTCATGAGCCAAATTAAGCCTTTCCCATTCGATCTGCTTCCCCAATATTCGCAAAAAGACGCCCGTCTCGTACAAGATGCCGTAGCATGCCTCCCGCGCCTCGGTTTTTCTCAAAAATTGGCGACGCATATTTCGCAGCTTCTCACTAAAGAGCTCGGTGAGAGTGTATTGATTAAAAGAGAAAAGATTGATGTGTGTATTCAATCAGACTTGGTGAAACGCCTACCGCCTCAGGGAATTTTCGCCGCTCTTGGCCTCAATCCTTCGACCGATAAGTTAGTGGCCGAGATCGATCCCTTGCTGGCCTTTTGGTCGGTCGATAAGCTTATGGGAGGCTCTGGCGAATTACCGAACGCTTTGCGCGGTTTGACCGAGATCGAGGATGGTGTTCTTTCGTTTTTGATTTTGAAAGTTCTGGCAATGATTTTTGAGAAATCAGGTACGTCGGCGAGATTTCATTTTCGTCTCGAAGCTCTGTATGGCTCGAGCGATGAGTTGGCCGAACGTCTTCAAACGCAAAAATCCGATTTTGTTTCCCTCTATTTTCGTGTGACTTTCGGCAAGAAGTCGGGTTTCGTGAGGATTTACGTGCCAGGGTCCATTTTAGAGTCCGTTGAGGAGACGGCCGCGGATCGGGAATACCTATCGGCCCGAGTCCGGAATTATGAGGATGTCTCGACGTCCCTCTGGGCGGAAATCGGTCGCGTTTCCCTAAAAGCGGGCGACGTGAACGCGTTAGAGTCGGGGGACGTGATTTTATTGGAAAGCTCCGCACGCCTTCGAGGGCGCCAAGTCGTTGGAAAAATTCCTTTGCGCGTGGGGTTAGGCCAACATGGCGAGATCGTCGGGACTCTCGTCAATGATGCCGATAAAGTGAGAATTCGAGTCGAGGCTATCCAAGCTTTATTTTAATCAGCGAAATGGCAATGAACGAAGGAGAGATTTATGTCCGAGAAAGATCCCTATAGTTTGGATGATATTGACGGGTTGGATGGCTTTAGCGACGACTTCAATTCGGAAGCGCAACCGGATCCGAATCACTTTGATCCTTCCATCGCGCCTGACCAAGGGTTCCCGGATTCGAGCTTGGAAAAAACTCTCATGCACGAAATGCCGGCCCCTTCCGTCCCGTTGCCTTTAGAGGACGCTACGGAAGTAGGGGAGACTTTCTATGCGGAAGACCTCGTTCCTCTCGATCATCAAGGCCAACCCTTGGCGGAGGACGTTTTACATTTGGCGCCGGACGTTCCGGTCCAATTGACGGCGATGATGGGACGAAAATCGGCGACCGTGAAGGATCTTTTGGATTTGAAGGCGGGAGATATCGTGGAATTCGACCGAAAACCCGCCGATCCTTTGGATATCGTCGTTTCCGGAAAAGTGATCGCGAAGGCCGAACTTGTCGTCGTGGATGGCCGCTTGGGCGTGCGCGTTTTGAAACTCTTTAAATAATATGGAAACCGCCACGGCTCCCGATTTCACCTGGATGTTCATTAAGATGCTGGTTGTCTTAGCGGTCGTCATCGCCTTGGCTTTCGTCTTCCTCAAGTACGCGTTGCCACGCTTGAGGTTCTCGAAAATGCGCAAGCATTCTTGGTTGGACGTCATCGACCGGATCCCGATTTCGGCGAAATCCTCGGTCTATCTGGTGAAATTGTCGGGCCGTTATTTGGCTTTAGGGGTTTCGGAAGCGTCCGTGAATTTAATCGCGGAGATCCCGCAAGAAGAGGGGAGAGCCATTGAAAAAAGCTAAGTCTTTTCTATTTTTCTTTTTTCTGACCGCCTTGCCGGCGGTCGTATCCGCGCAGACGGCGGTCGTGCCGAGCGTCGTCGGGAACCAACCCGAACAGAGCCTATCGCAACCCTTAGTCCTGCTTTTCGTTCTGGTGGGCTTGGGACTTTTGCCGATCGTCGTAATGATGTCGACATCTTTCGTGAAGATCAGCGTCGTCTTAGGGCTGGTGCGCAACGGGTTGGGAACCCAGCAAATCCCTCCGAACACCGTCATCACGGGCTTGGCGCTCATCATGACGATCTACATCATGACGCCGGTGGGTCTGGAAATCTATAAATCGACCCAGCAGACTTTGCAACAAGGGACGAACCAACCCTTGCTCTCGCAGGTAACCGTCAACCTCCTCGTGAAGGGATTGGGTGAAGCCAAGGACCCGATGAAGAAGTTCCTGGCCAAGCATGCCCACCCGAAGGAAACGGACCTTTTCCTTAATCTCGCCCGTAAAATGCGTTCGCCCGAAGATAAGGATTCCGTTCTGCAAACCGACTTTCAGGTCTTGGTGCCTTCCTTCGTCATCTCGGAGCTCTCGGAGGCCTTTCAAATCGGCTTCATCATCTTCATGCCATTTCTAGTCGTCGATATCGTCGTGACGAACATCTTATTGTCGTTAGGCATGTTCCAAGTCTCGCCAGTGACGATTGCCTTGCCGTTTAAGCTGCTCCTCTTCGTTATGGTGGACGGCTGGCATTTAATCGCGAAAGGTCTCGTGATGGGTTATGTTTAGGAGTATCATTTAAAAATGGAATCTTACGTCATCTCGATTACGAAGCAGGCCTTGTACTTAACCCTCATCCTGACGGCGCCTACGGTCATGGCGGCGATGCTGGTCGGTTTGGCGGTCAGCTTGGTCCAGGCGACGACACAGATCCAGGAGCAGACGCTGACCTTTGTGCCCAAGCTGGTGGCCGTCATCGTCATGTTGGTGATCACCGGTCCTTGGACGATGGTACAATTGGTGAATTTTACCAACTCCCTCATGGATTCGTTCGGGACTGTTATTAAATAGACGTAACTATTTCCGTATTTCTGTAACTTCAGAGGGGTTTTAGTGGGAGAGCGTTATGTCCCACTAAGTGATGAGAGAACATGCACGATACCTTCGAAAAAGCCTTCCAAATCGTCGGCGTGCCGGATTGGAGCTTCCTGATTTCGTTCAGCGGCCTGATCATGGCGCGTCTCATCGTCATGTCCAGCGTCATCCCATTCCTCGTCGGTAAGCCTGTTCCGAATATGATCCGCATGGGGTTCGCCGTGACGATGACGGTCTTCTTGTATCCGTTCTTAGCTCCGGAAAATAAAGCCTCGGTGCCCGTCGCCCCGGTGCTCACGCTTATGATCTACATGAAGGAGATGTTCTACGGGTTGGCAATCGGGCTTGCGGCCTCGCTGATGTTTCATGCATTCGAAGCGGCCGGGGCGATGGTGGACAACCAACGCGGCGCGGCTCAGGCGCGTCTTTTGATCCCGGCCTTGGCGGCGGAGAGTTCGATTTTTGGGAATTTCAGCTACCTCTTCGGCATCGCCATCTTCCTGTCCTTAGGCGGACATGTGATTTTTTTGAAGGCGGTGATCGAAAGCTACGAACTCCTGCCGATTTTGGAATTTCCTAAGGCCCAGCCGAACGTACTGATGATGTTGGACGATTTCATGAAAACGTCGGGATATGTCTTAGTCTTGGCCTTACAGCTGACGGCCCCCATTTTGATCACTATCTTCATTGCGGATGTGGTCATGGCCGTCATGAATAAGGCGGCTCCAGCCATCCATGTATGGGAGTTGGGTTTCATTCTACGAGGTGTTTTAGGTGTTCTGATGTATTTTTTGGCCTCAGGGTTAATCAGTGATCAGATGGCCAAGTACTCTTTCCAGATGGTTGATCAAGTGAAGCATATCCTACGTCTCTTGGCTCAGCCTTGAACATTCTGGTGGGTTAAGTCTCCACAGTCTCAGGTCAAAACTTACGGTTTCTATAAAAAAACAAATAATTACATATACTTATAATTTAAGGTAAGCCTCGCTATTGGCCTTCTTTTTGCTTCATGAGCTAAAGGGCCCTGAGGAGGTCTCTTTATGATGGAATTGTGGGGTGCAGAAAAAAATAAGGCACATCGCGGTCTGAGGTATCAATGTTTACAAACCGGGATTGCTCGTGTGCATTTTGCTTTACCTCGAGGGGAGTTTCAAACCGTTGAAGTCCCGACTTATCCTACGGACTGGACGCCACGAAGTCCGGGCTTAGACCAACGAGAAGCAAATGTCTTGATAGAAAGGGCAGGGAGATTAGGCCATTTGCAAGGACAAATGGTGGATCGTATTTGGTATTCCGTGGATCATGATTGGTTGGGCTCCCACGGGGAAACCGGCTGTGCTTCCTTGAATTCTAATGGTGGGGTTATTGCTCCCGTAGCCCCCGCCGCCACACCGCCGCGTCCCGTGCCGCCGGTGCCTCAGATTCCCTCGATGACGCCGATAGTTACTGCCGAACCGACTTCAACGCCCTCGGTTCCCCCGGCTCGACCGGTGAGAAGATCTCCCGCTCCAAGCGTTTCGAGGCCCGTAGTCTCAGCGAGGGAGGCGGTAGGAAATCGGGGCCTCTTTGCGGCTTTAGGAGGACCACGCCCTGTGAATCCATTTACGGATCCGACCCCCACAACGAATATTCCCCCTGAGCCATCGAGACCTGCAGATGGGGCCGCCCCCTCTCGTCCTTCTGGAGTTGAGGCTTCCGAGGCGTCGCCCGCTTCTCACTCTCCCGCACCCGTGACGCTTCTTAGAGCTGGGGCAGGGCCTGAAGCCGAGGTTCCGTCAGATCCAACATCTCGGCCTTTAGCTCGGCGGGAGCGTCCTACGGCCTCTTCTGATTCTATGGAGACTCCCCAAAATACCCCACCTTCTGCCACGGTCCAAATCTTGGGCTCTATTTTGGGTGGGGTTGGGCGCGCTTTTGAAGGGATCGCCGCGACCGTGACTCAAGTTTACTTGGCAAATTTACGGTCTCAAGGCGCTCTTGAAGGAAATGAAGCTTTGATAGCTCTCTTAGACCGGCTTCAACCCCAATCAACATCCTCGGCATCAAGTCCCTCGGAAGCCGTGGCTGCGATGACAGCCACTCTCAGGGAGACTTCTGACGGGGAAGTAAGCCGTGCACAGGGCTCGAGTCGGGTGCCAAGAAGGTCCACACGCGTGTGATGAAAGGATTTTATGGAATTATGGGGATTTCAAAATAGGCGGATGTTTCACCAACCCAAGGCGCTTTTGCAGACTTCGACCGCGGTTGTCCGTGTCCTTACGGGGAATACCACTTTGGAAGAGTATAATGCCTTTATGCGCCGGAATGGCGGCAGCACTTCCAATGATGAAAGGGTCAGAGAAAACTACCAGCGCCAACACACGCGCGTTGAGAGCTTCGATTATGAGTTTAACGATACACGGGGCTTAGACGGCCAAGATTTGCGCGGTGTTTTACGTCAAGCCCATGTCAACCCCGATGACCCGGAGTCTGTGGGGCATGTGGTGGGTGTGTGGTACCGGGACCGCAACACGGGAGAGGCGGGAGCGTATCAAGGTCTCAGAGAGCTGCAAGAGACTTTGAGGACTAGCACAGCGAGTGCTGGGGAAGGGTCTGCTCCGCCGGAGAGCGCGGCTAATACGAGTCCGTCTCGAAATACCCAACGCCCGAACGCGGTGGCTGAAGGCATCGCTGCGGTAACCGGTCCTGTCGCTGGAGTGGCGGGGGCGATTGGGCAGTTGGCTATTTTAGGAAGTGCAGCTTCCGCGCAAGCGGCGAATCGGGCCCGTGAACAGGCCAATCAAGCCGTAGCCATGGTAGCTTCCGGGTATGCCCAAGCCTCGGCGCGCGCTTCCGATATGAGTCAGATGGTCATGCTGCAGCTTCAGCGCTCAGGTCAGGATAATCTATTGAATCAAATGGCTTTTGTGACCGCTATGCGTACACCTCCCCATCAAATTTTGACGGAAATGGATCAAGTACTCCCTCATTCACCTACGGCACGCTTAAGATCCGATGTGGGCTCTGGTCGCGTTTAATCTCTCAAAAAAGCTTCAGGTCCCACCCCCGTGGCATCAAAACCCCATTCTGATAATTTTCGGTCGTTTCTTTTTTTTCAAAAAAGCCACAATTTTCTAAAAAATATAAGTAATTTCATATATTTAAAAGTCATGCCGCTTTTTCTGAACTCTGGCCCTCGTTTTGCTCTACCTTTTCTGAGGATACAGCCCTTTGGATTGTGGGTCTTTTGCGATATCATCTAAAGGTTAAACGGAGGAGCTTTTATGGAAGGCACGATGAATCTCTGGGGTTATGAAAAGCAGTCGACATTCACATCAATGAACGGTCGGTTTGGTCTTTTGCAAACTGCGACGGCTCCTTTAGCTCCTCAACAAACTTTAGTCACGGTTACTACGGGAAATGGCCAGAATCGACAGACGGTCACGCGTCATGTGAATATCGTTCATGATGGCAGGCTCCAGGATGCGGATATTGGGGAAATTATCGAGGCTTTAAGGCGAAGCCCTGAAGCGGGTGAGACAGGGGATCCTCTTCCCCTTGGTACGCAGGCCCGTGTGCAAGTGACGGAAAATACTGCGGCTGGTACGCGTACCGTTAGAAGAAATATTTCCGTGACGGACGCGAGACAAGAAGCGGCCGCCTCGACGACGGCTCCCGCGGCTTCGGCTCCGGCGCCTGCGACCCAACAGCCGCCTGCGACCCAACAGCCGCCTGCTGGAGGTCCTCCGAGTAACGGGCCTGATCCCGTCATTGCTCAGCAAAACAATCAAGCGCGTTTGGATCGAGAGCGGGAAGAAAGACACGAAGCACGTGCCGATGCGTTGGAAAGGCGTAGAGAAGAACGCCAAGACGCTTTAGAGGCTCGCCAGAGAGAGGCCCAGCAACAGCAGCTTCCCCATCCAGCCGCTCAGATCATAGGCTCGGTTCTCAACCCCTTCGCAAACGCCTTCGGCGGACTCGTGAACGCCGCGGCTATCGCGAGTTTGGGTGCGAACAATAACGTCTCCGCTCTTTCCACGCCCTTCGGGAGTTCCTATTCGGCTTCCGGTCTCGGCGCTTTTGGCGGAGGCTTTGGCATGCCGGGACTCATGGGAGCGAGTTTCAATCCTGTCATGACCTCATATAGCCCCTTCCTGGGTGCCGCTTCTTGCGGCACGGCCTTGGGAAGCGTCGGCGGCGGTTTCGACATGCTTGGGCTTGGGAACACCTTCTACGGACAAGCCCTCGACGAGAGAAGCCGCTCGCGTCGCTTGGACGCCGAGATCAACCGCTTAAAATCTATGATCATGATGGGCAATATCGACGCGATCCTACAAGCCGTGACGCTGCTTACCCTACGCAGTAAGTCCAGTTTGCGAAATGCGGCGGTGGCGATGATAAATTCCATGCAGGCCAGCAACCAACGGATGGAAGAACAAAATAACCGATTACAGGCCCTTTCCGGGAATACGAGCGGCACGAATAACCAAGCCGAGATGATGCGCGTCAACAACTCCATCCAAGGGATTACGGCCGACCGTCAGACCGCCATGAACGCGGTACGCGACATGATGTCCGCTTTGGAAGAGCAGACGTCCACCGAACAAGGCATACGCCGCGGTTTCGAGCAATTGAGGCAAATCAGTAGCTGGAGAGCTTAACCATGGGAACCAACATCAATATCGTCAATAATGGATCCGGCATGATCAGCGGTCCGCAGAATATGCAGACCCGCAATACCGAAGCGCGCCGGGCCCAAGAGGCGGCTCTTAAAGAGCAAAAAGACTCCGTTGACGTGTCGAAGAATGGTCCCACGCGGTATTCAGCGTCCGCGGAGCCGGCTCCGTTCAAGGACGAGCGCGACGCTTTTAGTCGGATGAAAAAGTCGTCCGAGGCTTTACAGGACAAGCTCAAGAATCAGGGTATGGATCAAAAACAATTGAGCCAAGACAGTCTCGAATTCATCGCCAAAAAGCAATTGGACGCGATGGCGACGAAGATCAATGAGGCGAAGAGCGAAGGAAAACTCCAACAAATCCGAGATATGGAAAAGAGTTATGAGGAGCTTAAGTCGGCTTTGAGTGATTATCAGATCTCCTTCGAAAAATTGAGCGTTGAAACCGTCTCTAAAAACCGGAAATCGAACATTCCGCTTGAGTCTAAGGGGGACCTTTCGTCCGAAGAGCAAGCTTTGTTGAAAGAGTTCCATGAGACGACGGGCTTGGAGCTTAAAGACGCTTCTGAAGTGGAAGTGATGAGAGGTGAGGCTTTTAACAAGCTGAAGCTTCAAGCTACGGAACTTACCCAGAAGAAAAACGCCTTAGAAAGCGAAGTAAAGGATCTTAAAACCTCATCGGTCGCTTCGGACAAAATGAAGGCCTTCGATTTTTTAAAAGTCAAAGAATCGGATCTTACTCAAATCAAGAACCAACTTCAGGATCTACAGTCGCGTGCGGTGAAGCTCGATGTGATCGCGGATAAGATCGTTTTTCTCAAAGCGAAACAGGATCTCATGTCGACGGATCGAGACGAGAGGCTGACGGCTTCCTCGGAAAAAGAAACGTCCTTGAAAACATCTTCTGTGGAAAGATCTTCCGGAAGCCGGCGGTCCTCCAGTGCATCTTCTGGCCCAGCCACATCATCTCCCAGTTTAAGCACAGCTTCTGCGCATGGCAGTCGCCGCGGAGGAGATCGTTTGGAACAGGTGGACTTGAGGGTTCAGGATACCGGTGAAAGAGAGGCTGGATTCGATGGCTCTTTGGAAGTGCAGGAGGACCGACCGGGGAATGCGAATGCCGTGACTCAAGAGGATGTGGCCGTCATGTTGGGTTCTCAAAGCACTTACCTGGCGACTCAATCGACTACGACCGCCTTAAACCAGCAGACCCGTCGCACGGAAAATGAAATCAAAAAACTAATCCGTGCCATCCAGGCAGGAAATTACGAGGCCTTGTCGACGGCAATGATCATGATCGACAAAAGAGCGACGCAATCCATCCTGAACATGGGTCTGCAAACGATTAAGGCGATGGATTACTATGATAAACAGACGGCGCAGCTTTCGCGTACTTTAGGGAATATCCGCGGCAACGATACGGGGACGAATGCCCGTTTGGCTCAGGTGAATGTGCAGATGAATCAATACAGCAGCAACCGTTCCGCGATCACCAGCTTCCTACGCGATACGATGACGGCGAAGGAAGAGATCACGAGCGCGACGCGGGCCTTTCAGCAAAAGCGGGATCAAATCTCGTCGATCGCGTCGCGTTAGATTTAGGGGGAAATACCGTTCTCCCCTTAAGCCCTCATCTGATCGGATAATGCTCGCTCGTTTTTAAAGGACTGTGTTAGACTGGGAGGAAAAAGGTGGTGTCCGTGGCCGAACAGACAGAGAATAAACCGTCACGCGTTGGCATCAAGCCGATCCAGCCGGCGCAACCCGATCCCCAAGGGGAAAAGGATCATATCATGGAACTCGTCACGAAGCAGCTTGAGGAAGCCTTAAAGGGGGTTCCGAAGGAAAAATTGGAAACCGCCAAGAAAGAAGCCGAAAAACTCCTGGAGGGGGATTTGTCATGGGCGGACATGAGCCAATACACTCCTGAAAAACTCCATCAAATCGCTGAGTCTGGGTATGAGAAGTTTAAGATTGGCCAGTATGAGGCGGCCGAAAAGATTTTTCGTGGACTGACGGTATTGGACACAGAGAATTACTATTACCATCAGATGCTCGGTGCCGTTTTCCAAAGACAGGAAAAATGGGCAGAAGCTTTAGTGGAGTACTCTATAGCCATCGAAATAAATCCGCGGGATATCGTTTCTCTGACGAATCGGGGTGAGGTGTACGTCAAAATCGGTGTCCTCGACTTAGCCCATCAAGATCTGGACCAGGCGATGGGTTTAGATCCGAAAAACGAAGATCGATGGGCGAATCGAGCGCGGATGCTGAAGGAACAGATCAAGATCGCTCAAGACCGTCAAAAGATATCGAAAAAAGGCTAGGGGCTAGATGGGCATTCAGGTTAACGACAATCAAATCCAGAGAAGACTTCCGTATGTAGGCTCTTCGCAAGAACAGATTGTCGTCAACTTAGACCAGCTAAAAATACCCGATAACGTCGCTCTACAACCCCAAAACGTCATTCCCTTTTTAGCGAGTCAATCAGCGCGCCTCACGGAAATCGTGGCTCGCCCGGACTTCCGCTCAATGGAGGCTGATATTCCCGAGTTCCATGACGGGCTCATTAGCACGACCAGCAACGTGACGCGGGACGAAATGGCGGCGATCCAATCCGCTTCCCAGTCTATTCAAGCGCAGCTCACCTTGGAGTCTCAAAATTTCGATCCGGATTCTCTGCTGAACGAAATCGATCGACTCTCGGGGAATGAGACGACTTTACCCGATGTGAATGGCGGTAACAGGGGTGTTGATGGCCCGAACGTCCTCGACCAGATGTTCAGCCAGCAATACCGTGAATCGGCGGAAGAGAGACGTCGTTGGCACGAGGCTTTGGCTCTAGCGCGCGGGAATCCGGCTTCCGTGAACGTCATTATGGGCTTGAGAAATGCGGGTCGTTTGCAAAGACAAATCGGCCGTATTGTCGAAGTCTACGCCCAGCATTCAGCCGATTTGGATAACATCCATCGGGATCTGACCCGTAACGCCAACGCGAGCACGCCTCCGAACCAAGCCGAGATCTTAAGGGCCAGCAGCGACCTCAATAAGGCCAGCAGCGACATGAGTTTGATTTCCCAGATGCTCCAAAAAAGTCTTTCGGATATGGAACGCATCACAGCCGACACCAAAAAGAGCGATGAAACCATTGCGCGTACGGCGAGCACCATCATCCAAAACTGGAAGCAATAACAATAACTTTGAAAATCTGCCCTAGAGTCGGTAGATTCTCTTCTTATGCCACGAGAAGAGACGCGCCATCCGTTCGCCGACGAGGAAAAGGGAAAAGTCCTCGACCCCAACCCCGAGCGCCGTCGTTATTTAACCGAACTTTTCCATAAGTTCGTCAGCCATAAGATTTCCGCCGCCGATTTGATGGGTTTGCCGAAGAAGCGTTTCGCCCGGCTCGCGGAGGTGGGCTACGTGAAATACAAGTACGGGCGTTACGAAGAGGCCCATGATATTTTCAAGGCTTTATCCCAATTGGATAGCGTCAATGCTTATTACCACATGGCTTTGGGAGGGGTTTACCAAAAGTTGGGCAAGAATGTAGAGGCCGTTGTCGCTTACACGCGCGCCATTCGGGTCAATCCTAAGGATCTTTGTCCGTACGTGAACCGAGGGGAAATTTACCTGCGCCATAAGAATTTCAAGAAAGCGGCGGAGGATTTTAGGTTGGCGATCTTAGCCGATCCGGATGGAAAAAGCATGTGGGCGAATCGCGCGAGGTCCCTCGTCATTGCCCTGAAACGGACGATGGATTTGCGTAAGCGTATGCAGCAACAGGCCGCGTCTTCTCGTCCCACCCAAGCCCAAAGGCCGCCGCAAAAACCGGGCAAAAGATAAATTCCTATTCGTCGTCCGTCAGATTGTCGTCGAGAATCCCGTATTTTTTCAGGAGATTCCGGATATGCTTTCGATCTACTCCGGCTTCCCGGGCGGTTTTAGAGATGTTGTAATGGTTACGGCGTAACAAGCTCGAGAGATATTCCTTTTCGAATTGCTCCACGACCTTTTGCTTCGCTTCTTTGAAAGGTAAGGCCATGTCGACCATCATTTTTTCGGTGGCTTCCTCGTCCTCGCGCTCGAGCTCTTGGAAGACGTAGCCTACTTGCTGGCCTGTGATTGAGTTTCCGTCCACCATAGGGACGATACGTTCGAGGATATTCACGAGTTCACGGACGTTTCCAGGCCACTGATAACGCGAAAGCATTTTTAGGGCATCGTCTTCCACGCGGGTGACCTTCAATGTATTATCCGGCTGTAGGTTGAATTTGCCGCGTGTCAAAAGATGTTCGATCAGAAACGAAATGTCCTCGGGCCGCTCCCGTAAAGGCGGGATATAAATTTTCACGACCGAGAGACGATAATAGAGGTCTTCGCGAAATCTTTTTTCGGAGACTTCTTTCTTAAGATTTCTATTCGTGGCGCAAATGACGCGAACATCGATAGGAATCGACTCATTGGAACCTACTTTTTTAATCTCTCGCTGTTCGAGGGCCCGCAAGAGTTTTGGCTGGAGTTCCAGGGAAAGCTCACCGATTTCATCCAAGAAGATCGTTCCTCCGTTGGCCTCTTCGAAAGCTCCTTTGCGGGTGGAGACGGCTCCGGTGAACGAACCCTTCATGTGCCCGAAGAGTTCGCTTTCGATGAGATTCTCGGCGACGGCGGAGCAGTCAAAGACGATCAAGGGCTTATTCTTGCGGGAGCTATTTTCGTGAATGGCCCTTGCGACGACATCCTTCCCCGTCCCCGTCTCGCCCTCGATCATGACGGTGGCATTCGTGGGGGAGATTTTTTCCAGGACGCTGAAGATCTGCCGCATTTTACGCGAACGACCCATCAAGGGACCAAATTGGTTTTGGGTCGACGGCTCGATATGCACTTTTTCATCGAATGCGACGAACTCGGCATTGATGTTCCCCAGACGAACGATATCGCCGGGGGATAGATAAGCTTCCTTGACGCGGATGTCGTTGATGAAGGTGCCGTTGGTGCTTTCTAGGTCCTTCAACAGGTATCGGTCCTCGGTCTGGACGATTTCGAGGTGGTTTCGAGAGACTGTCTTCTCATCAAGGACGAAATCATTGTCCTCGCGCTTGCCGATTCGGATGAGGGGCCGGTTCAGGTCGATCTTAGCCCCCTTTTTAACGCCGTCTAGGACGACGAGTTGACATTTGCGCTGGAAGACAACGTCTTTCTGCTCTTCCGTTCTCATTAACTGCGTGTCGAATTCTTTTATCGCGTTTTCCATGGTGGCCTCAGTCTTTCTCCAATTCGATGTCTAATTTTTTAGTATCACTATCCAGACTTACATTGCTTTCCCAAGGTTTGAACCCATCCAACATAACCTTGATCGGATAAGCCTTATCCCGAGGGAAACCTTTTAAAGTCACCGGGCTCTTCTCGCCCACATCCACTCCATTCCATATAACCGTCGCTCGCGGAGGCATGGTGACGATCTTTACTTCCCCGTAAAGGGCTATAGTTCCTAAATTTTTACTCTCTCCAGAACCTAATTTTACATTTTTCACGAAGGGTTGAAGGTTTCCCTTACGGAAAACTAGCTTTACGTTTCCGGCGGGGAGATTCGATATGGTGAGAGGTGTTTGTCCCTTTAATTCAGAGTTCGCATACACTTCCATGCCTGAGGGTTCGGTACTCACCACGATGCTGCCGGTGCCGCTTATTTGGGGCGATTCAGGCTCCGTGGGTGGCGGTGTCGGCTCCTTTGGCTTGTCTGGAGTTTTAACGGTTGGTTCCGGTGCTTTAATTTCCTTCAAAAATCCCGAGACGTCCAAGGCGCGGTTTTCGACGACCGTGACCGTCTTGCTCCAATCCTGATAACCTTCTTTCGATAAGGTAATCGTGGCCTTTTGGTCGGCGGTCAGGTCTTTCAAGGTATCCGGGGTCGTCTTGCCGGTGTATTTTCCATTTAAGGTGATTTTAGCGCCGCTTGGTTTGGAAGTGATGTTGATCGATCCGAGCACAGGCGGAACGGGTTGTGGAACGGGAGTTGGAGTCGGAGGCAGAGGCGTGGGTGGAGAAATGGGTATGAGCGCAGCTTGAATTGTCATCGGATCCGCAGACTTAACCTCAACCTCGGAAGCCCATTCGGAATAACTGGGAAGTTGGAGCTTGAAAGAATATTTACGCCCTATTTCCAGCTCTCGTATTTCGGCTGGCGTGGTTTGAGCCATCTCGTGTCCATCGATGATGATTTTGGCCCCCGTCGGGGATGAAGTAATCTGAAGACTTCCTTTTAAGGGCGGGGATGGAGGTGGGGGCGTTGGAGATTTTATGGCGACAAGCGTAGTTTCGATTTTAAAGGCGCTTGTGCTGGTTAGCGGCACGACTTTTGTGAAATCCTCAAAGCCTTCTTTGACCAATCGTATTTGGTACTCGCGTCCCGTTTCTAACTTCTCGAGAGTCGCCGGCGTTTCGAGTTGGGTGAGATTTCCGTTCAGGTAAACTTTAGCGCCGGATGGCGTTGTGTGGATCACGATACTGCTGACTTCCACTTGAGGTTGGTTGGGTGGGGGCATCGGTTGTGGGATGGGCAGGGCTTGAGGGGTCGGTTTCTTGATGAATTTATAGCTGAAGAAGCCTGCGATCCCTAAGACGACGAGTATACCCACGGCTGCGATCAGTGGTTTTTTCTTGGTTTTTTTATCTGACTTTCCCACGGTAATGGAAGGCGCCGTGTTCTCGAATTTTTTTATTAACGTATCGTCGTGTATCCGGATCTCCGTCGACGTATGAGGCGTCGTCGAAGGCGCTTGAACGCGGTCTGTGGGGAGTTCCGGCTTCACTTCTAAGCCACTGAGAGATTTCGAAGTATTGGCGTGCGCAAGGATATCCTCCGGATTGGAGGATTGGATCTGTTTGATGATCGCGGAGTTTGTTTTTTCATCGACGACGACCGGGGCCTCTTTTTTCTTCATGTCTCCTTGGAACATTTGATGCATCAAAGAGGCCAGGTTTCGAGGTGAAAAATCGACATAGGAGGAATAGAGAAATTTCGTAAGATCGAGTTGGAAGTCGCCGGCGCTCTGATAGCGGTCTTTGGGATTATAAGCCAAAGACTTCGCAATGATCGCTTTCAAAGGTCCTGGAATCGTATCCGGAAGCATGAGAGTGTTGACGCGGGTGGTGCGGATTTGGTTCAAGACTTCGAATTGTGTCTCGCCGGTAAAAAGCTTTTCTCCTGTCAACATTTCGTAAAGCACGAGACCAGCGGAAAAGATGTCCGTTCGGTGATCGATGGGTTTTCCTAAAGCCTGTTCTGGCGACATGTAGGCGACTTTGCCTTTTAGGATGCCCGCCATTGTGTGAGACACGTTCATCGCAGCCTTGGCGATCCCGAAATCCACGATTTTAACTTCACCTTCATACGAAATAAGCAAGTTTTGGGGGCTGATGTCGCGGTGGACGATGTTTAAGGGTTTCCCCTGGGTATCGGTCTTGCGGTGGGCGTAATCCAATCCCTTACACATCTCACTGATGATATAGACCGTCATCTCGTCCGGGATGCGGCTCTTCTTCTCCTGAAATCGGTTCATGAATTCCCGGAGGTTGGTGCCGAAGATGTACTCCATGGAGATGAAGTAGTCGTCACCGACCTTTCCGAGGTCATACACTTGGACGATATTGGCATGGGAGAGGAGGACAGTGAGTTTCGCCTCATCCACCAGCATATTAATGAACTCGCGATCCGCCGAACAGTGAGGGAGGATGCGCTTAACCGCCAAGACTTTCTCAAATCCGTCAACTCCGTAGGTTTTGGCCTTGTAAATTTCCGCCATACCGCCCACAGCGAGTTTGTTGAGAAGGACATAGCGTCCAAAAGGTTTGGGTTCAAAATTCGGAGCGTTTTCAGTCATGGTGACTTGGTTCCTCTGGTCTGGTCACCTATTGGTGACAGAATACCCCATTTAAGCATGGTGTCTGTAAACCCGCAAGGCTTTTTTTAAAGAATTCGAGATGGTTGCTGAACTTATTGTGAGCGCAATGAATGGGCGATATCAAAAAGGGTACCGACTAGAACCGTATTTATCACTATTAAAACGATAAAAACAACGATGGGAGTTACATCAAAACCCGTCCGAAACAGGGCCTGGGGAAGAAAACGGCGGACGCGTTGGAAAACGGGTTGGGTCGCTTGATTTAAGAAGCGGACGATGGGGTTATAAGGATCGGGATTGACCCACGTGATGATACAAGCGAAGGCGACGACGAAGGTGTAGAGATTGATCAGCATATCCAATACGCGGGCGATAGCTAAAAGAATCAGTCCTAGGAAATGCATCGAAGCTCCTTGGCGCGTTGGCTCGCGGCCATTATAGTACGATGAATCAGAGGGGCGAAGCCTCCCTCATGAAGCGTTTTCAACCCAGCTTCGGTCGTCCCGCCCTTGGACGCGACTTTTTGGATCAGGTCCGTCAAGGGTTCGCGGGAGAGACTAGCCATTTCTATGGCTCCCCGCAGGGTTTGCAGGACTAACCGGCGGCTGACGTCCGCGGAGAGTCCTTCCTGCAGACCCGCTTGAATCAACGAATCGATGAATAAGAAAGCGAATGCCGGTCCGCTTCCCGAGACGGCGGTGACGCTATCCAATAAATCTTCGCGCGGTACGAAAAGGGCATCTCCGCCGGCGGAAAAAATTTTGAGGGCGATTTTGCGGTCTGATGGCTTAGCCGTTGAAGCCGCGAAGAGACCGGAAGCTCCGAGTCCCACCATGACTCCCATATTAGGCATGATGCGGATAAAGCGGGTCCGCGGCGGCAGATGCTTTTCAAAGAATTCCGTGTCCAAACCGGCGGCAATGGAGAGGAAAAGGTGGGAAGGGGTCACGACCGGGGCGATTTCGGTTAAGACTTCCCTCATCTGCTGGGGTTTTACCGCCAGCAAAACGGTTTCCGAAGCTGCCACTAGGTTTAAATTGTTGTTGAAAAGTACGACCCCAAACTTTTTTTTCAGTCGAGCCCGTTTTTTGGCGTCCGGTTCCGAAATGCCGATATATCGCGGAGCTATGATCTTCCTACGGATGAGGCTTTCGACAATGGCGGCCCCCATATTGCCGCCTCCGATCAAACCTAATGTGATCTTTTTAGCCTTTGGCATGGCGTTCTCCAAAAATTCCCGTTCCGATGCGCACCGTCGTCGCCCCTTCTTGCAGGGCGATCTCAAAATCTTGACTCATGCCCATGGAAAGTTCCGTAAGAGGTCGTTTATAAATTTTTTTACCATTAATTGCATCCCGAATCTCTCTTAGACGACGAAAATAGGGACGCGTCTTCTCCGGGTCTTGCTGGATCGGGGGGAGGCACATGAACCCTTCCAGCCGAATGTGTTCCAGGCTATTTAGAAAAATGACCAAGCCTTCCACGAAGGAGGGTGAGACACCGGTTTTCGTAGTCTCCTCATCGAGATTCACTTCAATGAGGACGGAGGTCGTCTTTCCCAGGGATCGCGATCGCTTGTCGATTTCCGAGGCTAATTCACGGGAGTCCACCGAATGGATACATCTTACGAAGGGGATAATGGTTTTTACTTTGTTTCTCTGCAAGTGACCGATGAAATGCCACGCGATTTTTTTCCCTTCGCCCAAAGCGGTAACGTGTTCCACCAATTCTTGGGCGTAGTTCTCTCCAAATTCCGTTTCACCCGCATTTATGGCTTCCATGATTTTTTCGAGGGGTTGACTTTTGACGGCGCAGATTACGCGCGTTCCTGGATAAAGTGAGAGGATGCGACGAATTCTTTTTAAGTTTTCCGCGATCATGTATGGAATTCATACTATCGGCATTGAAAGAAACCAATACTTAAGATACAGCCTCAATTTCGATGCGGATTAAATCTCTTCTCATGCTCGTTGTTTCCTGCCTCACCATCTCCTGTTTTAGCGTGAGCCGTCGCGGAGGGATCGCGGGTATTCAGGGTAGAACTCTACACAATGGTGTGAGGGCTTTTGAGGTTGGGCCACTTCCAGTGGAATGGAGCCCGCCGCACAACCAGTTAAAGCAAGCTGTCTATACCCATGAAGGAATGCAAGCGACCATCGTGACGGATGCCCTGTGTGGGAAGAAATTCGAAGACGCTCCTTTAAAGCGTCTCGCGGCTGATCTCTTTGAACCTTTAGAGAAAGCTCACGTGAAGTCGGAAAACGGTTTTGTCTTGGATGGGCGCAATGCCTACCGGATAATGGGAGAGGGTGCTTTAGACGGAGTCCCCATGGGGATGGCCGTGGTGGTGTTAAAGAAGGATTTTTGCCTTTACGACTTCGTTTTGTTCGCGCCGCCTAAGCATTTCCCGGCCGCAGAAAAGGATTTTAAGGATTATGTCTCAGGGTTCCGAACTCGGTAAGATCGAGAAGGAGGTCGAGGATACTTTAGGCGGGTTCTTCGAGAACATCGGCCAGAGTGCCTTGGATTTCCTGGAATCTTTGGGCGGCATGGCCTTGATGTCGCTCCAGACCCTCAGGTCGTTGTTCCGGTACCGGTTTCCTTTAAAGCCTTTTCTGGAAGCCTGCGAATTTGTCGGCGTGCGCTCGCTGAACCTCATCGGCGTCATCGCCCTCTTCACGGGGATGGTTCTGGCCCTGCAATTTGCCGTCGGATTGGAGCGTTTCGGGTTAAAGACATACGTCGGCCAAGTCGTGGGCGTCTCGATCATCCGCGAGTTGGGTCCGGTTTTGACGTCCCTCATGGTGGCGGCGCGGGTAGGCTCGGGTATCGCCTCCGAATTAGGATCCATGGTGGTCACCGAACAAGTCTTGGCAATCGAGGCGTTGGGGGCCAACCCCGTCCATAAACTCGTGTTGCCCCGTGTCCTGGCGACGACATGGATGACGCCTATCCTCGTCGTGGCGGCTGACATCATCGGCGTCCTTGGCGGCATGTGGATCGCATACATCGAAGCGGGCGTGACGCCGCGGTATTATCTGGAACAAGTCCAACGCACGGTCGCCATCGACGACTTTTTTTCCGGTCTGTCGAAGTCCGTCTTCTTCGGTTTTTTCATCGGCATCATCTCCTGCTACCGCGGCCTTCAAACCAAGGGTGGCACGGTCGGCGTCGGGGAAGCCACCACCCACGCCGTGGTCTACTCGTCGCTCGTCGTCTTCATTTCCGATTTCTTCCTCACGAAGCTTTTCATCCTCTTCTGATATGGATTTCATCGTCTACAAAAACGTCTCGAAGAGCTTCGGTAAGAAAAGGGTGCTGGACCGGGTGAATTTATCTATCCGCAAAGGCGAGACGATGACGATCTTAGGAGGAAGCGGATCCGGTAAGACGGTTTTGCTCAAAGCCTTTTTGAGATTGCTCAACATCGACTCGGGACAAATCCTCTTTGAAGGAGAGGACATCGTCCAAATGGGAGAGGATGTGCTCACCGCCCTCAGGCGGCGCGTAGGCATGGTGTTCCAAGGCGGCGCCCTCTTTGACTCGCTTTCAGTGGCGGAGAACATCGCTTATCCCTTGCGCGAGCACTTCGACAAATCGGAAGAGGAGATCCGCGACATTGTGAAGACCAAACTCGAGCTCGTTGGCCTGCCGGGCATCGAAGAAAGCTATCCCGCTGATCTTTCGGGAGGCATGAAGAAGCGCGTGGCGTTGGCCCGCACGATCGCCACCGATCCCGAGGTGGTCCTTTACGACGAGCCGACGACAGGTTTGGACCCCATCAATACGACGCGCATCGACAACCTCATCCGCTCCATCCAGGAGAAGATGAAGGTGACATCGATCGTCGTGACCCACGATATGGACTCGGCGTTCCGCATCAGCGATCGCTTGGCTTTTCTATATAAAGGGAAAATAGAAGCTTTGGGGACGAAAGACGAGATACAGCAATCGGATAACGCCCTTATCCGAAGCTTCATCACGGGAGAGATTCCGGACGAGAGGGCGAGGAGATCTTTTTAATGGACCATCAAAAAACTCAAATGAAGGTGGGGGTTTTTATTTTCATGGGTGTCCTCCTTTTAGTGATGGCCATTTTCTTCTTGGGCGGTCGCAACCAACTCTTTCGGCGAGAGTACCGCTTACAGACCCAATTCACCGATATCAGCGGCCTGCGTGTCGGCGCTCAAGCTCAGCTGGCGGGCCTGCCGATCGGTATGGTCGACCAAATCCGCTTTTCCGACGAACTGAAGGATAAGCGTGTCATCGTTTCCCTCAGCTTGGACAAGGAATACCAGGACCGGATCCGCGAAAACTCGTTCGCGATGGTCAGCACTCAAGGATTATTGGGGGACAAGGTCATTAGCATCTCCCCGGGCAGTCCCGAAAGCAGGGAGCTTCAGGACGGCGATTGGCTCCAGACGACGGAACAGCCGAGCTTGTTGTCGATGCTCGGCGAAGGCGGAGACGCCGTCAAAAACCTCTCGAAAGCCTCCGGCATCCTCGTGGACATCCTGCAGGAGATCAAATCCGGCGATGGTCTCGTCCACGGATTGATCTATGACGAAACCAACGGGGGCCAAAAGAATACTCTCAACGCGGATGTCCAACAGGCAATGAAGGAAGTGCGTCTTGCCTCGACTGAATTGAAGGGAATCCTGACAAAGGTGAATCATGGACAAGGAACGATCGGGGCCTTGATCGCCGATCCCAGCGTTTACCAAGACTTAAGACGACTCTTCGGGAAGCTAGAGCGCAACGTCCTTTTGCGTCACGTGATCCGAAGCCGCATCCGCGATTTAGAGCTTGAAAAAGAGGCCGGATCGGGCCTCGAAAAAAACACTGATGTCCCCGCGCGTCAAAAATAATTTTTTGAAAAATAGAATTCCGTTTGGACAATGCTTTGAAATTCTTGTTATAATTTTTAAGATTTCGCACAGAGGGTAGTTCCCACGGTAGATCTCGTCGCAGGCTGATGTTCCGTTCTTTGTCAGCGCCAATTTCATCCAAAACATCGAATCGTTTTATCTAAAAAGATCGATCTTATGATTAAGCCCACGGGGCAGAAGGGGGAAACGTATGGAGGATATCAATGCGCTTATCCAAGAACTGCAGGATACGAAATCTTACCAAGACCTGACTTGGGAAGGTTCGCTGCAGGATTACCTTTCGTTGGTGCAAAAAGATCCCTCCATCGCTCGGAACGCCTTCCAAAGAATCTACGACATGGTCATGTCCTTCGGCGTCGAGGAGTACGTCGAATACAAGAAGAAGATTAATCGCTACAAGTTCTTCGACGACCCCTTCGAAAACGGCCGCGACGCGGTCTTCGGTCTCGATATCCCCCTGATGAAATTGGTGAATGTCTTAAAGGCTGCAGCCCATGGTTACGGTCCTGAAAAACGCGTCATTCTCCTGCACGGACCGGTCGGAAGCTCGAAGAGTACGATCGCGCGTCTGCTGAAGAAAGGCCTCGAAGCTTATTCCAAGACCCAAAGCGGCGCCCTCTACACGTTCATTTGGCAGCGTAACGGAGTCGAACACCCGGCTTTCGGGAACGCGAACGAAATCCCGTGTCCGATGCACGAAGAACCTTTGCGTTTGATCCCGGAATCCACGCGCTCGAAAATCCTGGCTTCCTTGAACGAGAACCTTCCCGAGGAGAAGACGATCCAGGTGGCCGGGGATCTCTGCCCTCCGTGCCGCTACCTCTTCAAGGAAATGATGATCCATTATAAGGGCGACTGGAATAAGGTGATGGGCCACATCAAAGTGCGTCGGATGATCCTGTCCGAGAAGGACCGCATCGGCATCGGGACGTTCCAGCCGAAGGACGAGAAGAACCAGGACTCCACCGAGCTCACCGGCGACATCAATTACCGGAAGATCGCCGAGTACGGCTCCGACTCGGATCCGCGCGCCTTCAATTTCGACGGCGAATTCAACGTCGCCAACCGCGGTTTGATCGAATTCATCGAAGTGCTCAAGCTCGACGTGGCCTTCCTTTACGATCTTCTCGGAGCCTCCCAAGAGCATAAGATCAAGCCGAAGAAATTCGCCCAGACCGACATCGACGAAGTCATCATCGGCCACACGAATGAAGCGGAGTACCGAAAGCTCCAAAGCAACGAATACATGGAGGCCTTGCGCGACCGGACGGTGAAGATCGACATCCCTTACATCACCAAGCTCGCCCAAGAAAAAAAGATCTACGAGAGGGACTTTAACGCCAAGAAGATCAAGGGCAAGCACATCGCGCCGCACACCATCGAAATCGCGGCGATGTGGGGCATACTCACGCGCTTGGAGGAGCCGAAGAAGGCGAACCTGACGCTGCTTCAGAAGTTGAAACTCTTCGACGGCAAGACCCTCACCGGATTCACCGAGGACAACGTGAAGGAATTGCGCAAGGAAGCCGTGCGCGAGGGCTTGGACGGCATCTCGCCCCGTTACATCCAGGATAAGATCTCGAATTCCCTGGTCTCCGAACGGAACGAAGGCTGCGTCAACCCCTTCATGGTCATCAACGAATTGGAAAGCGGCCTCAAGCACCATTCCTTGATCCGGGGCGAGGACCAGCGCAAGCGTTACCGCGAGCTCTTGACGGTCGTAAAGGACGAGTACGAGGACATCGTGAAAAACGAGGTCCAGCGCGCGATCTCCGCGGACGAAGAGGGTATCAGCCGCTTGTGCTCCAACTACATCGACAACGTGAAGGCCTACACGCAGAAGGAAAAGGTCCGGAATAAATACACCGGCCAGTATGAGGAGCCCGACGAGCGTTTGATGCGTTCGATCGAGGAGAAGATCGACATTCCAGAGAGCCGCAAGGACGACTTCCGGCGCGAGATCATGAACTACATCGGCGCCCTCTCCCTCGAAGGGAAGAGCTTCAACTACAAGACGAACGAGCGTTTACACAAGGCCCTGGAACTGAAGCTCTTCGAAGACCAGAAGGATTCGATCAAGCTCACGAGCCTGGTCACGAACGTCGTCGACAAGCAGACGCAGGAGAAGATCGACATCGTGAAAAGTCGCCTCATCAAGAACAACGGGTATTGCGAGATCTGTGCAACGGACGTGCTGACCTTCGTCGCCAGCATTTTCGCCAGGGGAGACATTAAAGGACAATAATGTTCGTCAAGATCGATCAAGACGAGTCCCGCTTCAAGCAGATCGTGCGCGGTAAGATCCGCAAGGAGCTCAAGAAGTTCATGAGCCAAGGCGAGCTCATCGGCCGCCAGGGCAAGGACCTCGTCAGCATCCCATTGCCCCAGATCGACATCCCGCATTTCGTCCGCGATCCTAGGAAGGGGCAAGGCGTCGGTCAAGGCGAGGGGGACGTCGGCACGCCGCTGGGCAAGGACGGCGACCAAGACGGTTCGGGGCAGGGGAAGGCAGGTTCCGATCCCGGGGAGCATTACCTCGACGTCGAGATGAATTACGAAGAGCTTGCGGAGATCATGGCCGAAGAGCTCGAGCTTCCGAAGATACAACCCAAGGGACAATCCAATCTCGAGAACTCCAAACCGCGCTATACCGGCGTCAACACCGCGGGGCCGGAATCCCTGCGCCACTTCAAACGCACGTACCGCCAAGCGTTGAAACGTCAGATCTCCTCGGGCACGTACGATTTCGAAAAGCCGATCATCGTCCCCATCCGCGAGGACAAGCGTTACCGCGTCAGCCATCCCGTCATCCAACCCCAGACCCGCGCCGTCATCATCTACATGATGGACGTGTCTGGATCGATGGGGGCGGAGCAAAAGGAAATCGTCCGACGCGAATCCTTTTGGATCGATACATGGTTGCGGGCCCAGTATAAGGGCGTGGAGACGCGTTTCATCGTGCACGACGCCGTGGCGCGCGAGGTGGACCGGGAGACCTTCTACCGCATCCGCGAGTCGGGAGGGACGATCATTTCATCCGCCTATAAGCTCTGCCTTCAAATGATCGAGGAGAAGTACGATCCCGCCTCCTGGAACATCTACCCCTTCCACTTCTCCGACGGCGACAACTGGTCGGGAAGCGACACGCAGGAATGCCTCAAGCTGATCCATGAGCAGTTGTTGCCCCAGTGCAACGCCTTCTTCTACGGACAAGTGGAGAGCGAATACGGCAGCGGCCAGTTCCTGCGGGACTTGACCGAAAAATTCGGCCAGGACAACCGCGTCGTGACTTCTAAGATCGCGTCCAGGGACGATATTTACAAGTCGATCAAGGAATTTTTAGGCAAAGGAAAATAAGAATGGGGACAGAGCTTTCGCCTGAGCTGGCACGCTGGAGAGACTTGATCCGACAACACGCGGTGAACGCCGGGCTCGACTTTTTCGAGGTCATCTTCGAAGTCCTGGATTGGAACCAGATCAACGCCGTGGCCGCGTACGGCGGCTTCCCCAACCGTTACCCCCACTGGCGCTTCGGGATGGAGTATCAGGAGATCAGCAAGAGCTACGCCTACGGGCTCTCGAAGATCTACGAGATGGTCATCAATAACGACCCCTCCTACGCCTACCTCCTGCATTCCAATATGGAAGTGGATCAAAAGCTTGTCATGGCCCACGTCTACGGCCATTCCGACTTCTTCAAGAACAACGTCTACTTCGCCGGCACCAACCGCAAGATGATCGACCAGATGGGCAACCACCGTACGCGCGTGGTGCGGTTGATCAATAAGCTCGGCCTGGAGACCGTGGAGACCTTCATCGATAACTGTCTCTCGTTGGAGAATCTCATCGACAGCCGTAAGGTCGGGTTCGCCCCTAAGCCGCCGAGCGCCCGCGAGGACCTGGAGGAGAATCACGAGGACGAGAAGCTGGTGAAGAAGCTCAAGAGCAAGGATTACATGGACAAGTTCGTGAACCCGAAATCCTTCCTCGACCAGCAGCAGAAGAAGATCGACGACGAGGAGAAGCGCCACCGCAACTTTCCCGAGCACCCGGAGCGCGACATCCTCCTATTCCTTCTCGAACACGCGCCGTTGGAAAAGTGGGAGCACGACGTCCTGTCGATTATCCGCGACGAAGCCTATTATTTCGCGCCGCAAGCCCAAACCAAGATCATGAACGAGGGCTGGGCCGCCTACCATCATTCCCAGATCATGACGACGAAGGTGCTGAAGGACTCCGAGATCATCGACTACGCCGACCACCATGCGGGCACCGTGGCGCCGCACCCGGGGCGCTTGAATCCCTACAAGCTCGGCATCGAACTCTTCCGCGACATCGAAGACCGATGGAACAAGGGAAAGTTTGGGGCGGACTACGAAGCCTGCGACGATTTAAGGGAGAAGAAGAGCTGGGATAGGAAGCTCGGCCTCGGCCGCCAGAAGATCTTCGAAGTCCGAAAGATCTACAACGATGTGACCTTTCTGGACGCCTTTCTGACCGAGGAGTTCTGCCACGACCAGAAGATGTTCATGTACGGTTACAACACGATGACCCGCCAATACGAGATCGTCGACCGCGATTTCCGCAAGGTCAAGGCGGCCTTACTCGCCCGCATGACGAACCAGGGCCAGGCCATCATCGAAGTGGTCGATGGCAATACCTCCAACCGTGGCGAGTTGACGTTAACGCACCGACACGACGGCGTGGATCTCAAAATCGATTGGGCCGAAGAGACATTAAAGAACCTCCAAAGGATCTGGAAGCGCCCCGTTCACTTGGAAACTATCATGGATGAGGGTAAACGATTGTTTTCCTACGACGGTAAGGAATTTAAGAACCAGGCGGTTTCCTAGAGAAAAGCTTCAAAACGCCGAGGCCACAGAGCTGCATCCCCAATCCCACCAATCCCAAGACCCATTCCCGGATCCAGAATGTGATCGCGAAGTTAAATATTAAGATGCCCCAATAGAATTGGACGCCTAAGTCAGGACGCCGTCGCGGTGGTGGGGACGAAAAGAGTTTCCGCTCGGTAACGTGGTAGGAAAAGAAGATGGCCAAAGCGACCAAGAGCCAACCGGCGAAGTTCGTCAACGGGACTCCGAAATAAGACCCACCGTTCGGGTAATAGAAGATCTCACCCAAAAACCATCGGTCGCCGCGCACGGCGAGCGGATCCACCACGATATCGATCATGACCATGAGAAGGGACGAGAGTAAGGGGAGATGCCATGAGCTCTGGGCATCGGCCGGCAAGAAGTAGGAGGCCGTCTCGTAGGCCGCGTAAGCTAGAAACGAATAGGAGAGGGAATCCCAAACGGGCACGCCCCCCACGATCCATTCCCCTTTCATTGCTTCCGGGATATAATGGTACATCCCATAAGGAAACCCGACGCGGATGGAGGCGTATTCCGACAGGTAGGCGATGGACGTGCCCAAAGCCAAGAAGAGAAATGTACGCAAGACGCCTCTATTGAGGTACCCGATGATCAAGAATGCGATGAGAAAGGCGAAGACGTAAGGTCGGTTGAGAAGGGTGGTGAGGAGGGTTTCCTTAGACGGCATCCCTCATGATTTTCACAAACTCCGCCACAAGTCTAGGGTCCCATTGTCCGGAATCTTTTTCTCCATCCAGGATCTGGAGCGCCTGATCGAACGGCATCCCTTGGCGGTAAGGACGGTTGGTCGTCATGGCGTCGAACGCGTCGGAAATGGACGCGATACGTGCCATGAGCGGAATATGCTCGCATTCAAGCTTGTCGGGATGACCACATCCGTCGAAGCGTTCATGGTGGTTTTTGATCACACACAGGCAAGGAGCGAGCGATTTCAACGGACTGCAAATTTCATAGCCTTTAAGCGGGTGTTGACGCACATGCTCGATTTCCTCTTCGTTGAGCGGTCCCGGCTTATGGAGGATCGTCTCGACGATGCCGATTTTCCCGATGTCATGTAAGAGAGCTCCTCGCCAGATGTGTTCTTGTTCAAGCTCCGATAGAGAAAGTCCCTTGGCCATTATGCGAGAGTAACGGGCGACGCGTTCCGAGTGGCCTCGCGTATACGGATCTTTGGCTTCGATGGCCTTAGCAAGGGAAAAAAGGATATTCTCACTCGTATCCAGATCGTCGTAAAGCGCTTTGAGGCGAAGAAGGGAGCGGATACGTGTGGCGAGTTCGACTTTATTGAAGGGTTTGATCAGAAAATCATCGGCACCCATGTCGATGGCCTTTAGTTTATCGTCGATTTCTTGGAGAGCCGTGATGACGATGACCGGAATGAAACGCATATCCTTGTCATTCTTGATCGTCTTGCAAACTTCGTAGCCTGAGATCCCCGGCATCATTAGGTCGAGGAGAACGAGATCGGGTTTCCATGTACGGACTTTTTCCAGGGCGTCCAATCCATTGTTCGCGGATTCGAAAAGATAGTCCGTTTGGTGCAATTGCATGCGGATGAGGTCGATATTCGTGGGAATGTCATCGACGATGAGGATGCGGGGTTTATGGTTAAAAAGATGGCTGACTGAGTGCATAAGGAGCGTATCGTATAGGCAGAAAAGGAGCCTGTCCAAAGAAAACTCCTTGAATTCACGGCCCAGGCAGGTTCAAAACGCGGTCCGGAGGTTGTCGTATGTTTTGGTTGATCCGTAAGATTTTTTCGTTGGCGGTGCTGGCCGCTCTCGTGTTTGTTCTCATGCAGGTCGAAGTAAAAGGACATCCGCTGAAGGATTACGTCGTCGCTCTCTATGAAACGCCGGTCGTCCAAAGCGTCGTCGATGCCGCGAAGAATACCCTTTTAGGCTTCGTCGACGACCTTGAAAGGAAGAGAGCGACGAATCCATCGAGAGAGGCCCAGCGGACCGAAGCCGAGAGGGAAACGGGAACGCCTTCCGACCGTAAGCCGTTGGAGAACCTGAAAGAGGACGAAGTCCGGGAGTTGGAAAAGGTGCTGAGGAAACAGAACGAAAAATGAACGGTTTTTTGAGATATGCGGCCGCCGCCTTGGTTTTCGTGGCGGGATTGACGGCTTTAAGTTTCCTTCAAGAAAAATTCGACGAAGGCGACTTGCGGAAAGGCCTTTCCGTCATTCAGGAGAAAGTGCCCGAGGCGAAAGATTGTCGGGCTCGGATGGAGTCTCGGTGGCGTGGAATCGTCGATGTCGATTGTCTCGATGGCCGATGGGAAGTCGATGTCCTACGTGGCTTTTATAAGAAAAGGATGACGGAAAACGATTAGCGGGGATTCTCCGTAAGATGACGTCGGTTATCCATTTTCGCTTTGACGACTAAATAAATCGCTCCATACGCGATGACTCCAATGACCGCTAAAATAATGTAGAGAATGATTTTCGGGTTGTCCCACACCAGTTTTAAAGTTCCGAACGAAATGGCGAAGATCAGGAACGAGATGATATGTGTCTTCCAGTTCATGAGGTATCAGTATAACCTTAAGGTCGTATGACACTCAAGACGGAGTGCGCGGGGCGCAGGTATTTTTTGGCGACCCGAAGTATGTCTTGCTGCGTCACTTTCTCGATTTGATCGATGAAACGGTGCAATTCGCCCTTAGGCATATGGTAGATCTCCTGCATGGCTAAAAGGGAAGCTACCGAGGCGTTTCGTTGTAAATCGAGGATGTAGTTTCCGATGATGAATCGCTTTGATCGCTCGATTTCCGCTTCCGGTATGGGTTCTTCGCAGACTTTACGGAGTTCCGCTTTGATGCCCGCGAGAGCCGTATCCAACTTAGAGGCATCGGTCCCCATATAGACCGAAAAATAACCTTCCTCGACACCCTCTTGAGAACTTGCCGAAACCGTATAAGCCAACGCCTGCTTATCCCGAAGCTCGAGAAAGAGCCGTCCTCCCTGGCCGGAGAGGACGAAGTTTAGGACCTCAAGCGGAAAGCGATCGACGCTTTGGACGGTGGTCCCCAAAAAACCGTAAACGATGTGGGATTGGATCTTATTCTTATGGGTGACGATTTCGATTGGCTTAGCCACTTTTTTGATGGCCGGAGGCTTGGGTAGGGAGCTTTTCTTCGCTTTCCAGTGCTTCATTTTTTCTTCGAAGCGTTCCCGAATTTCTTCGGCGTTCACGTCACCCACCACCGAGAGTACTAGGTTCGCAGGTTGGACGATTTTCTCGTAAAACTTGAAGAGGTCGTTTCTCTTAAAAGCCTTCACGTTTTTGGCGGGCCCCAGGATAGACAATCCATAAGGATGGTGGCCGTAAAGCCCTTGTAAGAACTTCTTCATCGCTAAATGGCCGAGGGAATCTTCCTCGTTCTTGATGGCGGCTAGGGTGATGCTCTTCTCTTTTTTGATCTCTTCCTCGTCGAAGCTCGGATTCAAGAGGATGTCGAAAAAGAGCTCGACGCCCTCGGAGAGTTTTTCGGAAAGGAAGGTGGATTGGACGCCTAGGATGTTACGGCCCATGTAAGCATCGACATGACCAAGCAGATTTTCACTGGCTTCGGCGATTTCGCGTGCCGTGCGGTGTTTCGTTCCTTTAGTCAGCATCATCGAGATCAAGTGAGTGATGCCGTTGATTTTCGGATTCTCATGCCGGATTCCGCCTAAGGACGCGCTCCGGAGGGCCACGAGAGGGAGGTTTCGATTTTCCTTAACGACGACGCGGACGCCGTTGGAGAGTTTAAAATAATGAATATCAGGTTTTTTCACCCGCTGTGGAGCGGAAGAGGCCTCCAAACCCTTTAACAAGGCTTGGAGTTGCGCGTCCGTATGGGTTTCCTTTTTCGGGTGGCAAAGAGCCATGGTGATGCGTTGGGGCTTTAAGTAAGCCTTCGCGACTCGAACGATATCCTCAGGCGTGACGCGATCGATCGCCAAATAATAACGTTCTTCGAAATCCAAGTCGTTAGCCACTCCGGCGTAATAACCCAGTTTGCGCGCTAAAGCCTCGACAGTTTGTTTTTCATAAATACGCGAACTGCGGATGCTGTCCTTCGCACGTGAAACTTCGAAGCTCGAGGGGAGCTCTTCGGATATTTTTCGGATCTCTTGCCAAATAGCCAAGGAAGTTTCCTTTAATTTTTTTTCCTTAAGTACAGCCCCGACGATGAAGAGGCATGGGCTTTTCGGTGTGTAGGCATAGGCTCCGATGGACGTGACGAGTCCCGCCTTTTCCTTCACCGCCATCTCCAAGCGGCTATTGTCCCCTCCACCTAGGATATGACCTAAGACATCCAGAGCTGGAACGTCCGGATGATCCATGGCCGGAATCGGGAAGGCGAAATCCATATAACGTCCTTCCACCTCCATGGCGCGTGTGACGCAACGAGGGGAAGTTTGCTCCGGTTCGACGGGAATCTCCTGAAGTGGGGCTTTACCAGCCGGGATTTTCGAGAAGAGAGCGTCCACCTTCTTCAAGGTCTCTTGAGCGTCGAAATCGCCGACACCGATGAAGAGGAGGTTGGAGCCCACGTACCATTTGCGGTAAAAAGCCATGAGATATTCACGCGAGACTCCGCGTACGGTATTCCGATCACCGGCAATAGGACGTCCGTACGGGTGGACTTCAAAAGCCTTCCCAAAGAGATCCTGGCCGACCATTTGAGAGGGATTATCTTCTGAACGAGAAATCTCTTCGACGACGACTTCCTTCTCTTTCGCGAGCTCATCTGGATCAAAAGTCGGGTCGATGGCGGCATCCGAAAGGATGTCCAGGCCGACGTCCTGGTTCTTGGCCGACATGTTGATGTAGAAAACCGTCTCGTCGAAGCTCGTATAGGCGTTCATATCGCCCCCGGCCGCTTCGACCTCTCCTGCAATCTGGCCGACGGCACGACGCGATGTTCCTTTGAAGAGCATGTGTTCGATTAAATGGCAGAGTCCGGCTTCTTGGTCCGTTTCGTTGGCGCTGCCGACGTTCGCCCAAAGATTCCAGGAAACCACGGGGGCATCGTGTTTTTCCATCAAGATGACGCGCAACCCGTTAGACAAAGTGGCCACCAAGGGCTTCTGCATAGAGTATCCTTTGTTTGTACGATCTGGTGGTGATTCTTTATGTACGGCTTTATTTGACGCTAAAAGCAAAGAAACTAAAAACTCTCAAAAGTGCGAAAAGCAGAGACGAGTATAGCGTTTTTTATAAGGGTGACAAGCAGTTAAGAGGAAAAAAGCCAAAAACAAATTGATTTCATTTCAAAATCCCGTCATTGTGGGCCCCCCTATGCTAGAAATCATCCTTGTCCGCCATGGCCAGACCGATTGGAATCGAGACCGTCGCGTGATGGGGGCTCGCCCTATCCCTTTGAATACTCAAGGGAAAAGAGAAATTACCCAGCTCGCCCAGCTGTTATCGGATGTGGAGTTCGACATCATTTATACGAGCCCGTTGATGCGGGCTTTTCAGACCTCGCGTATTCTCTCGAGGGGACGCAGTGTCAAAGTGGAGAAGGTGACGGAAATCCAGGAGATCGACTACGGAGAATGGGTGGGAAGGACATTCGAGGACATCAGCCGGGAGAAGATGTTCAAGACGTATTACGCCAATCCGAAGGACGCCCAGGCGCCCGGCGGTGAAAAAATGACGGAGGTCATCAAGCGCGGGGCCTCTTTCATCGAATCCCTCCGGAAAAAGCATAAGGAAGGCCGGTTGGTCGTCGTAAGCCATGCGGACGTGATCAAGTCGATTTTGATCCACTACATGGAGTTGGATCTGAACGATCTCCATAAATTCCGCGTCGATAACGGAGCTGTATCTTTATTGCAGTTCGAGGCGGAACGAGCCCGTGTCTTGTCCATCAATTGCGCCGTCACCGTGGGCCGTGTGTTTGAAATCACCGACGAGAACAATAAATTCCTGAAATCCAAGAAGAAATAGCGGAGTTCCATTTCCGTCTAGGTTCCCATGAAAAAAAAGAGCGCTACTTCGTCTCTGGAAAGCTTATCGGTTCCGGAGCTCGAAGAGGCCGTACGACGGCACAATCAGCTCTACTTCGAATTCAACCGTCCCGAGATCTCCGATTACGAATTCGACCGTCTAGTTGAACGCCTTAAGACGCTCGCGCCCGATTCGGAAGCTCTTTTGGAACTGGGCTCGGATGTCCGCCGTTCCGGCAAGAAAGTCCGGCACCGCTCCGAAATGCTCTCCCTCGACAAATGCTATCATGACGAGGATCTCGCGAGTTGGGCCGAGAAGATTTCCGGGGATTTCGTCGCCTCCCCTAAGATCGACGGATTGGCCGTCGAGATCCGTTATGATGCCCGAGGGTTCCTAACCTTGGCTGCGACTCGCGGAGATGGTTTGGAGGGAGAAGATATCACGGAAAACGTCCGGATGATCGACGACATCCCGGCACGCATCGCTCTCCCCGAGACTGAGAATCCCAAAAACGCGTCTTGGGAAGCAAAAGAGGGGATCGAAGTGCGCGGCGAAGTCTATATGCGGCTTTCCGTGTTCCGTACCTATAAAGAACAATTCGCCAATCCGCGCAATTTAGCCGCCGGCGCCGTGAAGCAAAAGGAAGCGCACAAGGCCCGGGAATACCGGCTTTCTTTTTTCGGATACGACGTCCTGGGGAGGGATTTCGAGACGGAAGAGCAAAAGAGGGATTTCCTCCGTAAGAACCGATTTCCCGTGGTCGAAAGCCTCAAGGTCGATCGCGACCGTCTTTCCCAACCCTACGATTATTTCCTGAAAAAGAGGGCGGAGGAGGATTTCGAGACCGACGGCGTCGTTTACCGCGCGAACTTAGTCTCCGAGCAAAAACGCCTGGGCGTGACCGCCCACCACCCGCGCTACGCGATCGCTTATAAATTCCAGGGGGATTCGGGCGTCACAACGCTGGATGACGTCGAGTGGAACGTCTCCCGCACCAGTGTGATCACGCCCGTAGGCCTCGTGGAGCCCGTCGAGCTCTCGGGAGCGATGGTCTCACGCGTTTCTCTCCATAATTTAGGCTTAATGCAAAAACTGGGACTTCGCCACGGCTCGAAGGTCGTGATGATGCGCCGCGGGGGCGTCATCCCGAACCTCGAATCGGTGGCGGAAGCCGGGAAGGGACGGCCCTTTGCGCCCCCTTCCCATTGCCCTTCCTGCGGAGAACCCACGGAGGTCAGGGACGATTTCCTCTACTGCACGAATAAATCCGGCTGTCGGCACGCCAAGATCCAAGAGCTCGAGCATTTCATGAAAGTGATCGAATGCGACGGTTTTGGGGAGAAACTGATCGAGAAGCTCTACGACAACGGCTTCGTCCTCGATCCCGCCGAATTCTACACGCTCACCAAGGACAACCTCCTGGAGCTCGAGAGGATGGGAGACGTGCTTGCGACCAAACTGATCGGGAACATCCAAGCCAAGCGCAAACTCCCTCTCGACCTTTTCCTGAGATCCTTAGGGATCCGGGAATTGGCCAAGCATACGGCGAAGATTCTCGCCCAAAACTTCGGCACCTTGGAGAAGGTCCGTTCCGTCTCCGAGGAGGCCCTCTCCGCAATCCATACCGTGGGTCCCGTGATCGCTCGGGAAGTGGTGGAGGGGTTGCGAAAGAAGTCGGGTCTTATCGAGAAGTTATTGAAACAGGTGGCCGTCGAAGCGGCTCCGGTCACTTCCGGTGCGGAAAGAGAATCCGCGGGGCCCCTCCAAGGAAAAAAGTTCGTCTTCACCGGGACGCTCGTTTCGATGGAGCGCGCCAAAGCCCAGAAGCTTGTCGAAGCTCAGGGCGGTGAGTCTCAGGATAGCGTGACCCAGGACACGGACTATCTCGTGATCGGCGATGGTGGAGGGGCTGGAAGTAAGTTGGAAAAAGCGAAAAAGATCCAATCCAAAGGCGGAAAAGTGAAGATAATGACCGAGAGCGAATGGGGGACGCTGGTTAAGCGGCCTTCGTGACGAAACCGGAACGGATGCAGCGGGTGCAGGCGTAGACGCGTTGGACGGAACCCTTCACGAGGGCGCGGACGGTTTGAAGGTTGGGCAGCGAGATCTTCTTGGTCTTGTTGTTGGCGTGGCTGACGTTATTCCCGACGAGCCTCTTTTTATTACAATAATGACAACTACGGGCCATAATTCCTCCGATAAAGGCGGCATGGCTATAGGACGGCCCCTGAAGAAGCAAGCCTTTTCTCGTGGCGTTTCCCATGAAACTTCCAATGACGCCGCCCGGAAACGGTTCGGCGCCGACGGCGAGGATTTAGCCGCCCGTTACCTCCAATCCAGAGGTTTCAAAATACTGGTCCGTAACTACCGCTCCCGGGTCGGCGAAATCGACCTGATCGTCGAGCATGAGCCGAGCGCGACGGTCCATTTCGTGGAAGTTAAAACCCGCCATCGGGGGGACGTGGTCTCGCCCCGGGAATCCATCCCGTATTCCAAACAGAGGAAAATCTCCAAGACCGCGCAAGAGTATCTGGCGAAGCGTGGAGGGGACGTTTCGGCGGCCTTTAGCGCCTTGCTGATCGACTGGGCGGACTCCGAAACGCCGCAGATCGAGTGGATCGAGCACGCCTTCGATTTGGCTTACGGGTATTGAATCCGGTTGCTTCTTAAAAAAGCCTTCGTTATCTCGGCGCGCATGCCTTCAAAAAATTCCGTTTCCAATCTCGCGAGCGACTTCTATAGAAGCGTCGAAAAATTCCGCCATCGCATTTGCTTCAAGCACAAAAAAGACGGTGCCTGGATCTCCCTGTCATGGCTGGATGTCGGGGAAAAGGTGAAGGAAGTAGCCTTAGGACTCAGCGCCTTAGGCGTGAAAAAAGGCGACACGGTCGCTATCTTTTCGAATACCTGTATGGAGTGGACGGTCTCGGACCTGGCGATTCTGTCCTTAGGCGCGGTTTCGGTGCCTATTTACCAGTCCACTACGCCCGACCAAGTCGCTTATATCCTGAACAATTCCGGATCGCGTTGGGTTTTCGCCGAGAACACCCACCTCTTGAAGAAGATCAAGGCCGAATTGCCGAATCTGCCCCAGTTGCAGAGGATCGTCCTTTTCCACGGTAAAAAAGAAGCCCATGAAATGCAGATGACTTTAGAGGAGCTGCAGAAGCTCGGCGTCGAGGAAGGGAACGAGGCCGCGTGGAGGGAAGGTCTGGAGGCCATCGAGCCGAACCAAACGGCGACCCTCGTCTATACCTCGGGAACGACGGGTCCTCCGAAGGGGGCCATCCTGACCCACGGGAATTTCCTCTCCGGAATCGACGCGTGCACGGCTTTATTCACCATTTCCGAAGAGGACACGAGCCTTTTATTCTTGCCTTTAGCCCATATCCTCGCGCGGGAAATGCAGTTCTACCATTTACGGGTGGGGTTCACCCAAGCCTTCGCCGAAAGCATCGATAAATTGGTGGATAACCTCGGTGAGATACGGCCCCATTTCTTCGTCGCCGTTCCCCGTATCTTCGAAAAGGTGTACGAGAAGATTCTGCAGCAAGTCGAGGCGGGGAGTCCGACCAAACAATCGATCTTCAAGTGGGGCGTCGTCGTCGGCGGGGAAGTGAGCCGACGGGTCCAAAAGGGGCAATCCTTATCTCCCGGCCTCTGGTTACAAAGCAAAATCGCCAGCCGGTTGGTCTTCGGAAAGCTCCGACGACGCCTTGGGGGTCGTTTGATGTACGCCGTTTCGGGGGGGGCGCCCCTCTCCCGGGAAATCGCCCAATTCTTCCATGCCGCCGGCATCTTGATCCTGGAAGGTTATGGCCTGACGGAGACCACGGCGGCTGTCAATTGCAATAGCCCTTCGCACTACGCCTTCGGCACGGTGGGACTCCCCGTCAAAGGTGTCCAGGAAAAGATCGCCCCGGATGGGGAAATCCTGGTCAAGGGACCGATGGTTTTCCAGGGGTATTATAAGAACCCGGAGGCGACCCGCGAGGTCTTGAGCGAAGACGGGTGGTTTAAGACGGGCGACATCGGAGAATTCGACGCCCGGGGTTATTTGAAGATCACTGACCGGAAGAAAGATCTGATCATCACGGCGGGGGGCAAGAATATCGCCCCTCAAAACATCGAAAACCAGCTCAAGACGGTTCCCGTCATCAGCCAAGCCGTCATCATCGGCGACCGCCGCAAATACTTGGCGGCCCTGTTGACCTTGACTAAGGATGTCCTCGAGGAATGGGCTCAAAAGATGGGCCTTCAAGTCCAGACGTATGATGAATTGGTCAAGCACCCCACCACCCACCAGTGGCTCCACCAGATTTTGGACGAAAAGAACAAGACTCTGGCATCCTACGAAAGCATCAAGCGGTTCGCCATCCTCCCGAACGATTTCAGCCAGGAAACGGGGGAGTTGACCCCCACCCTGAAGGTGAAGCGGAAATTCGTGAACGAAAAATACCGGGACGTCATCGAGAATCTTTACCAAGAATAAAAAAATGTGTAAGCTCGGCTTTCTGCCATTTTTGGAAATGAAAGGGTCTTTATGACAACCAAAGGAACCGGCTTAGCGCAAAACCTGGCGAACGCTCTTTGCTATATCGTGATGCCCGTCTCCAGTATCATTATGATGTTGTTAGAGGAGGACAATAAAGAAGTGCAATACCATGCCTGGCAAGGGACGGCCTTCGGGGTCGGCTGTCTTCTCTTGATCACCCTCATTTATATCGTGGCAGGTATTTTTGGCAAAATTTGGAGTTTTTTAGGTATCATCGTGAGCCTCTTGATATTTCCGGTTTTCTTAGGAGCTTTCATCATTTGGTTTGTTAGCCTTATTAAAGCCTATCAAGGTGATCGTTGGCGCATTCCGTTTATCGCCGAATTCGCCGAAAAAAAGTCGGGGATGACCACCGGCTCTTCCTTATAAAGAACTCGGTAAATAATCTTGCATTTGAGTAGAGTGTGGGGCAATCGCGTCCGACACTATGTCAAGTCGTTGGAAACGTTGGATTTTTGGCGCGCCTCGGAATTTAAGCGATCCTAAAACTTATCACTCCATTTCGCTGGTGGCCTTGTTGGCTTGGGTAGGTCTAGGGGCTGACGGACTTTCATCGGCTTCTTATGGACCCGACGAAGCCTTCCGAGCCTTAGGTTCTCATACTTACTTGGCGATCATTTTAGCCATTGCGACAGCATTAACGGTCGTCATCATCTCCATCTCTTATACTCACCTAATTAAACAATTCCCTTATGGTGGTGGTGGGTACATGGTGGCGACGAAGCTATTGGGGCCAAATGTCGGTGTCATCTCGGGTTCTGCTTTGATCGTGGATTATATTTTGACTGTTTCTGTTTCGATCGCCAGTGGTGCAGACCAAGTGTTCAGCGTCCTTCCCACTCATTGGGGTCAATACAAATTAATTGTCGAAGCCATCGTCATCCTCCTTTTAGTTATCATGAACCTGCGCGGAGTAAAAGAGTCGGTCACAGTTCTTGCCCCCGTCTTCGCTTTATTTATCGTATGTCATTTAATCGTCATTGGGGGAGGGATCTTTTCTCACCTTTTTGAGATCCCCCGAGTGGTTGCGGAAGTAAAAACCGGATTTGTCACAGGCTATCAAACGGTCGGCCTCCTCGGGATGCTCGCCATCCTCGCCCGCGCCTATTCGATGGGCGGAGGCACGTATACGGGGATCGAAGCCGTTTCGAACGGCTTGCAGATCATGCGCGAACCCAAGATCGAGACGGGCCGGAAGACCATGCTCTACATGACGGTTTCGCTGGCCGTCGCGGTGGCGGGCATCATCATTTGCTACCTTCTGTACGACGTCTTCCCCGAGGAAGGGAAGACGATGAACGCAGTCCTGCTTCAAAACTTCAGCGGGTCGTGGGTTCCCTTCGGGATCCCGGTGGGGCATTTCTTCGTAGTCGTCACCTTGGCGACCGAAGCGGCGCTTTTGTTCGTGGCGGCCCAAGCGGGGTTTATCGCGGGTCCTCGCGTGATGGCGAATATGGCGACGGATTCCTGGCTTCCTCACCGGTTTTCCCAATTATCGGACCGGTTGACGATCCAGGACGGCGTGATTTTAGTCGGAGGCGCGTCCTTGCTCACCTTGATCTATACGGGCGGCAACATCACGGCCTTGGTGACGATGTATTCCATCAATGTCTTCGTGACCTTCTCCATCACGCAGTTGGCCATGTGCCGCTTCTGGTACAACAAGCGGAAGACCGACCCCCAATGGAAGAAGAATATCCGCGTCTATCTCGTGGCGTTGATCCTCTGCGTGTCCATCCTCATGATGGTCGTCTACGAGAAGTTCACGGAGGGAGGCTGGATGACGCTCGGGATCACGTCCCTCTTCATCGGCGTGTGTTTCTTGATCCGACGTCACTATAGAAAAGTGCAGACGAACCTTAAACGCCTCGATGAAATCATGAACGCCTTGCCCGAGGAGCCGATCGGCGGACTCCCGCCGCCCGTCAATCCCCGGGAGCAAACGGCTATCCTCATGGTCGGCGGTTACGGCGGCTTGGGCATCCACGCTCTCTTGACCGTCCAGCGATTGTTCCCCGATTACTTCAAGAACTTCATCTTCGTCTCGGTGGGCGTCATCGATTCGGCGTCCATGCAGGGGCACGAGGAAGTGGAGCAGGTAAGGGAGAAAACGGAAAGTTCCTTGAAGGAATACGTCTCATTGGCTCACCGGCTGGGATTGTCCGCGGATTACCGGATGAGCGTGGGCATCGAAGCCGTCGAAGAAGCCATCCAAATCTGCCAAAGAGTCTCCAAGGAGTTCCCCCAATCCATCTGCTTCGCGGGAAAGCTGATCTTCGAGCAGGAGAAGTGGTACCAACGCCTGCTCCATAACGAGACGGCTTTCCAAATCCAAAGACGCCTTCAATTCGCGGGCCTCAACGGCATGGTGCTGCCCGTGCGCGTAATGACCTAGATTCGGTCGGCCCATTAAGGAGAATATATGCTCAAGGAATTCAAGGAATTCGCCATGAAGGGGAACGTCATCGACATGGCCGTCGGCGTCATCATCGGGGGCGCCTTCGGCAAGATCGCCACGTCGCTCGTGAACGACATCCTGATGCCGCCTCTGGGCTTGCTGTTGGGACGGCTGGATTTTTCGAACCTCTTCGTGGATTTATCCGGGAACGGCTACGCTTCCTTGCCCCAAGCCAAGGCGGCCGGGGCGCCGACGATCAATTACGGTCTTTTCCTCAATACGGTGATCGATTTCCTGATCGTCGCCTTCGCGATTTTCCTCGTGATCAAGCAAATCAACCGTCTCGGACCCAAAAAGGCGACGACGACGAAGGAATGCCCCTATTGCCTCTCGAACATTCCGCTCCAGGCGATTCGCTGCGCGCAGTGCGCGTCCGACCTCAAGTAAGACGGGGATTACCGCTTATAATTCAGGGAAAAAGAATTTGATTTCGTTCTGGGCGTTCTCGACCGAGTCGGAACCGTGAACCGCGTTCGCGTCGATGGATTCGGCCCAGTCATGGCGGATCGTGCCGGCCGCGGCCTTCTTCGGGTCGGTGGCCCCCATGATTTCGCGGTTCTTCACCACGGCGTTCTCGCCTTCGAGGGCGGAGACGACGACGGTGCCCGACGTCATGTACTTGACGAGGTCGTTATAGAAGGGACGTTCCTTGTGGACGGCGTAGAATTCACGGGCTTGGGCTTCGGTCAGATTGAGCATCTTCAGACCCACGATTTGTAAACGGGCCTTTTCAAAGCGGGCGAGGATGTCGCCGATGGCGTTCTTCTTCACGCCGTCGGGCTTGATGATGGATAGAGTGCGTTCTTTGGACATAAAAGTTCCTTTCGAAATTACGGTTTGTAGACTTCCTTCAAGCCTTGGCCGATCTCGGCGATGCTCTTCACCACTTTAACACCCGCCGCGGTCAAGGCCTTCATTTTTTCCGTGGCCGTGCCTTTGCCGCCCGCGATGATGGCGCCCGCGTGGCCCATGCGTTTGCCCTCGGGCGCGGAAATACCGGCGATGAAGCTCACCATGGGCTTCTTAATGTTCTTCTTAATGTAGTCCGCGGCTTCCTCTTCGGCCGAACCGCCGATCTCGCCGATCATGACGATGGCTTCGGTTTGGGGATCCTTATTAAAGAGCTCGAGACAATCGATGAAGTTCGTCCCGTTCACGGGGTCGCCGCCGATGCCGATGCAAGTGGATTGGCCCAAGCCCATGCGCGTCACTTGATCAACGGCTTCGTAGGTCAACGTCCCCGAGCGGGAGACGATGCCGACCTTGCCAGGGCGGTGGATGTGGCCGGGCATGATGCCGATCTTGCATTCGCCGGGGGTGATGATGCCCGGACAGTTGGGACCGATCAAGCGCGTGCGCTTGCCCTGCATGTAGCGTTTCACCAAGATCATGTCGGTGATCGGGATGCCTTCGGTGATGCAGACGACGAGGTCGAGGTCCGCGTCGACGGCCTCTTTAATGGCCGCGGCTGCGAACTTGGGCGGCACGTAGATCACCGAGACGGTCGATCCCGTCTTCCCCTTCGCTTCCTTGACGGAATTGAAGATCGGAATGCCTTCGAAATCCTGCCCACCCTTGCCCGGCGTGACGCCGGCCGCCATCTGGGTGCCGTAAGCCAGGCATTGGCGCGTATGGAATTGGCCGGTGTTTCCGGTGATTCCCTGGGTCATGACCTTCGTATCTTTGTTCACGAGAACGGACATAATCTTTCCTTATCTTTAAGCTATGGAGGCTATTAGGACATCTCGACGATCTTCGCAGCGGCCTTCGACAAATCGTCCTCCGACACGAGCGGCAGGTTCGATTCTTCCAAGATCTTCTTCCCAAGGTCCACGTTTGTGCCTTGCAGGCGGACGACGACGGGGACCTTGATCTGGACTTCGCGGGCGGCCGTGACGACGCCGTTCGCGATTGTATCGCATTTCATGATGCCGCCGAAGATATTGATCAAGATGCCCTTCACTTTGGGATCGGCGAGGATGATCTTGAAGGCCGCCGTGACCTTTTCGGCCGTCGCGCCGCCGCCGACGTCGAGGAAGTTCGCGGGTTCGCCGCCGCTGAGCTTGATGATGTCCATCGTCGCCATGGCGAGGCCGGCTCCGTTCACCATGCAGCCGATCGTTCCGTCCAAGCTGATATAGGATAAATCGTACTTCTTCGCTTCGATTTCCGCGGCATCTTCCTCATCCAAATCCCTCATGGCTTCGTAGTCGGGATGGCGGAAGAGGGCGTTATCGTCGAAATTGATCTTGGCATCCAAGGCGAGGAGATTCCCGTCGCCGGTGACCACCAAGGGATTGATTTCAGCGAGCGAGCAATCACCCTTCATATAGGCTTCGTAGAGGGCCGACACGAAACCGAAGAACTTTTCCGGAAGATCTCCGGTGAGGTTCAACTTTTGGGCGACGGCGATCGTTTCCGCCTTATCCACCCCCTTCGCGGGGTCGACGGCGATCTTGAAGATCTTTTCCGGATTCTTCGCGGCCACTTCCTCGATCTCCATGCCGCCTTCGGAGCTGGCCATGAACGTGACCCGGGAGGTCGCACGGTCCAAGACGACGCCTAAATAGAGTTCGCGGGCGATGTTGCAGCCCTTTTCGACGAGGAGTTTTTTGACGAGTTTCCCTTCGGGACCCGTCTGATGGGTGACCAGGGTCATGCCGAGGATGGCTTTGGCGTGGGCTTCGGCTTCCTCGAGGGTCTTCGCGAGCTTCACGCCGCCGCCTTTACCGCGCCCTCCCGCGTGGATCTGGGCCTTCACGACGACCGGGAATCCGAGCTCTTTGGCGGCCTTGACGGCCTCCTCGACGGTGAACGCGACGCGATTTTCCGGAGTCGGGACGCCATACGCCCGCAAGACTTCCTTGCCCTGGTATTCATGGATTTTCATAAGTTGGGCGGGACTATCAGTAAAAAGTTTTATGGGGCAAGCAACTTTTTGGCCCTAAAATCGAAAACGCTAATGGAACGAGTTACTTATGAAAGTTAACATATTATTTTCTGCCAATCAGATCATGCAGCCAGAAAACCCAGTGGCACCAACGCCTATGGCGCCGTTTGAGCATAATTTAACAGATGGTATTTCTAGGCCGATAGGTGTTGAGTCGACAATACCAGTTCTCCCCTCAGGGCCGGGACCTTTTTACCGTATTTTTGCTCAAGGACCTAATGGTAGTCAGTTCGAAATAGAGGATTTAGCAGAGGAAACGCCCCTTCTTGAAGTGGCTAGGGCGGTTTTGCACGCCGAAGGGTATGTCGTAGGGCATGCTATGCCCTCTCTACATGGTGTTATTCTCTGTCTTGAGACGGAAAAGGAGCGTATGGTTTGCGATGCTCACGGAACCCTCGGTTCCCTGTCCCTTCCTCATGTGGGAGCTCGCTTCTCAATTGCTTTGCCAGAAGTGGAAACTTGTACGTTGGATCATTTGATGGAAGATCCAGACGCGTGCCATGCCCTCCGATCGGTTCTTCTCAATACCCAGAGACGGGTAGGCTTTGGATTGATCCCCGGAGTTTTGGGTTATGTCGACATGGTTTGTAAGGCGGCGTTTAGCGCAATCATGCGTGATCATGCCACGCTTGCTAGTGAAGGTTTGCATACGATGATGGCAGCGAACTTATGCTCCGGACTCTTGTTGGATATGCGACTTGAGCGTGATCAAAAAGGGCTAGTGACGACGCCACTAGCGGTCCAGAGAACATTCCTTTTAAGGCCGATCGATATCGTTCGATCTTTGGGCCAGGGGCAAAATCTTGTGTTAGCGATGAGGCCTTCCGGGAACGGACAAGACGGACGGGCGGACTCTGTGGATCAACTCCAATCTTTTTTTGTGCCCCTTGCCGATCCTACGAGTAAAGCTTTCGTCGCTTACGTGAAAGACGGTGTCGAGGTGCTTTCATTAGGCACTTTTTTAAACGAGCTTATCGCTTTGCATCGCGGGGGAATGCGTTTCGTCTCGGCGAGGATCTACGAAAGGGAAATGCCACCTTGCCCGTATCCCGGCGCTTTCCCGGAGGTTATGTTTGAAGTCGGGATGGATCCGCGGGATTTCGACTATGATCCGGACATAAGCGACGAAAGGCTGTTGTTCTGCCAGGCTTTCCTGAGAGCGACGGAAGCCCAGGCCAACAAAGCCTGCGCCGTCGATGCGTCGGTGGAAGCTTTTAGAATGTTCGTATTCCCCCAAGGACGGAGGAGTCCTTCTTATGGACAAGGGCGTCCTTTAAAAAAACTGGAAGACGCGCAAGAAGTCGTCGATTACGTTAACGCTTGCCGTGGTGCCGATATCGAACCTCGTATCCTCCGGGAGTCGTTGGGACTTCCAAAAGGCCCCCGAACAAGGCCGGATTCCGTTGTTTTAGTGGCATATGACCATCTCCGCTATCGGGGGCGAGCTCCCGCACGGCCTTCCGATGGGGAAATCGAAGGGTTGCTCTTGAAACAAGCGAAAGCATCTTCGCCCGCATCTTTGGTGCGGTGGTTGATGGATAAAGGACACTCGGAAAAACATCGCGAGGAAGTCCTGGAAGCTTATGAAGGCAGAAAAAGCGACTCTATCCCATTGACGGAGCTTATCTATCTTCTGGAAATGCGGGTCCATGGCTCCCCCCTTCTGGGAAAGATTGATCAGGTGTTAAGCTCGGTGCGGCGAGTCGATAGTCTTGCCGAGGAGGGATTCGCGAAATTCGATCGTCTCCTGCAAAGCCGTAACGGCCCTGACCTGGATTTCCTTCTAGAGTTTCTCCATGGCAAAATGGAGCTGCAATCCCTCAAGCAGCCCGATTATAGTACCACTTTTACGGTGTTATGCTATAGGGCGGCGTGTATCCGCGGTGTTTCAAAAGACGAAATTTGGCGATACATGGAATCCCTGAACTTTCAGAGTTTTTATGAAACGCTTCTCCTGGGTGTTCTGGCCGCCGGAATAAAGCTTCCTGAGGAAGATTGGAGGCGCCTTAGAACGATTTTCAACGGTTTTGCGAGTTCTCTACCTCCGTATAAGCTGGAGGTATACGGACATGCGGTTATGCAGTACTGCCAGGATCCTGATGCTCAAAGACGTTTATTGGGCTTCATAGATTGGGTAGATCTGGATGATGAAGAGGTGAACCGAATTTTAATCGGCGAATGGATTCCCGTAGGGGCTCAGGGTGATGCCTAAGTGTAAAGCGTCTAAACTTTAAGTGATTAGCTCCCCAAAAGCTTCTTGAACATGTGCTTCGTGGACTGCCGTTCCACCTCGGCGATGGAGATGGTGAGGGGGATGTCCTTGGGGCAGACTTCCACGCACATTTGGGCGTTGCCGCAGTCGCCGATGCCGCCCTTGCCGGTGATGGCGTCGAGGCGCTCGTGGGCGTACATCTTGCCGGTCTCGTGCATATTGAACAGTCGTACTTGGGAAATGATGGCGGCGCCCATGAAGTCCGAACGGTCGTTCACTTGCGGGCAAGCCTCCAGGCAGCAGCCGCACGTCATGCAGCGGGAGAGCTCGTAGGCCACTTGTTGGTCCGCGGGACTCATGCGGGGGCCGGGGCCTAAGTTATGGGTGCCGTCGATGGGGACCCAGGCCTTTACCTTCTTCAAGCTGTCGAACATGAACTGCCGGTTCACCTTAAGGTCGCGGATGTTGGGGAACTTCGTCATGGGTTCCACGGTGATCGGTTGGGGGAGGTTGTCCACCAAGGTCGAGCACGCTTGACACACCCGTCCGTTGATCACCATCGTGCAGGCCCCGCACACTTCCTCCAGGCAGGAGGCCTCCCAGACGACGGGGCTCGTCGTCTTGCCCTTGGCGGTGACGGGATTCTTCTCGATCTCCATCAAGCAGGAGATGATGTTCATGGCGGGGCGGTACGGGACTTCGAACTCTTCCCAATAGGCGTCCTTTTCCGGGGCGGCGCGTCTCTTGATCTTTAATAAGATGGTTTTCGACATAAGTGATCCCTAATAAACCGACGGTGCTTATGATTTCATATCGTAACGGCGCGGTCGAGGCTTAATGTACTGCAGGTCGATCTCCTCGTAGCTAAATTCGGGTTCGTTCCCGTGGCCCGTGAACTTCGCCTTGGTCGTCTTCTGCCAATTGGCGTCGTCGCGGTCCTGGAAATCCGGCTTGTAGTGCGCGCCACGGCTTTCATTCCGACGCCACGCGCCCAAGGTGATGACGCGGGCCAATTCCAGCATGTTCTTCAGCTGGCGCGCGAAGAGGATCTCGTGGTTGGCCCAGTCGGTCGTGTCGGGCAGGACGATGTCCTTATACTTCTCGATCAGTTCTTGGAGCTTCTCGTCGGTTTTCTTCAGCTTGTCGTTATAACGGATGACGGTGACGTTTTCGGTCATCACGTCGCCTAATTCCTCATGGATGTGGTGAGGGTTGGTCTTGCCGGAAGACGCCAAGAGCTTCTTCGTCAAATCCTCCTCGCGTCTTAAGGCTTCGGAGAAGACAGCTTCGTCATTAGAGTTCGTTCCCGTCTGGTCCTTCGCGTATTTGACCGCCGTCTTCCCGGCGACCATGCCTCCGTAGATGCAGGAAACGAGGGAATTGGCGCCCAACCGGTTGGCTCCGTGGTATTGGTATTCGCATTCTCCCGCGGCGAAGAGTCCGGGGATGTTCGTCATCTGGTTGAAGTCCACCCAAAGCCCGCCCATAGAATAGTGGACGGCCGGGAAGACGCGCATCGGGACCTTCTTCGGGTCTTGGCCGACGAATTTCTCGTAAATTTCCAGGACGCCGCCCAATTTCTCTTGGAGGCGTTTCGGATCGATATGGGAAACATCGAGGTAGACTTGGGCTTTCCCGTCGATGCCCAGCTTATGTTCGTAGACGATCTTGAAGATGGCGCGCGTGGCGACGTCACGAGGGACAAGGTTTCCGTACTTAGGGTACCAATCCTCCAGGAAGTACCAGGGCTTGCCGTCTTTATAGACCCAGACGCGTCCGCCTTCGCCACGGACGGATTCAGAGATCAAGCGATGCTTGTCCTCGCCCGGGATCGCCGTCGGGTGCACTTGGATGAATTCTCCGTTCGCGTAGTGGGCTCCTTGCTGGTAGGCGGCGCTCACGGCGCTTCCGGTGCAAATCGCGGAATTGGTGCTGCGCCCGTAGATAAGGCCAGGGCCTCCGGTGGCGAGCACGACGGCGTCACCTTTGAAGGCGACGGTCTCCAGCGTATTCATGTTCATGGCGACGATGCCGCGGCAATTGAGTTGGTTGTCTTGGACCATGGAAATGCATTCCCAAGACTCGTATTTCTTCACTTTCCCTTCGGACTCGAAGCGGCGCACTTGCTCGTCCAAGGCGTACAGGAGTTGTTGGCCCGTCGTCGCCCCGGCGAAGGCCGTGCGGTGGAAGAGGGTGCCGCCGAAGCGGCGGAAGTCGATCAGGCCTTCGGGCGTGCGGTTGAACATGACGCCCATGCGGTCGAGGAGGAAGATGATGCCCGGTGCCGCTTCGCACATGTTCTTCACGGGAGTCTGGTTGGCGAGGAAGTCGCCGCCGTAGATCGTGTCGTCGAAATGTTGGTAGGTGGAGTCGCCTTCGCCCTTAGTGTTGACGGCGGCGTTGATGCCGCCTTGGGCGCAGACGGAATGGGAACGCCTGACCGGGACCACGGAGAAGAGATCGACGGCGGCCCCCGATTCGCAGGCCTTGATGACCGTCATCAAGCCCGCCAGACCACCACCCACAACGATAATTTTTGGAGCTGCCATAAGTGTCCTATGAAAGAGGTAACGACGAAAATTTAATGAGGATCGCGACGGCCCACAGGGATAAAAGGACGAACAATCCCATCGTCAACGCGGACGAGATCTGTTGGGCTTTGCGGCCGATGGTGATGCCCCAGGTGATGAGGAAGCTCCATATGCCGTTCGCGAAGTGAAAGCATACGCTCACGACGCCGACGATGTAGAACCAAAACCAAGCCGGGTCTTGGAGCACATGGGTCATGTGAGCCGCCGTCATTTCCCAGCCTTGCACGTAGCTCGTGATGCGCGTCGTATAGCTATGGGTCGCGATGAAGGCCAAGGCGACGACGCCGGTCAGGCGCTGGAAAAAAAACATCCAATTCCGGAAGAGGCTGTAACTCGTGAAATTGTTCTGGCTCTTATAGATGATGGCCACGCCTAAACCGGCGTGGAGGAAAATTGGTAGGTAGATGGCGCCCAATTCTATCAAGAGCACCATCGGAAGCGATGTGAGATACTCCGCGTGTTCGTTCCAGGTTTCAGCGGAAGTGAAGATGAAAGAATTTCCGAAGAGGTGTTGGAGGAGGAAGCCCCCCACGGGCAACAGGCCCGTGATGGACATCAAACGTTTCAGGAGAAACGTGGAGTTGGAATTTTCTGACATAGTTTTTAGAGTTTGATTTCGGCCACGAGTTTTTTCACGTGACTCAAACTTTCGTCAAACAGTTTCTTCTCCGAGCCGTCGAGTTTGAGTTCCAGGACTTTTTCGATCCCGTTCTTGCCAATCACGACGGGCACGCCCATGTAATAGCCGGAGACTCCGTATTCGCCGTTCAAGTAGGCGGCGCACGGCAGAATGCGCTTCTTGTCTCTCAGGAAGGATTCCGCCATCGCGATGGCAGAGGCCGCGGGAGAGAAGAAAGCGCTTCCCGTCTTTAAGAGATTGACGATCTCGCCGCCGGCGACGCGCGTCCGGTTGATGATGGCTTCGATCTTATCGGCGGACAGCAAATCCGTGAGAGGAACGCCGCCCACACTGCAGAATCGGGGTAGGGGCACCATGTCGTCCCCGTGGCCTCCCAAGACGATCGCGGTGACGTCCTCGACGGAGACGTTGAGTTCTAAGGCGACGAAAGTCCGGAAACGGGCGGAATCCAAAACGCCCGCCATTCCCACGACATGGCTGGTGGGGAACTCAGTGATTTTCTGCATGGTGTACACCATCGCGTCGAGGGGGTTCGAAATGACAATGACGAAAGCTCCGGCGCAGTATTTCTTCACGTTGGAAGCGACGTCCTTCATGATGTCCACGTTCTTGGCCAAGAGGTCGTCGCGGCTCATGCCGGGTTTGCGCGGCAGACCCGCGGTCACGATGACGACATCCGACCCTTGGAGGTCTTCGTACTTATTGGTGCCCATCAAACGGGCATCGAAAAGGTCGACGGGCGCGCTTTCTTGGATGTCCAAGGCTTTTCCTTGAGGGACTCCCTCCATAATATCGAAGAGGACGACGTCCCCGAGTTCCCGTTGGGCGGCGAGTTGGGCGAGAACGCCCCCAATTTGCCCGGCTCCTATTAATGCGATTTTGTTTCGTTTCATAACGAATCCTCCATAGCTCAGTTTATTCGCGGTACCCCTCCTAAATAGTAAAATGACGCGGAGCGCAACTTGAAGTTTCAAAAAACTCAAGATTTTAAGGAGGATGCCGTTAAAGAAAAGGGAGGATGATTTTATGAGCTCAAATATGAACGTCAATGGAATCAGCAGTATCGGCACGAGCGTGCAGCAGTCCCTCCACAACACCCAAAAATCGCAGAAGAAATTGGACCAATCTTTCGAAAAACTCTCGACCGGTAAGCGAATCAATAAACCTTCCGATGATATCGTCGGAGCCTTTAAGGCGGTAAGCTTAGAAACGGTCTCCCGTGGCATCGAAGCGGTGAGCCAATACACGAGTTTCCGGAGCAGTGAATTAGGGATCGAACAGGGTTCTCTTAGTCAAAATTTAGAAAGCCTCCAAAAGGCTCGGGAACTTGCAGTACGCGGTGCGGACGACAACCTCTCGCCCCAAGAGAGGGAAGGATTGACGAATCAATTGAACGATTTGGGAGTCCGCGACATTGATCTCTCCGACTCTACCAGCGCTAACGCCTCATTAACCACTCTGGATGGAGCGATCACGGATGTCGCAAGCCGGCTTTCACAAATCGGAAGCGAGAGCAACACCCTGGATTTGCGTGAACAAGCCGATCAATCGCAGCTCGTGCAGATCGAAAGCGCCCGTTCCCGTATTGAGGACGCGGACATCGCTCAAGTTGTTTCACAGCAAGTCCAAAACCAGATCCGCTTGGGCTTATCCATTCAAGTGCTACAAAGAGCCCAGCATGTTTCCGCCTCTTCTGCCCTAGGATTCCTTCCTTAAGAGGTGCCGGGGAGTCGGGAGGCCTTTATGGCGATCCGCCATATTTCAGGGGAACATCTCAGCGAAAAAGTCGACCTTTCGAGAGATCCGAATAAGCTTTCTTCGGTTCCCGAGCCACGTCCCCGCGCGGCGAAGGATGTGATAGATTTGGGAAAAGCTTGGTCCGCAGCCACGTCTCCCATCGTGCAGAACATGAACCAATACGTCACTTCCGCGCACAAAATGGCGACTCTCGCCCAAGATTTTCATCGTTTGCTTAAAGATGAAATGGAAGCAGATTTCGAAAGCTTCGCGCCTCCCGACGATGAAAAAAGCGCACTGGATCAGGCGCCCGTGGCTTTTAACGATTTTTCCGAAGTCGATTTGACGAATCAAACACGGAATAGGGATTCCATCGATCGGGCCCTTCATGACTTTTTAGGGAAATTAGAACGTCAAAGAGATCGGGAAAGAGTCGAGAAATTAATCAATGGCAGGGCTGAGGCGAGGGCCGCCGAAGAATTAGAGGCTCACCTCAAGATCAAGAGGATTCGTCAGGATAAGATCATACTGAAGAAGAAGCTTGAGAGGATTTTAAACCCCGAGAAGGATATCGTGATTGAAAAAGGCGAGGAAGAGTATCTGGAAAAGTTAGCCCAGCCCAAACCGAAGCCGGACATATCGAGAGTCAGGAACGAGCACATCATGAAGCATCCCGAACCCGATGCCGCCGCTTTAAAACGACAGGAACTCAATCATCAACGTTTTATGGACAGCTTTAGGCCATCTCCCGTGGTTGAAGAACAAGTGAGGATCGTCGAAGAAAAAGAGGAAGAGCGGCGCCAATCCGAGAGGATTAAAAACATCAAGGAACAAAGAAAACCCAAGAAGTTAAGGCGTAGTCTTTGAGTTACTTTTGAAACCTTTCGGCCATCCTCATCCAATCTTCCGGCGTCATCTCGGTGAGCATGTTCATTTCACCCGCTCCCGAGACCCATTCGCCTCCGTCGATCGTGACGACTTCACCGTTAATGTAATCCGCGAAATCGGAGACCAGATAGGTCGCGAGATTAGCCAACTCCTCGTGGCGCCCAGAACGAGCCAAGGGAATGCGCTTTTTCCACTTTTCTTCGAATCCATCTGGAACGAGATTCTCCCAGGCTTGTTGGGTAGGGAAGGGTCCAGGAGCGATGGCATTGAGCCGAATTTTATATTTACCCCATTCTACGGCGAGGGACCGCGTCATGGCGAGAACACCCGCTTTAGCGCACGCGGAAGGGACGACGTAAGCCGACCCGGTCCAAGCGTAGGTCGTGACCATATTGAGCACGCGGCCCCCGCGTTGGTTGTTGATCCAGCGCCGGCCGACCGCTTGGGTGGCGTGAAAGGTGCCGTTCAAGACGATGCCCACGACGGAATTAAAGGCGTTCGGGGATAAAAGCTCGGTGGGCGTGATGAAATTGCCCGCGGCATTATTGACGAGGACGTCGATGGTGCCGAAATGCTGCCATGCCTTATCCACCACATCGTCGATCTCGTCATATTTGCGGATATCGGATATTTGCACATAGACCTTAGCCCCTTTTTTCTCGATCTCATGGGCGGCGGCCTCCAGGACGTCTTTTTTACGGCTGGTAATGACGATATTGGCCCCGAGTTCCGCGAACCGCAGCGCCATCGATTTGCCCAACCCCGTCCCGCCGCCGGTGATGAGGATGGTCTTATTCTTCAAAAGGTCTTTTTGGAACATGGCTGTCTCCTTAGTTAGGATCCCCATCAATCCATCAGTCGTTCGTGTCAAGGATATGGGCGATGATTTGTTTGACGACGGCAAAATCGCGATCGCACGTGATCAATTCAAGACCGTGCTCCATGACGGAGGCCGAAATCCAGACATCGTTGGTAGGTATCGGCTTCCCCGATTCTCTTAGGGACTTGAAAATGGCTGCATAGCGTTCCGCCGTGACTTCCGTGACGCTGAGCACATGCACCCTGTCGGATGCCAAAAATTTTTCTAAATAGGCCCTGTTTTTTTCTTCCTGCTTGCCATGAGCGAAACCAGCTAACAGTTCCCCGAGGATAATGGAGTTGACGTATATGGCATCCGCCGTTTTGATGATGTCTCGGATGCCAGCATGACCTCTAAGATAATTGGAGTAAGCGGAGGTATCGATCAGGATACGCTTCATGACCAGAGTTTGGGGTCGATCTTTCGTTGTTTCTGCAGGGCTTGTGATAGCTTCCGATGTTCTCGGTCGTCCATCACCCCGAAAAGCTCGTCCAGATCCGTGTATTCTTTTTTCTTTTTAGAGATGAAGAAAGCCGCTTCGAGGATTTTCAAGATGGTCTTATTGAGACTCAGTTTCTCGGTCTTGGCTTTTTGCTCGACCATTTTTCTTAAGTTAAGAGGGAAATTACGTAAGGTGATGGCATCCATAATCAAATATAATAAAAATCTATTTTAATGATGTCAATATAGGATTCATAATGCATCATGTGATGAATCAAAGCATCATAGACATGGAAAGTAGCTCTTCCAAACGTGGCGTAAGCTTAATTCGATGCCGATAATATTCTATCGGTGTCTTTTTAACGTCCTCTCAATTTCCCGTTTCTGATCCCTTTTTTTGATCGTCTCCCTCTTGTCGATCGTTTTCTTGCCGCGGGCGAGGGCGATTTCGCATTTCGCTTTTCCGGCCTTAAAGTAGATCTTCGTGGGAATGAGTGTGAGGCCGCGCTCTTTGATTTTTCCCATCAGGTGCTCGATTTGATGGTGATGCAGCAGGAGTTTCCGCGTGCGCGTGGGATCGTGGTTGAATTGGTTGGCCGGCGGGTAATGCGAAATGTGAGCCTTATAGAGGAAGAACTCGCCCTGATGGTGCGTCACGTAAGCGTCGGTGAGCTGGGCGTGGCCGTCCCGCAGGGATTTCACTTCGCTGCCGACGAGCATCAGGCCCGCTTCGATCTTGTCGAGGAGCTCGTAGCGAAAACCCGCTTGGCGGTTGGAGCAAACGACCTTTTCGCCTTTCTCAGCCATTAGAGCTTTACTTTCTTCCCTTCGACGAACACGGAGGTGATCTCCCGGGCGGTGACATGATCGATGAGCCAGGTCGCCAAGTCGCCGGCCGCCATGTCCTTCGGAATGTGGACGACGATGAAGTCGGCGTCCTTTCCCTTCTCCAATGAACCGATCTTACGATCCAGGCTCAAGGCTTTGGCTCCCTCGATCGTCGCCATCTCTAGGATGTCCTTCGGTGTCGGGGCGTCGTTCTCCGGGGAACGGTCCTTGAGGAACCTCATTTCGTCCCAGAGGGAGAGGGAATACAGCGAAGCCAAGGCGTTCGTGCCTAGGGCGACGGGGACTCCGAGTTCCCGGAGTTTTTTTAGGGGAGGTTTGCCGAGGTTAAAGTGGGCGTTGTAGCGCGGCGAATGGATGATCTTCGTCCGGGTCTTCGCGATGAGCTCCAGATCGGTCTCGGAAAGCTGGTTGCCGCCGATCAAAGCCGGAGCCGCATCCAAGACGCCGATCGAATGGAGGTATTGGACGGGCGTTTTCCGATGGGGAGGGGGGAGGTGATCGGCCCAACCCATCTGGGGGAAGAGTTTTTCCGCGATTTCCCCCGACGACTCGTAGAAGAACTGCATCTCGGCAAACGTCTCGGCCGCATGGATCTTTAAGGGCGTTTGTGAGGCTTGTTGCGAGACGATCTTCAGGAGGTGTTTGGAAAGCGTGTAGCCCGCGTAGGGGGCAAGTCCCGCCGTGACCTTATTCACGCGCGACGCCTGGATCTCGTCGACTTGGGTGAACGCCGCCTCGTACGCTTCCTGAATTTGGTTGTCCCCGCCCGTGAGGATTTCGGGAAAAAGCGCCATGCGCAGGGGCGCGTTGATGGCTTGGGGCACGAGGCCGAAGAACTGGCCGGTGTCGCCCGCCGTCGTGGTGCCAGAGCGCGCCAATTGCTGGAGGCCCTCCTCCAAGGCTTGGCGCCTGTCGGTGAGGGTCTGGCCTTTTTGAAAGAGCCAACTTCCCATGAGGGATTCAAAGAAGGCCGGCTTCGCGCCGTCCCTGTTGCCCGCGTCGAAAAACAGGAGGTTTAAATGGGTGTGGGCGTTGACGAGTCCCGGCATGAGGACGGATTGCCCGCAATCTTCCAGGTCGAGCGACGGGTAGCGTTGGACGATTTCTTCCTTCGCGTCGATGTCGATGATCTCGCGGCCTTCCACCACGATCGCGGCGTTAGCGAGCGGTTTTGAGGTGATCGGGAGGATGAAATCAGCGGCATAGGCCTTCAAAGAAGTCATAAGCGGGCCTGCCTAGTTGAATTCATCCGAGAAGACAATTGTCAATTAAGCGGACGCCCTCCACGAACACCGCCACGGCCACCAAGAGGGGCTTCCCCGGGCGGGGGGTCCGCAGCGTTTCCGCGTCGACGACGTCCACCGCGTCTATCTTGAGGGCCGAATCTTGGGAGAGGAAATCCCGTAACCGGCCTTCGAGAGAAGATGCATCCTTCGTGCCGTTCGCGAAAAGGTTTTGGGCGAGACGGAGCGCTGCGGAAATCCGTAAGGCCTTGACGAGTCCTTCTGGCGAGAGACGGGCGTTGCGCGAGCTCAAGGCGAGTCCTTCCGTGGAGCGAACGATGGGGCAGGGGATGATCGTCACGGGAAGCCGTTGCTTCCGCGTCATCTCTTGGATGACCCGGACTTGCTGGTAATCCTTCAAGCCGAAAAGCGCCGCCGTAGGCCGCACGAGCCGGAAGAGTTTGGCGACCACCGTCACGACGCCTTCGAAATGGCCGGGCCTTAAAGCCCCTTCCAACGGAAGGGCGACGGCGGGCAGGGGGATCGACGGGTCGGATGCGCCTGCTGGATACATGTCCGCGACCGTCGGCGCGAACACGGCGTCGACGCCGGCGGCCCGGCATGTTTCGAGGTCGGCGTCGAAGGTGCGCGGGTATTTTTCAAAATCCTTGGGGTCGTTGAACTGGGTGGGGTTGACGAAGATGCTGACGATTACCGTGCCTCCATGCCGTCTCGCTTCGCGGAACAAAGACGCATGGCCTTCGTGCAAGGCTCCCATGGTCGGGACGAAGGCGAGAGAGGTTGTCACACGGTCCCTCCAGGCGTCCAACTCGGCGCGGCTGGCGAGCACGATCATGAGAGTTTCTTCTTCAAGGGCGTGACGAGGGAAAGACGGTGGAATTGGTGCTCCTCCGCCGGGAAGCGTTTCGTCTTCACCTCGTCGACATAGGCGCGCAGGGCCTCCGTCGTGGCCGTAGCCAAATCGGCGTAGCGTTTGACGAACTTCGGCTTGAAACTCGGGTCGAGGCCTAAAAGATCGTAGAGGACCAAGACTTGCCCGTCACAATCCGGCCCGGACCCGATCCCAATGGTCGGGATGGAAACGGACTGGGTGATTTTCTCCGCGACTTCGCTGGGGACGCCTTCGATCACGAGCGACCAGCAACCCGCGTCCTCAAGAGCCTTTGCGTCCTTCACGAGCTTGCGCTCTTCGGAGAGGGCTTTGCCGCGGACCTTGAAGCCCCCGTAGGCATGGACTTTTTGAGGCTCGAGACCGATGTGTCCCATGACGGGTATGCCGACGCGCGACATGCGGTAGGCCAACTCGGCGATCTCCAGTCCGCCTTCGATCTTCACGGAATGCGCATGGCCTTTCTTCATGAGTGTCCCCGCGTTCTTGAGGGCGAGGCCGAACTCGGCCTGGTACGACATGAAGGGCATGTCCGCGACGATAACGGGATTCGAGAGCCCGCGCGATACGGCTGCGGTGTGGTAGATCATGTCCTCAAGGGTGACGGGAAGCGTATTCTTTTGGCCTTGGATCACCATGCCTAAGGAGTCCCCGACCAATACCAGGTCGATCCCGGCCTGGTCGACGAGACGCGCGAAGGTCGCGTCGTAGCAGGTGACCATCGTGATCTTTTCGCCCAAGGCCTTCTTTTTCTGGATCTTCGGGATTGTGAGATTATTCTTCGGGGCGGCGTGGCTGCTCATTTGCCTAGCCCCACGAAGCGCGTGCTTCCACGTCCCCGCTTCGAGAAGGCCAGGATCTCCCGGACGAGGTTGGCGTAATCTTCCGTGTTATTGACGAAGTCGATGTCAGTGACGTTCACGGTCAAGACGGGGATGTCGGTGTAGGTGAAGAAGAAGCGGTTGTAGGCTTCCGACAGCTGTTCGATGTACTCCATGTCGATGTTCTTCTCGTAATCGAGGCCGCGCTTCTTGATGTGCTTCTTCAAGACGTCGAGGGACGCTTGTAAATATACGACGAGATCAGGCTTCGGGAGCTGGGTGTCGAGGAGGGAGTACATCTTCTCGTAGATGAACTGTTCGTCCTTGGAGAGATTCAACGCCGCGAAGATGCGGTCCTTCGCGAAGAGGTAATCGCAGACGATCATCTGGGAAAAAAGATCATGTTGCACGAGCTCGCGCTGTTGCTGGTAGCGGCTGATGAGGAAGAGGATCTGGGTCTTGAGAGCGTGCTTCCGCCGGTCTTGGTAGAAGGAGGCGAGGAAAGGGTTGTCGTCGAGGCGCTCGAGGACCAACCGCGCCTGCAGGTCCTCGGCGAGCCGCGTGGATAAGGACGTCTTCCCGGCCCCGATGGGCCCTTCGATGGCGATGTAGCGCGGAAGGGACATGGCGACGACACTAAGCAAAAGAGTTTTACGCTGTCATCTATTAAAATAGAAACGTAAATTGAGGCGGTTGGCGAGACGGCAAAAGGATTCCAAGGGGACTTCCTCGGGTCGGGAATCGGGCGAAATCCCCGTTTCGCGGAAGGCTTCTTCTAAGAAGTCCAACGGGATTTTATCCAAGAGGGAGCGGAGGGGGTTGATCATCTTCTTGCGGCGTTGCGAGAAGACGGCTTGGACGATCTTCTTGAAGAAAGCGAAGTCTTCGAGAGGGTAACGTGTCGTAGGAGAGACTTCGAAACGGACGATGGCCGAATCCACTTTCGGCGGGGGCGCGAAAGCTCCGGGCGGGAGTTTCATGACGATTCGATTGCGCGAATAAATCTGGGTCATCAAGCTCAATACCCCATAGTCCTTCCTCTGCTCCGGCGTCGCCACGAGACGGTCCGCGACTTCCTTCTGCACCATCAAGTACATCTCCGGGATGCGGTCTCGATAGTCCAAGAGTCGAAAGATGATTTCCGTGGCGATATTGTATGGGAGATTGGCGACGACTTTATAGGACCGTCCCGTGAGGATTCGGGAAAAATCCACCTTTAGGACGTCGGCTTCGATCATTTGAAAATGGGAGTGGCCTGCGTATTTTTCACGCAAGGCTTGGGCGAACCGAGAGTCCTTCTCGATGGCGATTACGTCCTTGGCCCTTTCGACGAGTTTTTGGGTAAGCCCTCCCGGCCCAGGGCCGATTTCCAGGATCGAGTCTTCCGAGGATACTCCCGCGAGCGAAACGATTTTTTCCAAAGTCGCCGGATGGTGCAAAAAATGCTGGCCGAGGGATTTTTTGGCTGGAAGGGTCATTTTTATAATAAGGGCACTCTCGAAAATCCTAAGTTGAGCTTTTCAAAATGATGATCGTTCGTGATGACTTTTTGAATCTTCATTTCTTTCATGAGGACGAAAGAAGTGAAGTCGGTAAAGGAAATATCCTCATGGTCATAGTGCTTCATCCTCATCTTCCAAGCGGACTCGAAACGCGGTCGAGAAATCGTTTCCAGTTGAATATGGCCCGCTTGCACGCTTTCCCAAAGGCCTTTGAGAAATGTCGGGGCTAAAGGTTTCGGTGTTTTGGCGAAGAGAAACGTGACGACCTCATCCAAAATATAATCGGACGTCACCATCCGGAAATCCCGACACGACTTTTTGTAATACTCCGAAATCGTCTTATGATGGGGCTCCGTCGCTTTGGCCAATGTGATCCAGCCCCAACTATCCACTAAAATCGATTTCACAGCTCGTATACGATTTGATCGATCTCCTTTTCGGATAAGGAAAAAGACTCGTCTTTGGATGCAGGGTGTTCGGAAATGATGCCGATCACATTTAAAAAAGGATCTGGCTTTGTCGTCTGCTTCTTCCCTTTTGCGGAAGTCAGGTTCTGTTTGTGTTGGACGAAAGCCGTTATCATGCGCGTTAAGAGGGTGTTTTTCTTATAACCCAACCGCCGGCAAGCGGCGTCGAACTGCCGACTGAGGCGGTCATCTAGTCTTAAGGAAAGAGCTTTCATCTTATCATGACATCATATGGCATCATTTGATGTCAAATTTAAACCCCGAGAATTCCAGAGTTTTAAAATAACCCTTAATTTTATAATAGGGGTTTTAGAGAGCTATTCGTTAGCAACATTTTCATCCCTTAGCCGAAGATATCAGGTAATGAGTTCATTTACGTTATTCAATCATCCCTCCAATGGCTTTTCATCCCTTTGGGCAGGTGCCGGCCCGAATTCTTCCCTCACCCAACCTATTTCGCCTGTTTCTCCCCCCAATTTTTTAGAAACAGCCCGAATTTTATCTGAAGAAAGACAAGGTGAGTGGCGTGGTTCGTTAGGCATCTGGCATTATCAGACTTTCCAAGTGGAAGCTTTCGCGCCCTGGAAACCTTTAGGGATTCCCATTTCCGGTTTGGGGGTATCGCGTGGCTCTGGCCGTTGGGTGACCGGCCGGGCTAGGTTTTACTCTAGAAACGTGGAGGAAGGGGATATCTTAATTCGAGAATTGACCCAGCCCGGAGAAGATTGGGTAGCTATGAAGAAAGCGGGAGGAATCGTAACCATTAAGGGTGGTCCTCTCAGCCATGCGGCCATTACCGCACGAGAGCTCGGTAAGCATGCGGTTATTTTGGAGGGGGCGACGATCAAAAAAAATCGTCTAGCGGACGAAGATGAATTGGAATTGGTCATGGGCGAGGGTGCCATGAGAATTAGAATCGAAGAAGGAGATCTACTGCGGGTCTGTGGTTCTGAGGAACGTGGCGGTATTTTCGTGATTAAAGCGGGTGATTGGGGTCGATTTAACCCCACGACGAAAGCCCAGTTTTATTTGGAAGAAGTGCTCTGGGGAAGCGCGGCTTATGATACCACCGCGTCCCGCCTATCGGAGCTTATCGCGGATGGAGATACTCTTAAGAAAGAGGTGGAAAGGGAGGCTCAACGCCTTCTGCTCTACCTTCAAGCAGCTGCGTCGCAATCGGACGACGTTCGTTTGGAGGTCCAATTTCAACTGCGGGAACTCGAATTCCTTAATCAAGCTGTTGACCGCGTCCAACAGTTCGCCGATCCGGCTGATTTTCACGGTATCAAGGCATTCCTTTGGGAAAGGAAACAGAGATTGAAAAAAATGGAAACGGTTCCTACCGGCCGTCGTGTGGAAAGTGCCGGAGGTGATCCGGTGCCTGTGACCGATCCTGTCCGTCTTTTCTACCGTCTCGCGGACGTGGATAGCCGTTATATTCCCTTCGTGGGAGGAAAGTTCGCTCGCTTGGGCGACGTCGCTAAGATGGAGGGGCTGGCGGCTCGTACGCCGAAAGGGATCGGGTTGAGCGCCTCCGCTTTCGAGAAGTTTCTCGAAGTTTCCGGCATCCGCGCGGATTTCGACGCTATTCAGTCGCGTATCGATAAAGCTCTGGAAACTGCGGAAGTAGATTCTGGGCTCGTGGAGGCTGCCTGCCTCGAAATGCAGTTCCTGTTAACCCATGCGGTGGCCCCTGAGAGGTTTCAGGCAGAGATTCAGGCCGCCGTTGAGATTAATGAAATAAGTTATGTTCCTGTGGCTGTTCGATCATCCGGTATACTAGAGGATGCCACATCCGGCGCGTACGCGGGTATGGCCAAGACTTATTTGAATTGCATCTTTAACACGCCAAAAGAGTTGTTTAACGTGCTTCAAAGAGTGTGGGCGTCTTTTTGGGAACCTGCCGGCGTACTCTATCGTTACGAACGGCATGGAGGCTTAGGGGCGCCTAAAGTGGCCGTGACGATCCAAGAGATGATCAAGGGCCGGGTTTCTGGCGTGGCGTTTAGCCGCGATCCCCTGCGCCAGGATGCCTCAATCATGGTGACCGCCGGTTATGGTTTGGGGGAAGGTATCGTCACGGGGCAGGTTCCGAGCGACATCTATCGCATCGATACCAACGGGAACGTGCAATCGAGATCCGTGGAAAAAAATCAGCATGTGGTGGCGTTGGAGTATGGAGGTACCGAATTAAGACCGATAGAGCATGAGGATACGTTGAAGCCTTGTTTAACGAGAGATCAGGTATTAGAAGTGGCGGCCGTGGTCGAACGTTTAAAATCATTTTACGGTTTCGATGTGGATATGGAATTTACGTTCAGTGAAAGAGACCTTCACGTCCTACAAGTACGTCCCGTCACGACGTCCGTTTTACCGTCCCGATCAAACCATGACGATCCTATTGAAAGAGCTACGCGTTTACTGAAAGAATCCGAAAAACCGACTTTTTATTTCGTGTGCCACGGCAATCGTCACCGGTCTGCTCTCATGCATATTTTGATGAAAAACGCTTTATATGAGGAAGGATTGGAGGGCGACGTCGAGGTCCATTCAGGAGGTTTCACGTTTGAGCCTGACGATATGGATCCTATGATCGTGAGCTTATGTATGGAAGCGGGTGTTCATTTGCGGGTCATCGATGAGTTCACGCCAAGTTCCTTATATAGAGATCTTGATGAAAAAAATGGGGGTATTACCCCTACCTTAGTACTAGTCGCCGAACAAGGAATGTCCTTGGAAGTTGCCACCAAGTTTCCGCACTTGAAAGACAGGATTTTTGCCTTCAATGAACTGGCTCAAGATGCTTTTCCCGGCCTTGGATTAGATATAGAAGATCCTTCGGGTATAGACGGAGCAAGAGGTGCGCTGATTGGGATTCAACGTGGCGTCACTCAAGATCTAATGCCTATGGTGCGCGCCGTCATAACATCTCGAAAGGTAGCCTATGAATTTTCAGCCGCGGGAGTGAAAACGGGGAGTACGGTTCACCTGCCCGCTCCAGCTCCACTTTCGAAAAAAGATCCTGGCTTTAAGACGCTTCTCAGCGACTATCCTGACCTTCATGAGTCCTTTAAAGCTCATGGTTGGGGGGACACAGAAAGAGACGAGCTGCTAGAAATCATTTGGAATGCGATAACGGGTGACACGGACTATAAAATGGAACCTTTACCGGGGGCGCTGGAGGATTTAGCGAATACCGGTTGGCCTCTCCTCCAGCAACAAAGGGTTCTTAAGTTTTTAGTTCACTTATACGGTAACCAATTCTTCGTAGCCTTAGAGGACGTCGAGTTGGCCCTTTTAGATAAGGTCGACCGCGTGATGGCTTCGCTCAGCTTGAAGAACACCGAAAAGCAATCGATTCTAAAGCATCTGAAAAACTGCACACGTCCCGACCACCTAAGGCGCGTCAGGGACTCATTTGTCAAGCGTCATCGTTTTGGAGGCCTTGCCTTATTAAGGGATCATTTAGGAATCGAGCTTGCGTCGAATCTGACACAGGTCAGGGCTCTTATGTCGAGACTCGTGGCTTTCGAAAATTTCAAGACGGCAGATGAGTTAGAACTGTTAGGGCCATTAGGGGTGGAGATAGTGATCCCACCGGAAAGATTAAAGGCGGAATCCGACAAGCGTACCCATCGTGTCGTCCGGGAATTAAACCGCGAAAAAAAGATTTTATTCGAAGAGATCACGGAATTTTACCTCATACAAGCCATCAAGAAAGACTTGTTGCAGGCAAGCCGTCGTAAGCTCTCTCCCGAATTAAGAGGTCAGGCGGAAGTGATGAGGGCTGCTTTTGTCGCCCGAGAAGCTAGGATATTCTCTTGGATTCGGGAGTACTTAATTTATGCGGTTCATGGTGAGCTGAACCACATGCAGGATCATGCTTCTTCTCCACTCGTGGGGCATGTGGATATTTTCTTAAGTGGGCGGGAAGGGATGGTGTTGGATGTGGAAACATTCATGGAGTTGGCTACGGAAGAGGAGATTCGCCTTTTTTTCCTAGGCGCCACGCAGCGTTTTTCCCAAGAAGAGTGGGGAAACAAAAATGAAGACGATGCGGGAGGGCCTCGTTGGTCCGCCATCGCTGAAATGGGGCTTAAGATGTGGGAGGCCCGTTCCCCCGATGTTAATCTAATCGATCTCGCTTTTCACCTGGAACATAACAACCAAATGGCTTTCGATAAACTTCCAAGGGAAATCGTCATGGATAAAAAAGACACGTTACTTCTGGATTTAAAAAGGGACGTGAGGAACATTGATGAGTTGTACGAGGTCGTTGAACCCAGGCTTCCTATTGACACAAAGGGAAGGATACAAGCATGGATGAGGACTTTAAGAGATATCCAAGAATATATTCCCCGTCAGCTCTGATCCTTATCGTCTTTTCATTCGTTTTCGTTCCCCCTATTCATAAAGCCCATATTAGCCACGGCGTTAAGCGTTAAAGACGACGACTTTCCTTGAAGCAGGTACCGGCCTCCCACGTACCCGATCATAGACGCGTTGTCCGTGCAGTATACGGGCGGAGCGATGTAGGCCTTCTTTTTGGCTTTGAGGGCCGCTTCTGTCATTTTCGTGCGGAGGCGGGAGTTGCAGGCGACGCCTCCGGTGAGGACGATCGACGGGCAACGGTAGGCCTTGGCGGCGGCGAGGGTCTTTTCCACGAGCACGTCCACGACGGCTTCCTGAAACGACGCGCACACGTCGGCGACGGAGTGGGCGTTCTTTTCGATCAGTTGCCGCGTGAAGGTCTTGAGCCCGCTGAAGCTGAACTCGTATGCCGGGAGTTTCGGCGTCGGGAATTTAATCGCTTTCGGATTCCCCGCCTTGGCGGTTTTATCGACGACAGGTCCTCCGGGATAGCCTAAATCAAGAAGCTTCGCGACTTTGTCGAAGGCTTCGCCCGCGGCATCGTCGCGGGTGCCGCCCAGATAACGATACTCTCCGAATTTCTTCACCAGATAGAGGGCCGTATGGCCGCCAGAAACGACAAGCCCTAGATGGGGGTAAGGGATTTTTTCGTGGGCCAATAAAGGCGCGTTCAAATGGCCTTCCAGATGGTTGACGCCGATGAAGGGGATCCCCAATCCCATCGCGTAGGCCTTGGCGAACGAGAGCCCGACCAGCAAAGCGCCGACGAGCCCCGGCGCGTTCGTGACGGCGACGCCCGAGAGTTTTTTCGGCGCGATTTTCGCGGCTTTCAGCGCGTCCTCCACCATCGGGCGGATGACTTCGATGTGCCGACGGCTCGCGAGCTCGGGAAAGATCCCGCCGTAGGGCCCGTGGATATCGTGCTGCGAAGCGATCAGATTCGAGAGGATCTTTGTCTTTGGAAATTTTGGGGGGAAATTTTTCTTTCCCTTTTCGATATCCAAAACGGCCACGGCCGTTTCGTCGCAGGAGGTTTCGATGGCTAAAATGATCATAAGGATCGGTGAAAGCGGGGTTTTCGTTTCTCCACGAACGCCGCGACGCCTTCGTCGAAGTCCGGCAAAGTCGACGACCACGCGATGGATTGACGTTCCCTTTCGAGCTGAGCCGCTAGAGTGGAGGAGAGGCTTTGGTTTAAGATTTGTTTCACGCGGGCTAAGGCTTGTCGGGGAGATGCCGCGAGTCTTTCGGCCATCTCTTGGACGGCGTTTTCGAGAGTCTCGCGGTCGACGACGCTGTTGATCAGGCCCCTATTTAAAGCTTCATCGGCCGAAATCATATCTCCCAGGAGAAGAATCTCGCTTGCCCGCGCCAATCCGACCAAACGCGGCAAGTGATAGGTCGCGCTGCCGTTAGCGACCAATCCTAAACGGATCGTCGCGGCGCTGAACCGGGCTTCCTTCGAGGCGATCCGCAGGTCCGTCCCCAAGGCCAAACCGAAGGCCACGCCTCCGACATAGCCCGGGATCGCGGCGATGACGGGCTTGGGGCCTTGGCGCATCGCCGTGACGGTGTCGTTCACGAGTTGGGAGATCGTGAGGAAAAACTTTTTGATTTTCCGCTTCCCGTTCTTTCCGTCCAAAGTCTCGCGCATGAGGCGTATGTCGCCGCCCGCCGAGAAGCTATCCCCGGCTCCGGTCAGGATGATGACGGCGTGTTTCTTATCCCGGATTCCCTCCCGGGCCGCTTGCAGGAGTTCCCGACCTAAGGGCAGGTTGAACGCATTCTTCGTCTCGGGCCGGTTGAGCGTGATCCAGAGCGCCGGGCCTTTGGACTCAACGAGCAGATGCCGGTATTTTTTCATAAGGTATCTTGCCATCGTCCTTTAAATAGTGGTTTCCGCTGAAGTGGTTGACGGGAAGCGGGTCTTTGTCCTTGAAATAAAAATAAACCAGGATGCCGTTCACCGGAGTGACCACGAGCATCATGAGAACCGCCAAAATGACTAACGCCGCCGATAGGATGGGTACGGGGAAGAGACTGAGCATGGCCGTGACCGCGAGGATATAGGACGTGGGGACGATGGCTTTTTGAAAGTGGACGCGCACGCCGACGGTGCGCTTCTTCGCGCCGTGCCATGGGATGACGTCGCAAAGCCGGATGAAAAGATAGCAAAGGACGATGAAGCTTAAGGCGAATCCTAAAAACCCGAAATGAGTCCAGGAGCGATAAATGAAAATGCCATAAGCGGTCAAGCCGACCAGCTCCATGACCGTGACCATCCAGCTGTCGCGGTTGAAGAAGAATTTCAGCATGCGGCTCCTTAGACAGAATCGATTTTAAGAGTCCACATGGAATCTTCTTGCGATCGAGAGAAAGCGGATGGTACTGCCTAAAAAACAGGCACACATCGAAGCGACGGATTATGGCGAAGGCGAAGAAAACCAGCAAAAAGGGTTCCATCTTAAAGCTGCGTTGGGAGGAGATTTTCAACTCCTTCGGCGAGGGCTTGATGATCTTAAACGAGAATAACCATATCGTGGGCATCAATCCCGTCGCGGAGCAGATGGTCGGCGCTTCCGCCGAGGTGTTGCTGGGCTTCACGCTCGAGCAGGCGTTTCCCGAAAACCGAAAAGTGATCGACGCCCTGCAGAAGTCGTTCGAAGAAGGCACGGGGGCGAGCCTGCGCGAGATCTCCTGGACCAACCGCCAGCGCGAGCCTTTGACCATCGACCTGCTCGCCACGCCGCTGATCAACGACGAAGGCGGTTGGATGGGTTGGATCATGGTCCTGCGGGACTTGACGCCGATTAAAAGACTGCAGGAGGAAGTGCGCCGCGCGGACCGGCTCGCGACCATGGGCACGCTCGCCTCCGGTCTGGCCCATGAGATCAAGAATCCTCTGGGAGGCATTCGTGGAGCGGCCCAGTTACTCCAGCGCGAAACGCTCTCTCCGGATTCCCAAGAGTGCTTGGGTATCATCATCAAGGAGTCCGACCGCGTGAACCACCTCATCACGGAGCTCTTGAGCTTCTCCAAACCCAAGAACCTCCGCATGGAGCCCGTGAACCTGAACGAGATCCTCGACGAGACGATCTCGCTCGAGAGCGTGCGGACGGAAAAAAGGATCAAATTCATCCGTGAGTACGACCCCAGCTTGCCGCCCGTGTCGGCCGACGCCCATTCGTTGAAGCAGGTGCTGGTCAATATGTTCAAGAACGCCAGCGAGGCTCTCCCGGAGACGGGCGGAGAAATCCGTGTTCGCTCCCGTATCGACACGAATTACAAGATCCGCGAGGCGACGGACGCGAAAGGGGAGCGATCCACGCGCATGGTTGTGGCGGAGATTTCCGATAACGGGGCGGGTATTTCTAAGGAGAACCTCGAAAAGATCTTCACGCCTTTTTTCACGACCAAGGACGAAGGGCATGGCCTCGGGCTCGCCATGTCCCAACGGATCGTCAACGAGCACGGGGGATTTTTGCGCGTCGAAAGCCGCGAAGGGAAAGGCACGACGGTCCAAATCATCTTAAAGAGCACCGCTTAAGGAATATCGCCTCAGGAGCCGCTTATGACGTCAGAAACAGAAAAAACGGAATCGACGGAAGTGAAAAAGATCCTCGTCGTGGATGACGAGGAAAGCCTACGCGTGGTCATCCGTAACGCCTTGAAGAGGCGCGGTTATCATGTGGAAACCGCGGACCACGGGAAAAAAGCCGCCGCCCTCCTGGCCGAGAACGCCTACGACGCCGTTCTTCTCGACATCCGCATCCCCGGCATGGACGGGTTTTCCCTATTGGAGCAAGTGCGTCGGAAGGAGAATCCCCCTCCCGTCGTCATGATCACGGCCGAGGACACGATGAAGAACGCGATCGAGGCCATGAAACGCGGGGCTTTCGACTACTTAGCGAAGCCCTTCGACGTCGAGGAGCTCGAGGTGATCGTCGAAAAAGCGTTGCGGGAACGGGCCCTGGAGGTCGAAGTCGAGAAGCTGCGCGAGGAAGTGAGGGAAATACGGGAGGAGCAAGTGGCTCCCCACACCCTCGTCGGCCACAGCAAGCCCGTGCGCGAACTGCATAAGCTCATCGGCAAGCTCGCCGCGAAGGACGTGACGGTCTTGATCCAAGGCGAGTCGGGCACCGGCAAGGAGATGATCGCGCGCGCTATCCACCACGAGAGCCCTCGGGCAGCTTATCCCTTCATGGCGGTGAACGTCGCGGCGATCCCCAAGGAGCTTCTGGAGAGCGAATTGTTCGGCCACATGAGAGGCGCTTTCACGGGAGCCACCGAGGAGAGGGTCGGGTACTTCGAGAAGGCGGGCCGAGGGACTTTGTTCCTGGACGAGATCGGAGACATGCCGTTGCCCTTGCAGGCGAAGATTTTGAGGGTTTTACAGGAAAAAGAAGTCACGCGCTTGGGGAGCACGGGATCCAAGCCCTTGATGTGCCGCGTGATCGCGGCCACCCACCAGAATTTGGAGAAGATGGTGAAGGAGAAGAAGTTCCGCGAGGATTTATATTACCGTCTCAACGTGGTGCCTTTGGAAGTGGCTCCCTTGAGGATGCGAAAGGAAGACATCCCCCTCCTGGCGAATCATTTCCTGCAGAAGTTCTGCGTCGAACTCGACACGGGATCCAAGGTCTTTGGGAAGGAAGTGTTGGCGTCCTTCCGCAAGTACGCATGGCCGGGAAACGTCCGGGAATTGGAGAACATCGTCAAGCGGGCCATCGTCATGTCGCCCGGCACGACCATCACCCGCGAAGTCGTCGATCCCTTCCTCTCTGGGCAGTTGCCCCAAATGAATTTGGATGAAATCGCGATCGAGGATCTGGTGCGCCAAAAGCTCCAGCATTTCCTCGAAAAATGGCACGGCTACGACGTGGATGATTTGTACGAAGTGGTGATCCAACGCGTGGAGAAGCCTTTGATCGAACTCGTCCTGCAAAAGACGGACGGCAACCAGCTCAAGGCCGCCAAGATGCTGGGCATCAACCGCAACACGCTCCATAAAAAACTGAAGACTTTAAAGATAGCCCTCCAATAAAAAAGGGGAACCTTATGCTGAACGCGAATTTTCTTCTTTACGTGCTTTTGATCATGGGATCCGTCCTCGTGGGCGGCGTCGTCCCGCTCTTCCTGGCGAAGACGCGGCGCCACTTGCATTTCGTCCTTTCCCTATCGGCGGGACTGATGCTGGGCGCGGCTTTGATCCATCTCCAGCCTTCTTCCTTTGAATTGATCGGGAAGCACGCGTCTTTATGGGTCTTGGCGGGATTCCTGTTCCTCTATCTAGTGAAGAAATTCTTCACGATCCACCTGTGCGAGCTTTTGGAATGCGAGGTCCATCCGATGGGGCTTTCCGCCGTCGTCGGCATCGCCTTGCATTCGTTGATCGACGGGATCGCGCTGGGATCGGGCTTGGCTTTGGAAGGATTGGGCTTGATCGTCTTTTTGACGATTTTTTTCCATAAGATCCCGGAAGCCTTCGCCCTTTCTTCCGTCCTCCTCCAGGAGAACCGGAAAAGAACGACGATCCTCCTTTTTAACGCGCTATTGGCCGTCATGGTGCCGCTCGGGGCCTTGCTGGCGCGCTACGTGATCGGGGAGAGCCCTCAAGTGACCGGTGTCGCCCTGGCGTTCGCGGCCGGGACGTTCCTGCATATTTCTCTCTCGGATCTCCTGCCGCACGTCCATGAGCACGCGGAGGAACAGTCCACGATCTACATCGCCTTCGTCATGGGACTCGCCGCCATGTGGGCTCTGCAGCAATGGGAAGCGGTGGGAGGCCACGCCCACTGATGCTGTGCGGGGTCTACGCCATTCTCGACGAAGGGGTCCTGGGCGGTGAGGATCTCGTGGGCACCGCCGAAGAGTACCTGCGCGGAGGCATCCGGATCCTCCAATACCGGCATAAAAAGCGCCGGGAATCGGAAGCCGCTTACGCCGGCTATTTGAGGACCGCCCAAGCCCTCGGCGATCTCCGGGGGAAATACCCTTTCACTTATATCGTGAACGACGATCTCGAGGCTTTCCGTCGAACGAACGCGGACGGCATCCACGTGGGCCAGGACGACGTGTCGATCGAGGCGTGCCGGCGTCAGGTGGGGGATAAAATCATCGGCTACTCGTCGCATTCGTTGGCGGAGGCCATCGAAGCGGAAAAGCGCGGCGCGGATTACGTGGCGTTCGGGGCGATTTTCCCGACGGCGACGAAGGGTCCGGGACATCCCGTGCAAAGCGTAGAGAAATTAAAGGTCGTGGTAGAGAGTCTGGAAGCTCCGGTGGTGGCGATCGGCGGCATCGGCCGGGAGAATGTGCAGGACGTTGTCGAAACGGGCGTCGCGATGGTAGCGATGATTTCGGCCTTGGCGCATCCCCATTCCAAAGATCGAGTGGCGGAATCCCGGTATTTCGTAGACGTTGTCGGGAGATGCCGTGAATGAAAAATTCTTATCCTTGCGCGGCGTCTCGCATTCGCCGCTGAAGGCGAATTGGATCCGGTCCTTGTCGAAGTCGAAAAATATTTTATCCATGCGCGGGTTATCGTCATGACGGAGAAAAAGTTGCGTCGAAAAAATCCCGGTAAAGATCCGAGGATCCTGACCATCGCCGGGTCCGACCCTTCCGGCGGCGCCGGTATCCAGGCCGACCTGAGGGTATTCCAGCGGTTCGGATGGTCCGCCCGTTCGGTCATCACGGCCGTGACCGCTCAAAACGAGACGAAGTTTTTCTCAGTCAATCCCGTCTCGCCGAAGGTCCTGCGGGATCAATTGCGCGGCGTGGGACGGTGCGATTACGTGAAGATCGGCATGTTGGGGACTCGTGGAAATGTCGGGGAAGTCCTTCGCTACGTGAAGTCCGCGAAGCCGAAAGCCGTCGTGCTGGATCCGGTCTTGCGTTCCAGTACCGGAACGACCCTTTTAGGGGGAGAAGCCGTCCCCCTTCTCAAAAGATTATTTCGTTCCTGTACTTTGGTGACGCCGAACCTCGACGAAGCGTCCATCCTTTCCGGCATCGATGTGGAGACCATTGCCGACATGAAAACCGCGGCGAAAATCATCCACAAAAATTCACCGGGCCTGAGTGCGGTCCTCGTCAAAGGCGGGCATCTCACGGGAGAGGGTAAAGATAGGGCAACGGACATTTTGTATGACGGAAAGGAATTCTATGATTTCACAGTCGCTAAGCTCCCCAAATCATTTCATGGGACAGGGTGCGCATTGTCATCGAGCCTTGTGGCTTATTTGGCGTTAGGTAATTCCCTAAGGCAAGCCACCGCAAAGTCTAAGAAGGATTTATTTTTCTTATTAAAACAGGCGGCGTTCGGAAAAAGGCGAAAGTGAAAAAGCATCTCCCAGTTCCCGACACTCATGATTGACCGGGAACTGGGGGAGTTATTTTTAAAAACTAAAAACTTATTAACTCTTAAGGTTTCTGACGCATAGCACATTGAGATGATCTACAAGGTCAGGGAAGTCGGTAGGTAGCCCGCTGCGATTACATAAGCAAATAGCGGAGTTCAGCCGAGTCTGAGTTTGTGCGTCGCCTGTTCTATAGGCTAACAAGAATTCTTCCGTCACATTGCTGCATTGTTTCTCGATGTTTTGAAGCTTCTCTTGATCGACAGTGGGGCCAACGCCTGCATTATCCTGCAAGTAAATAGTACCGCCCGCCATGACGGGTTGGGCTAAAATGAGGGTCACTCCAATCAGGAACATCGTGATTGTTCTCTTCATTTTTATCTCCTTTGTTTCATTGTGATAGGGGTAGTTCCAGTATCCTCATCATGAGGTATGGTGGGAAAAAGCAAAGAAAATGCCAACCTTCAATGACAGTGAAATCAACAACTTGACGAAAAATCATGGCGGGCCAGAAGGTCATTTGACCCCAGAACGGGGATGATAGGCCTAGTCCCTAGGCCGCCATAAATCGGAGACAACCTGTCTTTTTTATTGAAGCAACATTTTCCGGTATCCGGCCGATGAAACCCGCATGAACCCCATTGGCCCCGCTTCTCCCCCGAGATCCGCCCCGGTATCGCCTGCCGTCGTTACGCCGACGCCACCGCCGAAGTACACCGCTTTGACCGGCAACCTTAAAACCCTCCTGCCTCGAGCCGTGAAGATATGGAGCACGACCGTGCTAGCCCATGGGGTGTTGGCGCCGATCGTGGTCGCCGGTTATAATTGGCGGGTCCCGAACTTCCCTTTCAACTCCCAGTTCCTTCAAATAGCCGCCGCCATGATGATCACAAGCGCTCTGGCCGCGGTATTCCCCTTGCCGATGGGCCATATCCTCCAATGGCCCGATTTGATGAGCGGGAAAAATGTGTCCAGAGAAGTCCTGAAGACCATGGCCATCGATTTCGCGTTGGCGATGACGTCGCAAATCCTGGTGGGCCGCATCACGAACCAGACGTGGACGGCCATTTTAGTGACGGGCGGCATGCGCGCTTTGACCCGCGGGTTGCCGTTGAGTTACGTTTATAAATGGTGGGGAGGGGATCAGGATAGCGCCACGAAGGGGCGCCAAGCGGCCAATATAGGGATGATGGTGAACAATACCTTCATCGGCCAAGTGGCGACCCAACTGACGAAAGCCCATCACGGTTTTTGGCCCGTGAACGCAATGGCGGCGGCCGAAGTCGCCATGGTGAGCCTATTGACCTACTGGATCCTAACGAGACCCATCGCGGAGCGATGGATCGGACCGAAGGCGAAAGTCGGAAATAATCCTTAGGTAAACGCTATCGCTCCTCGCGCTTTCGTATTCCCTTAGGGGACGAAGAGAGGGGGCTCACGGCGCATCTGCCCCTACGGATGAGTGAAGGGGCGAAATTAAGATGGAAATTCAAGAGCGGGAAAGTTCGGTTGGAGAACCTCTGACGGATGTCAGAGTCGTTACTTCATCTTTATAGAAAAACCTATTTTGGCTAACTCATGCGAATTTTATTCATAAAAGTTTTCATACAATGTTCTGCTAATGTTTGATTCGAATATGAGCGTTGCGATGCGCTGTTACTTTGCCATCTAATAACTTTATCGCGTGTAAGTTCAGGTGAAAATGACTCTTGGAAAATAATTTTTGGCTCTCCAAAAGGATATATTACGTGACAACTACGTACAATTTGCTTATCCCAATGTCGAACCTTTAAGGCTACATTTTCTAAATCATTCACGTGTTCCATGCGAAGATCAAAAGTCATAGAAATAGGTGAGTGATATACAACAAAATCACGATGGTTCCCTTTATCAACTTGAAATAAGGATTGTGGGTTCTCAGTCTTAATCTCGTTTATTTGTTTTTCTATCTCTCTATAAAGCGCTTCCACATCTTGAATAACTTGTTGGCCGCCTTCTTCAGATCTCTTCCAATGTTTTAATTCCTGTTTAAATTTTAGATCAACTTGTAATCGCCTTGCTTCATCGAGGGTTGAGGCTGGTCTAGGTTCACCTAATTGATCAGTAATTCTTGCAATAATTACTGCCGCAGCACTTTGCTCACCGAACCTTTCTAAATCATAGTATAGTCTATTTTTAGGAAGCCAAGGAGGGAGTGTCTTAGAGTCGTCGAGGGGAATAAAAAGTGTGAAGTCATATCCTAAATCACGAGCGCGATTTTTAATGGCCGTTTCCTCAATGCGTGTCCAATTTGTCTTCCCCCATTCTTCTCTATATAGAATAACTACAGTACGTGCTTGGTTTGAAAACACATCGGCAAATTCTTTTTCCCCATCCTTTCCAGCTAAGTGCTCTTGTCTTTTGCTATATAAAAATACTTCATAACGTTCGCTAACAATATCTGACAGCCTTTCAGCAAGTGTCTCATCCTGTGATAAAAAGGAAAATGCGACGTCATATTTAAAATTAGTCATTTTGTATGTCCCTTCCCTGTTAGCAGTATGCTTTCTAGCTGTTGATTCCCTTGGATAGCTTTTTTCATAGCAATCCATTCTTTTGAAGATAGCTTATTCAAAATTTCATAAAGCAGTTCCTTATCTGTAGATTTTGTTAGGGCAGTTAAAACCATTTCCGCCTGTTGCCGATCATTATCCCTTTTGAAAGGCTTGGTGCGCCGAGTGGAAATGATTAGTTTATGGAGACCATAAGCCGCTGGATGGGCGATTTTTAGTTTGATGCCCTTATAGGTGCAGATGATCGGGTAATGGGCCAATAACCACATGAATCTCAATGGCCTCACATTAATGCCGAGCTCGGGAATTTTTTTAACCTCGTCCGTTTTCGGGCCAAGTCGAGGCCATAAGAATTCTATGTGGAGATCCGGTTTTTGGAAGGTGAGCCAGCCATCGTAGGAATAATCCGGGAGAAAGCCGAGGCCTTGTAGAATCGATGAAATATCCAGCTTCAGCCCCTTAGGTGGTTTTTGAGCGACCAGGAAATCGATGTCAGTCGTACGGATCGCCGGGTGATAATCCGGGTCATCAAAATAATCTTTGTAAAAGAGAGTCGTCCAGCTTCCAATGACCATGACATGGTCAAGAACTCCGTGCTCTTCCATGGCTTTGAGAACCCGGAATATCTCGTCCTCGAGAGGATTCATTTGCGCAATAGCCTTTCCAGATATTTGATGTTCTTCTTCACTTCGATAAGTTGTCCTCGAAGGGCATTTTTCTCCTCGATCTTCTTTTCATAGTTTTTCAGCTCAGCGGGCTCGAGCGGCCCCAGGTACTCTTGTTTCATCTGCCCTCCCTGACGATAGGAGAGGTAATAATACAGCTTCCCGCTCGCCCGCTTTCTCTTGAGAAGATACCCTGGAGGGTATTCCTGGATCTTCCTCTCGTACTTTGCTTGCAGCGCGCGTGCGCGGTCCAGCTCCTCTTTCAAGATACCTTTAACGATGGGGGCGTCGTTTCTTTTCATGGAGTTGTACAGTACAAAATTTAAAAATTGGCATCTTGTACTGTACTACACGTGAAAGAGTTATGTACAGTACATTTATTGAAAATAATTAATGTGTACTGCACAATTCTTACACTACAAAATGTAGAAATCAGGAAGTGTAGTGAAAAAAATTTTTCCTTAAATGTGCGCTAAAAGTCTTTGGGCATTAGGTTGCTGCCCAATTGCTTTAGTTCCGCTCCGACAAGTTCCCGAGTCACGGGGCCGGGGCAGGGGACGGGGAGGGTTTTTCCTTCGACCCTTCGGATCGGCAGGATGTCTTTGAGGGAGCTCGTGATGAAGACTTCGTCGGCCTCCAAGATGTCCCGCGGTCGCAGGCTTTTCTCCCTCGATTTCATTTTCATTTTTTTCGCGATCCTCAAGACCAGCTTCCGGCGCGTGCCCGGCAAGAGGCCGTCGGATAACGGCGGTGTGATGAGGACGCCGTTTTTCACGATGAAAACGTTGCTGCTCGCCCCTTCCGTCACGAAACCCTTGGCGTTGATCAACAACCCTTCGACGGCGCCGCGGCGCTTGGTCTCCTCGCGGGCCGCCATTTTCGTCAGATAGCTCGTCGTCTTGATCGTCGAGAGGGCGGGGGAATCGGCTGCGACCGACCGGATGAAGACGAGCTTTCCTCCCCGGGTGTAGTGGCTTTTCGGATAGGCCTCGAAGGGGCGCGGGGCGATGACGAGGTGGGGTTTCCCTTGCCCGTCGCGGGAGAGGGTCATGCGGATCGTGGTCCGGGGGAAGCGGTTTTTACGGACGATCGCTGGAATCGCTTGGAAAAGGAGGTCGGGAGGGCAGGGGAGTTTCAGGCCCGTTTTTTTCGCGTTCTTGAAGAATCTTTCCAAGTGAAGGGGGAGGAAAAGGACGTCGTCGCCCACGGCTTTCATCGTCTCGAACACGCCGATTCCACTCAGGAAAGACGAATTATCAATTGATATTTTCGCTTTTTTGGCGTTGAGGATGCGGCCGTTGATCCAGACGAAAACGCTTTTCATCACAACCTTTTGGCATGGGGAGACGATAACATCAATATGAAGGCTTTCATCGAACAGACCCTCCGGCAGGCCCCCCGATCCTTTTGGCTGTCCCTTGCGCTTATGGCGGAAGTGGTGGGGCTGACCCTTTATAAACCCGTCTGGCTCTTTCACCTGCTTCTGGTGGGGCGTATGGTGGTGGACTTGGTCGTTCCGGGTTATTTTGTGCCGATCGACTCGCTGAAAATCAAAAAACAGCCTTCCCGAGCGCCTATCCACCAAAAATCACCGAAGCCGTACAGTCTCGTTTAAGGCTTCGAACATCCCCTTGGCCTTGATGAGGGTCTCTTCATGCTCGCATTCCGGGTCCGAATCCATGACGATACCCCCACCGCTGTAACAATAAGCCGTTTCGTTTTTCAGCACCATCGTCCGGATCGCGATATTGAATTGGGACTGCCGATTCTCGCCGACGTAGCCGATGGCTCCGCAGTAGACGTTGCGCGGATGGCGTTCCAAACGGCGGATGATATCCATCGCTTTCCGCTTGGGAGCCCCCGTGATGGAGCCTCCCGGGAAAAGGGCCCGCAAAATCGTCGATAAGGCCGTATCGTCGCGGAGGACGCCGGCGATTTCGGAGACTTGATGGTGGACGTGCGCGTAGGACTCGATGTCGGAAAGCTTCGTGACTTGGATGCTGCCGGGGACGCACACCTTGCCCAAATCGTTCCTCTCCAAATCCGTGATCATCAAAAGCTCGGACCGGTCCTTTGCATGGGACGCCAGGTCCTCCTTGAAGCGCCGGTCCTCCTCGGGCGTCGCTCCCCGTGGGCGAGTGCCTTTGATGGGACGGGTCGAGATCGCGGAACCGGAAATCTCCAAGAAGCATTCGGGTGAAGAGGAGAGAATGTGCGCGTCGCCGAGATTGAGGTAGGCGGCGTAGGTCCCCGGATTCGTCAGGCAAAGCCTCCGGTAGAGTCCATATGGATCCCCCGAGAAGGGCGCTTCGAAGCGTTGGGCGAAATTTACCTGGTAGCAATCCCCGTTCGCCAAATGCTCTTTAATCGTACGGAGGGCTTCGAAATACTCCGAACGCGTCATCGTGCTTCGGGGTTGGGGGCTTGGCGCATTCGCGAAGGTGCCGTTTTTTCGTGGGGAGCCCTCCTTCAGGAGGGATTTCGTTTCTTCGAGTCGGGGAGAAAAAACGAAACCTCTTTTCAAGAGATGATCGTAGACATAGCCTTGGTCGTAATAACCGAACCAAAAAGAGGGCGTCAGATCCGTCGCCGATCTCTCATAGGCTTCATACCCTAAATAACCCACCCACATTCCGTTGCATGCGGACGGAGGCGAGTGGGAGCTCCAGGTGGCGTCTATTTCGGCTTCCAAGGCCTCCAGAGTGCTTGTGGTGGAGGAGAGAATGCGAAGAGGCTTGAGGCCGAGGAAAGTATGCCGTGACTTTTGTGACACAAGTGAAGATTCTAGCAAAACGGTCCCTTCCTCTTGAAAAAGGGAAAAAGGCAATTCGTCAGGGCTTACGGAGAGAGTCGTTTCAGGAGGAAAAAAATATTTCGAAAACATAAAAAACAAAGAACTCATTAATATAACTATTTCAATAAGATAAAGCCCGACAATCTCAGCCTTAAAAAGGAAGAAGAATATTTTTTAAAAAAAGAGGAAACTTTTTAGCCTTGTTGACGATAATAAGTATGTCCCCAAAGGACCACCTCATTAGACAAGTTGGTGGAGCAAGGGGAAAGGAGACATGCTCCACCGCCCAATCCCCCATCTCCTTTCCCATTCAAAAAGCCGGCGCAAGCCGGCTTTTTGCATTAAGGGGAGATCCTGCTCTCCCCTTAATAATCCCCATCGAACTTTCAGGATTCGTTCGCTCCGCTCGTCAAAACGGCGTAAAGCCGATTTTGCCGATGCTCGCTCATTTTGGGGAAAAATTTTTCGCGACTAAATAAATTTCCGTGGAGGTGGTGCGCGTCGAGTCGGCGATGAAGTCTTTCACGGAATCGAAGTGTCCGCGGAGTTGCTTGCGGAAGGTCTCGAGTTCCGGACCCGGGAAGATCTTGGAGACGAATGAGCCCCCGGGCTTCAGGATTTTTTGCGCCATGAGGAGGGCCTGGCAGGCGAGTTCGTAGGAATCGTTCTGGTCGCGGAATTTGATCCCCGTCGTGTGCGGTGCCATATCCGAGACGACGACGTCGGCTTGGGAGCCCAATGATTCGAGGATGGCTTCTTTCGTGCTTTCTTCTCGGATGTCCCCTTTTAAAAGATGGATGGTGCGTTGGGGAAATTGACTCACCGTCTCGATGTCGACACCGACGATTTTTCCGGACGGGCCCACGATGGTCGCGATCACTTGTAGCCAGGCTCCAGGAGCGCAGCCCAAGTCGACGACCTTCATCCCGGCCTTGAAAAGCCTGAAACGCTGATGGATCTCCTGGATCTTATACGCCGCGCGCGAACGGAACCCCTCGTCCTTGGCTTTTTGATAATACTTATCTTTCCGATTGTACTGCATGGCGCGTCTAGAAAAGGGAGAGGTTGGTGGGCGGCTCGGGATCCTTCCAGGCGACGTCGATTTCCTTTTTAGTGGATCCGTCCTTCGACCAGTAGAAGACTTGGCCGTTCTGTTTCCCGAATTCGTAGACCTCCATCGTGAGGCGTACGTCGTCTAAACAGTATTTTTTTAGCTTATCCATCTGGCCCGTGCGGTAGTATTCGATGGCATCCAGTCCGCTGCCGCTCTTGCCGACGTTGAGCGTGGCGGAAGCGACGCTTTGAAGACTTATACGATGGCCTAAGAGTCTTTCAAGGTCGTCGAGGATGTCGAAGATCTCGATGTCCGCGAGTTTGATATGTTTCATATAGGGCTGGAGGACGGGAAAATCGAATCGACGGATATTGAATCCAATGACGCGAGTTACGAGAGAAATCTGTTGCTCTAAATCGGCTAACTGATTTTCTTCATATACGACGTAACGATTTCCTTCGTAAAAATACGCCCCGACAACGGTAACCCCTAGCTCCACGGCCCCGCGGCCACCGACTTCCTGAAAAGTCTTTTTTGTTTCAAGGTCTAGAACGAGTTGATTGGCCGGCATGAGGGCGCGGATAGTGGAGCCCGATTCTCGGGTCAATAGATTACATCCGAAAATATCAGTCGAAAAAATCATGCGAAAATTTCGGGAGAAATCTCCCTAAGAAAACTCTATTAGGGTCAGCATTGTAATAGAAAATTAAAACCGAATAATAAAAACGCTGAAAACCAAGAAAATCAGAAAAACAAAGCGCATAAAATCGATGGGAATGGTGAATTTTGGTTTCTTCCTTTGAGAAAAGTTTTTACGAATATTAAAATAGATATGGTTTCATCGGAGGAAAAATGACAATCCAAGAAACTGACAATCCAGAGCAAGGTCTACATATTCAAAAAAGCATCGATATTTTGACGCAGGAATTAGGAATGAAATTCGTCGAGGCTACGCAGGACCCGAAGCTCAAACAATATAATCAGAGCGTTTACTCAAAGATGGTTAACATGATTTCCGAGGCAAAACTCTACGGAGAAGTCTTTGGCATCTTCTTTATCAACCTCGACCGGTTCAAGCTTGTGAACCAAAGGTGGGGATACGAAATCGGCAATCGGCTTCTCTATTCCATCGGTGAAGCCCTTCAGAAACGGACGCGATACGAGGATGTGGTGGCTCGAGTCGACGGAGATCAATTTATCGTTTTCATTCGACATATCTTATCGGAGGAAAAATCCTATTCTGTGGCAGAAAGATTGTTAAGCGTTTTCCAATCTCCTTTTTCCGTCGACGGTAATGAAATAACGGTCAACGCTAGTCTCGGGATCGCATTGTATCCCTTCGATAGCAATGATCTCTCGTCTCTCATTAGGAATTCGGTCAAGGCGATGTTTAAGTCCAAGATCAGGGGAGGATGCGGCTTCGACATCCACTCGCGGCCCTTCAATCCTTCCTTGCAGAGGAAAATGGAGCCTAAGGTGTCGCAGGAGAAAACGGTTATGATCATCGACGACGACCCGGATTTTCAGCGGCTGCTCGTCAAATCGCTTCAAAGAGCGGGATATCGTTGCATGCCCTGTTCAAGCGTTGAGGATGCTTTATTTCAGATTCAACACTCCTCCCCTGACTTAGTGATGCTGGATTTGTCGCTTAAAAAAGCGAGTGGATTCGCATTTCTCGAAAACTTCTCTCAGATCATGGCTCCCTTGAATAAAAAGGTCCCTCCCGTTATCGTCGTCAGCGGTTACGACGATTTGGAAATCGTGGATTGCGCGAAGTCTTTCGGCGCTCGTCAGTTCATCCCGAAACCGGTAACGTCATCTAAAATCGTTTCAGCCGTGAATTCGTTCTTACATTAACGATACCTACGGGCGGATTAAAAGACGCCTACTCCCGTATGAAAAAAATAAATAGAGGTTCCCTAAAACCAAAGAAAACCATCGCTAATAAAAAAGCGGTGTTCGGGCTGCGGGATGCTCGAATTTCAGAGTTAAATCTTAAGCTTAAAAAGGAAAACTTAGATCTAGCGGAACAGGTGAGAAAGTTCGAGCAAGTCGTTGAATCCGTGCCGAACGGGATCGTCATTATCAACGCCGCCGGTCATATCGTTCTCGTGAATCGACAAATGGAAAAAATGTTCGGATACACGCGTCAGGAACTTCTGGGGAAAAAAGTGGAAAAATTGGTGCCGGAGAGGTTCCGGGCGAACCATTCTGCCCATCGCGAGGGCTTCACGAAGGAACCCAGCGTACGCCCGATGGGAGGAGGTAGAGATCTTTTCGGTGTGCACAAGGACGGTCATGAAATCCCGATCGAGATCGGATTGAATCCCATCGAATCCGAAGAGGAGATGTTGGTCTTGGGCAGTATCATCGACGTGACGAAGCGGAAGCAATTAGATGATTTGAAGGATAACTTTCTCAGTACGGTTTCCCACGAACTTCGCACCCCGCTTTCTATCCTAAAAATGGGCATCGATAATCTGGAGGCGGATCGCGCCTGGAAGCTCAGTCAAGACGAGAAAGAAATGGTCACGATGCTCCAAAAGAACACCGACCGCCTCGAAAAATTGATCAATGACTTATTGGATTTTTCAAGATTGGAGTCGGGAAACATCCGGTTTAATCCCAAGACGATCGACTTCATGCTGATTGCCAAGGAAGTGGTCGAGAATTTCAGCCTGCCATCGAAGGAAAAGGGCGTGATGATCCATATTGACTGCGAAACGCCCTGCAAAATCGTCAAGGCGGATCCGGAGTTGATGATCCGCGTGCTAACAAACCTCGTCAACAACGCCCTCCGTTACACAAATTCACAAATAGTTGTTTGCCTGAAAGAGGTTGAAGGGTTCCTGACAGTAAGCGTCGTTGACGATGGGGAGGGGATCGGGGAGCAGGACATGCCGGCGCTTTTCAATAAATTCGTCCAAATCAAAAGACCCCATGGGGGAGCAGGTTATAAAGGGACTGGCTTGGGATTGGCGATTTGCCGGGAAATCGTCCAGATGCATCAAGGTAAAATTTGGGTGGAAAGCCAGTTGGGCTTCGGCACGGAGTTTATTTTTCAGATACCCATGCCGTCTCAATGAGGGGAGACTATGGAAACAAAGAAAATACTCATCGTCGACGACGAGCCTGATATCGCCAAAATGGTTTCGATGTGCTTGAAATCCTATCGGTACGCCACGGATACGGCATCCGACGGGGAGCAAGCCTTGGAAAAAGTTTCAGCGTTTCTTCCGGATCTCATTCTTCTCGATTTAAATATGCCTAAGTTGGATGGTGCAGGATTTTGCAAAAAATTGAGCCTCAATCCAGACTCGCGTTTACGCGACACGCCGATCGTCATCATGACGGCCCTCATCAGCTTGAAGAAGGACGAGTTAACCCTCGTGACGGAGAAATATCCCGTCTTAATCAAGCCGTTCCAAGAAAAGGACTTGCTGAACAGCATTGGAATGACCGTGCGGAAAGACTGATTTGCTTTTTAAACGTCACAGACCTTAGAAAGGACTAGTATGAAGGAGAAGATAGATGTCTTTACGACGTCCGATGTCGCATCCATTTGTGGCGTGGATTCCAGTTCGGTTCTCAACTGGATTAAATCCGGCAAGCTGAAAAGTTACCAGACGATCGGAAAGCACCATCGCATATTGAAGAGCGACTTGATGAGTTTCGTCCAGGAAAACGGACTGCCTTTCCTGGGTAAGATTCCTAGGCCGGAGGTGAGTAAGAAACGTGTCTTAATCGTAGACGACGATAGGGATTTTTCCAAGCTTCTTTCAAAGACTTTAAACCAAGAAGATGACTGGAATATTTTCAGCGTGAACACGGTCATGGAAGCTAGCTTAAAAGTCGGATCCTGGCAGCCGGATGTGATCATCCTAGATATCGTTTTGCCCGACGTGAATGGGTTGGATTTTTTCGGCTTTCTCAAGAACAACGCCGATCTTAAAAAAACGCCTGTAATTCTCATCACGGGTCAGCGTAAAACCCTTGAGGAAAAGGAGGGACTCCGAAAAATGGGAGTCGTGGGTTATTTTGAAAAGCCTTTCGTCATTCCGGATCTTATCCAAAAAATTCGCAGTGTTTTTGTTTAGCCTGACGCCAAAACCGTCTTTTATTTTTTCTAAAAAAAGCAAGGTTCCCGTGGACATAGATTCTGCGCGGGCGTACCATTGACTTATCGATGTTGGTTTCTAAAGCCTATTACGTTGATACGACGAAAAGTATCGACATCTTATTAATCAGCCATGAGATTCGAAGAGCCTTGCAGGAGTCTCGTCCAGAAATCGGGCAAGTGACCGTGATGATACCGTTTTCTGGGGCGGGTTTGGCGGTTTTTGATAAAGAGGTCTCGCGGGATCTTCTGGTGAAGGAGTTAGCACCTTATTTAAAAAGCCAGCTCATTCAATGTTTCCTCCCGAAATCTCTCGCCCTCTCAGTGGAAAAGGGGAAGCTGGCGGTCGATCCTTGGCAGGATGTCTTTTTGATCGATTTTGATGCAACGAGTCGTAGGCGCGAATTCCGCGTCTGCGTTTTTTCCGAAACGGCGACGGTAACCGCTCCCGGCAAACCGGGGGCCGCACCTGCGGGTGCGCCCATGCCGTCCCCCCAACCAGGAGGACGTTAAATGAGTCAAAAGGCAAACGTGTTGGAGAAGGATAAGGAAAAATCCCATGTCACTCGCTTGCGTTTTGATGATAACAACTTGGCCCGCGATCTCTTCGGGATTCAAGACCAACATTTAAAGTCGATCGAAAAGAAGCTCGGCGTCCGCATTGACGTCCGCGGTACCGACGTCAGCATCCACGGAGAAAACCACCAAACCCGTCTCGTCGAAAAAATCCTCTTGGAACTCTATAATATGCTCAAAAAAGGCCATCCGGTCTTTTTATCGGACCTGGAGCGCGTAATCCGCATTTTCTCCTCCAATAAGGAAGCCACATTGGAAGATTTCCTGGCCGATTCCATCTACCTGCCCAGTAAGCACAAGATGCTCGTCCCTAAGACTCCGAATCAGAGAGCATACATGGACGCTATCCGCACGCACGACCTCGTCTTCGGCATGGGACCGGCCGGGACCGGCAAATCCTACCTAGCCGTCGCCATGGCGGTAATGGCCTTGATGAAGAAGGAAGTGAGCCGCATCATTCTTGCGCGTCCGGCCGTGGAAGCGGGTGAGAAGTTGGGCTTCTTGCCGGGGGACATGATGGAAAAAGTGAGCCCGTATTTGAGACCTCTTTATGATGCGCTTTACGACATGCTCGATAACGAAAAGATCAAGCACATGATGGAGACGGGAGTTATCGAGATCGCGCCTTTGGCTTATATGCGCGGCCGTACTTTGAACGGTTCGTTCATCATCCTGGATGAAGCCCAAAACTGCACGAGCGAGCAGATGAAAATGTTTTTGACGCGTCTGGGTTTAGACTCTAAGGCCGTCGTCACGGGAGACGTCACTCAGGTGGATTTGCCGGTCGGGAAAGTGTCCGGTCTGGTCGACGCGGAGAGGATCCTTAAAGGGATTCCGGGTATCTCGTTCCATTATTTTACGGGGGACGATGTCGTTCGGCATCCTTTGGTGACCGAAATCGTCAAGGCCTATGAGCACACACAAAACGCCAAGCAACGTTCCCTCCAATTCGTCGGCAATCACGAATAAGAAGAAAGCATGAAAGAAAAGATCCTCGATTTCATCGAAAAGAACCGATTTTGGACCCGCATCGCAGGTATCCTGCTTTTTGCCTGTCTCATGTCCTTCGTGATGAATGTAACGTGGTCGGAAATCCCGTCGGATTTGGAAGTGGGAAAAATCGCTCGCCAGGATTATCATGCGGATAAGGATTACGAGATCGTCGATTACGAGGAGACCGGTAAGCTGAAACGGCAGGCGTTGGAAGACGTGATTCCCGTATTTGATTGGGATGAGGACTTGGAGGACTTGCTAGACGAGAAGATCGTCGAGTCGCGAAGCGCCCTGGAGCCGTGGCAAAAAACGGGGATCCTGATTCGCAATATGCGCGATACGGACAAACCCAAGATCCTGATCAAAGACTTGGATTCGATTCTCTCTGTCGATGAAGCCAGAAAGTTGAAACGTTTCAAGCTTAGAGGGAATCCAGAGCCGCGGGCCAACCTCTTCTTCAACGAAGAGGATTACCATGAGTCTCAGGAGAAGGCTCTGGACTCGGTGATGCCTATCATCATTAAGGTGCAGGCGGGTGAAGCCATCATCCGGAACGGGGATCGTTTCGAAGCAAGGCACCTGAAGATCCTGAACGGTATCCGAGAGGAAAAGGCGTTGTTTTTCGGGAAGAGTCGTATGTTAGGTGCCTTTTTCTTCGTATCTTTGTTTGTAGGCGTATTTCTCTTTGTCTTTGAAAAAACTTCTTCCAAAGCGAGGCTTAAAGATAAGGATTTGATTTTTCTGGGAACCCTTCTCGTTCTTTTCATCGTTTTAGAGAGAAGCTTCATTTTCATCGGCAATTCAACGCGCAATTTTCTTCCGTTCTCCATGGCGTTGCCGGATTTTTATCCGGCGATTCCGATCGCGGCGGCGGCGATGATGGTGCGTCTTATGCTTCCTGTCCCCGTCGCTCTTTTTTTCGCACCCATTCTCGCGGCCTTCGCGGGGCTGGTCCAGCAGAGCGATCTTTCGATGATGTTGTACTACCTTTCAGGTGGCATGATGGGAGTGTGTTGGGTCAAAGGCGTGAAGACACGGAGCCAGATCTTGAAAGTGGGGTTGTGGCTCGGAGGATTGAACATCCTGTCGCTCGCCGCCATTGATTTTTTCTATATGAACTCCAGCTTCAGCATGATGTCACCCCTCGAAATCGGCATGAAGATCTTGTTCGCGTTTTTAGGGGGGGCGTTGGCTTCAATCCTCGTCCTTATCTTAAGCCCTGTTTTCGAAAACCTCTTCAATTACCTCACGCCCATCAAACTGATCGAGTACGGAAGCCTGAATCATCCCTTGCTCCGCGACATGATCGTGCAGGCGCCGGGGACGTATCATCACAGCCACATGGTGGGGACGTTAGCCGAGTCGGCATGCGCGGCTATTGGAGCGGATTCCCTTTTCGCGCGCGTCGCATGCTACTTCCACGACATCGGGAAGATGAAGAAGTCGGGTTATTTCATCGAAAACATGCCTATTGGGGAGGACCGTCACGCCATTCTCAGTCCGTCGATGAGCGCCTTGATCATCGTATCGCACGTGAAGGACGGTATCGAGTTGGCCAAGGAACACAAGTTGCCTCAGAAGATCATCGACATCATCCCGCAGCACCAAGGCACGAAATTGATCAGTTATTTCTTCAATAAGGCCAAGGAACGCGAGAACAAGGATCTGCATGTGGCCGACGAGAGGGAGTTCCGCTACCCGGGTCCGAAGCCGCAGACTCGGGAAGCGGGTGTCATCCTCCTGGCGGACACGATCGAGGCCGCGACGCGGGCCTTAAAGGACCGTTCTCCCGCGCGTTTGGAAGAGGTTGTCCGCAACATGATCAATAAGAATTTCATAGACGGTCAGTTGGACGAATGCGAATTGACCCTTAAGGACCTGCACGTGATCGGAAAGAGCTTCGTCAGGATCCTCATGGGGATCTATCACAAGCGGATCGAATACCCGCCCGATGCCCAGGAGCTAATGGCGCGAGGACAATCGAAGGGGTCTCCTAGGGAAGACATCGACAACGGGGGCACGAATGCCGATAAATATCATCAACAAACACCCATCCGCTCGGACGCCCTCCAAGATCCGAAAAGCTCTCCAACTCATCTCCGCCCGGTTGGCGGTGGAAAATCTTGAAGTCAATTTCCTCTTCGTCTCCGATCGGCTCATTCGCCGGTGGAACCAGAAATACCTTGATCACGACTATGCGACTGACGTGCTGGCCTTCGAGATGAAGGCCCAAGGGATTTTGGGCGATGTCGTCGTCTCCTTGGACACCGCGAAGCGGCAGGCCAGCGAATGCGGACATTCCTTCGCGAAGGAAACGACCATCCTCTGCGTTCACGGACTACTTCATATATTAGGCTACCGGGATAAAACTAAAAAGGATGCGGCGCGCATGTGGAAGAAGACGTTCCAAGTGATGGAAGGGATTCCCGTTTAATATGTGGCTGGCGTCCCTTTCAGGATTGCTTTCGGCCTTGAGCCTCCCGACATCTTTCGGCAATCCTTGGCCCGATTTGGGCTTTCTCGCGTGGTTTTCTTTAGTGCCTTTCTATCTTTCGATTCGAAAAAAACGATCTTCAGGGAGTTTTTGGAAGGGGTTTAGCTTTGGGATTTTTCATTTTTCGTTTTCTCTCTACTGGGTCACGATCGCGTTGTTCCGCTATGGGAATGTGCCCTTCCTGGGAGCCGTTGGAGCGCTCGCCGCACTCGTTTGCCTCCTGTCTCTTTTTACCGGAATGACCGCTTTTATTTCGGTATGGGTCCACCGTCGCGGCGGGCCAATTTTCTGGGCCTTTCCTCTCGCCTGGGCGGCTTTTGAATTTTTGAGGAATTATTTCCCATTCCAAGGTTTTCCGTGGGCCCATTTAGCTTATAGCCAGCGGTCTTTTTTGACTTTCCTCCAGTCCCTAGACCTTTTCGGCGTTTATGGCCTTTTGTTTGTCCTGGTTCTGATCAACGCCGCTTTAGGAGAAATCATTTACTGGTTTGCCCGCGAGTGGATGGAGCAGGAAGACGTGGTGGGTTCGAAAAAGTGGGGATCACCTTGGGTGGCCGTTTCCGTGTCCGTGGTCCTCATGGCAAGCCTGTGCGTTTATGGAAAATGGCGTCTTAGCGAAATCAGCGAAGCGCAAAAGTCTACGGTGAATGTGTTGAAGGTAGGTCTGGTGCAAGGAAACGTTCCTCAAGACGAAAAGTGGTTGGAAGAGAACGTCGATGGAATCGTCCAACGGCATATTTCCCTCTCGGAAGAGTTGCAGAAGGAATCCCCCGACCTTATCGTATGGCCCGAATCATCTTTTCCCACGGTCATTCCACCGGATCAGTTCGATATTGAATTATTGAAAAGTATACGAATCCCCCTTCTCATGGGAATGCTGACTTACGAGGGCGTCCCACCGGAGGCTTGGCCGCCTCCCGCGCCTCAGGCTTACGAGGGCGATATGTTCCGTATGCGTAACGGAGCCGCTTTGGTGATGCCCGGTGGCCGTCTCCAAGGTTGGTATTTCAAGAGGCATCTCGTGCCGATGGGAGAATACGTGCCTTTTAAAAAGTTTTTTTATTTTTTGGAAAAGGTGGTGCCAGGCGCCGGGGATTTCGAGCCGGGATCTGATTTCCATGTGCTTTCGATCGGAGAACGATCCTTTGGGGTGACGATTTGCTACGAGGATCTATTCCCGGAAATTAGCCGTACCTTCACCGGAAAAGGCGCCGACTTTCTCGTCAATCTCACCAACGACGCCTGGTACGACCGTTCTTCGGCGTTGTACCAGCATCTTGATTTTTCCCGTTTTCGAGCTATCGAGAACCGACGCTCGATGGTCCGGGTGACCAATACGGGCGTATCCGCCGTCTTTGCTCCGACGGGGGAGGCGATCGCCTCATTGATGCCTTTTCGGGAGGAAACGCGCGTCGTCTCCATTCCCATCCTGAAAACCGAAACCGTCTATATGAAATATGGGGATGTCTTCGCCTGGACGTGCGTGGCCCTTCTGATTTTGTTGCTCACCGTTTCTTTTTTCCATAAGGACGCGACATGCAAAACGACCTCAAAAGAAAGCTTGAAGATCTGAAAGAGGCCTCGGCTCCTCTTAGGAGGAGGCTTTGACTTAGCCTCCAAGAAGCACCGTCTTGACGAACTCGAACACCTCACGGCCTCTGACACATTTTGGAGCGACCCTCAAAAAGCCGCCGCGTCCTTAAAAGAGCTCGAGAAGCTCAAAGCCGATTTTTTCATCGACAAGAAAATCGCGGATATTTTGGTCGAAGTGGAGTCTATATTCGAGCTTTTAGCGAGCGGTGACGATGCCGAACTCGAACACGAGGCCGAAGCGAAGTTGCGAGAATTAGAGAAGACGGTGGGGGATTTGGAGTTTCATCAAATTCTCTCGGGTTCCAACGACCAGGCGAATGCCATATTTTCCATCAACGCGGGTGCCGGCGGGACGGAATCATGTGATTGGGCGGAAATGCTCCTGCGCATGTACCGCATGTGGGCCGATAAGCACGGGTACAAGAACGAGATCATTGATTTTACGCCTGGCGACCAGACGGGATTCCGATCCGTTACGATGATCGTGGAAGGTCCTTATGCGTTCGGGTATTTGAAAGCCGAGGTAGGCGTCCATCGGCTCGTACGTATTTCGCCTTTCGACTCCAACAAAAGACGTCATACGTCGTTCGCTTCCGTCTTCGTTTTGCCGGACATCGAACAAGAGATCGACATCCAAATCAATCCTGCGGATCTGCGCATCGATACATTCCGTTCCAGCGGGGCCGGTGGTCAAAAGGTCAATAAGACGGACTCCGCGGTGCGCATCACGCATTTGCCCACGAATATTGTCGTCGCTTGCCAGAACGAACGTTCCCAGCATCGCAATCGGGACACGGCCATGAAGATCCTCAAGGCCCGGCTTTACGATTTGGAAATGGAAAAGAAAAATAAGGAAAAAGCCGCGATTGAGGATAGCAAACAGGACATCGCTTGGGGGTCCCAAATACGGTCGTATGTTTTACAACCCTATCGTATGATTAAAGACCATCGAACGGATTATGAGGTCGGAGATACCGATCGCGTTCTTGACGGCGACCTTGATCCCTTCATGAAAGCGTATCTTTTAAGCCAAGTTTCTTAGTTCTCAAATTGAGGAAAGAAATCCCACCCTTCGCCTATAAAAGGCTGAGGCCTCTTAAAATAATCAATTAATTTCAGCAATTTAGGATCGATTCGCTTAAGTCGTCACTTGGCATCTCTGTTGCTTAAGTTAAGGAAGTTAAGGATAAAATTATGAAAAAATTATCGTTTTATGTCCTCATCCTGCTCCCTTTTTTAGGCTTTCTGGGCTGTAGCGAAAACTCCTCAGGTCCTGCGGGCCAAAATCAGACGAACCAATCCTTGCTCCAAACATGCACGCCTTCGTCAGGCGCGCGGGGAACTCGCGTGACATGCACTGGCCTTACGGAATCCGAAGGATGCGCCATTTTATTTGATACGCAGCTGGTTCCTCGTTCCGTCATCGGCTTTCTCTCTGCGACAAGCGCGTCTTTTTCGTTTCCCATCCCTCCTTCGGCTAATGGATTGTACGATGTGAAAAAAATATGCGGAGACCAAGCGGTGACCTTGGCCCAAGTGGCTGTTGTTAATAGAGGTGGTACGGCGGGTATGGGGGGGAGCGCGGTGCCTCCCACGACCGCCGTATGTTCCGCTGGGAGCAGCTCCCAATGTTTGATTGGTCAAGTCTGTCGCGGGAACCAGTGCGTGGATGCGTGCAATACGGCTTATGATTGTCCCAGCGGTCAGATTTGCGAAAATTCCCAATGCGTAGATAATACACGCCCCACATGCGGGACAGGGCTCCCCGCGTGTTCCCAGGGCTTGGTGTGTTTTCATGGACAGTGCAATCCTTGTTTGATTGGCGATGCTTCACAGTGTTCTCGGGATAATGCCAACTACCAAGGCATGGTGTGTCGGAACGCCACGTCGACTTCTTCGCAAATTATGGGTTTATGCGGTGCTTGTGAAAACACCAACCAGTGCGGTTCCGGCCAGGCCTGCGTTTCGGGCCGTTGTGGATCGTGCCAGAGGAATGATCAATGCAGTGCGGGAAGCTATTGCGATGCTGGCCGTTGCATGGCCACGAATATCGGGCCGAACGCGCGCGCCAACCTGACAGTGTCCGAATCCAGACTCTCCCGCGGACTGTTAAAGATAGATTGGTCTCTGGAGAGCATACAAGCTTCCGCCGTTCAAGAAGCTTATATTTACGGGCCTTTTGGAGTGGAAAGCTGCAATAATATCCTCAGAACCTCCGAAAATGGCGTTTATCGCGATGGATCTTTGGATGACGGCATTCCCTGTCTTGAAAGTTGTTCTTCCGGAAGATGCACGTGCACGTCCTCATCCACCCAAACCGTGCGCAGCATGTCGGTGGGATCCGGGAGTAGTTCCACGCCTGTGGTCGACTCGGGTCCTCGCGTAACGCCTGGCTATCAAGAGGATCCTGTCATGAATGCTCCCGTATTACCCAGGACCTCCGAGTTCGTCGCTATGACTTGCCGTATTCCTTTGCGAGATGCTCTTCAAAACACGGTGTACGCCCGTATGCGGGTGAGTCCGTCTTTGTTTAAGCTCGTGGTGCGCTCCGTAGACGGGCAAATATTTTCCTCAGAAAGCCGTTATGCTTTGGGAAGTGCGGGGCTTCAAGTGGATGATGTCGTGATCGACCGTACCAATCCCTTTTTCACGATCCAGGGGTCTTATACCAATGCGGGCGAAGCCCCGACCTTTGAAGGGTGTGAGGGCGGGTCTTATGCCGATAACGCCGCTACGGCTGGTATTGGACGCGTGAATTTCTCCCAGACATGCCGTTTCTTGGGTAATGGAGTTCTGCCTTCTGTTCAGATTAATATCCCAGGGGCTATCGCTGGCGTAGAGCCGACGGTAAAGACGGTCGATTTTGACTGTGCCTATGACGAAGCCGCGACGACTTTTGATTTTGGTGATGTGTATGGGCCAGACGGTAACGTCTGTGCGCGCCATGATGCGATCAGCACGCCTAACGGACAAATTTTAGGGAGTGGGACTTCCTGCACGAGCGGACAATTGGAACTCACCACTCATATTCGCCAATCTTGTTTCATCAATATCAGCGGCCGTCACCTCTCGGAGACGCCGGAGAACATCCCTTGGTTCGTTCAATTCAACGTCGCTCAGAGTAGTCCCAACCCGGCATGCACCGCCTCCAGTGGGCCTATCGTCGTGAGCTCACTCACGGCGGCCCCCGGCCTCTCGGTGACGCCGACGGGGGAAATCCGGTATGTGAATCGCCTCACTCGGGATTTAACCTGTAATTCTTACCAAATGTCCATTTCTCGTGGCCCGAATCTTTTCATTGAATTGCCCATCTATATTCAAAACCCTGGTATTAATATTATTAAAGATTTTAACACGACGGCGTGGGCATATGATTATATTCTTGCGGATACCAATTGTAACGAAGCGCCTATCCTAGGATGTACAGATTTCCAATATTGCACGAAAGCAGGAGGGCTAGAAGGAGAGGCTGGAGTTTGGCTGCATATGGACAATTATGATGAGCCTCAGAGATTTTTTAATGTTCCTATCGGAAATCCAGATGGATTAAGTTGCTCTGGTCTTAATGGAAACAAGCATGATAGCCGTGATGGGGTCGCGGGTTGTTCAAAATATAATGGACATCTTATGGCGAACATCATCACGCGAGGCGCCCCATCGTTTACCGTGTCCTGTTGTAGTTACGGGGAATGGGCGCATGGAGGTAATGAAGCTTGGCCAGAGCTTGATGGCCCTCAGGGAAGATATGGACAAAGTGGAGGTGGCCATTGCGCTAATGGTGGAAGATTTTTTCAATGGAATTCCGGCCAAATTCCCCTATTAAACGGATCGACGGGCGATGTATCCACTTCTTTTGATCGAATGTATGGTGGCGGAGTTCTATATGGAGAAACATTTCGGTGTGTTGTCTATGCACCAGAAATGACGGTGATGCCTCCTGCTACCAATTTTAATTTTTTCGAATTCACTCGACCGATAGGTTCCGGCCATTGTGATAGCGTAGATCGTGCAAATAGAGGCGAAAATAGAGATGCGAATGATTCTGATCCAAGCCGCCTTCCACTACCTGGTCACGCCTATCCGAACGTTTTACCGGAGGGTTCCGTCTATCCAGTCGGCATCACGACAGCACCTTAAGCATAAATATAGTGAAATTATACTATATGATAACTATAAAGGTGTTTTGAGGCGGCCTCCTCTTGCGAAAGAAATCACATTTCCTTGGGAAACTTTCCTTGAGAAACTGTGGAATGGGGATATCGTTTGAGTTCCCATTCAAAGGCGATTTCATAGTCCGGATCGGCGACTAGAACATTGACTTGGTCTCGATCTTGGACAAAACCAAGCCACTCATGTCACAAGAAGAATACGAAAATCGGTTGAAGCGTCTGGAAGAATTGAAGTCCCAAGGCATCCATCCGTACCCGAATGGTTTCCGGGTGACGCACACGACGCGGGAAATTTCCGAGAATTACGAGAAATTTTCGGGTGAGGAGCTGGAAAAGATCCCTGAGATCTTCACTCTCGCGGGACGCATCATGATGGTGCGTGCGTTCGGCAAGGCCGCGTTCATCCGCCTTAAAGACCGTAAGGGGACGCTGCAGCTTTTTATCGATCAAAAGGGTGTCGACGAGAAGACGTTCTCTCTCTACAAATCCCTCGACATTGGGGACTTCATCTTCGTGTCGGGAAATCTCTTCCGCACGAAGACGAACGAACTGACCCTACGCATCCAGACTTTGCAATTCGCCGGTAAGTCCCTGCGTCCCTTGCCCGAAAAGTGGCATGGGCTCAGCGACGTCGAAATCCGTTACCGCCAGCGGTATTTGGACCTGGTGGCTAATGAAGACGTTCAAATGGTATTCCGGAAGCGAGCCCACATTATCCAGTGGATGCGCGAGTTCTTTATCGCACGGGATTACATTGAGGTGGAAACGCCGATGATGCATCCCTTAGCGGGAGGAGCCGCCGCCAAGCCTTTTGTGACCCATCATAACGCACTTGGTATGGAGCTGTATCTCCGTATTGCGCCTGAGCTTTATTTAAAACGCCTGGTCGTCGGCGGTTTCGAGCGCGTCTTCGAGATCAACCGGAACTTCCGTAACGAAGGCGTGTCCACCCAACACAATCCCGAGTTCACGATGATTGAGTTTTACCAGTCGTATGCGACCTTCGAGGACTTGATGGCGTTGACCGAAACTCTCTTTTCTGAACTCGCCCAAAAAGTCTGCGGGACGACGACGGTACCCTATCAAGGGAAGGAATTATCCTTTAAGGCTCCGTTCGCGCGGATGACGCACGAGGAGATGATGCGTATCGGGGAGAAAAATCTCATTCAACCCACCTTTGTGACTGATTTTCCGCTCAAGGATTCGCCGCTCGCGCGCAAGAACGAGAAGAACGGAGAGATCTGCGATCGATTCGAGCTCTACGTGGCCGGGATGGAAGTAGCTAATGCGTTCTCCGAGCTCAACGATCCGTTGGACCAAAAGGAAAGGTTTCTGGCTCAAGTGGAGGCCAAGAAGAAGGGCGATGAGGAAGCCATGCCCTTCGACGAGGATTATATCCGCGCCCTGGAGCACGGCCTACCCCCGACGGCAGGTGAGGGGATCGGTATCGACCGGCTCGTGATGCTTTTGACGGATCAGCCGTCGATCCGGGACGTCATCCTCTTTCCTCTCATGAGGCCTGAAGCCAAGGCGCACTGAAGGCGCACTCATGTCCTTCGAAACCTTCATCGCGAAACGCTATTTCCAGTTTTCGGGAAACCGCCCTCCTTTATTGACGTTTCTGATCCGCATCTCCCTTTTTTCGATCGCCGTCTCCGTCTTTGCCCTCGTCTTCATCCTATCCGTGATGGAAGGGTTCGAGAGGGATTTCCAAAAAAGGATTTTGGGATTTCGGGCTCCGTTGTTGGTTGTGGCGTTGTCCCCTTATAACACCGTGGAGATGGACACTCTCCGAGAGAAGATCCAAAGGATTCCGCGCGTCCTCAAAGTCCTTCCCTTCGTCGAAGGCGAGACTATCATTCAAGCCGATAACGGCATGACGATGGGGATGCGCTTGCGGGGGATTTCGGAAAAACCCGATCCTCAGAGGTTGGGGGAGCTTTCTGAAAATAGGGAGTTCGCATCCGGCTCTTTAATCTTGGGCGATGAGCTCGCCGGGATGTTGCGCGTTCATCCGGATTTTAATGAAACCATGCAGTTGGTTTTTCCCTTGGGGGAAATCGGGCCGACGGGTGATTTGATCCCTCACCGTCGTGAGGTTCGACTGACCGGATTGTTCCACTCGGGCTATTACGACTTCGACCATAAATACGGATTGGTCTCTTATGAAGAGGCCCGAAAGCTTTTTGGAGCCGAGGGGAAACGGGGGTTGGAAGTTTGGTTTCACGACATTCACGACACGGAAAGGATGAAGCGCGCGATCACGAGTCAGGCGTCAATTTCGGATCCGCCTTCTTTCGCCATCGAAACCTGGGTGGATCAGAACCCTAAGCTCTTCGCCGCTCTACGCTTGGAAAAGATCGGTATGGGAGCTTTGCTTGCCGTACTTTTATGGGTGGCTTCCTTTAACATTTTCAGTGTGCTGTCATTGACTGTCGTCGAAAAGAGAAAAGACATGGGTTTGTTAAAGGCTCTCGGATTGCAGCGAAAGGCCATCCGAAAGATCTTTCTTTTCTACGCCTTGCGTTTAGCGGCATGGGGTGGCGGTGTGGGGGGACTTTTGGGCTTGTCCTGCGTTCTCTGGGGCGTGCGCCACCCGATCGATCTTCCGCCTACGTATTACATCGATAAACTCCCCCTTTCCTTTTCCCCGCTTTCATTATCCATGATTTTCTTTCTGGTGCCCGTGATCGTTCTTCTGGCCGCCTTTTACCCGGCCTATAAGGCATGCGAGGCGGATCCCATCGCATCCTTGCAACGGGAGGAGTCATGAGGCTCTGGGATGCGATTTTGGCGTGGAGATTATTTGCAAGCTCGCGCGCCGGCGGATTCTTCTCGGCGTCGTTGTGGGTCGCTATTTTAGGAATGGGTTTCGGGGTAATGGCATTGCTTTTAGCTCTTGGGATCACGGAAGGCTTCTCGAGGGATTACGAGAAGGCGATCCTCGGATCTCAAGCCCACGTGACGGTGCATTTCGAAGACGATATCGACGACCCGATCGCCGTCGAGAAAGCGATGGGGGATGTCTCGCGAGAAACCCGTATTTCGGTAAAGAACATGGAACGCATTATTTACCGCGAAGGTATGCTGGTCGGCGGGAAAAGTCTCAAAGGTTTAGTTTTAAAAGGCGTATCACAGGACTATTTTCATAAGTCCGGAATCATATCCGTCGACATGGCCGCGGGAGAAAACGAGAAGCATCTTCCTAAAATCTATCTGGGCAAGGTCGTCGCCGAGGAATCCGGAGTCAAGCCAGGTGTTGTGAAGTTATTGTTCCCATCGGCCTTTTCCCCGAAGACGCACCTAAAAAAAGATCTTTCCCAGATTAGCACCCAGGATTTGAAGAGCTTCTTTCTGGCGGGTGTATTCGAGACCGGCGTCTATGAAGTCGATTCTTCCTTCGCGTTCTTGGATTTGGCGGAAGGGAGCGATTTTTTTCATATGGGTGATAGGGTCTCCGGATTCGAACTCTGGCTAGACTCTCCGAAGAACGCCGATCGATTTTCGGAGGCTTTGAGGGATGTCCTCGGCTTTCCTTATGAAATCCTGAGCTGGAAGGAGATTCATGAGAATGTCTTCAAAGCCATGGAAACCGAAAAATGGATGTTCGGTCTTCTCATGGCTGTTTTAATCGTCGTGGCTTCCTTGAACGTCCTGGGCACCTTAATGATGCTCATTCTGCAAAAAAGGCGGGAAATCGCGATTTTAAGGGTCTTGGGTTATAGCTGGGGACGGTTGCGGCGGGTTTTCATTCTAGATGGGATCCTGATCGGTGTGTTGGGAACCGCCTCGGGTTTGGCGGGTGGGCTCGCGTGCGAATTCGTATTAAAGACCTGGGCTCCGATCCGTTTGGAAGCGGAAATTTATTTCCTAAAAACCGTTCCCGTCGCCTTTTTATGGGACCACCTTATTTGGGTTTCGATTGCGGCATTATCGATCTGTCTGCTGGGTTGTATCCTGACGTTGAGAAAAATAACGCATGTAGCGTTGAATGGGCTTCTTTAAAACGGAGAAATTATGACCGATGTCCTGTTGGAATGTCGTGACGTCAGGAAAGGCTATGGAAGCGGAGTCGCACGGACCGAAGTCCTGAAGGGGATTTCGTTGGCATTCCCTTTTAAAAGTCGTTCGGTCCTCTTGGGGGCTTCGGGAGCGGGGAAGAGCACGTTACTTCATGTTTTAAGCGGTCTCGAGATCCCAGACGCGGGAGAAGTGATCTTCGACGGGAAATCTCTGGGACGGCTGAGCGATCGAGAACTTTCCGATTTTCGCAATCGATCCATCGGTTTTGTGTTTCAGTTCCATCATTTAATGCCTGAATTCACGGCCTTAGAGAACGCCGCCATGCCTCTGCTCATGCGTGGAGATAAGTCGGCCTATGAGCGGGCGAAGCATTATTTAGCCGCCTTAGGCGTCGATCACCGTCTCCACCATCGACCCTCAGAGATGTCAGGGGGAGAGCAACAGCGCGTGGCTGTGGCGCGTGCCCTCGTGACGGAACCGAGGCTCGTTTGCGCCGACGAACCTACGGGAAACCTCGACCATGAAAACAGCCAACGCTTGATTGACCTTTTAATGAAGGTTCATGAGGAAAGCGGAATCGCCCTAATCGTCGTGACCCATAACCAGGAGATCGCCCGGAGATTTCCTAGAATAATTCGACTTGATGATGGAACCCTTCAAGGGTAGCGACCCTTCCTCCACATGAAACGCGACCGTCCTTTATCTTTCCCCTATATCTTGAAGCGATCCTTAGCGGCTCTGCTGTTCCTTCTTATTTCCGTCTTGCCTGATGTTTCCCTTGCCGACCTCATGATTCGGGAAATCCAAGTGAACGGGAATCAAAGGGTGGAGACCCGGGCTATCATTGCCACCCTCGAGAGCCGGATCGGCTCGTCGTATTCCCCCGACAAGATCCAAAAGGATGTGAAAAACCTCTACCGCATGGGGTCTTTTTCCGATGTAAAGTTTGAGAGGGTCAATGTAGCGGGAGGCCTCAGGCTCATCGTGACGGTTACGGAGCGTACGAACGTCACTAAGATCACTTTTGAGGGTAATAAGAAGGTAAAAGAAGATAAGCTGCGGGAACTGAGCGAGGTAAAAGCCTTCTCACCGCTCGATTCCGTACGTCTTTCGAATACGATCCGAAAGATCCGGGAACATTACGCCAAGGAAGGGTATCATCTGGCGGAAATCACGACGGAATTCAAAAAGGAGCCGACGGGCGATAACCAAGAGCTGATATTTCGCATCCACGAGCGCGAGCCGGTTCGGGTGGCGCGCGTTAATTTCATCGGCAATAAGGTTTTCTCGGACGCTGAATTACGTTCCAAGATCAAGACTAAGGCGAGGAGCTATTTCTCGTGGCTGACGGGAGGCGGTAAGTATCAAGAGGAAATGGTGAAGAGGGACAGCGCCTTCCTCGTTTATTTTTACCAAAATAACGGTTATTTGAAGGTTAAAGTCGGCAGTCCTAAAATCTATCTGTCGCGTGACCGGAAGTCGATCACGGTCACATACCACATCACGGAAGGCGAAAAGTATAAAGTCCGGCAGGTGGAAGTTCAGGGCGAGATCTTGACGACCAAGCAGGAGATGGACTCCAAACTGGTTTTGAAAGCCGGCCAGTATTATTCGCGGCAAAAAGTAGAAGAAGATCTGCAGATGCTCTCCGCCCTCTACGGAGATCAGGGATACGCGTTCGCGAACATCAATCCCATGATTCTCCCCAACGATGACGATAAGACCGCCGACGTGACGTACACGGTCCAGCGCGGTCCGCGCGTTTACATCGAAAAAATCAATATTTCAGGGAATTCGGTGACTCGTGATAAGGTCATCCGCCGCGAGTTGAAGATCAAAGAGAACACCCTTTATAACGAATCCCGCCTTCGTGAATCCCAACAACGCGTCCAGGCCCTCGGTTACTTCGAGGAGGTGAATTTTGCGACGCCGCGGGGTTCTTCGGATGACCGCATCCAAATCAACATTTCGGTGAAGGAAAGGCAGACGGGACAGTTTTCGATCGGGGCCGGTTTCTCTTCGGTGGAAAAATTCATCCTGACGGCATCCTTGGCGAAGGAGAATTTCCTGGGCTACGGGATCAGCGGACAGTTCTCCGTGGAAGCGTCGTCGCGACGCCAACTCTTCGTTCTATCTTTGGAGGATCCGTCTTTCCTCGATTCGCAATGGATCCTGGGCATTTCCGGTTTCCGCACGATCAACGTCTACTCAGACTTCGACCGCAAGTCCTTCGGTGGGAGTGCGACGTTGGGACACCGCATTTTCGACTATTCCACTTTTCGGCTCACCTATCAAATCGAGGACGTGGAGATCAGCGACTTCACCACCACGGTGCCGGCCGTCTTCGCCAACAATCTCTCCGGCCTCACCTCCAGCGTCGGCATGTCGCTCATCCGCGATACCCGCAACAACCGACTCTTTCCCTCTTCGGGCATGTACCAGAGTTTTACGACCGAGTTCGCCGGTTTGGGGGGAGACAATAACTTCGTTCGTATCTCCGAGAATTTCCGCTACTACCAACCTTTATGGAAGAAAATCGTCGGAAAACTGAACTTCACGATGGCTCAGATAGAAAGCACCGGTTCGGATCCGGTGCCTCTTTCCGAAAGATACTTCCTGGGAGGGGTCAATTTCCTCCGCGGGTATTTCCTACGAAGCGTGGGCCCGAGCGTTCGAGTGCCCGTCTCGTCGATCGGAGGCGACCATCGGTTCGTCTTTGGGGGCAATAAAATGCTGCAACTAAACCTCGAGCTCGAGCTGCCCTTATACGATCCCGCCGGTTTTAAGGCAGTGACTTTCTTCGACACCGGAAACGCCTTTTCCGAAGAGGAGAATTTCTCGATCAAGAACCTAAGAAGTAATTATGGGTTCGGCTTGCGTTGGAATTCCCCCTTCGGTCCCTTGCGTTTCGAATGGGGGTTGCCCATCCATCGCGAACCCGGCGAGGATCCCGTGATCTTCAACTTCACGATCGGGAGTTTTTTCTAAAATCACTTGTCTTTAAAGCCTCCCCATCAGATAAGGCCCAAAAAAATAAGACGAAAAGGAGCGAGTATCATGAAGAAATCGATTTTATCTTTGATGGCCGTAGTCCTGATGACGGCATCATCCTATGCCGCTGATATAAAGATCGGCACCGTGAATTTTCAAAAGGCTTTGAACGAAGTCGAACAGGGGAAAAAGGCCAAGGCCGCCCTCAAGTCCGAATTCGACGCCAAGCAAAAGAAGCTGCAAATCCAAGAGGATGAATTAAAGAAGATGCAGGCGGAATTCGAAAAGCAAAAGGCCGTTCTGTCCCAGGACGCTCTCATCGCCAAGCAGAAGACTTTTCAAGAGAAGTACACCGAACTCCAGAAGAATTTCGCCGGTTATCGTGATGAGTTAATGGCGCGCGAGTCTAAGATGACTTCCCAAATACTCCAAAATCTCAAGACGGTCACCGCCGACATCGGTAAGGGTGGTGGTTTTACGTTGGTCATGGAATCTTCGGCGGATACCGTTCTTTATGTGGCTTCCAAAGAAGACCTGACAGATCAAGTTATCAAGGCCTACAATTCTAAGTTCAGCGGCCCATTAAAGGATACCGAGAAGTAAGGATAATGGCGCTGAACGAACTTTTCGATCTCTTAGCCTGTCCTAAATGTAAGGGCGCTCTTACACTCTCCACGGATGAACTAGGGGCTGTCTGTGAAGCGTGTCTCGTAGTTTATCCGATACGTGAGGGCGTTCCCCATCTCCTCGTCGAGGAGGCGACGGCTTTGCCGACTGTCAATAAAGACACTCCCGGGGAAATTTCTTTACGTAAAGCGGAGGATGCTCAAGCCGTGTTTTTAGTGGTCGAGGGTAAGCAAAAGGGGGAAGAGATTCGTGTGGACCAAGGGACCTGCCGAGCCATTGGCCGTTCCGTGGACGAGGTGGAAAAGACGAAGATATTCAATTTCGACCCGGCTCTCGCTTTGGACGAAGCCTCCAAGAAGTTAGTCATGCAGTATCTTTCCACTCAATTTAAAAAGGACAGTGCGAATAAGACGGCGAGCCATGGGGCGGGTCAGGGCGTCGAACATTTAGGGGGTTTCCTCCGAGGCCCCGACGTTCAGGTAAGAGACATCTCCATATCGCGCCTTCATGCCATGATCTTCTACGACGAGTCGGGAGCGATCGGTATTCTGGACCTCGTCAGCAAAAATGGGACTTTCGTTAATGGAGCCGAAGTGGAGTCGCGTCTCTTGAAGTCTGGAGACTTGATCGCCTTGGGAAGCACAAAACTAAGATTGCAATAGGAGGCTATCGATGAGGTCGATGACAGGATTCGGGATCGCGCGCGGGACGGCGGGACGCTCGCACGTCTTCATCGAGACGCGGTCGGTAAACCATCGTTTCATCGAAGTGTCCTTGCGCTTCCCCGGAAAATATTCTTCGTTAGAAGGGGATATTCAAAGGAAGATCCGGGAACTCTTTTCCCGCGGCAAGTTCGATCTCTTTCTGAAGGAAGAGATGGCTTCCCGGGACGACGCGGAACTCGACCAGTCGAGGAAAGCGTTTCATGTTTTAAAAAAAATAAAGCAGGAGCTGCAGCTCTCCGGAGAGATCACATTAAGCGATCTCTTGACGTACCGGACTCTCACCGGGGTTTCTTCTTCGCGGGAGGATATCGAGACGCTTCGTGGTCCTCTTCTGAACCTTGTCGGAGAAGCTCTCCAGCACTTGCGCAAAATGAGGGAGCGCGAAGGCTTAAGGTTGAAAAAGTGGCTCCAGAGCGAGCTTAAAAAGCTCAAAAGCCTCTTAAAGTACGTTCAAACCCATTCAAAACAACATGGCCATGACCGCCACCGCAAAGTCGTCGAACGCCTCCAGCGAGCGAATATGCCGGAGGATCGCGCCATCCAAGAAGCGGCCATCGCGGTCGAGAAGGCGGACGTGACGGAGGAAATCGTGCGCCTCCAGAGCCATCTTAAGGAGTTCGAAAAATACCTCCAGGATAAGAATCCGGTAGGACGTAAGTTCGACTTCCTGATTCAAGAGATGGGTCGCGAAATCAACACGATCGGGTCGAAATCCTTCGGAGTGGAAATCTCCCACCGCGTCATCGAGTTCAAGAGCGAACTCGAAAAAGTCCGTGAACAAATCCAAAACGTCGAGTAGGATGGGACATGCCTTCCACACCTAAAAAAGGCCGCTTTTTCGTGCTATCCGCCCCTTCAGGCGCGGGTAAAACGACTTTGGTCAATCGCCTGTTGAAGGACATACCCGACATCGAATGTTCCATTTCCTGCACGACCCGGAAGCCCCGTGCGGGCGAAAGGGAAGGCGTCGATTATTATTTCGTGGGCGAAGAAAAGTTCCGCGATATGATCGCGGCCGGCGAATTTTTCGAATACGAGGACGTGCACGGGTATTTTTACGGGACCCCAAAGGCCCCTTTGATGAAGCGGCGGGACGCCGGACTGGACACGGTCTTGGATGTAGACACGCGCGGGGCTTTGAGCGTGAAGAAAGCCTTCCCGGATAGCCTCACCGTCTTCCTGATGCCCCCGTCCCTCGAAGCCCTCGAGGAGCGCTTACGCCGCCGCCAAACCGAGAACGAGGCCTCCTTGAAGAGGCGCCTGAAGGACGCGCAGGAACAGCTTCTGGAAAAGGACCATTTTGACCGCGTTGTGATAAATGACGATATCGAGCGGGCTTATGCCGAAGTGAGGGATATTATTCTCTCTTCCCGTTAATGGCCTTAGTAACGTTGAGAGATTCTAAGGGTTCAAAAAATAAAAAGTAAAAAGAAACTTTTCCCTCAAATATGCGATAACTTGCGGGTATGATTATCCGATCCGCGAACTGTAGTTTTTCCCTGCCCTTTATTTCCGGCTATTACAAATCTACAAGGTATCCTGAATTGATTTTGGGCGATCCCTCTTCGCTTAAGCCTGCTACTCCTTTATCTTACGAGAATCGGGCTAGAACATCCGCTTTAAGGCGCGCGGTCGATTTTTGGCAATCAGAGTCTGGGAGAAAGCGACGATTAGAAGAGCGGTTAGCGGCGATTTTAGCGGTTTCGACTTTAATGAGACGCGTAGTCCATTAAAGGAATTCATTAGAGAGCGTTTAGAGAAGTTCGGCGAACGTACGCCTCATTTTCACTCGGAAACGAGAGATAGTGTATTCGTTAGGACAGGCTTTTTCGCTTTTAATTCGGGGCCTGGTGATATTAGAATCGGATCCATAGAAGAACCTGCCGATTTTTTCTTCCACTTCATTGCTAGCGAACATTTCGATCCAAAGTCGTGGATCGGAATGATGCATCGGTGGAAACGAAGAAACTTTCCAGAGCATGAAGCGTCACGCGTAGCCTGCTATTTCAAAGTTCCTAAAAACTTCCGTATGACATCGCAGGAAATGGAAGCATGGATGAGGAACTCATTCGAAGGGATCATCAAGCGAGGCTGGGTTTATTGTAATCTTCATCATGCCCAGCCTTGGGTTGACCCGTTGGAACATCGGGTGAGTTTTGTATAATGAAAATACGAGCTCTGAATACAAGGCTATTAGCGGCTGATTTTTTTTCCAAGGCACCCAAAACTTGACCCTATTTTTAAACTCCGCATAATGGCGTCAATGGCCGACAGCACACTGCGTTTCGAAGACATCCTCGCCGAAGTCGAAAGCTATAATCCCAACGCCGATTTGGACCTCATCCGCAAGGCCTACGTGTATTCGGCCAAGGTCCATCAGGGCCAGATGCGCCGCTCCGGCGAACCTTACCTTATCCATCCCTTGGCCGTCGCCCATATCTTGGCTAAGATGCACCTGGACGCACCGTCCATCGCGACGGGCTTCCTCCATGATACGGTCGAGGACACGCTCGCCACCGTAGACGACATTAAGCAGCTTTTCGGACCCCAGATCGCCAAGCTCGTCGACGCCGTCACGAAGCTTTCCAAGATCAACTTCAACAGCAAGGAACAGCGGCAGGCTGAGAATTTTAGGAAGATGTTCATGGCGATGGCCGACGACATCCGGGTCATCCTGGTGAAACTCGCCGACCGCCTGCATAACATGCAGACGATGCAACACATGCCGGAGGATAAACAGATCCTCATTTCCCAGGAGACTTTGGACATTTACGCCCCCATCGCCGGCCGTCTTGGGATGCAGGAACTGAAGTTGGATCTGGAAAACCTCTCCCTTAAATATTTGAAACCCCAACTTTGGGAAACCCTGACGGAGAAGGCCACGGCCCTTGAGAAGCTCACGGGGAAATCCATCGAAGAGATGAAAGTGAAGTTAAACGAGAAATTGCAGGAGTATGGGATAAGGCCGGACCTGCAGGCGCGTATCAAGCACGTTTACAGTATTTATCGTAAGATGGAAGAGCAACACGTCGAATTCGAGCAGATCTACGATTTGCTCGCATTGAGGGTCATCGTGAATTCTATCCCCCAATGCTATGAAACCTTAGGCTTCGTTCATTCCCTATGGAAACCGGTGCCCGGTCGTTTCAAGGACTACATCGGCATGCCTAAGATGAATAATTACCAATCCCTCCACACGACGGTGATCGGTCCTAAGGGTTATCGGGTTGAATTTCAAATCCGCACGCGCGAGATGCATGAGGTGGCGGACTGGGGCATCGCGGCCCATTGGAATTACAAAGAAGGCGGCGAAATCAACCTCAAGGACGAGATGAAGTACCGGTGGATCCGCCAATTCATGGAATGGCAAAAGGATCTCTCGGATCCCGCGGAATACTTGGATACGGTGAAGCTCGACCTCTTCGCGAGCGACGTCTACGTTTTCACGCCGAAAGGAGATATCCGCGAATTTCCGGCGGGATCGACACCGGTCGACTTCGCCTATTCCGTCCATACGGAAGTCGGGAACAAATGCGTCGGAGCTCGCGTTAACGGAAAGCTGGTGCCGCTACGCTACCGCATGAAAAGCGGCGATACGGTAGAGATCATTACGCAAGACGGACATTACCCCTCTCGAGATTGGTTGAAATACGCGCAAACTTCCCGCGCCAAGGCGAAAATCCGCCAGCACCTTCGTGAAGAGCAATCCACGCGCGCCGGCAAGCTGGGTCAGGATTTATTGGAAAAGGAATTGGACCGCTATGGATTAAGTCCCGCCAAGACTTATAAAGGCGAGGCATTTCTATCTTTTCTCGAAAGTCGCCACATTAAAGACGAGAAGCAGCTCTTCATTCTCGTAGGTTACGGCAAACTGTCCGCCCACCAAGTGGTTGCTTCCCTCCTACCCAAGGAGACGCTCGACGAAATGGCTCAACAAGAAGCCGCTAAGGAAAGCACGATCAGCCGCATCTTCAAAAAAGCCTTCGAGCGTAGCCGAGGCCGTGTGCGTGTTGGAGGCTATGATGACGTCATGATCTCGCTCGCCAAGTGCTGTAACCCGATCCCAGGCGATTCGATCGTCGGCTTCATTACGCGTGGGCGCGGTGTGACCATCCACTCGTCGGACTGCAGCAAGGTGCTGGCCTCCGACAAGACGCGGCGGTTGGAGGCGGCATGGAACGTCAAGGCCACCGACCCGACCAGCACGAAGATTCGCGTGATTTGCATCGATAAGCCGGGGCTTCTTGCGGACATTAGCCGCATCATCTCTGACCTCGGCGTCAATATTAACCAAGCCTCCTGCCGCTCGATCGGCGACCAAAAGATGGTCAACAATTTCGAAATCGGCATCCAAGATCTAAAGCACCTTCAAAGTCTCATCAAAGCACTCTCCAAAATAAAAGGCGTCATTAGCGCCGAACGGGTGAGGGATTGATCCGAGTGTTGTCTCTAGCACATTTATTTTATCCCTTAGGGTTAATGGCATTGACCTTCGCAGCGGACGAGTTCGCGCATGACGGATTCGATGTGAGATTGGAGTTCGGTTCTAGCGTTGCCATCTGTGACGGAGGCAAGCCGTGTCCATAAATCCGATTTTTCCATGCGATATCTCTCACAAGAGTCAGGTGTCGGGGTATTATTGTCGGGACCCTGGGATGTCTCCGCCGAAATTTCTTTAGAAGGCGCTTCCGTCGTCGGCTGAGCGCAGAAGCCCGTCATCGCGGTTCCTAGGGCGGCCGGTTCCATGAGATATACCGATCCTCCATATTCAAAAGAGAGCTGAGCTTGGCTTTGGAAAAGGCGGCACTCGTCGCTGAAAACTTCCACGGCAAAACCTATGCGGCCGAATTCTCCAGGCCCAAAGACATCTTTTATTTGGATCTCGGCTTCCGTGTTTCGCGTCGTATACATTCCTGCAATCATAGGCTGCACACCCCCAACTTCCAGAGTATCGAAAAATCCTCGCGTAGACTCGTCGCTTTTCAATTCCACTTCATCGATATGAGCGATGTCCATCAAGTCGAAGGGAAGACGCTCATGAATCAACGAGGTAGATACAGGCTCAGAGTTATTATTTTTAATGTACAGATCGTAGATAAAAGAAAAATATCTGAAGCCATCGACTGTTTCGTTTACGGAGACAGGGCCTGGTTCAAAGGTGAATTCCATATGATTCATGGGATTTTCATAGGAGCTCTCTCCCTCGGCGAATGCAGGCGTCGTCGAAAGCGCTAAGGCGATCCAAGCATAGTGTCGGACTTTTTTTATATTCATGGCGATCCTCCTGATGAAAGTAAGAGCAATTTTTCTGCCATGAGGATCGCTGAGGCTAACGTGTGGAAGAAGCTTGGAAACACTCCGTAATTTCGTTGGGGTCAGCAGGACCACGATATCATGAACGTCAATGTCCGCAAAAGTGCTAGAAAGTTGACGGATGGAAGTGCCGAATTGCCGAAAAATAGGCGGTGGACGTTTCTTGACTTAGGCATCCGTCATTTCAAACATTTTTTGTAACGGCTTCAAGGCGGCGAGTCTTAAGGATTCGGGCATCGTGATTTCGGGTTTCAAGTCCCTCAGGCAGAGGCGTAGCTTCTCAAGGGTGTTCTTCTTCATGTGGGGGCATTCGTTGCAGGCGCAGTTGGCGTCCGGAGGCGCGGGGTAAAACGTCTTGTGAGGCGCCGCTTTTTCCATTTGATGCAGGACGCCGGACTCCGTCACTACGATGAATTCCTTAGCCGGATCTTTTTGGGAAAATTCCAACAAGCGGGACGTCGAGCCGATGAAATCGGCGTATTTCAGGATGTGTTCCTCGCATTCGGGATGGGCGATGACCTTGGCTTCCGGATGGCGCACTTTAAGCTGCACCAATTTTTTCTCGCTGAAGATCTCGTGGACGATGCAGGCGCCGTTCCAAAGCACCATGTCGCGTCCGGTTTTTTTGACGAGATAGGCGCCGAGGTTTTTGTCCGGGGCGAAGATGATTTTTTGGTTCGGAGGTATCTGCCGAACGATCTTCTCGGCGTTGCTCGACGTACAGATAACGTCGCTCAAAGCCTTAATCTCCGCCGTGCAGTTGATGTAGGAAATCACGATATGATCCGGGTGTCGGGCTTTAAAGGCGGCGAATTCTTTCGGGGGACAGCTATCGGCGAGGGAGCATCCCGCTTCGAGATCCGGAATGACGACGGTCTTCGTAGGATTTAAAATTTTCGCGGTCTCCGCCATGAAATGGACTCCGGCGAAGACGATCACGTCCGCCTCGGTTTTTTGGGCGCGTCGGGCGAGCCCTAAACTATCCTCCACGTAGTCGGCGAGGTCTTGAATTTCAGATTCCTGATAAAAGTGCGCAAGGATAACCGCATTTCGCTCTTTTTTGAGCTTTCTAATCTCTTCGATGTCGTCCATAGGTCGGCGAGAAAACTCTATGCTGAGCCGAAAACCCTTGTCAAACCGCCCTTTAAGGGCACCATCCAAGCGCGATCGGAACGCGGCTTTGGAAAAGGTACGAGAGCTGGCGCGACTTCACCGTATCCAACCCATCGAAGCCGACCCGGTATATTTCGTCCACCAGTACGCGTCGCCTGAGGACCAAGAGGTCGTTGGGTTGATCTCGGCTTTGATGGCCTTCGGTCAGGTGAAATCGATTCATACGTCCTTGAAGAAAATCCTGGCCCTTTTAGGACCGCAGCCGGCTCGTTTCCTGAAGTCTTTTGAGGGTCGGTTCGACCCTCACGAAGACCTGGAATCCTGGCTCAAAATCCAGCATCGGTGGGTGAGGGGAGAGGACCTAATTCTTCTGATGGAGACGTTATCCCGAGCCTTACGGGAGTATGGATCGATCGAAAACCTGTTTTCGAAGGGAAGCCCTACCGATGTCTCGGCTGGCTTAGGCGCTTTTTCGAGAAGGCTTTTGGATATGAGCGGCCGCCGTGAATGGTCCCGAGGATTCCGTCATTTCTTCCCGTCACCCGAAGATGGTTCGGCGTGTAAGCGCCTGTGCATGTATTTGAGGTGGATGGTGAGACCCAGCGACGGGGTGGATCTTGGTCTCTGGAAGCAGATTCCGCCGTCTTCTTTAGTCGTGCCGTTGGATACCCATATTTACCAATTCGCCCAAAAGTACCGCCTGAGCCGTTACGCCAACCCAAATTGGAAAATGGCCCTTGAAATTACGGAGTTTTTGAAGACTCTCGATCCGGAAGATCCTGTGCGCTACGACTACATCTTGTGCCATCACGGCATGGAAGTCGGTTGGCTAAAATAACACACCGCATAAAAATATTGATGCGCCGCATAGCAACTTTTTAAAAGAGGAGCCGATAACCTTTCTTTGATTATAAGGAGATTCAAATGAACGCGCCTATAAATTTCAAGTTCACCCCGCAAATACCCGCGAGGCCTCTTATACAAGTGCTACAAGAGGAAACTGTAGGTATTTTAGCGGATCAGGCTCGCTTTACGCCTTTGGAAAGAGGGTTTATCGCACTTGCCGAGGCCGGTTGCTTAGGGTTCGAGAGATTTACGGATAGGTTTTCCAAGGGGAATTTTTCAGAAGCCGTGGAAAATACCTATCGAGATTTACAAGCTGATGTATTGCTGAGTGAAGTGTTTAACCCTCGAAGCGGAATTACAGCTTTCGTGGAAAGAAAAGCTACAAGAACGGCTTTCAATGCCTTGGGTGCTTTAAGAACCCTATTCAGATCTTAAGCTGCTAAGCCGGACACTAAACGGGAAAGACGGGAAACGTGACGGGACGTCGTGTTGCGGTGGAAAATACCCTTCTTGCCCACCCGATCCAAGAGAGAAACGGCGGTCTTCAACGCTTCCTTGGCTTTGCCCGCATCCTTAGCCGCGACCGCTTGACGGACCTTCTTCTCGGCCGTTCTCATCGCGGAAATGGCTGATTTGTTCTGGGCTTGCTTCTTCACGTTTTGGCGGTGACGCTTAATCGCCGAGGCGTGACGGCCTTTCACGAGTTTCTTCTTCTTGGTCTCTTTAGAACCTTCTTTAGTTTCTTCTGCCATAAGGTGGGCTGAGCTAGCATTCAGCCAAAAAATATGTCAATGCCCAAAACCCTTTAAATGGAAAAAAATCAAATCCTGAAAAAAGCCGGCGGGGTCAGTTTTTTGACCTTGGTGAGTCGGGTCACGGGAATGCTGAGAGACATGGCTATCGCTTATGTTTTCGGGGCCGGAGGACTGACGGATCTCTTCTTCGTGGCCTTTCGCCTGCCCAATCTTTTTCGCCGTCTCTTCGCTGAGGGAGCTCTAACGGGGGCCTTTGTGCCGGTTTTTTCGGAGGTAAAGGGGACCTCTCAGGCTAAGCAAGTCGTGGATAAGGTCTTCACGGCGATGACGGTATTTTTGGGAGGCCTTTTGCTTCTATTAATTTTAGCGGCTCCCGGGCTGATTTATGCCCTCGCTCCCGGGTTGGTGGAGGGGACGAGCCATGACCAGATTTTGTTACTGGTGCGTCTTCTATTGCCTTATCTTTTATTGATTACGTGGACGGCTTTGGGGATGGGAATCGCCCATAGCGTGGGCGTATTTTCCCCATCGGCCCTCGCTCCGGTGCTTCTCAATCTCGGCATGATCGGCGGAGCCTTAGGTCTTTCTCGGTTTTTCGCCCAACCGATCTATGGTTTGGCGGCCGGAGTCTTGGTGGGAGGCGTAGCTCAGGTTTTAATCCATGTGCCCGTATTGAAGCGGGCGGAGCTCCTCCCTCGCTTTGATTTCGGATGGCGACATCCCGTCTTGGAAAAGATGACGAAACTCTTCTGGCCGTCCTGCTATGGGGCGGCGATTTATCAATTTCACGTCTTACTGATTACCGCCCTCGCGACATTTTTGCCGGAGGGGAGCGTGTCTTGGCTTTGGTATGCGGATCGTTTGTTCCAATTCCCTTTAGGGTTGGTGGCGGTTGCTATGGCGACGATTCTTTTACCCACTCTATCGCTTCAAGCTCAGAGCGTGTCGAGCGCAGAAGGCCGGCAGAAGCTTAAGGATACCCTGCTATTTTCCATGAAAGTGACTCTGGCATTGATCCTCCCTGCCACATTGGGGTTGATGGTTTTGGCGAAACCTATCGTGAAGCTTTTATTTGAGCATGGACAGTTCGGCTCTCACGACGTCCTAGGGACGCAACGGGTTTTGATCATGACGGCGATCGGGCTTCCCTTCGTGTCGGTATCAAAACTTCTCTCCCAAGTCTTTTTGTCGCTCCAACAGCCTCGGGTTTTACTCAAAGCCTCTAACCTCTCCGTAGGTCTTCATATTCTCTTTTCAATGATTCTGATAAAACCTTTGGAATCACAGGGGCTCGCCTTAGCCTTGAGTCTCTCGTCCATCGGACATGCCGGATACCTAGGGTATAAGCTAAAGTCCATTCTTTGAATTAACGGCGGCTTCCATCGGTCTTCCCATCCGTTGCCGTTGTGTAGGCTTGAACCGCCCAGAAGGCGACGCACAATCCTGTGAGGCCAACGCAACTAACCGCACGGACTAGTGGCTTGGGAGCATGGTTTGTGAATGTGTCAATGGCTCCATTGGCAACTCGGTGCAATGCCGCCTCGGGGCTTTCTTTCACGGCGTGTGCAAGCTTCTGAGCAGAATCCACGACATCTGCTACTTCTGGGTGGATACCTTTGAGGCCGCCCAAAAAGCGCTCAGCTAAAGAGGAAATGAGAGGTGGATGCATAAAAATCTCCTTACCCAGGAGATCGGCGTTTTCTTTTAGAAGTTGCGGCTTATTTCTTTTTTTTCGGTATACCGTTTCGTTGTCAGTAGAGTCTACAAATGCGACTGGCCTGCGCAACAGGGCTGCATAGAAAATGCTCTCACGCTGTCGTCTCCATCATGGCCCCGTCAGTAAGGCATATTTTATGCCTTTTTTTTGAGATGGGATGTTGGAAGATGAGCTGCTGGGCATAGAGATGAAGCGGTGGTTTCATTTGCCTTCCATAAAGCTGGTCACCCAACACCGGATGCCCTAAAGCCGCCATGTGGGCACGGATCTGGTGGCGTCGTCCCGTTTTGATCGTAATTTTTAATAATGTCGTCGAGATAGTGGATGCCAAGGGAGTGTAATAAGTCACCGCCTCCTGGGCCTTGTTTCGGATGGCTTCCTTTTTATCCTTAAAAACCTTCACGCGCTTTTTGCTTTTCGGGTCGGGGCCGATAGGCCAAGTGATTTTCCCTGGTTTTTTGATGCACCCTTGCACGCGGGCTTGGTATTCTTTTTCAATCTTATTCGCGGAAAAGATTTTTCGGAAATAATCATACGTTTGTTGATCGCGCGCGAAAATCACGAGACCGGAAGTCTCGACGTCCAACCGATGCGCCGCGCCCCAATCGCTCCCTCCCACATTTTTTAATTCAGGAAAATCGTTGGCCAACAGCGCTGCTAGCGAAGGCAAGGCGCTGTTTTTAAGAGGTTGCGTGGCTATCCCGGCAGGTTTTTCAGCCACTAAAAAGTGGGGATCTAGAAAAAGTATTTTAATTGGCGTTGAAGGATTTGATTTCAAGTGTGTGTGTTTCTAGTTTGTCTCGAAAGCATTAAGTAAGAATACCGGTATCGAAAATGAGCGGGCGTGACGAGTTTTCTTTGCTAACGATACGACGCCCCAATCCACGTGATGACGATGTTGCTTAAGGCATGAAAGAGAGTCGGGGCGATGAGGCCGTTTGTTTTTTCCCTTAACCATCCAAAGACTAGAGCCGGGAAGAATATCGAGAAATGCCACCATTGGTAGGCGATGAAGCTATGGGAGGCCGCGAAAAGAAGGGCGGAGAGGGGGATGCTCCAGGATGCATGAATCCTCAAAGGCCTTAAGAAGCTGATTTCCTCAGTTAGTCTCGGGAAAAAGAAGCGGAGACCCGGTTGGAGATAGCCGCGGAAGAAGAATTCCTCGGGAAATCCGACCAAGACAATTTGGGCCAAGATCGCGGAAATGGTGAAGACGGAAGCGTTGGGCACGAAGACGCGGTGCAGGAGCTGCGTTTGATAAATAGCATTCCCGCAAAGAAATAGCGGAAAAACCACCAACGACGTCAGCAAGAGGACCTTTAAGGACGACACCCAATTTTTATCCCAAAATACGAAAGGAAGTTTGCGCTTCTCCGTGTGGAGGAGGGCAGGATAGACGAGAAGGATAGCGACGAGGGTGGAGAGATAATCATGCAAGAGGGGAATATGCCGTAATCCGTAAAAAAGCCGGATGGACCCTAAAACCGCGAAAAAGAGGATCGCGATCTCAACTCTGAGTCTTTTTCGCGTAGCGTCCATGAAGGTACCGGTAGAGAATAAGGGCTACGATGGAAACGACCATGCCCGTGATTTGGCCTGTCGACACATGGCCTCCGAAATACAGCCCCCGATCCGCATCTCCCCGGAAAAATTCGATGAAAGCCCTTGGGAGTGACCATGCGATGACTAAGACGCAGATGCTCTCTCCCGGGTATTGTTTATGCGTCTTGTAGAACCATCTCATGAAGAAAAAAAGCAGCGTTGCGTGGATCATGGAATAGATTTGAGTGGGCTGTAGGGGAATGTTGGGATAGTAATAGTAGGCCGTCGACGCCGGGTCGGTAAATGTAATGGCCCACGGCAGATCGCTGGGTTTCCCGTAGCAACAACCCGTCAAGAGACAGGCGAACCGCACAAAGAATTTGATTAAAGGCGCCCCGGTCGCAAAGAAATCGAAATATTCCAAGATAGGAAGCTTCCGGACCCTGAAATAAATGGGTAACGAGATCGCTAGGGCGAGAAAGGCGCCCCAGGACACGAAGCCGCCGCGCCAAAACTCGAACACGCGCGTCGGTTTCGCCCAATAATAAGCGGGGGCCTCGACGAGTATGTGAAAGATTCGGGCGCCTAAGACGCCGACGATCATTCCAAGAATCCCCATATCCAACATGGCTTCTTGTTGTAGGCCTTCGCGCTTGGCATTGAAGAAGAGGTAAAAGGTGCATGCCAAGGTCGCGACCATGATGAAGAAAAAGAAGGAGGGGACTTTCGTTCCTCCGATGGAAAAGAGAAATGGCATCATGGGAGAACGACTCCTTTTTTGGTTTTCGCGGGCTCGGCCCTGAAGAGCATGAAAAAAAGCAACAGGCCGATGGCCACGCAAATAGCGGAATCCGCCACGTTGAAAGCGGGCCATTCCAGTCGGAAGGAAACGGAAAGACCGAAAAGAGAAAAGTCCGCCCATTGGTCGTAATAATGAAAGGATAGAAAATCAACCACTTCGCCCAAGGTGATGCGATCGTAAATATTCCCTAAGGCGCCGCCTAAAATGAGACCTAAACTCACCGTGACCAGGGTTTCTTCCGGATAGGCTTTAGAAAAATAATAGATCATGCCGACCAACGCGAGAATGGAACTGATGAAAAAGAAAGGCATCCGGATATGCTCGGGCATTTCCGACATGAAACCGAATGCCGCGCCTTTATTGCGCGTATGGACGATGTCGAAAATCCCTGGAATGACGGGGAAGAAGACCTCCCGAGGCACGTTTTGGACGATCCAATGCTTCGTGATTTGATCCAAGACGAAAACCACCGTGGCAAGTCCTAAGACGAGGGGCCATTTTTTCAAAAGATCTCTCATGAGGTGATGGCCTCGATGCAGGAATGGCAGATTGTTGGATGTGTGGCGTTCCGTCCGATGTCCCCGCGCCATTTCCAGCACCGTTCGCATTTATTACCATCGGCACGCCGGATTTCGATGAAGAGGGAAGGAAAAAGGCTGCTCGGCTTGGCTTGAGGGGATATGTCTTCGCTCCATTCGATTTGCGAGACTTGCAGCAGATCCGAGAGTTGATCGCCGAAACTCTCCAAAAGATGCAAAGGTTCGTCGGCTGCGGTGAAAATGATCTTCGCTTCCAAGGAATTTCCGATGATTTTGCCTTGCCGCGCTTCTTCAAGGCTCTTCAGAATATCGGCGCGGAGTTCTTTGAAATTTTCCCAACGACCGGATAAGGCCTCGTTGATCGCCGCGGGATCCGCCTTAGGAAAGCGAGCCAAATGGATGGATTCGGTCTTGCCGGTGAAATTAGGCAAATGCTGCCAAATCTCTTCCGATGTGAAGGCGAGAATCGGCGCCATCAGCCGACTCATGACCGTGACGATTTCGAAGAGGACTTTTTGCGCTCCACGCCGCGCCGGATGACTCTTGGCGTAGGTGTAAAGACGGTCCTTCAAGATATCGAGGTAAAACGCCGAAAGGTCGACCGTGCAGAAACGGTTCAGTTCATGGAAAATAACGTGAAAATTCGATTCTTCGTAGGCTTTTTGCACTTTCAGAACCAATTTTTGGAGTTGGTGGCGCGCGTAATGGTCGATTTCGTAGAGAGTGACTTTATCCCAAGGCGTACTTGCGTCGAAATCCGAAAGATTTCCCAGGAGAAATCGGCCCGTATTGCGGATCTTCCGGTAAGCTTCCGCCAAGCGCGCTAGGATTTCCGTCGATACGCGTATGTCATTACGGTAATCCTCGGCCGCCACCCAGAGCCGCAGGATCTCGGCCCCGTTTTCCTTGATCACCTTTTCCGGAGGTACGTAATTCCCGGCAGATTTGGAATACTTCTTTCCGTGGCTGTCTACGACGAAGCCATGGGTTAGAACGGTTTTATAAGGAGCTTTTCCTCGAGTGCCGACGGACGCGAGAAGGGAGGCATGGAACCATCCCCGGTGCTGGTCGCTGCCTTCCAAATATAAGTCGGCGGGAAAATCCAAATCGTCACGCTTTTCCAAGACGGAGGCGAAGCTCACTCCGGAATCGAACCATACATCGAGGATATCCTCTTCCTTCACCCATTCCGTGCTTTGGCATTGGGCACATTGAGTGCCGGCCGGAAGTAAATTTTCCACGGGCTCGGAAAACCAAATATCGGAGCCTTCTTTTTCGAAACGATCGGCAATCGCATTGATGAGCTTTTGATCTAAGAGAAGGTATTGGCATTCGCGGCAGCGGAAGGCCATGATCGGCACGCCCCAGCTGCGTTGACGGGAGAGGCACCAGTCGGGACGGTTTTCGACCATGCCATAGATGCGCTCGCGGCCCCAGTGGGGGATCCATGTGGTTCGACGGATGGCGTCCAAAGCCTTTCCTTTGATGTCGTGCTTCGTGAGGGACAGAAACCATTGCTCCGTGGCGCGGAAAATAAGCGGCTTTTTGCAGCGCCAACAGTGCGGGTACATGTGCTCGATGTTCTTTTCCTTCAGCAAGGCTCCTTTTTCCTTCAAGAGAGCGATGACCGTCGGATTCGCTTCCAGTACCTTCGTCCCCTTCCAGGCTTCGATCCCGCATTCAGCCGTGTAGCGTCCCTCACCGTCGACTGGCGTAAGAGTTGGCAGCTTATATTTCTTGCCCACTTCATAATCTTCTTCACCATGGCCGGGGGCGATATGGACGCAGCCGGTTCCCGTATCCACGGTCACATGGTCGGCGAGGACGATCGCCGAAGTGCGGTCGAGGAAGGGGTGTTGTGCCGACAAGCCTTCAAGTTTTTCTCCCGAAACCCGATAAGCGGGTTCGGTCTCGGATTTTTCCAAGATCTCGCAAAAAGCCGAGGCCAATTGCTTGGCGATGATGAGGAATTCCCCATCCACATTCATGGCGACGTAATCGTAGCTCGTGTGGACAGCGACCGCGAGGTTGGCGGGTAGTGTCCAGGGAGTGGTCGTCCAAATCACGATCGAGACCTTCTCGCCGGCGAGTTTAGGGAAGAGCGATTGAAAACGTTCGTCCTGGACTAGCGGAAATTTTACATAAACGGAAGGGGAGGTATGGTTCTCATGCTCGACCTCCGCGTCCGCCAAAGCGGTACGGCAATGCGCGCACCAGAGGACAGGACGCAGGCCTTTATAGATATCCCCCTGGGCGGCGAACTTCCCGAACTCACGCGCGATTTGAGCCTCATAAGGATAATTCATCGTCAAATACGGATTTTCCCAATCGGCGGCAATTCCCAGTCTTTTGAAATCCTCTCTTTGGAGGTTGACGTATTTTAAGGCGTAATCCCGGCACGCTTTGCGGATTTCGGCCTTTGACATCGTCTTCTTCTTAGGTCCCAAGTCCTTATCCACTTGATGCTCGATCGGAAGCCCGTGGCAATCCCAACCGGGAATATAGGGACTGTAGTGCCCCAGCATATTATGGTAGCGGACGATCATGTCTTTGAGGATCTTATTCAGGATGTGGCCGAAATGGATGTTGCCGTTCGCGTACGGAGGCCCGTCATGCAGGATGAATTTCGGTCCATTTTTGTTTTCGTTTAGGATTTTTCGGTAGAGCTGATCTTTTTCCCAGCGTTCCAGGAATGAAGGCTCGCGCTTGGCCAGCTCGGCCTTCATCGGAAAATCGGTTTGTGGAAGGTGAAGGGTGTCTCGGTAGCGTTTACCGCTCGTTTCGCCGGTCTTCTCGTCGTTTGTCCCTTGGCTCATCGTCCTTCCTTCTCATCCACGCCCACGTTCGTAATCTCAAAATCGTCTTTACGGAGATAATCGGTCATTTTGGAGAGGAATTTCCTTTCCTCGCTGTAAGCCGAATGGAGCCGCCCTGTGATGATGGAGCGGGTCGTTGTGAACACGTCCACCTTCGACTTATTCTCTTTCTCCTCCATCTTGACCGTGATCCGGTAATAGGCCCCGACGGTGCCATAATCTTTTTTGCCGAAGAGTTCGAGGTAATGGGAGGCGGCTTTCGTGCTGATCCAATTGGTTTGTATCAGCCCGGCATCGTCGTCGGCGCGGGCGATCTTGAAGCCCTCGCGTTCCAAAACCTTTTGAGCGGCTTCGAAGGTTTCTTTAGGCGTCGAAGAGAAGGTTTTGGACAGGGGAGGGAACTCCTTGTCTTTAGAATGCACGATCGCTTTATTGCATGACGTCAAGAAACCCGTCGTTAAGGCGAATGCGCCGAGGGCTAAGAGAAAGGCGATGTTTCTTTTCATAAGAGCTCCGATTTCTTCCGGGAAAGACGCTTATAGACCACAAGAGCCATGATGATCAAACAGAGACTGATGAATTGCGAAGTCGAAAGCCAAGGATCGATGAGGAACCCGCGGATGCTGTCGCCGCGGAAGATCTCCAACACGCTGCGTATAATGCTGTAGAGGATCAAATATACCAGGAAGACCTGGCCGTCGAAACGCTTTCGCTTCCAGAGAAGTAGAAGGAGTCCGCCGACGAGAAAGAGGCTCAGGGATTCGGCCAGTTGGGACGGGAAAAGGGGAATACCCGTGGGTGCCAGCGTATAGGGTTGGCTTGGGAAGGTAATGGACAATGGGAAATCCGGCATGGGTTTTCCATGGCAACACCCCGAAGCGAAACAGCCCAGCCGCCCGATGGCATGCCCGAAGGCCAGTCCCGGCATATAAAAATCAGCCGTCTTTAGGAAATCCATTTTATAGCGAGGGATGAGATAGAGCGCCATCGCAATGGCCCCTAAGAGTCCGCCAAAAAAGACGAGACCTCCTTCCCAGATCTTAAAAACATCCAGCGGATAGTCCGCGAAGCGTTGCCAGTCGGTGATGACATAGAGAACGCGGGCTCCGATGAGGTTTCCGATGATGAGATAGAAAGATAAGTCCATGATTCGGTCGGCGGAGTAGCCTTCTTTTCGACCCAAGCGGACGCTGACATAAATCGAAGTCAGGGCCGCTAAGGCATACATAAGGCCGTAGGTATATATTTTGATGCCTCCAAAGAGAGGGATGCTCACGAGGACGGGATGCATAATGCACTGCAAAATAAAGGTTTTCGGGAAGATGGCAACCCGAAATATGATAAGCTTCTTGCGATACTTGTTAGCGATCCTGCCAATAGCAGGCTTTGAAACGGAAATGTTTACAGGGGAAAAGTTTTTAAGAGCTGGAGGTCTCGACGGGCCTTAAAAAAAGAATCGTGCATTCCACGAATGCGTCGATTCTATCTGCTTCGGCTACTTCTGGTTTATTTGCGTTCCTCAGTTTCGAGGCCATGGCCTTCATCGCTTGCAACGACCAAACGAAGGCTTGTTTCAGATCCGGCGTTTCCCTATCGCGGAAGGGCGTCGTATCGGAATCCAGGGCGCACAGCATGAGCCTGCCCAGCTGAAGACAAAGGTCTTCGGGGACCGGTCTCCGATAACCGACGGCCCCCATTAGACGGGGCATATGAGTCATGAGCGCCAAAGAAGTTTTCGAACCGCGACAACCCGAAAAAATGACAAATTTTAATCCCTGCTCCGTAAAAAGGGTGGGATTCGTTCTTAAAACTTCGATAAGTTGAAAATCCTTGAGGACGACTTCTTGTCCTCGATGTTCTCCGCTTAAGGCTTCATGAGGGGATCGTAAAGGTTGTGGTCTTCCAAAAACGTGACCTTCGCTGTCCACGACGTAAACACCCTGAGGTAAGGTAGGCATCCAATTATCGGCCCAATCATCCATTTGAGCGTCGGAAATAGTTTCTGCAGGAAGAGGGGAGTCCACCGATTCGTCTGGTGCCGCATGACCGGTGAGAATCGCGACCCTCTTACCGGTGAGGAAATCCACGATGCCCGTAAAGTTACATTGTCGAGGAGAAGCCGCTTGGAGCGCTAGCGATCGCCCCGCTCTTCCCGTCAACTTAGCGCTCTGTTCCCGGGTCCAACGAGTCTGTGTGGAAGAAAAACACCCTACCCCTATGGGGAGGCGGTCGAGCCCCTGCATAAGATGCTCTAAAGCCGGAAATTGAATGTCTTCGTCTTTTACAAGGCTCAATCCATGCTGATCCAAGGGCTTAGGCTGCGTCCCGCTCGTCGTAGGGACGTGGATAGTCCCTAGCATTAGGGGTAGGGCGTCTAGTTGCTCGAAGACGGCATGTCCTTCCAAACTCTCCAGCCATTTTAAAGGATTTAAGGGAGTTAGCTTTGCAGAGGAATTCGCCCTCTCTCCAGTGATCCAGATATAAGGACCCTGATGAGGAGGGACCTGAGACTCCTGTTGGCACCCGTAAAGAGTCGCGCCGCTTCGGAGAAGCAAGGAAGGCATGAGGAGTGGAACGATGGAGACACGGCGGTCGGGATCGTAAGAGAAAACCCTAGTCCCGCAACCGGGGAGTGAGACGCGTATCACTAAGGGATTATCCGCTCCCTCATATTGAAAGGTCACGTACGGAGTCTCAGGGGATCGCGTCCTCTCTTGCCCATGGGGTGTGGCAATGATCAGTCGGCAAGGATCTTCATTGATCCTAGGGGTCCATAATCCATAACGACGACCAGTTGTGACGCTTCGGCAATATATAAATAGGCTCTCAAAAGTCGTAAAAGCATTTATGACTTCGGGAGGGGTTGCTGTAGGAATCGACGTAACTCCAGGAGCTGCAACAATCTCCCCCAACAATCGCCTCATATAAGCTTCCATCTCCTGAAAGCCCGAAAACCTTAGCGATGTGGCGTTGGGAGGAGTCACGAGTTCTTGAACTCCATTTTGTTTTTAAGTTTTTGGGTTGGTAAGGCCATCCAAAACAGTATCCGCAAGCGAGGATTTAGGGGCCATCTGATTGGGATCGAAGCCTTCGGGCAGGCCCCGATCACGGACGATTTTAGCGATAAAATCTAAAGCCGCGTTCCGACTCTTCTGTCGCTTTAATCTTTCCACTTCTGCGGCTTTTTCCCGAACAGCTTGGGCGAGAGCTTCCAAATGGGCCAGGGCGCTTCCCAGCCGGTGGGCGGCATAGAATTGCTGCGTCGCTGGAGCCGCCACCAAGCCAAGAGCAAAAATGGCCCCGGTGCCTATGGCCGCGAGGGTCGGATGCTGTGCGGAAAAGCGAGTCATGAAAGTGCTGGCTCCGAACCCGGCAGCTAAGGCGGTTACCGTGCTCCCGGCGCTTCGGAGACCTGTAGTCGCGTTTCTCACCGCGAGTAGTGTGGGCGTTTGGTCATAGGTTTGTAGAGCCCCGATGCATGCGACCGCTTCTCGTTTGAGGGTTTCTCCATAATGAATAAGCCGCAGAACATCAAATTGACCCATTGAGATGTCCAAAAGACCGTCCACGATGTCCCCCACCTCTTCACGGCATCTTTTCCACTCTAAGTCGCCGGTGTGAAACGCGCTCTTCTTTTCGTCCCTTTCATTTCGAGGCGAAGCGATGCCGGGAAGGCTTTCCATCTGGGAACGGAAAGCATCGGCCGTAAGCGGAACCGGCGCACTTTCCTGGTGATGAAAAGTCCGAAGTATTTTTAAGGCTTGATGGATGAAAAGGGCGGCTCTTTGGGCGTCGTTCAGGTTCTGAAACTCCTCCTGAGATTTTGAGCAATTTTGCGCGAGGGATTTAAGCTCTCGGCACGCCAGTTGTGCGGTAGAGATCGTCGCTGTTTGCGTGATCCTCATGCGCGAGGCCGCGGCGACCGCCCTCTGATGCGCGTCGCGATCCCCCAAGCTGAGATGCCCCCTCCCATCGTTTGCGTTTGCAGTGGAAGTTTCCGTAGCCGACGTAGGGGCGTCGGATTCCGTGGTTGTCGGCTGAGGCAGCCTCAGAAGTAAATCGTTGATCTCTTGATGAAGATAGCGGAGCCCGATTTTAGCTGCTGTGGGCACTTCTCCCAAAGCCAATCCTAAATCGACCCAACCTCCGTCCCGGGCGACATCAGGATCGGAGTCGTTAAGCGTGGAGAAGTTCGCGGGTCGGTCCATGAAATCAAAAGGTCTGCCGTCCGTATGTCCTACCGCCAGGAAGGAGCCTGTTAGATACGCGTCGAATACACTACGCGCCATTTGGAAAGATTGATCATACATCTTGGCATCACGATCTGGCTCTTTAGATATTTCTCCCCATTCTGATGGCTGTAAAGTCTCTAGCTCACCCTCTATTAGTTCTCTTACTTTGTTTGCTGTTAGTTCCTTGGGATTTAAAGCTTCAGAGATCGTTCTTCCCACGTGATCCGCATTTGTTTGAGCGTCACGCCATCCACGGCTTAAGGCAAAGCCGTTGAAGCGGGGTGCTGCGCCCAAAGCTGTGAAATAGAAACTTTGAGGATTACCCACAATGTCCCTTAACGTGACAGCCGTTCCGGTCACTCCCGTCACGGTGGAGGTGCCGCTAACGCCAGCCGCCGCCAAAACCGCCGTCGCGGTTTGGCTTACGACGGCGGTTGGAATGGCGGCTTGAGTAGCGGCTCCACGGGTATCGACTCTTAAAGGGGCAGTGCTCATAAGTTCCTCGCTTTAGTTTCAGAAGCTCTCAATCGCTGTCGAGATTCGATCTGCTTTTGCTGGATTTAGCATTCGCCATATGTCCGGGGACATCCTATTCACGTTCGAGAGCTGGATTCTGCCTCCGAGGCTCTAACCTCAGTGCTATGTCATCAAATGAGGGAAGGTGTTTTCGAGGGATGAGTCCCAAGAGTTCCGATAAGAATACCGTCGCGCACTCTGCGGCAGTGATGGGGGCAACTCTTAAAGGTTCAAAGGTGTTACTAGAAGCGTGGCTTTGCTCCCTTAATAATCTGCGAGTCTCTTGTATGGGGCTTTCTTTGAAAGCTGGGGTCAAGCATTTTGCGATATCGGTCGCGATAGCCTCGGCAGTGACACTCCCCATATCCGTAGGTACGACTTCCTCTCCAGTAAGGGATGCTATTTCGTGAGCAATTTGCTCTATAATTTGTTGGTGAGGGCTTAAGACTCGTGAAATGCCATCAACCTGCTGAAAAGCTTCGGCGATTGCTCTTTCAACGGTACTTTTCACGGTGCTTGCAGAAAGCATCCCTCTTCGAGTCGCCGTCAATTCAGCTAAATAAAGTTTCGGAAATTCCTCGACAAGCTTCTCTAAGCTATTAGCATCGTTAAGAATAAGCGCTGCATGTCGATCGACCACGTTGATGTCTCCGATATCGGAGGTAGAATCTCTTAAAAGCCCTCCCAGAATGAGCTGCCAAGGAGCTATTCCTTCCGGTGAGCAGAAAATGCCGACGGCGCCTTGAACGACTCCATCTTCGAATAAAGTATTGAAGTAGGTCAGCATAGTGTGCATTGCACCGACAATCCCTAAAGCCACTTCGAGTTTTCCTAAATCTTCCCCTGTACCATTAGCTATATAAGATCGAGCCCTTGCGATGGCACCACCGACAGTTTCTTGTGTTGCTGAATACACTGGGCGGTCGGCAATATCCTTGGCCATATCATCGATTTTTTGAGCGACATCGTGTTTGAGATGGGGAGGAAGCCGATCGGAATTCAGAAAGGCTGTCCAAGTTTGAGCGCATGTTTGCAAAATATTCGAGGCGGGTAGGGACATATTTCCTCCTAAGGTAAATAGTTGTTATGCAGTACGATTAAATGTCATTTCGTCACAAGAGTCCGGAAGTTGTCAGTGGGTTCGAAAATTCTGTTTGCAAGCCAGAAAACAAAAACTGAAAAAAAGCGCGAAAATTCTGAGGAGACTGGCAATTTTCGGAAGAGATCTCGTTGAGTATTTCCATTGTATTGACAAGATTTTCGTCCGCAGAATAACTCCCGACCATGGCAATTTCCCACCACCGTCCGCGTCGCTTACGATCCTCAAAAACATTGAGAAACATGGTGCGTGAAACGCGCTTATGCCCTGAGCAATTGATCCAGCCTCTATTCGTCACCGAAACCACGCCGAAGCCCATTAAATCGATGCCGGGAGTCGCGCAATTCACGTTGAAGGACATCGCAAAAGAGGCGGCGTCTGTTTACAAATCAGGAGTCCCGGCGGTGATCCTTTTCGGTATTCCGAGGAAAAAAGACGAACGAGCAACGGGTGGATGGGCGGCGAACGGAATCGTGCAGAATGCGGTACGGGCCATTAAGGACAAAGTCCCGGAGCTCTTGGTGATCACTGATGTTTGTCTGTGTGAATACACGAGTCACGGGCATTGCGGGATGGTGAAGGGTAGAGAGGGGAATCAGAGAACCGGGGCGCAGGATTTCGTGATCGATAACGACTCTTCTTTGGAGATCCTCTCGGACGTCGCCGTGTCGCATGCGATAGCAGGGGCCGATATGGTGGCCCCGTCCGATATGATGGACGGACGCGTCCGGGCTATCCGCTCGGCTTTAGATGGTTCCGGTTTTTCCGACGTCTCCCTGATGAGCTACGCGGTAAAATACGCGTCGGCGTTCTACGGTCCCTTCCGGGAAGCGGCCGGATCGGCGCCGCAATTCGGCGACCGTAAGACTTACCAAATGGACGCGGGTAATATCCGAGAAGCTCTGCGCGAGGCGAAGCTCGACGCCCGAGAAGGCGCCGACATCCTCATGGTGAAGCCGGCCTTGTCGTATTTAGACGTGATCTCAAAAGTGAAGGCCGTGGTTGATCTCCCGATCGCGGCTTATCAAGTGAGCGGCGAATACGCGATGATCAAAGCCGGGGTGGAGAAGGGGTGGGTCGATGAGAAGTCGATGATTCTAGAAACGCTTCTCTCCATTAAGAGGGCGGGTGCGGATTTAATCGTGACGTATTTCGCTAAGGAAGCTGTAAAGTCTATTTTTCATTAGTTTAAAAAATCCACGTCCATGGAAGGCACGTAATTCCCGTTGAACTGATAAGAGGTTTTGGGGAGTTCAGGAGTATTAAGGGCGTGATGTTTTTAGCGCGTTTCCCGAACCACGAAAGGCTCTTTAAGGCTTTATTAGAAGGCAAGGCTTCTTCTTCTATCACGATCGCCAATCGTTCGCCGGATTTTGACTCGATTAAAAATGGGATATCGATTCCGCCCCTTGTCTTATAAGGCTTCATGCCAACTTCATGCTTGAGTCCGTAGGCAATCTGGGCCCGTAATTCCAGGTAACAGAGCCTCAACATTTCCCAGCGCGTGGTTTGATTCGAAATATCTTTTTGGGGAGCTAAAAAATGAGAAAGTCCGCTATCCTCGATAAACCAAGTATCTCCATAAGGCCGAATCAAAAAGACACCCTCCATCACTTCTAAGGCCGATTTTACGGTCGGAATTGAAGTCCCTACGATACGGGAGAGTTCGGAAAAATTGATGGGCAAGCCTTGCCTTTTCGCGATTTCCGTGAGGAGCGAGGTTAATTTTGAAATGCTTAGCTGAATTTTACGAATGAGTTGGATGTCCCTTCCTAAAAGAGTTTCTAAATGAGAAGAATAGAAGTCGGAGCGGATGGCCTCCTCTCGACGAAAGCAAATGCCCGGCAGCCCTCCCGTTTTTTGATAACGATCGATTTTTTCTTCGGAAGCCCAATGTCTTTTTTTGAGGATGTCGGTAAGTTCTTCCCAAGGAGTCTTCTCATGAAATAATCTTAAGAAGGATGAAGGAGGTTTTTGATGGCATTCCGCAAGGGTCATGGGGAAGAGTTCCAGTAGGATGATTCGGCCCGTCAGGGACTCCCGGATCTGTTGCCGGGACGAAAAACGGACGGATCCACTGAGGAGGAAGCGCCCCGGTTTTTTAGCGCGATCGACGGAGAGTTTAAGTTGATCAAAAATAGGGGGGTATTTTTGGACTTCGTCGAGCCCCAGAGGGCTTGGAGCCGAAGAGAGGATCTCGGATCCTTCCCGTTCGAATCGACTAAAGACCCCTTCGCTATCGAACGAATGGTATTCTTTCGAGAACATCTTGAGAAGGGTCGACTTTCCCGTCTGTCTCATGCCCAAGATCCCGATGCAGGGTGCGTAGGTTAAGGCTTTTTTGAGTCTTTGTTCGATATGTCTTGAGCGTAAGTGAGCCATGAATTTATACTGTTTTAAAAAAATAATTATGTCAAAATTAAATATTAATATTAAATTTTACATAATTGTTTTTGGTGTTAATTTGGTAAAAAAGTGACGAAGACGGTGAATAGTAGTTGCCCACCATTTTCATTTAAGGGCATGTGCATCTCGATGCCCTCGAAACGCCTCTACCTCGTCGACGCCTCCGGCTACATCTTCCGCGCGTACTATGCGATCCGTCCTCTGAGCAATTCCAAGGGCTTGCCGACGAATGCCTTGTTCGGGTTCACCAACATGATGGTGAAGCTCCTGAAGGAGCACAAGCCCGACTTAATCGGCATCGTGTTCGACGTCGCGCGCAAGACGTTCCGCAATGAGAAATACCCGGAATACAAGGCCAACCGCGGCGAGCCGCCGCCGGATCTTGTGCCGCAGTTCCCGTATTTCCGGAAAATCGCCCAAGCCTTGAACCTGCCCGTCCTCGAACTCCCGAACTACGAAGCCGATGACGTCATCGGGACCATCGCTTCCCAGTTCGTAGAGAACGATTGGGAAATCGTGATCGTGACGGGCGACAAGGACATGATGCAGTTGGTGGATGATCGTATTCTCATCTACGATAGTATGAAGGAGAAATGGGTACGCGAACCCGAAGTGCGGGAGAAGTTCGGCGTCGGGCCCAAGCAGGTGACAGACATCCTTGCGCTCTCCGGGGATTCTTCCGACAACATCCCGGGGGTTCCCGGCATCGGCGACAAGACGGCGGCCAAGCTCATCCAAGAATACGGTTCCCTCGAAAACCTTCTGCAGCACGCGCGAGACGTGAAGGGTAAGATGGGCGAGAAGCTCCAGCAACACGCCGACCAAGCGCGCTTGTGCAAGGAACTAGCGACGATCGTAACCGACGCGCCGTTCTCGTACGATCTCAAGGACTTCGAGATTCGGGACCCCGATCCCGAAAAGATGCGGGAGCTCTTCGAGGAGTTGGAATTCAAGAAATTCCTGACGGAATGGAGCGGGCCGGCTTCCGACGAGGGAAGTCAAGCGCAGCTTGCCCTAGAAGGGGAGCCGACCGCCTTGAGCGACGAAGAAAAGTTGGGTTTGTATCTTCTGGACCCCGATGGCGCGCGGGATTTCGAGCTTTTGAGGCGGCATTACCTCAAAGACGCGACTTTGGAAGACCAATTGAAGAAGGAGGGCTTGTGGGCACTCTACCAAGGTCTCGAACTTCCCTTAGCGGATGTCTTGAGGCGCATCGAAAAGAACGGCGTGTTGTTGGATGTGGAGGCTTTGAAGAAAACATCCCGGCTCTACGAAGGTAAGATGCGTGAAATGGAAGCGAGGGCTCACCGACTGGGGGAGCAGGAATTCAATCTCAACTCGCCGAAGCAGTTAGGCGAAGTCCTTTTCGAAAAGTTGAAGCTTCCGGTCATTCGCAAGACTAAGACAGGATATTCCACGGATGTCGACGTCCTGACCGAGCTCTCGAAAAAGCACGAGTTGCCGAAGGTTATTTTGGAATACCGGAGTTTATCCAAGCTCAAATCCACATACTTAGATGCCTTGCCCAATCAGGTCGACGAAACAGGACGGGTGCATACGTCCTTCAACCAAACGGTCGCGGCCACGGGACGCTTATCGTCCTCCAACCCGAACCTCCAAAACATCCCCATCCGCACGGAAGAAGGTCGGAAGATCCGCGAGGCTTTTATCGCGTCCCCGGGGTGCGTGCTCCTGTCGGCGGATTATTCCCAAATCGAGCTGCGAATCTTGGCGCATCTCTCCGAAGAGCCTGCCTTAATTCAAGCCTTTGCGGAGGATCGCGATATCCATCAGATCACCGCAGCCAAGGTCTTTGGGGTCATGGAAGGGCTCGTGACGAAGGAGATGCGGTCGGTGGGTAAGACGGTCAATTTTGCCGTGCTGTACGGCCAAGGCGCCTTTAGCCTTTCCCAAGCCTTGGATATCAGCATGGCGGAGGCGGGAAAATACATAAAAAGTTATTTCGCCGAATACCCGCGGGTGACGGCTCTGCGGGAGAGTCTCATGAAGCAAGCACGCGAAGAGAAGGTCTTGAGGACGCTTTACGGGCGCCTTCGACGCTTCCCGGATATTTTGAGTCCTAATGCGACGGTGCGGGCTATGGTGGAAAGGACGGCTTTTAACACCGTCTTTCAAGGCACCGCCGCGGATTTGATCAAGAGAGCCATGCTGGCGATCGATACTCGTCTGGCGGAGTTTCCGGGCACCCGAATGTTGATTCAAGTACATGACGAGTTAGTGTTCGAAACGCCTCTCTCCCAAGCGGAAAGTTGCGCCCATATGATAGCCGACGAAATGAGTCAGGCTGGGTCTTTGAAGGTTCCGCTCAAAGTAGATGTGGGACAAGGGCCTAATTGGAATTCCGCACATTAAGCTTCTTATTTTGATTATTTTCACCTAAAAAAGTCTAAAAGTATCCTATTATTAGGAGGTTATGGAACATAGTGTTATAGAATGAATTGGCACTTATGTCATATTTGTCATATTATAAGGTTGTGAGGAGGTTCTTATGAAAGGCGTCATCTTCTCGATATTTAATGAAATGATCGAAGAGAAGTTTGGTTTGGAAATGTGGGACCAGTTGATCGAGCAAACAAAGCCTGTTTCAAAAGGGATCTATACGTCGGCTCAAACGTACCATGATTCGGAGCTATTTTCTTACGTAGCGCTGCTGGCCAAGAAAACGGAAAAAACGGTGGAAGAGTTGGTGCGCTTTTTCGGGCATTTCACGCTCTTGAAGCTGGCGAAGCTATATCCGGAATTTTTTTCCAAGAAAACTCTGAAAGAATTTTTGATGACCATCGATAATGTCATCCATGTGGAAGTGAAAAAACTCTACCCCGGGGCCGCCCTGCCTTCCTTCTCCTATGAGGATCCGGCGCCCGACCGATTGGTCATGATCTATAAATCTCCGAGAAAGTTGTGCCACCTGGCGGAGGGACTGATCTCCGGAGCTGCCGAACATTATCAATCGCAATTACAGATGTCCCAAACGCAGTGCCTACACCGTCAGGATCCCCAGTGTCGTTTTGAACTCGTGATCCAGTAGGAGATTCCCGTGGAAACCTTGGAAACAGAAGTCGGTACCAATGCGGAAGAAGTCCTCAAAAGAGCTTTGCAACGCGAGCGTCAAGCGCGCTTCAAGGCGGAGGATATTTTAGAGAAGAAAACCAAAGAACTTTATATGGTCGTCGAACACCTCAAAAAACAAATAGCCGATAGGATCGAAGCGGAAAAGGTTTTGAAGCGCAATCAAGCCCAGATGGTCCAATCGGAGAAAATGGCGGGGCTAGGCCAATTAGCCGCGGGAGTCGCCCACGAAATTAACAACCCGGTTGGTTTCGTGATGAGTAATCTACAAACTCTGAAGAAATACGCTGCTTCGATAAAAAAAATGATCGCCACCTACGAGTCCGCCTTGGATCCCGTTCGCAAAGGCGAGTGGACCGCTTGTCAAAGCCGAATCGGCGAAGTCGCGGCGACCCGCGAGGACGAAGACATCGCTTATATCCTCGATGACTTGGACAACCTAGTGAATGAATCGATCGACGGCACCACGCGGGTGAAGGACATCGTCAAAGGATTGAAGAGTTTCGCTCGTGTCGACGAGGCCGAGATGAAAGAAGCCGACATCAATGAGGGAATCGAGAGCACGCTTAAGATCGTTTGGAACGAGATCAAGTACAAGTGCGAAGTGGTTAAGAAGTTGAACCCCCTCCCGATGATCGTGTGTTTTCCCGGGCAGCTGAACCAAGTCTTCATGAACCTCATCGTCAACGCCGCGCAGGCGATGCCGTCGCAAGGAACGTTAACCATTGAAACAGGCGTGCAAGGGGATGAAATCGTGATCCGCTTCAGCGACACGGGGAGCGGCATCAAACCTGAGAATATGGAGAAGCTGTTCAACCCCTTTTTCACGACGAAAGCGGTGGGTAAGGGGACCGGTTTGGGATTATCCGTTTCTTACGGTATCATCAAAAAACATAAGGGGGATATCTCGGTGGAGAGCCAAGTGGGGGTCGGGACCACTTTCACCATAAGATTGCCCCTGAAAGGAGCGTCTTCATGAGTTACAGAATGCTCTGTGTGGACGACGAACCGGGCGTTTTGCAGGCTTTAAAAAGGCTTTTCCGCAAAGAGGGCTATGAAATACATCTGGCCCAAAGCGCGCATGAAGCCATCGACATCCTCAAAAAGCATAAAATACATCTAATCATGACGGACTACCGCATGCCGGACATGAACGGTGTGGAGTTCTTGAAGAAAGCCATCGAAATAGACCCCGGATCCCTCCGGCTGATTTTATCGGGTTACGCCGACGCTAAGGTGGTTTGCGACGCCATCGATCAAGGCCAGGTCTATCGCTTCATGACGAAGCCATGGAACGACGAGGAATTGTTGGAATCGATCCGTCAATGCTTCGAGCACATCAAAATCCAAGAGGAAAAGAATCTGCTTTTACAGCAAGCCCGGAAAGAAATCCGGGCTTAAGGAGATCTTATGCCGCATCGTCTTCTATTGGTGGACGATGAATCGAGTATATTGAATTCCCTCAAACGGCTCCTGCGCCCTGAGAAATACGAGATCGACGCCACGATATCCCCGCAGGAAGCTCTTGGTTGGCTTCGTGAACGGCGCTACGCGCTGATCGTTTCGGATCAACGCATGCCCGACATGGAAGGCACCGTCTTCCTTGAAAAAGCGCGTGAGATCGCTCCCGATAGCGTCCGAATCCTCTTAACGGGCTATGCGGATATGCAGGCCGCGATCGATGCCATCAACCGCAGCGCCGTCTATAGATTTTTAACGAAGCCGTGGAACGACGACGATCTCAAGGTCGCTCTGCGAAGGGCGATCGAACACGGAGAGCTGGAAAAAGGCTTCGTCACTACCGTAAAGCTTCTCTCGCAAATGGGGACTATGCATAGTTCCCGGATCGGCGATCATTCCAAAAGAGTCGCCGAACTTTCTAAAAAGATCGCTCAGGTTCTCACCGTCCCCGAGGCGACGATTTTTCAAATCGAAATGGCCGCCATCCTCCACGATATAGGGAAAATCGCGGTGCCAACCTCAATCCTGGAGAAAGAAGAAAGCCGTTTGAGCGAAGTGGAAATGAGTCAGTTGAAAAAGCACGTACTGCATGGAGAATTGATCGCCCTAATGATCCCCAATCTTGCAGAGGCAGCCCGGATCATTCGCCACCACCACGAAAAGTTCGACGGTACGGGCTTCCCCGATAAATTGAGAAGTTCTGCCATTCCCATCGGCAGTCGAATCATCGCGGCCTCCGATCAATTCGACAAGTGTCTCAACGCGGATTCCACGCTCGCTCCGGAAAAAGTCTGCGATTTTTTAGAAGGTTCGCGCAAAGAATTCTTCGACCCGGAGATTTTAAGGGCCTTGCGGACTGTCGTGTCTGTCAAAGAAGCTCCGATATTGCGGGATACCGAGATTTGCCTAAGCGTCGATAAATTAACCGTAGGGATGAAATTATCACGCGACGTAAAAACGGTGAATGATCTTTTGATTCTTCCCCAAGGTATCTCCTTGGACGAGAGAACCATCTCTTTGCTCCAAAAATACGTCGAGTCTGCTCCTGTCGCCAAGGATATCTTCGTTCACAGGACTTAATAATTTAGAAAGGCGACATGGGGTTTTTCGGCAGAAGTTGGAAACATCGCCACTCCAAGAGTTCACCTGTCTTCGCTCCCCCTCAAATTTAGGGACATCTTTTCGCGAAGCGACCTTTAAATTAGGTGAGATGATTCCTGAGGTCATAGGGGATAGAGAATAGGTAATGGATCTTCGGAAGCTATTGCCCGATAGGATGGGTTTCCGGCTTTTGCGTGCGCCGCACTTCGGGTAAGTCTTCCTTCAACTCTCTTTTTCTCTCTTGAAGGTCTTCGGTCACTTCATCGACTTCTCCTTCGAGGGCTTCCTTAGCTTTTGGAAAAAGTTCTTCTTCCTCTTCTTCGATATGATGTCCCACGTTCTCGCGTAGCACTTTGAATTTAGCTTCGAAATCCTCGTGTTGGACATCCATCTCGCGGAGCTCATGGACGAGCTGCTTCACCAAACGATGCTCCTCAAAAGCTTCGCGAACGAGTTCCTCACCTTCCGAATCGGTATTCTCGCTCACGGGAGGGTAAAACGCCTCTTCTTCGGCCAAGGCGTGCACGTCCAGCTCATTAAATATGGTCTGGGAAATCTTCTTTTTTTTCTGCAACGCCTTATCTCCGCATGCCTCATATTCCTTGAACAGCTTCTTTACTTTTTTATGATCTTCCTTGAGCAATTGAAAAACATCCATAAGATCTCCTTTAGGTTTAAGTTTTCACCATCGTGAAGCGCTTAACGGCAGCCCCGGATGAAATAGATGAGAAGAAGGAGCGGAATGGGCACTCCTAAAGCCCACAGGAGAATGTAACCGACGCGCCCTTTTTCCGATTCCAGGGTCTTTTTTACGGATTCTAATTTCATAGTAACCTCCATTTGTGAGCGTCGTGTGTAATGGAGGATAGGATCCATCGACAATCGGGGGAGCCTTGATTTGATCATAGGGATTTCCCCGACCCAGTCAGGCGCCCTCAGTCGTATGTCTAGCGGGTTTTAAAGACGATTTTTGAGGAACCGACGGACACTTCGTCATCTGATTGTAGGGTGTGTTCAGAGATTTTCTTGCCGTTGACGAATGTGCCGTTGGAGGATTCTAAGTCCACCAAGACATATTTTCCGCCGATGACTTGGATCTCCGCGTGGCGCCGAGAGACTTTCGCTTCTTTCACGACGATATCGCTGGCCGGCGATCGGCCGATGATGATGTTTTTCGTCAGATTTATTTTTTGGGCGACATTGCCTTTTTCATATACCGTTAATTCAGGTGTCACCGCCGACGTCTTCATGGATTGAGAGACGGAGGGTTCTTTCACGGACGTCTCCGTCTCTTGGTTAACTGTAACGCGGTCGGTGATGGGCCCGGTTTTTTTTATCGAGATCGAATCCGAATGAGGATTGGGGACGGCTTTTAAGGTAGGTTTTTTTTCAGGAAGGGGAGTCGGTTCGGATGTCACATGCGGGGGAAGGACTTCTTGGAAGTTCTGTTCCGTCGAAGGCGTGGTGGGAGATTTTTTTAAGGCTTCTCCGGCAAAGATCTCGCGGTGTCTTTCAATGGCATCGGTGAGTAAATGGAGCGCCCGGTCGAGGCGGGAGATCTCCTCCTCATGAACATGGTTCAAGTCTTCCATCTTTTCGTGGCTAATCTCCCCTAAATTGCTACGGAGCAAGTTTTCTTCCTTGGCCTCTTGATGGAGTTTGATTTGCTTTTCGATTAAATTTTTCTTTTCGGAAAGGGCCTTTTCCTCTCGATCTAGGTCTCGCTTCAAGGCCATCAGTTTTTGCGTGGTTTGGTCGAGTTGGGTGGAGTAATCCGTATACACTTTCATGTACACCGTAGGGCTCACCGAACTTTTCGTGTGCTCTAGTTTTTCTAGGCGTTCTTTCAAAACTTGGCGGTCACTTTTAATTGAGGAGGCTTCCTTGAGAAGGTTCTCGTTATAGGAAAACTTAATCTGATCATCGGCTAATCGGATCTCGGTTTTTTCTAATCTTTCAGCTTCCACGACATCTCCAACTTATTGATTATTAAAAGTTAATTTTTGTATCAAAGTTAATTTTTCACTTTGATTCTACAAGGATGCCGACTTTTAAAAGAGAATGCAAGAAAAATGGTGTGAAAAGTCTCCAGTGGGGTTTTAAATCCCATCGAAGGCTTCTATTAAAATTCTGGAGGGATAAGAAATGTCGGTCCCACTCGAATGGAGAGCGTGTCCTGAAAATTGCTTCCAGAGGGATTTTCGATGGAGGTGAAATAATTTCGGATTTCGACCCTCATAGAGAACCAATCAATTTTCTGAAACCTTACTTTCATTCCCCCACCAATGTACCCACCGCCACGATTTGAATCGTTGATCCGAATGATCCCACCGCCGATGGATGTGAAAAAATCGGCTTCCGTATACCCCTTACCGCTTCGGTACGCGGCGGGTACGGTGATCACGAAGCCCCCATCAATCAGGTAGACATTATTATCCGTAAAAGAAGCCCCGAGAACGCTCGTCGGGTCCACCACGGCGCGGCTATATCCAAAGTCGGTGGAGAGGGCGAGTTTCTCGGTGAGGTTGAATTGGAAATTCCCTCCCACGATGAAGGAATGCCCCGTCTTATCCCCGAAGTAATCGCCCCCATAAGGGGAAAGTTCAAATCGATAGAGGCCTGAGTGGCGACGGTCAAAGTCAAGCGCGTCGGGAAGGGAATTCTCTCCGGAGTCGACTGCTTGGGCTCTTAATGTGTATGAGAGAAGCAAAATTAGGAGGAAAATCAATTTCTTCATGTCATGCTTTTAATGAAAAAAACGGATTCCGCAATCGGGGAATTCACAAGTGATGGGAAAAATAACTTAAACGCTTGTTTTAACTCTTAAGTGCATTCTTCGCGAGTGTCATTCCGACTTCCCAGGAAGCTCCGGGGAATTTATGGCACTCACCCACCACGTCTTTGAGAGCGGCAACGAAATCGTCGGCATCTTCAGCCGTGATCACGAGCGGCGGCAGGATCTTCACCAAATCGATGTTGTGGCCGGCCACTTGCGTGAGGATGCGGTGCTTACTCATGAGAGGGACGACGATCATCTGGCCGAAGAGGCCTTTATTCGCCGTATGGATCATCTTCCAGGCGGCCTTAATGGCGAAGGATTTAGGCTCCTTGAACTCGATCCCGATCATGAGCCCCTTGCCGCGCACTTCCTTGAACATCTCGAAGCCGCCGCAGGCCGCTTGGATCTTTTCGCGGAGCGCGCGCCCTAAAGCGTCGGCTTTTTCCACGAGACCTTCTTTTTCGATGATCTCTAAGGTCGCCAATCCGCAGCCCATCGCGAGCGTGTTCTTGCCGAAGCTATTGGAATGAACGACGCAGCGGTCCATTTTAGAAAACACCTTTTTGTAGATCTCCCGCCGCATCACGATGGCACCGGCGGGGACTAAGCCTCCGGAGAGGGCTTTCGCGGTGGCGATGATGTCTGGCTCTAAATTCCAATGCTGGAAGGCGAACATCTTGCCGGTGCGCCCAAACCCGGTCTGCACTTCGTCGGCGATGGCGAGCGCTCCGTATTTCCGGCAGAGCCTTTGGGCTTCGGTCAAAAAGGCGTCGTCCGGCAGGTGGACACCCTTACCTTGGATGGGTTCGAAGATGAAAGCCGCGACGTCGCCTTTCTTGAGCTCGTATTCCAGGACGTTCAGGTCGTTCATGGGAACGACGGCTCCTTCCAGAAGATTCCCGAATCCTCCCCGGAATTCCTCGTTCCCGTTGGCGGAAAGCGACCCCAACGTCAGCCCGTGAAAGGCATGGTCCAAATAGAGGATGCGATGCCGTCCTGTGGCCCCGCGGGCCATCTTTAAGGCGCCTTCCACGGCTTCCGTCCCGGAATTGGTGAAGAAAACCGTATCGAGGTGCTTGGGCGTGAGCGACACCAACTTCTCGGCTAAGAGTCCCGAGAGGAGGCTACAGTCCATCTGCACCATGCTGGAGAGATCGAGGTCGAGCAGGTCCCGGATGACTTGCTTCACTTGGGGGTGGTTGCGCCCGACGGCGAAAACCCCGTAACCCGAGAGGAAATCCAAATAGCGCTGCCCGTCGGCGTCATAGAGATATTGGCCTTCGGCGCGGGTATAGACCTTGTCGAACCCGATCGTGCGGAGGACCTTGACGAATTGGGGGTTCACGAACTTGTCGTGGAGGTCGTAATTCTTGCCCCAATTTTCCTTAACGACTTTTTTAATGTCGAATTCCATGGAAAAATGGGTAACAACTCGTTTTTATGAAGTCTATCCGGAAGTCTTTAGTCCTGGCTTGCATGATCTTCTGCGCCGTACCCAACGTGGAGGCGGCCGATCCCCGCTGTCCCGGATCCGACGACCCGCCGCCGCTGGTCGCGAAACCGGACATGCCGCGGTTGGAGGCGACCCTCGAGACGTTGCGCGACGCCGAGAATCGGCTCGTATGGACGAAGAATGGCGAAAATCTCGACGATCTGAGGAAAATCTTCGAGAGCGTGCCACAAAAGACCAAGCTCGAGCAGTTTTACCAGTTGCTCTACCATCTCCAAAGGCAGTTTCCCGGGAAGTCATTCACGATACGGCCCCCGTTCATCACGGAGCTCCTGCTTCAGGCGAAGGTATTCCCCGATCCGAAGTTCCCCTCCCATATCACCCAAGTCTCCATGACCAAGGATTCCGCGACCGGTACGCCCCGCTATCGAGTCGATTTCGACCAGCCGGAAGTGCGCTTCGCGATTAACAAAGGGAAGGGTTTTTCGACGTGGGAGCAGGGAATGTGCCAGGTCGCCAAGGAGCTCGTGTTTTATCCCGGCTTTTCCTTCACGGTCCGGAAAGCGCGGAATTCGCGGAACCTCGTCGTGGATGCGTTCGACAAGGTCGAGATCTATGGGCAATTCGGGACCCGGAAGGTCTTCGATATCGATTTGAGTTACGTCGACTTGGAGAAGGTCGAGTTCATCGAGGGGACCGACCAGGGACGGGTCAAGTCGCGCGTCGCGCGCCGAGAGTTCCAGGAAAACAAGCACTCGGGACTCTTCAAATTCGTGGGGAGTTTGATTCCCAATACCTCGCAACAGCGCATCGACTGGTGAACCGACCCGTGATACCATCTTGACAAGAAGCGTCGGATCGTAAAAAAGTCCGCCCATTCCAAGGAGAGAATCATGAGCGAAGCCGCAGCACAGACTACGATGGAAGAGTATGCCGTCAGCGAAGCCTGCATCGCCTGCGATGCCTGCTGCAACGACTTCCCTGACATCTTCGTGATGAATCCGGAGCACACGCGGGCCAAAGCGATCGCGCCGTCACCCAAGGGCAAGTTCAACCCCTGGGACATTATCTACGTCTGCCCGGTCGACGCGATCTCGCTCATCAAGGGCGAGTTACCGCCCCCTCCCGAGAATAAGAAAAAGGCCAAAGCCGAAGATTTGCCGCCGCCCGAAGACAACCGTCCTTGGGAAATCCGCTGGGCCGAGGCCCAAAAGCGCGGACCCGAATCCGCTTGGGATCGGATGAAGCGCTATGGGTTGGCCTCCGACATGGAAGAGGAGATGACCAAGTATCAAATCCGCTTCGCCTTGCCCGAAAAAGTGCCGGACCATCCGTTGAAATTCAAATGGAACCTCCCGGAAAAGATGCCGGACTATAAGTTCGACTTGAAGCTCAGCTCCAACGGGAAGACCCTTTACGTGAAGGGCTGGCTCGAGGACGAGCACGTCCGTAGGCTCTGCGGCGTGGCCAATTCCTTCCCAGACCGTTTCTACCGGGAGATCGAACTCGGACAGCCGGCCAAAGACATTTCCTTCAATTATAATCCGAAGGATAAGATCCTGGACGTGATGGTGGAGAAGTCTTCTGTGCATTGACCTAAGCGAAATTCTTGTGGTCTTCTATTCTTAGAAGAAGCTTCTTGATTTGTCTGAATTCTAAAATTATCCTTAATTCAAATGAGGATTTTTTATAATCAAAAATTATATAGTAATATCAATATATTAATTGATGATCCGGCGATTGATTTTGGGGTTAAGTATTGGGGAAAAGAAGGTATTATTGAAAAATCCTTAATTGATTTGAGGATGTTTTCTACACCTTTTGGTTCCATATCCCTTCTTTACGGGCCACGACAGATTGGGAAAACGTCTTCGTTGAAGCTTTTTTTGTCGCAGGTGACGGATTCGGAGACTCTTATTTTTACCGATTGTTCGACGATCCTTCACCGGCAAGATTTAGCCCAACATTTGGCTCCTTTGATTGAAGGCAAGACGACCCTCGTTTTGGATGAAGTGCAAGAAGTGGAAGGGTGGCATCTGGCACTTCGCTCCCTTTATGCGGAAGGGAAGCTTAAGGACTGCCGCCTCTGGTGCACGGGCAGTGAGGCGCGGCATCTTTTGGAAAGCGGAGAAAGGCTGCCGGGGAGGAAAGGGGAAGGGGTGACCCTGTTCGCACGTCCTTGGAGCTTTCGGGAGTGGATGCATTTTTTCTGTCCGGAGGCGGCGCTCCCTTTTCGAGATATCCATTACAAGCATGTCACTCAGGATTGGCTCGACGCTCAACGTGTTTCCTGGGAGCCTTATTGGAAAGAATACCTCACGACAGGCGGGATTCCCCGCGTCGTCGCCCATTACCGTAAGTATGGAACCATCGATGATTCCATCTGGTCCGTATATACGGACTGGATTTTAGGGAATTGGTCCCGCCTCAGGACGCCGGAACGCTCTTTAAGTGCGGTGGCGCGACGGTTTTGCGAGACTTTGAATACACGCGTCAGCCATGAAACTTTCCGAAAAGGGACGGATATCCTGAGCGCGAATACGGTGAAAACGTTGATGGAGATTCAGGAGGATCGATTTTCCCTCACCGCTCTTCCCCGGTTCGATGTTCAAACGCAGAAATTCCTTCCGGCGAAGCTGAAGAAAGTTTATCCGTTGGATCCTTTCATCGCCAAGGTTTGGGCCGGTATCGGATGGAATGTCCGTCGGCTCTTCGATGAGACGGTCCCTCTTCTTTTTCCCGAGTCGTCCTTGGATGAATGCGCTTTTCGCACCCAGATGTTTCGTCATGGAGAGGGTCCGGAACCGAGCTACCTCTATCAAGACACTCTCAAGACAGAGGTGGATTTTTATTTCGATGGGGTGGGATTCGAGTTGAAGTCGAACGGGAGACCCACAGCCAAGCAAGTGGTTCTCCTAAAGAAATGTCCGCATGCTTTTGTTGTCTTGAGGGAAAAACTTCCATTAATGTCTTATTTGATTGGAGAAGATCGAAATCATGTTCATTGATTCGCATGCGCATATTTTTTTTCAGGACTTCCAGGATGAAGTGGAGGCCGTCGTCGCTCGCGCCCGGGAGGCCGGCGTCGGGTGTTTGATCAACGTCGGCACCGACGTCGAGAGTAGCCGCACGGTGATCGAGCTCGCGGAAAAATATCCCGAGATTTACGCCGTCGTCGGCATCCATCCCCATGAAGTGCAGGAGATGACGGATCAAGATCTGACGACGCTGAAGGGAATGGCCCAGCATGAGAAGGTCGTGGCCATCGGAGAGGTCGGCCTCGATTATCATTACGAGCATTCGCCCAAAGAAACCCAGCAACGACGTTTGCGGGATTTCATTCGGCTCGCGCGCGACGTGAAGCTGCCTTTAGTCATCCACTGCCGCGACGCGTTTGAGGATTGTTTCCGGATCTTCGATGAAGAGGACGCTTGGAAGCTTGGCGGCGTTTTCCATTGCTTCACCGGAAATCTCGAGACGGCGAAAAAAATCATCAAAAAGGGGTTTTACGTGTCGTTCTCGGGGATCGTGACGTTCAAAAAAGCCACCGAACTCCATGAAGCCGTCAAGGGCTTGCCTCGCGATCGTTATCTCATCGAGACGGATTGCCCTTTCTTGGCGCCGGAGCCCTATCGGGGAAAACGCAACGAGCCGGCTTATGTGAAGCACGTTGCTGAGAAGATCGCTGAACTAAAATCCTTGAGTGTAGAAGATGTAGCCCGCATCTCCGCGCGCAACGCGAAGGACGTCTTCGGCCTTCCCATCGATCTGTCGGACGACCGGCCGAAGATTGCGTACCGGATCCGCAATTCGCTATACTTGAACATCACCAACCAATGCACGCTCGCGTGCGTATTTTGCCCGAAGTTCGACGATTGGATGGTGAAGGGACATTACCTCAAGAACGACGGCGAGCCCACGGAGGCGGAGATCTTGGATGCGGTCGACGCCATGGGCGGTCCGGCTCTTTACCAAGAAGTGGTGTTCTGCGGCTTCGGAGAGTCGACGCTTCGTTTGGATTTGTTAAAAAGCGTCGCGAAAAAAATGAAGGAGAGGGGCGCGCGCATACGGCTGGACACGGAAGGCTTGGCCAACCTCGTCCATCGACGCAATGTCTTGCCGGAATTAGCCGGGTTGGTCGATGCCGTTTCCGTATCTCTGAATGCGCCCGACGCGAAAACCTACGCCAAAGTCTGTCCGTCAAAATTCGGCGAAGAGGCTTATCCTGCCGTGAAGGAATTCATCCAAGAAGCCAAAAAGCACATTCCAGACGTAACTGCCTCGGCCGTCGGCCTCCCGAACATGGATACCGCAGCCATTCAAAGCATCGCCGAAAAGGAGCTCGGGGTGAAGTTCCGGCTTCGTCCTTACGATGAAGTTGGGTAACGCTATCAGCGCTTTCTCCTGTCCATGACCACCCTCGCACCCAAATCCTTTTTTGATCGCTACCAAGCCCATCTTACGCCTTTGGGACCTTCTATCCCCCGGCATATCGCCGCGATCGGTTCTTCGGCGATCAGTTATCACATATTGGGCCCGAGGCTTGAACGTCTGATCGCAGGTTCGCATTCCCCGTCAGCCGACTCCGCTTCTTTAGGCGCCACCTTGGGTTATCTGTGCATGTCCAGCGCCGCGCTCGTTTATCTTTCGCAACCATTGGGTGCGTTATGGAAAGACCATGATGAAGAACATGGGTCTCGAAAAGGGCATTACGCGACGATCGCCTTGGAGACCGTTTTATATACGGGACTCGCCTTGGCCCTTGGTTCTAACTATCATTGGAATTTCTGGGAGGCCCTGGGCTCCGGATTGTTGGTCGGCGTCAGCCAAGCCCCGGTCCTCTCTGAAATCACGCGGACATGGGAGCGGCATAATAAACTCGCCTCGACGGCCGCAAGGATCGCGGTAAAGGGATTAATTAACGTCAACGTCTCTGTAATGACCGGGATGGCGACGTTAAAACACGAGGCTTTATTCTCTTTATTCAAGTCGGTGGAAGTTCTTCTTTTTAATTTAACCCTTTGGCCGATCCTCGTCGGCGCCGTGTGGTGCCACCGCAGGCATCGCTGTCAAACGCCTCATTAGGGAAGCGGCTCCCGAGTGAAATGAAGGAGGGCATCGAGTTTTTCGAGGAAAGTTTTTGGGTCTTGATGTTTCGGGTAGTCCAGTACCATCCTGATTTCCGTCCTCATGGCTCTTCCAGCCTCCTCGAAACGGGATTGCGTGATGGTGAAAATCCGCCGGTTCGTATCATCGAAGTCAGGGCCTTTGACTAGAAAGGATTCCGGCTTATCCCGAGGGTCGGTTTCCGTGACCAAGCTATAAGAAGATCCCTGGAGTTTCTCGTTCATGATGTGGTGCATGAGTCTTTCCAGGTCCGACCACACGCGGTTAGACTCATCGCGCGTCTTGAGCGCCATCTCCTTCACGGAAGGCGGTGTCTTTTCCAAAAGAGACGCGCCTGTGAGGGATTTCAAGACGTTCTCCCGGTAAGTGGCGCTTTCCGGCCCTGGCCTCGCCATGTAGCTTTCGAAGAAGCGATGAGAGTTTGAAACCAAGTGTGCGGCCGTTCGAATGAAACCGCGAAAGCTTCCGTCTTTTCGATGGCCCCAATCCCAATAGGCATGCACCGCTTCGGACGCCAAAGCAGGCGTGATTTGAGCGGCATGATAGGGTTGGTGGAGGTCTTGGAGATAATGGAAGCTACCGGCGAGGAAGCGCCAACCCCAGTAGGGTTCGCCCAGTGAAAAAGCGAGGAGGGAAAGTTGATAGTAGATCTCAGCCCGATCCGTGGCCTCTCCGAGCTTGCGAAGCGGAAAACCGAAAGTCGTCACAGGATGCTTTAAAGAAAAAGGAGGCTTTTCCAAATGTCGAAAGGCTTTCGAATTAGGTCCTTGAAGTTCTCCAAACCACTTTTGGTCCGGGAACATCGGCTGTGGGTTCCCCTTCGCATCGCGCAGGAAGAGATCTTCGTCTCGACCTTCGTCGGGATCCGTGGCGTAAGAGGAGAGGATCTCGAAAGGCGTTAGGGAGTTTTTTCCTTGCGTGTCGGGATGGGTGGCGTCCAAGTCGATCTTGGTGTTGATTTTGAGGTAATGGGAGAAGAACCAAGGATCGCGGAATTCAGGACGAAGGACCTGCAATTTATCTAACAAAGCTCGGATCGGTTTGACAGCGACGGGAATGTCGAGATGCCAATCATGAGCGATGTCTTGAAGGGCCAAACGCGTCATCGTGTGGTGGTCTTCGCCGTCCCAAGAATGAAGCTGATGAAAAGGAAAGCAGGCGAGCCAAGATAAAAGAAGGAACAGAAAGATTCTTAGTGTGGCTCTTTGAATCACCTGATCTCCTGTTTTGCGTGTTTGATCATGTAAGCGACGATTTTCCTTTCGTGACGTTGATGCGTGAGTTCGTTCCATTCCCATAGGAGTCCGGGACTCGTAAAGTTGATTTCTGTAAGACGTTCGTCGATCACGTCGAGACCAGCGAAGAAGATCCCGTTCTTTTTTAGGAATTTCCCCACTTCCCGACATAAAACCATTTCTTTTTTTGAAAGCCGCGCCGTTGAAAGAACGGCTCCTAGGTCAGGATTGGCGAGAAACGTCCCCAGACGTGGTTTTTTGAGTAAAGCCCCGTAAGCTCGGCCGTCGATCATGAAGATCCGCTTTTCGCCTTTTAACTGGATAGCCTCTAAGTAGGCTTGAAGCATGACGGGCGTTCTTAGGCTCCTAAAAACAGCGGAGAGTTGTCCCTTACTCTTAATTAGTTTTACGCCTTTACCGGCGTAACCGTTCAAAGGTTTAAGAATGATCCGCCCGTGTGTTTTTAGGAAGTGGATAGCTTGAGGGAGTTTTTTCGTAATGAGCGTGGGAGGGATCCACCGGGGAAAATTCAAGATGATCGATTTCTCCGACCAACGAAGCATAGCCGTGGGATCGTTCATGACGGGTGTCGTTCGCTTGAAGCTCTTTAATAAACGGCACGCTTTCAAATAGCGTCCATCGACCGGGGGGTCTTTTCGCATCATAATCAGGTCAAAACCGATTGGATCGACTTTCGCTAAGTCTTCAAGAGCGATGAGATGGGGTTCGTAACCTATTTTTTGAAATTCCGACAGGAGAAGAAGTGTGGAGTCTTTTTTTAAGGAATAGGGACGCTTCCAAAAAGCGTCCATGACGCACAAAATCTTGCCTGTCATTACATGACGGCTTTTTTCAATTCCTTGCCAGCCTTGAATTTCGGCAGGGTGCAGGCCTTGATGTTCAGTTCGGCGCCCGTCTGGGGATTGCGGCCCTTGCGCGCCTTGCGCTTGGAGACGCAGAACGTGCCGAAGCCGGTCAGCGAGAGCTTATCGCCTTTTTTCAGGACTTTGGTGATGTGATTGGTGAAGGAGTTGATGGCTTTTTCCGAAAGGGTTTTCGAAATCTTGCACTCTTTAGCGATGGCGGCGATCAAGGCGGCTTTCGTCATGGCTGAACTCCTTATTCCTCGTGGTTAAAAGTGGGGAGGGTCTAAGTCCTCCCTTAAAATGATGTCAATAGTTTCCTTCATAGTAGCGTATGGGCTTGCCACGGGCGTGGAGTATTATGGATGGGATAAAAATCCTGCATGGCGGTCTCCATGTCGGGATAGCGATCTATAGGGTCGGCATATACGCAACGCTCGATGAAAGGCCGCCACTTTTCAGGAATTCCCTCATATCTTATGGGACGAGTCTTCGACGAAAATTGTTTATAAACGATGCTGGCTATGGAGCGAGCGGCTTCCACAGGGTTCATCCTGCGAATATTCTCCCTGTCTTCTGAATGAAGAAACGGATGCATTTGGCCAGTGAAAGCTTCATACATCATGACGCCAAAAGCATAGACGTCTGCCCTAGGCGGATCCTCACGCAGTGAAAACTCATTTTTTGGCCACAGGCTCCGCCAGGAGGGAGTCTTTACGGATCTTATCGTCAGCTCTGGATAGACTATTTCCAGAACTTCAGGTGGGGCATAATACGTGGTGCATGCCCTAAAGCCCTGTTGATGCAATGAGTAAAGACTCCAAGGATGGTCAGGAGTCAGAGGCTCTGGTGTTGTCATGAACCCGATTTCCCAATCGATAATGACGACTCGGCGGAAGCTAACTCCTGCATCTCTATAAGGAGCTATAAGGATGTTTTCGGGTTTCAGATCTCGATGGGCGCATCCGCATCCATGGGCTTCAGCCATAGCGGTGCCGATTTGTTCGAAGATATCAACCAACATATCATAATGGCCATCCTTTTCGGAAAAATCGTGAAGCGACGGCCCATCGACCATTGGCATGGAAAGAAACGGCCGTCCATACGTCGTATGTCCTGTATAAACAGGGAGAAAAGCCGCTAAAGGATTTAAAAAATCCCTCGTTAAGCACCTGGAAATAGCGACAGCATTATTAAAAAAAGCCTCTATCATGCGTCTCTTGTCGGGATCTTGTGTATGAAGAATCTTAATGATTTGGTGATCTCCAGTGTTTGGGGCTCGATCTTTGTTTCGGGCGGTATAAAGTGTCGTATCGGGGGATTGCGTAAGGATTCCTGTGAGGACGAGAGGAGAACGTTGCAACCAAGGTCGGTCGTGGTTTAATTCTTCAACAGTTTTCAAAGAAGAAGTGCTGGGTCCTCTTCGGGATAAAAGCGAGTGAAAATGGTGGTCCGTCGTTTCACCTTCTCGAGGTAAAAAGCCCATACGGCGGAGTGACGCTAGTAGATTTCGAACTGTGGCACCTGTAGGGTAGGCAGTCTCGGGCTCGCGAAACATGTTTTCTTTGGGATCTATTTTAAAACCTAAGTAAAGCATGAGGGAGTGTAAGGCCGCTATGCATGGTCTGATAAGCTCCCATTGGTTTCCTTGCGGAAAAATCTCGATTATACTCATGAGGGCATCGCAAGTGCCGTGATAGAGTAAGCGGTACGCGATGTCTCGAGGTGTTTCGGTTAGCCAAAAGTCACGCCACCGATAATCTTGAGGGATAAAAGGCGCGGCACGAGCTGCGTCTTCTGGGCATGCTTCATGTCGATCAAAACTCTGGGGGCCCGTAGGAGTTCTTTTGCCTTGAACAGTAGAAATAAAAGGGGCGTGGTCTTCTACTACCTTTAGGGCTAATCGCAAATCATCATGATGAGTCGGGGATCCGGGTGGATGGCTTAAAAAATCAGCGGTTTCATACAAGCGAGAGAATGCTTTAATAAAAGGGTGGTCATCGATTGGACCGGGCATAATTCTCCTTTATCATTCATTCCGTTGTCTCCCCTTACCGGCTATCGAAAAAGGCGTGGAAAGGTTGCGAGGAATCTTTAAAAAGCCTTGAAACTTCGCCATGGAACTGACAGGAAACCGCCCACTTATGGCACTCAATTCAGCGGAAATCATCACCGTCAACATCGAAGACGAAATGAGGACGAGCTATCTGGATTACGCGATGAGCGTTATCATCGGGCGCGCGATCCCGGACGTGCGCGATGGTTTGAAGCCCGTACACCGCCGCATCCTCTACGCCATGCTCCGCGAAGGTTTGTTGTCGAATAAGCGCTTCTCCAAGTGCGCCGGCGTCGTCGGTGAAGTGTTGAAAAAATACCATCCCCACGGCGATATGGCCGTGTACGACGCTCTCGTGCGCATGGCGCAGCCGTGGAACATGCGTTATACCCTGATCGATGGACAGGGGAATTTCGGATCGATCGATGGTGATCCCCCGGCGGCTTATCGTTACACCGAGTCCAAGCTGACGAAGATCGCGGAAGAACTCCTCTCTGACATTGACAAGGAAACGGTTGATTTCATCCCTAATTTCGATGAATCCACGGAAGAACCTACCGTTTTGCCGACGCGTGTCCCTAATCTCTTGATCAATGGATCCGACGGTATCGCCGTCGGCATGGCGACGAAGATACCGCCGCACAACCTATCGGAAGTCTGTGACGCGGTGATGGCCTTGATCGCTAACCCGGATTTGCCCGTCAAAGAACTCATGGGTATCATTCCCGGCCCCGATTTCCCGACGGGTGCGGCGATCCACGGTCGCGCGGGGATCCGCGAAGCCTATGAGACCGGCCGCGGCATCATTCAAATGCGCGCAATCGCGGACATTGAGTCCATGAAGGGTGAACGCGAAAGCATCGTCGTCACCGAGATACCCTATCAGGTGAACAAGGCTCGCTTGATCGAGCGCATCGCCGAGCTTGTACGGGAAGGAAAGCTTGAGGGCATCAGCGACATCCGCGACGAGTCCGATAAGGATGGGATGCGCATCGTGGTGGAGCTCAAGAAGGGGACGGTCTCCGGCGTCGTCCTCAACCAACTCTACAAGCACACGGCCATGCAATCGAGTTTCGGCGTCATCATGCTGGCCATCGTGGGAGGCCAGCCCAAGGTCCTGAACATCAAGGAATTCCTGCAACTTTTTATTGAACACCGAAAAGACGTCGTCACCCGACGCACCGTTTATGAATTAAGAAAAGCGCAAGAGCGGGCTCATATTTTAGAAGGCCTGAAGATCGCCTTGGATCACTTGGACGAAGTGATCGCCTTGATCCGTCGTTCCAAAAACCCTCAGGAGGCCAAGGACGGTTTGATACAAGGCTATCAAATGAGTGAGATCCAGGCTCAGGCGATTTTAGAGATGAGGCTGCAACGGCTCACGGCGCTCGAACGGGATAAAATTATCGAAGAGTATAAGGAAGTGATGGCTTTGATCGAGAAGCTGAAGGGCATTTTGAATAGTGAAAAGCTGATTTTAGAAATCATCCTGAACGAGACGCGAGAGATTAAGGAAAAGTTCGGCGATGAACGCCGCACAAAGATTCAAGCCGAGACCCAAGACCTGACGATCGAGGATCTGATCGCCGAAGAGGACATGGTGGTCACGATTTCCCACGGCGGTTACATTAAGAGAAATCCAATCAATTTGTACCGTGCTCAAAAGCGCGGCGGCCAGGGAAAGACGGGAATGACGACGTCTGAAGAGGACTTCGTCGAGAACCTCTTCATCGCTTCGACCCACAGCTATCTTTTGATCTTCACCACGCACGGAAAAGTGCATTGGGTAAAGGTCTACGACATTCCCCTTGCCGGACGCGCAACCAAAGGAAAATCCGTCGCGAATTTGATTCAAATGGCCTCGACCGAGAAAATGGCCGCTGTCCTGGCGGTGAAGGAGTTTTCACCCGGTAAGTATGTCGTCTTTGCCACGAAGAAGGGTGTTGTCAAAAAGACGGAGCTCTCGGCCTTCGGCAATCCTCGCGTAGGTGGCATCATCGCTTTAGGTGTCGAGGTCGGGGATGAGTTGATCGAAGTCGCCTTGACCGACGGTCAATCCCATATCCTGTTGTCGACGAAGGACGGCCAATCCATCCGATTCGACGAATCGGAAGTACGCGCGATGGGCCGCTTGGCTCATGGGGTAACGGGAATCCGTTTGGACTCTCAAGATCATTTGGTGAGCATGGAGGTCTTAAAGGAGCGGGCTACCTTATTGACGGTGACGGAAAACGGATTCGGCAAGCGTACGGATACGGATGAGTATCGGGCCCAAGGACGTGGTGGTAGCGGTATCATCACGGTGAAAACAACCGACCGAAACGGTTCCGTGGTTGGCGTCAGGAAGGTGACCGACGAGGATGATATCATGATCATTTCGGACGGAGGTAAGATCATCCGGCTTAAGGTGAATGGCATTTCCGTCATCGGCCGCAACACGCAGGGCGTTCGTTTGATCCAATTGGCGGACAACGAAAAAGTCGTCGCTTTCGCTAAACTCGCCGAAAAGGAAGAAGGAGATGAATCCGCACCAGCTTCGGTTGTTCCGACGGCTTAAATTTGGACTTCTCGTTCTTGGCGCTTTTGTCGTTTCTTGCGCCCCTCAAGATATGATTACGATCCGAAAATCCAATGGGGAAGAGCTTCAGGTGCAGGTAGAATTCGCGCGGACGAATGCGGAGCGCGAGAAGGGCCTGATGTTCCGTCAAAAGCTACCCGAAGGCCATGGCATGCTCTTCTTATTCCCGGCTGAAAGCGCGAATAATTTTTGGATGAAGAATACGCCGGTCGCTCTCGACATCATATTCGCTCATTACGGAAAAATCATCGATATCTCGCGGAATGCGCAACCCTATTCCGAAAAACTGATCGTCCCCCACGGGCTTTTCACGGAAGTATTGGAAGTGCCGGCGGGCTATGTGGACCGCCACCACATTCAAATCGGCGATAAGATCTTGCTGGATTAATGGACCGGTTGACCGGTTGTGGGCGCCGGTGGGGTGGGGGAAGGAGTCACCGGAGGCGTCCCCGTGGGAACCGGCCCTGACGGAGAAGTCGGCAAAGGCGACGTAGCTGGAGGCGTGCTTTCCTTAGCGTCTTTGAAGAATTCGACTTTATACTTCTTCTTCAAGTCTTCGAGCAGATTCGACTTTAAATCCGCTTGCAGACGGAATTGAAGCCCTGTTTCCGCTTCTTCGAAAGGAACGACGGACTTCGCTTCCGTTACTTTGATCAAATGAATCCCATCTTTCGTTTTAATGGGGTCGGAGGTTTTTCCGGCTTCTAATGAAAAAGCCTTCTCAGCGAGAGGAAGCCATCCCCATCTTTCTAAACGTTTATCTCGGATCGTCACGTAGCTTAAATCACCCTGGTTATCCTTAGTCTTCTCGTCTTCAGAATAGGTTTTCGCTAAAGTCGCGAAATCCTCACCTTTGGCTAATTTATCCTGGATGTCTTTGATGATTTTCTCGGCTTCAGATTCCGTATGTCCCTTTGCGGGCTTGATCGGCTCTTTTTTAGCGTTCTTCGGATTTTTCGAAGCGGGAGCCGCTTCTTTCGTCGCAGGATCCTGGATCTTGATCAAGATATGCGCAATCTTCAATCGTTCGAACTCATCCTTATGGTTGTCGTAGTATTCGCGCACTTTCTTTGAAAGCTCCTTATCCATGAGCGACTGAGCCACGATGATTTTCTCGTAAAGAGCGATTTTATCCTTCACATCGGGAGTCTTGTCTAAACCTTGCTTGAGGCTTTCTTGGTAGAGTAATTCTTGTTCAACGTAATTATCCAAGACTTTGTCGCGTCCCGCTGGTGTCGCGAGACGGGGCTTCAATCGAGGGTTGACGCGAGCCAAGGTATCTAAATCCGACTCCGTGATGGTCTCGCTGCCGATTTTGACTAAAGGTTTGCCGCTTTTCGAATTGCAGCCCCACATTCCCAACATTCCCAATACTCCGAAGGTGACGGTGATGGCTGTCAAACGGGTCCTATTGCCGATCGTCTTTTGAGAGTCCGTGCGTTTCATGGATTTTTCCCCCTTGGCCCTTATTTATGGTGAATGATGATTACTATTGAAAAACCGTGGGCGATTATAGGTTGGGTTCTTTTCAAGTCAACATCTACTTGATTTCATAATGGCTTCCATCCGTCTCCACTAGGATTGTTCCGTGCTCGTCCGTCCTGAAAATAGAAGAGTGAACCGACTCCAATCTCTCTAAAGTCGCCTCCGCTGGGTGGTGATAGTCGTTATCACGACCCACGGATAGGATCGTCGCTACCGGTGAGATATGATTTAAAAAGTTAAGATTCGAGCTCGAGGCGCTTCCATGGTGTCCGGCGTGGAGGACATCGATATCGCCTAAGATATTCCCGGCGTGGGTTTCTAAATCCTTGGTTTCAAAACCTCCCGGTGCGCCGCCACCAGATAAGTCTCCGGCGGTGAAATATTTAAAGTTTCCGTATTGGATTAAAAGTCCGATGGAACTTTCATTTTCTTCGTTTGGATTTAAATGAATATGAGTATTGTCGGAATAATCGCCGTTGACGACGATCACCTTCGCGAAAGCTCCATGCCCGAGATCGAAAAGAGTGTTAGGCGAAATGGGTCGCCGAACCGGAGCCGTGATCTGGGCGTAAGTTTGGTAGGTTTGAGTGTTTTTATCGGTCTCCTCGCCACGGTCATAAAGAGCGAAGAGCGGGTAGAAATCGTCTTCCGTACCTAGAATCTCATCTTCCCCTTGAAGAACTTCGCTTAAACCCCCAATGTGATCGGCGTCGTAATGAGTCAGAACGATCCAATTCAAAGCATCGATGTGCAGAGCGTTCATTAAGGGAAGAATATCACGCCGGCCGCTCTCGACGGGTCCGGAATCGATTAAAAGGGTCTTTCCCGAAGGTCCGATGACGAGTGTGGCGTCTCCTTGGCCGACATCGATGGCGTAAATCCTTAAGCTTTCAAAATCCTCTTCGCGGTAAATCGTCTGGGATACCGCCGCCGTCCTCGGTTTTTCTAAAGGGAGAAGGGGCCGGCAAGAAGTGAGGAGCGATAATATACCAAGAAAAGTGAAAATAAAAACGCGTTGCATGGAAGTCTTATGCAAAAGCGAATGCCAAAGCAGAAAAAGGGAAAACTACCGTTTCGTTTTATTTTCGGACGAGAGGGTTTCGAAACCGAACTTTTGATCGACTTTTTCCCAGATTTCTCTGGCATCAACCTTGCTCTAGGCTTCTGGCGAGGTGACCATGAAAATTTTTTTTCTTTTTTTAGTGACTCTTTTTTTATCAAAAAACCTGCAATCGCAGGAGCCGACTCTCCAGCAAGTTCATGCGGAAGCGATTCATTATTTAGGAATGGATATGTCGGATATGGACACTTGGAAAAGCCGTGCTCGGTGGTCTGCGGCTTTACCGCGACTTCAGGCGGGTTTTCAGAGGGATTTGAAGGATCTGATATCGCTTTCGAGTCGGGATTCGGTTTCGGTGAGCGGAGGCGATGTCACAGTGGGTCCTACACAGAGTAATTTCGATCAAAATTTCAACCAGGGTACGGCGATCGACGTGAAGGCCGTATGGTATTTAAATGAATTGCTCTTTAATAGGGACACATTGGCCGTGAGCAGCGAAAAGAGGGACTGGATGAGGGAAAGGAATCGCATTCTCCAGGAAGTTTCTGAAGCCTTCTTCACGCGTCATCGACTCCTAAAAGAACTAAAATCCAAATCGGACCCGATAGAGCTCCGTGAAAAAAAGAAAATGGTCCTCGATCAGGTGAATGGCACTCTCGATGCTCTTACGGGCGGCTGGTTTTCCAAGGAGATCGGTTTATGAGAAAGATTTTTTGCGCGTGTCTCTTATTATTAATGAGCATGGGTTGTGTGCAGGTGCCAATGCGTCCGGAGTCGCTTTCTTTGAGGATACCGGAAATCGACGCGACCGTTCCTATCGAGAGCGGGGAGCTGACCCCGACTTCACGCATGGCTCTTTTATTTTCGCAACCCATCGACCGGTCCACGGTGACCGACCAATCCATCGTGTTCGTACACGGCGAGGTGAATATCCGAACGGAATACGACGTCTCCGCTTTATATTCCGCCATCGATCGACAACGTTTGGAACAAGTTCCCTTGAGGTTTTCGTTTTCAAAAAATGGGAAATTGATCTTGATCCAACCTACTGATGCCTTGTCTTCCGGTGAAACCTACACGTTGCTCGTGACATCCCATGTTCTTTCGAAAGACCGGCTACCTTTGCATCAGGATATCCCTCAGTTGCCCCTGAAAATCGCGTATCGGGTCATTCCCATGCCGTCGAATCCGGCGACGACCTCTGTCGTCCCGACGGGTTCTGCTGTCGATGCGCTGCCTCCTTTTTTTAACGAACGAATGATAGACGACCTTGTTGTCCATAATGAAATGGAGGAACCGGAAAGTCCCCTCTCACCAGCCCCCACCACACCTGAAGCGTTGCCAGGAGTTCCTGGAGATTCGTCTCCGGGAACTCCCATTCCCCCTAACGAGCGACCTTCAGGTGTGGGTTCTTCTCCCGGGGGCGGAGAGCTATTAGGTCCTCCTCCGGCTGTCGTTCTGAACGAGATTTATTACGATGCGGTCGGGAGTGATACGGATGGCGTCGTCTTTGTAGAGCTACATGGGGAAGCGCAGACGTCTTTGAGTCGTTTTAAAATCATCTTTGTGAACGGCAGCGATGGAGCGGCTTCAGACACTATCACGCTGCCAGAAACCGCACGATTGAACGCCCAAGGTTTTTACGTGGTAGCGGACGCACGCACGGGGTCGCCGACTCTCACGCAAGTGATACATGCGGATCTCGTCGATAGTTTCGACCCCCAAAACGGACCAGATGCGGTCCAGCTTTTGGACAATCATGACCGTTTGCTCGACGCCGTCGGCTATGGGGAAGGCATCGTATCTTTAGCGGCGAACCGTTTGCCGGCTTTCGAAGGCACCTTCGCTCCGGATGTCGTCAATGGCCATAGTTTGGAAAGAGCCGTCACCGGCCGCGACACGAACGATAATGACGCCGATTTCATTGACCGCCCTCAGCCGACGCCGGGAGAATGAAAAAGCGCGGGTTTTCGATAGGAGCCTTGACATTTCCCGGTAATCCCCACAAATCGTCTCTTAAAGAAAATCAGGAGGGTATCTATGGCATCCGTTAATAAAGTCATTTTGGTGGGAAATTTAGGGCAGGACCCGGAAGTCCGTTATTTGCCGAGCGGCCAGGCCGTGGCGACGTTCAGCGTGGCGACGACCGAGAAATGGACTGGCAAGGATGGTATGCCCGGCGAACGGACTGAATGGCACCGCATCAGCGTGTGGGGCAAGCAAGGCGAGAATTGTAAGGAATTTTTGAAAAAAGGCCGTCAAGTCTATCTCGAAGGCCGCATCCAAACCCGCGAGTGGGACGATAAGGAAGGCAACAAACGGAAGACGACCGAAATCGTCGCGGACCGCGTCGTGTTCTTAGGAGGCGGGGGCAGCGGTAGTGGCGGTCGTCAACAAAGCGGTCAGGGCGGCGGCGAACCCGCCTTCCCCGAAGAGCCTTCCATCCTCGGAAGCAACGACGACGATATTCCGTTTTAGTTAAGCGGCCTCCCGGAGGCTGGTAAAGGGCATGAACGGCGTCGCGGGTTTCGTATCCGCGTTCGCTTTGCCCGTATCTAGGAACCTATAAAGCCGTTCCAGGCGAGCTTCCAAGGCTTTCATGGTGGAAACGAAATCCTCTTGTGTACCCACGATAAACAGCCGTCGTGCATGGATCACCAGTTCAATCAAGGCTTGGAGCGCATAACCCCTCATCTGGGGAGTATGAGAGCTTCTAAGCGCTTTTTTAATTTTTCTCATAAGATCTATCGCCGCCGTGATGGATGGCGCGATCGGTTTAAAATGATCCTCTCGGGTTAAGGTGCCTTGAGCTTTCCGTAAATTCTGCTCCCATTCGTCGATGATCTTCGTGAGATAGCTATTCCGGATGACGGCTGTCGGGGAGTGGAGTTTTTGACTCATGTCGAAGACTAAATCCGTCATGGAAGGCATGACGAGGCTCGCGAGGAGAGTGCGATCCGGTAGGGAAGCGGAGGACGTGGATCCGTTTTCCGCGGGCGCCGGCGGGATCATGCTAAGCTTCCTCCCGATTTCGGCGGCTTGTTTGCCGACGGCTGAAGGGGGTACGATGTCGATCCGGTTCGAAAGCGCCATGATTTCGATCATCTCTTGCATGATCCAGGCGTAATAGAAATGATTGGCTTCCAGAGCGGAACCGATACGGTCACGGATTTCCTCTAAATTACGCCGAAAGCCGTCGATGATTTCGAGGCTTTGCTTCGCCCTCTCGTGGAGGGGCGAACCGATGACGGCGGTTAAATGGGTTCTTAAATGCGATTCCGCCTTATCGAGCGAATCGGAAATGCGGCTGATGAAGCCGATCACGACGTCCCTCGAGGATTCCAATGCGTTCCCTTCCAACCTTTCCAAGGGGAGAAGCGCTTGGGCCATCTCTCTTGATAGCTTGAGGAGTTCCGTCCTGGCTTCATTGCCTAAGAAAGATTCCAAGTGGAAACGTTGGACGAAGCGAGATGCTTCTTTGATGCCTTCCGGAAGATCATTGAAGCGTTTCTTATAGCGCCGAGGGAGGTTCTCGGCGATGGAGACGCCCTCCGCCGTGAGTTTGTCGGGAATCAAGGAGAAGTAGAAGAACCCACCGTTTTTCGGGGTGAATATCTCAGATTTCGCGGGGACGTCCCCGGAAGCGACGAGCCGACCCAGGAGTTCCGTCGCCCGCGATCTTTTGAGGGAAAAGTTACGGCCGAGGGCGGCTTCATCGGCGGCCCACGCGAACCCATACTGGATGTTGCGCACCGTGAACGCGGAACCGACGTTAAATTTGAATTTAACGATCCCTTCCTCGCGCTCGTCGTTCGAAAGCGTCGGCGAGAAGACGTCGCGGGTCAACTGGTAGACGCGGTTGAAATCGGTCACGGTCCAACTGCCGTACATGTCCTCCTTCACTTCCGCGAGGATAAGTTTTTTGGCGTTCGTGATCCCCAGGTCGAGATTGATAGCCTCGTAGATTTCCCTCTCGGCGATCTTCTCCCTTTTTTTGTAAAAACGCTTTAGGTACTCGCGCCTTTCCTCTTCTTGAGCCGCTGGCTCGGTGATGCCTCGGTTGGCCAATTGCGTGGCATGCAGGGGATGGTCGACGTCTTCGACGCAGCGTAGGGTTTCCTGGAACAATTCGCGCCCGAGTTTAAGCCCCATGAGGTTCTTGTAAACGGATGCGAGCTCGTTGGCTTTGATGGCGACAGGATCGGTGAGGAGAACGATCTTCAGGGGAGGCACCATGCTTTTGTTTTCGACGACGGTATACTCGATCCCATTCCTGATTTCCTTAGTGATCTCGACTTCGCGCGCGTCTTCATTATTCGACGAGGCGTCGTTCTTTGATCCCGTGACCAGGCATGATTTGCCAGGAGCGGCGTCCGCACGGCACCATTTCCTCGCTAAAGCCAGAGCCTCGTCATGATCCGGACAGGCCAAGACCAAATGAAGAGGGTCGCCTTTCCAGACGCCGGTCGTCTTATACTCTTGCATGTGTTTCATGAAAACGACGGCCGGTATGTATCCCAAGACGTCGATCACCGAGACCTTCTTGGCTCCCTCCGGATCGGAGACGGCGTTGAGCGTACGCTCGATATATTCCAAGGCCGTCATTCCGGATTCATTCAGGCCCTTCACCGCGGAAATGAGGCTGATGGCGTTGACGCTCGGAGAAGGGGCCTTGACCGCTCGGGCCATCTCTACGGGAAAACAATTCGCCAGCCCTTGGGCCACGGGAGCTAAAACGACCCTTCTCGCATGTTGAGCGAAAAGAGCGCGGTGACGGGAAGGGACGGCCGCGGGATGAAGACGGTCGTCTTTGAAGAAGTTCGTGAGGATGTCTTTTTCCTCGAGCCCTGGTACCTTACCCGCCATGAGGTTTTCCCTTTTGTCGGGCGTATCGCCGAAGTCGGGATTCGAAAACGCGGCGACGGAGTGTCCGACGTCCCCGGGTTGATAGGTCCCGTCCTCCGCGTTCTCGTCCAAAGTTTTCAAGACGGAACCCAGCACGCCGGCGGGATACAGGAAGGTCCCGCCTTTCGCCAAAGCGGCTTCGGCCTTATGTTGTCGTTTCGGATCGGTATAAAGTTGAGGGAGTTCGAGAGCGGGAGAGTGGGTCTGGAGAGTGGACCAGTCCGGGTCGGTCAAGCAACCCGCTCCCGCCAAGAGGGTGGAAGCCTGCATGCCGAGATGCATTTTAGCGGCATCGTCGGCGAGGAGCGCTTGGGTTTGGGCCAGAGGCGATTGTCCGGCGAATCTAACCGCGACGTCGGGCTTTAAAGCCGTCATGCAGGAGGAGACGAAGGCAGAAGCGTGTTCTTGGTCCGGAGACGACGGAGCCTGGAGGATCTCTTGGGCCCAGCTGAGGGCGGCGTGGATCATCGACAGGCGCGTGGCGTTGGTTCCAAAAACGGGTGCGGACATGGGCTTTCTCCTCGGCTTTCTCTTCTTTTTCAACCCCTTCATTTTTATCTCCGGATTTGGAAATTAGTTGCGTGAATCCTCGGCCGTTCATACAAAAAAGCCAGGAGAAATTATGTCATTGGAAAATGTCATCATCATCGGCGGCGGGCCTTCGGGATTGACGGCTGCTATTTATACGGCGCGGGCGGATTTGAAGCCCCTCATGATTGAAGGCTATCAGGCAGGTGGCCAGCTCATGCTGACGACGGAAGTCGAGAATTTCCCCGGCTATCCGGAGGGTGTGATGGGGCCGGAGATGATGTCGGATCTCCGTAAGCAAGCCGAGCGGTTCGGGACGCGGTTCCTCACGAAGGACGTCACGCAGGTCGACTTCTCGAAGCGGCCTTTCCTGGTCGAGGCGAGCGACGAAAAGTTCGAAGCCAAGGCCGTGATCATTTCGACCGGGGCGTCGGCCAAGCTCATCGGACTCCCCAACGAGAAGCGCCTGATGGGGAAGGGCGTCACGACTTGCGCCACCTGCGACGGGGCTTTCTTCCGCAATATGGAAGTCGCCCTGGTGGGAGGCGGCGACAGCGCCATGGAAGAGGCGAATTTCCTGACGCGCTATTGTTCGAAGGTCACGGTGATCCACCGCCGCGACCACTTGCGCGCCTCGAAGATCATGCAGGACCGGGCCTTCAAGAACCCGAAAATCAAATTCCTCTGGGATACGGTGGTGGAGGACGTCTTAGGCGAGAAGGAAGTTCAAGGCCTGAAGATCAAGAACGTCAAGACCGGCGAAGTGGGCGAGATGAAAGCGGCGGGGCTATTCGTCGCGATCGGCCATGAGCCCAATACGCAGCTCTTCAAGGGCGTGATCGACATGGACGAGAACGGCTACATCAAGACGCGCGAGGGCATGAAGACAAATATTCCGGGAGTCTTCGCCTGCGGCGACGTCCAGGACCATGTCTACCGTCAAGCGATCACCGCCGCCGGCAGCGGCTGCCAAGCCGCGATCGATTGCGAAAGGTATTTAGAGGGTCAACATTCCTAATGAATCTCGGCTACGGTCGTGGGGAAGGCAGTGTCTCCGGATTTACGGAGGCTAAAGCAGGCTCCATGTCCTCAGGGCCTAAGTTGATTTGATAGTTGAAGTCGACCGCGACGGGTTCGTGGTCGCTTAAGGGTTCTCCTTGAGAGTCTTTAAAGTCATTTTCCACGCTCCATGCCATGGCCGAAAGTAAGACTTTCGCATTGCTGCGGTAAAGGATGCGATCCAGCCTTTCTTCGGGGCACTGCGTCGCATAGCAGGCGTCGGTCAGCCCGGATTCCTTCAGGAATCGCAAATAAGGAAGCAGGTCTGCGGAGTCTTTGGACTCCAGATGGAAGTTGAAGTCCCCGGCGACGATCAAGGGATAGCCTTCGGAATGGGCCTTCATGAAGGCGGTTAATTGACGCAGCTGGCTGGCCCGCGCCTCCCGGTCTCCTGTGCTTTCTCCCGCATCCAGATGAAGATTATACACATGGGCTTCGACGCCCGGCATCAACTCGAGGCTGGAGAATGAAAAACCTTTCGCCGTCAGGCAATCATTGTAAGCGCTCACAAACCCATGACAGTCTTCCCAGGACACATGCTTTGTAGGGCCTAAAGGCCATTTTGAGAATTGCCCTAAACCGTCGCCTACGGTCGTGCTGGATACGGGTTCGTTTTTATAGGGGAAATCCGCGTGTTCCGAGAGCTCGCGATCGTACCAAAAATCCTCCTGGACCAGGGCGAGGGCGTAATCACTGATTTTTTTCGCGATCAACGGCATGTTTTCCGAGGGACGGGAGCGCGAGATCCACTCGGGTAAGCCCGCGACGTTGTAAGTCACCGTTCGAAAGTGACCTGTCGGGGAGTGCTTATCGTTTTGAGAGAGGGGCGTCGGGAGGGAGGGGCTGTTCATCCCCCGTAAAATGACGAATCCGATTCCGATCCAGAATCCAAGAGTCGCCATTTTAACGCGAAGTTTTTTCATGTGATGGCGGAGGAACTTCTCCTTCCATCATTCTTTAACGGCAAGTTCGGTGCCTAATTGAAAGAGTATTTTAAGACACGCCACGTTAAGCGCGGTGCTCCGAAAAGAGCCTTAGATGCCTAAGAATTTGATGTGGGGCGTCGCGCCGGTGGATTCGCTAAGCTCGAAAACCAGCTCATGGTCGAGCACATAGCCTAGGGTATTGCGGATGTGCTTCTCGATGGTCTTGGGGTTTTGAAGCCCTTGGATCTCTGCCTTCAAGCGGACGTTCTCCTCTTCGATCTTTCGGTTCTTCTCGAGGAGATTCGCCTCGAAGCTCCTCAAACGGTAGTATTTAAAAATGCCTTCATTGCTGAACGCGGTCAAGGCGAGGAGGAGGAGGATGCCGAAGAGGACTTGTTTCATGAGTCGTTAAAATTTCCCTAAAGCTAATTTTCAGGAAGGCCTAAATGCCGGTAAGCCAGCGGCGTGGCCACGCGCCCGCGCGGCGTGCGCTGTAAAAATCCGCACTGCAAAAGATACGGTTCGTAAACATCCTCGAGCGTGTCTTTCTCTTCGCTGATCGCCGATGATAGCGTTTCGATCCCCACCGGTCCACCCGAAAATTTTTCGATGATGATCTTCAGGAGCTTCCGATCCATAGCGTCGAATCCCATTTCATCGACTTCGAGAAGGGAAAGGGCTTTTTGTGCCGTGGCTTCGTCGATCACTCCCGAACCACGCACCTCGGCGAAATCACGGGCCCTGCGGAGCAGACGATTCGTGATGCGTGGTGTCCCGCGCGAACGGCGGGCGATTTCCAAGGCGCCTTCGGCATCGATCTTGATCTTAAGGATCTTGGCGGACCTGACCGCGATTTGAGAAAGATGCTTTGGGTCGTAAAAATCCAAGCGTGCCGTGATGCCGAAACGATCACGGAGAGGGGAAGCGAGCAGACCCGAGCGAGTCGTAGCCCCAATGAGGGTGAAGCGGGGGAGGTCGAGCTTCACGGTTTTCGCCGACGGACCCTGACCGATGATGATGTCGAGTTTAAAGTCCTCCATCGCGGAGTATAAAGTCTCTTCGACGACGCGGTTCATGCGGTGGATCTCGTCGATGAAGAGGATGTCGTTAGCTTCCAAATTCGTCAGGATGGCCGCGAGGTCGCCTTGCCTTTCCAAGACGGGGCCAGAGGTCGACTTGAGCTGCACGCCCATCTCGTTCGCGATCACATTGGCGAGTGACGTCTTGCCTAAACCCGGCGGTCCGGAGAAGAGACAGTGGTCGAGGGGTTCCCTTCTCTGGCGCGCGGCTTCGATGAAGATGGAGAGTTTTTCCTTGAGGGATTCCTGGCCGATATATTCCGCCAAATTCTTGGGCCTCAGGGAAAAGTCCGCGTCTTCGTCGAAGAGCGTCGCGTTCGGATCGATGGGGCTTTCGGTTCTCATCGCGAAATCGTCCTTAACGCTTGCCGAATGATGGATTCAATCGGCATCGTCTCGTCCATCGGGATTTGGGATAGGATCTTCTCGGCGTGGGCGCGGTGGTAGCCTAGGTTTTGGAGGGCGGACAGCGCCTCCTCCATCAGTCTTTGGTTTCCAGTCAACGCGGGTTGGGCTGCGGCCGGCGAGGAAGCCGCGGGGAGATCGGCCATGATTTCGAGCATTTTATCCTTCAGGTCGAGGACAATGCGTTCGGCTGTCTTCTTCCCGACTCCGGAAATGCCCGTGAGTTGGGCCAAGTCGCCTTTGAAGATCGCCGTCGACAAGTCGCGCGGGGCCATGCCGGAGAGGATAGTCAGCGCGAGCTTCGGGCCGATGCCGTTCACCGTAATGAGTTTTTGGAACATGCGGCGCTCCTCCTCATCAATGAAGCCGAAGAGGCTGATGTCGTCCTCGCGTACGGCGGTGTGGATCCAAAGGGCTACGGAAAATCCCTCCATCGGCAGCTTATTGAAGGAATATTGCGAGACGGCGACGCGGTAGCCGATGGCGCTTTCCCCCTTTTCCGAAGATCCGACTTCGACGACGACCATTTCCGGCGTACGTAAGGCCAATTTTCCTTTGAGAGACGCTATCATGAGGACTTTAATTTATAGGTATTCGCATGACAGATCGCAAGGGCTAAGGCGTCGGACGCGTCGATTTGGGCCACTTCCGGCAGCTTCAAAAGCCTCTGGACCATTTTTTGGACTTGCTCCTTCTGCGCCTGACCGAATCCCGTAAGGGCCTGTTTCACCACGCGCGTGGGGTACTCGACGATCTCCAGGCCGCACTGGGCCGCGGCCAACAAGGCCACGCCGCGCGCTTCGCCCAGGCGCAGCGAGCTCGAGACATTCTTCGCGAAGAAGACCTCCTCGATCGCCATACAGTCCGGCTTGTGCCTGAGGATCACTTCCTTCAGGGAGGTATAAATCGTATCGAGTCTTTGGGGAAGGGTTTGTGCGCGTTTCGTGGTCAAGCAGCCATTATCGACATGGACTAGTTGAGATCCGCGCTTTTCGATGATGCCGTAACCGGTGATGTTGGATCCAGGGTCCAACCCGAGCACAATCATCTATAAACTTTTCTTTATAAAGTATTCTTTATCAACAAAACTTTATGTCTTGTCCTTAGGCGGCTCCGGCCATGTCGACGGTATGGAGACGGTGGTCGACGGAGGCGACCCAGTCGGCGTCGGGGGATTTTTCCGGGAGGAGAATCGGCCGGCCCAGGTAGTCCACGCGCTTGCCGGGATAGACGTGCGCTTCCCAGAGGTAAGCGAGCAGGGAGACTCGGTCGAGGTTGGGGTGGAGGTGGGGTTTGAGTTCGGTGCGATGGAACTCCGGCAGCAGCGACCAGTGGAGGTCGGGACGCATGTGGTGGGCTCCGTGGTAGCCGTTGTTGAAGAGGAGCCAATTGAGCCACGGGCTCGAAAAGTTGCGCGAATGGTTGTGGGGGTGGTTTTCGTCGCAGCCGTCGTGTTGGAAATAATTCGTCCCGACGATGCCCCAGGCCGCGTAATAGTGGGGGAGGATGACGAAGAGAAGGGCGCATTTCCAATTCACGACGAAAAGGACGATCTTCACGCCCATGACGGAAGCCATCTCCAATAGATATTGCCGGAACCACCTCGGATTCTCCCGTCTCATCTTTTTCGCGAAGCGGATCTCGCCCTTGAGGATGTCGCCGGAGAGGAGGGGAAGAAAGAGGAGCTGGTTCAGGAGGTTGAGGCGGAACGCCATCTTAGTCGTCCGGATCGCGTCGCCTTCCCTTTGCGTGTATTTGTGGTGGCTGAAGTTGTGTCCGGGCACGTAGGCGCTCACCGGGTGGCCGTAGGTGAAGGTCAGGGCGACCTGCATCAGGCGGTTCCACGCGCGGCTCTTAAAAATGGGCCGATGGATGGTATTGTGGACGATGACGGCGCAGAAGAAGGAGAGGAGAGCGTTCGCGACGACCAAAGCGATAATGGCCGGCACGGAGGATGACAGGCGATCCCACAAGATCCAGGAAGCCGCGGCCACGACGAAATAGAGCGCCACGGTCGCCAGGGTACGGATGTCGGCTTTATAGTGCAGCATAGGGAAGGATTAACCCATCGTGGCGGTGATGCGTTCCATCTCGGCATCAGGATGGGGTTGCGGCTGCGCCCGACACCCCCATGCCCCCTTTGGGTTCGTTCGAACGGAATCAATCCGATTCTCACTCACAGGAGTTTCTCCATCTCTTCCTTCGGGATGTCGAAGTTGGAATAGACGTTCTGGATGTCGTCGTGCTCTTCGAGGGCTTCCATCAGCTTCAGCATCTTTTCGGCGTCGGCGCCGGTGAGTTTGACCGTGTTTTGCGGCACCATGCTCACTTCCGCGGAAATGGGCTTGAGTCCTTGGCCTTCCAAGGCTTTGCGCACGCTTTCGAAGCTCGACGGGTCGGTCGTGACTTCCCAGGAGTCTTCGGCGTCCTTGAAATCTTCGGCGCCGGCTTCTAGGGATTTTTCCATGATGACGTCTTCGGCGACGTCAGCTTTATTGAAAGTGATCAGGCCTTTTTTGTGGAAGACCCAACCCACGCAGCCGGCTTCGCCCATGTTACCGCCGTTCTTGCCCAAGAGATGGCGGATTTCCGAGACGGTCCGATTCTTATTGTCGGTCAAAACGGCTAGCATGATGGCGACACCACCGGGTCCATAGCCCTCTAATGTCGACTCTTCATAATTCACGCCTTCGAGCTCTCCCGTGCCTTTTTTAATGGCACGGTTAACGTTATCCATGGGCATGTTGACGGCTTTGGCCTTGTCGAGGGCCGTGCGGAGCCGGGGATTGCCGTTGGGATCGCCACCGCCGTTCTTGGCGGCGACGGTGATTTCACGGATGACTTTGGTGAACATGGCGCCGCGTTTGGCGTCGGTCGCCCCTTTTTTGCGTTTGATCGTGGCCCATTTCGAATGTCCTGACATGGATAACCTCCCGAAAGAGGCTCCCGGGTAGCCGGTTTCCCTGAGAAAGGCAAGCGAATCGCCCGCGTTTCCGGCCTTTTACAGGGTGCTGGGACCGGAAGGGCTGACGGTGAATTTCTTTTCTTGGGAAGAAACGTTCCCCATCGCGTCCTTGGCGGATAGTTTCAGGGTGTAATCGCCTAAAAGAGCTTGAGGGTGGAGAATGAAGCGTAGAGGCACTATCTGGATATCTTCCAATTTTAAGATGCTGACGTTATTAGGATCCAGGACTTCGAGGCTCGTGAGCGTCGGCGGAATGACGGGTCCGGCACCTTGAGTGGCAAAGTCGGGATGCACGAAAATCGTCTCTCCGGGAGAAAACGTATCCTTCACTTTCTCCTTGTCCTCGCTAGGGGATAGGCTGATGTCTTGAAGGGCGATTTTAGCGAAAAAGCGCGATTTGACGATCTCAGGAATTGGATCGAAAGAGACTTTATATTTGCCGATGCCGAGAGCGAGAATATGGTCGGTCTTCCAGAAGTTGTCTTTTTGGAAATACCCCGCGGTCAATAGGACCGCCGGAATCGCCAGCATGAAGGGTATCGATAACCATCCCCAAAAGCCCTTACGGTCGTTGACCACGATGGTACCAGAGACGCTGTCGCCCAACTTCTGTTTATACGATGAAATCGTCATCGCCAGGTAGTTGAAGGGATTGACGTCGAAGCATTTGAAGACGTTGCGGATGAAAAGGGTCGAAAAACGGGCGGCTCGACCGTCTTCTCGGACGACTTTCATGCCGCAAATCGCCTTTCCGAATGTCGTCTGGAAAAGAGTCTCGGAAAACGTCAAATAGAGGACAAGAAGCAGAGGGATGCTATTCAGCAGGAGGAGCGAAGTGAGGGATCTGGGTGCCGGAATCGCTAATAAAAGCCCATAAGCGCTCGCCACAACGAGCAGAAGGTCGAAGGTAAAAGCCCATCCGCGTCGGATGGCTCCCGAGAGGCGGATCGAAGAAGGATGGACGCGCCGATGGTCATCGGGAGGCAGGCAGGCGACAATGCTGCCTGCGAGCCAATCCCCTAAACGCTGACGTCGGCTGGAAGATTCCACCATGCCCAAGCCGGTGATGAAAAAAAGGGGATAATCCACTAAGCGGAAGATATTACGCACTAAAATCGCGAAAAGGGAAGGCGTGCTGCCGTCTTTCTTTTGAATGTTCAATCCCGTGAAAATTTTACCCGGTGTGGCTGTGATGACGCCTTCGAAGAAGAAGAAGTAAAGAAAGTGGGTCGCTAGAACCGTCGTTCCGAACACAAACCACCCATTCCCGTGGAAGCTCAAAGGATGGGAGGGATCTCCCTTAAGAAAATATTGGAGGGCTACGGCGACCCCCAAAAACAAGTACGCGTTGATGATCATGTCGACCAAAAACGCCGCGACACGTTCTTGCAGTGTCGCGATCCGGTAGGTGGGTTTTTTAATGACTTGGGTAATGAGTTCGGACACCTCGGTGTGCTCCACGGGAGCCGCATTTTCGGCTTCGCTTTTCTCGTTATTCTCGGCGTTCGGCCCAGCATTCGGCCCAGAATTCGGATTGATGTCCTTGGGGATGACCAGTCTCATAAGCCTTACCTTTTTAGTAGTTTCTGGAGAAGGCGGGGCTTGTCGGTGATGATGCCGTCAACCCCCATGTTTAAGCACCGATTCATAGCACCTTCATCGTTTACCGTCCAAACGAAAAATTTTTTTCCCCGCTCGTGCGTTTCTTCGACTTTTTTCCGAGACGCGTGCGCGAAAGGCGCGTGAAGCGAGTAGCACTTGGGGATCGGCAACAGAAAACGGTGCAAGAAAAACTTGTTTTCGAAGAGATAGCCTCGCCTTATCTTCGGACAGAGAACCTTCAGGCGGATCAAAGCGAGTGGATTAAAGGAGCTTAAAATGATCCGGTCTTTGTGTTTGTAAGTCTTGAGTCGCTTGGCGACGGCTTCCTCCAGTCCACCCTGGAAATAGTGGGAAGTCTTCAATTCAAGATTCAGTAGGAGTTTATCTCCGACCAAGTCGAGTAGATCGTCTAAGGTCGGGATGGACGCGCCCCCCTTCAGTTTCACCTTCTTTAGATCGGAGAACCCCGTGTGCCCGATCTTCTCGGGACGTTCCGCGAGACGTCTTAGGTCCTCATCATGAAAAACCACGATGACTCCATCGCGGGTCAATTGAAGATCGAGCTCGACCCCGTCGACGCCGAGCTTCAAGGCCGAAGCGAAAGCGGGCAGGGTGTTTTCGAGATGTTTGTGCGTGTCTCCCCGATGGGCGATGACGAGCGTGACGTTTTTCCTCATAGATTCCCCCATTCATATTGGATGAGACTTGCGGCGGCGATGGCGGCCGTTTCGGCGCGAAGGATGCGGTGTCCCAGGAAAACGGGATTGAACCCTCGTTCCAGCGCCTGCTTTGCTTCTTCGGAAGTGAAGCCGCCTTCCGGCCCGATGAGGGCCAAGAGTCGCGTTCCAGGAGCGTCGACGCTTTCTTTCCGCAAATCCCTCAAGGCCATTCCTTTCTCCTCCCAAAAGAGGATCTTGACGTCCGCAGGAAGCTCCAAGATTTTGTCGAAAGTCCCCGTCGGTGCGAGATCCGGACGCGTAGGGGTGCCGCATTGCTTGACGGCCGCGTCCACGATTTTCTCCCAACGTTGTCGTTTATGAGCGGATTCCTTTTCCGCGATCGTGCGCCGGCTCGTGAAGGGTTGTATTGTATCCACTCCCAGTTCCACGCACTTCTCCAAAACCCACTCCATCGCATCGCCCTTCAGGAGTGCGGGTGCGATCGTCAGCAAACTGCGAGAATCGGAAATGCGGACGATATTTAAGAGGCGAACGACGGCTTCCTGCTTCGAGAGCGTCGTGATTTGGGCGTAATGCGCGACGTTTCCATCGGTGACTTGGATGCTTTCGCCCACGGTGCGCCTTTGCACATCACGTAGATGACGCGCTTCCTGGGGTGGGAGCGAAACGAAATCTCCCGTCTTAAAACCCTTCGGGATGAAGAATTGGTTCATGAAAACCGAATTTATGGGCGTAGATTCGGATCGTGTCAACTTGGGATGGCTTCGGGAGGATGGTCCTAGGAATAGCCTCTGTCGAACGGACGTTCCTCAGGGGGTCCGAAGAAACGATATTGCCTTCCGCCGTTCCGGACTCCCACGCGCGGTGTGGCTTGGTGCGCGGGAGGGACACGGTTTGAGACCGGCGCGAGAGTAGGGCCGGGGTTGCTTCCCGGAAGGACCGGAGGCGTGCCGCGCACGTCGGGATCCGCAGGCGTCAAATAATCGCCGAGCCGCTTGGGGACGCACAAAAAGCGGTCGACCACCTCTTTGGAGGCTTGAGTCGTGGTTACGCCTAAAAGGGCGGCCCTCAGGGCTTCAAGCAGTTCGACGGCGGAGGCGAAGCGGTCCTGGGGGTTAGGCTCCGTCGCCCGCGTGATGACATCCGCTACTTTCGGCGACAATCCCCAAAGACGGCAATGATCCCTCATGATGCTCGGGGAAGCCGTCCATGAGAGCGTGAAAGGCTCGTTGACCGCTTCCATGCCCATGAGGATCTCGCCTAAGAGCATTCCTATAGAATAAACATCCGTGCGCTCAGTGGGGGGGATGAGGCTATTTAGGGCATTTGGGTTTCGGGCTTCAAAAAGAGGAGCTAGGGTGTCTTCAAAGTCTTCTAAAATTGAAGGAAGACCAGCTTGTGCTTCTAAAACGAACTTATCGGCTATCTCAGGAACGGGAACAGACAAGGCGTTTCCGTTTTTATCGAGGAAACGCATGGCTCTGTGGCTGTAATTGCCTTCGATATCTCGTAAAACCCCGACTTCCGGAGGCGTGTAACCTCGGGATCGGATGACCAATCCTTTATGCTCGCCTACATGATGAGCCGTACCCATATCGAGAATACGCAGATTACCTTCGGCATCGAGAATGAGGTTATCGGATTTAACGTCATAATGAATGATTCCGTTTTCATGGAGAAAACGGAATCCATCCGCCGTTTGTAATAAAGCCATCCGAAGGCGCTTTTGGATTTCGAGTAAAACATTTGTGTGCGTCTTCATACCTTCACAAGCCTTTCTCAACTCATGGAGTTTGAGGATATGCGACTTGAGGGTACCTCCGGGCATGTACTCCAACACGATGGCCCGCTCGCCTGCGCTGGTTTCCGTCATTTCGATGGCCGGGACGACGGGCCCTCCCAATTGGGCCATTTTGAATTCATGTTTGATTCCGTAAAGGGAGGCGGGAGAGGAAAAGCATTTCACGGCAACGAGAGTCCCGTCAGGGGCACGCGCCTTATAGACCGTTCCGAATCCGCCCTTACCTAAAACCGATAAAACTTCGTACCCTCCTCTAATGAGAGGGAAATCGGGGTGGAAACTCCATGATTCTGCTTCAATGGCTTGAATGGGAGCGGGAGGCGTATTTGGTGGAGCAGATAGTGCCGCAGCGGTTAATGAAGGAGGTGGGATGGCATCCTTCAGAGTCACGGGCGGTTTATGAGCTGTGTCTCCATAGGTGAATGTTTGAGAGATCTGAGAGCTACCTGGCCATGTTCTTGTGAAAGAGGATTTCGGGAAAGTCCCGCGAGTTTGAGTGTCCCTAAGCGTATCGCCGCAAGTGGCTTTCGAGTCGTGGTTCCCATTTAAAGTTTGCCTTAACGCATCTGAGGCGGTTGCTCCTTTTTCAAAGCGATGGGCGGGGAGAGTGCGCTGAAAGAGTTCGTTAATTGTGTTTTCCACGCGCCCAATGATGTCCGCAAATGTTTGAGCGATCGTGGAAGATAGGGAAGTTAAAGTCGTTTGCATGGCAGGTGTTTTCGGCTTTTCCCCCGAAAAGTTGTGTTTTTCGGGCTTATTTAGATGGTTTTTTATTGGAAAGTTCGTCCGTCCATGTATGGAGACCGGACTTTTGTGCAAAATCAGACTGACCAGCACCTGATTCTTTCCGTCGATCTCGGAGGCACCAATCTCCGCGTGGGTGCCGTAACGTCGGACGGAAAGATCTTCGACTTCGAAAAGAAGCCATCGGACTCCAAAGCTCCTGCCGAGAAGACGCTGCAAAACGTCGCCGATACCGTGCGGCTCGTGGCCGATCGCGTCGCCGGTTGCGACAAGGTCGTGAAGGGTCTGGTCTTGGGCTTTCCCGGTATCGTCGATCCGAAAAAAGGCATCGTCTACCAATCCCCCCATTTCCCCAGTTGGAAGAACCTCGACTTCGTCGATTACTTCCAAAGCCGGTTCCCGTGGCCGGTGAAGGCGGATAACGACGCGAACCTCGCGGCCCTGGGCGAAACCTATTTCGGGGTCGGCAAGTACCTGAACAACTTCGTCATGATCACCCTGGGCACGGGCGTGGGCGGTGGCCTCATCCTCAACCGCCGGATCCACCACGGCGATCGGGGCTTCGCGGGGGAGATCGGCCATTTCTGCGTCGAGGGGAATTCGGAGAGACGTTGCGGCTGCGGAAGCCGCGGGTGCTGGGAGATGTACGTATCGACGCAGGCGTTTCATTATAATTTAGATTTTCCCCAGGAGTCGGATGCGTGCGTGCGGGACCAGTTTTTGAGGCAGATCGGAAAAGACCCCGGCGCTTTCGCCAGCCGCACGATCCCCATCCACGCCTTTTACGAGGCGGCCAAGGACGGGGACGTCTTCGCGCACTCCTGCTTTAAGAAGATGGCCTATTACTTAGGTATCGGGATCGCCTCGCTCTCCAACATCCTCGGCGTCGAGAACTTCGTCATCGGCGGCGGCTTGAGCGAAGCTTGGGATCTTTTCATCGAGGGCGCCAAAAAAGAAATCGCGCAACGTACCTACAAAGAGACTTCTTCCAACATTAAAATCCACAAGGCTGTTTTGGGCGACGAAGCGGGCCTCGTCGGCGGTAGCCGGTTGTTTTAAGAGAAATCTCTTCGCCCACTAAAAATAATGGCAACTTTTCCCCTCTGGCCGCGAAAAGGGGCGAGGAGATATTTTTATGGTACGAACCGGTTCTGGTATGGATTTTCCCGCCTTGTGGGCGGGGTATTACGCCCTAGGCGTCGGGTACGCGTACTCCGCTTTGCAACACATGGGATGCACGGCGGAGAATGAGCATAATGTTTTCCTGTTCGCCAGTCCGTTAGGTCGGGATGCCTGCGGGATGGAAGTGCGTCAGGAATGGCCTGACAAGTTAGCGTCGGAAGCCCTCGCCGCTCGTTACAGGCGCCGTCCCGAAGAGATTACGCAAGAGGCGCTCGACGCGCTTTCCTGCCTCATGGTTCAAGAGAGGCCGGGCGCTCCCTACATAAGTCGGCTGTACTCGGATCTTGTGGAAATCCACAGGACGCGCTTACCGCGTTACTCCCTGCGCTTGCCGGAATCCGAGACCGCGGCGATGTTGGCCGAAGAAAGGGCGAAGATCACGGCGAGCGGTTGGCCCCGAACGATATTGGATCCCGTTCTCACGGCGCTGGGTGCCGCGGAAACCGATCCGGATCGAGTCCCTCGTTTCGCCGATGCGGCGACTCTCGCCCATCTACAGCACTTAGCTTCGACGACGTCGGGCGTGACGGTGAGGGCCGCTCCGTTTCTGGAAATTTGCGATGCGCCCCCGGCCGTGAAAGCCGACTTATCGAAATGGGTGGAGGTGGCGGGGGATCGTCCCCGACTCGATTGCTGGGGCTATCGGCCCTCGGCCCATGGGGATGGTTTTTTCTGGAGGCATGTGCTCAAATGCGCGGGGTACGAGCAGCCCAGGGAATACCCGCCTCTCATCGAGGTCACCTTCGACCTGAGGACTCTGCCTGAAGGGAGAAGACATATGGTTCTTAATAGCTGGAGATGGGCCGTAGCGCCGCGCATCCAAGGTATGATCGGGGACCATGCCGTCATCGCTTTTGAAAACAAGGAAGAGGGTATCTTCATCATTCGAGTAGTAGTTCCTTCCGTTTTGGAAGCGGTTTTGCGGCAAATCCATGGGTTCGATTTTCAAGGTTTGATTTATGCGTCACGATTTTCGACGAGTGGGGAAATTTGCGATGACATTGACGCGCGCCGCCATCGCGTCGCCCTTTTGTGGAGAGACACTCCCTTCGAAGATTATGTAAGTAATACTGACTTCTCTTTTCAATTAGAGCCTCCTGCTAATGTGACTGTCCATGATCTTTACCATGCGGTGGATAAGAGCTACGTTTCTTCAGATGTCATCGAGGCGGTGCGTCCCCTGATAAACAGCTTAGGGGAGATGGATCAAAGCCAAAAAAATATTGGGTGCGAGGCGGCTTGTCGCCTCGTGCTAGACATGGAAACCAGTCGCGGGGCTTCACTGGAAGGATTCATCGAAGAAAAAGTAATCGCGCCATTGTTTCTATACTGTGTGTATTTACCTAAAATTCAATCCCTTCCACCAGGGAGAGACCGCTTCGTCTTCTTTTGGAATAAAGTGCTAGATAGAAAAGTCCCCTGGCGCGACATGATCGTGGGCTTTATAGAAAGCTCCTTGTATGGCATTTCATTGAGAGAGAATGCGTCAATAGTCACGGTAAAAACCCTCCAGACCTTCCGCGATTTTCTCTTCGAGTTGAAGGCTTCTTTTGAGCGGAATTTCGCCTCCCCTGCAGGTTCTGAAGTCCCTCAGGCAGTGGTTAAAAAGTGGTTAAATATGTTGAATCGCATACAAATTAAGGAAGGCTCTTCGTCCTGAGGAATTCCCAAGCTCCGCTGAAAAATTCGCTCCCCACGCTATGTTCGTCCCCGTTGATGATTTGGGCGTCGACTTCATATCCATTGTTTACGAGAGCTTCGTTCAAAGCGCACGTATAATAAACCGGAATCGCATTGTCTTGGTTTCCGTGCCTTAAATAGGCGGGAACTTTTCGGTCGGTGGGAACGGTATTAAACGGTTGGGGGCCGCGGGGGTCGCTGCAAGTAAACTGTCCTGGGAACGTACTTTGGAACATACTCAAAATAGCCGTACAATCGGTCAAGCTCGTCCGATAACTATTCCCCTCGTGCCGCGGTAGGCAAGTCGCCCAGCCGGAAGAACGCTCCGCGAAGCCAGCGATGCGTGCGCGCAAAGTCATTGCGGCGAGCGAAGAGAAAAATCCGCCGCTGGAGTAACCCATCGTGTACACGCGACGGGAATTGATGGCGTAGCGAGCGCGGCTTTCCTGGATGATGGCCCTGGCCAGCATCAGGTCGGGATTGCCGTTCGGATCGTCGGCGTCAGGATTGGAAGCGTCTTCCGTCTGCCAATAACGCCCGCCGCCTCCATGGTCCCAATCTTCCCCGAGATCCCTGTCCTCCGGTAAGGCCAGAACGGCGTTTTCCGCCGAGAAGGCTCCCGCCAAAGCGCTCTGACCGGCGGGGGCGCCTCGGTAATCGGCAAACTCGCTCAAAAAGTTATCCAAGGTGCCGCTACCGGAGAAGACGAGGACAAGGGGGAGGTTCGCGGCGGTCGATGGACGGTAAATCAGGACGCGTCGGGAAATGCCAGCAACGGTGAGTGTATTCTCGGTCCACCCGGTGGCGGAGGAAAACGTTCCCGAATACGCGATGGTATCGATAGGCACGGCGGCGGCACCTGAGCTGCCTCCGGAAGAAACGCTCCCACCTGAGCCTCCTCCAGAGACAGCTCCTCCAGTCCCAGAACTTCCGCCTGATCCGCTGAGCCCGCCTGTGCCCGTCATACCTCCGGAGCCAAAGTTTCCGTTTGTTCCTCCAGTCCCTACGATCCCACCACTTCCTGCGATTCCACCGCTCCCGCTCGTGCCGGCTGTAGAGAGTCCTCCTCCCGTGCCTCCGGTATTCACGTGCTCTCCCGAACCTGCGGCCGAGTTCCCCGAGGCTCCTCCCGATGCCGTGGGTGTTCCTGAGGGATCCCCCGCGTCATTTCCAGAGACGGCACCAGTGGATGGCCCATCGGTGGTGATCACCGGTTGGGTGCTTCCGCTGCAAGAAACGTTTCCGTTTATCATAAGAAAGCCCAACAGAAGCATTTCCAGGAGAATGCACGAGATTTTTACCAACGGGGCTGTAACGTGTAGGGCATACTGACGACGGGGCCGTAAAAAGAAGGTTTTTTTCATAAATTCATATTTCTGTAAGAGCCGTTTTCCGTGTTTCCGGTTGTCTATTTAAAGAAGAAATTGTAGCGGAACGCGTCCGACAACAAAACCACTATTTTACTTATGCACCCTTTGAATCCTGAAATACCCCCTTTTGAGGCCGTATTATCGAAAGTGAAGAGCCATTCGGGAGCGGGCCGTCTACCCCTCGTGGCGTCTTGGGTCAATGATCTCGAGACTTCCGTCTCTCTGTACCGACGTTTCGAAAAAGAAAAGCATTCATTCCTCTTAGAAAGCGTCCAAGGAGGGGAGAAGTGGGGACGCTATAGTTTCATCGGCTTGTATCCTTCCGTGATTTTCGAAAGCGCCGGGGATCGGATCCGCGTGACCGAGGGTCGAAGAAAAAGAACCCTTTCGCTAAAGAAGCTGGGTCATCCCGACGCCCTTGAATCCCTGAAGCGGCTTCTGCAAGCCTACGTCCCGGTCGGCGACGATGAGGAGTCGCGCTTTCTCGGTGGTGCCGTGGGTTTCGTGTCCTACGACATGGTGCGGTTTTTCGAGAAGCTTCCAGAGCGGGCTAAGGACGACCGTCACGTGCCCGATCTGGCGTTCATGATTCCCCAAATCCTTTTGGCGATGGATAACCTCAGCATGGATTTGAAGATCGTCTACGATTTGCGCTTTCATACGACGGATCCGCGGGTCTTGAAAAAGCTCTATGACGAAGGCGTGCGTCTCATCCAATCGGTCGTAAAAAAAATACGCCAGCCGAAACCGGACCGTCCCTCGTCGAAAAAAACGGCTTTGAAGTGGAAGGAAAGCTTGGGGGAATCAGGGTATAAAAAGGCCGTCGAAACCATCAAGGAATATGTGATGGCGGGGGATGTGACGCAGACCGTGCCTTCCAATCGGTTCGAGGCGAGGGCGGATATCGCGTCATTGGATCTTTACCGAGCGGTGCGCCGGGTGAATCCATCGCCGTATCTTTTTCATTACAAGTTCGCCGGCATGACTTTGGTGGGCGCTTCGCCTGAGACCATGGTGCGGTTGGAGAATGGTGAGATGTCCGTGCGTCCTATCGCGGGCACGCGTCCCCGCGGCAAGACCGACGCTCAAGACGAGGCCTTCGCGAAGGATCTCTTGGCCGATCCTAAGGAGGTCGCGGAGCACGTGATGCTCGTGGATCTAGGCCGCAACGACTTAGGACGTGTCGCCGCCAGTGGCAGCGTGACGGTCGATGAGTTGATGACGATCGAACGCTACTCCCACGTGATGCACATCGTATCGAACGTGAAGGCTCGATTGGCAGAGGGTCGGGATATGTTCGACGTGCTGCGGGCGACGTTTCCGGCCGGGACGCTCTCTGGCTCCGCAAAGGTGCGCGCCATGCAGATCATCGAGGAACTAGAGCCGGTGCGCCGCGGGCCTTACGGCGGCTGCGTCGGTTACTTCGGTTTCAACGGTAATATGGACATGGCCATCACGATCCGCTCGGCCCTTTTGATGAGGGGAAAGATCTACATCCAAGCCGGCGCCGGCATCGTGGCCGATTCCGACCCGGCGGCCGAGTACCAGGAAGTCCGCAACAAAGCCCGCGCGATGATCCGGTCGGTCGAATGGGTTTGTTCTTAAAAATCCTATTTTCTAGCAACTCTTCAGATTGCCTGCCGAAGACGTTCCCTAAAGAAGAAAGGGAAAGTCATGAGCTATGTGAGTTATTATCGCCCGCCCGCTTTGAGGGATTTGGTCCTGGAAGCTCTCTCTCGGAATTCATTCAAGAGGTTTCAAGTGGATGGTGTTTCGCCTGAAGAGTCTAGGGAGTTAGCGGAAGCCGTTAGAGCGGCCTCCCAAACGTTACACGCTCCTCTTGTGTTCGAAGGAAAGGCTGTGGATGTTTTGAAGCATAATGCATGGCATCCGTCGGATGAAGCGCAGATCTCCTTGGCTCGTTCTATTAGAGGGTTACGTGAACGCGGATCCGTGACTCCTAGCACGTCGAAGTTCGATATTCCTTATTATGGATTGTACCAGGCGATATTCGGGCGCGCTCCGATAGATATCAGTAAGGTTTTATCCCATAACCCTTTGGGCGTGTCACGACGAGGTCTTGCATCCTATCGTCCTCTCCTCGATATTGATCAAGCGCGAGAGATGATTCTTGGAAGACTTTCCGGTAAGTCCCAAAAAGTAGCGTCTCAAATTTTTGATGAAAGCGTGTGGGGTTCTGAACTTGTTTTACGAGGAGAACTCCATTGGAAGGGTATGGAGCATCTCTTGGATGAGATGGTTTTGATGGCAATGCTAACAGACCCGCATGTCTCCCCGATGGATAAGTGGCTGATAAAATTACCCATGTTTCAAGCGATAAGAGATCAGCGACAGATTGCCCAAATAAGAGCTCAGGATGTTTTGCGCGGCGGGATGGTTTTGGCCTCGGTCCCTTGTGGGAGAATGGATGATCTATTAACTTTGGATTTCGGTGGCTTTCCCGGTATTCGCTTGGTGGGTATAGATGCGGATCCCCAAGCATTGGCCGGCGCTTCTTTGTTTGCAGACGGCTTATTGCCTGTAGATGGATTAAGGCTTCCGCAATTTGTCCTCCGCGATCCCTTAAAGCTCGGTGCAAAAGGGTGTTTCGACCTATGTTTAAGCCATGGCTTCAGTGGTTACCTGGATGACAAACAAAGGTTTCATTTCTTTCATGCATTGTATGAAGGACTCAAGCCGGGAGGCCGTGTTCTCCTGAGTCATGCGACTCGTACACCGGAGGAAGGGGATCTTTGTGAATGGGACATGGCGGCGATCGTAGATAAGGAATCACTTGCCCTACAGACAGCTTTATTCCAGGAAATTGCTCCTCCACGCAGATCTCTTTACAATCGGGAGTCTGAACACATCCGTATCCAGTTGAAAGCACTGGGCTTCAAAGATGTCGTTATTCATTGGGACGAAGCGCGGATATTCCCCACATTTGAGGCTGTGAAGCCCGGGTAGGCGCCACAGCGACACGAGAGAGAATAACTTGCCTACCCCGGAAATATTTCGTTTATCTCGCCCATGCTCCTCATGATCGATAATTACGATTCGTTCACCTACAACATCGTCCAATATTTTCAGATCCTGGGCGAGGAGGTGATGGTGCGCCGCAACGACGAGATCACCGTGGACGGGATCCGAAAGCTCGGCCCGCGCCGGATCGTCGTTTCGCCGGGGCCGTGCACTCCGAACGAAGCCGGCGTTTCCGTCGAGGCCATCACGGCTTTCGCGGGTAAGATCCCTTTGCTAGGCGTCTGTCTGGGCCATCAATCGATGGGCCAGGCTTTCGGCGGGAAGATAGTCCGCGCCAAGAAAGTGATGCACGGGAAGACCTCAATGATCCACCATGACGGCAAGACGATTTTCCAAAACATTGAAAATCCCTTCGAGGCCACGCGCTACCATTCGCTCGTGATCGAAAAGGAGTCGATGCCGGATTGCCTGGAAATCAGCGCCTGGACCGACGACGGTGAGATTATGGGCGTGCGCCATAAGTCGCTCTTGGTGGAGGGGATGCAGTTCCATCCCGAGTCCATCCTCACCAAGGCGGGGATGAAGATCCTGGAAAATTTCCTGAGGCTCTCGTGAAAAAAGAAAAATTCCGCGTGAAGATCCGCTTCAAGGTCCCTTACTGCGACATCGATAAATTGGGCCACGTCAACAACGCCACCTATTTGAGCTATTTCGAATCGGCCCGCGTGGCTTATTTCCGGAACATCCCAGGCTTGAGCCTCGCCGACATGGACATGAAGAGCCCGACGGGGATCATCATTTCCGAAATCGGGATCAAGTACCTCGCGCCGGCTTATTTGGACCAAGTCATCGAGGTGGCGCTAAGGATCTCCGAAGTGCGCACGAAAGGTTTCCGGATGGAATACGAGATCCGCGACGCGAAGACAAAAGCCCTGCTGACGACCGGCCATTCGATCCAAGTGATGTATAATTATACGAAACAGGCCACATACCCCATCCCCTCCGCCCTGAAAAAGACATTCGAGAAGATCGAAAAAAGAAGCTTCTAAACCTGCTCGCTCGTTTTGCCCACACGGCATTGGGGACAATGCCGCCTCCGCGTGATCCATCGCGGCAGGCGGAAACGTTTTACGGAAAACGTGTATTCGCACCGGTCGCAGCGGATCACCCGTGTGGGCGCTTCGACCATCGTGAGTTTCGAAGCGCGCTCGGCGTTGCATCCGATGGCGAGGGCCTTTTTTTTCCAACGTGGACCATGGCCGGCACGAGGACCGACGAGGGCATGCGCGATCTCGTGCAGGAGAGTTTGGAGCATCTCCTCTTCGGGTAGGTTGCATAAATGGGTGGATAAGGAGATCGTTTTCGAATGGTACTGGCAAGAGCCTAAACGCCTCTTGGCCTGGTCGATCTTGAACTTCCAATCCTGCAAACCGTGCTCATCCATTTTAAGACGAGCCAACGTTTCCATCGAGAAAAGTCGGAGCTGTTGCATACCGGAGACCTTCATAGAGGGACTGCGGGTTGAATTCAACAAGAGGTCTTTTCTTGACGACCTAGGACCCTGACGTTACGAACGCGGGCCTTATGTCGAAACCCATCAAAAAAGTGCTGATCGCCAATCGTGGCGAGATCGCCACGCGCGTCATCCGGGCGTGTCGGGAAGTCGGGATCCAAACCGTTGCCGTTTATTCGGAGATCGACAGAGATTCACTAGCCGTGCGTTGGGCCGACGAGGCCTACGCCATCGGACCCGCTCCCGCGAAGGAAAGCTATCTCGTGACCGAAAAGATTTTGGAAGTCGCCAAAAAGACCGGGGCCGACGCTATCCACCCCGGTTACGGTTTTCTTTCCGAAAACGCGGATTTTTCCGACGAATGCGCCCGGCAGGGGATCCAATTTATCGGTCCTCGCGGCGAATCGATGAAAATGCTGGGGGATAAGATCTCCGGACGTCGGGTGGCGGAAAAAGTCGGCGTGCCGACGGTGCCCGGGATCAAAGATCCGTTGAAGGACGCCGAAGAGGCGAAAGGCATCGCCCAAAAGATCGGTTACCCCGTGCTGCTCAAAGCGCGTTCGGGCGGCGGTGGTAAGGGAATGCGCAAGGTCCATAAGCCGGAGGAAATGGAGACGGCGTTTCGTCTGGCCTCTTCCGAAGCGGCTTCTTCCTTTAAAGATCCCGTCCTGTTCATGGAAAAGTACGTCGAAGAACCGCATCACATCGAAATCCAAATTTTAGGCGATCGTCATGGGAACGTCGTGGCCTTGGGGGAGCGCGAATGTTCCGCCCAACGCCGCCACCAAAAAGTCATCGAAGAGAGTCCGTCGCCCTACGTGAAGGATTCCACCCGCCAAAAGCTCCTCGAAGCGGCGGTGAAGCTCGGCAAAGAAGCCCGTTATGAAAACGCGGGGACGATGGAATTCTTAGTCGACAAGAACCAAGACTATTATTTCCTCGAAATGAACGCACGTTTGCAAGTCGAGCACCCCGTCACCGAAGAAGTGACCAAAGTCGACTTAGTGCGTGCTCAATTGAGGATAGCCGCCGGAGAGTCTCTAAAAAACATTTTTTCAGATGGGAGTTCGAGGGAGAGCGGTATCTCCCTCGAATCGACCTTGCATCCGGTTTTGCCGGTGCAAGGTCATGCGCTAGAGTGCCGCATCTACGCCGAGGATCCGGACAACGACTTCATGCCGTCGCCCGGAAAGGTGGTTTACGTGCGGAACCCCGAAGGGCCCGGCGTGCGCGTGGACGGGGCCGTCTTCTCCGGGAGCACGATTTCGGTTTATTACGATCCCATGATCGCGAAGCTGATTACGTGGGGCAAGGACCGCGAACAAGCGATCCTGCGCATGGAGCGCGCCTTGAAGGAATACCAAATCGTCGGCGTGAAGACGAACATCGCCTTTTTGGAGGCCATTTTGGCCCACAAGGACTTCCGTCGCGGCCATTACGACACGGGAATGATCGAACGCGACATCGCGAGCCTTCGTCAAAAGAGCCATGAGGGTTACGACGAAATCGCGGCCTTGGCGGCGGTCGTGCATCAGGCGCAGAAGAAGAACGTTCCACTGGTCTCCAGCGCTGTGGCGACGACGGTCTCTCCTTGGAGGCTGGTGGGTCGCAAGGAAGGGATGCGCACATGAAATACGAAGCGATGATCGAAGGGCGTTCCGTGATGGTGGAAGAGGTCGGCGGGAACGTTTATAAAATCAACGACGTCGAAAAGACGGTCGATGTTCTGGTGTTGGGTCCCGGTTTGTACTCCCTCTTGGTCGACGGACAATCCCATGAAGTGGCGGTTCGTGAGGATAAAAAAGGCAAGATCGTTGAGGTTGACGCGCATTTGATCCCGGTGAAGCTTTTGGACCCTTGGGCTCCGAAATCCGCTGGCGGTAAAGACAGCATCGAAGGGGAAGTGACGATCGCCTCTCCCATGCCCGGGCGCGTGGTCTCCATCAAAGCCGAAGTCGGCGCTGCGGTGGAGGAGGGCGCGGGCGTCATCGTAGTGGAAGCCATGAAGATGGAAAACGAGCTCCAATCCCCCAAATCCGGCAAGATCAAATCCGTCCTGGTCAAGGTCGGCGACGCCGTCGAGTCGGGGCAGGATCTTGTAGTCATTGAATAAACGTCATATGCCTTGTCTGTTTATGGTTTATAGTTTACACTTAACTATAAACTATGAAGTCTGATTCTAAAAAGCAAATAATTGAATTTATTCAGAAAAATGGAAAAGCACGTCCTGCCGACTTGGTATCTTTTCTCAATATTTCCTCTGTAGCTATTCAGAAACACCTGCGAGAGCTCTGCGAAAAAGGACTTCTACAAAAAGCCGGAAAGCCACCTCTGGTATTCTATCTTTTGGCTTCCATTTCTGAGCCTTCTTTCAAACCTGCTTTCAGTTTCGAAGCCGCTCAATACCTTGAAAGTCATTACGTCTATGTGACTCCCGACGGGTCTTTTGTTCCGGGTGTGGAGGGCTTTACCCTTTGGCTTTCCAAAACCTCTCAAATGAAACAAGCAGAGGCGTTGGCGGACGAATACCGACAAGTCCGCCAAGCCGCCGAGACGTCCCGATCCGCTGAGGGTTGGATCGAAGGTCTTCATAAGTTCCAAACGACGTTTCCACGGGTTTTTTTGGACAAAGTCTATTATCGGGATTTCTATAGTTTACCTAAGTTCGGGCGGACGCGGCTGGGGCATGAGCTGTTATTGGCTAAGCAAGCTCAGGACAAGGCCTTAATCCGGAAGATGGCGAAGGACGCATCGCCGATGATAAGCTCTCTCATCGAGAAGCATGGGATCAATGCGGTGGCTTGGACCCCTCACTCGATTCCCCGGAAGGTGCCTTTATTGAGGGAATTCAAGCGTTGCCTCGGCTTAAGTTTGAGCGAAGTAGAGATCGTTAAAGCGTATAAGGGGGAAATCCCCGTCGCTCAAAAGTCCTTATCCAAATTGGAGGAGCGGATCGAAAATGCTAGGAACAGTATTTTTATCCGTTCCATCAAGCCTTCTCAGACACGTATTTTATCCATAGACGACGCCGTGGGCTCGGGCGCGACGCTGAACGAAGTCGCTGCGAAGCTACGAGCTTATCCTTTCGTGTCATATATCGTCGGCTTCGTCTTAGTGGGCTCCTACAAAGGATTCGAAGTGATTAAAGAAGCCTGATCTCCCTCTTAGGAGCGTGATTAAAAGGGCTGGCACTTTCTTAATTCATCTTTAAAACCACCTCGAGCTTCTTTTTTTTGTCGGCGCCGAAGACGACGGGGATGGTTTTGGTTTCATATCCTTCTTTTTGGATAGTGATCTTAAGTGGCTGATCCCTAGGAACTCTGTTGAGGGTCAAAGGTGTCTTATCTATCTTGACGCCGTTCATCAGGACATCAGCTCGATTCGGGTTGGAAAAGATCGTCAGTTCACCCGTTCTATCCTTCGAATTGTGCATGGCTTGGTCATACTCATGGGTCAATGAGGTCGCGGCGAAGTTTGAATTAGGGGACCATCCGCCCGGTATCATCGGTTGAAGCGCCAAAAGGCAAGCGGCGCTTAAGATGAGGCTTATCAAAAAATCTTTATTAAGAGAGAATGTCTTAGCTTGCATGGAAGCCTCCTTGACCTGTTGTTTTTCGGATGAAACCTTCGATCTTCTCTTGATTCCTCTTATAATAAACTCCCATGTAGATGATGCCCGTCCCGGCAGCGATCAAAAGGTAAGGGAAGAGAATCGAATTCTTGAAGAAGCTGCCGAGTAAAAAATAAATAAAATCCCCGATCCCCAACAATGCCGTCACGGATAAAACAGTGCGGCGGCCGATCACGCTGAGGACAAGAAGACCCATATAAAAAGCGAAACTCAAGGCAGCCAGCCAATGATGCTGGGTGAACGCGTACGTGGCGGAATTAAAGCTCGATAGGATCGTCATATTGGCCAAAAGATGCACCCAGAGAGCCTCCGCTTTTCTATTATTTCGTTCCATTCGGTCGGAGACATATAGACAGATGAGGCCGAAAAAAACTCCGGCCTTCGCAAGCATGTCGTAAGGCGGACAGATGGGACATTGGGCTTGCATGGGAGCCCATCCGCCGTAGCGCAGGGTGAAAGAAAGGGCATCCTTCCATAAGCTCTCGAGGAAACAAAAGACGACGAAGATTTGGAAGGGAAATCGAATCCTTCGGGACATGAAAACGGCGAGCCCAAGCCCGCCTATCCCGGGGAGGCTCGCGTTTCTTAAGAGAATAAGCTCACTTTTCAAAGGGCCGATGCCGGCGGGGAGAGGGGCATCCCATCCAAGTAAGGTCAGCAGAAAGGTTAGGGATCCGTAGAAAGAAATCGACGCCAACACCGCACAAAGACCTGCCGGAACCGCGATTTTTTTTGCGTTTTGAAGATAGTGCGCGGACAGGCAGAAAAAAAGAGTCATCAGGCTCAATGTGAGGAAAAGGACGGAAGTTTGCTTCTTTTGCCATTGATCCACGAGAAGGTAAGAAAGGGTGGCTAATACCGTTAGTCCCCCTAAATAATAAAGGACGTGTGGAGAATCCAAGCCCCGTCCGGGCCTTCTTTTTTCGAAAAAGGCCCATAATTTCATGGATTGTTCGCGTGAGACGATGCCTTCAGCCACCGCTTGATCCATGTGTTGAGAGGAGATTTTCACGGTAAATTTTACGGAAAATACGCCGAAAACTTTAGCGTTATTTTAAGGGTAGGCTTTAAAAATAATTAGCGAACACAAGCCATTTCCTAAGCAACTTTTCCGGAGGCATGGCGGTCACCACACGGAATTGATTGCCCATGAAGTTTATTTCGCAACTGTATTTTTAGCCCCGAGCTTGGACAGCATCTCGTCGAAGTAGGGCCGATCCCTCAAATTCATGTATTCTTCAGGAAAGACGACGATTTCGATTGTGGCCATCTTGCGGTCGGGGTCGGCGTTGCGGAGCACGAACGAGAAGCGGCTGCCGTCGACGAGCTTCGTGTTGTTCATGAAAGGAGTATCGAAGTAGGAGACGTTGAACTCGATCGTCTTGAAGTTGAACTTCTCGTCGGCCGAGCTCACGCGGACGCGGATTTCCGATTGGGTGACGGAAAGGAGTCGCGTGGCGAACGTATAAGTACGGTCCCGGCCCTTCATCGAGAAGACGTTCATTTTTTTGCAATCGTCGGTCTCCTGGAGACAAAGCTGCATCTCCATAGGCTCGTTGTTAGGCTTCGTGAGGAGGTTGACCTGACGATCGGCGGCGTTTCGGGCGATTTCCAGGAGGCGCTTGCGCTGCTCCGGATTTACCCTCTTATCCAAATCCTCGTAAAGAGGCCGTGCGTCGAAGAATTCCTGGAAGTTGAGTGTGAGGAGATGGAGGTACATCATCTGCTTCTCGGGATCGCTTAGGATATCCTTACCGAAATACGAACCGATGAGAGAATTGAACATCTGCGAGCGCAGAGCACTGTCGGATTGCTCGCGTTGGGTCATGATCTGGACGTAGAGCTGCGTCTCGCGGTTCTTCTCTTGGTTCACGTTGATGACAACGGGGATGAACACGCCGGCCAGCAAAGCGCCGACGGCGGTGATGGAACGTAGAATAATCTCTAAACGGCTGGAAGAAGCGTCTGTGCTCACGAAATCTCCTTAGTCGATCTTTAAATTCTTTTCGGTGTCTTGGGGATAGACTTCCACTTTTTGGGACTTGCTGCTCCCATCGGGAAGTTTGATCTCCAACATGTAGGATCCCGGTGCTAATTCGACCGAATAGAAACCGATGTCGTTGGTTTTGAGCTTCTTATCCTGCACGGAAATCTCGGCGCCCTTCAGTGGAGCGCCTTTATAGGAGATTTTCCCGTAAAGTTCGGAGGCGGAAGCGGCTGTCGATAAAAGGATAAAACAAAGAGATAAGAAAATACCGGCGTTTTTTTGAAGCATAGGCCCTCCTGTCTTTTTCAGGCTTAGATGATTTTTTTTCGATAGTAAATGGTTGATTCGCCCTTTGGTCTTTGACTAGAGCCAGCCTCCTTATGTCCCAGTCCAAAGAGAGAAAAGCCGAGTTTCGTTCCATTTCCGGGTTGTCCGTCAAACGCCTCTACACGGCCGACGACGTTAAGGACTTGGATTATGCCAGGGACTTAGGCGAGCCCGGCCAGTTTCCCTTCACCCGCGGGGTCCAGCCCACGATGTACCGGGGCCGTTTGTGGACCATGCGGCAGTACGCCGGCTTCGGGACGGCGGAAGAGTCCAATAAGCGGTATAAGTACCTCTTAGGCGCCGGACAAACCGGTCTTTCCGTCGCCTTCGATTTGCCCACGCAGATGGGCCTCGATTCCGACGATCCGATGGCGTGCGGGGAGGTGGGTCGCGTGGGCGTGGCGATCGATTCGATCGAGGATATGGAAATCCTCCTCGACGGGATCCCCCTCGACAAGGTCTCCACGTCGATGACGATCAATTCGACGGCCTCCATCCTGCTGGCTCTTTATCTCTGCGTCGCCGACAAGCAGGGGGTCTCGTGGGATAAGCTCCGCGGCACCGTCCAAAACGACATTTTGAAGGAATACATCGCGCGCGGCACCTACATCTATCCCGTGAAGCCCTCGATGCGCATCATCACGGATCTTTTCCAATTCTGCAAAAACCAAGTCCCCAACTGGAACGCCATCAGCGTCTCGGGCTACCACATGAGGGAAGCGGGGTGTACCGCGGTGCAGGAAGTGGCGTTCACGTTGATGGACGGCATCGCGTACCTGGACGCGGCGGTGAAGGCAGGCCTCGACGTCGACGACATCGCGCCCCAGATTTCCTTCTTCTTCGGTGTGCACAATGATTTCCTCGAAGAGATCGCGAAATTCCGCGCCGCCCGCCGCATGTGGGCGCGTATCGTTCGCGAGCGTTTCAAAGCCAAAAAAGACGATGCGTGTAAGCTGCGTTTCCACTCCCAGACCGCGGGGTGTTCGCTGACGGCCCAACAGCCCCATAACAACATCGTCCGCGTCACCCTGCAGGCCCTTTCCTCCGTCCTGGGAGGGACGCAATCCCTGCACACCAACTCCTTCGACGAGGCCTTGGCCTTGCCGACGGAAGAATCCGCGCGCATCGCCCTCAGGACCCAGCAAATCATCGGTTACGAGTCGGGCGTGGCCAATACGGTCGACCCCTGCGCCGGATCCTACGTCATCGAATCCTTCACCGATCGGATCGAAAAGGAAGCGTTGGCCTTGATGAAAAAAGTCGAGGACTTGGGCGGCATGCTCGCCGCCATCGACAAGGGATTCGTCCAAAAGGAAATCCAAAATAGCGCTTTCCAATACCAGCGAGACATCGAAGAGAAAAATGAGATCATCGTGGGCATGAATGAGTTCCAAATGAAGGACGAGAAAGCCCCGCCGATCCAGCGCATCGACCCGCAGATCGAGATCCGGAAGAAGGAGCAGTTGAAGAAATTCCGCGCTTCCCGCGACCAATCCAAGACCGACAAGGCCCTGGCCCACCTGACGCAGGCGGCCCAAGGCTCCGAAAACTTGATCCCTTTCATCTACGAAGCCGTCAAAAACAAGGCGACCCTGGGCGAAATCGCCCACGCCTTCCGCCGTGTCTTCGGGCTTTATAAGGAAAACGTGGTTTTATAAAATATTGACTAAGGTAGCTACCGTAGCTACTATTGATTCATGAAGTCCGTCGGGGTCAAAATCCTAAAGAATAAATTGAGCTATTACCTCCAAGCCGTACGTGCGGGCGACGTGGTCTATGTGACGGATCGCGATGAGGTGATTGCCGAGATCCGCCAGCCTACGGTGGCTCATGCCCATGGTTTATCCCGTTGGGAGACCTTGCTGAACGATCTCGACCGCAAAGGCCTCGTGGTGAGGGCTCGATCTCATCTCGTACCCCCCGTAAAAACCAAGAGAAAGGTTCCCAAGGAAAAAGCCCCTTCGCTGGACGTGATGACGCTCCTTTCCGCGACCCGTGAGGATCGTTGATATGGTGGCTTACATCGACTCGAGCGTCGTGCTTTCCCTTCTTTTGGAGGATATCCATTACGAGCAAGCCTGTTTATTCTGGAATCATTCCAAGGAAAAAGTCTCCTCCCAGCTTTTGACGGGTGAAGTGAACGTCGTGTTGCAGCGTTACACCGTACAAAAGAGGTTGGATGAAGAGTCTCGGAAATCCCTATTCAAAAAGGCCGACCTGTGGTTGGCTTCCTTGCACCTTAGGGCGATGGACGGAACGGTATTGAACGACTTGCGCCAAGACGAATACCGACCCTGGCTTTCCCAATGCCGTACCCTCGATGCGATCCATTTGAATACGGCCCTCCTTTGGAGAAGGGCATGCGACGATGAGTTCTACTTTTTCACCTTTGATCAAAGACTATTGGCGTTGGCCAAACAAGTGAATTTCAAAACCGATTTCAAGCCGAATACAGCTTTAGTTTAAAAGATGATCTCTCGAGAGGCGCGTATATTATCCCCTGCCCCGGGTAGGCATGCTCTTTATGCGGGTATGGAGGAATCTCTTATGGCAATCCGCGTTGAGGGGAGTTTGAGGAATCCATGATCATTGTCCATGGCTCTCCATCGTGTCTTCGGGCTTTATAAGGAGAATGTGGTTTTATAAGCCGACAAAACTCTCTCTCCTTCGGCTCCCGTAAAGGAATCGAGGTCTCGGTATAGATAGAACGAAGGTGTCATGCCGAGCCTTCTCCGGTAAGAGTTCGATACGTTGGGATCGTAGCCGGTGAGTATCTCGGCGCGATAGCCCCAAAATCCACTTTTTTTCATGTAAGAAAGACGTCCAATCAGTAAGGCGAGGCCGACGTTTTTAACCTCCGCTTCCGGATCCATGTTCGCCTTCAAGTCGCGGTCGCAGTACAGGACCGTTCGACCCCTTCCCGTCACGAGCGTGGAAATGGCCATTCCCACGCACGTACCGTCGAAGGTTCGGACCAGGAGAACGTGGGGTAGGAAAGCGGTGACTTTCTCGTACAAGGCAAGCCCATAATTTCTTATGGTAGTGATCATGATAATTTCCTGAGTTATCGTCGGAATCCGGGAATGGTTGCGCGGTAAGACGGTATTCCAATGAATTTCCTAGAGAGTAGCCCGCTATTTCTATAAACTGAGCGTTCTATGAACAAATACTGGTCCCGCAAGGTCTTTATCCTTGTCTCCCTCGTCCTGATCTTGCTGGCGGCGGGATGGACGCATTATTGGCCGCCGGCGCGCTGGTCTTTCCTCGTCGTGGCGGCCTTCATCCTCCAGGGGATCCGCGATTCGCTCCAAAGGAAGCACGCCCTGCTCAAGAACTTCCCCGTGCTCGCGCACATGCGTTATTTTTTGGAGTCGATTCGCACGGAGATCCGGCAGTATTTCATCGAATCGGACTCGGACGAATACCCCTTCAGCCGCGAAATGCGTTCGGTCGTCTACCAACGCGCCAAGGCGGAACTCGACACGCTCGCCTTCGGGACGCGTCTGGATGTCTATAAGGTCGGGTACGAATGGATCAGCCATTCTCTCAACCCGACTCACCCCAAGGAAGACGTCGCCCGCGTTTGGCTCGGCAAAGAGCGCTGCAAGCAACCTTACCATGCGTCGATCTTCAACGTCTCCGCGATGAGCTTCGGCTCGCTCAGCGACCGCGCCATCCTAGCCTTGAACGAAGGCGCGAAGATGGGAAATTTCTACCACAACACGGGCGAAGGCGGTTTGAGCCCCTACCACTTGAAGCCCGGCGGGGACATTTGTTGGCAGATCGGCACGGGGTATTTCGGTTGCCGCGACGAGGGCGGCCGTTTCGACGGGAAGTTATTCGAGGAAAAAGCCCATCTCCCCCAAGTGAAGCTCATCGAAGTGAAGCTCTCCCAAGGGGCGAAGCCGGGCCATGGCGGTATTCTGCCGGCGGCCAAGCTGACGGCTGAGATCGCCGCGATCCGTCACGTCCCGATGGGCCGCGACGTCCTTTCGCCTCCGGCCCACACGGAGTTTTCGAGTCCGCGAGGTTTGCTCGAATTCATCGCTCGTCTCCGAGAGCTTTCCGGAGGAAAACCCGTCGGTTTCAAACTATGCATCGGCAGCAAGTCGGAATTCTTCTCCATCTGCAAGGCGATGCTGGAGACGAAACTCTATCCGGATTTCATCACTGTCGACGGCGCCGAAGGAGGCACGGGCGCGGCGCCCTTGGAATTCTCAAACCATGTCGGCATGCCCTTGAACGATGGGCTTTCCTTCGTGAACTACGCCTTGATCGGCTGCGGTCTGCGCGACCAGATCAAGGTCAACGCGGCGGGGAAGATCGTGACCGGCTTTCACATCATCACGAAACTGGCCCTAGGCGCCGATTTCCTGGACGCGGCCCGGGCGATGATGTTCGCGCTGGGATGCATCCAGGCGTTGAAATGCAACACAAACAAATGCCCTACGGGCGTGGCGACGCAGGATCCGGTTTTAGTGTCAGGATTGGATGTCTCCGACAAAGCCCATCGCGTGGCGAGCTACCAAAAACGGACCGTCGAAAGCGTGCTGGATCTCTTAGGGGCGGCGGGCTTGAACTCACCCGACGAAGTCCAGCCCTACCATATCTACCGAAGGACGGCGCCATCCGAAATCAAGCAGTTGATCGAGATCTACCCGCCGGTGGAGCCGAACTGCCTGGCGGAAGGGGAGATCCCGGAGAAGTGGATTCGCGGTTGGAAGGAAGCCAGCCCGGATCGGTTTTAAACCCCTACTTTTTCTTTTTCTCCAAAAACCACACGGCCACGATCGATAATTCATAAAGCGCCAGCAAGGGAAGGGCTAAGAGGAATTGGGACAGGACGTCCGGTCCCGGCGTCAGGACTCCGGCGATGAGGAAAACGGCGACCAGGACGTAGCGCCGGGCGCGGGTCAGCATCTCGCGTCGGACCAGGCCCATGTGGGCCGTGCCTACGATCACCAGGGGCAATTCGAAGATCAACCCGAAGGTTAAGAGCATTTTGGAAATGAAGCTTAAGTAATCCTCCATCTGCGGGAGAAAACGGATGCCCGTGCCTTCCAGCACGGTGACGAAGAATTTGAAGCCGACGGGAAAGATGAAGAAATAGCCGAATAACGCCCCGCCGACGAAAAAAAACGAAGCGAAGGCGACGAAGGCGAAGGCCGCTTTCTTCTCATGGGCTAAAAGGCCGGGAGCGACGAAGAGCCAGATTTGATAAATCAGATACGGACACGAAGCGAAAACCCCCGCCAAGAGCGAGACTTGCAGGTAGGTGACCAGGGCTTCGAGGGGAGACGTGGCGATGAAAGAGGAACCAGCCGGCATGACGTCCAACAGGGGTTTTTGGAGGATGACGAAGAGTTCCTTGGAAAAGATCAGGCAGACGCCCATGCCGACGGCGAGGCCGATGAACGAGCGGATGAGGCACGCGCGCAGCTCGGTCAGGTGTTGGACGAGGGACTTTTTTTCCATTATTCTTTGAGGTCGGTTTTGATTTCATCGACCGTATTTTTGAGCTGGCGGACGAATTTTCCGATCGACGTGGCGAAGCCCGGCAGCTTCTCGGGCCCTATGAAGATCAGGGCCAATACCATGACGACGAGGAGTTCTCCGGTGCCGAGTCCGAACATGGGGTGTCGGTTAGCATCCCAAAGGAAAGTTGCAAGGCTTTAGTCCCGACATTAATCTCGCGCACATGGACCCGACCGCCATCCTTTGGGACGATCATTACCTTCTGCACGAGCCGGGAGCCGGGCATCCGGAAAGGCCCGATCGCCTGCGCGCCTCGAAGAAGGCGATCGACCGGGTGAAACACGATCATCCCGGAAAGATCGTCGAACTCAAGCCCCGTCTCGCGACCGACGAGGAGATCTCCCTCATCCACGACAGCGAGCACGTTTCTAAAGTGAGGCAAACCGCCGGCCATCATGTCGATCTCGATCCCGACACCCATGCGTCGCCTCATACGTGGGAGGCCGCTTCTTTGGCCGTCGGCGGCCTGTTGGAGTGCGTCGACCGCGTCATGAACGCACAGGCGAAAAACGCCTTCGCCTTCGTGCGGCCTCCGGGCCACCACGCGGAGCGCGAGCGCGCCATGGGGTTTTGTTTCTTCAACAACGTCGCCATCGCCGCCGAGTACGCCCTCAGGCGCCACGACGCCAAACGCGTGGCTATCATGGACTACGACGTCCACCACGGCAACGGCACGCAGTGGTCCTTCTACGAGCGAGCCGATGTCTTTTATCTCTCGACGCACCGCTATCCCTTTTATCCCGGAACCGGCTCGCGCCGCGAGGAAGGGCAGGGTCCGGGCAAGGGCTATACGTTGAACGCGACGTTCGAGGGCGGAGAAGGCGACGAAGAGTACCTAAAGGTCTTCGACCAAGAAATCATCCCGGCGATCGACGCCTACCAGCCCGACTTGATCCTCGTGTCCGCGGGTTACGACGCGCACCGCGACGACCCTTTGGGTGGCATGGAAGTCACGGGCGCGGGATTCGGCTCCATGCAGAAGCGTTTATTGGAAGTCGCTGAGCGCCATGCCGGAGGCAAACTGATCAACGTCCTCGAGGGAGGTTATAGCCTCGAAGGGTTGGAAGAGTCCGTGGCCTCATGCTTAAAAGAGATGGTGATGTCTTGGCCGGCACTCCGTTCGTCCAAGTGACTTGCCGGGACCGCGTCGCCGGGATGCGGGGCGGCGGGGTTAGGATCCCCGTCACGTTCAAAGGATCGGTGGCGGAAATCGTGATCTTCGTTTGGATCCCTTTTTCTTCCTGACGCCGCACGGCTCGGAGCGTCTCGACGGCTTCCGGCAGGGCGAATTGCTCTCCGGCGAAGGCCTCTGCAAAGCGGCCGCCTCGGATTTCCCCGCGAGCCTCCAAACGTCGGTAAATGTTGAGCAAGACGCGCCAAGGGATGCCGGCCGATTCGCGGATCACCATATCGCGGAAGACGACGCCCCAACGGTGCAAGTATTGGATGGCCAGATTTTCGATCGCCTTCGTTTCGCCTAAGGTACCTTCCTCGGGGACGGATTGTCGTACCCCACGGAAAAGGGACCAACGCCCCCCGGGGCCCGCTAAAAAAGGCCGGTGCGAGCGGGAGTAGAGGGAAAGAAGACGGTCTTTTTCGCGTCGCCGCGCGGGATTCAGGAGATTCCGCAAACCCGAAAATCCGTCGGAAGTGATGAGGCCGGCGGCGACGAGTTCCCACAAGGCCTGATCGAGATCGGTGCGCAAGCGGCCGGTCACGCCTTGGAGTTCATTGAAGAACATCGCGCCTTGTTTCCGTAAGATCTCGTAGAGGTCGCGTGCTGCGGGTCCTAATTCCTCCATTAGTTTCTCTTCGAGCGGCTCCCGACTTCCTGTCGTTTCGAGGATCCACGGAAGGTCTTGCCTCAGAAGAAGCGAGAGGGGCGTATTGCCATTCGGGGCGGCCCGGCGTCGGATTTTAGAAAGTGGGACGTCAAGAATTTCATCGCCACTTTCCGTATCGCTTTCCGTCAGGGTGGGCGAGAGGCGTCCCCAAGCGACCGTGCCGTTCAGGCAGATTTCGTCCAAAAGGGAAGGGTCGTAATCCGCGACGCGGGCCGGGAAGATTTCCTCTTCCCAATCGGCCGCGGGGAGCTGCAGGCCTTGGAGTTGGCCGATGACTTCGGCGAGCCCGGCCGTCCCGTGGAGCTGAGTGCCGGGGGCGACGTGTTGCCAAACGCATAAGTACTGGACGAATTGGGCCGTGGTGACGGGAGCGATCTCGTTACGCAAGCGCGCGAGACACCGTCGGTGGATGCGCGCCAGGACATCGCGATGGCAGAATTCTTCAGTGCCGCTTTCAATGGCGGAACGGTTGAATCGTCCCCGCAGGACGACGCCAACGGATTCCAATTGCACGAGGGCCAGCGAGACCGCCGCTGCCGGCAAACCGGTTCGGACGGCCCATCCTTCCACGGAAGCCGGTCCCGAAACCGGGAGCCAACCCTGGAGCACGCTGGCCACCGCGTCTTCTTCGCCTTTCCATGCCTTGAATGCGGTTTCCTTTTTTTCCGCGGAGACGATGGGGGAATCTGCGGCTTCGAGGCGTAGAGCGCGGCCTTGTGCGATCAAGTCTCGGAGCCAACCTCTCCAAGATTCGGGCACCGCTTTTTCCGGGACGAGGATCCACTCGCGCAACGTATCCGCCAGCTCGTCGGCGTTCCTCACGTCGGGCCAAATCTCCTCCTCGACGCTCCGGATCGACGCCTCGTCCAAGGAGCCGAACGCGCTCAAATCCTCCGGCGAGAGCGTGCGGCGCGTGACGACGGCCCGGGCGCGGCGTTCCTCCAAGGGCGCGTCGTCGAGATAGGTGTAGGGATTCGAATTCAGGATCTCATGGCTCAAGGGTGACGGCGTCGGCGTGTCCTTGGCGACCAGGGTAATTTCCCCGCTTTCAATTTTTTTCAGAAGCCCCGTCAATCCCTCTAAGTCCATGGCTTCATGAAGGCAGTCGCGCAAGGTCTCGTTTACCAAAGGATGATCGGGAATTTTGATCGGCCGTTCGACGTTCTCCTGACACGCGGCTTGGTCGGGAAAGGCCGCCGCGAGAAGGTCGTCGCTGCGCATGCGTTGGATGATGGGAGGGAGCCGTTTCCCTCCCATTTGCCGGAGGAGGGCGAGGGAGCGCGTCGCGTTCCAGCGCCAACGCACGCCGAAGATGGGGGAGTCCAGGACGGCTTGTTCGAGGCACTCCTGGACCGTCTTCGAGGATAGAAATCCGAAGACCGATTCGAGGGGGAAGCTGTGTTGCGGTCCCAGCGAGAGCAGGATCCCGTCGTCGGTGGCCGCGGCTTGGAGCTCGAAATTGAAACCCGCGCAGAAACGTTTGCGCAGCGCGAGGCCGAAGGCGCGGTTCAAGCGGCCTCCGAACGGCGCATGGACGACCAACTGCATGCCACCGCCCTCGTCGAAGAAGCGTTCGGCGACCAAGGTCTTTTGCGTCGGCAGGCACCCTAAGCCCTGCTTGGCTTGGCTCAAGTAGTTCAGGGCTTGGAGAGCGCCCGCCGGCGGCATGCCGCATTCCGTCTCTAGAAAAGCCTGCGCCTCCGCGAAGCGGGAAGGGTCTAAAAGCGGTTCGAGCCCTTCGCGCAGATCGGAGACTTCGAGCGAGAGTTCGGCGCTACGCCCGGGAGCTTCCCCAAGCCAAAAGGGAATCGTCGGGGGTTGCCCATGGGCGTCCTCGACGCGCACGCGTCCCGCTTCCACGCGCTTAATGCGCCAGGAGCTGTTGCCCAGCAGGAAAATATCTCCGGCCAAACTCTCCACTGCGAAGTCTTCTTCTAAGGTGCCTACGGTGAGGCCTTCGGGTTCTTTCACCACGGCGTACGTGAAATTGTCGGGGATCGCTCCGCCGGAGGTCAACGCCGCGAGGCGGGCTCCGCGGCGCGGGCGCAAGACGCCCGTCATGCCGTCGCGGTGGAGCCAAGCACCCTTCGAGCCTCGGGCCGTCGAGATGCCCTCGGCAAGCATCGTGACCACGGCATCGAAGTCCTCGCGTGGAAGCCGTGCGTAAGGCCAAGCGCCGCGGATAACATCGAAGAGAGCGTCCTGAGGGACATCCTTTTCTTCGGAAGCGACGATGGCGACGATTTGCTGGGCCAAGATATCGAGAGGGTAGTCGGGGATTTTCGTCTTTTCCAAATGCCCGCGGTGCACGCCGCGGACGAAGGCGGCGCACTCGATCAATTCGTCGCGGGTCACCGGGAAGATCCGGCCTTTGGGCACGACCAACGGCTTAGCGTCTCCCGACGGCGCATGGCCGGCGCGACCGATGCGTTGGAGGCCGACCGAGAGATTGCGGGGGCTGCCGATGTGGCAGACGAGGTCGATGTCGCCGACGTCGATCCCGAGTTCGAGCGATGCCGTGGCGACGACGGCCCGGCTCTTACCGGCCTTGAGGTTTTCTTCCGCTTTGAGGCGGATTTCTTTCGAGAGACTTCCATGGTGCGCGCCGACAACATTCTCTCCCAAGCGCTTTTCCAAGGCGTGTGTGGTACGTTCGACGAGGCGGCGGGTGTTGACGAAGACAAGCGTGCTTTTATGCTCGAGGATCAATTCGGCGATGCGATTATAGGTGTCCTCCCATAATTCTTTCGAGGCCACCGCCGAAAACTCTTCTTTGGGAATCTCAATTCGCAAATCCATGCGGCGTTTATGGCCTGCGTCGATGATGGCGCAATCGGATCTTGCCGCCGCCTTCGTGCCGACGAGGAAGCGAGCGATCTCGTCGATCGGCTTTTGCGTGGCGGAGAGACCTATGCGGAGGGGGCGGTTAGGCCGTAACGTCGCTAGGCGATCGAGGCGTTCTAGGGAAATCGCGAGATGCGCCCCCCGCTTATCGCGTGCTACCGCATGGATCTCGTCGATAATAACGGTACGGACGGTGGCGAGGATCCTCCGCCCGCTTTCGGAGGTGAGTAGGAGATAGAGGGATTCGGGGGTCGTGATAAGGATATGGGGCGGCTTTTTGATCATCGCCGAGCGCTCGCCGGACGGCGTGTCGCCCGTGCGCACGGCGGTGCGGATCTCCGGAAGCGATAGCCCCTTCGCGATGGCTGTTTTGACAAGCTCGCCCAGAGGCGTCCTCAAATTTTTTTGGATGTCGTTATTCAGCGCCTTGAGGGGGGAGACGTAAAGAACTGTCGTTTCGTCCCGTAAGGACCCCTCCAAACCCGCTCTTACAAGGCCGTCGAGGCAAGAGAGAAAAGCCGCCAATGTTTTTCCGGAACCTGTAGGAGCCGCGATTAGCGTATCCTTCCCCGCCTGGATAGCCGACCATCCGAAAATTTGGGGTTCCGTTGGTGTTCCGAAACGGCCTCGAAACCATTGGGCTACCAGAGGATGGAAAAAATTCAAAGCGCCGTGCATGTTTCCGCACTAAGAGATTCGAGCGAAGAAAGCCAGGTCTGTGCTCTCTGGATCACACGTGACATTCTGAAACACGATTTTGATGCGGTGCGCTAAATTGATAAAACTTTCAAATTTAATGTATTTAATAATTTAAAATTATTAACTTTTTTAATAAAATAATTATCAAAGTTTATTTTTGATAAATTTTTGAAAAATAAAAATCTCGTTTGTTTGCTGAAAAGGAAACACTTTTTTACCGAAACACAGCATCGAAGGTGGATATACAAACGGAAACTTGTGATAAAATTTTCGGTTTAAGGATTCGTGCCTTGGCTTTTGTGCCGGATGGTTCGGAAACGTCCGTAAATAATACTATGGAAATGAAATGGAGAAATAAAAAATGAATTCCTTCACATCGAAAAAATCCGTTCTCTTTTTGTTGTTCTGTTCATTTTTCGCCAAAACGGTCCCGCTTTTCGCCATCGCGGACCTGCCGAACACCGACTTCACGACGACCAACGGAAGTGTTAATGCGACGGCTTACGATGCGTCCACGGACCGCCTTTATATAGGCGGGGATTTCACGCGGGTCGGGCCTTATATGGGAGGCGGGGTGCCGATCGACGCGAATGGAGCGGCTCTCAGCAGGTTCCCAAAGATCGTTGGAGAAGTGAAGGCAGTGGTTCCCGATGAAGCGGGAGGCTGGTATGTGGGAGGACGGTTCGTCAAAGTCGGTTCCCATTTCATCAATAACCTCGTCCACATCCGGCCGGACTTTTCCGTGGATCCGGAGTGGAACCCCAACCCGGTGGGAAGTAGTTATGATATTATTTACTCCCTTCTTTTAAACGGATCTGTTTTGTACGTCGGCGGTAGCTTTACGACAATAGGGGGCGCGTCTAGAAGTTATTTGGCGGCTCTTAATGCGGGGACCGGACTAGCTTTACCTCAGTGGAATCCGAGTTTGAACCGCGCAGTCGTCTCCATGCTGATTCACGGGGATACGTTGTATATCGGGGGGTATTTCGATCATGTCGGCGGTGAAGAGAGAGCTTTTCTGGCTGCTTTGAACGCGAACACGGGGGAGTTGAGAGCTTGGAACCCGAATCCGAATGCTGAGGTTTTCAGTCTCGCCATGAATGCCTCCAAGCTTTATGTCGGCGGTAGCTTTACGACAATAGGGGGCCAAGCCGTCGAGCGGCTAGCTGCTTTTACGCTCGGATCCAATAACCTCGTCACTTCTTGGAATCCGAATGTGAACGGTTCCGTTTATGCTCTAGCCGCAACGGATTCGACGGTCTATTTAGGCGGTGGTTTTTCGTACGTGGGAAGCGTAAGGAAATACTACTTGGCCGCTTTGAACGCATCTTTAGGAGAATTAATTTCCGATTGGAGCCCTAATCCTAACAATATCGTCCAGACACTTTACCTAACGCCCTCCACTTTATACGCGGGAGGTTATTTCAGTAATGTCCAGGATGAAAGGGGAATTGTAATCAGCCGTAATCGTCTAGCCTCTTGGAATATCTTGTTGGGCTCGCGCACGTTGAGTTCGTGGGATCCTCACGCCAACAACCCGGTGAGCGCCATCGTTCCGTCCGGAGCCGTCGTTTATGTCGGGGGCGAGTTTAATTTCGTTGGAAGCCAGTCGGGCGTAGCTAAGAACATTCTAGCGGCCCTCGACGGGACCTCCGGCGAGCCTATTTCCGCATGGAATCACTCATTGAGCGCGGGGGGCAGCGTCTCTACTCTCTTGTTAAACCAGGAAAGACTTTATGTAGGCGGTCTTTTTCAGCACGAAGGGATATCCAGGAGGCAAAATTTAAGCGTTTTGCAAGCGTCTTCGGGGGCCTTAGTCCCGGAATGGATGCCTAACCCAAATAACTACGTGAGTGCTCTCGCGATTCGAGAGAATACGCTCTATGCGGGAGGCTATTTTACGAATATCGGGGGCGAAGCACGGAGATACTTGGCGGCTTTGAATCTTACGACGGGGGTCGTCGTCCCAGCATGGAATCCAGATCCCGATGATGCCGTCCATTCATTAGCGCTGAATGAAACGACCCTCTATGCGGGAGGCCGTTTTCAAAGCATCGGTAACGGGAGCGGTGGACGTATAACAAGGGGCTACGGCGCCGCTTGGAATACGGCCGACGGTGGTTATACTTCGTGGGATCCAGGAACAAATAACGACATCCATGCCCTCACTTCTTCTGGCCCTGTGGTTTACGCGGGCGGTGAGTTTTCCCAAGTAGGCGGCCAGGCGGTTCTTAGTCTCGTCGCTTTGGATTCCGGTATGGGAGCCATTCAAAGGGATTCGACTGCGTTAAGTCCACGCGGCGATGTTTATGCCGTGTCCATACAAGGTCCTAATTTATATGCGGGCGGCTTATTTACACAAGTTTCGGATACTCTTTACACTAGAGAAGGTCTTATGTCCGTTTCTTTACCTTCTTATGCTCTTTCTGCCTGGAGTCCTCGAATTGCCTGGTTAAGAACCCAGACGATTTCTATTGGCCCGAGGAGTTTATATGCGGGTGGACTTGGTGGCCTACTGTCTTTTGATTTAAACGGCCCCTCTTTTAATACCGGTGGTGCCGGTGGACCTTCCGGCAGCGGCGGATCAGGTGGGAGTGGCGGAGCTTCCGGAACCGGCGGTACATCAGGCGGCAGCGGCGGCGTGTCCGGAGTCAGCGGATCCAGTGGCAGCGGTGGCGTGTCTGGAACCAGCGGCGCCGGGGGCGGCGGTCCTTCTCCGGGCGTGACTTCGGCGGACTCCAGCGGTGGGTGTTCGTGCCGGGTGGTTCGGGAATAAAAAGTCATTCATTGATCAGCCATCATAGATCGGGGAGATCAAAGTTCGATGCAAACATTCCATGAAAAAAGAAGGATAAATTTCGTTTCCTATCTCTTATTTTGTATTTTAGTTTTAATCTTGGACGCTTTTCCATTTTTATCCGCTAAAGCGGACACGGTGTTTGTCTTGAATAGCAATGCTGACATGGATGACGTGTTAAGAGATGGGGTTTGTGGCGATGCAATGGGAAGGTGTACTTTAAGGGCGGCTATCACGGAAATAAATGCCCTCGGCGATGATCGGGGACCATTTTTTATCGAGTTCGGTGTGATCGGTGTTTTAGCGCCACGGTCTCCTTATCCCTATATAACCAAATCCCTCACGATACACCCTCTCTCTATGGCGCCTGCAGGAACGCGCCTTGTTATCGATGCCTCCGGTAGTGGGATATATCCTCTTTTTAGTAATGATTTTAATGTATCCTTATCCATAACAGGACTGAATATTTCGAACGCAGAAGCGATACTCATGGAGGTCTCCAATCTGACTTTATCTCAATGCATATTTGATCACAATCAAGTCTCTTCATCCGAAGCAGAGACAGGGCTCGTTTTGCGAGGGGTGAACACAGTGACGGATTGCATTTTTTCCAATAATAGATCCAATCTTTTTGCGAGTGCCATCTTTAGCTTGGGCACTCTTACGATACGCCGCTCTAGTTTTTTCCAAAATCAGTGCGGAGATATGAATGCGGTGATCATGATCAACAATGAAAGTGGCGTTTATTTCAACGCGGAAAACGTCACCGTAGCGGATAACGCATGCAGAGGAATGAACCTTAATGGGACCGCGTTTTTAAGTCATGTCACCTTATGGAATAATGGGCCTATAAATATGAGTGGGTATCTGGGCGCAATCACCGCTCAAAACTCCATCATAGCTGGCGGAGGGAGTACGACGATCTCTAACTGCAGCTTTTCCACCCTAATCGGCTTATTTAGGGGTGCTGCGGAACAAGGTTACAATCTTCTTTATTATCCCAATGTTTCCGATACTTCGTGTGATGGCTTCATTCAGTCTTCTGAACCTCGAAACACGACCGATCTCAACTTAGGCCCTCTGTCGACTAGCGGGCTCGTTCCTTTGCTTGCGGGAAGCCGTGCGATCAATTACGTCTCCAATGCCTCATTTTGCGCTTCCAACGATCAAACCGGTAGTCGTCGGCCGGCAAGTACCCCGTGTGACGCCGGCGCTTTCGATACGGAAGCCCTGCACGCTCCTATCCTTCAAGTCTCTTCTACAAACTTAAATTTCACATCTTCGGCTGTGGGTGTGGCTAGTGCAATTCAAGCAGTGTTTCTGTCCAACGTAGGGACTGCGGCGTTAAGTCTGAGCCCTATTGTCGTGCCATCCTCTTTTAGGCAGACTAATACCTGCTCCCGTCCTTTGGAAGCGGGTCAATATTGTACGGTAAACATATCTTTTGTCCCCACAAGCCTGTCCTCCGTAACGGGACCTCTCACCATCACGACAAATGCAACCCCATCAACTCAGGTCGTGACCTTAAGTGGATCTGTGACGCCGGCAACGGGTTCAGGCGGGAGCTCGGGGAGCGGCGGGTCTTCCGGTAGCGGAGGTGCCTCCGGAAGCGGCGGCGTATCGGGAGGCAGCGGATCCAGTGGCAGCGGCGGCGTGTCTGGAACCAGCGGCGCCGGGGGCGGCGATCCTTCTCCGGGCGTGACTTCGGCGGACTCCAGCGGTGGGTGTTCTTGTCATGTGTTGAGAAATCCCTAACTAGGCTGTGATACCAGCAGCGGATTTACCATTCTTCCCATTTAAGTCCGGGGACTCGGACGAATTCACGCGCGTTTCGCGTCAATAAGGTCAGCTGATTGACTTGTGCGATGCTAGCAATCAGGAGATCGTTGGCCCCGATGATTTGGCCCGATTTCTCCAGAATGAACCTAAGACTACCGTAAAAATCAGAGCAACGGTCGTCGAACGGCAGGGATAGGAATTGTTCGAAGAACGAGGTCAGAAGACCCAGGTTTTTTTGGACGTGATGGCTCTTGTGAGCTCCGTAAAGAAGTTCCCCTTTCACGACGCTGCAAAGGTAGAAATCGGTGGGAGATTTTTCCTTCATGCGGTTGATGAGAGAAGATTCTTTTCCCTTAAGGAGAGCGATGCAGATATTCGTATCTAAGAGGTAACTCATAGACCTTTTACTTCGCGTAAAGATAAGGAGTCGATTTTTGGGAACTCTCCTTCCCAAGCCCCGCACACTTTCTTAAAAAAACCGTCTTTCCATTCCTCTTTTTGAACATGATTTTTGACGAGGCTGGCAAGGTAGCTGGAAATGCTTTTCCCGCAGGACTTAGCTTCTTGCCTTATTTTATCTTCAATTTCATCTGAGACGTAAAAGTTGAGTTGGGACATAATTCCCTCCTTAAATTAAGATATACTTGAACTACTTTTAATTAGCAAGTTTACCAAATTAATAGCTATTCGTGCCGAATCAATGACGCTTTCCGTGGAGGTGCCGCCGTATGGCGGAGGCCACTGTGTAAAATCCCACACACCCTGTGTGTTACTGCGCACATGACGCACATTTTCAATATGATAGTTTAATGAATCCAATGGCTTGGATGCATTTTTCGGTGGCACTCCCATTGCCCTTTAAGGGGCTATGCGAAATGCCCGGCGCACCATAAGAAGTCTTATGGGAAGTCTCACCATCCTAGCTGTATCCTCATACAGTAGTGGGGGCTACGGAGCTGCGGTTCCGAACGATCCCTACTATTCCTACCAAACTGTCCTCACGGCCGCGGTGCCTGCCGAAACGTCTATCTCACGGGCATGGGATATCACCACAGACGCTTCCCAGGCTATCGTCGCCGTCATCGACACTGGGGTTGATCCGGAGCATCCGGATCTTACGGATAACCTCTGGATCAACTCCGGTGAGATGGAAGGGGATGGGATCGACAACGACGGAAACGGCTACGTGGACGACATCCATGGGTACGATTTTAGGAATCGGGACGGAAACCCCGAAGACCAGTGGGGACATGGGACGTTGATCGCCGGCATCATCGGCGCCGAAGGGAACAACGGTCTCGGAACCGTCGGTGTCGCTTGGCACAGCCAATTAATGATTTTAAAAGTCTTCGGAGCTAGCGGCGGAGCGCGGTTGGATGATTACGTCGGTGCGATCCGTTACGCCGTCGCGAACGGGGCTAATGTCATCAATGCCTCTTGGATCATCCCACCACAGCCCGGCGATCCTGAAATCCGTAGTTTGAAGGATGCGATCCGCGAAGCCCAAGCGGCCGGAGTCATCGTCGTGGCGGCTGCCGGCAATAATGCCTTCGATCTCGACGAAAACCCCCTATACCCGGCCGCTTATTCGGAGACCCTTGAAAACGTGATTTCCGTAGCGGGCCTTAACGAAGAGGGTGGGTTCTTAAGCGAGTCGAACTACGGGATAAACACCGTGACGCTCGCGGCTCCCGGCGAAAACGTGGTGGGGACGTATTTGGAAGGAAGCTATGCGACGCTCACCGGGACTTCCGCGTCGACCGCCGTCGTGACGGGAGTCATCGCCTTGATGCTGGCCCAACACCCCGAAATCGCACCCGCCGACATCGTGAACGATTTGATCTCTTACGGAACTCGCGCTTCCGTCGTGGAAAATAAAACCGCCACGGGATCGATCCTCAATGCCCAGTCCGCCTTAACCGCCCTCCAAAATGAAGACGAAGGAACGGATCAATCCGGCGGAGGACGGGTGTCAGGCACCGTAGAAATCGCTTCCGCCGGTGGAGGGGAGGCCGCTACGGCCTCGGCGGGTTGTAATCTCGTGCCCGAAGAGTAAGACCTCGCCGTAATCCTTATTTGCATATTCCGAAAATTATGGAAAACTGAGAGGATGCCTTCGTCTTTTTTGAAAGCTTCGGTCTTTTTCCTGGTTTGTCTTTCGTTCCACGGCGTTTCGTCTTCGCTTCACGCGGGGCGAAGGACGATCGAGGATTTTCAGACAAAAAACGAAGGGGATTTCCCGCGGGAGTTTTTGGCGTATCCGTTTCAACGCAATAAAGCCTTCAAGATCTACCGGGTGAAACGGGAAGGCCCTAAAAAAGAAGACGCCTTTTTAAGGGCTCAGGATGTCCCTGGTCTTACCAATCAAGTGTTCCGTCGCTTCGAATGGGACCCTAAAAAAGGCACCGCTCTCTCGTGGAGATGGCGGGCCCAGTCGTTGCCGAAAAATGCCGCCGAAGATAATCCAGAGAGTAATGATAGCGCCTGCGCCGTTTATTTGCCTTTCGGCGGTTGGGGAGGCAAGGTCATCAAATACGTATGGAGCTCCACCCTCCGTCCGGGTACCGTGATCGAAGTGACCCCAAACAAATATTATATGGTCGTTTTGGAGAGCGGTCCTGCGTCTTTAGGCCGGTGGAAGGCCCAAACAGTGGACGCAAAAAAGGAATTCGAGACTTACTTTCAGGGAGATTTCCAAAATCCGAAGGGGTTCGGTCTTTTGACGGATGGAGATCAAACGCAGTCGGTGTCCGCATGTGATTACGATGATTTTGCGACTTTGGATATGGATTCAATGGATTTGAAGGGCTCTCAAATCTCCCAAGGGGCATCCATCTCGGACCCGCTCCCATGAATTTAGCGTCTTCCATTGGCACGCTTTTAACCCAAGCTTTCGAATATGCCGGAGAAAAAGCCGTCATCGTCTACGACCGACAATCTTTTCTCTCGGAAAAATTAGCGGCGGCTTACCGTGAATGTTTGCCTGAAGCTCTCGCCATCGACTTCGACCAAACGAGACCTGAAACCATATTGGAAATTTTTCAGTCTCTATCCCGCGGTGATTTAGTGGTCTTGATCCAGAGCACGAGTTTCCGTTTGGATGCCTTCCGCATCCGCGTCCATCTCTTTGAAAAAGGTTTAAAGGTGATCGAGCATCCTCATGTGGGGCGCATTCGGGACTATGAATATGACACTTACGTCGATTCCTTAGCTTATGATTCTACTTACTATCGGACTTTGGGACCGGTTTTAAAGGAAAGGTTGGATCGGTCTCAGGAAGTGGTGGTGCACAGCGGCAAGCACCGCCTCACCTATGGTGGGCCGATGGAGCCGGCGAAATTGAACATCGGCGATTACCGCGGCATGAAGAACACGGGAGGGCAGTTCCCCATCGGGGAAGTCTTCACCGAGCTGCGTGATCTGCGGGACTTGAACGGGTCCGTCGAACTTTTCGCTTTTGGAGGCCAGGACTTTTCTGTGGTGAACTGCGAACCGGAAATCGTCCTGCATATCGAGCAAGGCCAGATCATGGACGCAAACCCAACGACGCCAGCTTTTGACGCCATCTTAAAAGAAATCCGCGATTACGAAGGAGCCTTGTGGGTGCGCGAACTGGGTTTCGGCCTCAATCGAGCCCTGACCTATGAACGACGGATCCAATACGACGTGGGGACCTACGAACGCATGTGCGGCGTGCACCTCTCGTTAGGCGGTAAGCACACGATTTACCCTAAAGAGGGTTTTCATAAAAAGAAGGTGAAGTACCACGTGGATGTTTTTGTGAAAACCACGGAGGTCAGGCTGGATGGAGCCGTGATTTATAGCGAGGGTAGATATGTCTTTAATGTATAACTATTTGAAATAAAGAATTTTTTATAATAATATTAATAAAATTATCATTTTATATGATAGTGCTTGTCAAGAAGGTCTGGAGCTAAGTCACCTCTGACATGGAAAGAAAGAAGTCATAATATGACTCATTCCTTAATGAATAAGACTTTACTTTTTGTCCTGATGGTAGCGGCGTTTTTCGTTCCCTCTAGGCTTCATGCCGAGGCGAATCGGTGGAATGCCATTGGCCCCTTAGGAGGGGATATCAAGTCTCTTGCGATTTCTAGTGACAGAACTGTTCTTTATGCCGGAACCCTATCCCACGGGGTATGGCGGGGAACGATGAACGGAAGTGGAATCTCTTGGGCTAATATCAGTAGCGGTTTGAGACGGATGAACCTCACTGTGTCCGCCCTCGTTCTTGACGGTGAGACGCTTTACGCGGGCACTGATGCTGGCTTATGGAAGGCGACTTTGAATGGGAATGGAAGTGTTACATGGGTGGAGTTGAATGGTAGGACGGCTTCATTGCCAGGAACCGCTCAGTTTATTTATTCTCTTATTAAAGACGGAGATAATTTCTACGTGGGCACGGATCTGGGAGTTTGGCTTGGGGCCAGGGTAGCTCCCGATAATGTGGATTGGAGGAACGTAAGTGGGGCTTTGGGCCCAACGCCAATGAATGAAATCGTTTTGTCCAGCGGATACCTCTATGCCGCTACCCAAAGAGCCGGAGTTTGGCGCGGAAATATCATAGGCGAAGGGGTGACGTGGGAGAATTGGTCCGGTGATTTAAGTGGAACGAATCTCCAAGTCTCAACCCTCACGCTTATGGAAGGACGTATGCTCTACATTGGTACGATAGGGAAAGTGTGGAGGAGAGACATCACCGATGGCATGAGCTCTTGGGTGGATGTATCGGCAGGATTAACAGATATTCGTAGCTACCCTCCAACCAAAATCATTGTTTGGAATAACGATCTTTACCTGTCGACATCGAGTATCGGGGTGTGGAAGGGCACCATTGATCCCGGCACTTTAAATGTTTCCTGGGTCAACTTTAACGGAAGTAGCCTTTCCTCTCTGCCCAGCACGTTTTTTGAAGATAATAGGTCCGTAGAGGACCTGCTGATTGTCGGAACGGGTCCTGGCATAACTCTTTATGCAAGTTTGAAAGGTCGAGGTGTTTGGAAAGGGGAGTCCGGAGGGAGCGCGGTTACGTGGACGGAATGGAATGGATCTCTCCCTTCAAGTCTTTTTTTTCAACGGGTTAATGCCCTTATTACGGCTCAGAATGCTCTTTATGCTGGGATGGATGGTGGTTCTAATGTGTGGAGAGGCGACGTTACGAGTGATGGGGTCCATTGGAGGGATGTTAGGTCGAGAGGGTATGACTTCATCTATTCTCTCATAAAAGCGGGAAATGTCTTGTATGCGAGCTCTTCGGGTGTACATCGAGGGCTTATTGATTCTGGTGGGAATGTTTCCTGGAATGATTTTAATGAAGGGTTTCCCGCTGCTTCTCCCCCCACTTATCATTTGGCTTATGATAATCTGAGCACACCCTCCATTCTTTATGTTACTGTGGGTAGTGATATATGGAAAAGAACCCTTAACGACTCTGGAGTATGGGAAAATATAGGCCAACCTCCTAATCGACCTCTCATACATAAAGTATTAATTGTAGCTGATTATTTATATACAGCGACTGATAGGGGAATTTGGCGAAAAAGTTTAACAACACCCTTCGCCTGGGTGGACGTTAGCGGTGATTTAAGGCTCTCAAATACCTACGGTCTCATATTCTCTGAAGGTGCTTTTTACACCATCTCAAATGGGAGTCAGATATTTCGCGGCGTCATTGAAGGGGATGTAATCCGCTGGACGATGATAAGCGAAAGGATTCCACGGGCATCTCACGATTTTACCGCTTTATATATGGTGAACCAAACGCTTTATGCAGCTGGCCTTCACGACCGCGGCGTTTGGAAAGGAAGAATCTCCCCGGCTGTGACGGGCCTAACAGTGGATTGGACGCCTCTGCATAACGGGTGGGATGTGAATATAAACTCTATGGAGGGTATGACTTCTTTGACAAACCCCTCAGGGACCATCACGCTTTATGCGGCGACAAGCCAAGGCGTCTATTCTTACGAAGATAATCCTCCTCCAGCCACTGGCGGGAGTGGAGGAACCTCAGGAAGTGGCGGCGTGTCCGGAAGCGGAGGTGTGTCCGGAGCCAGCGGTATCGGAGGCGGCAACCCTTCTCCGGGTGTGACTTCGACGGACTCTAACGGCGGATGCTCATGCCGCGTAATTCAGGAATGATTTTTTTGAAATCACTTTTATAAGCCGTTCAAATCCTCATAAAGGAAATCCACGCCACGACTTCTCGGGGAGGAAGCTTAGATTAAGCTCCATGACCCTTTCCTCTATTAACTGAGGGTTAGATTCCACGTTTCCGGATGTGAGACCACCTCTTTGACATAAGAAAGGAACTCTTCGATGTCTTTTGTGTGTTTAGTGACCACTTCGAATAATTTTTCTGGTTCGATATCCGAGTAATAATGAACCAGAATATTCCTCATCCCTGCCATAGGAATCAAAGCTCGACGGGAAAACTCTTCCGGAACTATCTTATGTTCAGCCATTTTGCGGGCCATTTCCTTATATTCGACGGCGCGCGCACCCGGTAATCGGGAGAGAATATGGGAAGAAATATTAAAGATACCCTCTAGAGCAAGCCTCAGATGATGCTGCGCAAGGTCATAGGGATCACCTTGGGAAAATTGATCGAAAGGTGATTTAGCGAGCATTTGCAATCTCGCGACGTTTTTTTTGATGCCGTCAATGCGCGGGAGGATGGCTTCCCGTTCTAAAGGAAGAGTGGTCATAAAGACTCCAAAATGGCTTTATCGAAGCGATCGAGAACGGGACGGTAATCGCAATATAGGGTGACGATTCTCTCTTCGAATCGAACCCGCTCTAAGGGAGAAGCCTCAAATAGAATCTTCCCATAACGCACGACATGAAATTGAAGCTCTAGGCCTATATCCCTTAAAAAAACGATATCGATGACATCGTTTTTATGCGTTCGAGGTGAAATCGAGGAGAGAATCTCATAAAGACGTTCGTAAAGCTCATCACCGCGCCGGTATCCCTTATCTCTCATAAGGATGGCATAATCGTAATCAGAGATCTCTGTTTCTTTGCCCAAGGCTCTGGAACCGAAGAGATACAAGGCTTGCACTCCTAAGGAAACCAATTCTTCTATTTGTGCATCCGTCAGTGAGTCTTGATAAACCATTGAGTCTCTGCCTTCCCTACCACTAGAACCGATTTTTATCGGTAAAAATTTATAACCCGTTCAAATCCTTATAGAGAAAATCCACGCCGCGGCTTCCCGGGGAGGAACCGTCTTCGACGCCGCCTTCGGGGGCGGGTTTCGCGGAGGCCGGAGCGGAGCCTCCGGTTAAGCTCTCAAAATCCTTTCCTTCGCCGAGTTTCGGGAAGGCGAAATCGAGTACTGGTTTGTCTTTTAGGTACTCCTGCATGTAGTAGAGCCAAATCGGAGCGGACACTACGCCTCCCGTCATCTTGGGGCCAATCGGCTTGCGGCTGTCGTAGCCCAACCACACGCCGGTGACGAGGTTGGGCACGTACGCCATGAACCACGCGTCGGATTCGTTGTTGGTGGTGCCCGTCTTGCCGGCGGCGGGGCGCTTCAATTCCTTCGCCTTATATCCCGTTCCATTGTCGACCACGCTTTTCATGAGACTGACCATCAGCATGGCGGTGCGGGGCGTGATGGCATGACCCTCCGGGATGTCGCTTCCGTAAAGGACTTTCATCTCTTCTTTGCTGATTTTGAGTTTGTCCTCTTTGATGGTCTTTTCACCCTCTATCTTAAGATCCGTATTGAAGCTTTCCGACTTTTTCTTGTCTTCTTTCCCTTTTTCCGACTCTTTTTCCACATCAGCCCCGTCGAAGACATGAAGGGGATTCAACGCCATCGCGCTGTTTTCCTCCAAGACGACTCCCGCTTTGTCGGTGATCTTGCGGATGAACCTTAGTTCGGGCCGGACCCCGCCGTTGGGGAAGGTTCCGTAGGCCCGCGCCAATTCCTGAAGGTAGACATCGGAAGCACCTAAGGCGGACGATAAATAATGGGCGATCGGCGTGGTGAGCCCGAATTTACGGGCATAAGCGGTGACATAGTCAATGCCAATGTCGTGGAAGATCTTTACGGCGACGATGTTTACGGAGTTCGTCAAGGCGCTGCGCAGGCTCATCGGACCGTTGTATTTGTTGCCGTAATTCTTCGGGCTCCAGATCTCGCGACCCACTTGGTAACTTACCGGCCCGTCCACGATAACGCTGCTGGGCGTGTATCCTTTATCCAGGGCGGCTGCATATATGAGGGGTTTGAAGGCGGATCCGGGTTGGCGCAAGGCTTGGGTCGCCCGGTTGAATTCGCTGCGGCGGAAGCTAAAGCCGCCGACGACCGCCTTTACATCACCCGTCTGAGGCTCGTAGGAGAAGAGAGCCGACTCGAGTTTCGGCTCCTGTTCGATCCAAAAAACCGACGAGCCGTCATTGGTCTCAGGATCTTTTTTACGGACCCAATAAATATCGCCGACTTTCGGTGTACGACCGGTCCAAGCCCGATCCGCTGCATGGACGGTACCGACGGCATGGCCCACTAGGACATGGGCATTTCCTTTAGCGTCCATTTCGGAGACGACGCCTTTATAAATGAGACCGTATTTGAGGGGCGTTTCGATCGAACGGGACTCGGCGTCTTTTTCAGGATCAGCAGGGACGTACACGGGTTCTTCGAATTCCACGAGTTCGCGGTGGATGGCGTCCGCATACGCCTTGATCTTATCCGTAGTCAGGACGGCGACGGGCCCAGAAAAGCCCTTGCGCCTTTCCACTTCGAACAATCCCCGTTTGACGGCACGGTCGGCGGCTTGGTTGGCCAGGACGCTTGCCGTGGTTTCGATGCGCAAGCCTTTGTTGTAAAGAGCGTCGGTGCCGTATTTATCCTCCACCATGCGGCGGATGTGTTCGACGAAATACGGGGCATAGCGATAATTGAAGTCCTTATCGAGTCCCCAACGATAGACGGCGACGCGCTCATTGATGGCCTGCTCGTATTCGGCGCGCGTGATATAGCGGTTGACGAGCATGCGTTCGAGGACGCGGGATTGCCGTTGGCGCGCCATTTCCCGGTTGTGGATTGGCGAGTAGGTTGAGGGCGCGGAAGGAAGGCCGGCGATCAGCGTCATTTCCGCGAGGGTTAAATCTTTCAATTCCTTATGGAAGTAATTCCGTGCGGCGGCTTTTACGCCGTACGCGCGGTTCCCTAGATAAATCTGGTTAAGGTAAATATAGATGATCTCTTCCTTGGTGAACCTCTGTTCGATTTGGGTCGCGAGAATGGCTTCCTTGACCTTACGGTCCAGGCTTTTTTCGCGCGTCAAAACGAGAGCTCGGGCTACTTGTTGGGTGATCGTCGAGCCGCCTTGGACCACGTGGCCGGCCCGCATATTTTCGATAAAGGCACGGGCGATGCTCTTGAAGTCGACGCCTTCATGGTCCCAGAAGCGCTCGTCCTCGCTGGCGACGAAGGCGTTGATCAATTTTTTCGGAATGTCCTCGTACGGGACGACGAAGCGGCATTCCTGCCAGTATTCGCCGATCTTCGTACCGTCGTCGGCGAAGACTTCGCTGACGACGGGGGGTTGGTATTCGGAAAGACGGCCGATCTTCGGAAGGTCGCGCGCGAAATGATAGTAGATGGCGCCTCCGGCAATGGCGACCAATAAGACCAGAATCGCGAGCATACCAAAGACGACTTTTAAAAGACGACCGACCCCATCCAAAAGCGTAGACATAATTTAGACCGTGAACATCTTACGACAGATTTCGGAATTAATTAAACTTTTTCGTTTATGAAAGAAAAATTTTTTAAAGTGAGGGGAACACATGACTCACCGCTTCCTTAACGGAAAGTTCCGAAAACCCGGCAATCAGGTTTTTGACGCCGAGTTATTTCCCGGGGGATGAAAATAAACCGAAACGTTTAGCGGAGATTCGACGATAACCAACCCATGGGAGGGCTCGTAATGTTCATGCATCGCGTCATAAAAAAACCTATTTTAGCCTTATTATTAGCCTTTAGTATCATTTCCTGCCGTCAAGATAAGCAATTGACCGGGATGTATAATGTGTCGTTTCAACAGACGGCTGTTTGTGATTTTAGGGAGCAGATCTTATCTTTTGCCAACACCTCCGACACTCCTAGCTTAATCCGCGGTGCGGCTATTTCATTAGGATCGAATACCTATGGAAGCTATGACCTTAAGTCAGTAACCGTAGGAAGTCAGGAAACTGAAATCGTGAGTGGCGACATTAAGGATCTGACGATTCCTCCGCACACTAACTATGCATTTAAGATTAGATACACTCCTCGTGTGGAGAATAAGACTGAAGACGTGGCATATTTCGATATCGCTTACTTAACTCCGAGACAAGGTATCGTCCAAGTGAGGTTGGATGGAAGCTCAGGAAACCGCCTGACAGCTTGCGATCAAACTGATGGGAATGCGCCGCAACCGGTGGAAGGACTAGATGGTACTCTGAGGTTTCGTGTTACGAAACTCGTCGCGGCGACAAGCGCTCTTCCGTCGACGATGGATTCCGATCAAGGAACGAGCCCTTTTGGCGGTGATCTACATTACGTCGAAGTGCCGCTCACTTTGTCGCGAAGCGGAAGATCAGCTGTTTTGCCGGCCATTCCGACGTCTGCCCAACTCGGATTGCCGCCTCCGGGACCGAGGGCTGCTTCTGCAGTTCAAGATTTAGGTATTCAACAACCTACCGTCATTACAACACGCGCCGAAGTAGCGGGGCTTTTTGATCCGACGACCGGAGAAATCACCCTTAGGAATGTGCCGGTGACGATGGATGGGGATTTCCATACAGAATTCATTTTGGATTTAACGACGGAACCACGGCCTAATAATACTACGCCTATCGTCAATCCGCGTGCGTTAAGCCGATTGGGAAATCTTTGGAGCGATCAAACGCAACAGTTAAGAGGACAACGTGTTAACTCAGCCGATAATAATTCAGTCGTTTTAGTCGGCTTTGTGAAGGTGGAGAGGGTGACGAATGCAGCGAATCCGGAGCTCGCTCAGCTTCAAGGAAAATCCATGGCCGTCATTATTTACGGAAACATCTTGGCTGGAACGAATTGAAACTGAGGTGTCAGTAAAAACTCGAGAATCCTTATGATAAAAAAACATTTAACCTTGGTTATTATTATCTGCAGTCTATTGTGGATGTCCGCATGTTCCACTGGAAGTGACGATGTCCCGTTTACATTTGGGTCATCGTCTCCGGTGGGTGGGGCTTCGGGAAGCAATGTGGATCCATCGCGTAACCCTGGAACTGGAGGCGCTACCGGGGGAGCCGGCGGTAGGCCTACAGGGACAGGAGGAAGCTCAATAGGCGCAGGAGGCACAGGTGGCGCTGCTACAGGCACTGGCGGAGCGTCTGTTGGGACAGGAGGTTCGACGAGCATGGCAGGTACCTGCGAAGTGGATTTTAACATGAAGTTGATCTTGAAGATCGACGATGCTCCGGGAGATCCTGATGCTGCAGGCCATTATGACAGTCCTCCTCAGTGCTGCCAATACGCCGGCTCTAGCACGGTGAATAACGGCAATGTCTGCGCCACTATGCCGACAACGACTCCTGGCTTGTTACGTTCTCCTTCAACTAATACGGATCTTTATTGCTGTCCGTCTCCCGGAGCGGCGGATAATGAAATCGATTTAAGCACTTTGGGGCCCGATTTTTCGAGGGATTACGTAGACTCTTTATTTTGTTTGTCCACCGCGGGTAACCGCCACGGTGGGCGTCAGGAGTTGGCGGCAGCTCGTTGGAAACCGGTAGCTAATCAGAAAGCTAGGTTAAGATTTCGGATCTCCGCGAGTAACGCGTGCGAAGTTGTTTTAATAAGGGACTCCTTCCCACGCTTCAATATCGAGAACTCAGCTTTAACGAAATCTATTTCCCTAGATATGGGCAGGAGTTACGGCAGCATTCCAGGTCACATTCGCGAACAAATGAACCCGGCGGAGGTCGTGGGTCGTTGTTCCGTGACGGGAACGGGAAGCAGTTACCAAATTAATATTGAAAGTTTAAACGTCTATTTCTTGGCCCAGGTATTTAATAACCGGACGCGTTGTTTAAGAACGGCGACGACAGATGCTGCGCGTGCTCGTTGCTCTGCAGCCTTTACCGATCCTTATCCAGCCGATGACGCGGGCATTGGTTCCTACCAAGTTCTTCCGGGTTTCAACAACGCTGCCTTGGAACTAAAAACTGGCACTTCTACAACTCCTCCGATCAATTCTACCCTGCAAACTCCTATGACAGTCACGGGCGTTCCGCTACACTTCGATATGGCCCAGAATAAGTCTCTTTTGAAGTTAGTAACGACCATTGCCATGCGGGGAACGATTGCCGATCGTGATGACAATACGGGTACAGGAATTTTGATGAATCAACTCGATAATGCGATTTTATCCGCGGAGTTGGAAGGAGAGGTGACAAGGGCGGGTACGACGGATCCGATCCGTGGTGTGGAAGACCTGAGAAGTTGTGGCCCGGTTCCTGTAGGCACTGGTGGGACGCCCGGAACGGGAGGCAGTTCTATGGGTACGGGTGGAACGGGAATGGGAACCGGCGGTAGTTCGGCCCCCGGCACCGGAGGCGCCAGTGGGGGGGGGGGCGGTGGTATTAGCGGGACTGAGACCCCTCTGGTGGTCGGTAATATACGGATCGATCGCATAGATGCGAGCACTTCGGCCATCGTCCTCCCGGCTGTAACCTCACACATTACATTTTCAGAGCTTCCCGCTCGCGGTGCTCCGGAAACGCGACTCTATCGTTTATCCAATATTGGTATGGCTCCAGTCACGGTGAATAACCTCTCTGTGACGGATCGACTGAATAATTTCCGCCTTTTCGGTCCGATGCAGGGTCCTACGTTTTCCTCCTTCGTCTTCCCCGAAAATCCTAATAACCTGACGATTCCTGTTAGCGGCGGCATGGGCACGAATGATGTTTTTTTCTACATCAATTATGGACCCCAAGGTACCTTCACCGAAGCGACGCGTACCGATACGGCATTGCTTTCCTATCAAGTCGGCGCGACCCCCGTCGCCATCACTTTGACAGGCACGACTACGAATGAGTCTCGCGGCCAGTTGAATCTTTACATTCGGGATGAAAATCGATTTCTGGTGACGGGAGCAGCGGATAAGGTGATTGCCGGCGGTCATTATTATCTTCCTAAGAATCGGGTCTACAGTTATCGCCAGGACGGCAGCGCAGACCGTGAAGTGTATCTTTATAATGACGCTCCGGTTGGCTCCGATTCGATCGCGATTCAAGGCATCAGTCTAGGACGTCATATGAAATTCCCCTTTGATCGTACGATGGGTGAATTGCCAGAAGGTTGTTACCTAGAGCCGATGACAGTGATGGGTATGAGCACTCCTGACCTCGCTGGATTAGGCGGACGTTCGATGCCATGCGATCCTATGCGGGCGACACTAAACGCAGGACAAGGCGTGAAACTCGGGAAGATCGTTTTCACCCCTGCCATGACGACATCTCGCTCCGTCTTTTCCATCGACATGGCTGTTAAAGCCCCAACAGGAGCCACAGCGCGAAGGCCTCGAGTCGGAGGAGGAGATGTAGCAGGGAGAGACGATGCCATCGTTCTTTTTGCCTTAAAAGGTGTTGAGGGGGCTCCCACAGGTCATAAAGGGTTGCGGATCAACCGTCTACTGGCCGGCTTCCAGAACAAGATCAATAGTGAATTCCAAAAGAGTTTAAGTGTGTCTTCCATGACTCCGGGTATTCTCACGCGTTATGCGGCAATTCCTGGATCACGGACGACGAGTGTGGCGGATTGGAAAGACGTCTTTACGTTAGAGTCTTCTCCAAGCCGAGGCGCTCTCATCCTGGATCCTGTTCGTGGACAGATGCGGTTGACCCGCATCGCCACGCCTTTGGATCGGAATGCTAGCGGATTGTTAGATATGAATAATCCGACGCATTCGAGCGATTTAAGAGGCGTACGACTTTACAATTCCCCGGGCTCTCAAGCGACGGATTCTCGTTTTCCGGGAGGCATCGAATATTATCCCCAATGTAAAGATGCGACCGGTGGCCGGTGCGCCTTCTTCTATATTTATATGGGTGATTATATGAGTTCGACCACTCCTTTAACTTCGGCTTCCGGAGCGCCTGCCCTTTGCCAAGGGAAGCGAGCGGCCGCGCCCAGTTACAACCGAACGCCGGATGCGACCGTACTCAATCCTTTGGACATCGCTCAATATAATTGCATTAAGGACCACAATCTCAAGGATGTGGCCGGAGGTTATTACGATCCAGTGACTGGCGAAGTCGTCTTGAGCGATATGATCCTGCGTTTGTTCGCTCCTGCGATCCCTCGCTTGACGGGATCTAATGTAGACACCTCGGTGAGGATCTCCTTTACGACGGGTTGCGTGACCGCCGATATGGTGCCCGATGGAGAAGCTCGTTCAAGCGGCGTCACGGTTCCTGAAACCACGCGTTTGGATCGCAGCGAGTCGAATCCAAGCCGCACCGCTTTCAACGACGCTTTGATCCCACAACGCCCGATGTGGCCTGAGAGATCGCCTCTGTCGAACTATATCGGGAATACCTACGGATCCAATTGCTCCGACGGCATCCTTCATGGTCGCAACCTTTTCATGCCGGATCCTACGGATACTCTAGACAATGATGTGGATCGTATCGCCATCCAGAATACTTTCGACATCGCTGGCGTGGGTCGCTTGACATCGAATAATACCGATATCGTCGAGTCCAACATGTACATCGTGATCAAAGCTGAGATTTTAGATTAAAAAACGGAAGCATTTTCAGCAACATTTTCCACGGATCGGCCGATAACAGGGGTGAGGGAGAGTTTCACTATGGGTGACAATCACATTTCAGAAAGTCGGCAGAGGACGAGTTGCGGCGGATCCGATAACGGCAGCCACTATGGGCGTTTGAGCGTGCGGAGGGGTTATGCCTCCGAGCCTACGGAAGCTTATTACGACTTGAATCCAGACGACGGCACGGCCCATCCCAGAATCATCTTCTCCAATGACCGCGGCCAATTTTTGGACGGCGAAGGCCGTCTCGTCGGCGAAAGCGTCGATCTCGCCGGTGATGAAGTCGCTGAATTGAGGGATCTCATTAGTGGGCGTAATTCCACCGGGAACCCGAATGCGGCCGTCTGCCGTGCGATGGGAAGCGCCTCCCCGGCTTCTTCTGCGGCGAGTCCCTCCGCTTCCGCGACTCCCTCTCGGAATTTAACCGGTTGGGTTTCCGTGCCCTCCTTGGCTTTGGGCACCATCCTGTCGGGGGTCTGCCCTGTCAGCACCACCGTACGCTCCGTGGATGGATTCGCCGGCTCCACGAATGATATTTTAGCGGGAGGTTTGTGCGCGACCGGATTGGCCCTCGTGGCGGCGAACGCCTGGGAAGCTCCCGCTTCGTCACGGGGCGCGCATGTCGTCTTCGACGCGACTCAGGGGACTCTTTTAGCCGCTTCTCTCGTGATGGTGGGCGTGATGGATGACGCTCGGCCGTATGCTCTCGTCGCCATGAACACGGCGACGAGCCTTACCGCAGGACGATTGCGTAGCGAACTTTCCTCGCCCCTTTGGGGAGACGGATTTCAAATCGCGGCTGGAGTCGGGATGCTGGTTCCAGGACTCGCCATCGCGACCCAAGAACCGCAACCCCTTCCGGCGGCCAATCTTTACCGCATGCCGGGACAGACGGTGGGGCATGCCCAACCGGAGCCGAGCCCCGAACAAACCCGTTTCGGTCTGGGTCTTACTTTGGCGGGAGGCTTTAATCTCGCCGTCGGCGCCACGGCCTTCGTTTGGCATTTGACGCATCCGAGGTCGACGGCGCCCCGCGCCCGGAACTGGTCCCTGACGCCGGTGGCCACGAACCAATACGCTGGAGCCCAGTTCCAGCTGAGATTTTAAAGGTGACTATGAAACGTTTAACCACTTTTCTCATGGGTATCGTCGCGACGGTGGGATTGTTTTACGCCGTCCCTTCGGAAGCCCGCCTTTCTTGCGTTCCTCCGGCCCAAGCGGGCTTGAGCACCGATTCCTGCACGGACCGTGATTATCAGCACAATCTCTGCATCGTCGAACCCATCGCCATGCAGGAGACTTCCGGATCTTCCCTGTGCGTGTTGGGGAAGTTCCGGACGCCTACCGACGTCCGGAATGTGGTGGACATGGTGGTGACCTATCAGCTCTCGGACATGCCTTCGGTCACCGGCACTTTATCGATCAACTTCTCGGCGCCCGAGATGGCGGAAGCGCGCCGCACGGGTGAATTCATGGTCAATCGCCTCACTCTTCCCCGCGTGGGCGTCTATAACGTCAGCGTGCGCGTGCGCACTCTCACTAGCATGGGCTTTGTCGATGATGCCTTTCCGACCGGGGGTTCACGCGTAACTTATGCAGGCCCTGTCGACACATCGGTCTCGATTAATAATGTGCGCTACCGCTTTGGGAGTGTCGCGGACCCCCGCTGTACGATGATGGGTAGTAATTGCTTAAGTGTGTCACGAGTCACTGGAACCGATGGTATGATGACGAATCGTTTTCGCTTGATGCCTACGGACGCTACACCGACGGGAATCGATATGGCGACGGGGAGCTCTGTGCCTCCTTCGGTATCATCCGTGGATGTTTGCATAGGGTCGGCAATGGGAGCGGTCGGGGGCAGCTTTTCCGACGTTCAAGTGACCAATACGATTACCGACCGCAGTCGGACTCCAGCCAAAGTGATCACTATTACGAAGAGCTGCAGCCGTGATCGAGAAGGGGTTCGGTGTAGCCTTAACGGAGAGTCTTTCTGCCCAGGAGGATCGGTTGTGACGATTCCCGTGGGCCATGGGGAAAACCGGATCGTGGCTAATGTGCGGGCACGCGGGGATATGGTCCCTCTTCAGATCGAGCCTTTCAACGTCGATCTCAAAGGTCCTGATGTTTGCGTGAACTATTATAACGCAGCCGATTCTAACCTTCTAAGACATGTGGACGGTCGCGTGCTGTTGCCTTCCGAAGCCTCTACAGTGAAGGTGGACATGATATTAAAGGCTTGCGGTACTTCTGGCTCCCCTGAGAGTGTGACGGTAAATGGCCGTATGATGTCCTCTTGCGATGTCGCGAATCCTCCAACGTCGTCCAATCTAGTCGAATGTTTGAGGATGAGTCCGATTTGTGTCCAACGCAATAATGAAAAGGAGGAGACGGCTCCTACAATCGACCGGTTTACCGCTCTCTGCCCTGTAATGTCGGGAGGGGAAATGCATTACCAAGCTAATCTCCCGGCTCCTCAGTATCCAATTAATACGGTAGTCCTTCAAGCCCGCGATAACCTCTATAATGTCAATAAAGAAGCCCATTATTTCGGCTATGGAAACGTCCGTCCTATCTATGACGCGGATCGTGATAGTGATTATCGAATGCCCCAAGCGCGGGCGGCCGCTTTCGACGACGATCAAATCCGTAGCGCAATGGTGACCAAAGGCTTTGGGCTCTTTTTACCCACCTCTTACTTAACTGGAGAAGTGAGGACGGCTTTGTTGCAGGTGTTGAATTCGGATAAGTTCAAAGAAGACGTTTTTCCTAAGCTTTTGGACCCTCACATGCCAGTTCCAGGTGAAAGAGAATGTCTTGAAGGGCTCCAAGAACAGCTCCAATGCCAATACCATCATTTAACCGGAGAGGAAGGGGGGCGCATCGTCGCCATCAAGCCATTCAACGATCTTTGGGGGACTTCGCGGGCGACGCGTTCTGAGAGCGCTTCCAGCGGCCAGCGTTTCCACATCGGGAACGTTGAGATCCCCACGATGACCTTCTTCAGTAATAATCACTTGAGACTTCAGGTGCGCATCAACGGCATGCACGGGAAGGCCGAGATGTACACGATTCTCCCCCAAAACACCGGCCGTAGCCGTGGCGACATGACGTCGTTGATCGACTGGGAGGATGATGATGCGGATAACGACGGCATCTGCGACAGTAATTCCAAGATCCTCCTGGTCTGTAATGACGATGATCATAATGATGTTTGTGATGCGGAAATGGGATTGAGCGGCAATCAGGGGAAAGGCCTCACAGGTACGCCTCCGAAATGCCGATTGGACACAAAGATCGCCCGCAATCGCTGCCCGGATATGAATAATATTGATCCCGAAGTCGCTTACCCAGGCTGTTCTGATCAGGATGACGACGGGGACGGCATACCGGATACCCAAGATACGGAAGGCCGCTTAGTGGCCGATCCCGATTTCGGTAGTCGCGACGACCAGACGATCCCGACGGTCATTCCGCTCAACTTCACGACCTCATCGGTGATGATGAACATCGATCTCTACATCCGCGAACAAAACGGAAAGCTCCACTTCGAGATCGAGAATATCAAAGGCCGCGATTTGGTCGGGATCGTCCCGGACGAAGGCAAATGGCCCATCAGCTTCGATTGCGACAATGATGGCAGCGATTTCTCCAAGATTTACCAGGGTGGCTTGGCCGGCGACGTCGGGAACGGACAACAAATCGATCTCGTTTCCACGCGCAGCCGTAACGCTTGCGAGGGATTGGAAGTTTTAAACGAAGTCGCCGAGTTCACCGGCAACATGTACCTCCGCAAGGACCAAAACACCCGTAAACAGTTGGATTGCACCTTTAACGCCATTCTCCGATGCAGCGTGCCCCGCCAGATCGAGGACATGCTGAATAGCTATGAAAACCGTGAAATCTTAACCCTGTCCCCCAAATTTTTAGGGAAAAAATTCAACATGGATATCCGCTCCCCCTTGGCTTCGTCGACGAAGATCACCCTCGACCAGCGTGGCGTGGGGGTGAAGGGCGACGCGATCTTGCTGCCTGCCGGCGTCACCGACGAAACGGAGAACGCCACTTTGGACGGTAAAGGGTTCATGCAGAGGCTCATGCTCCAGCACGGGACGGCGTTGTTTCCTGAAGGATCTCTGTCGAAGTTCGGCCCTCTATCACGGCCCTCGCGATTTTCCTTCTTAGGCGGAGACCTACGGGATCCCGTCGCCGCGGCCCGCATGATGGGGGACGAAGTGAATGCCTCGCTCAACGAAGAGACGATCAACTCGCTCCTCCAAAGTGTGGGTCTCGAGCTATGGGACTTTTCCCAACGGGAAGAGGGCCGGCGGTTCCTGGATATCTCCACGAGAAAGGTACGGGAGGATTTTAATTTGGCGATTCCTGATCTGAATCATGAGGCTTGCTTGGATGAATATGGAGACACCATCAGCGCGAATTCATGGGAATGTCTAAACTACGCTCTCAGCGTAAGTAACATCTTTGGCGACAAATTAAACCACGTCGACTTCTTCGGCGAAGGGAATCAAAATCAGAATAGCAAACAACCTCTGATCATGGGAAATACCCTCAATCCGATCTTCGCTCCTTCCGTCAAACTCGTGGATATTATTCCTATGGAAACTACTAATCCTGATGGGACACCAGCTCCAATTCAAATTTACCGCGCGGAGTTGGAAATCGCTATCGGGGGTGTCCAAATCGACATCTATGAGGAGCGCCTCGCTCGCGACTCGATGGGTACTTGGATGGGGACTGGTGAAATCCGCCCATGGAGCGAGAGATTCCCGGGTACTGGGCAACAAATCGTCTCCCTCAAATTAGCAGGAAAAGTTTCCGTGTCTTTATGGCTGCATGTCGGCGAACAAGGTCTCCTCTATGCAGAAGGAGGTATCAGCTCTGTCGAGGAATGCGATGGCCGCGAACCTCCCTGCTTGGATAGAACGAAGACCCACTTGGATTTTACGACGGTCGTCAACAACACCATTGTGCCGGATAGCGTCATGTCAGATATTGTGAAGAGTAAGATCGATGTGATTTTAGGCAACTATCTCGATAGTTCCGAAAGAGCCATTAATTTCCGGCTCCCTATGCAGATGCCCTTAGAGGATTTTTGCGGGGAGGAGACGTCACGGCATTGGAGATACGTCCCTAAGATCTGTCACTGCGTCGCTCCAGAGAGGGAATCAGAAATGGCGCGCACTCAGAATGAGCATGTAGATTGCAGCCTTCCGAATACAATCCAAAACGCCTGGAGATCGTTTCAAATGGAGGATTATGGCATCCATGGCGTCAGTGTCGAGACCCCATCGTTTGGGATCACGTCGGATCTGCTGGGTTCGCCTTATTTAACGATCGGGGCCGGCTTAAATATCGATTTGACGCCTTAAAAGAGAGGCAACTTTTTCGGAAAAGCACCGATAATCTTCTTTAAGAGGTGATTATGTTTGTGAACCGACTCGCTCAAGCGTTTGCCTTAGCAGGCGTCCTTTCCGGCTGCGGTCCGGAGAGTACCTATACGCCGGACCCCAATGGCAACTCCAATAGGGTCATCCCTCCTGAGGAGAATGACGCGGGGCGCTTTATGCCGGGCATGGACGCGGCACAAGAGCAAGTCGAAGCCTGCGTCGGTGCCTATGATTTACTTCACCGGAGCGTTCAATTCACTTACCATTTGACCCGGGGAGGGTCGCGGGTTGGCGGATCTCCCTTTAAGATGTCGATGATTGCGGAAAACACCCCTCAACCAAACGGAGGGACGGGTTTCCCTTTTACGACACGTGCGTCTTTTGGGGGAATTCCCTCGGGAGCTTTGCCGGCGGTTCCGCTTCCCGGCATGACCCTTGGAGATCTTGCGGCTTTAAGGGCTCTTAGCGAAATCACGGCCCGAATTACAGGGACGGCGACTCCCGGAATGAACGGGTGTCAAGTCGGTATGTCCTGGGTTTTTTCTGGAAATGGCGGCATTCCTTTTGTGATGCGTAGCGCCGACGCAGGAGTTGGTGACGGCGGCGTGACGGCTTACACGACCACGAATCCCGCTGAGGTGAGGCGGGTGCTTGTGGCGGCTTCTTCAGACGGAGGCAGCGCGCCCGTTGGTTTCACCTTCACTGCCCCGGTATTGCAGCCAGGAGAGGTTCCTATAACAGGCATTCCAATTTGTGGAACGGCAGGTACTCCGAATTGCGCCACACCCGGGGATCAAGTGACAGTGGACGTGCGCTTTGGGCCGCGAGTCGTTAATGACGCGGGAGTGGTCGCGCCTTCCGATGCGGGTGTGAGAGCCGATGGCGCCTCTTCTTCGGATGTGGCCGTCGTTCGGGATGCGGCGGTTGCCGTGGATGCCATGGCTCCCGACGCTGCGGCTACCTCCTCGGCTGACGCGTCAACCGACGTGGGAAGTGATGTTCCCGGTTCTGGCTAAATCATCTTGAGTTTTTCGGACCTCTTCGTTACGTCTGCCCGTCATTTTCATGACGCGGACTCTCCAGAAATTCGTTCTTTTCTCTTTTTTTTTAAGTGTCGTTGCGCCTTCGGCCTTCGCCGTCGAGCATTTCAACCTCAAGCAGTGCATTAGCCTCGCCCTCGTGCGGAATCCCGAGATGGAGATCGCGGACTATTCGATCCACGGGGCGGCGGAAAAGAAAAGCGAAGCGAGCAAAATCGGCTATCCGATCTTTGATTATGAATACAATTTAGCTCCGGCCCCGAAAGACACGACAAAAGTCCTCGAAAGCTTCGGTAACGGCGATATCACTCCTTTCAATCGCGTCAAAATCGGCATGGGCATCCCCCTCCATACCTTCGGTAAGGTGAAAACCGGCAAAGCCCTCGCCGACATCGGCACCGAAGCGGAGAGAAGGAAAAAAGATCAGAAGAAGGCTGAAATCGTTCTCAAAGTGAAACAGCTCTATTACGGGGTCTTGTTGGCCCGTGAGGTGAGGGGATTGCTGGATTCGGCCGATGACGGTTTGAGCGGGGAAGTGAAAAAGCGCGAGGATAAAGGTGGCACCGATCCCGGCGAACTCTTAAAGCTGAAACTCTTTCGAGCCGAAATCCAAAAGCGCATCGGCGAGACCGATAAGAAGGCCATCCTCGCGAAGGAGGCTTTGGCGATCCAAATGGGTTATGAGCAGAGTGCGGGATTCGAAGTCGTTGACGAAAAGTTGATTCCCGTGGCTCCGAAAATAAAGCCCTATGACGCTTACCGCCAGCAAGCTTTGGCGCAACGGCCCGACTTGAAGCTCTTGGACCTGGGTCGAGAGGCGAAGTCCCGACAGGTCACCTTGGAAAAACGGTTGATGACTCCGAACGTGGGTTTTGGCGGCTTCTTTGAGTTGGGTCGAGCGAGCGGGGTGACGGGCGTTACTGCGACGGATGATTTCAACGATCCTTTTAATTACACGCGAGCGGGGATCGGTCTGCAATTGAAGGGAACCTTGGATATACACAATTCACTGACGAAGATCCGGCAAGCCAAGACGGAACTCAAGAAGATCGACGTCCAAAGGGATTTCGCGCACGAAGGCGTGGCGCTCGAGGTACGCGAGGCTTTTCTGGACGTTCAGACAACCCAAAAAGATTTGGAACGCGCCGAGGAAGCGGGTCGGTGGGCGCGGCAACTTCTCTTCATGACACAGAGCAACTTGGACATCGGCATCGGCGAATCGAAGGATCTCGTTGACGCTTTGACGTCTTTCTTGCAGACACGCGGTCAGTATTTTGAAGCCGTTTATAACTATAATATCGCGATCGCCAAACTAGACCAAAAAATAGGCGTCGTGCCTTAAGAACCCTCATCTGAGAGTCCTGTTTGGATCGCTCACGTAAGATTTATAAAGGGGAGAAAATTATGTCGAAACTTGTATGTTTCATGATGGCCGCGTTCATGACTTTGGGGACCGTTTCCTGTGGAAAAAAAGCCGAATCCCCACAGCCGGTGGCGGTGAAGAATGAAGCGGTAAGGCCGTCGATGAAATTCGAGGAAGAGGCTTACGATCCAAACTTCAAGATTCCGCTCCCTCCTAAAAAAGCGATCAAATACGCGCCCGAAGGCTCACCGACCCGCGCCATTCAGGATTTGGATGATATGTTGGATTCCTATATCACGGATCCCAAGACACCCGAAGATAAGAAGTATAATGCCCAACTCAAGGCTTCCGTGATCCATGGCACGTTCGATATTCGGGAACTTTGTAAGAACGCCCTCGATAAGAACTGGGATGCTCGTACGCCGGAAGAGCAAGATTACTTCGTTAAGCTCATGACCCGACTTTTGGAGAAGAAAGCCGTTTTTTCCAAGGAGCAAGGCCAGAAAAAAGGCGGGGAGTCCTCAGGTAAATCGTCCGTGTATAAGGTGACTTATGAAGGAGAGCAGTTTTTAGATGCTGAGAAGACGAAGTCTGAAGTGAAGACGAGCGTCTTGATCCCCAGCCAGAATATGCGCATCGAGCTCAATTATAAGCTCAAAAAAGGCGAAAAGGCATGGGAAGCCTATGATGTCATCGTGGATGGGGCGAGCCTTTTAGATAACTACAAATACCAATTCGACAAGATCATTTCCAAAGACGGCTACCCTGAGCTCGTCCGCCGGATGGAGTCCAAACTTCAAGCGATCGAATCGAATCCATCAAAAGATTGAAGACTTATCCTCTTCCCTAAAGGCCCATCGTGAACACCCACAAGACGAAGACCTATAAACGGTGTGTCATGATCTTGGCGGATGGAGCGCGCCCGGACGTGCTCGGGGATTTGGCGCAAAGAGGGGAATTGCCGGCGATCGCCGAGCATTTGATCGCGGACGGGACGTTCCGGCACGCCAATAGCTCTTTCCCTTCGACGACAGGTCCCGCTTATTTGCCGTATCTGACAGGTTGCTATCCGGGCACTTGTAACCTTCCCGGGATTCGTTGGTTCGATAAGGATACGTACGCGACGAAGCCTTTTTCGAAAGACCGCATGAGAAGCTACGTGGGAGCCGAGTCTTTTTATATGAATGGGGATTTGGACTCGAGAATCCCGACTTTATTCGACTTGATTCCACGTTCCGCGAATATTTTCAGCTCCATCAATCGCGGCGTCAGCTCCGTCGGAAACCGCACGAAATATTCTCGGGCTTGGTACTGGTATTATGCCCATTTGACGGATCATTGGGGATTGGTCGATGAAGCGGCCGCAGAGAAAACTTTGCAGGTCTTGAAGGGTGACACGGAATTCACGTTTGTCGTTTTCCCCGGCATCGATGAGTTCTCTCATTTAGCCAGCCCTTTCCACCCTCGCACGATCGAGGCCTATCGGGTTTTGGACAGGTCCGTGGGGCGGATAGTGACGGCTCTTAGGAAAAAAGGAGAGTGGGAGGAGACATGCCTCATGATCGTTAGCGATCATGGACTTTCCGAGACTCATCAGCACTTTCCGGTTAATCAGTTTTTGGAATATAATGACATTTCCGTGCTTTATTACCCGAAAATCTACAAATGGGGTTTCCAAGCGGTAAATATGGTATCCGGAAATGCGATGACACACCTCTATTTTAAAGGGGAAAAGGGGTGGAAGGGGCGGCAATCGTGGGAGCGACTGTTGTCCAGAAAAGATAAGATCGTCGAAAAGCTTTTAGAAAGGGACGAAGTGGACATCATCGCCGCCACCGCCGAGAACGGCGATATTGTGGTTAAAAGCCGGCGCGGGGAAGCGAGGATTACGGATAAATTTCCCGAACTTTATTATCATGTTACTGGGGCCGATCCGTTCGGCTATGCACGTTTACCCGAAACCCTGACCCATCGGCAGGCCCTGGAGCTTACCGATGCGACTGATTATCCAGACGCAATTATTCAGGTACTTCAAATTTTTCGATCCTCCCGGACCGGAGATTTAGTGGTTTCGGCGGCCTTGGGAAGCGACCTCCGCGTACGCCATGAAATCCACGAGCACAAATCCTCCCACGGTGGGCTTCATCGGGAACAGATGAAAGTGCCCTTCGTGACGAATGCCCGTCTTCCGGATGGGCCGATGAGGTCAGTAGACGTTTTTCCGACGCTTTTAGGCCTTTTAGGGCGCTCGATTCCTCACGGAATTGACGGTGTTAATAGCGCTTTTTAGCTTTTTACTTTCCTCTTGCCCTCCCGAAAAACATCTTATAGGGGTGGCCGCCTTATGAATATCCTCGAAAAGATTCAGCGTGAGCAAGTGCGTAAGCAGGGGAAGGATTTTCCCGAGTTTCGCCCCGGCGATACGGTCCGTGTCCATACCAAGATCAAGGAAGGTGATAAGGAACGCATCCAAGTTTACGAAGGCGTCGTGATCCGCAAAAAAGGTTTGGGCGTACAGGCCTCTTTTACTGTCCGTAAGATTTCTTATGGCGTCGGAGTCGAGAGGATTTTCCCCTTAAGTTCTCCCATGATCGATCGGGTAGAGCTCGTGACTCGCGGTAAGGTCAGGCGTTCCCGTCTTTATTATTTGAGAGGATTATCCGGCCGTAAGGCGCGTATTGAAGGACAAGAGGGGTTCTACGGTGAAGAAGAAAAAGACGACCAAGTCGGCCAAAGCTCCCAAGTCGCAGCCCAGCCGTCCGCTTAAGTCCAAGAACTTAGACCCATTCGCGGCGCGTAAAAGCAGACAAAAAGATCTATTACAGCATGAGAAAGCTTTGCTTTCCAAGGGCGTGCGCGTCATTGGAGGCGTCGATGAAGCCGGGCGTGGTTGCCTGGCCGGGCCCGTGTTCGCGGCTGCTGTGGTTTTCCCACCGGACGTCGTGATTCCGGAAGTGGACGACTCCAAACTGCTCTCCGCAAAGGTAAGAGATCAACTTTTCGACGTCATTTGCAAGTCCGCCATCGACTGGTCGGTGGCCATGGTGAGCGCCGAGGAAATCGACAAAATCAATATCCACCGGGCGTCCATGAAAGCGATGCAAATCGCAGTATCCCAATTAAAGAAATCCCCTGAGTTTCTCCTTGTGGACGGTCGTTATCCGATTCCTCAAAAAGTTCCTCAAAAGGCTATCGTCAAAGGCGACCGACTCAGCCATACTATTGCCGCAGCCTCCATCCTGGCTAAGGTAAGCCGAGACCGGTGGATGGAAGCGGAATCCAAAAAATATCCTGGGTTCAGCTTTAAAAAGCATAAAGGTTACGGAACAACCGAACATTTCGATGAGATTAAGAAAAACGGACTGACACCTCTTCATCGCAAGTCTTTCACGACGGCCATCACTTAAACTCAATTTTCACTTATTTTCGCCTACTTTTTCTGGAAAAGTCGGGACTTACCGTCTTTATTGGTGAGTTTCTGCTCGGCTTCCCAAATTAATTCCACAACCCGCGTCGCAGTGAGGATTTTTCCGTCCATTCCTAGCCAATCGAGGATATTAGGGCCGGCGACGAACATGTTCTTAAACGGCGAAGAGACAGTCGGGAAGAAGATCGAGGAAGGGTAGACCCATTGGACCTCTTCAGGGGTTTCGTCGGCGCTCGGAGGAAATAACTCGGGCGTGTCCGTGGAAGAGACAAGAGGCGCGGGAAACACTCTTTTTATATGGCCTTTGATGAATGGGAAAAGTTTCTCCAATTTTGCGTCTATGCACTGAAGGGTTTCTTCCGACAGGGCTGGGGGAGGCGCCTCTTCGTTATATTCGGAGAGGGTTTGGAAGAGGCTTACCGTCAAGAGGGTATCGAAAATTTCGTCCGACTTTGGTTTGGCGAGCGGCGTTTGGTTCATTTCGAGGTAATTAACCCCTTCAAGGGGCTTTTGAAGGTCGGAAACGTATACGGAGTTTTCCTTCAAAGGTTCGGGTAAAAAGGCTTTTTCCGTGTGGTATTGGATGACGCGTCGGATGCCCCTCGGGGTTAACTCTCCGACCTTTTTTTTCGTGCGGTTGAGGAGGGAAAGGAGGGGCGTCGGTAAATCTTTATAAAGTGATTTGATGGATAAGTTTCCGATGACATAGCGGCAACGGGTGGGAAAGCTAAAACGGCCCAACTGAAGACCTCTTAATTCTTGCCCCTTATGGATGAAGTGGATGGTATCGTTCTTCAACGGATGAATCATGCCGCCGAAGTAATCCAAACGTTCGAAGAAGACTTTCTTCAATTCGCGTTCGCCACCCCCGTTTTTGATCGAGTAAGTCGAACCGACTTCCGGGGGAAGGAAATAGAGGAGCTGGAGGACGGGGGGATTCATTTCCATAAGGGGAACGGCCGTTAGGAAAAAGATCCTCGATTCAATGAAGAATTTGATCTCATGGGGCAATCGATTCCAAATGTCTCTCAACTTCTCGTCGGGGAATTCCTTGAACCATTTGATGAAGGCGTTCTTTTCCTTGTCGTGTAAACCTCCCACAAATGGCAAATAGCTGCTGATCTCGTCCAAATGGGCTTCACGGAGACGGTCGACCTCTTGGAACAACTCCTCAATGAGGGATTGATGCTCCGGAAACTCCCGATTCATCTCCTTCATTAGCAGAGGCCGGTGCACCGAAATATCGACCCGGTTCTTTGGCAGAAGAATCTGATAGCTAGTGTCGTTTTCTTGGATGGATTGAAGTTTCGATTCAGGAATCATGAGCTTACTGAGCAAACTCTTGAATGCCCGGGAACCGAGACCCGTGAGGAGGTTAGGCGTACGGATGAACTCGGCCTCGTCATCCAAGACTAAAACGTTCAAACCTCGCTTGGCCAAGAGCGTTCCCGCGATGATCCCCGAAAGATCGCTTCCCCAAATCAACACGTCACAAAAGTTTAATGACATAAATCCCCGTGATCTAGCTTTGGTGGATCACTGTTACAATTCGTATGTTTCCCCGAATCCCATGATCTTCACCCGGCATAAATCTCCCACTTTATCCTCAAAATCCTCAGGATCCGCTTTGATTTCGGGAAATGTATTATAATGCATGGGGACGGCGACCTTCGGCTTCAAGAACTCCACTGCCGTCGCAGCGTCCGCGGGCCCCATCGTATAGTTGTCCCCGATAGGAAGGAATGCCACGTCGATATTATGCATCTCCGCGATGAGTTTCATTTCCATCGATAAACCCGTGTCGCCCGCATGGTAAATCGTCCGGTTATCCATTTTGATGATGTAACCGCACGGAGACCCGCCGTAAGTGCCGTCCGAAAACCCGGAACTATGAGCGGCGGACACCATGGTCACCTCTCCGAAGTGGAAGCGGTAGCTGCCTCCGATATTCATACCATGTCCCGTCGCGCCTTGTTGGATGGCTTTTTGGACGAGTTCGTAAACTCCAATGACGGGAGCCTTATTCTTCTGCGAGATTTCGACGCTGTCTCCGAAATGGTCCGCGTGAGCGTGGGTGACTAAGATGCCTGAAACCAGAATCTCGGCGGGCGTCACTTTCACATGGGGATTTCCTTTGAAAAAAGGGTCGATGACGATCTTGCCTTTGGATCCTTCCAGCACGAAGCAGGAGTGCCCGTAATAAGTGAATTTAATCATTTAATTCAGAGGGAGATCCCGCTCTCAACGGATCCGATGCTTTCGTATCGGATGATCCTACCGTGCACTATAACTCCACTATCATTCCGCTGTGCTTGCTCCCTCTGCCTCTCATCTGAAATTCATTAATCGTATCGCGTTTTCGGTTTGGCCGGACGGCTCCAGTCCAATCCAGTCAATACTCGCTCACTATTAAAAATGAAATGCCACATTGCCCATCAGGGAGAACGGGAACAAAGCCGTGCTCGCGCTCGGCGTGCCGAAGTCCGTGATTAAGCCGATCGAACGGAAAATGCCGGAAAAGCCTAAAGAGAACTGATCGGAGAGATAATAATCGAATCCGACACCCATCTGGGCGCCCAATCCGAGCCCACCGGTGGCGTTCCCGATGCTTCCCTCCGTCACCCAATAAGTGCCGACCCCCAAGACCGCGTACGGATCCCACCGCGGATCATCTGTTAAAAAATAATACTTTAAATCGAGTGTGGGCATGCCGAGGAAGAGGATGCCTGTATCCCCATTGGAAACGTTCGTGCCGTCTTGGGAAGATATGAGGAATGTTGTCTCGAAAGCGACTTGCTCCGCGAATCTATAATTAAAATAAACATGACCCCCGACGCCGGGGTCCAAAATAGGGACTGTGTCGATTAAGAAGATATTTCCCACCGGCCCGACTCCGACGGCAAATCCCTGACGGGCATCCGATTTTTGAGCGAGGAAAAAAGAGCCTAAGGTAAGAACCCATAATATTTTCTTGAACATCGAATCCCCCATGAAGCCCTTCCCCTTTTTTCTTTAAGACTTCCGACGTGCGCTGGCGGAGATGGAAATTTTCCGGCCAACATGTCGGATTTTTTTCTGTGAGACAAGTTGAATCGCGAGAGGAAAGAGCCGGTGTTCTATTTTATGGATCCTTTCCTCTAAAGTTTCGAGTCTCATCCCTTCCGGGATTTCACAAGCCTCTTGCAGAAGGATAGGACCCGTATCCGTTCCCTCATCGACTAAATGCACGGTGACTCCCGTGACCTTCGCCCCATAATCGTACGCTTGCCGGATCGCATGAGTGCCTGGAAACGCGGGAAGAAGGGCGGGATGAATGTTAAGGATCCGATGTTTCCATTTCTTAATGAAGAAAGGCGAAAGGAGCCTCATGAAACCGGCCAAGATAACCCAGTCGACCTCATATTTCTTTAATATCGCGTGCAGCGTTTTTTCGAAACTCTCACGATCCGTGAAGTCCTTATGGGGAACGACCACCGAAGGTCGGTTTGTCTTACGGGCACGGACAAGGGCGTAAGCGTCGGGGTTGTTGCTGATGACCACGGACACTTCGGCGGGGTAGGATTTTTTCCGTGAGGCGTCGAGGATGGCTTGGAGATTCGTGCCTGAACCCGAGACAAGAACTCCCAGCTTCGCCCTTCTTCTCATGAACCGAAGACCTCGATATTGGATTCGGCGTGCTTACGTTTGACGATTTCGCCGATGACCCATGCTTTTTCCTTCATGGTCTTGAGGTATTTGAGTATGGCGGGCACTTGCGGCGTCGGTACGACCAACATGAGTCCGATCCCACAGTTAAAAACCCGCTGCATTTCCACCTCTTCGATCTCACCCCACTCTTGAATCTTTTGGAAGATCTCGGGGCGCGGCCACATCGACGTATCGATGACGGCCTTGCACTTAGGAGGAAGGACGCGGGGGATGTTCTCTAAAAGTCCGCCGCCCGTGATGTGAGCGATGCCGCGGATGTCGAACTTATCTTTGAGTTTCAGTACTTGATTCACGTAAAGCTTGGTGGGTGCCATGATCTTTCTGTGAAGTTCGGTATCATGAGCCGTTTCGAGTTTCCGACGCTCAAGAACGCGTCGCACGAGGGAGAACCCGTTGGAATGGAAACCCGACGACGCTAACCCGATGATGCTATCCCCAGGACGGATGGTCCGTCCTTCGATGACACGATCCTTTTCGACGACGCCGACGATGAATCCGGCTAGATCAAAGTCCTTGCCGGCGTAGACTCCCGGCATTTCGGCGGTTTCTCCGCCTAAGAGAGCGCAATGGATTTCGCGGCAGGCTTTCGTAATCCCGCGGATGACGGGTAAAGCTTGTTCCAGCGTCAGTTTGCCGGTGGCAAAATAGTCGAGAAAGAAAAGAGGTTCGGCACCCAAACAAAGTAAGTCATTGGCCGACATGGCGACAAGATCTTGTCCCAAACCTTCGACCAGATTCCATTCGATGCCGAGCTTGAGTTTCGTGCCGACGCCGTCTGTCGAAGAGACAAGAAGGGGATTCTTATATTTTTTGGAATCTAATTGGAAGAGACCGGCGAAACCACCGATGGGCGACATCACCTCCGGGCGTCGCGTCTTTTTGACCAAAGGCTTGATCTTTTTGACGAAGAGATTCCCGACGTCGATGTCCACTCCTGATTGTTGATAAGTGAGCTGCGCCATGAAAAGGTGCGCTTGTTTCCATTCTTCCTGTAAAAATGTCAATGAGGTAAACCGGAAAACGTGTCTGAAAGAGCTCGCCAGCCTTGATTATCATTTTGATATTTTCTCTCGTGTTGGCGAAAAGAGTGTGATAATTCAGCCGGCTCATGTTGATAGGCTTTAGTCCAAAAATGAATGAGGTGAAGGCTTTGATCTCTAGCGTCGCCCCAAGCCATTCGAGCGTTCTGGTGCAGGGCGAGAGCGGTACGGGTAAAGAGTTGGCGGCTAAAGCCATTCACGATCAGAGCCCTCGTCGCGACAAACCCTTCATCGTCATCAATTGCGCCGCGATTCCGGAAAACCTGCTGGAGAGTGAATTGTTCGGACACGAGAAGGGTTCGTTCACGGGTGCCTACACCACACGCCGCGGACTTTTCGAAGAGGCACATGAAGGCACGCTTTTTTTAGACGAAATCGGCGACATTCCTTTAGTCATGCAAGCGAAGCTGTTGCGCGTTCTACAGAATAACGAGATTCGTCGCGTAGGGGGGAGCGAGAACATCCGCATCGACGTTCGCGTCGTTTCGGCGACCCATCGCGACTTGAATGAAAGAATCCGAAAAGGGCTCTTTCGCGAGGATTTGTACTATCGCTTGAATGTGATCACGATCGCCATTCCGCCCTTGAGGGAGAGGCTCGAGGATGTGGCTCTTTTGCTCGACTATTTTCTTAACAAATTCTCGGAGAGGTTGGGTAAGCCCGTTCCGGAACTCGATTCGAACGCCCGTAGGATTTTGGAGTCGTATCCGTGGCCGGGTAACGTGCGGGAGCTTGAGAATGCCGTCGAGCGTGCTGTCGTCTTGACTCAAGCTAAGGTTTTAGGGGTGAAAGATTTCCCTTCATGGATCGGGGAAAAAACGGCCGGAAGATTTGCTTCTTCCGAATCGGAAGGGGCGTTCGCGGGATTTGCCTACCTGCCCTACCAAGAAGCGAAGCAAAAAGCCTTGAATCTTTTCAACCGCAACTATATTTCCCAGCTCCTTCAGCAAACGGCCGGCAATGTTTCCAGCGCGGCCCAATTGGCGGGAATGGACCGCAGTAATTTTAAGAAAATCATCCGTAAGTGCGACGTGGACCGCAAATCGTTCCGCGAAAATAAAAGAGGATCATCGTCATGACGCATCGAATGCTCGCCATCTCGTTTAAGGAAAATTTAGACCGTTCCATCCAACAAATCGCTTCTCGTGAGGGTTTTCAAATCCACGAAATTTCTTCCGAGGAATTAAAGAATCAGCCGTTGCCGCCGGCCGAACTCGTCGTGCTCAACGCCGGAAGCGGATCCTTAGAGGTAGTGCAAGGGGTCTTGCTCCAGATCAAAAGCCGCGACGAAGCTCTGCCGGTGCTGGTGATGTCACACCAAGTGGACGTCGGTGCTCTGGTCGAGATCATGAAGAACGGGGCTATGGATTACCTTCAGGCGTCTTCCGATGCCGATAAGGTGAAGATGACGCTACGACGCGCCTTGCAAGCCGTCGATATGTCGAAACGGATCAAACTGCTCGAGAGTCAGGTTGGTTTTGAAGGACGCTTGGACGATATCGTCGGAGCTTCACCTCAGATGCACGAGATTTTTCAAATGATTCAGACGGTCGCCAAGAGCAACGCGACGGTTTTGATTATGGGGGAGAGCGGTACGGGAAAGGAGCTCGTCGCTAAAGCCATTCATAAACACTCGGAGCGCGTTCAAAACAAATTCATCGATCTGAACTGCGGCGCCATTCCAAAAGATCTTCTTGAAAATGAACTCTTCGGCCATGAGCGCGGCGCCTTTACGGGAGCCGACCGCCAGTACATCGGAAGCTGTGAGCGCGCGCACGGTGGTACGTTGTTCTTGGACGAGATCGGCGAGATGGATTTGTTGTTGCAAGTGAAATTATTACGCGTCCTCCAAGAGAGAGCTATTACGCGTATCGGAGGCGGCGAGAAGATCCACATCGACATTCGCGTAATCGCCGCGACCAATAAGGATCTCCGTGCCTTGGTGGAGAAGGGGACGTTTCGCGAAGATCTTTATTACCGTCTCAACGTCGTGCCGATTTCGTTGCCCCCGATCCGTGCCCGCCGCGACGACATCCCGCTTTTGGCCCATTACTTCCTCGAAAAGTACTCCGAGGAGAACCAAAAGAAGTTCAAGGGATTCGAACCGGCGGCGATCGACGCCTTGGTGAACTACGACTGGCCGGGCAACGTGCGGGAGATCGAGAACAACATCGAACGCATCGTCGTGCTGAACGACGATACCCGCGTGCGCTTGAAGTATTTGCCGCGCTTCATCGTGAACCTCGAGCGGAAGGTCGCGACGGAGACCGAGAGCTGGGACCCGAACGCCCAGAAGATCGTCCCCTTGAAGCAAGTCGAGCGTTACGCAATCGAGAACGCGCTGCGCCGCTGCATGGGCGACGTGATCACTGCGGCCAAAAAGCTGGGCATCGGCCAAGCCACCCTTTACCGCAAGATCAAGAAATACGGTATTAAGGTCTAACTCTTTTTAATTCTATCCCGTGCAATGTAATTGAGGGCATGAGGAAGAAAAGCCTTCTCCTCTTGAGTCAGAGGCCTGATGGACTCGTATCCTTTAAGGAAATGAGCTTGATCCTTCGAATCCTTCGAAAATTCATGGATGGCCCGCGCGATATCCGTCAAAAGAACGCCTTCTCGAACGGCTTCCAGATCTATTATGACGCTCTCATCTGGCAGTGACGGGTTATAAACGACATTGCTTGGATTAATGTCGCAATGAATCACTCCCGTGGGCAATCGGTTCCACCTCGTTCGTTCCTCTTCATCTTCGGGTTGTCCTTGTCGGGGAAGATCTCGAGAACCTTCCAAACTTATTCCTTCAGTATTCTGATGGAAAAGAGCGACAACCCTACCTAAATCAGCAAGATGCTCTGCGACGTATTCAGGAGATAATCTTTCAAGAATGGTCCCCGGAATTTCCCGGGTGATTTCGATTAAAACACCTTCTATAAAGTATTGACCTAAGAAATACGGAAATAATTTAGTTTTGGGGATTACAGATTGTACCCTCGCCGCATCTTCAATCATATCTCTTCCTTGGGTTCGATAGACTTTTACGAATAGCTTTCCCTGATTGCTGTCGACTTCAAAAACGTGGTTCGTCCGTTTCCCAGGCAACAGAACAGGCATTCCTATTGCGGTTAGCCGTAAGGCTTGTATGGCTAATAGAATGATATGATGCAGGAAAACTCCTTCATAACTTAGATAGCATGATTCATCGGAAAAATTTTGTTTTGCGAGGGATCTAACGGCGGACCTTAATTGATTTGCCTGATGTGTATCTGCAGCCTTTTTTAGGCATCGAATCAAAGCGGCTTTAGCTTTTTCGGTCCAATCCGCAGTATTAATGTGTTGCCCGGGTATCGGAAGGACACGTTCTGGATCATGACCGGCGATAGCAGATGAATCCCCTACGTCGGTGACGACGATCTGAGTTCCGCAAGATATAGACTCGATCAAGGAGTTACTCGCCGCTTCCCCTGGAAGAGAAGGGGAGAATAAGACGTCGCACGCGTTATAGAAATCGGGCATTTCGGAGCGGTTAAAGACTCCCAAAAAATGGATGTGTCCTTCCAAAGCCTGCGAAACCGCTGCTTTCAAGTCCTGATTGCTTTCCTCCATGCCGGATCCACATAATAAGAAATGGACGTTAGGGATCTCATTCCTTAGCGCTTTTGCGACACTGATGAATCCAAGGATGTTTTTCATGGGAGAGTAACGAGCTGCCATGCCGATCACGGGACTATCCGCGAGAATACCCAATCTTTGACGCAAACAAGCCCTTTTCTCAGGATCATAGTCGAAGAATTCGGTATCCACTCCATTGAAGATGTCGATACAGCGCACAGTAGCCGGATACAGCCGTTGGTAAACTTCCTTCGAAGATGGAGAGCAGCATATGACGGTGGCTGCACCGCGAGATAAACCCTGACTCATTTCGATCAAAGTTTCTGAATTATACAAAGTCGGATCCGTATCGCGCTGCGCCCAAAAAACCGGTATTTCTCGTCCGCTGCGTTCTTTCAGGGCAGCGGCGATATGGGTAGCTGAAACACAGGCAGGAGTCATCAAGCCGACAAGCATATCCGCGCCTTCGACTAAGCTCCAGGCTCCTGCCATCCCCAAAGCTTTTGCGGCTTTTTCGGGCGTATCCAGAACATGGCACACGTCAAAACGGTCCCCTTGGTTTAAGGTCTCTAAAGGCAAACGTTGATGAAGCAAAGCAACTTCGATCCCGCTTTGGGAGATTGCATCGCCAAGCTTGCTTTGCCCCGCCAAGACCAATAATTTCGGTGCGAAGAGAGTGTTAGGGTTATATTTCAAATGCTTCATTAATGAAGAAAGAAAATTTTCGGCTCCCCCGACTAGGTTCAGCTGGCCGGCAACGAATAAAATATTTTGTTTCCGGACAGGCCCTTCGAAGGAAGGGCTCCGTATTCGTGAGTCGTCTAAAATAGAATGAGGATTATTAATCTGCATTTTTTCTCGCTCTTGATTGGTAATAGGTCTCCGCGGAATCGAAGATGGTACTGATTATCGCTGAGCCTGAAAGTCCGAGTGAGCGTTCGACCCTTTCCAGGTATTTTGAAAATCCCTCCTCTTGCGCTTTCAACCTTCGGCCATCGGGGGTTTTTATGAAAAGTTTTTCCGCATCGACTTGAAAGCCGGATTTTAAAGGGTATGCGACATATACGGCGATTCCTTCATATAAGGAGCGAATGGCGACACTTCCCAAGGTAGGGCGCATGGCGATCCGTCGATAAGAATCTCCCTCAGGAAGATGGGGGTTATCTTCCGCTATCCTCATGACAATACTTTCGGTATCCGTCACACCTGCAATGGTCTTTGTCATACGTAATTCGTCGCCATCGTAAAAAGTCTCAATTCTGCTCATATCCCCGTTGAAGTGGGGATAGGCAGCACTGAATAAACTGCAACCAGGCCTTAATATTAATGGCTCATGCATCATCGAATAAACATCCAAGAAGAATAAACCTTCTTGAATGCTCACTAAAAGAGCGTAATGCTTCTTATCTGTCAAAACACGAACCCTCGCGTCTTCAAAGGTCTCTAATTGTTCTTTGAGACAAGCGCTCTGATCAATACAGTTACCGCCACACCTCTTCTCAAAGGATTTTCCAGCGGATTTAAGAATAGGCGTGGCGGAACTAAATGGAATACTCCGGAGCACTTGTTGGTAGGCATCCATTAGTAGAGCGGGCGTTAACTTCATGGTCCTTTTTCGAAAATTGGAATGGGAAGTTGCTCTTTTTAGGGACTCGACATTAGACTTTAATTTTATATCGGTTTCGCGGAGATAAATTTCCATGCAGTCCTACCAATATTTCATATCTGACCTCGCCGATCGGGAGTATTTTGGACAAAAGTTAGGGTTGGAGCGCATTCGGTCGTTTTTAGACGAAGCGCGCGATCCTCACCGGTCGTATCCGAGCATTCACATTGCAGGGACTAACGGCAAGGGTTCGACCGCGGCTATGTTGGCTTCCGTCCTTGAAACCGCGGGTTATCGCGTAGGACTTTACACGTCCCCTCATTTGGAGGATTTCCGAGAACGCATCCGGGTGGCGGGGCGGATGATTTCACCCGAAGAGTTGATGGCTCTTGTTGAAAGGCTTCGGACGTTGGAGAGGCGCCTGGGCATCCAGTTGACGTTTTTCGAATTCACGACGGCTCTGGCTTTCCAATATTTCGCGGATCAGAAAATCGACGTTGCCGTCGTCGAGGTGGGACTTGGCGGAAGATTGGATGCGACGAACGTCGTCATCCCCTTAGTATCCGTCATCACGAGCATCGGATTGGACCATCAACAATTTTTAGGCGATACGATAGAGAAGATCGCCTTTGAGAAGGCGGGCATCATCAAAGAAGGTGTGCCTGTCGTGATCGGAGATTTGCCTCCATCCGCCGAAAGCGTGATTTTTGAAGTCGCTAGGAAGAGGTCGTCTTCAGTGGCTCGAAGTGGGGAGGCTGCGCGGCCTCCGTTACCTCACGTCGGTTTGGCGGGCGAGCATCAAAAGACCAACGCCTCTATCGTGATGGAGGTCGTTCGTCTTTTGAACCGCTCTGGTTTTCATATCTGTTTCCCCGATATGGAGAAAGGTTTGGCGTCCGTCCTATGGCCGGGGCGTTTGGAGACAGTTTGCGACCAACCCTGGATCCTTCTGGATGGAGCGCATAATGTCGAAGCCATCGAAAAAACCGTCGCTTACCTCGAAAAAGAAAAAAAAGGGAGAAAAGTCCTGTGTTTATTAGGAATGATGGAGGATAAAAAGTGTAAAGAAATTTTAAGCCGACTTTCCTCCGTGGTCGATTCTTTTGTCTTTACCCAGGTGGATTCTCGGAGGGCCGCCCCTCCTCGAAGTCTACAAAATTTTTTAAGGTGCGTCGCTGGCTTCACGATACCTTCGGAATGTTTCGACGACTTAGAAAAAGCTTTAGAATTTTCCCTTAAAGACTTGAAAGCAGAAGATATTTTTTTGATCACCGGGTCTTTTTATATTGCCGGTGCCGCACGCTCTCTTCTTCAAAAGACTCATTTTTTCAAAATACCCTGATTTTTCGGGCAACTTCCCCCCACCCATGTCGATAGGACCCGCGAAAGCAGGATTTATGAAGACTTCCATTTCGTTTCATCACTGGGACTTAAGCTCCCCTCAAATCAACCTCGCTCCTGATAGTGGGCGTGGAGGGAGGCTACAAGAGTTATTAAGATTTCAAGCCAATCCGGATCGGTTTGAGGATAAAGTCAGGCCTCGGGTACAGCCCCCGACCCACTCGTTGACGTTTCCTCCTATTTTCCCTGGATCACCCTTCTTTCCTCAAATGGCAGCAGAACTTTTAACCTTGGATGGGGCGTTTTCAGACAGACCGCGGCAAAACAAAGCGGGCCTTTGCCTAAGCGGTTTTAGCTTGTCGGATTTGCCTCAAGTGGGTCCCGTGCTTTTTCGTGAAGAGAAGATCAGCCCCGGCAAATATGCCTTAGTCATTATTTTTCGGGATGGATCGCGTCTTTCATTCACCATAGAGCTGAACTTAAAGGGGATTAAAAAAGTCGGTGAGGAGAGCCTACTTACTTATGTCAGTCCTTCAGGAGAGCTTAAGACGACCGCGGTACGAATACGTCGTGCTCCCGGAAAATTGTCGACTTTGGAGGCGGACCTTCCGTCCATCGGGAAAATTCTCATAGCCTTACGATTTGAAGAGGCAAGCTCCTCTTCCCGTCGAGTTTCTCTTGTTTCTTATACAGAAAACGCTTCGGGTCTTGACTCTATATCCCAACCTACAGCCAGTCCGAAAGCCGTCAATATTGCCTATCGAGACAATGTCACTCTCATAGGCGTGAATGTGCATGCCGAAACCACTGACAGCGGGAAAACAAGATACAGATGGAGCTTTAGCCTAAGTAATGGGGATTCCATTCAAGCTCAATTCATTGTCGTCGATAGCAGCCTATTGCCGGAGAGAGCTTCCTTGAAACGATGGAGTCCCATATCTAACGAAAAACCCCTTTTTCTGACTTTTCGCAAGGACGGGGACGACCTTCTTATAAACGGCCAAGGATACACTTTGAGAATTCCCGGGCAGCAGATACAGATGGCTCAACAAAGAAAACCCCTAGGCGCGTATGATGTCTATCCTTTGAGCTGTTCGGTCACCTATAGCGTAAACCCTCTCTTTAATGTGAATCAGAGCTTGGGTGACGGGAAATCTCCAGATTATCTTATGCCTACCGACGAGACGATCCGTACCATGACGGATCCACCCTGGGATCCGCATGAGGTAACGCTGGTGTTTTCAGGGCTCGTCTGTAGCACCCCGGTGGCGGTGGAAATTAAAGGGCTCTTCATGCGGGGTGTTTTCTTGCCCGATCCTGGCCATGAGAATCAGGTTTTAATCAACGACGGAAAAGGCGCTACCGTGTGTGTCGCCGTTTCCATGGGTGCCGATGGCGTTCAAATGTCGCTGGTGACGAGGGAAGGGAAGCAGGATTTGCTGCGCGTGTCGGTAGGAGATTGCTTCGGATTTTTCGGGAATGAAGATCAAGGCCGTCGAAGTTTCGGCGAAAAATGGCGTTTGGTAAAAATAGCTCCCTCAGAGCAGAAACTTCCTGAGGATTGGAACTCCGTTGATGAGGAGACTCATGCCCACATGTCTCGTCTCTTTTCGGCTCGCGTGGCTTCATGGAAAAATCTTTCCCGCATCGACGGCTCTTCCAAGAACCCTAAAATCTTAAGGGTGACTTTTGATGACGGGAAGAGGCTTTACCTCCAACGGTTTGAAGAAGACGGATGCGTTCATTATCGATGGGTGAATTTTGGAGAAGGCCCCGAACCGATCCTTTTCGGAGAGGATGAAGGCCAATCGCTAGGCGGGATCTCATGGCGCGATGACCAAGGTTTAAGGCATGCTATCCACCCTTGGAGGTCCCGTTGGGTTTTGGAGGATTTTTCACGTAGAAAGGCGGTGTTCCGGGACGGCATCGACCCGCAAATCAGAGTGCGAATCGACGGAGGAGATTATTACGATCAAGTGACATTCGTCATCGCACAAAAACCCGTCGATCTGACGCTAGCGGTCCTTGAAGCCTTCGAATCTACCACGGAAGGGATAGGCATAGATGCAGTGAGATTTCGTCGCGGTGATGGGTCCGAAATCATGATGGTATGCGGTGAGACGTCTCAAGACTCATCTCAGCGATGGCACGATCTCTGGAGAGACTTAGCAGGCCCACCCGATGATTTAAGATCCCAGGATGAGTTCGTAGCGGGAGTGAAGTTTAAAAAAAATCCGGTGCAGGGGTCTGGCTTACCCGCGGAATCAGGAAGTCTTTTTATCGATGACGGTAGGTGGGCTGTTGAATGGGAGCCGTTCGGAGGACTCTCATATGTGGAGTATTTGACGGTTTTTTACATGGAAAGGGACCGAAGGCCCGCTTTGATGATGGCTTCGGATGCTTCGAATTCCAAGCCCAATTCATCAGATCCCCTGGTCGTACCGCACATGCATCTCGGAGACATCCCTTCAGTGGCCTCAGAATGTCTCGCCCCTTCCTTATGGCAAGCCGGGGCATTCGTTATGCCGAGCGAAGGGACGCGTTTGGCCATGAGGCGTGCGGCGCTCTCTGGAAGCGTGCAAGACGGGAGCACCGCCGTTTTTGAGTTTTTAGGGGATATTCATTCTAAACCCGGCGTCCATTCAGCGGCTGTTGTCTTCGGCGTCTTCAACCGTGATGGTGAAAAGTCTTATACATTTTATGGGTGGACACTAAAAGTACCGATGGTCTTTCGCGATGGGCGTTGGATACCCGATGCAGACGCAGGCATCCTAATGATGGAGAGGAGACGTCCCCGTGTTGATCCCAGAAAGCCAGAAGTGGTCATAGGTAATCGATTAATTACATCCCAAAATGCTTTTAGGTTTAGAGTAGAGACTGTAGAAGGTCGATGGTCGATTCTTCTTCAAGAAGAAGACGGGACTTCTAGGGTGATACGTGCCTTTCATTCTTTATTGGATGGCGCTCGAGGGAAATTTTTGAGTCCGGATTTCGGTCTTACCTTTGGCCATGTGACGCGGGAAGCGGATGAGCAACTTAGGCTGGTTTCCGTTTATACGGGAGCTCCCCTTCCCTCGATACCGATAGAGGTTCGTGTCCAATTTGACGATCAGCCCGGGCTTGCGACCCCTATATTCGGACAACCGGTGGTGAGAATACGTTCTGAGTGGCTGGAACAGGCGCCGATCGTACTGGATCTTTCTCCGGGTTATTCCACAGCGGTGCCGGGAGTGTTCAGCGAGACTCATCTAACGCACTCGGATGGCCATGACGTCCGTGTGGTGATGCATCACCAAGCGGGACGTCAAAGCGAAGTGGCTGGCGTAAGCGTCCAAGGGAAATCCCTAGATCCAGCGAATATTTTGGTCGAAAGGGACGAGGAGGGGACGATAGGCGTTTCTTTTTCATCGGGGGATACCTCCAGGACAGACTCTCTCCAATGGCGTTTCGTATTTGAGGACGATCCCAGTCATTTCAGCGTCGGTCGAATCAGTCTCGGAGGTAATGACAGCGAATGGGAAGGCGTGAGTTTCAATCCGAATGATTGGACGCCTGCCGCTATTATGCAGGAACGAGAAGGCGTCTCTATTGCCGCCAATCCTCCTAAAATGAAACCTTCGAGAGTGCGTGGCAACGATGAAACATCGCCTGAAAGAATTGAAAAATTTCCAACGGGGGAACCATTCATCTATGTGCCTCAGAGAAGAACGGAGCTTGCTGCACCGGAAGGCCGAAAAAGGTTAAGAGTACGATTTGAATTTCAAGCTGCGGAGGGGACGGAGGGCGCCATTCGAAAGGATGTCGTCGTCCCTCTGGAATACGATCTCTTGCATCAGGTTTGGCGACCTCAAACGAAAACGGATCGCGTCGACATATCCATTGGAAATGCCAGTGGGGCTGCGCAGGTGTCTCAAACCTCCAATCGTGTTTGGGTGATCTCATGGGGTGGAAGAAATTTTTTCTGCGGTAATTTTTACGCGAACGAGACCCGAGATGCCGGTCCCGACGGTAGGCCTATTCCCGTGATTTGGGAGAGTCCGGGCCGCCTACCCCATCGGAGCCATGTGGAAGCCTTTTTAAAGTCTCGCCAAGCATCTCCGGGTGATGAAGTGCGGATTCCTATTCCTGAGGGGAAGCCCACGGAAATAAGCGTGGAACTTCCCGGTAATCCAAATCTATCCTTAACCATTGCGAGTCTTCCTCAGCCTAAAAGAGGAGGGCATTTTTTAGTGGTACGCGGACCTGCTCAAACCCAAGGGGGTGGGGATGTCGCTGTCCGTTATTATTTCCCCGTGGGTAATAGCTCGGCCGCTTTTGAGATCGCGGGTGAAGGCGCTTATGTTTTAAGGTGTCGGGAAGGGGTGGAAACTCCTCATATCGTGATCGCAAAAACCCATCCCGGCGCAGAGGGGCTTTTTTCGCCGGCTAGGGCACATAAAATGGTGCTGCTATCCGGTGAAGGTCCTCAGGCTCTTTTCTTAATCGATGGCCATGCGGGGTCTTTCAAGGAAGATGTCGAGAAAGCGGCGAAGGAGGACGGTGCGTATGTCAGACGACAGCTTTACGACGCCATGAGCGGATCCACTTATGAGGTATTATTTCGCGTGGAAGGTAAGCGAAGGAAAAAACTCGTTTTCCTTGGCCTGGCGGTTTTTTCGGAAGAAGGCATCACAGTGGTGAAAACCGAAAAAATGGAAACGGCTTCATCCACGGTGATTCGTACGGAAGAAGGCTTTTATTTATCTATGCCGCGTCATCCCGGAGAGTCCTTAGTAGCCTCTTTCCATGGATGCGTATTGCCTAAGCATCTCCTTCTAGAGAAAGCTTGGGAGGTCACTTCCGCGACAACTGGAGACTTCTCCCAGGCTCCGGAGGCATTGGAAGATTTGCTGGTTACTGTTTCGCGCAAGAAAAGAGGTCTCTCCATTGACAAGGATTATTATAAAAATCCGGATCATCGTCGTGAAGTGGCTCAGACGATCGCGGAAAAATTGGGGATCCCTCGGGTATTAATGCGGAATCTCGAGGAAAATGAACTCCCACTGGGAATTTCTTTAAAGCCCTTGGAAAATGGCCAGACAAGTCCGCGTGGGCCGTTTGTACTCGTGAAACAAAGTTACAGTGGCTATAAGTTTGAAGCCGTCACTCCGCGAGTCGGTGATGTGAGCGCTATTTATTTTTACGACCGATCTGTTCCTTTTACCCAGTTTACGATAGCCGGAAGGCGTTATGTGGCGTTGGAAGGTCCTTATAAAGGCGTCTTATTTTATTGGACACGCGTTCGTAGCTTTTGGGTTTTAGTTGAAATCACGCCTCCTGCCTTAAGGAATGCCTTGGCTCTTGTTCAAGACCCGAACGCCGTCCTTCCCCCCGATAGAAAAGACAGAAAAGAGGGAAAAGATGAAAAAACGCCGGGAGATGCTGACGCCCCTTTCGCAGATCCGCCTGCAGATTCTGCTTCAGATCCCGTTGATGACGCGGTGGCTGATTACCTAATGAGGTTGCCGGAAGTCAGAGCCGCCATCAATCGTCATAATAATGACCCATCACCACAGACGTCTTGAATTCACTTCTTAAAAGTTTATATAAAGAGCTGATGGAAATCAGAAAAAAAATTTTCGGGCTTTTCATCTTACTGGGTGTCGTTTTTTACTCCATCTCTGGAAAAACTGCAGGGATGGAAAAGGACGGGAAGGCGATCATCACCAGGATGATCGAGAAAATGCGCAGCCATGTGAACGTCTCGGACTATGAGATGACGGTGCACCGCCCTCAGTGGAGCCGGACGTTCCGGATGAAGGTGTGGGACCATCGTATGAACAAAAAAGTGTTCGTGCGCATCTTGGAGCCGGCCAAAGACAAGGACATCGCTTTCTTAAGAATCGATTATAATTTATGGAATTACCTTCCGTCCGTCGAAAAAGTCATGAAGATACCACCCTCCATGATGCTTCAGCCGTGGATGGGAAGCGATTTTTCCAATGACGACCTCGTGAAGGAGTCCAGCTACATCGACGATTACGACCATGCGATCGTCGGCGAAGAAACCATCGACGGCTCGAAGGTCTTCAAAATCGCTTTGGTTCCTCACCCCAACGCTCCGGTCGTTTGGGGGAAAGTCTTTTATTGGGTGCGTGAGAAGGATGACCTTCCGGTGCGTCAGCAGTTCATCGATGAAGGCGGTACAGTCATCAAGGATTTGATTTATTCCGATTTTAAGGTCCTGGATGGGGTCCTCCTGCCCACCCATTGGGAAATGACTCCGGTCCAAAAGACGGGCCAGAGGACGGTTCTCGTCTTAAAGTCGATCGACTTCGACCCGAGGCCTCCTTTGGAGGATTCTATTTTTACCGAGAAGAACCTGAGACCTTAAAGCGATCATCGCAAGAAGGAGTATCCCGATCATCACGGAAGTCGATCGATCCCTAGCGCCACCCTCTTCTCGAAGAAGGAGGGTACACCCTAAGGCGGATTCGTTTCCTGCGACGTGCACTTCATTGGACTGATCGATCACGACGTCGCTGGTGAGGGTGAGGGTCAGTGTCGAGGTCGCGGTTTCGGGAGTGTAAAGAGTGAAGGCTGCGGCATCGGCGCTGCGAATCAACATGTCACTCCCGATTCTGCCCGTGGATCCCGTCACTTGAGACGCGAGTCCTAAGGATATTTGGTTCGTGATGGAATCCGTGTCCCAAAAATAACGCCCGAAGAGGACGTAAATGGCCCCATGAGGGTCGTAATCGGGGGCGCCGATCAGCAGATCGTCGATGCCGTCGTGGTTGATGTCTGCGGTCGCGAGCGATTGACCGAAAGAGCCTCCATCGCCGGTAATGATGTGACTAGCGTTGGTATAAGAGACGGAGGTGGCGGGAGTGATAGGGCCCAGGAAAATGGCGATGGAGTTGGATGTGGAGACGATCAAGTCGTTGGTATTGTCTCCATTGACGTCGCCGGTGGTGAAAGATTGGTAAGTGTTGCCAGCGCCGACAACGGCGTTTGTGTCGATTTCCGATAAGTCGAGAGACCCTTCGACGTTAGACGATCCTTCCAGGGAAGTGATGCGTGAAGAGTATTCCGAAAGCTCCAAGGCCGACACATTAACGAGATCGGAATTGAGGGCTCGGTTACCGGGCCCGAAGTTGATATCCGCCGTAGAGGCGCCCATCATCTGTGCGACCAGGATGGAGCGGATTGGTTGGTCCGCGCTTCCGAAAATCGTAGCGACTTCGACCAAGTCTTGGTTGAAGATATGAATCTCTCCGTACAACCCTTCTCCAGGAGCCGCGAAAAGGTATTCGATCGAACCGTCTCCATTGACGTCTCCCGACGCGACATAAGCGCCGAAATGATCCCCGGCTTGACGGCCATACAGAACCGTGGACCCGCTGACCGATTCGGAACGAAGTATGGGGACCGTCAAAGCGGAAACGCTTGGGGCCACTTCCATGTCGAGGAAGCTTGCATCTTCGATCAGAGAAGTCCTCGGAATAATCACGGCCAATCCAGCGCCGGAACTCGCGTAAGGAGAGGAAAAGATGATGTCTTCGTCGTCGGAGGCCGGTTCGCTAGTGACGACAATGTCACGGGTGGTGCCGCTACCGGCGGGAATGGTGACGGTCACGCTATCGACGGTGTATTGTACGCCTTCCGTGGAGATGTCGGCGTCATCGGAGGTGGCTAAAAGGATCCCCTCTCCGCCATGGGTTTCATAGACTAGACCCGTATCGACATGCGAGGCTTGGACGGAGAGAGGCGAATCCTCTCCAGAATCCGAGCTGCCGCTGGATCCTCCTGTTTCAGACTCGCCACCGGATCCACTAGATCCAGAAGATCCGCTACTGCCCCCAGATCCTCCTCCACCGCCACTGGCTCCTCCGCTTCCATCACCCGATCCGCTGGATCCGCCGCTGGAGGAAGCATCATTGTCCGTAATAGTGAGTGTAGCGGCGGATACCGAAAGGGTGGCATGGGCGACATTGGAAATGGCCAGAGCGACGGTTTCATTGTCTTCATGGATCGAATCATCCGTGATGGAGACGTTAAACGTCTTGTTTCCTGTTTGTCCGGAAGTCCAAGTAAGAGTCCCGGAAGCTGTCGTATAGTCGGATCCTGCGGTGGCCGTACCGTTAGAAGTCGCGTAATCGACGGTCACGGATGAGCCACTATAATTCGTCATGGAAACGGTAACAGTGGCAGAACTATCGGCTTCGCCGACGGTCACACTGGTAAGGGTGAGTGTCGGCGTCGCATCATCGTCGGTAATAGTGGCGGTGTGGACGAGGGTAGCGCCTTGGGAAGCATTGGTCGGGGAATCAATCGTTAAAATCATCGTTTCGTCGGCTTCATCGTAATTATCACCGACGATCGTGACCGTCGCCGTTGCCGTCGTGGAACCGGCATTGATGCTGATCGGCGACGATGTGATCGTATAATCCGTTCCGGCTCCCGTCGCCGTTCCCGTTACCGTAAAAGGTACAGAGATATTTTTAGCGGAAACCGCTGAAAGCTGGGCAGTGACCGTGAGTGTCGCGCCGTTCGTTTCGGCTGTGGATTGGGAAGATGAAGTCCAGGCCACAGTAGGCTCTGCGTCGTCATCAGTGATCGTTGCGGTGTGGATGAGTGTAGCGCCTTGTGAAGCGTTCGTGGGAGAGCCGATAGTTAAAATGACAGTTTCATTATCTTCATCCAAAGTATCACCGACGAGAGTAATCGTAGCTGAAACGGTAGTCCCACCCGCATTGATGGTAAGGGGTGAGGCCGTGATAGAGTAATCGGTGCCTGATCCCGTCGCTGTGCCGGTCACCGTAAAAGGAATGGAAATATTCCTTCCAGAAGCGGCGGAAAGTTGCGCGGTGACAGTCATCGTAGCGCCATTGGTTTCATCCGCGGAGGATTGCGAAGAAGCGGTCCAAGCGACCGAAGGTGCGGCGTCGTCATCGGTGATCGTGACGGTGGGTGTAGCTCCTGTGTCCGTGGCATAACTATTATCAACGGAGCTGATGGAGGTGATGATCGTCTCGTCGTCTTCATCCAATGTGTCGTGCACGCCCGTCAGAGTCGCTGTGTTAGTGGTAGTGCCTGCGATGATGGTGATGCTGGTACCAGAACGCGTGTAGTCGGAAACATTGGTGGCCGTACCGGAATAACTTAAGTTGATGACCGTATTATAGGGAGAGGCAGCCGAGAGAGTCGCGGTGATAGCAGCCGTACCTCCATTTTCGGCGATGGTGGCGTTATCTCGCGAAAGAGTGACGGTGGGGGCGCTGAAACTCCAGTTGGTATTGTTACCGCCATTAGTACAACCGATCCAACACGCGATAGGAGAATCATCCATGTTGTTGTTGTAAGAGACGGAAAGATGACTGACAGTTGAAGTGGCTGCATTGAAGATAGCGGCGGAAGTCGTGGAACTAGCGATGGTTAAAAGCTGACCAGATGCCCCATTTAAAGTTAACGTATTAGTGACGGTCTGGGTGGTTCCTGCGGTCAGAGTCAAAGTGGCGGCGGAGGAAACTTGTTTAGTAAGATTATGAAAACTTGTTGATCCGGAAATAGTTTGAGAAGCGGTGCCGAGATTGACGGTGCTGCCATTGGCTAGGAAACTATCATTGTTGTCCCAATTTCCTCGTACGGTCATCGTGCGAGCATTGGCATCGAGAGTCCCTGCGGTGAGAGTGAAGTTGCCGTCAATTTCGACATCGTTGCTGGAAAGAGTGAGGGTACCGCCCGCTTTATTGACGGTCAGGTTGTTGAAATCATACCCATCGCCTGAGTTGCCGCCGGAGACGAGGGACTGAGCGCCGGAGCCATCGAAGGTGACGGTGTTCGCACCGGATGTATAAGTTCCGCTGTTGGACCAGTTGCCGGCTAGGGTGATGTTTTGACCGTTGCTGTTTAACGTACCGGCCGTGATCGTGAGGTTGCCATTGATGTCCAACGTGTTGTCGTGAGTAAAAGACCCGCCCGAGCCATTGAAGGTTAGATTATTGTAAGAGTTTCCATAAGGAAGTGTCGCATACGTGCTCGTTCCTGTGTACTCGACAAGACCCGTGTCGGTATCCTTAGTCATAGTGATCGTTTCACCACCACGGAGTCTGAAGCGCGTGTTTCCTGTGGATGCTGAGTCGTTATCGATCGTCCCCCCACCGATGAGGTTATATCCGGCAATATCATAAATGCCACTGGTGAGAGTGAGAGTTCCGGCAACGGTCGTGTTGGCTCCCTGAGCAAAGAGGCTTGAGTTACCGCCGGCGATAGTCAGGTTGGAGTAGGAATAATTTTTAATCGTGTAATCAGGACTGCCGCCCGTAGCTGTTCCCACGTATTTAACGGTACTGCCGGAGGCGAAGGTAGGATAGCCCGTGTTGGCTGTGATGTTTTCTCCTCCTTGTAATTGAAGTACTCCTCCATTGGCAACGGTCATGGTGCTACTCGAGCCATTGACGGTTAAATCATTTCCGGCAAGGCTGAGAGTTCCTGAAGTGATGGTGAGGTCTTGATCCTGATTGTCGCTATTCATGACGAGAGCCGACGCCAGACTCACCGTACCTGAAGCCTTGTTGATGACGATATCCCCATCGTAATCTCCCGTAGCTCCTGTGAGAGTGAAGGTTTGATTACCAGTCCCTGTAAAAGTAATTCTAGAGTCTCGAGTGGTCCAATTAGATCCGAAGCCTGCTCCTACGGTAACATGTCCTTTCGCATTCAAGACGCACGTGCTCATGTTGGCAAAGACTAACCCTCCCGCACCGGTGAGGCTTAAATTCCCAGCTACCGTGAATGTATCACCATCCGCGATAGTTGTGGCCCAATTGGATTTGGTAATGTTTAAATGATTAAAGGTAATTTCGCTGGCGTTATTAAAAGTGGCACCACCTGCTCCTCCAATTGTTACGGTTCCTCCGTTAGCATCGAAGGTCCCTCCCGTATGGGTGAAGTTTTCGGTGATGGTTAATGTTCCGGATGTACTGGTTACCGTGCTGCCCGATAAGGTTATATTTTTGACAGAGATATTACCCGATCCCATGTTGAAATCTCTGGCGCTTAAAGTAAGCGTATTCATGAAAGTCGCCGTACCTGGTAATGTGAAGCTACCCGCGGAAGGATTATAAGTAAATTGGGGAAGTGTCGCGCCCGATTCAATCGTCAGATTGCTGGCATCACCAGTGAAGCTTAAGTTGGCGTTAGAAAAATCGACATCGCCTCCGTCGAAAGTGGATTTAACTGTGAGAGAGCCAGTTGATGTCCAGCCACCGCTAGCAGCATAGAGCGTTCCATTTTGAAGAAGCAGGAGATTGCTGACTTGGATGGTGGCGCTTCCCCCGGAGACGAAGAGGCGAACATAGTTTCCGTCTGCGCCGAGGTTGACGGTTAAGTTGTAAAAAGTTTCCGTGGCTGTATTCGCTAGGTTGAGGAGGTAAAAGCTGTCTGTAAAAGCGACAGTACCATTATTGTGGGCGAAGGTGCCTCCTGCGTAGTGCGCCCAAGAGCCATAGGCGATGGTAAAAGTACCTGAAGGCGCTGTGAAGGTTCCTCCGCTTAAAGTAAAGCGATCCCAAGCTGCCCAATACGTGCCTAAGAGAAAATTGCCGCTGCCACCGGTGAAGGTCCCGGCAGCCTGGGTATAGGCTCCATCGACAGTGATGTTGGAAGTGCCCTGCGAAACGACGCCGGTGTATCCCGAGTTGAGTTGAAGGTGAGCGACGGTAATGTCAGTATTAATGGTGCAGTTTTCAACAGATGTTCCATCGAAGACGACGGTGTCTGCGGCTTGGGGGGCCACACCACCGCAATTGGTCCAATTGCTGGGATCAGACCAATTACCCGCTGAGCCAGCATTCCAGGTACATGTCGCTGCAAAAGCCTGGCTCATGCTGAGAGTCAGTAGAAAAAACGTAAGAATTACCGTATGCCTCAAATAGGCCATTGAGCCCTCCTCGAAATACGGAACGGCGCTTTTTGGATAAAAATTTAGGGAAAAATACTCAGTCCATCTTCAATTTTTGCTTGATATGAAAAACCCTGTTTTTACCGAAGACTACGCGGGCTTTTAGGAGAAAAATCAGGAAAGCGACGCATGTGGTCGACCACAGTATCGAAAAGACCATCTCTTCCATGTTTCCCCATTCCATCTGCATAATACGCTCCAAAGGACTAGGACGGTCTGTCTTGAAAAAACTTAAGGGGAAAAACGGATTTTAGTGGCTATAGTGGAAGACGACGCGGCGGTTTTGTTGACGTCCTTCCGCAGTCTGATTGTCGCCGAGCGGGTGATCGGAGGAGACTCCCAGCGGAATGAGCTCTAAATCATCCGGAATCCCTCTCAGCTCCAAGTGCCTCATGACGACTTCGGCCCTGCGAAGGGAGAGATTTTCGTTGGCTGGGGCTGTGCCGGTAAGATCGGCGTGTCCGATGATCTCCAGTTCTTGGATCTCAGGATGCTTTAAAAGAAGGTCGGAAAGGGAGTCGATGAGTCGCTTAGCGTCTGCGGAGAGGGCGACGGAGCCTGACTTAAAATGAATCGGTTTGAAGGTTTCGATCTGACCGCGAATCAATGACTCATCCATGCGAATGACGGCTCCCGTGGACGAATCGCTCGAGGATCGAGACTCGGTGTTTTCTTCAACCCATTTCTTCTTCTCCCGCGGCGCTCGGTAGGGGCGCGGCGAGGCGTACGAAAGACCCGCCATGAAACGGTAGAGAGGCGTGTCATACCCTCGAATGACGGAGAGCCCTCCGCCGGCAGCGAGTTTGATCCCATGAAATCCTGTTTCGATGTCCGTTCCGAATAAGGCTTCCGTAGGGGATCGAAGCTTGTCTTGGAACGGATTCTCCATATCCGTCTTGGAAGCGATCTCGGCTTTAAGCGTCCATGACGGGATCGGTCTCACGGAGAATCCTCCACCGACGAGGATCCGATGTCTCGTATCGAGATCGTAAAGATGGATGCGTTGTCCGGTTTCCGCGCCGGTATTCAACACCACGGAAACGTGCTTGCCGAAATTGCGGTCTAAGGACACGATGAGACCACCGGTTGGGTATTGATCGGCCACGTAATAGGTCTCACGACCGGTGGGTATCGTCACATAGGGGTTCAATGAAAGCCCCACCGGGTATTCGTTGCGTCTTAAGATCGTGAACCGTTGGCGTAAAAAAACGTCGCCAATAGAAAACTTACTAGTGGCGTTGACCGCGATCGGGATCGTGGGATCCCGGTATTCGACCTTATAGATCAGGGGAAAATCCATTTCGAAATTCCACCAGTCCGTCGGCGCCCAAGCGGCTCCGATGTGTTGGACGAAAAGCCGGTCGACGATGCCTCCCACGGTGACGCCGCCACGCGTGAGTTGAAGGGGCTTATGGAGATAATTGAATTCAGCCCAAGCCTGCCATTGATGCTTGAGGAGATTATCGGACCCGAGGTTGGCGATTAAGTCGCCCGGTTGAAAAGGCGATTGCTGCGAAAGGACGGAAAAATAATCGGTCGCGGCCTTCAGGTTTGGTGAAAGCAGGAAGAATAAAATAAGAGAAGCCGCCCGTGTGATTTTTTTCATTCCCATCATGCGCGTTAAGTTATAAATTAATATTTTTTTAGGAGAATACGGTTAAAGATTACAATAACATAGCTCAAGAGGAAAGTTATTTATGAAAATATATTTGGACCATGCGGCGACGACTCCCGTGGACCCTCGAGTCATGGAGGAAATGGAGCCTTATTGGACCGAGAAATTCGGAAACGCCTCGTCTTCCACTCATGCTTGGGGATGGGAGGCGGAGGAGGTGTTGACGATCGCCCGGGAAAGAGTGGCGACCGCGATCGGAGCCGTCGCTCGCGAGATTATCTGGACGAGTGGCGCGACGGAATCCATCAATACGGCTTTAAAAGGCGTTTTTGAATCCTACGCGAACCGCGGGCGGCACATCATCTCTTGCGTCACGGAACACTCATCCGTTTTAGGGACTTTGCGCTATTTAGAATCCAAAGGCGCCGAAGTGACTTACCTGCCCGTGAATCAAATGGGCGAGATCGATTTGGAGGATTTGAAACGGGCTATCCGTCCGGACACGATTTTGATTTCTTTGATCGCCGCCCATAATGAGATCGGAGTCATTCATCCATTGGAAGCCATTGGCCGCATTGCCAAAGAAGCGAGCGTTTTTTTTCATGTCGATGCCGCCCAGGCCTGCGGCAAAATACCGATCGACGTGGAGGCCATGGGAATCGATTTGCTGTCTGCCTCCGCGCATAAATTTTACGGCCCTAAAGGTATCGGATTCCTCTATGTACGAAAGAGGAATCCTTATGTGAACCTCACCCCCTTAATTCATGGAAGTCCGAATCACGAATCGGGTTTGAGGGCCGGTACCCCGGCCGTTCCCTTGGTAGTCGGCCTTTCAAAAGCCTTGGAGTTGGCGATCAAGGAAATGCCCCAAGAATCACAGCGTCTGATAAGTTTGAGAAAGAGGCTATGGAAAGGATTGCACGAGAGATTGCGGATTACCTTGAACGGTCATCCGGCCCAGCGCTTGCCCGGAAACCTTAACGTGAGTTTCGAAGGCGTTCTGGCTGCCGACATCATCGGTCAGATGAAAGGCGTGGCTTTGTCGACCGGATCCGCCTGCTCCTCGGGAAATCAGAAACCGTCATACGTTTTGAAATCTCTCGGAATGAGCGATGAAAACGCGTTATCATCGATTCGTTTCGGATTAGGGCGTTGGAATACGGAAGAAGAAATCGACGAAGTGATCAAAAAACTCGTGTCCGTCGTAGAAAATTTAAAGACCCGGAAGTGAGACCTGTTCTTTTTTCAATAAAGCCTTTTTCGTCGCCAGACCTCCAGGTCCCGAGTACCCACCTAAAGATCCGTCAGCGCGGATCACGCGATGGCAAGGGACTTCCGGCGCAAAAGGATTTTTACCGACGGCGCTTCCGACGGCACGCACGGCTTTAGGGTGACCGATTTTTTTGGCGACCCAAGAATAAGTTTTAACGTCCCCCCGTGGAATCGTCAGAAGAGCTCTCCATACTTTTTTTTGAAAAGCGGTTCCTTTACCGCGAGTGATACGATCATGAATCTTAAGATAGTCTCTCGGTGTGTTTCTCATCGCATCTCCGTTAAATTTTTTCTCATTTTTAAAATTTCAAATTGAGAATCTGTGTCCCTCTTGTCTCATAAGTCAAGACGCATCTAGTCAAAACCTTTTAATTTTCAAAGGCTTATTGAAAAATCAGGAAAGTCAGGACCTTGGCATATGGCCTGCATTCATTTCCCCTACGGTATGGAAGAGACAACGGACAACGAAGCCCGACCGGATTTAAATTCTTCTGGAGATACGGAAGCATGGAAGAACATGTGTTCCAAGACTTCGGGGGAGAGTCTTTTAGATAAGCAATGGGTGACTTTCGGGGGTCGGGTGACTTTTACCTTCGCCTTCGGAAATGAGGTGGGATCCGTTCACTTCGATCGAAGCCGGGGGGAAATCTTCTTTAAAGGCCATAATATCCGCAACATGGAGTTGGAGCCGTGGCATTGGCAAGTTTTGGAAAAAATGAGGGATATTCTCAAGTCACACGCTAAATTGCGCAACTTCATCAACCCTTACGACCGATTACTAGATAAGATCGCTTTGGAAAAGGCTCCTAAAGATTCCAAAGCTCCTCCTAAGTGAACCATAGAGAGAAGGGTAACGATTCTAACTATGAAGACAGCCCAAGATCGCGTCTCAGCGCACACCGAACTTTCAAATGATTATCCGTATGCGACTATCGTCCGCGGTGATCATTCTCACATTTGCGACCAACGCGACGTTAGACCTCAATTCTTAGATGGCGATTTTACGCTGAGGGTCGATGGCGAGACGTGGCAGTTTCAAGAAGGTCAAGTAAAGCTGAGGGGATACGCATTAACGGATATTTTGAAGATCGAAAATTTGGAAATTGGCCAATGGCTGGCTTTGGCTGGGGGGCTATATGAGTACCGGAAACAGGTAGGGCGGATTTCCCGAAAATCCCATCAATACGCTTGGTTCGAAAAAGTCGTCGAAAATCTTCTTCATCAAATTTTGAAGCAACTCAAGAAGGCCTATGATCAGAAAATGTTGGGAATGGAGTGGTCCTTGGAGACCGGGCGTCAATTGATCCTGAATGGGATCAATGTCCGTTCGTTCCTGGCCCTCTACCGAGTGCGGAAGACTGAAAAGGCCAAAAAGTACCTGCGCGGCTTACGGGCCCGTCTGGAAGCGCTCCTGACGAGCCGCGGTGATGGTCCCGACGCGGAGAACATGAGGGAATTGCTTGAAGAGCTGCATCACGAAATGTTGGAAATTCTTGAGAGAGAAGGGGATGGCGCGTCCCCTTGTCCCACTCGCCTTTTGTTATCTGCTCCTACTGCTGCTTACTGACCGCTTTTCTTTTTTTCCGTTCAACCAACCTCCTGAGGGGATTTTAAGGCTTTATCAAAGTTCCGATAAGATTGATTCCAGGCTCGTTCTTTTAAGCAGCCCCGAAAATAAAAATTCCACGTATCAAGTCACCGCCCGATTAGAAACCCAGGACGGGGTTTTCCCAGGACGGGTGCTTTTAAAGTATCCGAGTTCCAGGGAAGGTTCTGCTTTTAATTGGCGTCGCGGAGACCATCTTCGATGCTTCGTGAAATGGAAGGCGCCGTTTCGTTACAAGAATCCCGGCACTCCCGATTATCGGAAAACCCTGGCACGTCAGGGTATTTTTCTGACGGCGACGTTATTTGAAGAAGATGAATGCATGCTCATCTCCCGCCCAAAGGTTGAAGGTTTTATCTTCTTCCTTTTGTCCGCCCTGGACCGGCTCCGAAAAAAAGCTTTCGACATTCTTGAGGGGCGTTTGACGCCTTCTTCTTTTGTTTTCATCAAGGCCTTAACCTTAGGCGATCGTAGCGGTTTTGGGGAAGAAGATTGGGAGCTTTTCCGGAAGACCGGTACGACGCATCTGGTAGCCGTTTCGGGCCTGCAGCTCGCATGGATCGGCGGGGTTTTTTACCTTGTGATCTTGACTCTGTTGAAACGGTCCGAAAAATTTCTTCTCCTTCATTCGGCCAAAACGTGGGCGTTGCTTTTCGCCTTGGTACCCATGGCTATTTTCGTGGTCTTGGCGGGGGGAGGTCCTTCGATCGTTCGGGCCTGGATCATGACGTTTATCGGAGCGGCCGCCTTCGCTTGGGGAAGGGATAGGGATGAAGTGTCGACGATCGCTTTCGCTTTTTTGGCTTTGACCCTGGCGAGTCCCGGCTCGGTTTTTTCGATTTCCCTTCAACTCTCATTTTTGGCCGTCATCGGCTTAAGTGCGGGCGCTTCGGTAGCCGAAAAGATGTCCGGTCGCTTAGGAGAAAAAACAAAAATGAAAGTGTTCTGCGTGAAAACGGCGGTAGTAAGCTTGGCGATTTCCCTCGCGACCGCTCCGGCCGTGATTTTTCACTTTCACTCTCTTTCCTTGAGCGGTCTTGTGAACAATCTCTGGGCGATTCCTTATACCAATGGCCTCCTGCTATTGTCCTTTCTGATGATGGGATTGGAGGGTATTTCGCCTTTCTTCGCATCGAAAATATTATGGAAGTGCCTGGATTTTCTAACCCAGGGTTTTTTGAAAACTCTGAAAATCGCGAGCGAGTTTTCTCTCCAAATCGATTTCTATCCCGATGCTTTTGAGTTTTTTTACCTGATGGGGGGCGTTGCTTGGCTTTTCTCTTGGTTTCTTTGGCCCCGAGCACGGCGTGCCTTGATGGTGGTCCTCTTAGGGGGTGCTCTCCTCTGTGCCGGAGCGGCTTTTTTGAGAGCGCCCACCTATGAAGTCTGTTTCATCGATGTGGGGCAGGGTGACGCCGCTCTCGTTCGATCGCCTGGAGGAAAATCGGTTTTGATCGATACGGGTGGTTTCCTTATCCCTTTTTCCATTCAAAAAAATCCTCAGAAGGCCTTCGATATCGGAGAATCGGTCTTGGTTCCCTACTTGAAGACGAAAGGGGTGAAGTTTTTGGACCGATTGATCTTATCACACCCGCACCCGGACCACTTTGGGGGAGCTCGTGGTATTTTAGAGTCGATACCGGTGGGCGCTCTCTGCGGGAACGGCCAAACCTTTCCGGATGAAAGCTATGACCGTCTCTTGGAGACTCAAAATCGCCGGTCCGTCCCGGCTTGCGTCTTAAGAAAAGGCGACGTGTGGGAATGGGAAGGTTTGCGGTGGGATGTCGTCTATCCGTCGCAAGCCAGGCCTTCTTTTACCATGAATGATAATTCGCTCGTGATTCGCGTGTCGGATTCACGCCATTCTTTTTTATTCACGGGAGATATCGAGAAGGTGGGCGAGGCGATCTTAGCCGACCAACCTGGCATCGAAAGCGAAGTGGTAAAGATCCCTCACCACGCGAGCAAGACATCCAGTTCAGTGGCGTTCATCGATAGGGTGAAACCTCGTTACGCGGTGGCGAGTCTCGGAGAAAACAACTTCTTCGGTTTCCCACACCCGGATATCTTGGAAAAATACGAGCGCCGTGGCGCTCAAGTGTTCCGGACGGACCAGGACGGTGAAATATGTTTTTCTTGGAAGGCTACTTCGTCCCCAGAGTCTCCCAGTTCAACACTTTCCACCCGAACGTTTTCTTCAGGCAGGTGAGACGGACCCAATGGACGGATCCATTGTCCGTGTAGACGTAGGCTTCGACGGAAGCCATATTCTTCTGCATTTCCTTAACGTCGCCGATTTCGACTTTATGGATACGGCCTTTCCCGAAATCCGTGTCCCGGTATTCCTGTCCGTATTTTTCGAAGTACTTAGCGGTTAAAGCTTGAGAGCGTTTGGCGGACGGAAGTCGCCCGCTGCACGCGCACACAAAGATAAGGAGAAAAAAAAGAGGTAAGATACGCTTAGGCATGACAGGCGTGATGGCGCGCTTTAGGCGAAGGGTCAAGTTTTTGCTCCTTTTGCTTTAGCATTGCAGAAAGATGTGCGTGTGCCGGCGGAATTTGATAAATGTACCCTCTAAAATTTATTATATGATTCATATCATGCAAGAATCGCCAATAATCTATAAGGATTAAAAGTCATTTTCACGAAAGGGCATGGCTGTGATGTCTCCGCGGAGAAACATCTATCTTTTAGGGCTCCTCAGTTTGTTCAACAATTTGTCGGCCGACATGGTTGCGCCCTTGCTCCCCGTCTACCTGATTTCCCTTGGCGCCGGGGCGACGCTACTGGGGGCGATGGAAGGATTGGCCAACGCTTTATCCTACGGCACGGTTTTATGGGCGGGCTATTATTCCGATCGCCACCGAAAGACGAAGAGTTTGACCATCTGGGGCTACCGAGTCTGTGCTCTCATCCGTCTCGTCATGGCAGTACCGTCGGTTCCCGTCGTTTTCAGCGCACGACTCATCGATAGGATAGGTAAAGGCATCCGTACGGCCCCTCGGGACCGTCTTTTAACGTCCTCCATTCCCCAAAAAGAATGGGGAGGAGCGTTCGGCATCCAAAGGGCGATGGACCATGCGGGCTCTTTAGCGGCTCCTCTCGTGGCGAGTTTTCTCCTGTCGACTTACTCTTTGGACTATACTCGTTTATTTTTGGTCGCCGCAGTCCCCGCTTTGGTGGCGGGAATCCTCATTCCTTTTTTGATCCGTGAGCCGAAGGTCAGGGAAGACGTCTTGCTCGGGAAGTCTGAAAACCCTTACCGTCTCACGTGGGGCCGACTTCATCCTACCCTCAAAAAATACGTCGCCATTATTTTTCTCTCTTCCTTCAGCACGCCATCGGAACTCTTCCTCATTTATAGAATGCAGGAGTTGGGCGCTAAGCCCGGTGAAATTCCAATGGTCTGGTTCGTATTGACGTTATTCGCGCTCATCGCAGCCTATTTCGGAGGACTAACCGCCGGATGGTGGGGGAAGAGGAGGACGATCCTCGTCGGATGGTCCCTTTTCGCGTTGGTGTATATTGGTTTCGGGTCTTTTCCCATCTTGTCGCTAGGATGGGTGATGATCGCGCTCTATGGAATCCACATGGGATTGATCGAATCTTCCGAGCGCGTGATTGCCGCTTCCCTCGTCGAGGCCGAACAAAGGGCTTCGGCGATCGGATGGTACTATTTTGCTTATGGAATGGGCGCTTTGCCGGCATCCCTCTTGTTTGGTTTCTTATGGAACCATGTGAGCGTCCCTTTCGCCTTTTTTTGGAACGCCGGGATCACGGTCGTATCGATCCTTCTTTTTGCGATCCTGTTGGATCCGAGGAAAGGGCTGAATGAAATCGGAGCGTAGGATTCATATCCGGGATTCCGGTTTCCGCGAGGTCTTCGGGGACGGCTTCACGATCGCCAAGCTCAACGCCATTCTCATGGCTTTGGCGGAACTCGAGCCTAAGCGGAAAGCCGTCGTCGGTTACGACAACCGTTTCCTCTCCGAGGAGATCGCCCACCACGCCGCCCGTCTCCTAGAGCATGCGGGCTGGGACGTGCGAGTCGTCTCGGGGACATTCCCGACACCAGGCATCGCAACTCTCGTTAAAACGTGGGAGTTGGATTTCGGCCTCATGGTGACCGCGAGCCATAACCCCTATTATTATAATGGATTGAAACTGTTTAACAATCGGGGAGCTTTGATCTCGAAATCCCACATCACCGCTCTCGAAGCTCTAGCGGAACGCAAATTAGACGAGCCCTCCCCGTTGGATTTCCAGGTCGGGTGGAGAACTGAATCCATGATTTCCGCTCGTGAGGCTAGGGATGTTTATTTCAAATCTCTCCTGAAGCCTATCCGGCTTTCGATCATCCGAAGAAAAAAGATGAAAGTGGCTTGGGACGCCTTCGGGGGTACGGATCAAGAACTATTCCCTCGTTTGCTGGATCGCCTCAAGGTTAGGCACTGGGGCTACTTCATGGAAATAGAGCCGACTTACCACAGAAGACGTTTAGAGCCCGATAAGACGTCCCTCAAGGAGTTGGAGGCTCTTGTGTCCCGGAAAAAAGCCGTCGTCGGATTGGCGACCGACGTAGATGGAGATCGGTTTTCGATCGTGGATGAGAAAGGCGCTTATCTCCTCAATAACCGCCTCACGAGCCTCCTGACGTGGTATTTATTGGAGGTTCGGCAAGAGAGAGGCCATTTCTTCCAAACCGTGAGTTGTTCAGAGATGACCCGAAGGATCGCCCGGGATTTTGGCCAAGAGGTGATGATTTTCCCTGTCGGATTCCGAGCCATTGGAGAAAAGATGCAGAACGACGGGAACGCGCTGCTTGCCATGGAAGAAAGCGGCGGGTTGGCTTATGGACCGCACTTGCCTTTTAAAGACGGGTTCATGGCACATTTGTTGGTTTTGGAGATGCTGGCGAGCACAGAAAAAACATTCCGGGAATTGTGCCGGATGTTGACCCGGCGTTACGGTCCGTATCATTACGACCGCGTCGATTTCCGCTGCGAAAACGACGCGAGTATTGAACGTTGGCTCGACAGATCGTCATGGGAAGGGTATTTAGGGGAAAAAATCGTATCGAGCGACGAGCAAGACGGGGAAAAATGGTACTTCGAGTCGGGCGGGTGGTTGCTCATCCGCCGCTCCAAGACCGAGCCCTTGTTGCGTTTTTATTTCGAAAGCCAAGAAAAGGAATTCATACAAAAAATCAAACGTCGTTTTCGTATTTAAGGAGAGAGAATGAAAAAGTCATGGTTGTTCGCCGCGATCTTAGCCCTCGTGCCCGTATTAGGCAAAGGCCAGGATTTAAAACCCGTCATGCATCGTAATTACGAGGCTTTGATCGAGCTGCAGCAGTACGCCGCCGATCCCGCCCGCTTCCAGGCTAAGGAGAATTACGCGGAGATCAGCTCCTTGATCAGCCAACTCGCCGGTATCGCCGATGTTCTTCCGGAAATGATGGAAGACAAGCCTGGAATGGCTGTCATCGGTAAGGTCTATGCGGATTATTTGAGTGAGATCCAGAAAGGATTCAAAAACGGAGCCACGCCCTACATCCGCAGCAAGGTCCGGACGGCGACTAGTTTTTGCTTCGAGTGCCATACGGCTCTCGCCACGACGAAAAACTACAAAGTCGTCGAGAAAAGAATTCATAACTGGAATCTGACGCCAGCCCAGATCGCGGATTTCTACGCGGCGACGCGGCAGTTCGATAAAGCCCTCAAATCCTATGAATTCGTCTTGATGGCCTCAACTTCCGAAGATGGAGACGTATCGGAAATCGCGCGCTCGCTGAAAAGCGCTTTGAGCTTAGCGATCAGGGTCAAACAAGATCCCAACGAAGCTTTGAAGCTCCTCTCCAATGTCGGAGCTCGGGAGGATTTGCCGAGTTTCTTCTCCTCTCAAATCAATCAGTGGAAGAAAGATGTGGCGGATTGGAAGAAGGAAAAGCCTTTATCAGAAACGTCGCCTGCTCAGGCATGGCTTGAGAAAGCTCTGGATTTAATCGCACGTGGTAAGAAAATGCAGTCGTATGAAGCCGATCATATCGCGGACGTCACGTATTTGCGGGCGATCAACTATATCCACGAGGCTTTAAGGAGGGATAACACCAGCGAATTGCGTTCACAGGCTTATGCCATGTTAGGAACGATTTACGCGGTCTTGGAGGATCCTTTACTATGGACATTGGACACGGTCTATTTCGAGGCTTGTATTCGAGAGGTGCCTCACACCGCTTTGGCGAGGCAATGCTTCAACCATTACGCTCAGGAAATGTATTTCGGTTTTTCGGGCAGCGCAGGATTGGATCTACCTCCCGAAGACACGGCGAAATTGAAGGCATTGCAAGATTTGGCCGAATCGGAAAGATCGAAACCGAAAAAAGAAGGTAAAGAGGTGAAACGTGAAAAATAAAGTGAACGGTGTCGTATCCGCGACTTGGGTGGCATTCTTGATCCTAGCGGTGGTGGGGACCTTGTCGGTCGGTTTGGATGCGAGTGAAAAGTCGAAACACAACGATCCTCTACCCCCGCACCCTCAAGCGTCTCAGCCTGAGGACGTCGTCTTATTGAAAGACGAGATGCAGGTTTTAAAGAAGAATTATCGGGAAGTGGAGCGTGCCTTAAACTCCTCAGAAATCGATTACGAGTCCATCTCACGGTCGTTGGGCCGGTTGGAAGGCGCGGCTCAAATGATCGTGAAAATCAACACGGATCCTAAATTTTCGAAGACGTTCAAGCATTTTCAAAGGGATCTTTCGGAGCTGCATCGCCAGGTGCGCTTGAAGAACCGGTCCGGAGTTGAAAACGGAATGAACGAATTGTTCCAAAACTGCCTTGGTTGCCATCTGACTCACGTGGTCCTCCAAGGTAAAAGACAAGAAAAAGAAGGGCTCTAAGGGATTTTCATGGAAATCCAATTCATCGGGGCAACCGGAACTGTCACTGGTTCCAAATACCTCCTCAGACAAGGACGCAAAAAATATTTGGTCGACTGCGGCCTTTTTCAAGGTTTGAAAGTTCTTCGTTTGCGAAATTGGAATGCCCTTCCTTTCGACCCGAGGGAGGTGGATCACGTGCTGCTCACGCACGCCCATATCGACCACAGCGGTTTTTTGCCGGTCTTAGTGAAGAGAGGTTTTAAGGGAAGGATCGCGGCAACCGAGGAGACGATGCGTCTCTGTCAAATCCTGCTGCCGGATGCGGGGCACCTTCAGGAGGAGGATGCGTCTTTCGCCAATCGGCATAAATTTTCAAAGCACCATCCCGCTCTTCCTCTTTATACGGAAGAAGAAGCGAGGGACTCCTTGAAATACTTTCATCCGACTGCTTGGGACCGATGGACGGATTTGACAGAGGATTTTTCATTCCGTTTTTCGAGGGCCGGACACATTTTAGGGGCATCGATGGTGGAGGTCCGCGTCCCGGGCCGTAAGGTTTTGTTCTCCGGGGATTTAGGACGACTTAAGAATCTCATGATGCCGCCACCTCAAATTCCGGAGGCCGTCGATTTCTTGGTTTTGGAGTCGACTTATGGCGATCGCGTGCACCCTCAAGATGATCCCTTCACGAGCTTACGCGATCGGATCAACCGCGTCATCGGACGTGGAGGTACTCTTTTGATCCCCGCTTTTGCCGTAGGTCGCGCGCAGGAAGTTTTATATCTTATCAGTCGGCTGAAGAGGGAAAAATCCATTCCCGACGTTCCGGTTTATCTCAATAGCCCCATGGCCATCGAAGCGACCCGAGTCGCGGAGGAGTTCGCCGGCGAATATTCGATTCCCGCTTCCGAGGTGGCGGAAATGGGGGCCGTCGCCCGCTTCGTCACCAGCGTCGAGGAGTCCAAACGCTTAAATCGGTTGGAAATCCCCTCCATTATCATCTCCGCCTCTGGAATGCTGACAGGAGGACGCGTCTTGCACCATTTGAAAGCGGTGGGTCCCGATCCTAAAAACATGATCTTATTCGTCGGATTTCAGTCCGCGGGAACGAGGGGAGAAGCTCTATTGGCCGGCAACACCCACGTGAAGGTCCATGGAAGCCAAGTTCCCATCCGGGCAGAAATCGGGTCCATGGAAACTTTGTCCGCGCATGCGGATGCCGATGAAATCATGGCTTGGCTCCGTCAATTCCCTAAAGCTCCTAAAAATACCTTCATTACCCATGGAGAGCCTTTGGCGAGTGAAGCTCTCCGGAAAAGAATCCAAGATGAGTTGGGATGGAACTGCCGCGTCCCGGATTACTTGGAGACTTTTTCCTTATGATGGAAGCGGCGGCCCTTCGAAACAGCCCAGCTTCGATGGATTTCGTTCGTAAAAAGCTGGAAGGAAAATCCCTTTCTCCTTCGGAAATCTTCAAAATTGTCGAAGACATCGCGCAGCTGCGTTATTCAGATATTGAATTAGCCGCTTTCGTCGTCTCTTGCTTCGGGCGGCTTTCGGAGCGTGAAATCGTTTCGTTGACCGAAGCGATGATCAAAACGGGAGAGGTGTTGAGTTGGGATTTCCCTGTTGTTTTGGATAAGCATTCTATTGGCGGCGTTCCGGGAAACCGTACGAGTCTCATCGTCGTGCCGATCGTAGCGGCATATGGTTTGCCTATTCCCAAAACGTCATCGCGAGCCATCACATCCCCTTCAGGGACGGCGGACACGATGGGGGCGATCGCGAACGTGCGCCTGAGCTTGAGGGAAATTCGCCGTATCGTCGCCCGGGAAAAGGCTTGTTTGGCATGGGGAGGTGCCTTGAGCTTGGCGCCGGTCGACGATCTTATCATCTTAGTCGAAAAGCCCCTCTCCTTGGACTCGGAAGGCCAAATGATCGCGTCGATCCTTTCCAAGAAAAAAGCGGCGGGGTCCACGCACGTGCTCATCGACATGCCGGTCGGGCCTTGGGCGAAAGTTAAAAGTCGTCAAGACGCCTTGCGCTTGAAACGACTTTTCGAAAGGGTGGGTAAAAAAATCGGCCTTCGCGTCTTCGTCGAGATCTCTCGGGGCGATCAACCTATCGGGGACGGCATTGGTCCCGTCTTGGAAGCCCAGGACGTTTTGAAGGTGTTGAAGTGCGAGGAGGGCGCTCCGAAGGATCTGAGGGACAAGTCCCTTTTTCTGGCGGGGAGGCTGATCGAAATCGGCGCCCGTTTGGCGAAGGGGCGCGGGATTGAAGTGGCCCGAAGGGTATTGAATTCGGGCGAAGCCTACCGGAAATTCATGAGCTTAGCGAAGAGCCAAGGCGGCTTGAGGGTCCTGAGAAGATCTCCTTTCCGTCATGCGCTGCGCGCGGACCGCGACGGCTGTGTACGCTCCATCCATAATCAGAAGATTGCCCGGCTCGCACGCTTGGCGGGTGCGCCTTTCCATGTGGGGTCCGGCGTGCTCTTGCACGTGAAACCGGGACAGCGTTTCCATGAAGGCGACACCCTCCTGGAAATTTTCTCCAAGACTCGCGGCCTCTTGGCCTTGGCTAGGGAATATGCCGAAAGGAATCGGGACATCTTAGGGAATTGAAAGAGAGAAAAAGACTCTTAAGAGAGAAACTGCGAATCGAGCCGAACGCGTCGGACTTGATCGTGGTACTTCTGCTTCAATTTCGCTGGGATCTTGTAGCCCGATAGAATGAGGAAAACGGCCGCAGGCAAATGGAACATCATCATGAATTCGGGGTGGTTCCAAACCCGCTTCACCGCGATCCCAGCGAACACCAAGAAGAAGAAAAGGAAGAAATAGAACCAGCCTAGTTTTTGTTCGGCCGTCAGGGCTTTTTTCTCTTGTGCCATAAGATCAATCCTCCTGCGGCGACTGTTAGTATCGCCATGAAAATCCCGAATTCGATTGGAAACGTTAAAAACGTCTGCTCCCGTACCTGGAAAGGCAGCGTCACTACCTCCGTACCGGAACTGACGCGGGCTTCGTAAGGTCCGGGATGTTCAAGCCAAAAAGTAGCGCGTAATCGGTCTCCAAAAACCACGGGCTCTACGGAGAATGGGGAAAGCGTGGACCTAGCGTCAGTGGGAACGATTTGTATCTTCGCAGAACTGCCACCGGAAACATCGATCTCCGAGACGTCGATGCCCCAAACGTCGATATAGATAGGGAGCAAGGCTCGGATGCTCTGCGGGGAGAGGGAGGCGTTCATGTCTTTTTCCTTTTCGTATACCACACCACCACGCCGATCCCCACGACCACACTTAATTCCATAATATGGATCATCCATTCGAAAATGGTATTGTCCTCAAGCATACGGACTCCTTAAATAAGAAAAAAAAATAAAATATGATTAAGATCATATGGAGAAAGTCAAAACTCATTATGAGGAGCTCCCATGAAAAAGTCCAACATCCTCCTGACGATGATTTTGGCGTCCTTAGGCGCAGCGACGGCTTTCGCCCAAAGCCGTTTCGTAGAGTCCATCAAAAGGCAAGAAATGATCCAAATGGGGCGGAAGGCGTACGACATCCGTTGCAGTGGATGCCATGGCGTCGAGGGTAACGGGAATGGTCCCGGAGCCAAGATGCTTTTCCCGAAACCTCGGGATTTCACGAAAGGCGTCTTCAAGTTTAAGTCGCTTCCTTTAGGAATGATGCCGACCAACGAGGATCTCCTGAAAACTTTGAACCAAGGTGTTCCGGGATCCAGCATGCCGTCCTTCGCTTTGGTTAGCGACTCCGAAAAAAGGGCGATTATCGAGTACTTGAAGACGTTCGCTCCCGAGGCGTGGAAAGGGCAAGATCTGGCCCAGACCGTCCCTCCGCTCCCCATGCCCCAAGGCGTCTTCGATCGTAAGGCGAAGTTTTTGGAATATGCCCGCAACGGCCGCGTCTGGTTCCAGGAATTGGGATGCATCGTCTGTCACGGGACCTCGGCGAGAGGGGATGGCCCCTCAGCGGAAGGCTTGACGGATAGCTGGGATCAAAAGATTCTGCCTGCGAATCTCCATGCGCGATCGATTAAGCGAGGGTACACGGTTCAGGATATCGCCTATTCAATTTATCAAGGAGTTGATGGAACTCCGATGCCTGCTTACGGCACTGTCATGGATGCGGCAGCGTCAAGGTATCCCGAGATCCAGGAGAAAAGATATGTTTGGGAGTTAGCTGCTTACATCTTGTACTTAAGAGGAGAAGAGGCGGGTCTCTATAATGGGGAAATCCCGGCTATTCCCGATGAGCATATTTCCGCCGAGGAAGTCCGAAGAACTGTCGGTAAGTATTTTGATGCCAATCAATAGAGGAGCCTTATGACGACGAATATAAAGACATCTGAAGGTAATTTGGTTTCTTACGGCTTGGCTCAGGCACATCTTTTGATTGCCGTCCTCTATGTCTTCATCGCGGTGCTCGCCGGGTTGACCTTTTCTCTGCAATTCATCGATCTCTACCCTTTCAAAGACATGGCTTTATTAAGCCCAGGGCGGATGAGAATGGTTCACACGCAAGCAGTCGCGTATGCGTGGTTGGCTAATGCTTTCTTCGGTATCTTATATTATATGATCCCGAAACTGACGAACCATGAGGTCTATTCGGAAAAGTTGGGGTGGTTCGTTTTCTACGCTTATAACTTTCTGATACTAGCCACTGTCGCGCTCATCTTGGGCGGTCATGCTCAAGGGTTGGAGTGGGCGGAGACCCCTGCGGTCCTCGATCCTTTCATCGCGATCGTTGTCGTGCTCTTTGTCTTCAATATGGTGACTCCGATCTTTAAGGCTCGGGCCACTCCTTACTACGTCAGTGTTTGGTACGTCTTGGCCGCCTTGATTTGGACGCCAATCGTTTATCTCATGGGTAATTTTCTGCCCCAATACGTCTTTCCCGGCACGAGCGGTGCGGCCATCTCTTCGATGTACATTCACGACCTCGTCGGCCTTTTCGTCACGCCGATCGGTACCGCGATGATTTATTATCTCCTGCCCGTCATCTTAAAGAGACCTCTGTTCAGCCATGCTCTGTCGTTGATCGGTTTTTGGGGATTGGCGTTCTTCTATCCTCTGAACAGCACGCATCATTATCTCTATAGCCCGATACCGATGTGGTCCCAATACGCCGGCATCGTAGCGTCGGTGGGTGTCCATATCGTGGTGTACACGGTGGTATTTAACGTGATTGCCACCATGTCGCAGGATTGGGGCCGCGTGATGAAGGATATCCCGCTGCGCTTCCTCTTTGTCGGGATCATCTGCTACTTGATCACCTGCGTACAGTGCGCCGTGCAAGTGACGCTTTCCGTCCAAAAGGTCATCCACTTCACCGATTGGGTCGTGGGTCATAGTCATTTTGTCCTCTTCGGAGTGTTCAGTTTTTGGAGTTTCGCCTGGATCTATTATCTCTTGCCACGCCTTATGAAGACGCCGATGTACAGTGCGTCTTTGATGTCCTGGCACTTTTGGTTGTCCACTGGAGGTATCTTCCTGATGCAGTTTGATCTGCTATCGGCAGGCTTGGTCCAAGGTTATTTGTGGGGCAACTTGGCCCCCTTCATCGACTCGGTAATCGCTTCAGTACCTTTCTGGTGGGTCCGTACTTTCAGCGGTATGATGATCTTCGTCGGCGAAACACTTTTCATCATCAACATTTTCATGACTTGGAAACAGTCACGGGCATCGGCGGTCGCGCCTTCCGTGTCGTCTTCCGCTCAACTGGCGAAAGCTTAAGGAGTGAGCCATGGCTTCTAAGAACTTCGAAAAATTCAGCAGCGTCTTTCTTCTGGCCGGACTGACGAGTCTTGTCATCGCGTTCCTGGTGCTGGGATTGGCACCGGCGACGATGGTGAATGGGATGGGTCCTGAAGAAGGGTTGCCCTCCAAGGTCCCTTCGGATTTCAAAAAATACTATTCTTCGGTAGAAGCTTATCGGAGCGGCTTAAAGCATGGGAGAGATCTTTACATAGGCGAAGCCTGCTGGCATTGCCATAGCCAATACGTACGCCCCGTTTCTAACGAGAGCCTTCGCTACGGACCAGTTTCACAGCCCGGAGAATACCAGAACGTCCTGAATCTTCCGCAACTCTTCGGAACTCGCCGCGTGGGTCCTGATCTTTCCAGGGAATCCGGGAAGAGGCCTAATGACTGGCATTTTGCGCATCTTTACGACCCGAAATTCGTCGAGCCACGTTCCGTCATGCCGAGTTACGGTTACTACTTCGACGTCCGCAAGAAAGACGGTTCCCCGGTCAAAGGACAAGATTTGAATTCCCCCGATGTGGAAATCGTCCCCAAACAGGAAGCTATCGACCTTGTGGCCTACTTGCAGTGGCTGGGCAACCAGGTATCGGAGCGTTCCAATTCGACCTTCGACCCTAACGCCATCGTGATGCCACCCACGGAGTAAATGATGAAATCAACTTTTATCGGATTTGCGGCCTTCTTCTCATTCGCAGTCATCATTTTTTGGATCGTCTCGGTTTCAAAATCGAGCCAGGTAGTGGCTTTTATGGGAGCGGGTTACGGTTTCCTTTGTTTCGGTTTTCTCGTGGCGCAGATCATCGCTTTTGTGAAGTCTCACATGGATTATGACGAAGCGATTGAGAAGCCCAAATACGACGTTATTTTAAATGAGGCGAAAGAATGGAAAGATTTATCCGCAAATATCGTCAATCTCTCACACTAGGCTGTTTTTACTGCGGAGTGGATTCCAAGCCACTGCTTTATTTCCTGGTCGGTATGATCGGCAGCTTGGCATTAGCCACTGTGTGCACGGGGATTGGATGGTACTTGAAGGGTGGTTTCAAGGATAGCGAAGATCTGAAGAACGAAGTGTTCAAAGCCGAACAACGAACCTAAAGGTAGGTATTCTATGAATGGACCTTCCACAAATGAATCCAAGGAAGAACAGGACGAAATCCTCTATCAGGGGAATGTCATCCCCAAAGTGTTGAAGGGGGTTTACGCGCTTTTTACGATTTTCGCCCTGTCCTATGTCGTAAAGTATTTGATTCCCGATTTGATGGTATGGCTTAAGAAGTAATATGGCTTCTGTTTTCGAGGAGATTCCCTCTCCTGTGCGCGTTCCCCTCACGCCTCAGCAAAAATACGAGCGGTCCCATCATTTCGGTATCATGATCAATTGGTTGGCGTTGGGTTACATTCTCGTCCATAAACTGATCCTTCCTTACTTCATCAATTATTTCGCGGTGTCTCGTTCATTCCATTACATCGATTGGTGGTGGGTTTATCACGTCGGTTTGGGTCTGCTTTTATTACGGGAACATTGGGACGACGATCGGCTCCTATATACCCTTTATTTTGGGCTGGGCGGTTGTGCGGCCCAGGTGATCGCAAGCTTTCGGGAATATAATTGGTACATCGTCAGCCTTTGGGTGACGGCGGCGGCGAGCTTTGGCGTCATCCTTCATGTTTTTTCCACAATGTCCTTTAAGCCCGCTTTTAGGGTGCGACTGACGACGTTAGCGTTGGCCGTTCCTTTAGGCGTTTTTTTCCAATACGCCTTGTTTGGCTTCACGTTCACCGTCGAGAAAAAAGCCATCGAGAAGAAAGCGGCTGCGGAACCTCTCCATTATTTCCCTCATCTTGTTTCCGCCGATCAATGCGGGACCCGTGGCGTGACTTTGAAGATCAAAGACGGAAAGGTTATTCTGCCTAAATTGGCTTCGTTAGAGAAAATCGAAGTGACTGCCTGCGGTTTTAAGCAAACTATCGCCGTGAGATCTCGCGGTGACTCCATAGAAATCCGGAATGCGGATGATCATTATTTGAACATCAAGGTTTATGAAATGCCTGCGATAAGTCGCACCACAAGAGGAAAAAGTTTCGCGAACTTTCCGCTGAGGGCCTCTTCCGCGGAAAAAATGCCGGTTACCGAAGACCCGGAGATCATTCTTTTTTCCTCCGATTCGGATCCGAATAAAGGTTTCACGTTGCTTCTTAGGGATCCGGAGGCTTTGGATCGTTGGGTAGCTCAAGTTAGTACCGTCGCTTCCGGTACTTCACCCGCCATGCTCTTGATCGACCGTACTCGCTTCGAGTTGAGATGAGAGGTTGTCGGAGAGATGATTGGAAAGACGGAGCGATAAGGCCATGATGGTAATCATCGGGTTGACCCCGGGCGAGTCTGGAAAAACGGAAGCGTCGCAGACAGAGATGCGTCGGCAACCGATGAGGTTCAAATCCTTATCTACGACGCGCCCCATGCCGGCCGTCCCTTGAGGGTGGAAGCCGGAAATAATCATCCTCCGCGGTTGGAAATCCTGATCGGTCAGCTTTTCCAGCATTTCGGGCGAAGAGATTTCCTGCAAGGAATGAATGAGGGGCATGAGGACTTTTTGCGCGCCCGCCGCGAAGAAGGCCTGGGCGATAATTTTCAAGCCTCGCCCCAAGTCGATCGCATCCTGCGGATCTAGGGTGTAGGTCAAATACACCTTATTACCGACATGCTCGACGCGTCCCATCCCCCTGTCTTGGGCGTAGAGCCCGAAGCTCGCCAAATGATCGTGGTTTTGGAGCCACCAAAAAGCCTGAGTGCCGACGATGCCGAGGGTGTGGGGTAAGAGTCCGTGGGGCATGTGCACACCTTCGAAACCGATGCGCGGCAATTCGTCCGTTTTATAGCCGATGCCCTGCAGCACGCCCTTTTCGATGCCCGAAATCTTGGGAAAGTACGCGTAGACTTTGGAGGCCGGATGGATCTTGAGGTGATGTCCGGCTTTCCTCCAAAACTTGCCCAACCGGTTACGGCGGATGAGTTTCGGCGTGAAGAGGGCGCCTCCCGAAAGGACGAGATGTTTGGCTTTGAAGTCGATCTTCCCGCCTGTGCGGTCCACGGCGGTGATGACTACATAGTCTTTTTTCTCGCGAATGCGGCGCGCTTCGATTCCGGCGAATAAATCCGCCCCGTTTTGGAGGGCTTGAGGGATGAACGCTATATCCGCGCTTTGTTTGGCTTGCGTGGGACAAACCACAAAACACCGTCCCGATCCTTCGCACTCGGGTGCATTCCGGGGCAGTATATAGGTTTCACCACGTCCGATATTCTTCATGCCTTTTTCGATCAGCGTGGAGCTGATGCTTAAGGTTTCGGGCTTGGAGGGACGTACTCCGAGGTAGTCTTTAATGCGTTGTAGCCAAGGTTCCAGTTCCCCCTCCGCGAAATGGGTTCCCAGGGAGGCATCCCACTGAGCGAGACAAGAGACGAGAGGGTCCGGGCAGGTCCCCGAGTTCACCGCCGTCGTGCCTCCGATGCAAGCACCCGCCATGACGAGCACGAGCGAATGATCCAGCGCGCCGAGAGCTCCCTGCTGCACGTAATGCTTCTCAACGACCTGCGTGGATTCCTCAGGAAGTGCGAGTTGGCCTTGTTCCAAGATCGCGACGCGGTGGCCTTTACAGGAGAGATCCCAGGCGAGCGGAGCTCCTCCGGCTCCGGATCCGATCACAACGAAGTCGTATTCATAGGCGTTCTCATGTTCCTGGTGCGCGTCGACGTAATCCTGAAGCGGGTGTTTTTTGCGTACCGGTGCATTTTCCGAGTAAAGAATGTCTAAATAAGGCTGGAGCACGAAGATGGTGACGATCCGGACCCAGTAGGTGGGCGATTTTTGCAAAGCTTCGAGGAACAGGAAAAAATCGGTTTGAGAGAGCTTCCCGGCGCGCGTTGCTTTGCCGATTAAGAAAAGAGGCGCCAGATATTCAAACAAGAAAGAGGCTGCTCTATGAAGTCGCTTTAGGAAGGGGGGATAGCGCTCGCGTCGTTTCTCCATCAGCATGAACTTGGTCTCTAATTGGAGTCTATCTTCGAGAGCTAAAGAGACCCAGCGCTCGGCGAAACGGATCTTCTTCATAAGTCGATTCGCCTCTTCGGTTTTTCGCGCGAGACCATTTCAAAAGCCGCGCTGTGCGCCGATTTAAACTCTCGATCGATGTGACGTTTGGGATCGACCAGTCGAATATTCAGTGCTGAGAGTTTGCTGTTGGTGCACCATAGTGAGGAGCCATCCGTGTCCGTATATTCCACGACGGCGTTTTGTCTCGAGAGGAGGGCAATGCCCGAAATGGTGACGCCGTTTTGGGTCGTTTCAAAATGCCACTCCTGACCGTCCCAGCGGGAATAGGAATGAAAAAATACTTTTGTGGACCGGAACTCGTATTTCACCTCGCCGTCGAAAAAGTAAAACGACGAGAAAGTCGGTGTCTTTTTTCCCGCGACAGACAAGATACCCGAGAGGCCTTCGAAAACAACTTGAGGCGCTTGATCAAAGACATTGCAATGGGCCCACGCCCACGCATGGGCTTGCCGGGTACCGTAAATGTGCCCGATCATTCCTGAGGCTTGGTGGAAAGGCAGGGTTTGGGGACGGCCATGTGACGGGTAGGTGATGGAACCTGAGCATTTCAAATCGACGAGGCACGCGTCATAACGGCTTTTGGCGAATTTGAACGCATGGATCCACTCGGGCCCATGCGTAAACCTCTGAGGTGTCGGTGTCCATCGGATGTCCCAGTAGAGATCCCCCGCCGTGCCTAAAGCGTTATGGGTATCCAGGTGGTTTTCGCCGATATGAAAGACCTGAGGGTGAAGATGATAGCGCATCATGTCCCGCGCAGGAGGTAAGATGACGGAAGGAGCGGGAGGAAGATCATCGAGAGGGTAATTGTTTTTTCCGGTCCAGATTTTATCTCCATTGAAAAGGATCGCCCAAGTGGAGGCTTGTTTTTCTTGACCGTCTAAAATGGTATAACGGAACCAAAAAGCGTGTTCCGGAGAGATCCAGATTTTACCGAACCATATTTCATAAAAAGGGCCTTGGCCGGTGTAACGCCTCCAAAAGTCGAAGAATGCCGGCTTAAGATCGAGAGGGTGGTGCGCCCAAAAAAGAGTGACCGCGACGAATCCATCCGCAAAAGCCGCCAGGATCCATGCTGAGCCATGGGAGATCGCTAAGACCGTGAAGAAGAGTGTGCTGGTGATCTTGGAGATCAGCAGCCCCTGATAGAGATTGGCTTGCTCTGGATGACGAGCGCTTTGAAACGAAAGGAATACGATCAACGCCATGAGGGATAAACCCAGCACGTAACCGATATTGTCCCGGGTCATGTGAATCGATCCGTTCAGGTGGAAGGCGCGGGCCATGGAAGTCAGGGAGTCTGCCAGAAGAACGGGAAAGAAGACGAAAAGAAGCCCCACGGCGGCGAAAACGAAACACCAAAAATACGCGAGGCTCGCATACGTCCTTTTTGATCGTGAAGTCGGCACCCGGAATACTATAGAGAAAAAAAAGAAAAGAGAAAATCGGAAATTACGAAAGCTATGCTTATTCCGGAAGACTCGGCGCCGCGATATTCGGATAAGGATCGCTATCCAACGCTTTCATGAAGGCCACAAGATCCGCCTTTTCTTGGGGCGTGAGGTGGAGGGGTTCCATCCGGGGATCCAAATAGGGGTTCTTGTTGCCGCCTCTGTCGTAGAGTTCAACGACATCTTCTAGCGTTTTTTCGGAGCCGTCGTGCATGTAAGGCGCCGTCTTCGTGATGTCTCGAACCGTGGGAGTCTTAAAAGCTCCTTTGTCAGACTCCTCCTTCGTGACGACGAAACGCCCTAGGTCAGGCGTCGGCGCGTTCATGCCGACGCCTAAGTTATGGAACATGCTGTCGCTGAAGTTCGGGCCCGCATGGCAACGTGTGCAGTTAGCTTTGCCGAAGAAAAGGTCTTTGCCGCGGATTTCGGAGGCGTTTAAGGCGGCGGTATCCCCGGCGCTATAGCGGTCGTAGCGCGAGTTGCCGCTCAAGACGGTCCTTTCAAAGGAAGCGATGGCCTTGCCGACGTTTTCCTTCGTAATGCCTTCACCATGAAAGGCTTTCTGGAAATAAGGCAGGTAAGCGGCGATCGAAGACACTTTCTTCACCATCGAATCGTGGTCTTTGTTGGCCATCTCCACGGGATTCACCAGAGGCCCTAAAGCTTGGTCTTCGAGAGAGGGGGATCGACCGTCCCAAAATTGTAAGCCCATATAGGTGGCGTTCAAAACCGTTGGAGCGCTGCGGTTACCTCTTTGTCCTTGAAATCCCGGAGACACGGGCAATTGGTCCGTCCATCCTTTTTCGGGGTTATGGCATGTGGCGCACGAGATCGTCCCATCCGAGGAGATGCGGGGATCGAAGTAAAGCATCTTCCCCAGAGCGACTTTCTCGGGTGTGAGCGGGTTGTCGGCAGGGATGTTAAGATTTTCGTTATCCAATCCCAAGGGGACCTTCACGAAGGGCGCTTCCTTTGCGGGCGTGAAAGAGGGGATCGCGGGTTTCGCCGGTGTGCTGGCGGTTCTTTTCGGGATGGCGCTCCATTGGGTGGGAGGCGGCGGCGATGATTGGCAGCCGAAGCCTAAAAGCGCGACCAGAGTGAAAAGACCTTTCTTCATAGCTCCCCCTATTTCCGGCTCTGTTTATTGCCTGTCTTTTTATTGATATGTGAAGTGTGGGCGCGACAGGGATCGAACCTGTGGCTTCCACCGTGTGAAGGTGGCACTCTACCGCTGAGTTACGCGCCCATTGAAAATGGGGGGCTCCTACGTCGCCGCCCCAAGCCCCCCGATCAAGGCCTTTTCGAACTGACGGAGCCAGATTCTCAAGGCAATCGAGGGCTTCTAAAGGAATCCGGACATTTAATATTTTTGGATTTCCTGCAATATTTTTGTGAAAATTTGTGAGGACTATTTGTTAAGATCTTCCGTTTTGATCCACTCGGTATTTTCAATCATATTGATGAAGCAGTGTGGGCGGGAGCTTAAAGAGCGTAGGATGAGTTTGAAGTAGCCGATGAAGCCTTTCATGCGGATGAGGGTGATGGGGTTTAGGATGATGTCCTTCGTTTGTATGATGCCGACGATCATAACGCCTCCAAAAAAAGTCACCCTTATGCTTTCAGAGCAAGGGGAATGCCATTGTAAAATGATAGGAGAATGATCGGTGGGGGCGGTGGGAAAGTTGCTAGATATTTGGGATTTTAGAAAAAAGCGGCAACTAGCTCCTAGGAAAATCAGGCCGCCGCTCAAAGTTTAGCTTGGGTGATCAGGTTCCGTTTTGGGTACTTTTTACTTCTGCGGCATGCGGTTCGTGTCGATCCATTGGGTATTTTGCGTCATCGAAATGAATCGGTAGCGTTTGGGACTTAAGGCCCGGAAAAATAATTTCAGATACCCTCGGATACCCCTCATCGAGATGAGGGTGAGAGGATGAAGCAGGACGTCTTTCGTTTTAATTACGCCGACAAACATACATACCCCCTTTTGGCCTCGCCCTTAAAAACCTGAGCGATATTCCATTTTTAGACCTTAAGGCTCAGCACAGCAAAGATAATGCCACGCTGTGACAAATATTTAAACTCCTTATTTATAATAAGTTTTTTAAAGTTATCCACAAGGAAATGGGTTTTTTGATACCCGCTTGAGTTTACTGATTATCAAAGTGAGGGGATTATTTTTCCCGTTTTACGAGGTGGCGGGTTGGGGGGATTTGAACGACAAAGCCATCTTGGAGGTCGGCACCTAAGTTATTGAGTTGCCGCATGTCGTGACTTGAAGTCTCGTAAAAATGGGCGATAGATTCATATGTTTCGCCGGACTCCACGATATGGAGGTCTGGAGCGTCAGGACTCGCTTTAAAATCCAAAAATCTCGCTGCGAAAGCATTTAGAACACCCGGAGGCACCCGTAACTGCGAGCCGGGAGGCAGGGAGTAAGCGCCGCGGATGACGCTGGCGTCAAACGCCGGGTTAAGGGACTTGAGTGCGTTAAGCGATGTCTGTGAGAGATAGGCGATTTCCGGAAAGCTCATGGTCGTGGGGAGCTCCAGAATGTCGAAAGCCAAAGGTGGATCTATAACGATATTCCCGAAATATTTTTTGCGGTTCTCATAAACATGCAAAGCGGCTAGAAAAGAAGGGTAAAAGTTACGCGAAGCAAAGGCATAACTCCCGCCGCGATAGCCGTTGATGATTTTTGCGATGTCCTTCGTCCCCAAGGCATTCATCGCTTTCATAAGGTTTCCGGGACCCGAGTTATAGGCATTGATGGCTAAAGGCCATGTTCCTAATAAGTCAAAATTGTGGCGTAGGAGCTTGGCGGCTCCATGGCAGGCGATCAACGGGTCGTAGCGTTCGTCCACCAAAGAATTGACGGTCATGTATTTTTTTGCCGATTCGGCCATGAATTGCCATAGACCTCCGGCCGCCACCTTCGAAAAGGCCTTCTCGTTGAAAAGAGATTCTACGAAGGGAAGCCGAGAAATCTCAGACGGCATTCCATAAGAAATGATGATTTTTTCGAAGTAAGAAATATACCGACCCGAACGCTTTAAACCTTCCTCGAAGCGGTTCTTCATTCCGGTTTGCGAGCGTAGTCGGTTGGCGAGCGTGGAATCGAGTCCTGCCCTGATCTCCGCCATCGCGCGGTTAACCTCCGACTCCCGAATCGATCTTCTTTCCGCATCGGAGATATCGCGCTTCTGCAGGTTCGAAAAATCCAGGATTTTGTAGACGATGGAAAGGTCTTCCATGTCGTGGAGAACGACCTGATCGGAAGTATAAACCCCATAAATGCGCGCCCAAAACTCTACCGGGGCCGCGAGAGAAGGTGTGATGATAAAAGGCGAATTCCCGTGGTAACGGTCTGTCACAAGAGAGCCGACCGGGGTTTCGGGTAAAACCGTGGCGGAGACTAATTTTCTGACGCTGTTAGTCTTCGGTTTAACCGCGTTTTTTGCTTGGAGAGGTGCCAAAGGCTGGAGAGGTTCCACGTCTGCGGGAGGCGTCGGAAGTTCTGGTTCGTTTTGCTTGGCGATTTCCGTAAAAGTTTCGACCGGTTTCAGGTCGCTTTCCCAAGGCAATAGAGGCACTTCCACCGTTGGAGTGGCTTCCCGTGCTAGGTGCGGGAATTTTTGAGGTAAGGCGGAAGACAATCCTCGGAAGCCAAAATGGAGTCCTGTGCCGATACTGACGACCAAAGCGATGCGTAGAGCCTGTTCCTTTTTCATAAGTTATTCGACGGCATTGGCGATGGACCGGAGTATTTCCTGTTTTGCGATCACCAATCGATCGTGGGGTATGGTAACATCATTCAATAGAAGAGAAAAAGCGATTCGTTTGCGCTTCAGAAATAAATAACCGGACAGGGAACTGACTTGGTTCAAGGTACCGGTCTTTGCGAAAACTCTTCCCGCCAACTCGGGCACCTTCAGCCTCTTTTTTAAAGTACCGTCCACGCCGGCAATGCTTAAACTCTCGATGAATTCATCCCGGTAAGGGGAACGATAGGCGTTTTCCAGTATGTCGATGAATTGATCGGCCGATAAGCGGTTGTATAAGGAAAGGCCGGACCCATTGTCCAAGGCGAACTCCCGCTCCGAGAAGCCGAGCGATTCCAGATAATCCCGCGCGACCTTCAAGCCTTTATCCAAGGAAGCGGGAGCTCCGTATTTTTCGCCACCGATCACGCGTAAGACTTGCTCTGCGATGAAGTTATTGCTGAATTTTCCCATGCCTTTTACGACTTCTTTCAATTCAGGGGATCGATGGATCAGCACCTGTGTGCTGTCGGTCGGAGTGATGCCTTCGATGGCTTTGCCTTTAATATTGATCCCGCTCGCTTCCATGGTTTGGATGAAGGCGGTACCGAACGCTAGGGCCGGATTTTTGGCTACGCTCATTACACGTTTTTTTCGAATGGGTTTCCGGCGTTTCGGGCTCTTTTGTCTTTTTTTGCGGAAAGCGATAGACGTCTGTTCCGCTTCCTCCTCGGAGCTTTGCGAAATATGGATCTGTCCGCGGTTAAAGTTGTAGGAAACCGCTCCCAAAACGATCGTATATTCCTTGCCTCCGCTGCGTGAAGAGTAGTGGATATTATGGTCCGTCCCGAAATACGAATCATCGACGTAAACGTTGCCCGTGATTTCCTTCAATCCCGCTTCGGCGAAGGCGTCGACGACGGCCTCCATCTCTTCCGTCGTGAAGACGGGATCCCCGTAACCCCGGATCCAAAGATTATGGAGACGACCATCGGGATCGATGGATGCTTCGGAAGAAAAATCAGTTTTAAACGTGTAATGGGGGCCTAAAAAATCAAGCGCCGCCGCCTCAGTGATGATCTTCGTATTTGAGGCTGGATTCAGAGGATGATCGGCGTTTTTCTCGTAGACGACTCTCCCCGATCCTAAGTCCACCGCCTTCAATCCTACGATGCAAGCGTTCAATCCCGTCTCTCGTATGATGTAATCGATTTGTTCTGAAAGAGTGCCAACAGGATTGAGGTTCAGGGGCTTCCATTTGACCGGACGTTTCGAAGCGTTTTTTTTTGCCGTCGCTTTTTTCGCTTCCGCGTCCCCGGAAAAAGGCGGGAATGTATGGAAAAGAAGCGTTATTAAGAGGAAAAAAGGAATAAAAGAGTGACAGGCTTTCAAAAGTCTCATAATTTTCTGCGGATTCGTGGGCACCTTAATTTCATCCTTCGGCGCTTTCAATTCTTTCAGGGTAAAAATTATTTTTTTTCTTCTGCTGTTAACCGCCTCTTGTGGTCCTTCGGCTCGCCAGCCTTCAAAAACCCCCAGCGACACCCTCGTCGTCGGTGTTGCAAGTGTCGCTGATTTTTCGAAAATTTCGCGTCTCATCCATCGAGGGCTTTTTAGAGTCAACGAAAGGTTCGAATGGGTGCCGGACTTGGCCGCTTCCTTCGAACAAAAAGACCCGCGGCATTATACGATCCATCTCAAGGCCGGAGTTCTCTTCCACGACGGACTGCCGTTGACTTCGAACGATGTTCTTTTCACGATCGAAAAATTGCGCCGTGCCGACAGTCGTTCGCCATGGAAAAAGGTACTGGACCAAATCGAAGAGGTGAGTGCTCCGGATCCACAGACAGTGCAAATCGCGTTGAAAGAACCTAACGGGACTTTTTTAGCAGCATTGACGGTCGGTATCCTTCCTAAAGATCGATCCCCCCAAATCGGCACCGGTCCTTTCGCCGTCGAAAGAGTGGGCCCCGAAAAAGTGAGGCTGCGTCGGGCCAATCAGCCTGAATCTCCGTCAAAAATCCCTTTTTTGGAATTCCACGTGATTGCCGACGAGGCCTTACGCGTGCTCGCGTTGAAGAATGGTCGTGTGGATGCCCTTCAAAACAGTGTTTCTCCCGCCTTGATGGAGTCCTTGAGGCGCGAGACTCGGCTAAAGATCCAGTCCACCGAAGGGTCACAGGTCGTGTATCTCGCGTTTAATCTTCAAGAAACCCATTTGGCGAATCCCGAAGTCCGTAAAGCGCTGGCTTATGCCCTGGATATACCCTCTATGATCGAAGAGCATCTGAGTGGTTGGGGCAGCCCGGCGCAAACCCTCCTGCCGATCGCGCATTGGGCATATCAGAGCGATGTTTCAACATACCCTCATACACCGCAAAACGTGACAGTGGCGAAGGTAGCTTTAAACCGCTCGGGTTATTTCGATATGGATGGAAGCGGCCCTCGGGCTCGATTTTCACTCACGCTAAAGACGACGACCCATAAAGAGTCTTTGGGATTATCGCGTCTGATCGCGAAACAATGGAGATCGATCGGGGTCGATTTAAAAGTCGTTCCTGAAGATAAGACGATTTTCCTGCGCGACGTGGCGGAAGGGCGGTATGATCTTATTTTGATGGAAGGTCCCGAAGAAGGAGAAGCCCTGAGTGAGCCGGATTTCCTCAGAGACATTTACCATCGGGACGACGAAAAAACGATGGATCAACTGACGGGGTCGATCGCCAAGGCTTTGGATCGTGAGGAGCGTCGAGAGGTTTATGGGTGGATCCAAAAGATATTCTCGCAGGATGTTCCCGTAATCCCTTTATGGTACCGGAAAAACGTGGTTGTCTATTCGGATCGCGTTCAAAATGTTCGGCTCAGGCCGGACGGGTCGTTCGAGTGGGTGGTGGAAGCGTTTAAAGAAGAAAATCGATAAGGATAGTAAGGAGCGCAAATGAAATTTGAGGAATTCAGCCGTTTATTCATGTGGGGATTTGAAGGAACAAGTATTTCTAAGGAAACAAAAAAGCTTTTAAAGCAAGCGCCGCCTGCCGGCGTGATCTTGTTCAAACGAAATATCCAAACCCTTTCCCAGGTAAAAGCCCTGAACGCTTCCCTTAGGAAAATCGACCCTCGTTTATGGATCGCAGTCGATCAGGAGGGCGGCCGCGTCGCCCGCTTGACGTCTCCCTTTCCGCTCTACCCTCCGGCTGTTACCTGGGGTTTTCTCTTCCAAAAGGGGAAGAATCGAAAGCTCGTTGCCGAAGCGGGTTATCTTTTGGGGAAGGAATTAAAGGCTTTGGGTTTTGATCTCGATTTCGCGCCTGTTCTGGACGTGAACTCCAATCCGAAAAATCCCATTATTGGCGATCGTGCTTTCTCCGACCATCCGAAAATCGCCGCCGAAGCGGCTTTGGCTTTCGCCGAAGGCTTGCGAAAAGCCGGGATTTTGGCTTGCGGCAAGCATTTCCCGGGGCATGGGGACACTCATCAGGATTCTCACCTGACTCTCCCCACGGTCACGCGGAGTCGGGCCGTGTTAAACAAAGTGGAATTATTCCCTTTTTGGATGGCCGTTCGAAAAAAAATCCCCATGTTAATGACGGCTCACGTCGTGTATCCGGCGTTGGACCCGAAGAATCCCGCGACCCTCTCGAAAAAAATCCTCACCGATCTTTTACGCGAAAAATGGAAATACGACGGCGTCGTCATTTCCGATGATTTCGAGATGAAGGCCATTTCCGAAAAATACACTTATGCTGAGGCCTGCGTGCTGGCCTTAGAAGCTGGCGTCGACATGCTGTTGATCTGTAGTGGTGGGGAACAAGGCTTGGACGTGGTCTCGCAAGTCCACCGCGAGGTGCAAAAGTCGGCGTTTTTAAAAGAACAAGCTCGCGCGAGCCATGAGCGGATCTTGAGGCTGCGACACCTCAAATAAGCGAAAACTGGTGTCATTAGTCTCCAGGCGCTAATCTTTCGTGAATCCACTGATTTAAAATACGAATAAATTTAAATAGATAGGATTGTGTTTCAAGCTCATGAAGTTCGGCCGCTGGCACTTGGCTTGCTAAAATAGGGCTCTGGAGGAGACGTGTATTTTTATGGGTGTGGAGTCCTTAAATAACGGAGCTCGTTTTCAAGGAGCGGCTGACCATTTAGAAGCCCGTCGGGATCAGAGACGAGAGGAGGCTCGCGAAGGCGAGTCGGCGTTGGCGAAAACCCATTCTGATTCCCAGCGAGGGGCGGTGGTTCAGCGGGATTCTTTCCAAAAAGCCCGTACTCTCGCCCAGAGAGCCCAACTTTTAGCCGAAGGCCGCCAACATGCGGCGGATCAAAGAACAGATCAAGCGAAGGCCGCGGAAACCCCGCAACCGAACGAAGCCCATCCTCCAGCTCAAGAATCTCAGTCTGTAAACCAACCACAAACGACTCAAGAGACGCTGCCATCGAATCCTCCAAACCATTCGGAGCCTGTGCCTCAGGAAGCGCAACCGTCTGTAGCTGAAAATCTGCCTCAGCCTGAAACTGCAAGCCAGCCCGCCGCAGCTCCGGAAGCTCCCGCTGTGCCCAACGCCCCTTCCGAACCTCAAACGGCTCAACAGTCTCAAAATCAGTCTCAATCCCAAGGGGAAGGGCAGTCAGGCTCCGCTAACCAACCTCAAACACGATTGCCGCGGTCGACTCCCGAAAGCGGTGAAACGCCTTCGACGTCTCTCAGGACGTCTTCCGACGAAGCTCATCTTACCCCGGAGCAGAAACAACAATTACAGTACGCCCGCCTTCAAGGGGGCGGGCAACTGACCCAGCCCCGAACCCCGAACGCGGCGGGACCGACTTCCGGGACCCCCGTGGCTCCAGACGCGACGCCGGTCCCTATGGCTCCCGAAACGCCGGCTCAACAAGCGCCTGCCCGCAGCGTGATTCTTTGCAGTGCGCCGCACCTCACGGAAGAGCAGCAGCCCGCTTACGCGGAGGGTTTAAGATGCATGTACGAGCTCGCCCATATGGAGCAGCCTCGGATGCAAGGCCCTCAGGCCTCTCCGATGGCGGCTGCCGTTTTCCAAGCTGCCGCTCCCGCGATGACTCGCGAGCAAATGCTGATGGCCCGACTCACGCGAGACCAAAGCCGCGGTCGTGACGGGGAGGGCGGTCGTGTATCGGGGACTTCGCAGGGTACGTCTGGTTTAACGCGCGATTATATGATTGGAGCGCGTCGCGACATGGGCGCCGCTTAGAGCTTCCCCTGACGATCCCATTGCGTGAGTTCCTGAAACCCTCCTATCAATTGATCATCTAGAAAAATTTGAGGAACCGTCTTCATGCCGGTTTTTTTGACGAGGGCGTCGAAATCCGCGTCCGCGCTGACGTCGACTTCTTCGAAAGGAAGATTCTTTCGCGTCAGGAGGTTTTTTGCGGCCAGGCAATAAGGACAATCATCGGTCGTGTAGATTTTGATCTTCATAGGAAAAATACTTTCCGTCATTTCTGATTGATTTGGCAACGATATCCTTTATCCTCCGTCGTCATGACGCTCATTCCCATCCTGTTAGCGGCGCTGGTCGGTTTGATCGGCCTGGTCGGCTTTTTAGCCTTTCAGGTGACGCGAAAAAAAGACAACGCTTCTGAGCTCCTGTTAAAACAACAAATCGAACACCTACATTCCCAGCTCGACGCCTCCTCGAAGCTCGTCCACCAGCAGATGTCCTCCCTCACCGAAGCCATGGATAAGCGCCTGCACGAGACCAGCCGGTTGATGGAAGAATCGAATAAAAACGTCGGTCAACGCCTCGACAACGCCGCCCGTGTGGTGGGTGACGTACAAAAGAGCTTGGGGCGGATGGAGGAGTCCACCAAGCAGATCTTCGAGGTGGGGAAAGATATCGCGGGCCTTCAGGATATTTTAAAGGCGCCCAAGTTGCGCGGGAATCTCGGCGAGCTCTTCCTGGGGGATCTCCTCTCCCAGGTCCTGCCTCCGGACCGGTATAAGCTCCAGCACGAGTTCACGTCGCGCGAAAAAGTGGACGCCGTGGTCCACTCGGCCCAAGGCATGATCCCGGTCGATTCGAAATTTCCCCTCGAGAACTTCCTCCGGATCGTCCAACAATCGAACAACGACGACGAGAAGCGCGCCGCCCGCAAGGTCTTCCTGGCGGACGTCAAGAAGCACATCGACAAGATTTCGCAAAAATACATCCTGCCCCATGAGGGCACGCTCGACATCGCCTTGATGTATATTCCCGCAGAAAACGTCTATTACGAGATCCTCATCCGTCAGGAAGAGGGCGAAAAGGACTTGATCCGTTACGCCCAGGAGAAGCGCGTCTATCCGGTATCTCCCAACAGCTTCTACGCTTACCTTCAGACGATCGCCGTCGGCTTCAAGGGCATGAAGATCGAAGAGCGGGCTTGCGAGATCATGAAGGATTTGGCGGCTCTCAAGAAGGACTTCGGGGATTTCGGGGATAAGTTCCAATTGCTCGGGAAGCACCTGTCGAACGCGAAGGGATCCTTCGAGGACGCGGACAAGAAGCTGCAGAAGTTCGGCGATAAGATGCAGAGCCTCGTCATCGGCGAGGGACCGGAGTTGCGCTTGGTCGAAGGTAAATAAAGGGAAACCAGACAATGATCATTTACGCGGTATCCGACGCGACGGGAGAGTTGGTTTTAAGCCTCACGAACGCCGCCGTCCGTCAATTCAAGAAGGAAGGCGTCCCCGTCCTGCAGCGCACCCGCGTGCGCTCGGCCGAACGCGCCCTGGGCGTCGTGCAGGAAGCCCATGACACGAAAGGGTGCATCATCTTCACGTTCGTCTCCAAGAACCTCCGCCAGATCATAATGAAGACGGCCCAGGACATGGGCGTGCTCGCCATCGACGTGATGGGCCCGGTTTTGGACTCTCTCGCCGGTTTCCTCCAGATCACGCCTTCCGACGAGCCCGGCTTGAGGCATGATTTTTCCAGCAATTACTTCAAGCGCAACGAAGCCATCGAGTTCTCCGTGAAGCACGACGACGGCCTCGGCCTCGACACCATCCGCAACGCCGACATCATCCTCGTGGGCATCTCGCGCACGTCGAAGACCCCCTTGTCGATCTACCTTTCGTACCGTGGCTACAAGACCGCCAACGTCCCTCTAGTCCGCGGCGTGCCGATCCCGTCCGTCCTGCACTTGGTGGATCCGTCCAAACTCGTGGGACTGACCATCTCGCCGGAGAAGCTGGTCGACCTCCGCACGTCCCGTTTGGCGAAACTGGGCGTCGGCCACATGGAGAACTACGCCAACCTCGAGAACATCAAGCAGGAGATCAAGTACGCGAACCTCATCTTTCAAACGCTGAAAGTGAAGGCGGTCATCGACGTGACGTCCAAGGCCATCGAAGAGGTCGCCTCCGACGTCCTGTCCGCATTCGGTTGGGTGTAAGTGCATAAAGTCTCGGATTGTCCAAATTGTCAGGCTGAAGATGTGAAAAAAAGATTGTTGGATTAATAATTGTCCACAACTTTTTCCCTGACTGAGACGAGGACACGTGCATGAGTTTAACATCACGAACCTTATCATTAGCTGTCTTTACGAGCTCCACAGCCGCAACCCCAAGTCCCACAATCTCCTCACCAGCGGATGAAACCATAAATGCGCGCGTGAGAGATTCCATTGATGCATTTTTAAAATGGGATGTGTTCGAGAGGGATGGTAAGCGTTATGATCTTCCGAATCTTCTTTTTCGAGGACTGCGTATCTGTGAAGTGCGTGGAGATGCGCGACCTTTTCTGGATAGCTTTGCCCCTAACGTCATTAATTGTCTAAACTCTGATACTATCGACGCTCTTTTAGGGGGTGTGAGAACTCTTTGTGACCGCGTTTCAAATAATGAGGAACCGGTTGGTGAAGTACAGCAAGCTTATCTAAGAAGAATGCTGGCTGCGATGCAGAAGGTTCCATCTATAGCTACACAAGTGTCTGCTATTCATTTACCAGATTGCCCGGATCGGATTTCGGGATGGTTGAATCACAACTCTCGAACCGCGTAGGATCTTGTACCAAATATGGGGACCGTCGACGTAAAGGCGGCCGTCGTCCATCGTCGACGTGATCTCCACGTGCGCGCCGGGCGCCAGGATGCCGTTCTTGAGTTGGTATTTCCCGCGGGGTTCGTAAGGCTCCCGCACGCAGTATTGGAATTTATCCGAGGAGATCGGCAAAACCTGTCCTCCCGCCGAGTGGATTGCCGCGGTGGAGCCCGGAGCCGGAGCGATCCAGACGCCCGAGGATTTTTGCTCCTCCGTCACGTGTCCCACCTTCAATAAGTAGCGCGTCGTGCCCGCCGGGTTCTTGTTGGCGAAGAGGATGTCGTTCAAGGCGAGCGGTCCGGAGATCTTTTCCTTCGTCAACCCTTGGATGGTGAAGCCGAGGCGGTTCAAGGTCTGGATCTTGGCCTTGCCCTCGATGAATCGGAAGAGCTTCTCCAGGAAATTCTCCGCGTTGGATTTGCAATAATAACCGATGCTCTCGAAGGGGACGGAGTTCACGCCCATCAAGTAACCGTCTTGAAGGTAGTGGGAGGTCTCCAGGAAGGTGCCGTCGCCCCCGATGGTGATGACGAGATCGTAGCCGCTAATGGCGCTTAGGTTGTAGCGAAGCCGTATGTCGAAGGGGATTTGCAGCTTATGGAGGGAGCTCTTGATCGATTCGATCGTCTCTAGGTGGATCTCGTGGCTGGTCTTAGAGCGGCGCGTGACGATGCTTTTTTCCTTCAGGAGCTTCAAGTAACGCGAGTTCTTCTTGCTGAGGGCATGTACTTGGTAAGAACTCTTCTTGTACACGATCAAGATTCGATTGATTTTATTCTTGGGCATCGCCACTTTATGGAGAATGCCCCGTAAAATGTCAAAGCGCATCGGCCTTCGACCGAGCCGTCACGTGGCGCTCTTCGGAGGCTCCTTCAATCCCCCCCACGAAGGGCATTACGAGATCGCCCGCCGCGTGGCGCGCCGCAAATCCGTCGACGAAGTCTGGATACTCCCCGTGTACCGCCATGCGTTCGGGAAGAAAACGGAGCCCTTCGCGTCGCGCCTTCGGAAATGCCGGGTCTTGTTCGCTCCGCTCCGTCCCCAAGTGAAGGTCAAGGATTGGGAGAAGAAAAAAGGCGGTGTGAGCTTCACCTTGGACTTGATCCTGTTCTTGAAGAAAAAATTCCCGAAACACCGCTTTTCGTGGGTGATGGGAAGCGACGATTACGCCCAGCGCGGCGAGTGGAAATCCTTTTCCGAGATAGAGAAATTAGCGAGTGTCATCGTATTTCCCCGAGGCGTCGGATCGCCCATCCCGAACGTCTCGAGCACGGAGATCCGGTCGCGTCATTTGTGAACTTCGGCCGGCGCCGGGATGAGGAGGGCGTGGTGCGTGAAGAGGATCTTGTCCCCGTCGCTGCCGATCGTGACGTCGCCGCCGTTCTGGAGTTGGCCGAATAGGATTTCCTTCGATAACGGCTTCGAGATCTCCGCTTCGATCAGGCGGCGGATGGGACGCGCGCCCATCTGCGGGTCGAAGCCTTTCTTCGCCAAGTAGGCGCGGGCCGCGGGGTCCAGGGTGATGGAGACGTTCTTGGATTTGAGGCGGGCTTCCAGTTGGGCCACCATCTTGTCGACGATCTGCTCGACGATGGTCTGTTCCAGCGCGTTGAACGTCACGATGCCCGTGAGACGGTTCCGGAATTCCGGGCTGAAGGACTTTTCGATCGCCTTATGGCTTTTGTTTTCAAACTCCGCCTTCTCGAAGCCGATCGTCCGGATTGAACTGTCCCGAGCCCCCGTGTTCGTCGTCATGATGAGGACGATCTGGCGGAAATCGGACTTGCGGCCGTTGTTGTCCGTGAGCGTGGCGTAATCCATCACTTGAAGCAGGATGTTGTAGAGGTCTTCGTGCGCCTTTTCGATTTCGTCGAGCAAGAGGACGGCGTGCGGATGGCGGTGGATGGCGTCCGTGAGTTGGCCGCCCTGATCGAAGCCGACGTATCCCGGAGGCGCCCCGATCAAGCGGGCGACCGAATGTTTTTCGGAATACTCGCTCATGTCGAAGCGGATGAATTCGATGCCCAGGGACTTGGCGAGCTGCTTGGCGAGTTCCGTTTTCCCGACGCCCGTGGGGCCCGCGAAGAGGAACGACCCGATCGGCTTGTCGGGTTCGTTCAAACCGGAACGCGAGAGCCGGATCGAATCCACGATCTGCTCCACGGCCGCATCCTGTCCGTAGATCAAGAGTTTCAAGTCGCGGTCCAAAGTCTCTAATTTCTTCTTGTCGTCCGTGTGCACCGATTGGGCGGGGACGCGCGCGACGCGCGAGACGACGGCCTCCACGTCGGCGACCGTGACTTCGGTCTCGGCCTTCTTCAGCCGCACTTGAGCCCCGGCTTCATCGATAACGTCGATCGCCTTATCCGGGAGGAAGCGGTCCGGGATGTGCTTCGCCGAGAGCTCCACGGCGGCTTTGAGGGTCTCCTCCGAATAGGTCACTTGGTGGAATTCCTCGTAGCGCGCCTTAAGTCCGCGCAGGATCTGAAGGGCCTCGTCTGGCGTCGGCTCGGGAATTTCGACTTTTTGGAAGCGGCGGGAGAGGGCGTGGTCCTTTTCGAAGAGGTTCCGGTATTCCTTATAGGTGGTCGTACCGATGCATTTGATCTCACCGCTCGCAAGGACGGGTTTGATCAGGTTGGACGCGTCCAGCGACCCTCCCGATACGGCGCCCGCCCCGATGATGGTGTGGATCTCGTCGATGAAGAGGATGGCGTGCGGCTTCGCGGCCACGGCTTTGAGGACGGCTTTGAGGCGTTCCTCGAACTCGCCGCGGAATTTCGTCCCCGCGAGCAGAGTCCCCATATCGAGCGAGAAAACGACCGCGTCCTTCAGATGGTCGGGGACGTTCCCTTCGACGATGGCGAGGGCCAAGCCCTCGACGATCGCCGTTTTGCCGACGCCGGCGTCGCCGACGTAGATGGGGTTGTTCTTGCGCCGCCGCGCGAGGATGTGGATGCTGCGTTCGATTTCCTTCTCGCGTCCGATCAAGGGGTCGATCTGGCCCTTCTTGGCCTTTTCGTTCAGGTTCACGCAAAATTGCACGAGGATGTCCTTCGACGCTTCGCCGTTTTCGGATTTCTCCCTGGCCTTGGTCGTTTCGGCTTCCGCCGGAGCGACCGCCGGGATGTCCACGTCCACCTTCGCGATCTTGTGGGAGATGTAGCGGACGACGTCGAAGCGGGTGACCTTTTGCTTCAAGAGGAAATAGACCGCGTGCGATTCCTTTTCGTTGTAGAGGGAGACGAGGAGGTCGGCGCCGTCCATCTTTTGCTTTCCGGACGACTGCACTTGGGCCGCGGCCAGCTGCATGATGAGGCGGAAGCCGACGGAGTATTGCGGCTGCGCGTTGGGAGCCGCCGCTTTCGGCAGCTTGTCCTGGAAAAACTTTTGGAGGTTCGCCTGGAGATCGGGAAGGTTCGCCCCGCTTTTCAGGAGGATCTCGGAGGCCCAAGCGTCTTCGGTCAGGGCGTAGAGCAAGTGCTCGGGAGTGACGAACTCGTGTCCCATGGCGATCGTCATCTCATAGGCGCGCTTAATGATTTTTTCCGCTTCTTCCGTGATCATATAGCTCCTTTAGGGGGAGATACCGCTCTCCCCCTAAAAACCCCCATCTGGAGGTCATGTGTTTATCGCTTACTCCGTTTGTCCGTCCGGGATGAACCCGGTCGGACAATACTCGTGCGCTATTTATGGGCAGCCTTCCTCGTATCCGGCTCCATCACGCATTCCAAAGGGTGACCTTCCTTACGCGCGACTTCCTGGGTTTGGTACACCTTGGTGCGCGCGACGTCGTAGGGATAGACGCCGCACAAGCCTTGGCCCCGCTGATGCACTTCCAACATGATCCGCACGCTATCTTCGGTGGGGTGATGGTAGATGTTCTCCAGGACCCAGACGACGAAATCCATCGGCGTGAAGTCGTCGTTGACTAAATAAACCTTGTAAAGGGGAGGCTCTTGAACCGCTGTCTTTTCTTCCGTGACCACCTGAGTCTGAGGCCCATCTTGAAAGTGTGGATGCCGGTGTGACTCTTGTGACATCCCTTCATTATGAACGTATCGACGCGGAGTGACAAAGGAATTTTGGGGTTTTTAATAGTACGAGGAAACTACGTTAGGGATTCGGAGCGATAACAATAAGCAAGAAGGAGTCTCTTTTTATGCCAGGAATTTCTGAATCTTCTATTATCGATCGGGCATCGGATACCTATGACAGAGCTACGGATTACATCATGGACCATATGTTCATGTCTGGAAGGGAAATCAGGGAGCGTGAGGCAGCCAGAGCCGTGCCCCCACCTCAATCCATCTCTCCAAGCCCACCCCACGCCTCAGAGCCTATCGACCGCTTCGTGGTGCCCGACCCTACGGTAAATGTAATCTGCATGGGGATTCATGCCGGCAGAAATTATTGTGGGCCTCAAAGCAGTGCAGTGGCAGAAGAGGTTGGGAAAAGAATCCAAAAACTGGAAAAAGAGGCAATAGCAGGTGAAAATTATACTAACATGCTAGAAGGTCTTGCGACCGTGGAAAGTGACATGGCCAATGGGGGTATCGCTGCCGCTGTCCGCGAAAAGAGAGAGGCCGCACAATTAAGCGTACGGGATGGGATCCCCTTAAGTCTAAATACACCCGGCCATACGTATGCGGCGGTGGCCGTCTCAGCGGATCCTGCGGCGACGTTACAACGTATTCGAATGGGGACTCCGTCCGGGTATATTTTTGTCGGCACCGCTAGAAATGAGTCCGGAGGGCATTTTGCGATTTTCATGTCAGAGCGCGAGTTCGCTCGGTCAGGCCCTTTATTTGATTTTAGCCTCTCCTCTAGGGCTTCTTATGACGCAGGCGGCACGCCGCGAAGAGATCGAAGGGGGAGTGGCTTGACGGTGATTACGACGCAGACTCAAGGCGAGGGCACTGTGGGACGAGCCGCTGGATCTTAAATAGGGATTTTTTCCTCTTCCTAATTTTAAGCGATCAAAGTCGTTTGAATCAGGAGTTTGATTTTCTCCAACAAGTCCTTAATCTCAAACGGCTTGCCGATGAAGTCGTCGGCGCCCGCGTCCCGCATTTCCTTTTCCAGTCCCGCTTTCTTCATGGCCGTCATGACGACGACGGGGATCTTGTGCGTCTTTGGGGAGGATTTGAGGTTCGCCAGGACGGAAGGACCGGTGCCTACCGGCATGAGTATGTCCAGGAGGATCAGGTCGGGGTGGTGTTTATGGGCCATTTCGGTGGCCCGGATGCCTTCATGAGCCACGAAGGTTTCGAATCCCTCGAAATTCAGCCGCTCCTTGAGCATATTGACCAATTGCACCTCGTCGTCGGCGATCAAGATCTTGGCCATAAATTCCCCCTAACGTTCCATGATGCCCTTTTATGGAGGTATTGACAAGTCTTCCCTGCAAAGCCCTGCCGTAAAATATGATACCTTACAAAAAAGAGAAACTTTTCCAGGGATCCATCGATAATAGCTTATTCAAAGGGAGGATTTTATGTTTGTGACTATGACAATGAACTCTTGTAGTGCGGATTATGTTACATTTACTTCTGAAACTGCATCCACGTGTCAACAGCTGCGAATAACGCCTGCCACCTGTCATAATTTAGAGAATCCCGCTCAGGGCGCCATTTACTGTGAAAGTACCTCACGTAGTCTTGAGACAAGGTATGATCGATCAACAGCCTCAACCTTATTTTGTTGGGATCCTGATTTTGCCATTAAAATCCGCGAAGCCAACCGAAAAATCCAAGAAAACCCAGGATTTTTGGTCCCACTCTTGGAAAAATTATTGGTTTTTCTAAGGGTAGGTAAGCAAGATCCAAATTCTCTTTCGGCTGTGCAGCTTCACCGTAGCCGGGCCATTCCTTTAAACCAGGCTCTTGACGCTCAATTGACGGTAAAAGACCTTTTTCTACTCGCCGCTGCTTTAAGAGATATTGATATCTTACATATCAATCTTAACGAGAGTGGGGGGACGCAGACGCTTTTCAGTCTCGCTATCAAGGAAAATCCGCACACGACTTCAGAAGATATTCTTCATGCCCTTCATTGGATGATCGCACAACTTCCCTGGGTACAAGAAACAAGGTCAGAATATATTAATTATATAAGTTATAACCCTAGTGCTCACATAAGGGCGGTCGCTGCACGCTTAATGACTTAAGAAATCACCCCAAGGCTTAAAACACATGGGACCCACAACAATTTCCTCAAACCGCCGATAACCACTTTATGAAACCTGTAGTTTTCGATCAAAACCATATTCTTAGTCTCACTCAAGTAACGGTTCAGCCTGTGCCTGGTATGGGAAGAGATTATGAAGGCGTACCTCAGTACTTAGATCGTTTTACTTATAATCCCACGGAAATTAGTTTTTGCCTGCCCCATATTAGCCTTCATGCGACTGATTCAGTTTCCCTAAAACGAATGGCACGTGATCGAGGAAAGGAAACGATTCAAGATGCTGTTTATCGGTCCGTACAAATCCTTTATAAAACAGGGATGGGTTATAAGGGTGAAGGCCGTGCAAGCGAAATGATAGAGGCCCCACTCGACGCGGATCTTTTTGCAGCTCACATTAGAGCTCAATTTAAACCCATTCCGACTCCTAAGACCTCTAAGCCTCAAACACCTCCTCCCTGGTATGTGTATCATCCGACAAAAGGGATGGAAGAGGGTGTTGTTTTTATGCATTTGGACGGGCGACTCGTCCATATTGTTGAGTATGACGATGAACAGCGATCTCCTCATTACATTGTAGGTTTCGGTGTGATGGGTACCGCCATGTGTTATCTGGAGGTAGAACCCGCTCGCATCCCGGGTATAGGAAGAGAGTTGGCATTGTTTGGAATGATCGCTGCCCAGCGACATGAGGTAACTGAGGAAACTAAGTCTTGGCTGATTCAATCCATGAATAGTGCCTATGGAAGTTTGCCTGAAAGGGCATCGATCTATGTCCAAGAACACGAAGCTTCTGGCCCGGACGTACCTTTAGGCGACCGTGCTTTCAGTGTTTTGACAAACGCCACCGTAAAAACCCACTCTATTTATCATCCTTGGAATACCGATGCAGCGGCAGGTCTTGTCATGGGGCACATTGCTTATCAACCTAGGCGAGATGATCTCAATACAGGTTGGTTTGCTTATCAGCTCTATGGTAATTCGGGAAATGACTTAAGTGGAATCTTCCGCGAATTTATGACGGGGATCCGCACGGCTTTTAAACATCGCTAATCCGCCTCTCTACTTTCCTCATCCGTAGGTTGACACGGACTCCTCTCTCTTGGCAGTACCAGCCTTCTTTTTATTGATTCGAAACTAATGCCCAAGGAGAAGCCATGTCCCTTCAGGAAAAACTAGCGGAGCTCGAGAAACGCAACCAAGAGGCCCTCGTCGCCGGCGGTCAGGACCGCATCGACAAGCACCATGCGGCCGGCAAGCTCACGGCGCGCGAGCGTATCGAGTTGCTGCTCGATCCGGGGACCTTCGTGGAAGTCGACCGGTTCATGGCCCACCGTTGCAACGAGTTCGGGATCGATAAGCAAAAAATCCCCGGGGACGGCGTCATCACCGGTTACGGTAAAATCGACGGCCGACAGACCTTCGTCTTCGCCCAGGACTTCACGGTCTTCGGCGGTTCTTTGGGAGAGGTGTTCGCCAAGAAAATCTGCAAGATCATGGACCTCGCCATGAAGGTCGGGGCTCCAGTGATCGGGCTCAACGATTCGGGCGGGGCGCGCATCCAGGAAGGCGTCATGAGTTTGGCGGGTTACGCCGACATCTTCACGCGCAACGTCCTGTCCTCCGGCGTGATCCCCCAGATTTCGGCGATCCAAGGCCCGTGCGCGGGCGGCGCGGTGTACTCGCCCGTCATGACGGACTTCATCTTCATGGTGAAGAAGACCAGTCACATGTTCATCACGGGCCCCGACGTCATCAAGACGGTGACCCACGAGGAAGTGAGCAAGGAAGATCTCGGCGGGGCGATGACCCACAACGAGAAATCCGGCGTCGCGCATTTCGCGGCTGAGGACGACCGCGACTGCCTGGGAAAGATCCGCAAGCTGATGAGTTACTTGCCGGCCAATAATACCGAAGACCCGCCGTTCGTCCCCACCGACGACAAGGCGGACCGCAAGGAAGCCAAGCTCGACGAGCTCATCCCCGACAACGCCAATAAGCCCTACGACATGAAGCAGCTCATCACGATGGTCGTGGACAAGGAATCCTTCTTCGAAGTCCAGCAGCATTGGGCGAAGAACATCATCGTCGGATTCGCCCGCATGGGCGGCCGTTCGGTGGGCGTGGTCGCCAACCAGCCGTCCGTGCTGGCGGGTTGCTTGGATATCGACGCGTCGATCAAGGCGGCGCGCTTCGTGCGCTTCTGCGATGCCTTTAACATCCCTCTCGTGACGTTCGTCGATGTCCCGGGTTTCTTGCCGGGCACCACTCAGGAATTCGGCGGCATCATCCGCCACGGCGCCAAGCTTCTCTACGCCTATTGCGAAGCGACGGTGCCCAAGATCACGGTCATCACCCGCAAGGCCTACGGCGGCGCCTACGACGTCATGAGCTCCAAGCACGTGCGCGCCGACGTCAATTTCGCCTACCCGACCTCCGAGATCGCCGTCATGGGCCCCGACGGCGCGGTCAACATCATCTTCAAGAACCAGATCGCCGCCGCGAAGGACCCGAACGCCGAGCGCGCCAAGCTGGTCGACGACTACCGCAAGGCCTTTGCGAACCCCTACAAGGCGGCGGAGTTGGGTTACATCGACGAAGTCATCTTCCCGCGCGACACGCGGTTCAAGATCATCCAATCCCTGGAAATGTTGAAGGACAAGCGGGAAAAGAACCCTCCGAAGAAGCACGGGAACATTCCCCTGTAGAGGGACTTTGAGGACCGACCTCCATCTTCACGGCCTTTTATCGGCGCCGTTCGCGGTTTACGAGGCGATCGCTGGGAAACCCTTACCCCCATTACCCAAGAAGTTTGCGAGCTTCGAAGCCTTCAATGACTACCTTTTTCAAAATTTCATCTTCGCGATCCGGTCCGCCGACCATATTCGAGCCATCATCCGCGGAGCTTTCCAAAGGCTGATCGATGACGGAGTGGCCTATGCGGAAGTGAGCTTCGATGTCCTGATCCCGGAACTTTTAGCGGGAGACGCCGAAACAATCTTTTCGATTTTGTCTGAGGAAAGAGAAAGGGTAGCCTCTCATGTCCTCATAAGGCTGGAAATCGGTATCAGCCGCCGAATGCCTCCGGAGACGGCGCTTGAAAAGGTGAAAGAGTGGGTGAAGACGGGGATCTTCTCCAGTGTCGATCTTTATGATGACGAGCGCGTGGGAAAAGCGGCGGATTTCGTCCCTACTTACCGTTTTTGCGAAGAGGCGGGGTTGAAACTAAAGGCCCATGTCGGGGAGTTCGGGCCCGCCTGGTCGGTCCAGGATTACGTGGAGACGCTGCGTCTGCACGCGGTCCAGCACGGCATCCGCGCGGCCGACGATCCGCATGTCATGGAATTTTTGGCCCGCAAGGGCACGACCCTGAATATCTGCCCGACGAGTAACGTGGCTTTAGGAGCTTGTGCTTCTTACCGGGAGCACCCGGCCAAGAAGCTCTTCGACGCGGGTGTCTCCATCACCGTGAACACGGACGACTACGCGCTCTTCGGGGCGAGCTTAAGCGACGAAATAGGACACTTAGAGGAAATGGGCTTTTCTCCAAATGACGTTGTCGAGATTTTATGGAATGGATGGAAACAAAAAAATAACCCTCATCACTCTCAATAGAGTGATTTATGTCGATCCGGTGTGTCGGGAGATCAAAGAAGGTAGATAATTCTCAACGAACTCCATGGGACTTACGATGATGATGGGTTTTGAAACGCTTTTCGGAAAGCCTTGTTCGTTCGAGAAAAAAATCCCCGATTCTATGTGCGGCAAACGGTCCGATAAGGCGTTTCCCAAGGAGGCCGTGACCTCGGGAAAGGCAGAAGAAAGTCTTTTCCTTTGGTATTCGAGCAGAGCCTGGTTTTTTTCGATGATGTGGTAATTCAAGGCTCCTGCGAAGGCTTCGTACCGACGATCCCCTCCCTTCCGACGGGTGTCGAGCCCCTGCATGAAATATTCTGCGAAAGATCCGTTGCCAGCGCCCATCTCGCAAAAGAGGAAGCGGGAAGGACAACCTGCCTCTTCCCAGATTCGGACCGCGTATTCTAAGAAGGCCTGCGCGAATTGGGGGTAGCGGGAGGCGGTATCGAAAAATCCCTCTTCCGCGCCTTCGGGACGTTCGGTGCTTTTGAAGAGTTTTTGGGCCGCATCCGGGGCCGTATAGGCACCAAAGTCTCCGCCATAATTCGAGATATCAAAGAAAACGTCAAAAGGAACACAGCCCCCCTGTGATAGGATCGCGTTTAAGACGGAGCGTTCGAAGTCCGACATTTTTTCTAAATGTTCCTCGGCTAAGTCGGAAAAAGTACGGCGGGCCTCGGGCCTTCGGGCCCATGCCGGATACGCCTTGGGATCCAAAAAGAGGAGGGGGAGCGGGAAATTCATGGGCAAAGGCGCTGCTCCCTCGAAAAAACCACAGCGGTTTTGTGGGTGACCAGTGGCGTTGGCGGAAAGGAATCTCCTTGTCGTTGCATCGTCGTACGTCGTCGGGCTCAAAGGAGTCCGAAAAAGAGCAGGGTGGCGGGCTTCCTCTCCATAACGGCCGCCAAGCTTAGGATCCCGATAAACTCCGGCTGGCGCGGAGCCCACCCCAGGTGGGGGGTAAACGATGGGGATTAAGAGGTCTCTCAGCACGGTCGGGGTTATCGTGTGCGCTCCGGATAAGTTTCGTGGGAAATCGTTATTGCCGATGGAGGAAAAGAAGGATTAAGGCAACCCGATGAATTTCTCCCTCCTTATCCAGAAGTTGAACGAAAAGGAATCCTTGCGGTCGGAGGAGATGACTTTCGCCATGAAGTCCCTCATGTCCGGCCAAGCGGCGGAACCGGAGGTCGTTTCGTTCCTGACCGCCTTGCGCGACAAGGGCGAGTCGAAGGACGAGATCGCTGCGGCGGTCCGGGTATTGCGCGAGTTTTCCATAAAGGTGAATGTGCATCCCGATAACCTCGTCGACACCTGCGGGACGGGGGGCGACCATGCGGGGACGTTTAACTTATCTACCGCGGCCGCCTTCGTCGTGGCGGGGGCCGGCGTGCGCGTGGCTAAGCACGGCAACCGGGCCGTCAGTTCGCAGGCGGGGAGCGCCGATGTTTTGGAGGCTCTGGGGATCCGGATCGATTTAGAACCGGCGCAGGTCCGAAAATGCCTCGTCGAATGCGGGTTCGGTTTTTTCTTCGCACCGCGATTCCATCCGGCGATGAAGAACGTCGCAGCGGCCCGCAAAAAAATCGGGACCCGTACGATCTTCAATCTCCTCGGGCCTTTGACGAATCCCGCGACCCCGCTCGCCCAAGTGATCGGCGTTTATGATCCGAAGAAGATGGTTTTATTGGCCGAAGTCCTGAAGGATCTCGGCTCTCGCCATGTGCTTCTCGTGCACGGAGAGGACGGCTTGGACGAAGTCACGTTGACGGGTAAGACTCATGTCGTCGAACTCGACCAGGGAAGGATTTCCGAGTGCGAGATCGACCCGAAAGCCCTCGGCTTCGATCCCGTCGCTCCGGAAAAGCTCAAAGGCAAGGACGCCGCGCATAACGCGTTTTTGCTGAAGGGGATTTTAGAAGGATTCGAAAGTCCTTTAAGGTCGGCGGTCTTGTTGAACGCCTCCGCCGCTTTCGTCGCTTCAGGCCGGGCCCTTTCTTGGGAGGAGGGGATCACGGTGGCGGAACATTCTTTGGACCAAGGGCACGCTCACCAAGTGCTGAAGGATGCCATGCGTCTTTCCAACGCTTAGAATATCAACCCGCTTTCGCCAGAAGATCGGATTTCCCGTAGAGGATTTTCTTGAGGTAATGGCCGGTATGGGATTTCGCCTGCTTGGCGATGTCCTCAGGGGTGCCCGTGGCCACGATCGTGCCGCCGCCGTCTCCGCCTTCAGGACCTAAGTCGATCACGTGATCTGCGGTTTTGATGACGTCGAGGTTATGCTCGATGACGACGACCGTGTTGCCGCTCTCCACGAATTTCTGGAGCACTTCCAAGAGGCGGTGGATATCCGCGAAATGCAGACCCGTTGTGGGCTCGTCGAGGATATAAAAGGTCCGGCCCGTCGAGCGCTTGGAGAGCTCCTTCGCGAGTTTGATGCGCTGGGCTTCGCCTCCGGAAAGGGTCGTGGCGGATTGCCCGAGCTCGATGTAATCTAAACCCACCTCCGTCAACGTAGCGAGCTTGTTTTTGATGGTATGGATATTCTCGAAAAAAATCAGGGCTTGTTCGACCGTCATGGAAAGCACGTCGGCGATGGATTTGCCTTTATAAAGGATTTCCAAGGTCTCTCGGTTGAAGCGCTTGCCGCGGCAGACTTCGCACTCGACGTAGACGTCGGGCAGGAAATGCATCTCGATCCGAATGATGCCGTCGCCTTCGCAGGCTTCGCAGCGTCCCCCCTTCACGTTGAAGGAAAACCGGCCGGGCTTATAGCCACGGGATTTGGCCTCGGGGAGTTCCGCAAATAGATCCCGAATCTCAGTGAAGACACCCGTGTAGGTAGCTGGATTCGAGCGCGGCGTCCGGCCGATGGGCGATTGGTCGATGTTGATGACCTTGTCGATATGCTCGAGACCTTCGATGGCTTGGCACTTGGCGGCGGTTTCCTTGGAACCGTAAATTTTCTGTGCCAGGCCTTTATAAAGGGTATCGTTGATGAGAGTGCTCTTCCCGGATCCGGAGACGCCGGTGATCGCGGTGAAGACGCCGAGAGGGAAATCGACGCTGACGTTCTTCAAATTATTGCCCTGGGCTTTGACGATCGAAATCGCGTTCCCGGAACCCGACCGACGCGTCTTCGGCGTGGGGATTTCGATCTTCCCCGAGAGGTACTGTCCCGTCAGGCTCTTCGGATTCTTCATGACTTCCCGGGGCGTCCCGACGGCGACGACGTGCCCTCCATGGATGCCGGCTCCCGGCCCGATGTCGATCAGGTAATCGGCTTCTTCCATGATGTTTTCGTCGTGTTCGACGACGATGACCGTGTTGCCCAAGTCACGCAGCCGCTCGAGGGTGCGGATGAGTTTTTCATTGTCACGCTGGTGAAGGCCGATCGACGGTTCGTCGAGGACGTACATGACGCCGACGAGCGAGGCGCCGATCTGCGTCGCCAAGCGGATGCGCTGGCCTTCGCCGCCCGAGAGGGTTCCGGCGGACCGGTCGAGCGTCAGGTAATCCAAACCGACGTTGACGAGGAAACCCAAGCGCTCGGTGATCTCCTTCAGGATCCTCTTGGCGATTTCCGATTCCTTCTTAGTCCATTGGAGGTTTTGGAACCAATCCAAGGCCGCTTTGATGGACATCTCCGTGACTTGATGGATGGAGAGGCCGCCGATCTTGATCGCGAGACTTTCCTTCTTCAGGCGCGCCCCATGGCATTGGGGGCAGGGCTGGACGGTCATAAAGCGTTCCATGTCCTCCCGCATCCAATCGGAGCTCGTCTCCCGGTAACGGCGGTCGAGGTTGGGGATGACGCCTTCGAAAGAGGAATGGAAATAATCGGTTTCGTTCCCGCTGAACCGCGATCCCGTATATGAAAATTGCAGTTTTTGCTCGCCGGAACCCTGTAAAATCACATCTTGGACTTTTTTCGGTAATTTTTCGAAGGGCGTTTCGAGGTCGAATTTGAATTTCTGGGCCAAGGCTTCGAGGAGGTTCCAATAAAAGTCCGACGACCGCTTTTCCCACGGCGCGATGGCGCCGTCTTTGAGCGATAGTCGTCGGTCAGGGACGATCAATTCCGGATCGAAGAACATCTTGTTCCCTAATCCGTTACATGCGGGACACGCTCCGGAGGGCGCATTGAAAGAAAAGAGGTTGGGTGCGATGTCGGGGTAAGAGATGCCGCAGTCGATGCAGGCGAATTTTTCGGAGAAGAGTAGCATCTCGCCACCCAAGATCTCGACTTTCGCCAAGCCCTCCGCATGATGGAGGGCGGTGCCCAGCGAATCCGCCAGGCGCTGCTCGAGCTTATCCTTGATGATCAATCGGTCGACGACTAGGTCGATGTCATGCTTTTTGTTCTTATCCAGCTTGATGTCAAAATCCAGATCCAGCATCTCGCCGTCGATCTTGACGCGTACGAAACCCTTCTTTTTGAACTCGTTCAATTCCTTGGTATATTCTCCCTTACGCCCGCGGACGATGGGGGAGAGGATGTGAATTTTGGCGCCTTCGCGGATCTTCATGATCTGGTCGACCATCTGCGAGATCGTTTGGCTGACGATGGATTTGCCGCATTGATAGCAATGCGGCCGACCGGCGCGCGCGAAAAGAAGCCTTAGGTAATCGTAAATTTCCGTGACCGTGCCGACCGTCGATCGGGGATTATGGGATGTGGTCTTTTGTTCGATGGAGATCGCGGGAGAGAGGCCTTCGATAAGGTCCACATCCGGCTTCCCCATTTGCTCCAAAAATTGACGCGCATAGGCGGAGAGGGATTCGACGTAACGGCGCTGGCCCTCGGCGTAAATCGTATCGAAGGCGAGGGAGGACTTCCCGGATCCGGAAAGTCCCGTAATGACGACTAATTGATAACGGGGGATCTCAACATCGATGTTTTTGAGGTTATGCTGCCTTGCCCCTTTTACCAAGATTTTCGTCGGTTCCATCCCTCGCCCCTAGAACGACTTAAAGCGAACATTCAAGTAGGGATGTAGACCGCATGTCCGAAGATGGTTATTGAGTTGTAGAAGATAAGCAATCGTCTTCATTTTTCTTAAAGTTTCGCCAAAACAATCCGTATTTAAGAGACTAGGGGGGGATATATGAAAAGCTTCACTCGATATGTAATAGGATTTCTAACGATTGTTTTATTAGAAAACACCGCCTTCGCGTTAGATTGGCCAAGGTTGTTTTTTTCGACGAGTTCATCCGGAGGACAAGAAGAAGGTGATTCCGGGGAAACTTCCGATGCCCCCCCACCGACCGGCTCTTCTTCGAACATATCCACGGGCCTTCCTGGAGCTTCTACAGGCCCGACGATGTCATCTCAGGATAATCCCATCCTTGATAGATCGATCCCTCAACCGACTTTGACGGTGCCGGCTGTTGATCCCAATCGAGCACCTACCTCCTCTTCCCCACGCTCTGTCTCTTGTGAGGATCCCAATAGAGCCATTCCTGTCCATTGCACGGGACCTTTCATGGTCGAGTCCCCATACGCAGACGGAGCAAGGGAGCCGACACGACCCTTCCCATTGACTTGCGAGGCTGTCGATGGCTCGAATAGCGTACGCTTCACCACAGTGCCTTCCGGTGAAAAATTGGAAGTTTATAGTATAGCGGCCGTAGCGGATTATGGATTTTCTCATTCCCAAGGGGTTGGACTCGAATATAGACTAAGCTTTGGAAACGGAGATCGTAGTTTCATATCTTACAATACTCACGTCGATGACACAGACGGAGATCCATCCAATAATCAGGCGGGAAATGGAGCCAATATAAAATATAACCCCTTCTATCGTTCTTCATTCGTACCGTTTTTCGTTCTTACTGAAGGGCAAAGAATGGACGCTCGTTTGTATGTGGTCGCAGATCGTTATATGAGTCGGTATATCCCTGATAGCTCGCCCATGGAAATGAGCGATAAAATCTATTCGATCGATTTATGGGGAAAATTAGTCGTAAGAGCCGATCGGTAAGTTGATTAAGAAGCACTGAGGCAGAGCACCCGGGAAAACCCGGGTGCTTTTTTATATTCCTAACATCTCTCTACCCGCTTGGATCATCTCGCGACATCTCTCGATGGATGGAGCCTCCGCGTAAATGCGCAGTAATGGCTCCGTGCCGGAAAGACGCATGAGGAGCCAGCTATGGTCCTCTCCGTACAGTTTGATCCCATCCAATCGATTGACGCGGGTGATCTTACAACCGGCCAGGCTGGTGGGGTCAAGGGTCGTGATCTTTTCGCGCACGCGTGACAGATCGCTTTGGGCAAAATGCGCGTCGTCTCGGATGAAACGAAAAGTGCCGATTTCATTTTCGAGATCTTTCAAAATCTCGCCTAAGCGCTTTTTTTGGAGGGACATGAGTTCCACCAATAAAAGGCCCGATAAAAGGCCATCCCGCTCATAAACATGGCTCGGAATGCCGATGCCGCCGGATTCTTCGCCGCCGATCAAAGGAGTCGTTTCCAAGAATTTTCCGCAAATATGTTTGAAGCCTATGGGAAGCTCATGCAGGGGGAGATCGTATTTCCGCGCCAAGACGTCGACCATGTGGGTTGTAGAAACGGTTTTCACCACATCGCCCCGTAAACCTTTTTCCGCTAAGTGCTTCAAGAGAAGGGCGTAAATCTGTTGAGGCGTGACGAAGGCACCGTGTTCATCCACCGCTCCGATGCGGTCGGCGTCACCGTCGGTGGCTAAGCCGACGTCACATCCGTTTTGAGGAACGAACTTCATAAAATCTCGGAGGTTCTTCTCGATCGGTTCCGGGTTTAGGCCTCCGAAGCCCGGGTTGGTTTCCCCATGAAGTTCGGCGATAGGTTGGTCTAAAATGCGGGACAGATATCCGGAGCCGGCGCCGAACAAGGGGTCGTGGGCGATCTTCCACCCGGATTGCTGGATGAGCTTCAGGTCGATCTGGGAGCGCAGCTGGGCGATGTATTTCTCCGTACTGAATTCCGAGTAAAGGGGGGACTTTGTCAGCGCCTCAACGTCGATCTTTTGGGTGACCCGTCCCGTACGTTCGTTTTCGTCGATTTTCTCTTCGACTTTTTGGGTGAAAGCCGGAGCCGCGGAGCCGCCGTAGCTTTCCTTGAATTTCACGCCGTTCCATTGAAAAGGGTTGTGGCTGGCGGTGATCATGACGCCGCCGGGGGCTTTCGTTTCCTTAGCGAGCCATGAGATGCAAGGGGTCGGGCAGTAATCGGAGCTTAGTGAGACTTTGAAGCCATTGGCGATCATAACGGCCGCGAAAGCTTTCGTGAAATCCGGTGAGAGGAATCGTCGATCGTACCCGATCGGGATTGGGACTTGTCCGGTTCCCTGGACGCCGCTTAGGACGTCGGCATAAGCCTGCGCCATGCGTTCCACATTAGCGAAAGTGAAATCCTTCGCGATTTCCGCGCGCCAACCGTCCGTCCCGAATTTAAGTGTCATGCCGCGCCTCTAAAACGTCCGGATCTTTGCGCAAGAAAAATAATATCCGATCGCTTCCTTGACCCTAACCAAAAAATAACCTTAATCTTTTCTCACAGGAGGATTCATGGGAAAAATTTCTACGAGAATGACATCATTGGCCGTCGTGGCCTTCTTCTTAGCTATGATGGGACAAGCTTTAGCGAAGACGGAAAAAAACGCGACGATCGTCGTATCTGAGACCCGGACGCTTCAGATCGAGGCAAAGAAAAGCCAAGTGAAGTGGTTGGCGAAAAAAGTGACGGGTCAGCATGATGGGACAGTCGCCCTCAAGTCGGGGGAAGTGGTATTAAAAGGGGAGGATCTTGTGGGCGGTCGTTTCGAAATCGACATGACGTCCATCCGCGTTTCGGATTTGAAGGACGCGGGACCCAACGCTAAGCTGAAGAATCATTTGAAGTCGGAGGATTTCTTCGACGTCGAGAAGTACCCGACCGCCCTTTTCACCATCACGAAATCCAAAAAAGCCGCGGAAGGGGAGTACGACGTGAAGGGAGATTTGACGATTAAGGGCATTAAGCGTCCCATTTCCTTCCCGATGAAGCTGGAGAGCGACGCTAAGGAATACCGGGCTCTAGGAGGCGTGGAATTGGATCGCACCCTTTGGAATGTCCGCTATGGCTCCGGAAAATTCTTCAAGGGCTTGGGGGATAAGTTGATTTACGACAAGTTCCAGGTGTCCTTCGACGTCACCGCCAAGAAATAATTACCCGGATTTTCGGGAGAGGGATAAGGCCAATCGGATCGCAGCCACTAGGCTCGAGGGATTGGCCTTATTTTTTCCAGCGATATCGAAGGCCGTGCCGTGATCCGGGCTTGTGCGCACGAAGGGGAGTCCTAGGGTGACATTCACGCCGTCCTCGAAGTGAAGGAGCTTGAGCGGAATCAAGCCTTGGTCATGGTACATGACCACTACCGTATCGTAGCGGCCCTGGACCGCGAGGTTGAATACCGTATCAGCGGCCAGTGGCCCCGCGACGTTAATTCCCATTTTCGTGGCTTTTTCAATAGCGGGCCGGATGATGTGTTGTTCTTCCGTACCGAAGAGTCCCGCCTCGCCGGCATGGGGATTCAGCCCGGCCACGGCGATCTTAGGGTTTAAAATCCCGAACCATTTTCTGAGCGATTCCTGCGTGAGCTCGATCGTCTTTAAAATGGATCCTGTCGTGAGAAGGGAAGGAACATCCTTAAGCGCTTCATGGATGGTGACCAGCGCCACTTTGAGGGACGGTCCGGCCATCATCATGCGAAAATGACGGGTCTTCGAGAGGGCGGCTAAAAACTCCGTGTGTCCCGGATAAGGGTAGCCCGCAGCATGGAGGTTTCCCTTGGAAATAGGCGCCGTCACAATGGCGTCCACGTCGCCGGCGAGCGCCGCACGCGCCGCTTGCTCTATGTAAAATCCCGAAAGCTCCCCGCATTCGCGAGGCGTCAGGTTTTTGGCGTTTTTATGATCGAAATAACAGGCATCCCCGAAGACCATGTACTCAGCCTTTTTTTTGACATGCGGTGAGGCAAGGGCCTTTTGAATGATTTCAGGGCCAATTCCGCGCGGATCCCCGAGCGTGATGCCGATCCTGGGAAGGCGAAGGCGCTTCATGGCTTATTTGATCTCAACGAGGGTTTTTCCGCGGACTTCGGCCAAGTATTTTTCCAACTCCTCGGGGGAGCGTTCCTCGAGGATTTTAAGCTTCGCCTGAAATCTGGCCTCATCGGTACTGTTGACGGATTTTTTCGACACTTCGGCTTCGTTGATCTTGATGCGCGGGTAGATCACCTGTCCCATGAATTTCATCCGCTGGATTTGTTCCGCCAAAGCCTGTTTATACCTTTCGAACGATAATCCTTTCGACGCCACCTGAGACTTCAGCTGTTCGAGAGTGGATTTATTGCGTTGGAGAATTTCCTGGATCGCGGCGCCGATATCGTCGGCGGAGGCCGTGATTTGAAGACGTTCGATCTCTTGTTCCATGAGTTTTTGATCGATCAATGCTTGAAGGGCGTCGGTGGTATTTGTCACGCCGGCGGCTGCCGGAGATCCGAGGGAAAGGTTCTTTTTGAGGCCCGCATTCTTTTGGGATTTGAAGCGGTTGACGTCGGATAGGGTGATGATGTCGCTACCGACGACGGCGACGACTTTATCGACAACTTCGGCCTGAAGCGACGAGATTTGACCGCTGCCGAGGAAAACTATGATAGCCCAGGCGACGGCGATTAAGTTGCGTATCATGGGATCAATACAACGTCTTTCAAAGCCCTTTCGTCAACAGAGATTTTGGCTTCTTGGTTGAGGGTATCGAGCCAAGATTCGATCTCTTCCGCTCCTTTTTCGTGGCGGATCGCGTCCTCGATCTCGTCTTTGAGGTTAGCGAAGCTTTTTTGAAAACCCGGTTTTTTCTCGATGACTTTGAAGATATGATAACCGTATTCGGATCCGATGATGCCGCTGGTCTGTCCCACGGCGAGGCTAAAACACGCGTTTTCGATGACTTTGGGGTATTGACCGCGTTCGATCCATCCCAGATCACCGCCTTTGTTTTTCTCGAGTCCTTCGCTGTATTGTTGGGCGACTTCCTGAAAATTAGAGCCATTTTGAAGGAGGGAAAAAATCGTGTTGGCCTTTTCCTTTTTGTCGACGATGATCTGGCGGCAATGGACCTGGTCGGGGACTGAAAATTCCTTTTTATGGACCTTGTAGTAGGTCTCCACTTCGTTACTGCCCACGGCGACCTTCTGGTAGACTTCTTGGTCGATCAGCTTTTCTACCAGCTTCTTTTGCCTCTGCTTCTGAACCCACTCTTCTTTAGTGATCTTTTTGAGCTGGAGTTGCCTGAGAAACTCGCCGTCCGTGAATCCGAACGACGTGGCATCCGTCAGAGCGCCTTCTTCCTCGGGAGTCAGCGTGATTTTTTTCTCGTTCACTTTTTGGATCAGTAGATGTTCCTGGGTGAGGTCGGCGATGATCCTTTTCTTAATGGCGTAGAGCCCGGCAGGGTCTTGAAGAAGCTTGGTGTCGAAATGGTCTTTCTCTTCCTTAAACGTCTGTACGAGCTCCCTAGCCCGGATCTTCTCGTCGTTCACCTTCGCGACCACTAACTGATCGGGGGATTGGGAGCAGGAGACGAGATTCGCGACCGTCAATAAAGTCAGAAATGTAAGGAAAGACCTCCCCATAAGGTAGGGGCGGGTTAGTGGCCGCCGGCCTAAATTGCAATGGTATTTTAACGATTTAAAGAGGGAGTTGATCCAAAGATCGCCAACCCAATACCCGGGCCGCGGATCTCTTTTGGTCTTCAAGACCTCCATAGATGAGCCAATTATTTTTGGGTGAAGTGGAGGAAACCTGATTCCAGTACGCGAGTCCCTCGAAAAAGTCGTCATTCACAGTTTGTCCCGATTTGATCTCGACGGGAATGAGACGTGTCCCCTGATCGATCAGACAATCCACTTCTTTTCTTTTGTCCTGCCAAAAGTAAAGATTGTGGGGTTTGTCGCTATGATACCTGGCTTTGATCATCTCGCTCACGACGAACGTTTCGAAAATAGCTCCTCGTTGCCCATGATACGCGAGGTCTTCGGCCTTGGTGATGGATAATAGATAACACAAGAGGCCCGTATCGTAGAAATAGAGCTTGGGAGACTTTTTGAGCCGCTTGTCGAAATTCTTAAAATGAGGCGGGAGTAGGTGGATAATGAAACTGGTCTCGAGGACCGAAAGCCATTGCCGCGCCGTCGTGTGACTGATGCCGCAATCATTTCCGAGGGATGTCAAGTTCAGAAGCTGTCCGCTCCGGGAAGCGCACATTTTTATGAAAAGGTGGAATGTCGAGAGGTCGCCGATGTTCTTCAACAGGCGAACGTCCCGATCGAGGTAGGTCTCCACGTAGTTGGAAAGCCAATCCATCGGAAATAGGCTTTTGTCGTAAATGCGGGGGTATCCTCCCGTGAAAAGCATTTCATTCAGCGAGGGTGGCGGGTGTCGGTTCGCTTGAAGTTCATGAAGCGAAAAAGGAAGGAGCTTATGTATGGAGACGCGTCCCGCTAAGGACTGGGAAATTTTCTCCATCAAGTTGAAGTTTTGGGATCCCGTGAGGACGAACATCCCGTCGCGCTTCTCTCGATCGACGATGGTTTGAATGTAGGAAAAGAGGTCGGGCGCGTATTGGGCTTCATCGATGATGCCGCCTTCCGGAAATTGTTCTAAAAATCGTTTCGGGTCCTTAAGGGCGAAGGCCCTCTCATCGGGGTTCTCTAGAGAAACATATTTTTTATCGGGAAAAGCCATCCAGCATAAGGTGGATTTGCCCGATTGTCGTGGCCCGAGAACGGCTAAAACGGGATATTCCTTAGCTTTTTTTTGAAGAATTTCAAAACTGTCTCTTCTGTAACTCATTGTAAGTTAAGATGTTATTTCGTATCTGGACAAATGGCAACTTTAAGTTTCAATTTGTCCATTATCAACTATTCTAAAGCAAAGGGAGTTTAGATAATATGGTTTCGTGATAGGATGTTTGTTGCGTAAACCCTTTTGAGATTCGAGGGTGCTTTTGAACTTGTTTCCAAAAGTCCTTCGCCGCTGCAAGCGCGGAATTCCAAACAGAAATCTCAGCGGATTTAGGGGGGGCTGGATTGAAGGGTCTCTCGACAAGTTGGTTTTGTTGCGGGGCATACATCATGGGGAGCATGTCATAAACGGGAGCCAAGTTCGTGACTTTTTCCCCTTCGCAAAAGAAGGAGATATTGCCGTGGTGCCTGTCGGTATTGCCGATCAATTTCCCGAACACTTCTAGCCAAACGATCCTCTGATAAGTACTGTGATCGATTATTTTCTGTTTCCACAAGGATTCCGCCGTTTCGGTCCAAGATCGGAGCTGTCCTACGAATTCAAGGTCCAACGCCCGCAGAGAGACGAGCCCTATGCGCCCTCCCTTGGTATTGCGGTCAAATCGTTCCATCTCCAAAAAAAGCCGATTTTGTCCGATCGTTAGGCGTGATCTGGGCGCATTATGACCGTGACTCCTCAAGACTGCATGAGAGAGATGCTCGCAGACCAAAAGATCGGCGATACGTTGGCCGATTTTATCATTATCGCCGTCGAGCCCGGGAGGTGAAAACTTAACGAGTACGGGCATGAGCCCGTTTTTCGTTTCTAATATGGAAAGAAACTTAGGCTGTTCTCCCGCAGCGGACGATCCGGGAATGCCTTGGGAAAGAACCAGATCGGCAAGAATCGGATAGCGCTTCGATCGATTCCTCTCCGGCAAGACGTCTAATCCAGAGATCTTTGTTCTCACATAAGCTTCATAAGAGTTTTCTCCAACAATCAAATTCCCGATCAGATCCCATCCATGCCGGGTAAGGTAGGTAAGGGTTTGAGTTTCGTTCCAATGATGGGTGTCATCCGGTAGCGCGAGATCGGGGTAAAGACGAGGAATCAACCTCCCTAGAAAACCGGCCGGACGCAGGTCTTCGAAAAAATACGGTAATCCTTCGTAATACCGGCTTTTGAAAGAGGATGTCTTGGATTCGAGATAATAGCCTTTGGGGGAAAGGGGATAAAGGATGGCCACTTGAGAGAGAGTTCCCTTTTCATCAATGGAAAAGATGGGAATGTTTGGACTTCCCCATTCGACGAACTTCCGCAGCACAGTGTACTGGGTGTTCCGGCTTTGACCGATGCGCAGAAGATCGCCAGCGTTTTGAGCCGCGACTCGGGAGAATGTGGGCTGGCTTATGCTTAAATGCTTGCAGATTTCTTGCGCTGTCCTTGGCCCTGACTGTGCGAGGTAGTGGACGATCTTTTGGAAAAGATTCTGCGGGTCTATGAAAGTGCTTTTAGCCACTTATTTAGAATAGATATTGTTATATATTTAATCAATATTTATCATGTATTTAAGTTTAAATTGATGCCTCTTAGAATAGGTAATGAATAGTTTGAGATCGATCATTGCCAGCGCCTTCGTCAAAAAATGGGCTCATAGTGTTTGTCAGGTTCTAAGGTGTGAGATCTATGGAATCTTAGCTTCTTATAAACCCAAGACCATCTCCCTCAAAAATTTCTTCGCTTCTTCCAAGGCCAACATCGGACTCGCGATGGGTTTCATCACGATAAAACGCATATCCGGAGTCAGTTTGTAGAGCTTCGGCGATCTTTGGACGCGTTGGGTGAGGAAGTCGGGATTGAGAGGTGTGGAGGGGTCGAAGGCATAGGAGAAGTACTTTCCGTCGAAGCGGATTTGTTTCAATCGGAGTTTCTTCGCGTGTACCTTGATCAGGGACAGCTGGAGGAGGTTCTCGACTTCCGCGGGCAAGTCGCCGAAGCGGTCCTTCATCTCGTTCTCAATGATTTCGGTTTCCTCCTCGAATTCCATCGACGCTAATCGGCGATAAAATTCCAAACGCAACGCCGGGTCGTCCATGTAGTCCGTCGGGAGGTAAGAGGGGAGGGGGAAGTGGAGCTCCGGGTCGATATCATCCAGGATGCGTTCGCCTTTGAGCTCGCGGATGGCCTTGTTCAAGAGGTCGGTATACAGCTCGTAGCCGATCGCTTCCATTTGTCCGGATTGTTTCGTGCCTAGGAGATTGCCCGCGCCGCGTATCTCCAAGTCGTAGGTCGCGATCTTATGCCCGGAGCCCAAATCCGAGAAGCGCTGCAGCACGTCCAAGCGCTGTTGGGATTCCTTCGTGAGGGGCTTGCCGGGCGGGACGAGCAGATACGCGTAGGCGCGGTGGTTACCGCGGCCCACCCGTCCCCGGAGCTGGTAGATCTGCGAGAGGCCGAAGTGGTCGGCGTCGTTGATGATGAGGGTGTTGGCTGTGGGGACGTCGATGCCGGATTCGATGATCGTCGTGCACAGCAGCACGTTGAACTCCTGGTGGAAGAAACGCACCATCACTTCCTCCAAGCCGCCCTCGTCCATCTGTCCGTGGGCGATCTCGATTTTCGCTTCGGGCCCGAAATCAAAAAGGATCTCCTGCAATTGCGCCTTCATACGGCCGATGGTCTGGACTTCGTTATGGACGAAGAAGACCTGGCCGCCGCGCTTGAGCTCGCGCGAGATTGCTTCATGAATTTTGTCGGGATCAAAAGGGAGGACGAAAGTGCGGATAGCCAAACGGTCGACGGGAGGCGTCTCGATGACGCTGATGTTCCGGATCCCGACGATCGACATGTAGAAGGTGCGCGGGATCGGCGTCGCGGAGAGGGCGAGGACGTCCACGCTTTTCTTTAGGCGCTTCACCTTTTCCTTATGCTCGACTCCGAATCGGTGCTCCTCATCGATGACGAGGAGGCCCAGGTCCTTAAAAGATACGTCGGATTGCAGCAGCCGGTGCGTGCCGATCACGACATCGAGCTTGCCGGCGGCGAGATCGGCCAAGGTTTTCTTGTTCTCCGCCGGCGAACGGAACCGCGACATCATCGCGACGCGCACGGGATAGTCGCGGAAACGTTCCGCGAAGCGTTCATAATGTTGGAAGGCCAGAAGGGTCGTGGGCACCAAGACCGCCACCTGCTTGCCGTCCAAGACGGCCTTGAAGGTCGCGCGCAAAGCGACTTCCGTCTTGCCGTAACCCACATCCCCCAGGACCAGGCGGTCCATCGGCTTTTCCGACATCATATCCTTGAGGACGTCGTCGATGGCTTTCTCTTGGTCCGGGGTCTCTTCGTACGGAAAGGCCGCTTCAAAAGCTTCGAACATTTCATTCGGAGGCGAGAACGAGAATCCCTTCCCGGCGGTGCGGGCGGCGTAGAGGTTGAGAAGTTCTCCAGCCAGCTCCTTGATGATCTTCTCGGCCTTCGTCCGGATCTTCGCCCACGAGGCCCCGCCCATCTTGTCCAAAGTCGGGAGCTGGTCTCCCGCGCCTTTATAGCGTTGGACGAGGTTCATCCGGTAGACGGGCAGGTAGAGTTTATCGCCGTCCTTGTATTCGATGACGAGGAAGTCGTTGCGGACGCCGTTCACGTCCATTTGACGCAGGCCCTGATAGAGGCCGATGCCGTGGTCGCGGTGGACCAGCGGGCTTCCCGGCTTGAGCTCGGCGAAGGAGGAGAGGCTGTCCTTCGACTTGCTATCCTTGCGCTTCGTCTTCAGTCCGAAGATTTCCTCTTCGGTCACGAGGGTGAGTCTTCTTTCGAGATCCCGAAAACCTCGGTGGGGCGTACGCGACAGGAGGGTGATCGTACCGGTCTGCGGCTTCAGTTCGGAGAAATCCGCCTCGGATAGGTTTAGATTTTGAAAATGGGGGGACAGAAGATCCAAAAGCCGGTCCGCCTGCGTCTTCGAATAAGCCGCAATAAAGACGGCGTCGGTTTCCGTCCATGCGCGCAAGCGTTTCACCAGGGGAGCCAAGGGCTCCAGGCTTTTGCGGCTTTGCTCGATTTCGCGGCGGATATCCTCGTGGGTTTCAAAAAGAGGGTGGGCCGTTTCGTGATGAGGATCGGGAAAGGGGGAGGTCTCAAGCGTTTCGAAGCTTTGCTTGTGGGTTTGGATCTCCGCGGCGCTTAAGAGGAGTTCCTGAGGGCGCAGTAGGAACTCCTTCCCGGCGATGAAATGTTCGTAATCGTGGTCGAGTTCCTGGAGGGTCGCCGATAAGTCAAAATTTTCCGACAAAAACGTCGTCTCCGGAGGCAACCAATCCCAGAAAGTCCCGGTCTCGTAAAAGAGCGGAAGTAGGTTTTCGATGCCGGGGAAATGAATGCCTTCTTTGATTTTTTCCAAAGGCTCGGCCCAGAGGGAGCGGGTCAGATCCCGCGATTCCGCCAGAGCGCGCGCTTGAGAGGCGAATCGATCCGTCGTTTCCGCGGTGAGGATCACCTCGCGCACGGGCAGGACGACGGCGCTCTCGTTTTCGGAAAACGTGCGGACGGTCTTTTGGGTGTCGGGGTCGAACTCCCGGATCGACTCGATCTCGTCCCCGAACCATTCGACGCGCAGCGGGTGATCATGGGCCGGGGAAAAGACGTCGATCAAGAATCCGCGCACGGCGAAGCTCCCCGGATCGGAAACCAAAGGGCTATTTTGGTAACCCCATTCGCCTAATCTTTTCAGGAAATCGTTCCTATCGACGAGATCCCCTTTCCGAAACGTCTCCGGCGCGAAGAATCCCGGCTTCGGGAGCCGCCGTCTCAGAGCGGAGACCGTCGTGATGATGAAGGGCGGAGGTTCATTTTGTTGGAGCCGGAAGAGTGTCGTGATGCGCTCGCAGGAGAGATCCATATGAGGGGAAAGTCCGGAAAAGGGTAAGACATCATAAGCCGGGAAAAAGACCAGGTCGGAGGGGCTATTGAGAAAAAATGCGAGTTGGTCTCGGAAGGAAAGCGCCGTTTTGGCATCGGGGGCTAGGAAGACGACCGACGTCCGCGTTGTTCTTTGGGAAATGCGGTAGGCCAGAGCCGAAGATCGAAGAATCGGGGGAATCCCATAGAGAGTGGGCATAGAACGGCCAGGGATAGTCTATGGGTTGTTCGTGTCAAAGCGAAAGGAATTTTGGAGAAAATAAAAATTATCATGAAATCACGAAACTTTTAGGTTTTTGAACCGAGAATTATGAAAATAGCAAAATATAGTGATAGCGACAGCATAGTGCTGTAGAGGCTTTTAATTAAAACAAACCCAGGAGAGCGTTATGTCTCTAGAAATCTTACGTGACTACTCATTTCAAGCAGGCCGAGGCCTCGTCGGTCCTTCAGGAACGGTCTTGCACCCAGCGGATATCGTTCGAGATTTTCCAGCCCAATCAGGCATAAGTACATACTCTACACGAGGGGGGTTGGTAGGTATCAGCCTTCACCCCAGCGACTCTGACACTGCCCTTGTCCTTCGATGTGGCGGGCATCACGTGGAGTATTTATTGAGTCAGAGATCAGAATCGGATGTGGCGGTGATTAAAACGACTTTTGGGGTCGATATTGGTGCGAGACAGATGGCTGCTGTGGCTGCCGCGGCGGGATATCCAACGACATCTCTTAACTGGCAGGGCTTAGGCGCTCATTTAGCTTCACGTATGGGAGTATCAGATGTCGTTACGGAGAGCTTCCCGCCTTATGGTGAAGTTAGGGGAGATCCCGATGGTACGGACGGCTGTGGTGTGAGCATCCTGTCTGGCGATACAGGCTCACAGAGCCTCTTTTTGGCGGTCGCTGTTCCCGGGTGGACTGAGGCCCTTTTTAGCGATTTACGCTTAAGGAGTGCACTAGCGGCTTTACCGAGTCATACTCCCGTCAAATTAGCCGCTCCCCAGGAGGTCTTGACCCTTCCTTCAGCATCAAATTTGGACGATCTCCTGTCTCAGATGAGCCTAGGGCAAATTTATCAAATGACGTATACTCCCACAGGGGGGCAGGCGGACACTTGTTATGTTTTTAAGGATCGCGGAGGGCATTTATATTTCATGCCCGCTTCCTACCTGAAGCAAAAAGTCGAACAACACGGATTTTGGGGCTCGTTTTTCATCCAACCGGGCCTTACTATTTTAAATGCGGCGGCCCACATCCTGGCCACGGCAAGGGACACGGCTGAAAAAATAACCGTTTCCATGACGAGCACGAGCGGGCCCGTCGGAGTCGACGCTGTCGTGCATGAAGACGATATAAAAAGAATGGGCTTAAAGGGCGTATCTGTGGATGTGGATTTTGATCTTATGCGGGGGGTAAAGGCGTATATGGTGTCGGAAGGGCAATTACCTCAAACCGGTGATTTTACCGTCGTCGCGGCTACCGCTAATGCGAACTTCATGCCCCCTAATTTTATCGATCTTTTTGCGTCTTGGGGGATCACGGGGGATAGCTGGAGAGGTCCGGTGCATGACAAAAGCGGCCACCAGACGGCTCCGGGAGGAGAGAACTTTGGCAAGTTATACTTTATCGTTACCGCCTTTCCCGGTCGCGATATGCCGCCCCGTGAAAATACCGCTGCTTGGGAAGACTATAGGACCGTCATTCCCGCAGCGTCTTACCTTAAGGCTCTGGGTACTTTAGATACCTTCACTCGTGGGGTTCAGGATGTTTCTATTCGGCAATATGTAGCTGGATTGCGAGACAAGTTTTTATCATCTTCAAATTTTTCTGAGGAGATCGATGACCTTCTTCGAGAATTGGAGGCGGGTTATCTAAAGGTCTTGAGGCAAGCCGCGAAAGATTGGTTGAGGCTTCAAATCGAAGCTCAGAGAAAAAATATTCAAAGTGACCGAGAGGCCGCAAGGCGGCAAGGGATTTTAAACCTCCTTGCCGTGGTGGAAACGGCCCTTATTTTAGAGTCTGGTGCATTAAATAATGAGCAAGATCTCACGGCGCTAACGCCCGCAGCGGTAACTCGTGAAAAAATTGTGCATTATGCTTTAAGAGGAGGGTACCCCCAAGAAGGGAGAGATCGTTTGGTCGTGAATCGTCAGTTGCTCGATCGTTTATGGGCTTCGCTTGATGGTGCCGCAGAGGGCTCGCGAGAGCTAAGCGAGGGAATGGCCTTTGTTGATAGGCAAACCCGGCGTCAACCTATCCGCGTCCATAGGCCGGATTTGTTGATTGAAGAGGCCCTCCCTTTAAGTGCTGCCGATATCCTCTATCTGTGTGATGAAGACCAGCATAATCTGACTCCAAACGGCGCGCAGCATTTATTAGAGAGGCGGATAAATCATTTAACTGCAGGCTTCCAATCACAAGCTCCAGTTAATCCCATACCCGAATGGGAGTCGCCGCTAGAGGCCATGAGTCAGGGATCCCTAGAGTTAGAGGTTTCTTTATCCCCACAAGAGCGGAAGGAGCTTGATCTGCTTCGAGCGGGTTTGCGCTTGCTGGATATGCGCCGACGACCCGCTTAAGAAAGAAAAACCGCTGCATTCGCCGTCGTCTTCTGATACGCTTAAAAGATGAACTCTGGTGACCCTCGCGGTATTAAGGATCGTACGTTCCCGTCTTCATCCGAGATCCATCCGTCATTTGAAGACACTTTCCCTTCCCGAGATGCTTCGATCCCTACCCAGCCCTCTTCGCGAGAAGCGCACGGCGAGCCTCTTCAAAACTCAAACCGCTACGATACTCAGAGCGTGAATCGTGTGATGAGGGCTTTAAGCGCCCTCATGTTGCATCGAAACGATCGGGGGGCGGAAATCGGTTTTTTGCAAAGACGCCACGAAGGCCGACAAGCGAGCGATCCCGCCTCTCGCTCCCCGTCCGGTCGACCGGGCACGATGGTGATGAGGGAAGGGCGGATGGTGGCTCTTCCGGAAAAGTCCGAAAATGCCGGTCATTCCCAGGCGCAGACGTCTTCATCCCCATCCGTGCGCCCGCAGGCCCGACTGTCCCCTTCGGCGGCTGGAAATCAAGACTTGAGTTCTTTTGAGAAATCTTTCTTGGCTCATTTCGAAGGTGGGGCGCTTCTCGGGGAGAAACTCCCGCCCGGTCTTCAGAGATTTTTGAAAAAAGCGATCCAGGAATGGAAGGCTCTCTTCGCCCATCTTGCTCCTTTCGAAACTAAAAAATCCGCTAAAGCCTCGGACCTTCAAGCGGTGATTTTCCGGGGTCTCGTCGAAGCGGAGGGAGGGCAAGGCGCGCCGCTCCTCATCGCGGATCTGAAGCTACCGGCGGCTCCGGGACGCTTACAACCCACCTGGGAAAAATTAGTCCGGCTCGCGCTCTCATCCACTGGAGGATCCATCGAGGCGCAAAATTCCCTTTTTACCGCCTTTACGGGAATGAACCCGGGAGAAGCATTGCCGGAGGCCCTCGTACGCGAACTCATCGCATTTTTAGGCTCGGAAATCTCCTATACGGCTCTCTCCCATCGCGTGACCGACCCGCAAGCGGTCAACGACCAGAATCGAGCGATCGTCGAAAGCTACCAGTCTCCCGAGCAGGTTTTGGAAAACGCCTTACGCGAAGGGTCTCGCCGTGCGACGCCCGGCATCGCTCTCGACGCCAGGACGGAGCGACTCATGGCCGAGACCCTCGATTTTCCGCGGTTTTCCGAGAGCCGCATCGAAGGCGGAGCGGAAGATAAGGGCATTGTCTCGGAACGTCCTGATGCTTCGGTCCCGACCGATCCGCGATCGCCAGAATCCACGCGCACCGCAAAAGGGTCCTCTTCCAAGAGGAAAAATCTTTGGGGTAAATTTCCTAACCAAGAGAGCGGGGACCCGAGTTTTCCTTTGCTTTTACCTTGGCTCCAAAAATCCAATCCCCAATCCTTCCGAGGCCGCCCACGATGGTACATTGCTTTTTCCTACGGCATCATCGGCCTCGCCGCCGTCATCGGTTTTTATTACCTTGCCAGACATTTTTTATAGGAATTGGCCGTATCGTTTTCCCCTCTTTTTTTGATTCTCTTAACAACTATTTCCTAAAAAATGCCGATAAAGATTCATCCTATGAATTTAAATGGAGGTTCATCGCCTCTTACCGCCCATACTATCGACATGACACGTCCCGGCTTATTTTTTGTGGACGGGTATCGTATTGAAGTTTTCCCGACAAGACTGCCTTCGAATCCTCAAAAAACCGATTCCCCTCAAAATCAGCTGGCAAATGTAATCGAAGGAAGTAGGGTTCAGCGGACTGCCTTTCGGCAGGCCGTGGGTTCCTCAGCTCATTACTTCGCCGCGCGTGTCAAACCTCTTCCTTATGAAACGGTATTTTTCCCTCAATCTCCTGAAGAAACCCTTCACCTTTTGAAAGCAGCGGCTCCCGATGTCGTCGCCGGGCGTGCGGACCACCGCTCTTATTTAGCGCCTCTCTTGACCCATCCGGATCTCGGTCAGCTTTTGGAGGCTTTGTATGATGAGCCCGGCATCGGGTCAGCGAGGAATCTCCTCGAGGTGTTTTGGCCCGAGATGAGGTATCGTTATGTGACGCAAGACCCGGAGCATCATGGAGATAGGACCATACAACAGGAGATGTTCCATTTATTGCAGAAATGCGAAGATTACATATCCATGATGGAGATCTCCGACCCCGAACTTTTTGCGGAATTTCGGAATGTGCTGAGGTTCGCCTTGTTATTCCTATGTTACGGAAAACATGATGGTAAGGAAACCGATGAAGACGGTCGGTTGGTGGCCGTAGAGGAAGGCGCACGAAAAATTCTTCCTAATGGAAAAATCGGTTTTACGGGTTATGACGCACGGACTTCTTGTTTCGTGCATTTAATGACGAGACTTAATGAAGGGGCTCCTTTAAACGAACGGGAGCGGCTTCTGGTGGCTTATTTGATCGAGCATCACTTCAAACCAATATCTTTCATCACTGGATCCAAGGGCGGTGTATCCTCAAGAACGGCGAAAAATTTTTTAAAAGAGTTTTGTTACATGAAGACGTCTCTTTTGAAGGTGGGCGTGCCACCTCTCGTTTTATTAAAACTGCTGCGTCATACGGTAGCCGTCCATCAATACGGCATGGACCCGCGCCATACGAAAGCTAAAGCCGCATTTCGGGAAAGCATGGATCGTTTTTTCGCCATGATGGAAGGCCAGCTGCCCCTTATGGAGTCAGAGATCCTTCAAGATGAGAATGAAAAAAGATCTCCACTCGTTAGGGAAATCCGAGTGGCATTAGCCTCCATGATCCGGAGCCGGTATGGAGAAGAAAAAATGCAACGAGTGTTTCCGGAAGTCAAACGACGCGTCATGGCTTTTTGCCGAGAAGGTCAAGTGACAACGGTCGCTCAAGCTCTCAGCGTTGGAGAAGAGTTACTAGTAGAATTCTTTCCGGAACTGACCCCGATGGCTGAAGGTGACCGGAAAGATCTTTTGAGTTCTGTGAGGCCCGCCGTTTCTTCGATGCGGCTCAGTAGTATCGGAAGTGAGCGGATCACGACGGCATTGGGAATTGTTTGCGAAGTTACACGATACCGCATGAATCCTAGACCGGATTTATTCAGCCATCACGATGCCGATATGATGAAAAACCAAGTGGAAAGCGGGCGTTACCCTCGATTGGCCCATGCTTTGGCGGAAGGGCGATTGACGGTGGAGAAAATCATCGAGGCCATGACGAAAGGTTTCGTAAACTTGACGGATCTGGAACTGTGGATCTCGGAAGCTCTTAATCCTTCCGTATGTATTGATTTGGTGGGACATGGAGCGGGCGCCACAATGCCTTATATGATCGTGGAAAGACCTCTCCCCAATGGCTTAAAGATAAAAATCACCATGCGACGCGGTTTTCAAGGGAGTGTCGAGCATGTCGGAGAGGGGTGGATTCACGGCTCCGCCCAAAGAGGTGAGGATGCCGCCGATGAGCTGAGAAATGCGGACGATTTTCATGCGAAGTTAAGCCAAGCCTCGGATGACGTGGGGATTGGCGTGCTGACGTCTGACTTTTGCGTCGTGCCCGCCGACGTAGCAGGAAGATCCTTTATCTTCGGGAGGACGAAACACGGAAAGTTCGGGACGGTCTTGGTGGACGAGATTTCCCAGACCGAATGGAGGGTACGGACGATGATGGCCGTGGGGCGCAAGAGGGGGTTGCGCGAGAGGCTCAAAACACAGCTGGGACGACTTCTAGGGAGATTGTCCCGCAACGAAAAGCCGGACGATGCCATTAGAGAGCATCCCCAATTTATTTCGGTCTTGGAGGACGTAAATCGATTTTGTGCAAGGGAAGGCGTCGCAGTATTTTCGAATGAAGAGGTGTCCCCAAAAATTAGAAACCCTCTTAACGCCGTAGTCATTAAGGATTTCATTAAGCAACGTCTCGCTCGCTACGCTGAAGAAGAGGGGGTTCCCCCTAGCCAACTGTCTCGCTTGATCGAGCCTCTTTTCGCTCATGTCTCGTCGCAGGCCACCGATTATATCGGCGCGAGAGATAGGGTCGTATCTAAGGAGGGTCCCTTTCAGATCGAGATGGAGCGTCTGGCGAGCCCGATTTTGGAAAGGGCGAAGAAGAGGGCGGAAACCCGAGAGGAGCTGGCGTTAGAGGGAGAAATTCGCGTGATTCTCATCGAACGGATCGATTTCGATAATGTAAACATCCGACGGGCTTTGGAAACCATCCGTTCTCTTAGAGCTCATGGCACTCTTACAACCCGAGATGAGGTGATTAATTACGCCCGGGTGATCCAAATAACGTAACATCATGCAATTTGTATTAGCTCATCACAACTAGGACAGGCGACTGAGCAGCGAAGTAATCTGGAAGAAGCGTGATTCGATCGTTTTTTAAGCGCAGGACGCAACAAAAAATGATTTCTGCCGATAACGGAATAACCCTCGATAAAGGGAGGTTTTATTCTCGATGGAGTTTTTTTATGAACGTTCGATTCTCTCCTAACATGGGTCCGGCCCTAGCTTTAGCAAGCCTTTTAGGGGCTGGCTCACCAGCCTGCTTTCATGCGCGTTCTGCTTCCGGCACGGTGCCGGCGCCTCCTCAGCCCCCATCGATTAGGGGCCCGGGCGACGAATATAGACAGCCTCCTGTGTGCTTATTCCGTTTTAATGGAGGGAATTCTGAACGCGTACAGACATATAACATCACGGACGCAAATGATCCTTGCCTAGGACGGGCCCACTATTTTCTAGCGAACCTTGCCAACTCATCGGACACAGCGCGCACCTATGAAGGCAGGATAGAGACTCTGGAAACCATCCAATATCACTTTAGGCGTCTGCCAGGCACTTATCGGTGGGAAGTGTTTATCGATAAAGTGCGTGACGTGATCTTAGGGGTTTCTGTCTCTCGTCAAATCCCTTTGCCAGGAGGTCGTACTTTTACGGTGATCGATTACCATACGCCTGCCGAACGCGGAATCTACAGAGAGGGTCATGCGGATAGTACGGCGTTTCCTGCCTGTCCTGAGTCGGAACGTCATGTATGCGTAGTCCAAGTGCGTGATGCTGCCGTGACCCGTGGTTATGCCTATTATCAACAACAAAACTTTCGTCCGGTTTCTCATCGAGGGGCGCGCGACGCTTGGATGGTCTTATACAGGGATCCTCATCGACAATATTCCATTCCGGAAATCTTAACAGCTAATGCTCATTACCTCCGACAGACACAATGATCGATTACGCCCGGTGATCCAAAAATCATAAAATCATGACAATTTTGACAACTTTTTTTCATCGTCACCGATAAGTTCATGAACTTAGCAACGGACAAGGAGATTTCATGGTTCTTTCTTTACAAGCTCTAGGCATTTCTTTCGCCCCTATAAAAGATGAAGGAGGCGGTAAAGGTGCGGAAATCAGTCCCATGATCACTACCAAACAATATAATGCTCATGCGGACCAATACGCAGATGGTAATCCTTTTGCTGTTTTAACCTTAGATCGAGGTAAAGTGGTAAGGGTGCGAAGGTTCTCTCTAGAGGATTGCGATAACGGTAAACTGCAAAAACAACTTGTAGACGAGGGAGATGAAAGTCTAGCGGATCGATTCTCTCAATGCATGACTCGAGAAGGGATGCTGAAAGGCCTGTGTGTCTTTTCCGAAGCGCACGCGGTCGTTCAAGTTGTCAGATTCCCGAATGGCGATACAACAACTCCGGATGATGAGCCTGTCACGGGAGTGACTTCCGCGCATGCGCTAGAGTTTACCTGGTCTCACGGACTGAGGCTTCCCTCTAAAGGTGATATGTTGGCTGCCCTAAACGATGGAGTTCTCGTCATTGCCTCCCAAACCCTTATGGATCCTGAATCTCCCGGGGCTGGTTCTCTGCCGATATGCGACTTAGTGCTAGCAGCTGAAGGCTGTTATTTGTTTGATGCTGCTTCTAAAAGATTTGAAGATAAAACACTTTCAGGAGACACCCGTGACGCTCATTTAGGCTTTCGCGTCGTGAGAGAGAGTTTTCCAAGGGAATTTTACCGCGTGCCTTTAGATTTTGTGCCGCATAAAGACGTACCAGAAACGTCTAGAATGCATGAGGTGTTTCGAAACGTACACGCTGGAGAAGTCAGAGAAGTACGATTACCCGGATCTCCGACATCTTCGACATTGATGGATGTTATATCCCTTCCTTATGAAGATGTTTTAAAATCTCAGTTAAATGTCCTCAATACCCAAGCGAGGCTGGTTTTAGATGCGGAGACGAGACGGCTAGCTCTAGACTCAACGGACAATCCCAACCTCCAACCCACTGACATAGATGAAGTGGCGGCGATCGTTGATTTATTATGGTTCAATAACCTTATTTTCGATAAGGAAATAGAGCCTATTAGTGACGAACGTAGACGATCCAGGGAAGTGCGTGAAATAATACGTGATCGTTTCCCTGAATGCGTGGAAAACTATGCGGCACTGACTCCAGAGGCGCGACAAGCCTACCGATTTCAAATTCTTGCGACAATGTGCGAACTTTTAAGCGCTGAGCTTAGCGAATCAGGGTCACCTGTACCCGCTCGTGCGGGAAGAAAAGCCTTCATCAGGAACAACTTAGTTCCCAATGTCGCGCGCATCGCGTCTCATTTCGGCTTTACCTTAGAGGAAAGCTCCGATGATATTTTCACTTTAAAAATATCATAACATGAGCCTACAAAACCTCACTATAAATACCGACGTCTTGGCCCTCTGTATTCGTAATTTGGCGGTGAAATATGATATTGAAGTTCAGGATCGTGGAAATAGGAATCAACCCATTGACACTCGGGCTTTTAGCCAAAATGACTTTAGTGCCCTAGGTACATTTTTAGCGCTGCTCCAAGATAGATTGGGATGGGATCGGAGACCGCAGGATTTGAGCCTTTTTTATCCAGAACGTTTTAAGCTGGATGACTTAAAGCAAGCTTATCAAAACAGCTGTATAGAGGCCGCGGCATTTTCTGTTTTTGGTCTGAGTATGTTACCCGTGCAGATTCAGAAAGATTTTGTCGCTGGAAGAATGGGTATTATCCTTGGCGAAGTGGATAGTGCTATGATTGAAAAGCATTTAAATACAATACGAGACAGCCTTATAAAGCGCCCCTGATTGCCCTAAAGTTTTGCGGATCGTATGCCGTTCTGGTATTTGAATGAATCTATCCTCTAAAATAATCGCTTACTGGGCATTAGGAGGCATTCTCCTGTTTTTAGGGGGACGGATTTCGGAAAGATTACAATGGGGTTCTCGTGAGGCTTTAGCGGATGCCCTAGGTACCTTTGGGGTCGCCGCGACGTGTCAAGCGGCTCCCGTTCAAGCCTGGACCAGCAACATCCACTATGACATTTCCTGGAGCGATGCCGTCGCGAGTCGGGCGAGTGCGCCTGAAGTGAATGTCTCCCTGGACAACCCCATCCAAGGCGATCGAGGAGAGCTTCTCTCACAAAACTTTCTGTTGGGCGAGGGGCATCCAAGCCGTCTATTGATGGTCTCCCCGACGCCCACTTACAAGATGACCGGACTTTTATGCCGTCCTTACTTTCAGGCCCATGTGAATAGTTACGCGGGAGTCGAAGGCGGGAACCTGGACGTCTCTTTTGACGACGCTCGCGCGGGCTTGAAGGGTTTCAACGACCGCTACCGCGTCGATCTTTTAGACGCTCAAAATAGCCTGACGCTCGTCGGAAATTCCGGGGTGACGAAGAACGGAAGTATGGCCGATGGATCGGACATCGGTGCGAATCGGCCGGACGGACAAATCATCATCGGTGGGAGCGATGCAGGCCTTATCAAAACGATTCTCAATCTGAGAGCGTCTTCTCAAAATATTTCCCAACCCATCGTCCTCTCGATGCAGGCTTTTTAAGCACCTGCCAGTTTTCCATTAATTGCTAAAACGCTTTGCTCAATTTCCATCATTTTTGTGACTTCGGATTTTTGTCTTTCGTGACTTTTAGGTTCTATTTTTCAACAAACACGCGAAAAATCACGACGGAATATTTTTTCCCCTCCCCGGCACCGACTTTGCTCTAGCACAGGACAAAGCCAAATGAAACCTAAGGGAGGGTCACTATGAGGCAAAAGAGAAGAACCGTATTACCCGTCGCTGCCGCGCTATTAGCGCTGTCCGCTTACGGGATCACGAAGAACGTCGATGTCGGCATGAGCGATGCGAACGCCGATGCGACAGGCACGATGAACGTGTCGGTGACCTGTGCCGAACATGCCCAAGAAGCTTGGGTAAGCGGCGTGCAGTTCAATATGTCGGTAGGATCTGCTTCAGCTGGCGGCAGCAACGTGGTGTCCGTAACGGAAACGCTGACGAATGCGATCGAAGGCGATGTGGCGGATGTGGTGACCGCTACTTTAAATGCCGTAGGGGCATCTCCCCACTTTGCCGCGCTCGCGACGGATATGCCGACATATAAATTAACAGGCGTTAGCTGTCAGGACATTGCCACTCTCGATGTCGTCGCCTATGGGGATGGAAGCGATGAAGCGGATTTCGATGTAGCCATCGATTCCATCAGCGCCGATCGGAATACGTTCAGCTCTATCTATAAAGTCGATGCTCTAACGTCCGCTTTGCCATTGAGATTAGTCGGTGTGGGTGGCCTGACATCCGGTCCCATCGTGGACGGTACGGATGGTAATGCTGTTCCGGACGGTCAGATCGTCGTGAAGGGAACGAATGCGGGTACGTTGATGGCTCAGGTGGATATCAGCAGCGCCTTCGGGACCGGCAGCGAAAACATCAATCTCTTGATGCATCCTTATTAAGAAAAGACGTGAAGGGTTTTTGTGTCCCCCCACAAAAAAACCTATGGCGAGGGTCCGGTGTGTCTCACTGGACCCTTCGCCTTTTTCATTTTGATTGTATCGTGGGCCTGTGATTAAAGGAGCTCCATGAAAGAGTCGGAAGGAAGATGTGATTGGAAAAGGAAAGGGAAAGTCGGAGGCTTGGGGTTTTTCATGGTCTGTCTCATGACCGTGATTCTGATACGAAACCTCCAGAGAGCGGAGTCGGCTTCGGATAGCTTGGACTTCGAAGTGGCCGCGAGTTGTCTGCCTCATTCGGAGATTGATCTCCCTTCGTCCCTCCAGTTGAAATACGGTTTCGTGGGGACGGCGCAGGCGAGTTCCATCGAGGCCACCCTGAGGACGGGTATCGACCTCTACGAGCCGTCGGACGCGAAGTTTGGCGTCCCTGAAAGAGGCTGGGTATCCATTATTTTTCCGGGACCCGTCATTCGAGTGAATCTCTATTGCCAGAATATAGCGGACTCTCAGCCTTTTTACCTAAGCGCAGATCGGTTTTCGAGGATGAGGATTTATTTAAGCCGAAACGGAAGCTTCTCGCAGGAAGAGTTGGCTTCGAGTCAAACGATTCAAAAAAGTGAACTACGGGTTTCCGGAAGCGGACGGTATAAGAACGAATTCGCCTTTGGCAAGGATACCGATCAACCGTATTGGTTACAGTTCGGACTTTCCTTTGCGGAGCCACTCTCCTTGGACGGGAGAATCAATTTTGAAGTTCGTTGACCTTCGCCCAAAGCGCCTGAGCGGCGCTCGGCTCCAGGATCAGCACGTAATGAAAAGCCCCTATCTGAACCCTCAGATAATATTTTTCCGAGAAAAAAGAAAAATCATAACGAGCGCTGCTGCCGTCGGAGCGCTTCCAGTCGATATGGAAGTCGGGAAGCCCCATTCCGTAATCGAGGGTTTTCTCCTCCGCTAAAGGCCCTTGATAGTTGGTGAAGGATTGAGCGCGCAAAAGGTCGATCGTCTTGGCGTCGGAAACCATCGGAGACATGTTGGCGTCGTCCCTTCCGATGGAAACCGCTCCATCTTCCTTCAGCCGATCGAACACATGGCGTTCCATCAAATCCGGCAGATGAGCCGTCAAGGAGGGTAAGAAGGCATTGGCGACGAGAAAGACTTGGTCCGGATTTTCGCGGGTCGAAACGTAAAACTCGGTGGTGCTGGGAGTGTCATCGCCGATCAAAAGGGTTACGGTGGCGTCGGTCGTGATTTCGATCTGTCGTCGAGGTGAAGAAAAACCATAGTCCTTCGATTGCTCCGGAGAGACATCCTTAAAGGATTCCACGTAACCTAAATGACAAAGAAGATTCTGGAACTTCTTTACGACGTCACGGTCGGCGCCGAGGACGGTGTCTCCCGAACGCAGCTTCCATGTTTTGAGATCGCCGTAGGTTTCCAAAAGGGTGACCTCTTCATCGGTCGATAGGACGATTTTTCGGATTTTTGAGGGGTCGCATGACAGGACGCGTTTTCGCGCGGGCGTGATTTGGACGTTCAGGAAAACGAAGATCAGGGCGAAGAGGGAAATAAATAATAGAAATGTTTTAAGATTTTTCATCGTCCGTATAAATGGTTTTCCCTTAAGGTATGTGCCGTCGTTTTCTCTCGAGTCTATTGATTCAAGAAATTTTCCACCGTCTCCACCAGACGAGAAGGCAAAGCGACGTGAAGAAGGCGGGGAGGATGTAAAAACACAGGTTTTTAATCCAAAACAGTTCTTGAGATGACAAAATCAAACGTTTCTCGGATTCCTCAAAGCTCTGGGAAAAATTGACCAGAGGTTCCTTCAGAAGCGTTTTGGATAAGTTGAAAAACAACTTTTGATTCTCCCCATAACCGATCGAAGCATTGATCCAACTACGTCCCGCCCCGAAAATTACCTTGTCTTGAGACTGTTTCGAAAAACCTCCGATGTTCGCCACGGTGAAAGGCCCTCGGTTTTTTTTGTCCTCCAAAAGCTGGATATTTTCCGAGCCGACGGGCGTGGTGATCAAAGATTCCCAATGAAAAGGAGAGGGCGTCGCTTGCTGGAAAAGTGCTCGCGATTGCGGCAGGTAAAGACCCGAGCCGAAACCTTCGAAAACAGGATGCGTATTGAGGCGGGTCAATAAAATATCCGTGAGAGGTTTGCGACGCTTGAGATTGTCGGTGTCGATCAGTGGGTCCGAAGAAATCGTGAGTCCTGTTTTCGCCAAAGCCTCCTTCATGTTGGATGAAAACGTGGTTTCCAAGGAGACGATCATCGGGAGAGGGGAAGAGAACAGGTCGTTAAAGGCTTTCAGTTCTTCGGGAAGGAAATTCGTTTTGGGATTGACCAGGGCTAGGAGACCGCATTTTTGAAGGATCTCCTCCTGGGTATGCGTCGTGAAAGAGACTGAAAGCACGCGGTAGCCGGTACCGATGAGGAAATCTTTCAAACGAGAGAGGCCTTCCGGAGTTTCGTCCTCCACGTCCGACTCTCCATGTCCCGTCAAAAAACACATCGAGGAGGACGTCCGGCTCACGAGCCTGGAAACCCCTTGGATCAAATCCTTTTCCTGGAAGCTAGGGATCTTCACCCAACGTTCCCCGGAAACCAAAACCACTTCTCCGGTTTGTTTGACGTCGTACTTTTGCGTCAGGGAAACTTCCTGATTGATGTTTTTGATGGATACCTTCACGGAACGCGACGCTCGATCGATCTGATCTTGCAGCCACTCCGCATAAGCCACCGTCTTATCGTCCCTACGGAGAAAAACCAGGATCTCGGTGGGTTCCTGCAGCTTCGAGATCCATTCGATCGTTTGCGGCCGCAGGGCGTAGATCTTTCCCTGGGAAAGATCGAAGACGTGATCGTATTTTTTGGCGATGAGATTCGTGATGGCCAGCAGGAAGAGGGCGATGAAAAGAAAGGATTTGCGTTGGAGCCATCGTTGGACCTTTTCGGGGCGGGGCATTTCCCTCCCCAAGGTGGTGAGGAAAAGCGCTGCGCTCACGGCGAAGGCGATGAGCTGGATCCAGACGGGTTGAACGTTGAAGCCTATCAAGGCCATGGAGACGACGGTGGAAATAAGAGTGAGTGGGATCATAAGTTTCGATTTCAGGAGGCTTTATAGTGACGCCTCAGCCTCCAATAACCCATGACCATAATCGCTCCGGTGACGCAAAGATAGGCGGCGACGTCCCCGGTGAAGACCAGCCCTTGCCGGAAACTTTCCAAGTGGGTGACGAAGAGAAAATTGGAAAAGAACGCGTCCCATGGCGATCCGGAGACGTAAGCCAACCATTGAAAAAGGATCGTCGAGAAGAAAACCCCGTAACCGATCAATGCGGCGACGATTTGGTTCTCCGTGAGGAGCGACGCGAAGACACCCACGGCGTTGTAGAAAAGAATGAAAAGGAAGAGTCCCAAATAAGCGGTCGCGATCTGAGGAACGAAGACATCGCCTTTCACGAGAGTAAATCCGACGAAAAGAAAGCTTAAAAGGAGAAGTGACAGCGACAGGGTTAGCGTTCCTAAAAACTTACCCAAAAAAATCTGAGCGGGATGGATAGGATAGCTGATCAGAAGATCGTAGCTACCCAACTTCTTTTCCTCCGAAAAGGACCGCATGGTGAGGATAGGAGTGATGAAGACGAAGATATTCAGGAGGTTTTGAAGGAAAGGGATCAAAAGATGCGTCGTGAGGCTGATCGAGGAAACCGCTTTCAGGGTTTGGTTCGGGTCGGTGAGGTTGAGGTAACGGTCGAGAGCGGAATAATAATAAGTACCGCAGAGGATCAGGAAGAGGGGGACGATCACGAGGGCAAAAGGGGTGTAAAAGAAGAGCTTCCACTCCTTGGCCATGAGAGCGAAGATTTTCCTCATAGAATCCCCTTTTCGAAGAGGGCCTCGAGCTGAGCTTGCGATAGACCTAAAGCTCCGGCCTTGGGATCGCTTTGGAAAACCGTACGTCCATCGCGGATGAAGACGATACGGTCGCAGATTTGGGCGATTTCGGAAAGGATATGGGAGGACATCAGCACGGTTTTCCGACCTCCGATGCCTTTGATGAAGCTCCGTATTTCCATGACTTGGGAAGGGTCCAAGGCTGAGGTGGGTTCGTCGAGCAGAATGACCTCCGGGGATCCGATAAGGGCCTGGGCCAAGGCGACCCGTTGACGGTTGCCCTTTGACAGGCCGCCGATGAGCTTCTTCAATATTTTATGCAGACCACAGCATTGCACGATCTCATCCCGTTCCCCTAGGGTTTCAGCCCGCGTCAATCCTTTAAGCGTGGCTACGAAATCCAAATACTCCTCGACCCTGAGCTCCCGATAGAGGGCGGGCGTTTCGGGCATATAACCGACTTTGCGCCGCGCTTCGAGCGGGTTCTCTTGGACCGAAAGGCCCGCCACACGGACTGTCCCGGAGCTCGGCACGAGGAATCCCGCCAATATTTTCATCAAAGTCGACTTTCCCGCACCATTGGGTCCGATCAGTCCCGTGAGCGAACCGGGTGAAATGTCGATATTGACGTCATGGAGAGAATGAAAATTGCCGTAGAAATGGTTGAGATCGCGAAGCTCGATGGAGGCCATGGGAGGCGCGATTGGAGCAAAGAAACGAGATTGAATCAACCCGAATTTTCCGCTAGCCTGCTTCAATGATGAGAGAAAAAATAAAATACGGACTCCTACTCGGACTTTTCACGGCGAATTTCCTGCTCTTCTCCTCGCAGTTTCGGAAGATTTCAGGACAGACGGCTTTCGACGCCGGAGCGACCATCGTCTCGAGCGTCCAGATCGGCGTGTCGGAAGGAACGAACCAATTCGGACGCAAGACGATTTTTCAAGGCGGATTGATCGATTTCGGCGCCGTCACCTTCACGCACCCCGAGCAGGTCGCGAGCGGAGACGCCTACCGCGAGGAGGGCAACCTCAAACTGGAGGCGGTGGTGGACGTCGATATCGTTTTCGGCGGGGCATCGTCGGTGAGTCTTGAGCTGATGAAGTTACGTACGTCCGCGAATCCCTTCAACGATGCGTACTATTCCCTATCGACGATCCGGACGGACTTGGCCCAGCAGATCTATGAGGAGCCGCGCAGCAACCGCATCCAAACCTTGACGGGAAGCACGTCGTTTCCATTGAGATTGATCTTGGAAGTGCGTCCTAACCAGACCGGCCGTCTTTCCGACAGGTTCCGTCTTCAAGCCACGACGCTTTAACGAAAAGGAGAAGTTATGAGATTTTGGGGTCTTTTATTGATCTTAACCCTCGCTCCGGTCGCTTCGTTCGCGAAAAAAGAAGTCGCGAAAAAAGACGGAAAGTCAGACGAGACAGCCATTTCCGAATCCGAGATGAAGCAGTCCCGCAGCAATACCGTCTTCGGCATCTCGCCTCCGGTCGTCGATTTGGCTTGTACGCCGGGCCAGCGCGTTTCGACGACGGTGAGGATCGAAAATCCCGCTTCGATCGCGAGCCGATTCAAGATGGAAGCTTTAGGTCTCGTCGTCGACGATAGGTCGGGTTTTTCCTACAAACCCATTGCGGGTTTGCCGGCCGATCATCTCTCGCGGCACCTCACGCTCGAAGCCCCCGAGGTGCAAATACCGGCGAATAGCTCCAAAAACGTGAGCATTTTTCTCGACGTCCCGGTGACTCTGACGGGAACCCAGTACACGGGAATCAATATTTCCAACGCATCCCCCGGTCTCCCGTCCCCCGAAGAAAAGAAGCAGCAAGAGTATAAGGTCAACGTCGGATTCGGACTCCAACCGGCGATCGCGATGACGATTAAATGCCATATCACAGGAACGGAAAAACAGGCTTATTCATTGAAAAAAATTGAAATAATCCGGCCAAAAGGTAATCAGGCGCCCAGCGCCGCCGCGGAAATCAAGAATACGGGTAATGCCGAGATCAAACTTAACGCTTTATTGATTCTTTTGGATTCCGAAAAAAAGGTCGTCACTCGGATGAAGATGGAAAGATCCGAATTCCTGCTGCCGGGGGCGACGATGAAGATCTTGTTCCAGCCGTCGTTTAAGGATGTTCCGAATGGTACTTACAAAGCGATCATTTCCTCCGTTGATTCCGATACGAAACTTCCTCCGCTCGAACAGACCGTGGTCGTCGGCCGTTAAGCGTTTCTTTACGGTTCTTTTTCTGGCGTCTTTTCTTTCGGCGAGCGCCCATGCCGAGAGCTCAAATCCGGTCGAAATCTTCATCGGGGAAAGAAAGACGGTGACCCTCGAGGGCACCGATGTCAGTGGAGCTTTCGTCGCGGATGAAGACATCCTGCATGTCGAGAGCGTCGCAGGAAACAAAATCACCGTCACCGCCATGAGAGGCGGGAAGTCTCAAATCCTCTTTTGGCGCGAAGGATCCCTTCAATTCCTGGATGTGGTCGTGAGGGTACCGCCTTCGTTGACTTCAGCCGTCGTCGGTCCGCGATTTCAAGGAACCAAACCTTACTTCACTTACGAAGTCCAAAATACGTCGCATTTTTCGAAAAGCACCTTTTTCACGGATCCCGGCACCGCTCACACTCTACAGATGGACGATCCCATCCGGAGCCATGGGCGTTTGCGCGCGAATTTTGGGATGCGGCATGACGGCTTGGAGACCCCCGAGTGGGTGGGGGCCCTCGTGAGTTATCAAGACCCGACGCGCTACCTGACGTTTGGTCAGACGGCGACCATCTTGGGAAGGGTCGGAAACGATGTGATTTCCAGTACGGCTTTCTTAGGATCCAACTTGTCTTTTAGAAGCGTCCTGCGGTCTCGTTCACGGTTCCAGAGGGAACTAAATATTTTTGGCGGCGTTCGGCCGAGTCTGAAGCTTCTTGATTCCGATACGAGCAATCAAATCTTCGGTACGACCGCTTCTGCGATCCGATACATACCGGGACGGCAAAAACCGGATGTCGTGACCGTCAGCGCGTTCGCCTACCAACCTCTCGGCATCGAGTCCTACAAGCCTTCAGTGCTTGCCGAAGGGCAATACCATCTGACGAAGGATTTTTCCTTGGGCCTCAGTGCGTTGAGGGTCGATGGGGGAGTGTCGGGAATGGCGAATCCGTTCTGGGAGACGGATCGTTCGACGTCTTCCTTGAAATACAGCTACATCCAACATGGGCTCAGGATTCCATTGGCGGCGCCTACGTATAACGATCTTCACCGTTATTCCTTCTTCCACCAACACCTCTTGACGGATCGTTCATCGACCGTCGGGGGCAGCGTATCCCAGGATTTTTCATTTCAGAAGGACAACCCCCTCTTTCCGGACAGTAATAACCTCCGCGGCACCCTTTATTACCGGAAGCAGCAGGCTTTTCAACGCGGCTACGGAGTTCAATACGGGATCAGTCGAAGCGCCTATCTCGCCACGAAAATTCTCTTGAACAGCGTTGCCGTCAACCACACGCATCCCGTGAAGCCGGGCAATTATTTCCAACATAACCTCGCGTACACGAGGGGTGATTTGTCCATCCTCATGAATCAGGTGACCGCTTCCTCCAGCTTCACCCATGAGGGGCCGGCGCTCAGGTCGACGACTTCATTAGGAACGCTCATCAACCGCGGCGATTCCCGCATCGATAGCATTTTCTTCCAAGAAAGCTTCCTCTGGAATTTCCGTCACGGGTTCTACCAGATGGGATTTGGCTATCTGAAGGCGGATGTGAGTAACGGGAACCACCAGTTTCAGTTCTCGCCTTCTTGGAATTATTATTTGGCCAGCAACCATCTCGTGAGCCTCGGGACGAATTTCATCATTCTGGCCGGAGACCCCCGCGAGACGATCGGTGCCCTCAATCTCCGTTACCGTTACTTATTCGGTCCCGGCGTGGAGAAGGAGTCGCCGTTCCGGAACATGTTCCGAGGAGGCATGAACCAGCCTGTCCAGGGAAACCTCTTCATCGATCGAAACTACAGTGCTTACTACGACGAAGGTGATACGCCTTTGGCGGGTATTCCCGTAAGGCTCGGCGATCGCATCGTGTCGACGGATGCCTCGGGTCGTTTCGAGTTTTCCAACGTGCGCTCCGGTCAATATCTATTATCTTTGGATCCTAATCATCTCGGTATCCAGCAACCGGTTGACATCGCCTCCCAACAAAACATCAACATCGGCGGGCGTTCGACCCAGACGCAACCCGTCGAGGTCCCGATTCCGGTGACGGTCCGAAAGGCGGAGATCCATGTGAAGGTCTTCATGGATGTGAACGGGAACGGAGACATCGACGCCGAAGATCCCGTCTATCTGTGGCCTAAAGTTCTCGTGAGTTTGCCTTCCGGAGAGCAACGACGGGTTTCCATGAATTCAGGTGAAGCGATCGTAAGAGGGATCGATCCGGGTCTGGCGAAGATCTCCCTCGACCCTTCCGACATCCCCGACACGGTGGAAATCTCCGGACCCTTGGAAAAAGACGTTACGGTGAGTCATGTCGAAAACTTGGACGTCGATTTCCTCGTCACGCCTTTGCGCATGGTTCGAGGACGCCTTTCCTTTCCGGAGGGTTACAAGAGGACGAAAAAACTTTTCATGACGATCGGCGAGAGCCGCTCCGAAATTGATGCCGAGGGTTATTTCTGGGTGAAGAATCTCCGCGTGGGGGCTCAAAAGCCTTATCTTTCCGGGGATAAGAATCTCTGCCTTGAAAACGCCCAGGCTCTTGAGGTCCCTCAAGGCCCCTACATGGAAATTATCGATTACCGGGCCGCTAATGGATGTGCGGCTTCTCCTTCTCCTTAGAAAAACCGTACTTTTGCATGCGGTACTGAAGGGTGGCGCGTTTGATTCCGAGTTTTTTGGCCGTCTTGGATTGGTTCCAATTATTCTCCTGCAGCGTCTTCAAAAGCATTTCCTTCTCCAGCTGAATGAGGCTTTCCTGATTGAGGGGCGGCGAAGTCAAGGCGTTTTGCGGCATGAATAAGGCTTCTTCGCGGGTATCGCTCCCGATGACTTTACTGGGGAGGTCATTCACTTGGATCATTCCGTTTTCGGCCAGGACAGAGGCTCTTTCCAAGGCATTTTCGAGCTGTCGGATGTTCCCAGGCCAATCATACCGCATCACGGCTTCCATGGCTTCCTCTGAAAGACGCAAGGATGCGCTCTGCTGATTTAAGAAATGATCCACGAGCAAGGGAATGTCTTCTTTGCGCTCCCGGAGAGGGGGCGTATGGATCTCGAAGACGTTCAATCGGTAGAAAAGATCTTCGCGGAATCTTTTGTCTTTCACTTCCTGGGCGAGGTTACGGTTGGTCGCGGCGATCAGACGTACGTTGACGTTGATGGTTTCCGTGCCTCCGACGCGCTGAAATTCCTGCTCTTGCAGGAAGCGCAGCAACTTGACTTGAAGCGATGTCGGAATCTCCGCGATCTCGTCCAAGAAGAGGGTTCCTCCGTCGGCCGCCTCTAAAAGCCCTTTTTTCTGGGCGTAAGCTCCCGTAAAAGCCCCTTTTTGATGGCCGAAAAGCTCCGACTCCAAGACGCCTTCCGAAAGCGCGGCGCAGTTGATCGCGATGAAAGGTTTGTGGGTGCGGCTGGATTGCCGATGGATTTCCTTGGCGACGACCTCTTTGCCCGTCCCAGATTCGCCTAAAATCAAAACGGGCGTTGTCGTGGGCGCCACTTTTTTGATGAGCTGTTGTACGCGACGGATGGACGCGGACTCGCCGACGAAATGATTTTTCTTCCGAATGGAAGGAGTGATCTCGGTCTTTTGGAGTTGATAGCGTTTGAGGAGATCCTCGACGTGTTGCTCCAAGTCCGCCAGCGAAAAAGGCTTCAAAAGATAATCCGCGGCTTCCAATCGTAAAGCTTGGATGGCGCTTTCCACGGAGCCGAAAGCCGTCATCAAGACGACTTGGGTGCGGGGATTGAGGGATTTGATCTCTTGGAGGATTTCAATGCCTGTCTTTTTGGGCATTTTCAGGTCGACTAAGGCGACGGTGAAATTATTGTTACGAACGGCTTGAAGAGCGGCTTCTCCGTCGGCCGCCGAAAAACATGACAAACTTTTCTTCTGTAGGGCTTCGGCGATGGACTCGCGTAGGTCTTCGTTGTCGTCCGCGATCAAAACATCATAATTCATAAACATCCTTTTTCCTGTGTGTCTTTTGAACCTTCACCGGGCGGGAAGCCGCCTTGCGGATTTCCAGGCGTCGATCGTGCGGGAGGGTGATCCGAAAATGGGCCCCCACATCCGTTTTCAGAAGCTCGATTACGCCGCCATGATGATGGAGGATTTTTTCGACGGTCGTAAGGCCAAGCCCCATCCCGGTCCCGTCTTCCTTGGTGCTGAAGAAGGGGTTGAAGATATCCGCTCGTTTCTTCGCCGAAACTCCGGCCCCATCGTCGATGACGTCGACCACGATCGCGTTCTGCGCATCGCTCGTTTTGATGGTGACGGTGGATCCTTGGCCCCAGCGCTTGAAGGATTCGTGCGCGTTTTGGATCAAGTTGAGGAATACTTGTTCGATTTGGTTTTTATTCCCGTAACATTCCGGCCGTGTCGCTTCCAGATGCAGCATCGTCGTCCCGTAGGATTCTTTGGAGAATCGGCTATAGATATTCGTGATCTCGGCTAAGATCAAATTAACGTTGATCCGGCAGTACTTCTCTTCCGGGATGATCGAAAAATTCCGGATCTGGTCGGTGATATGAATAATCTTCTGCAGGTTTTTTTCGATCAGATGTAAATGAGGCGTCAGTCTCTGGTGGGTTTCGATGGATTCTTCTTCGAGTTCTGAAGTCATCATGTCGAGTTTGAGTCGAATCACGGCGAGCGGGTTTTTCAGCTCATGGGCGAGACCTGCCGTCATCTGACCCAATAGAGAGAGTCGAGAGTTCTTGATAATACGCTCCATAAAAACGGGAGACGTCGTCTCCTGCACGGCGGGAGCTAATTTGGAAGACATCTTTTTCATCAAAATTTTATATTTAAGTACAGAGATGAAGGGTGTCAATTCTCAGATATGAAATGTCATGAAAGACAAAAAAAATGCGTTTTCTTTATAGAGAACACTAGGCCCGTCGAAGGTTTATCCTGGAGGCCAAGAAAGCGGTCGCCCCGATAAAATGTGGACGTGGAGGTGCCAGACGGTTTGGCCCGCCTCCGTGCCGTTATTGATGACGAGACGGTAATCTTGGAGATTTTCTTTGCGAACGATTTCTAAAATCGCCTTATGGATGAAAGTCATGAGTTCGCTGTTTGTTAGGAAAGAATGGCGCTCCACATGGTCCTTTGGGATCACTAAAATATGGGTAGGCGCCTGAGGGGCGATATCGTGAAATGCCACGCAGTGCGCGTCCTCATGCACCCATTTCGCGGGAATTTCTTTGCGAACAATTTTACAGAACAAACATGACATGGATCCCTGACCTCCCGATACCCAGCTCTATTTTTTATACGTGGCTTTGGGATCAAAGAGGCGCTCGGCGATGACCTTATCCTGGCCGTTTTCCACTTTTCGGAAAAAGCAACTCCGATAACCTTCATGACAAGCCGCGACTTTTTGGTCCACTTTGATCAATAAGGCATCGCCGTCGCAATCGTAGAAGACTTCCTTCACTTCCTGCGTGTGTCCCGATTCCTCGCCCTTCACCCAGTACTTCTGACGGGAGCGGGACCAAAAAGTGACGTAAGGCCCTTTAAGCGTACGCTCGACCGCTTCTCGGTTCATGAAGGCGAACATGAGGACTTCGTGCGTCTTATAATCTTGTATGATGGCACCTAAAAGGCCATTTTCGTCGTATTTCAATTGATCGGCGCTGAACATCTTCGTTTCCTTTGCTTTCCGTTCGATAGTTTATCGTTCGATGACTTGCCTTTAATTATTTGTCTTCGAGGATTTCCACTTTCGTGATTTTGTCGCCTACGGAGATTTTTCGAACCACCTCCATGCCCGCGACTGTTTTCCCGAACACCGTGTACTGGTTGTCCAAGAACGGAGTAGGGGAGAGCGTGATGTAGAATTGGCTGCCGCTCGAACGTCGCTCGGGATTGACGTTATCCCCCGTGCGCGCCCAGGCGAGTGCCCCTTCGACATGCTTGTGGGGATTGCCCTGCAGTTCCGCCTTTACCGTATAGCCCGGACCTCCAGTGCCATTGCCCGCGGGATCGCCGCCTTGGATTACGAAGCCAGGTTCCACGCGGTGGAACGTCAACCCATCGTAGAATCCTCCTTTCGCCAGTTGGGCGAAATTCGTGACGGAAAGGGGCGCTTCCTTAGGGTAGAGTTCCACGGTGATATCCCCCTTCGCGGTGTGGAGGATCGCCTTCGTTATTTTTTCCACATTGACGGCTGGGGTTTTGGGTTCCGTAGGGACGAATTTTTTTTCGGCGGACATAAGAGGCCTTTCTGAAGAGAGTAAAATGGTTAATAAAAAGAGAAGCGCTATCTTACCGGTATGTCGTGTTGCCATAAGCATTCTTTGACCTCCGCGATTGAAACTTCTTTGAAATGAAAGAGCGAAGCGGCCAAGGCCGCATCGGCTCCACCTTTAGTGACGGCGAGATACATGTGTTCGGCTTTACCGGCGCCTCCGGACGCGATGACGGGGATGCCGACCGCATCCGAAACCGCCTTCGTCAAATCCAAATCGTAACCATCCTTCATTCCGTCCCGATCCATGCTGGTTAATAGGATTTCGCCTGCGCCCATCTTCTCCATTTTTTTCGCCCAGGCCACGACGTCCAATCCCGTGTCCTTACGTCCCCCATGGGTGTAAACCTTCCATTTCTTTTGGAGGGCTCCGCGGCGTAGGGGGACTTGCTTGGCGTCGATGGCGACGACGATGCATTGACTGCCGAATTTCTCGGCCGCTTTTTTGACGAAAAGAGGGTTGGCGACGGCTGCGGTATTGATGGAGACTTTGTCGGCTCCGGCATTCAAGAGCTCGCGAATATCCTCAAGCTTCTTCACTCCTCCGCCAACGGTTAAAGGCATGAAGACTTCGTCCGCCGTGCGCGCCACTACGTCGAGGATGATGCTCCGCTTTTCGTGGGAGGCCGTAATATCCAGGAAAATAAGCTCATCGGCGCCTTCGCGGTCGTATTCCTTGGCGACTTCAACCGGATCTCCGGCGTCGCGTAGGTTCAAGAATTTCGTTCCTTTGACGACGCGCCCTTTAGCGACGTCTAAACAGGGTATGATGCGTTTCGCGAGCATGAGGGCGCTACTTTAGGGATTTTTTCGGAGGTGACAAGTAATTAAGAGACTTTATCGTGGGCTTCTCGGAGGTTGATTTTTCCCTCGTAAATGGACTTGCCTAATATGGCCCCCTCGGCTCCAAACTCCTTGAGCTTGACGAGGTCGTCCACCGAAGAGATCCCGCCGGAGGCGATGACCGGGACCATCGTCGCGTCGATCATCTTTTTCATCCCGTCGAAATTGGGTCCCGTCAGCATCCCGTCGCGGGAAATATCGGTATAGATCAAATGCTGCAGCCCTTGGCTCTCGAACTCATGCGCGACGGCGATGGCTTCTTTTTCCAGCGTCTCTTCCCAGCCGTGCACGGCGACCTTGCCGTCCTTGGCGTCGAGCCCCAAGGCGACGCGACCCTCGAATTTCGCGCAAAGGATCTGCATGAGGTCCGGATCCTCGAAGGCCGCGCTCCCGATGACGACGCGCCCCGCGCCCATGGTGAGGTAGATCTCGGCGATGTCCTGCGTGCGGATCCCGCCGCCGATCTGGACGGGGACGTTCAGCGACGTCATGATCTCCTCGATGATCTTGGTATTCGTCGGTTTCCCCTCGCGCGCGCCGTTGAGGTCGACGACGTGCAGCCACTTGGCGCCCTGGTCGACCCATTGCTTGGCCGCGTCCACGGGATTCTTGAAGTAGACGGTGGCGTCGTCGAACTTCCCTTGCTTGAGCCGGACGCATTGCCCGTCGAAGATGTCGATGGCGGGGTAGAGGATCATGAGGTTTTATACGTTAGCGATGAAATCCGGAATAGGCAAGCGACGAGTCATCTCTTAAGACATCCTAAAGGTGGCCTTGCTCGATCACTCGCTGAACCAGGGCTTTTTCCAAAGCCAAACGATCTAATCGCGGGAAGTGTGCGTAAAGAGACTCGTCTAAAGCGCTCCAATCGCCATCCTGTGGTAAATACTCTCGTATTTTCCTAAGATGATCGAGCATTCTTCTCAAACTGTCGTTGCAAATAAGTTGGGTGGCTTGCAAGGCGATCTGCGTATCCTCGGTATCCGGGGCTTGTTGGACGTCCTTCGCCGTCGCCCTTAAGGCGGAATCCATGCGATGGGCTTCGATCGTCATGCGCGAGAGTTCGTTCACGAAGTATTGGCGCTCCGGAGAGGATAGATCTGCAATGCTTTCCAGATGGTGGCTTACGCAGCTGTATGCGGCTCCCGCCATTTCCAAAGCCCTCAACGTTTGTCGGGCGCTAGTGTGGAGCGGATGAGCCGCTTCATAGGATTTCTCTAGAGCTTGAATCAACCCCGTAATTTCAGAGGCTCGGTCTCCCGCCACCAAGGCGTCGTTCGGATTTTTAGGGGATACGAGCTTCAAGAGGCCTTCGGCGACCCGAAGCTGGTTGATTTCCGTCGTTCCCTCGTAAATTTCCCCGATGCGGGAATCCCTTAGAGCGCGTGCCGCAGGATAGTCGATGATGTAACCGTAGCCGCCCATGACTTGGACGTAATGATCCGCCGCTTGGTGGTAGGCTTCGGAACCTAAAATCTTCAAAATGGAGAACTCGAGCTCGAATTCCTGTAATGCTTTAGCCCGACGATCGCGCCTTTCACGGTCGCGTTCCGGGTTATCACTGGCGGCATCTTGGGAAGTCTCTTGGGAAATTTCCAATTCAACGTCTATCGCCTCGAAGCGTTTCGTCAGATCTCCGATGATTCGGTGGCTCATGCGTTGGGCGGCCCAACCGTTGAGTGCCATCGTCAGTAAATGCTGTTGGACCAAGCCGAAACCAGCGATGGGGGATCCAAATTGCCTTCTTTCAAGGGCATAAGCGACGGCTTGTTGGGTAAGATGGACGGCTTTAGCCGTCGACGCGATTCCCAGGATGAGGCGGCCGCGATTTAAGGTGGTCATGGCGATTTTTTTGCCTTCCCCGACTTTCCCTACCAAATTATCATAAGGAATGACGACTTCATCGAAGTTTACGGGACACGTATTAGAGCCGTGTTGTCCTAACTTATCTTCCGGTTTTCCTACTTTCACGCCCGGCGTGTTCGTTTCAACGATGAAAGCTGAAACCTGGCCGTTCACTTTGGCGAATACGGTCATCACGGAATTATCGAAGGCGGGATTGGTGATGAATTGCTTCGAGCCGTTGACTATCCATACGCGTTGCCCGTCTCGAACGGATTCGGTGGCCGTGGTTTTCATGCTGCCGAAAGCGTCCGATCCGGAAAAGGGTTCCGTCAGCGCGAAGACGCCGATCAAATCCCCGGATGCGATCGCTGGGAGATAGTGCTGTTTCTGGTCTTCGGAACCGAAATAAACGATGGCTTGGTTGCCGATGCCCATGCTTCCCGTGAGTCCGGTGGTCATCGAATCGACGCTGACAATAGCCTCGCAAAGCGCGGCCCACTCCTCGATGCCGAGGTCACTACCCCCGTATGCCGCGGGAATCAATGCGCCCAGAATGCCGACTTCCCCGGCTTTTCTAAAAATTGCCTTTTGAAACTCGAGATCTCCCTCTTCTATTCTTTGCCAGTAGGGTAGGATTTCTTTTTCCACAAAGCCGCGGACCATGCGAGAGACGTCGCGAGCCGAATCCGATACGTCTTGAGGGCGTTTGATGACACTGCCTCCTGTAGCGAATAGGGCTTCGACAGGGCGATTCCTTAAAAAATCGGCGCTGCGCGGCGTGACATCCATCGTCGGAACAAGGGAGCTCACGGCCGCTTCATAGAGAGAAAGTCGTATCGATTGAAATAGCGCCGATAAAAAAAGCGTTCCTCCGCCGGCTACGACGGACTTACCTGCGTCGGGCCCCTCCACATGAACGGAAAGGGCGAGCGCGTCACGTACCGAGCCCGGTAATGAGGGTAGGGAGAGAAGATAGGCCGTAAAGCCGGAAAAAAGGGTTGGAAGAGGAACAGCCGTATTAGCGGTTAAGAGTCTACCCGCAGTCAAAGAGTGGGAGAAGCGGATGACGCTGTGGGGCGTCGATAGTCCTCCGGCTTCATCCACCAAATCTGGAAATCGCGCCGCTAAAGCATTTAAAAATGATCTTTCTATCGTTCCGACTCCAGGCATGAAAGCTCCTTAAACGTGTTGTTTATGATCGTTGCTAATCTATCTCCCAAAAACTTGATATCTTTGCCCAGTTACTAAAGAGCTTAAAGTATCGCCATAAGAGGATGCTAATTCCATAGCCCTAGGAAAGGAGGTCGTAGGACCACTTGCAGGAGCTTGTAGGGGTTGCAGAGGCGATGAATGCGCTGGTGTTTTAGGTGAAACCGGAGCGTATGCTGGATCTCCGCCGCTGAGAAGGAAGGCCATGGGGCTTGCATATGACGATGTTACCGCGTTCATAGATTTTCTCCTTAAGATGGGAGATTCTTCGACCTCGCCGAAGCGATGGTTGCTAAAAATCTCCTCCTGCCCCCAAAAAAACACTAAGACAAGCCAAAATGTCGTTGACAGTCAAAGAAGGGTATTCTTAACATGCACTTTCGTTTATTTTAAAAGGAGTAGTGCACGTGCAAACAAAAATCAGACTCGCGCGATTCGGTACTAAAAAAAGGCCTTTTTACCGTATTGTCGTTTCCAGCATCGAATCCCCCCGTAACGGTCGGGCCTTGGAGGTGGTCGGAACCTATGACCCCGCCCTCGGCATCCAAAAGGCGAAGATCAAACAAGACAGGCTGTCCCATTGGCTAAAAGTCGGTGCGCAACCTACGGAAACCGTGCAGAAGCTCATGAAGAGCGCTGAAAAGGTGGCTGCTTAGTTGACTCTGAAGAAGAGGGAGGTAGTTTATGTCATCATCATTGAAGGAACTCGTCGAAGTGATGTCCAAGTCCCTGGTCGATCACCCCGAACAGGTCGAAGTGAGTGAGGTCGATGGCGAACAAACCACCGTCATCGAGTTGAAGGTCGCCAAGGAAGATCTGGGAAAGGTCATCGGCAAGCAAGGCCGCATGGCTCAAGCCATGAGGACGATCCTCGGAGCCGTCTCCACGAAACTCCGTAAGCGTTCGGTTCTTGAAATCATTGAATAAGAGTCCCGTTGCCTCACAGGAAACAAGCCCTGGAAACCCGTCAAAAGGTTCCGGGGCTTTTCGTTTCGACGTCCTGACGTTGTTCCCCCATATCTTCGATTCCGTTTTTTCCGATACGATCCTTTCGAGGGCTTTGGAGCAAAGGCTCTTTTCCGTCCATTACCATCAAATCCGCGACTTCACGTCGCCCGCCGACAAGCACCGTAACGTCGACGACACGCCGTATGGGGGTGGCGCCGGTATGGTCATGAAGGCGGAGCCGATCGTGAACGCGATGGGTCACGCGGTGGAAGCGGGGAGGGCCCATGGGGTGGACCCGGCGAAAGTCCGCCGCATTTATCTGTCGCCTCAAGGACGTCCCTTAAGGCAGGAACATCTCCGCGAGTACCTTCGGTACGATCAAGTGATCCTGCTCTGCGGCCGTTACGAGGGCATCGACGAGCGCGTCTTGGAATCCTCCATCGACGAAGAAGTGTCGATCGGCGACTACGTGCTGACGGGCGGGGAGTTCGCCGCGATGGTCTTCATCGACGCGGTCGCGCGCTTGATTCCGGGCGTGGTGGGGTGCGGGGATTCCCTTCAAGACGAATCCTTTTCGAACCGCCTTTTGGAATACCCGCACTACACGCGTCCGCCGGATTTTCAGGGCAAAAAAGTCCCGGAAATCCTGCTCTCCGGAGACCACCAAAAAATCGCCGCGTGGCGCCGCGAGCAGTCCTTCGAACGCACGCGCCGCAAAAGACCCGACCTCTTGAAGTGACGTCCCAGATAAAGGGGTAAATATTTTCCGCGATTCCAGGAAATTGCTTTACAAGGCGCGTCATCTTGTGGCCATAGTTTTTCCCTCATGGGAATCACCATCATTCAAAAGAGTGACCTATCCAAAAAGAAGCAAAATCCGAAAACATCCTTGGTATTAGCCGGTGGGGCCATCACGGGCGGCGTCTTCGCCGTCGGCGGTTTGAAGGCCTTGAACGACTTCCTGGTGAACCGCAAGGTGACCGATTTCGACACCTACGTCGGGATCTCGGCCGGCGCCTTCGTGGCATCGCACATCGCCAACGGCATCAGCCCCGAGGAGATTTTGAAGACTTTGGACGGATCGTCCCAACAATTCGCCCAGCTCTCTCCGTTCGACGTCTATTGGCCGAATCTTCGGGAATATTACGAAAAGCCCTTGAGCTACCTGTACCGGCGGATGACCTACATGCCGGGCATCATTTACGACTCGATCTTGGCTCTTCCGCGCCTTTGGCAGCCGCTTAAAAGCGGCTTCATGGATTTCCTCTCGGAGCCCACGTACCACAACGCCGAGAAGATGCTGAGCCCGTTGGCGAAGATCATCTATTCGACGCGTTCGTTGCCGTCGGTCGCCGAAGCGGTGCCGTCGGGGCTTTTCGACAACCGTTCGATCGAGCGTTACATCCGAAAGAACCTCGAGCAGAACAGCTATTGCAACGACTTCCGCGCCTTGAAGAAGCAAAAAGGGAAATCCCTCTATATCGTCTCGACGGACTTGGACACGGCCGACCGCGTGGTCTTCGGTCCCGACGAGCGCCACGACGTGAAGATCTCGGAAGCGGTGCAGGCATCGGCGGCCTTGCCGTTCGTCTATAAGCCCGCGCGCTTAAAGGGGATCGATTACGTGGACGGCGCCGTGAAGCGCACCACTAACATGGACTTGGCGGTCAAGAAGGGAGCGGACTTGGTCGTCTGCTATAACCCGTTCCGCCCTTACTCCAACCGCCTCATGATGGAATACATCAAGGAAGAGGACCAATATTTCACGCGCAGCCGCCGCATCTCGGACGGCGGGCTCTTGATGATCTTCAACCAAGTCTTCCGCACGCTCATCCATACGCGCATCCGTTATTTCATTGACCAGATGATCATCGACAAGAACTTCAAGGGCGACATCATCCTGATCGAGCCCAAGGAAGACGACTCGACCTTCTTCGAGATGAATCCGTTTTCGTTCTGGAACCGTGCCCGCGCCGCGCGCCACGGGTTCTCTTCCGTGCGCGAGACCATCGAGGGGCGGTTCGATGAAGTGTCGAGGATACTGGCCGCCTACGGGATCGAGATGAGCCGCGACGTCGTGGACCGCGATTTCGGCAAAATCTCCCGAACCACGTCCGACGACTCGACGATCATGAGTGTCCTGGAGAAGGAATCGTCTCCCGCCGCGTCCTCCCAGGGCGGCGGAAACGGCAAGAAGCGTCTTCGTCTCGTGGCCTAAGGATCGTGAAAGTCTTTTCGGTCTCGGAACTCAATCGGCAAATCAAGAATCGGTTGGAAGAAGATTTCTCCGACGTGTGGTTGGAAGGGGAAATCTCAAACCTCAAGCCGGCGTCGTCCGGCCATATTTACCTCAGCCTGAAGGATTCCCAATCGCAGATCGGCGCCGTCGTGTTCCGTGGTGTGGCGGCGAAGCTGCGCTTCCAGCCGGAGAACGGCTTGGCTGTCCTGGCCTATGGGCGCGTGACCGTCTATGAGCCCCGGGGCAACTACCAAGTCATCGTCGAGCATTTGGAGCCCAAGGGGGTGGGAGCGCTGCAGTTGGCGTTCGAGCAATTGAAGAGGAAGCTGTCGGAGGAAGGTTTGTTCGACGCGGAGAGGAAAAAGCCAATTCCGTTCCTGCCCCGCAAGATCGGTATCGTGACGTCGCCCACGGGCGCGGTGATCCGGGATATGATCCATGTGCTGACGAGGCGATTTCCCTCTATTCATATCATCTTAAGACCTGTGCTCGTGCAAGGCGCCATGGCGGCCTCCGAGATCGCGGAGGCGATCCGCGACTTCAACGAACGGGACGACGTGGACGTGCTGATTGTCGGGAGGGGCGGAGGGTCGATTGAAGACCTCTGGGCATTCAACGAAGAGGTCGTCGCGCGGGCCATCGCTACCTCCGGAATCCCGGTCATTTCCGCTGTGGGTCATGAGACGGATTTCACGATCGCGGACTTTGTCGCCGACGTACGGGCTCCGACGCCATCGGCCGCCGCGGAAATCGCCGTCCCGATGCTCGGCGATTTGGAGCATGCCTTGGACCAGCACCGCTACCGCCTGACGCAGTCGCTACAGCAAAAACTCGAGAACGCGTGGCTGCGTCTCCGCCATTGTGAATCCTATTTCCTCCATCCGGAACGACGGTTCGCCTCCCATTTGATGAAGCTGGACCATTTCCGTGAAAGCATGGCTTTTCAAATGCGGCATCGGCTGGAACTTTGCTCCCAAGCCCTCCAAGGTTACGGCGAAAAATTGAAGATCCTAGACCCGGAATCCGTCTTGGAGCGGGGATACGCCATCGTCACGCGCGAGGACACGGGACGGGCGATCAAGGACGGGAAGTCGGTCGCGGCCGGGGATGATTTGCGCGTCCGCGTGCATGGAGGACGGTTCAAGGTCAAAGTGGTTTCAGGCTCTTATTGACTCGTTTTCCCTCCCGCACTAACTCGCGACGCTCATGGTGAAAATGAAACCCGAAAAAGAGGAGAAGTTTGAGACCTCCTTGGAGAAGCTCGAAAAGATCGTCCGTCATTTGGAGGACGGCGACTTGTCTCTGGAGGAGTCTCTGACATGTTTTGAGGAAGGAATGGCCTTGGTGAAGACGTGCGAAAAGCGTCTTCAAGAAGCCCAAAAACGCGTCGAAGTCCTCATGAAGGATTCGGAAGGCGAGTCGCGGCTCCAAGCTTTCGAGGACGGAGAATGAGCGCGACCATGGATTTAAAAGACTTCATCGAACGCAACAAAACCCTCGTGGATCGATTTTTAGAAAGTCATTTCAAAATCCAGCAGGATTTCGGTCGTCTCTTCGAAGCCATGAGTTATAGTTTGGAAGCCGGCGGTAAGAGGGTCAGACCAGCTTTGACGTTCGCGGCTTTTGAGGCTTGTGGCGGCCGCGAGGAGAGTCGCGAAGCTTGCCTCAAGACGGCCGCCTCCCTGGAAATGATCCACACGTATTCCCTCATCCACGACGATTTGCCCGCGATGGACGACGACGACTTGCGCCGCGGCCGTCCGACCAACCACAAGGTCTTCGGGGAAGCGACGGCCATATTGGCGGGCGACGGCCTCTTGACCGAGGCTTTCTCCGTATTGGCTTCGATCCAAGGGGTGCAACCGCTCGGCGTCGTCGATATCCTCCGCGACATCGCCGAGGCGGCGGGTCCCCGCGGTATGGTGGGGGGCCAGGCGATCGATTTGGACTCCGAAGGGAAGAAAATTTCACGCGAAGCTTTGGAACGCCTTCACCGCCATAAAACCGGTTGCCTATTATCCGTCGCGGCGGTGGCGGGTGCCAAAGTTTCGGAATGCGCCCCCGAAAAAATCCAAGCGATCAAAGCCTACGGCGACGCCGTAGGCCTCGCGTTCCAAATCGCGGATGATATTTTAGATTTAGAGGGTGCCACCGAGGATTTAGGGAAACCGGCCGGAAGCGATTTGAAGAAGGATAAATCCACCTATCCATCTATCATCGGAATGGAAAAATCCAAGGATCTCGCGAAATACCACGCCGATCAGGCCCGGCAAGCTCTCTCGAGTTTTGGCGCCGAAGCGGACGCTTTGAGATCTCTCGCCGATTATATTATTTTCCGGAAGAACTAATCTTTAAGGGATGATTTCGTATTTCAAGGGCGTTTCTTGGGAGCCTGTTTGGAAGACTTGATCGATCTGAGAAAGCGGTTTCGAGGATTGGATCAAAGGACTTATCTTCACTTTTCCCTGGGCGATCAAATTAAGGGCTTTTTCGAAATAAGCAGGCGTGTGGTGGAAGATGCCCGATACCGTGATTTCTTCGTAGTGCAATTTATGGGTATCGAAAGTCACGGAAGTGCCTTGTTTGCATCCCCCGTAGCAAGATACGCGTCCGCCCTTACGCACCAGATCGAACGCCATTTCCCAGGTCTCCGGTTGTCCCGCAGCGTCGACGATCACATCGGGACCGTAACCGGGTTGAGTCAACTCACTCAGCGTTTGCTTCAAAGAGAGACGATCCTTAAAAGCATTTAGGACAATTGTTTCATCCGCGCCCAAGCTTTTTGCGATGTCGAGTTTGGATGGCGTACGCGCCGCGACCAACACTTTGGCCCCATAATGTTTCGCCACTTGTACCCATAAAAGCCCTGTCGGCCCCGAGCCAAGGATAACGACATGCTCGCCGGGGCGGATCTGAATCTGCTCCGCGCAGCGGACGACGGAAGCCAAAGGCTCGGTCGAAGCCGCATCACGGAAAGAAAGCGAATTGGGTTTTATATAGAGATTCCTCTTCACGATTGGGGCCGGGACGAGGATGAATTGAGCGAAAGCTCCGTTAATGAGCGTGAGGTTCTCGCAGAGGTTGTGTTGGGATTTTTTACAGAAAAAACAGGCCTCACAGGGAGCAGAGTTGGCTGCGACCACTTCATCTCCCGTTCGGAACGACGTCACCTCCGGCCCCACGGCAGCGATCACACCCGAGACTTCGTGACCAAAAAGGGACGGTACCGTTTGGGCTAAAATGGCGTGCCCGCGACGGAAAAACTTAAAATCAGTGCCGCAGGTCAATGCGGAACGCACTTTTACCAACACTTCTCCGGGACCTGGAGAAGGTACGGAAATCTCCTCGAGCCTTAAATCTTCGGGCCCGTACCAGCGGGCGGCAAGCATGGTTTTCATGAGGCCCGGTTCGTATGCAGAAATAGGCGCGATGGCAAGCAGGTTAAGAGGTGACTCTAAGGAATGACGATCGCTTTGAGGATTTGTTGTTTTTGGGTTTGATCGATAGCCCAAGGGATGTCGCTTAATGGGATCAAGTTGGAAATCAAAGGTTTGGCGGAAACCTGTCCAAGGCTCAAGAGGTCCAACGATTCGCGGAGTTCCAAAGGCGCCGAAGAGTAGGTGGAAAACACCTCTAACTCGCGATGGTAGACTTGATTGAAATCGAACTTCAGATGCTCGCCTCCCGCCAGGCTCGAAAAGAGGTGGATCTTTCCGCCGTCGCGCACCCACGAGAGGGACGTATTGAGGAGGGCCTCATTCCCCGCCGTGAAAAGAAGCATGTCGACGCCTTGGGCAGGTAAGCTCCGAAGTTTCTCCGGGGAAAACTTTTCGGCCCCAAAGCTTCGAGCCAGTTCCATTCGCGAGTCTATCAAATCAGTCGCGAACGTATGAACTCCAAAATGACGGAGAAGTTGGGCTAAAAGCAGGCCGATGGAGCCCAACCCGACCACGAGGCACGAATCGCCTGGGCTTAGGCGGCTCCGCTTCACGGCGCGCAAGCAGCAAGCAAGGGGTTCCATAAAGCTCGCTTCTTCGAAGCTCAGGCCCTCGGGGATCTGAAAGGCCGTGTGGTCTGCGTGTTCCCTTGGGATGCGTAGGTATTCCGCGAAGCCTCCCGGGTCGAGGTTGGTTTTCTTGAATTGAGAGCACATGGAGTAGTTTTCATGCTTGCAGAAATGGCACTCGAAACAGGGGACGTGATGGGCGACGACGACTCGGTCGCCTTTGCGAAATTTAGGATGACGCGAATCTTCCACGATTCCAGCCACTTCATGGCCTAATACCGTGCCTTCGGCCGCCGATTTCTTATAGACTTTTAAGATGTCCGTCCCGCAGAGACCACACGCTTTCACCTTAAGCAAAATCTCGTCTTCATGAATGTTCGGTTGGGAACGCTCTTCGACGCGAAGGGAATGGTCTTTTTGGATGGACGAAACGCGCATCCGGCGCCTATGGCAGGCCCTCTCATTTATTTCAAGCATGAGAATGGTTGGGGAAGAAATTTCTCGCGTCATTGACAAAAGAACCTTTAAAAGATACTTTAAAGGATCTTTTGGAGGTACCTATGAAGTATAGCGAGGCCATCACGCCCATCACCGATCTTAAGACCCATTCCCGCGAAATCGTCGAGCGCATCAAAGAGACCAAAAAGCCGATTTTGATCACCCAGCGCGGCCGCGTGACCGCCGTCATGGAGAGCATACAAAGCTACGAGGAGCGCGAGGAGCGGTACCAGGCCATCGAGGGCGTCCTGGCGGCCCTGCGCGAAGCGGAAGAAGGAAAGCTGCGCGATCATAAGACGGCATTGAAGATTTTAGAGAGTTTTTAAGTGATTAGAAAAATCCAGTGGACCTCATTGGCGCTGAAGGACCTTTCCGAAATAAAAGAGTATATCCAAAAAGATAAGCCGATCGCGGCTCGGCAAGAAGCCGGCAAGATCCGGAAAAGCGTCGAACGATTGGCGCGTTTTCCCGAGAGCGGACGGAAATCCTTAGACATTCCCGGTGTGAGGGAAATCGTTAGCGGGAACTATAAGATTTTTTACCGCGTAAAAAACCAAAAGATCGCTATCCTGCGCATCTATCATGGGAAGCGGACCTCCTTCGCATGAAACTCCGTGCCGACCTTCTCCTCGTCCAAAAGAACCTTGTCCCTTCGCGGGCCCGTGCGCAAGCGCTCATCATGGCGGGTAAAGTGTTTTCCCCAAAGGGAAGGGTGGAAAAAGCAGGGGATCTCTTCGATGAGACCGCAACTCTTACTCTGGAGGAAGACTTAAAATACGTCAGTCGGGGTGGGCTGAAGCTTGAAGGCGCTTTACTATCCTTGGGAGTGGATCCTCGGGAAAAAGTGTGTCTGGACATCGGGGCCTCGACCGGGGGGTTTACGGATTGCCTGCTCCAAGGCGGGGCCATTCGCGTATATGCGATTGACGTGGGGCACGGGCAGCTCCATTACAAATTGCGTCAAGACCATCGGGTCGTCATGATGGAAAAGGTGAACTTCCGCAACTATGACGTCTCCGCCTTGCCCGAAAAAGCCGATCTGGCCGTCGCGGACGTATCTTTTATCTCGCTCACTAAAATTTTGCCTCCTTTGCAGGAAGGTTTGAACGACGGTGCGGATGCTTTGGTGATGGTGAAGCCTCAATTCGAGCTTAGCCCCGCGGAAGTAAAAAAAGGAGTTGTGCGATCGGAAAGTTTAAGGGACAAGGCCGTCACTCTCGTGGCCGAATTCGCTCAAACAATCGGTTTCGCCGTCTTGGGAAAATCCCCTTCTCCCGTGTTAGGCCCTAAAGGAAACCAGGAAATTTTTCTTCATCTCCGTAAGCTCAATGGAAAATTGAAAGGCGCGGCGCTTTTATTGGTTTTGAGTCTCATGATGGCATGTGCCCCCACCCATAAGAGTTCATCCTCTCTGGCTCGCCAGAAAGCGCCCTCCGGGAAAGATGCCGTCTATGAGTTCATTCTCTCGGAGATTGATTATCGACATAACCGCTTAAAGCCTTCCATGGCCCATCTCAATAATGCCATCGAAAAGTCGGAGGCCCTAGGTGTTAAGGACCCTACGGGATATCTCCTCTACAAAAGGGCCTACCTCTCCGCTGCTTTGAATGATTTGCCGGGAGCCGAAAAAGACGCCCAAAAGGCTCTGTCCCAATCCCCTCATAACGTGGATTATCTTATGTTGATGGGTAAGATTTCGCACGGTCAGCAACGTTGGAATGAAGCCATTTCGTATTACGAATCGGCTCTCCGCGGAGATCCCCAATCCTCGGAAGCCCACTCCTTGCTGATCGAAGTCTTCCTTGCGAAAAAGAATTACGCTAAGGCTCTGGAGTCGGCGCGTGCTTGGGAACGCCAATCCTCGAGGGACCCCGATGATCCGACGCCTTTACTTTATCAAGCGTCCCTCCTGCAAAACTTCTTGGGCCAGCCGCAAGAGGCGGTAAAGGTGTACCGTAAAATATTGCAGGATGATCCCGATAACGTCAAAGCTTTGTCCGCTTTGGCGGACGCTTATGTCGACTTAAAGGATCGACGGAAACTCCTCGATACATTCACCGAAATGGAGGCCGTGTCGCCTAACGATCCCGGCATCAAGATCAAGCTCGCCCTTATTTTTTATGAGAATAAAGATTACGCGCAAGCCATACAAAAGTTCGAGGAGTTGAGGCAGCTCGCTCCCAAGGACGATCGCGTAGTTTATTACTTGGCCGTGATGAAGGAAAATACGGGACAAAATGATGCCGCGTATCCGTTATTCGAACAAATCCCCCGCCGTTCTAACTTTTACCGGGACTCCCGCCTGCACATGGCCTTCATCAAAAAGGAAAATAGGGATGCTTCCGCGGCGATCGATATCTTGGAAGAAGCTCGTACCTCCAAACCAAACCGTTCCGATCCCGTGATCGCCCAATACTTGGCCGAACTTTATCGGGATGAGAAGCGTTATGAAAAATCTATTCGTGTCATTGATGAGACCTTGAAAGCTTTAGGCGCTAAGCCGGAAGCCGAGGGCGCCCTGGAGGCGAAGTCGACTCTACTTTATACGCGAGGCATCACCTTGGATAAGCAGGGACGCTACGACGATGCGATCCGGACGATGACGAAAATCCTAGAGTTGGATCCCCAAAACGCCAGTGCCCTGAACTATATCGGCTACACCTATGCGGAACAGGGAAAAAATCTCGATGAGGCGCTCGCTTTCGTCGCCAAAGCATATGCGCAAAGGCCAAATGACGGTTATGTTATGGATAGCCTTGGCTGGGTATACTTTAAAAAAGGCGACATCGAGAAAGCTTTGGCGTTGATTTCAAAGGCACACCAGAAGGCGCCGGATGAACCGACGATTCTGGAACATTTGGGGGATATTTATTTAAAAAAGAATGATAGGAAACGGTCCGCTTTCTATTATGAAAAATCCCTCCGAATTTTGGAGGAGAAAAAAACAGTGACGGGGGAGGAGAAAGATCGTGAAAGAATTCGAAAAAAAATCGAGGAGATTCAGAATCGTGCCGTTCCGACCTCTTAAGCGACAGTACTGGAGTCAGACCTTTCTTTGGGCAAGTTTGGTCTTGGGAATGCTCGGTGGCGTCGGTTGTTCCAAAGATCCTTTGGTCAAGCTGCAGACGACGAACCTCGGTCTTTCCGAAAAAAAGGCGATGTACGAGGAGATCCGGTCTCGTAATACAAATCTCAAAAGCTTCCGGAGCTTGGCTCAAGTGCGGTTGGGTTCCGGCGTGCTGGCGGACAAGTCTCGGATGTCCATTGCTTACATCAGGCCGAGTTGGTTGCGTTTGGACGGGGTGAGTGACTTTGGTCTCCAAGACCCTCAGATCCTGGTGAAGTTAGGGGAAGTTTGGATCTATTGGCCGAGTTCCAACAAATATTACCATGGACTCGCCACGGACGCGGTCATGTCCAAATATTTCCATTTTTCCCTGCATCCCGAGCAAGTGGGGGATATTTTGGCGGGCGTCGTTCCGTTGGATGATATCGAAGCCTATAAAGCCTCCACCATCACGGGGATCGCCGACCACTATCTCTTCCGCGGCGAGACGCGCGAGATGATCCTGACGAAAAAGGACGGCCATGTTTTCCCGGTGCGCTTCATCGAAAAATCCCTGGACGGTTTGAAGCGTTACCAGATCGACTACTCCGACATGAGAGATACCGGCCGAGGCTGGGTGCCCGCGCACATCAAGGTGCGGTTTTGGGATCCTGATTTGAACGCCGAAGTCTGGTACTCGGGGCCCGAAGTGAATTTAGCCCATGAGAAACTCGACAAAAAAGACTTCGACATCACCATTCCTTCCGATGCGGTTTCCGTCGAAGATTAACCTCATCGCCGTTTTCATGCTCCTGACCGCGTGTCGCGCGGAAATTCCCAAGGAGAGGGATACTCTCGTGTGGCATTTGGGTGCCGAACCCGATACCTTGAACCCCATCATCGCGACGGACGCTTACGCCTCCCGCATCGATAGCCTCATCTATGATACCTTGATCGAGCGCGACAACGATACCTTGGAATGGAAGCCCAAGATGGCCGACCGTTGGGAGATTTCCGCGGACAAGAAGTTCTTTACCTTCCACCTAAGAGACGGCCTTTTTTGGCAGGACGGTACCCCCCTGACCGTCGACGACATCGTCTATTCCTACCAGAAGATCATGGACCCAAAGGTCGACGCGCCCCACCTGCGCGTCTACTACCAGGACATCGAAAAAGTGGAGAAGGTCGACGAGAGGACCGTGCGTTTCACGTACCGGCGGCCTTACTTCATGGCCTTGGAGTTTTGCGGGAACCTGCCCATCGTTCCGAAGCATCTCTTCGACGACGGGACGGATTTCAACGGCCACGCCCAGAACCGCATGCCGATCGGGATCGGCCCTTACCGGCTTGCGGCTTGGGAGACGGGAAAGCAGATCGTGTTGGAGAGAAATGAAAACTACTGGGCCAAAGGCACGGAAAAATTCCCCGCCATCCGTAAGATCCGCTTTCAGATCGTCGCGGAGGACACCGTGGCACTCCAACTCTTGAAAAAAGGCGAGCTCGATTTCGCGGGGCTGCGACCCATCCAATGGGTGCGGCAGACCGATACGGAAAAGTTCAAGAAGAGGTTCGAACGGTACCAATTCTACTCGCCGGGCTATACGTTCATCGGTTGGAACCTCAAACGCGATCTCTTCAAGGACGTGCGCGTGCGCCACGCGATGACGATGTCGGTCAACCGCGAGGCCATCCTGCAAAAACTTAATTTCGGCTTGGGGAAGATCGTCACGGGACCGTTTTACGACCAAGCGCCCGCTTACGACAAAAGCGTGGTTCCGTTGCCTTACGATCCGGAGGGCGCGAAGGCTTTGCTTCAGGAGGCCGGCTGGGCGGACCATGATGGCGACGGCCTTTTGGATAAAGACGGGAAGCCGTTCCGTTTCGAATTCCTCATCCCGTCGGGCCGGCGCTTCGCCGAACGTTTGGGTAGCATCCTCAAGGAGGATTTGAGGAAGATGGGCATCGAAATGGAGATCGTCCAGATCGAGTGGGCCTTATTCATCAAGAACCTCGACGACCGCAAGTTCGACGCCGTGACCTTAGGGTGGGTCTTCGGCGTGGAGCAGGATCCTTACCAAGTCTGGCATAGCTCGCAGGCCGAGAAAGGGTCCAATTTCGTGGGCTTTGAAAACGCGGAAGCCGACCGCTTGATCGAAGAGGGAAGGCAGGAGTTCGACCCGCGGAAACGCGCGGATCTTTACCGCCGTCTCCACCGTATCATCGATGGCGTCCAGCCCTATACTTTCCTCTATGCGAGCCCCAACCTGACTGCCCTCGACCGCCGTTTCACCAACGTCAAAATCCACCCCTCGGGGATGGATGTCTTGGAGTGGAAGGTATCCGCCGACTTTCCGTAGTTTTTAACTGAAAATAATCGAAAGTGTGGACCGATATTTGTTGGTATCGTTCCATGGAAAAGCTCCGCCCCCTCTTTTAAAGCAACTTTCCCGTCACCGCGACGATAAGGAAATAAGCTTTGTCGCTACAGAAAAGGATGCCCTTATGAACTTCGTTTCCCATCTTCGAAATGTATTTTTACCCACTGTTTTTGCCACGGCTTGTAGTGCGAGCGTGGCTATCACCGCGCAAGAACAAGGGCCGGATGCCGGGGCCACCAATCCTTCATGCCCTGGAGCCACCTTCAATCCATGCGATTATGGTCGTATCATCCTAGATCAATCCCGTCGAAACGCGTCTGAATATTCATCTACGTGGATCAATGATCAATTGAGACGACTCGGTATCGTTCTGCCTTCATCTATGGAGGTCAACTCGTTCCTCCATGGGAATATTAGGGCTACGGACTGCGCCTCACTGACGGAGATCACCATCAATTCCCCTTTGAGAGTGATCGTGAACTCCATGAATGGCGAAGACGTGGTCCGTGTTTTGACGCGTAATCGACAACCCAGCGGATCTTTCGCTCCAGCCACCTTATTCACTTACCGTCGTGACCCATCGAGCCTAGGATTCACGATCGTCTCATCGGAGATATTATCGCATCTTTACGATCCGAGTTTCATGGAGACCATCCCGAGCGGTTATATCGGTCCTTATACATGCGCGTCCGTCCCCACGGTCGGCGTCTTAGGCCGCCGGTCCCAGCTGTGGAGTGGAGCCTGTGAATTTCGGAACGACAATTATGTGACGCTTCCGGACACGACTTTTGGGGGCAACTCCCATATTGAGCGACAAGGTTGCGCCGAAGTGCGGTGGTAATCCAAGTTTTCAAAAGCGGTCGCGATTTTTCTTCCTTTAACTTTTCTCCCATTGAGAAGTGGGGAAACTTCCTTTAAGGCAGGACCGCTGTGATCGCCTATCTCATCAAGCGTTTCTTCTTAATCATTCCCACGTTTTTGGGGATCACCCTCATTACGTTCTTCATCATCCAGCTCGCTCCGGGAAATCCGGTATCGATCAAGATCCAGCAATTGGGCGGGGAAGGCATCCGTTCGGAGACGATCTCCAAGGACGTCATCGAGCAGACCCAGAAGCTCTATGGCCTCGATAAACCCTTTCATGTGCAGTATGGTCTTTGGTTGAAGAGACTTCTCACCCTCGATTTCGGCGACTCCTATAAAGACCACCGGCCCGTTTTGGAGAAAATCAAAGAAGCCCTGCCGGTGACTTTGTTGCTCAATTTTTTGTCGATTTTGGCGGTGTATCTGATCGCGATCCCTCTGGGGATCTATTCGGCGATCTCGCCCGATTCCTTTTGGGATAAGACGATCACGTTCTTCCTCTTCGTCCTCTACTCTTTGCCTTCGTTTTGGGTGGCGATGATGCTGATCATTTTTTTGTCGGGAGGGGAGTACCTGAACCTCTTCCCCGTCATCGGGATCGTGTCGGTCGGCTTCGACCAGCTCCCGTTTTGGGGGAAAGCCGCTAACCTCATGTGGCATCTGGCCCTTCCGGTGACGGTCATGACTTACGGGGGCTTGGCCTTCGTGTCCCGTTTCTCGCGTGCCCAGGTGATCGAAGTAATCCAGCAGGATTACATACGCACGGCGCGGGCGAAGGGGCTCTCGGAGCGGACGGTGATCTACAAACACGCTTTGCGGAATGCCTTGATCCCCATGCTCACCCTCATGAGCACGCTCTTGCCCGCTCTGATCGGAGGGAGCGTGATCATCGAGCAGATCTTCTCGATTCCGGGCATGGGTAAGCTCAGTTTCGAAGCCGTGCTTTCGCGCGATTACCCCACCATCATGGCCATCGCGGCCATTGAAGCCTTGTTGACCCTTCTTAGTATCCTCATCAGCGACGTTCTTTACGTCGCGGTCGATCCCCGGATCACTTTCGAAAAAGCATGACGAGGATCATGTCCTTCTCCTGATGCGCATCATTCTTCTCTATTAAGTAAAGAGGGAAAGGCCTTCTAAAAGGAGAACGTCATGAAGAAATATCTCGCGCTAGCAACCGTCATCCTCTTGGCCTCGGCCACCATGGCTCAGGCGGGGGACGGCGTCCAAAGGAACAACCGCGTCGTGTTTAGGGGTAATTTCGTCGGCCTCACGAAAGGAAGAGGGAATGAGGTTTTCACCGATACCCTGGGCGCTTCCGGCTCGAACGATAGCAAGACGGGTTTCGGCGTCAGCGCCGCCTTGGACCTGGGCATGATGGAACCGGGGACGATCCTGGGCATGGCCTCGATCATGGGAGGCGTGAGCGTCGATTTCGCGCGGTTTTCGAGGAAGGTGGTCCGGCAAACGACGTCCGCATTGCTGGCCGGTACGACCAATAGCGACGTGAACGTCACTGAGTTGAACGTTGGCGTCGCCCCCAAGCTGCGGTTCGACAATATGGGCAAGTTCCAACCGTATTTGATGCCCGTCGGCTTGGCCTTCTTGGTCGTGTCGCCGCCCTCGAATGATTCCACTTATTTGGATTTGGGCCTGAATTTCGGTGCAGGCTTCGACTACCGTCTCGTGGATTGGCTGAGCGTTGGTATCGACGGTAAGTACACGCAGAGCTTTGAGACGACGAACACCGAAGGGTCGTATTACACGATCGGTGCCGGCGTGGGCGTGCACTTCTAAATCACAACCGTATTTCTCTCTAAAACCCCCGTCGTGCTGGGTCGCGCCGGGGGTTTTTTATTGCTTCGTTGACGCTGAGTCCCCGACTATGATTTCCTGCCGCCTCCATGTTCCGACACAGTCTCGAAGGTAAGTTCTATTACAAGACGTTCTTCCATTCTTTTCTACTTTCTTTCCTGGCCGGCAACGTCAACGCCGGCGGTTTCATGGGCTGCGGGCGTTTCGTGACGCATCTGACCGGTTTCGCGACTCTCTTCGCCATCGACGTGGCCCATCAGGCGTGGCGGCTGGCGTTCGGCATCGTTTCCGTGCCTTTTTATTTTTTAATGGGGACGATGCTCTCGGCCTACCTAGTGAATAGGCGCCTTCACCAAGGGAAGTCGGCGGGTTATGCCGGAGTGATGGGCCTAGTGGCCTTATGTTTTCTAGTGGCCGCCGCAGGAGGCGCAGCGGGATGGTTCGGCGATTTCGGGGGCGTGACGGATCTTCGGCAAGATTATCTCTTGCTGGCCCTCTTATGCGGGGCCAGCGGGTTGCAAAACGCCGCCATCACGACCTCGTCCGGAGCCGTGGTCCGCACGACGCATTTGACGGGATTGACGACGGATCTGGGGATCGGCCTCGTGAGGATAATCTTCCGCCCCCAATCCCAATCACGGGACCAGCGTATTCGGGAGATCCGCATCAACGCCTTGCGCTTGATCACCATCGCCGCCTTCATACTGGGCGGCTGCGCGGGGGCCTTTCTCTATTTAAGCTACGGTTATAAAGCTTTCTTACTTCCGGCGGCGATCGCGCTTTACGCGATGTTCGCCTATGGAACGTCGGATTTCATCGGGTCCAAAAGGGAAGGAAAATAGACAATGACGGGAAGCTCTCGCGCCTTTCTAGCCGTCCAAAGGTTCTTGAACGAAAAGTCCGCGGTTTTGGGGCTCGTCCTGACGTGCGTCTTCTTCCTCATGGCTTTTTTGGCGCCTTATCTGACGCATTATTCGCCGACCGCCTATGATTTGGACGCGGTCTTGAAAGCCCCTTCCGCGGCTCATTGGTTCGGGACCGACGAGGAGGGAAGGGACGTCTTCGCCCGCCTAGTATTTGGCACGCGCATTTCGTTGACGGTGGGTTTCATCGCCGTGGCGATCTATATCGCCATTGGCATCGTGCTCGGGGCTTTGGCGGGTTATTTCGGGGGATGGGTGGACATGATCATTTCCCGCCTGATCGAAGTCATGATTTGCTTCCCGACCTTCTTCCTCATCTTGGCGGTGCTGGCGTTCGTCGGGCGTTCATTGACCAATATCATGATCGTGATCGGCTTGACGAGCTGGCCCGGCATCGCCCGCCTGGTGCGGGGCGAGTTCCTGAAGATCCGAAACCTAGATTTCGTCTTGGCCAGCAAACTCAGCGGGGCTTCTTCCTCCCGGATCATCTTCAAGCATATCTTGCCCAACAGCTTAGCCCCCGTCCTCGTCTCGGCGACCTTCGGCGTGGCCTCGGCGATCTTGATCGAATCGAGCTTGTCCTTCATCGGATTCGGCGTCCAACCCCCGACGCCCACGTGGGGAGAGATCCTCTCGCAGTCGCGCGATTTCATGGACATCGCGTGGTGGCTGGCGGTGTTCCCGGGTATCGCGATTTTCCTGAGCATCACGGCCTACAACCTCGTCGGGGAAGGGCTGCAGAAAGCGTTGGATCCGAAAGGGTAAACGCGTTAAAGGAGACACATGGATACCAAACCCGATATGCAGATTTTCGTGTCGGAGGACGTCTCGAAAGGGTTTTACGCGACGACGAGCGCCGTCTACCATTCGCCGAATGAATTCCTAGTTGAGTTCATCAGCAATTTCCCCCCGAAGGCTGTGATGGGATCGCGCATCATTTTATCGCCCACGCACGCCAAGAATTTATTGGCGATCCTCCAACACAACATCGAAATCTACGAGAAGAACAACGGGATCATCCCCGTCCCCCAAAACGCGAAACAAGAGATGAATTGAGATGACGCCTTTACTGGAAGTCGCGCACCTCAAGGCCTATTTCGAGACCCGCCAAGGCACCGTCAAAGCGGTGGACGACGTGAGCTTTTCGGTCGCCGCGGGTGCCCGGTTGGGCATCGTGGGGGAGTCGGGATCCGGCAAGTCGATCACGGCCTTGTCCCTCTTGAGGCTCGTGTCGCCTCCGGGGAGGATCGTGGGCGGGACCGTGTCGTTCCAGGGCGTGGATCTCTTGAAGCTCTCCGAGACCGAGATCCGCAAATACCGGGGGAAGAAGATCGCCATGGTTTTCCAAGAAGCGATGACTTCCCTAAATCCCGTTTTTACGATCGGGGATCAGATTCTCGAAGTCGTTATTTTACATCAAGGCATCCGGGGCAAAGCGGCTTGGGCGCAAGTGCTCGAAAGTTTAGCGTTGGTGAAGATTCCCGACCCTGACCGCGTGGCGCGTTCCTACCCGCATGAGCTATCAGGAGGGATGCGGCAACGGGCGATGATCGCCATGGCCTTATCTTGCCGCCCGGATCTCTTGATCGCCGACGAGCCGACGACTGCCTTGGATGTGACGATCCAGGCCCAAGTGCTAGACCTCTTAAAGGAGCTTCAAGCCCAGATGGGAATGGCTTTAATCCTCATCACGCACGACTTGGGCATCGTGGCGGAGACGGTCGACCATGTCCTCGTCATGAAGTCCGGAAAAATCGTCGAAAGCGGGACGGTCTTGAACGTCTTCCAAAATCCCTCCCACCCATACACGCGGTCTTTATTCAACTCGATTCCCGCATGGATATCATGAAAAACAGCCTCCTGGAGGCCAGGGATCTTCAGAAGAAATTCGCGGTCAAATCCGGTTTCTTTTCGCGCGTGCGGGGTTACGTGCGCGCCGTCCAGGGCGTAAGTTTCGAGATCGCGCCGGGGGAGACGTTGGGCTTAGTCGGCGAGTCCGGCTGCGGGAAGACCACCGTAGCGCGTTTGGTCTTGCGGCTTCATGAATTAGATGCGGGCGCTCTTCGCTTCGACGGGGAAGACGTGGGATCCGTAAAGGGCCATCGCTTGAAGCTTTTCCGGAAGAAGACCCAAATGGTTTTCCAAGATCCGTATGCGTCCTTGGACCCTCGTATGCGCGTCGGCGATTTGATCGCCGAACCGATGGAGATCCATGAATCTCCCTCGGCCGCCGAGAAAAAGGAAAGGGTGGAGTCTCTGTTGGCTGAGGTGGGCTTAGATAAAAGCAGCGCCCAACGCTACCCCCATGAATTCTCGGGCGGGCAACGTCAACGCATCGGCATCGCCCGCGCCATCTCCTTAAATCCCCGTTTGGTCGTCGCCGACGAACCGGTATCGGCCCTCGACGTTTCCGTTTCCGCTCAGGTCATCCAACTCTTCCTAAGACTCCAATCGGAGAAGGGGATGAGCTATCTCTTCATCTCGCACGATTTAAAGGTCGTACGCCAGATGAGCCACCGTGTGGCGGTCATGTATTTGGGGAAAATCGTGGAGCTCGCCCCGAAGGGGAGTTGGTCCCAGCCGTTACATCCCTACAGCAAGGCTCTGATCGCGGCGATTCCCGTGGCCGATCCGACGCGAAAGGTGCGGCGCGTGGTTTTATCCGGCGAGATCCCATCGCCAATGAACCCTCCCTCCGGCTGTTCTTTCCACCCGAGGTGCCCTTTTGCAGAAAAAAGATGCTCGGAAGAGGAACCTGAGTTAAGGGAGTGGGCGCCGGGGCATTGGGCTGCGTGTCATTTGATCGGGAAAATATGATGAAGACGCTAAAACCAAAGGTATCTCCACCGAAGACATCCGTTGTTTCATGGCTTCTTTTAGCCGTTCTCTCGACCTTTATGGCCACTGCCTGCGTCGAAGTGCGGAACGGACAGCCGAAAGTGCCGAAGAACATCCAAGGGAAGGCGGGACGCCCTCTCCCATACTTCAGCCTGACGATCGACTCCAATTACGAGCCGGCGCTGGACAACGTGGTGAAAGGCTACAAACTCCTGCCGATCGTGATGAAGAACTTTTCCCTCAAAGCCATCCCGATGGACCTCAAGAACGACCGTTGGGTGGTGGTTGGAGAAAAGGGGAAATCCTATAAAGCTTTGAACAGCTTAAAGCTGAAAGATCCCGTCGCTTGGAGGAAGCTTCCGGAAGCCGTTAAAAATCTGATCGATTATCCAGAAATCCTCCCCATCGAATACAGCGTTACCTTCGACATCCTCCTCCCGAAAAACGCGAAGTTGGAGTATTTCAAGGAGCTCCGCTTCTACAGCGCGTCCCTCGGGAAGGAATTCGTGATCGAGAAGGAATATTAGACGTTAAATCGGAAGAAGAGGACGTCCCCGTCCTGGACGGGGTATTCCTTCCCCTCGAGGCGCCATTTGCCGGCTTCCTTGATTTTCGCCTCGGATCCATAAGCCATCAGATCGTTGAAATGGTAGCACTCGGCGCGGATGAAACCCTTTTCGAAATCGGAATGGATGACGCCCGCGGCTTGCGGGGCTTTGGCGTCGTTGGGGATCGTCCAGGCGCGCACTTCCTGCTCTCCGGCGGTGAAGTAGGTCGAAAGCCCTAAAAGCTTATAGGCGGCGTGGGCGAGCTGGTGGAGTCCGGACTCCTTCAAGCCCAATTCCTGGAGGAAGGAAATACGCTCTTCCGGGGAGAGTTCGGAAATTTCCGACTCGATCTTGCCGCTGATGACCACGACTTCGGAGCCTTGTCCCGCGGCGAACTCCTTCAACTTCGCGACGGCGGGCGGGTGGTTCACGACGTCCTTTTCGTTCACGTTCGCCACGTAGAGGACGGGTTTGAGCGTCAGAAGGAAAAGGCTTTGGGAGAGTTTCCTCTCGTCGTCGGTAAGGCCGATCAAGCGGGCGGGCTTACCGTCGCTCAGTCCTTTTTGGATCTTCTGGTACACGGGTTGTTGGGCCGCGGCTTCCTTGTCGCCGGTCTTCGCTTTTTTCTCGAGCTTCTCGAGGGCTTTTGTCACGGAGTCCAGGTCCGCGAGCATGAGTTCGGTCTCGATGACGTCGATGTCCCGGAGCGGGTCGACGTCCCCGTGCACGTGCACGACGTCCGCATCCTCGAAACAGCGGACGATGTGGGCGATGGCGTCGACGCTGCGGATATGTCCCAGGAATTGGTTGCCCAAGCCTTCGCCTTTGGAGGCTCCTTTGACGAGTCCGGCGATGTCGACGAATTCGATGATAGTGGGGATGGTCTTTTTCGGCTTAAAGACACCCGCGATTTTCTCCAAGCGCTCGTCCGGGACTGAGACCACGCCGATGTTGGGTTCGATCGTGCAGAAGGGGTAGTTGGCCGCCTCCGCGCCCGCCGCCGTCATGGCATTGAAGATGGTGGATTTGCCGACGTTGGGCAGGCCGACGATGCCGCATTTGAGTGACATAGGGATAACCTTTCGGTGAAGGATGAAGGCGTTTCCTGGAGTGTCCGAGGACTGTTTGAGGCAACCCGTGAAGACCATGGATGGCCGAGGGCAAGGTCTCTACTCGACCTATTGACCGAGGCCATAGGATTCATGGGGTGACGAGTTCCGCAGGACACGGAAGGAAACGCCTTCGTCCTTCACGTAATTTACTGTTTCATTAAAGCGGAAATTCCACTAAAGTAGGGGTTCCGAAAAGACTATGAAAAAAGTGACCTTTCTTTTGCTTTCCTTCGCGCTGGCTCTCTCCATGATTTTCTCGGCACCGGCCCAGGCCTTCATGATGCTGCAGCTGAACATCGAGCAGTTGACCGCCCTGGCCGGGAAAATTTTCGTAGGCCGCTGCCTCTCCGTAAGCCCTCAGACCGACGCCGAAGGCCGTAAGATCCTGGAAATCACCTATCAGGTGACGGACACCCTCAAGGGCGATCCCGAAAGCCGCGTGACCTTCTATCAAATGTCCCCCGACTATGCCGCCGAAGCCTTCGAAAGGAAGGGCGTGAAGTATTCCTCCCTCGATATCCCCCTTCCTTCCTACGAGGTCGGCGAAGAAAACCTGATTTTCCTCGGGGACGAAGGCTCCGCCGGATTGACGGCCCCGATCGGGATGGATCAGGGTAAGTTCGTCGTAAAGACCAGCCGGACGGGGGAGAAAAGGGTAGTGAACGGCTTCGGAAACAGCCAGCTTTTCAAGGAAACGAAAAGGAGCCCGGCCTTGAAGTCCTTATCGCTCACCGGGAGGGAAAAACTTTTATTGAATGCCCGGAGCGGTGACGTTTCATTGGAGGAAATCTCCGGTCTCGTCAAAAAAATAGCCGTTCAAAACCCCACACCTTAACTCATGAAAAAAAGCCTTTTTTGCCTTTCGCTTCTTTTAGCCGCTTCGTCTTCCCATGCCATCGGCCCTCGCGACGTGACGGATGGCGGGACCGCCGTCAAATGGGCGGGTGGGGCGGTCAACGTGGACGTCGAGCAGGACGTCGTGGTCGGCAGCAAGAACGTCTCCACCTTGATCGACGACGCTTTGGATGCTTGGGACGATTTGACCCAGGCCGAGCTCTCGATCACGCGGCGCACGTTAGCCGCCGATATCGATAACACGAACGTCTGCGATTACCTCTATGCTTCCAGTGCTTGCACTACGGCGCCGCAAAACAACGGCGTGAATCCGCTCATCATCGACGAGGACGGGAGCATTACCTGCCGCTTCTTCTGTGATGCTGCGGGCGCCAGGGCTCAGTATATTTATTTAGGGTTCGCGCTCATCTCCATCTCAAATTCCACCACGGGCGCCGCTGTTAAGGGAGGGGCGGTCTTCAACGCCGCGTGCCTCTCGGGCCAACTGGAAAGTGGATGCTCCACCAATCATATTTCCGGCTTCTCCGACGACGACTTCACGTCGTTTATGGTGCACGAAATGGGTCATTTCCTAGGACTCGACCATTCGCAAGTCAACCGCACGGAGGCGGAGAACGGCCTCTCGGCGGACGATTCCTTGATCAACACGATGTTCCCGACTTTCATCACCGGCAATGGCGCGAATTTTAAGACGCCCAATACCGACGACATCGCCGGTATCGCCCAGCTCTACCCGTCGGCGTCGTTCACGAGCGGGACCTGGAGCCTCTCCGGAGTCCTCTACAACACCGACGGCACGACCGGGATCCAATGCGGTAATATCGTCGCGCGGAACACGCTCACTTCGAGGATCGACGCCATCTCGGCTCTCTCGGGCGATTTCGCCGAACCGGGGGTGACGGACGGGACGTTTCGTCTGGTGGGATTGACGCCGGGAGCCTCTTATACGTTGGATGTGGAAGCGATCGGCTCCGCTTACCGGGGCGCTTCCGGTTACACCCCTTGCCGCGGGAGCAACGGAGAGTCCGCTCCGCCGTTAGCGGCCGCCTTACCGAGCTTCACGTCGACGGTCTCCTTCACCGGTTCGGCGGCGTCCACGGTCTTTGCCAGCTGCACGCGTGCGGCCTCGGGCGGTGATTGCGTCCAAACCTCGAGCTTGGGCGGCAATGGCGCCTCCGGAAGCGGGGGAGGCGGCACCGGAGGGACGGCGGATTCCGCCGGGGGCGCGAGCTGCGCTTTGTGGCCCGAGTAGATTCTCCGTTCCCGGTTTCTTCAAACGGGAGGGACGTACCGTCCCGTCAATGTTTCCGCCAAGATCATGGCGCGTAGATTCACCATTTGAACGAAATGGGCGTAGGAAGTCTCGATGATTTTTTGTTCCGCCCCGAGAACGTCCGTGATCTCCACCTTGTTCCAACGGGTGCTCACGGACCGGCCCATGCGCATCGCGTAAACCCAAGCGAAATCCCTTTCCGTATGGATCTTAGGCAAGGCCAGCAGGCGGGAGAGGAAGCCGTTGGCCCCCCGTTCCGGGGCGGTCATCCTTTCCATGACGCCGAGCACCAGGGACATGGCGTCCTTCCAGTCTTCGCTGAATTGCGTGATGACGGGTGGCGTGGCGTCCTCCAAGACGTCGCGCATCAGGTAATGGTCGTGTTCCCGGTCGCCCAGCCATGCCACGGACTCTTCATTTTTGGGATCGAAGAGTTCGTCGGCGTAAAAAGACATGGGTTGATTCCGTAACTCTTCCTTGATCGCGTCGTCCGGCTCCCGGTCGATGCGCCATTGCTTGTAGGTCTCCAGTAGGGCGTCGCAAATGCCGATCGCCAAGTCCGCGATGATGTGGGCACAAATGCCGAGGCTCCCGTGCAGGGGAGACCATAAGTGGCCTTGGATGGCATGGACGAAGGCCAGGTACCACGCCGGCCGCTCTTCCTTTAGTTTATCGGGGTTTGTCAAAAATAGGTGAAGGGCTTCCAGATAGAGGCGGGCGAATTTCGCGGGCAAGAGGCGCATGAAATCGGGGGCCTTGAAAAAGTCCCGCTCGAGGAGTTCCCGCACCTTAACCGTGACGATGCCGCCGTAGAAATGCGGGAAGACCGCCGCGGGAGGCCAATATTCCTTGAGTAACGCGGTGATGCGGTTCAACGCGGCCTCCGCGTCGTCCACATCCTTCAGCCCTCCCGGTTTGAGATACTCCTCGAGTTCTCCAACGAGAGTCGCGTACCCGTCGGCCAAATGGCGCAGGATCATGGGATCGACGTCCGGGATGCCCGTGAAAAGATGGGCGGGAAAGCCGGCAGGGAAGTCGTCCAGGCGCGCCTGCGGGCGGTGTTTGTACCAGAAGAGGTGGCGCTGGCCGAACAAATGCTCGGCGCGTTGGAGCATCTGGAGGGTTTCGTAGGTGAGGCTCGCCGAAGCTTGCTTTTTGGCCCGGTCGATGCGCCCGAAGAATTCCACCGCTAACCGCCACTGTTCCTCGGAAGTGACTCCGCTTTGATCTAAATAGGCTTGGGCCGTTCGAGCCAGGGCGTCGCGGACTCGGGATGATGCGGTACTGACAGCCTCGGCCGCTGCGGTTTTGAGCCATTGAAAGCCTAGAGGCAGGGGTGAGCCATCCGGGAATATTCTCATATACTTTCCTTAACGGTTACATAACTGGGGATATCGTTCGTATGGTTAAGGCTTCGCCGAAAAAGGAGGGGAAGTTGCTAAAAAAGATTTTTTACGTCGCGGCGTTAATGGGAGAAAATGGCCAATTTATTCGCCATGACCAGGGCACGAGAGTGGATCTCCAGGAGAAGGCGCTCCCTTCTTAGTTTTTTTCAGCCGCCGTACAACGGGATCAAAGCACGAGCCTTCCATACTGCGCGACTCGATTCGCCATGATTAAAGCTTCATCTTGCATGCGGCGGTTGATGGAGCATTGGAACCGGATTCGTTCTTGAGGCGAAAATTGGGATGTTTGCGCTTGTCCCAGGAGGAAAGCGCGATCGAAAGCGTCCCTTCTCTTTCTCACGATCATCGGGTGCACGAAGTCCGTGGCCAGCCTTCCATTTCCATGGGCATCGGCTACCGTCAGCTTTTCCTCGATTCGTACGAGCCTGACCGCATGATCGGCCCAATAGCGCCTGAAGAAATCCAACGCGTGGCCGGTTAGAGGATGGATGACGAAGGGGTCGATATCGTAGTGGTCTTTTCTGCAGCTTCGTCGGAAGAAAGCCGTTTCCTCCGTGGGAACGGGACCGAAAAGTTCGTCGATGAAAAATTGAGGGGGCCGACCCGCCAATCTAGGATCGCATTGGATGCGCCACTTGGGATACACCTCATTGAGGTTGTTGAGCACTCCCCACGTCAAATCCGCCATGATATGCGAAATGATCCCTAAGACGCCGTGCGCGACGGAGTTGGGATGCCCTTGAAGGGCATAACGGAACGTAACCAACCAAGCCGGTCGCATCTTCTGAAGCTTTTCGGGCTCCGTTAAGAACGTTAAAAGAGCGCGAAAGTAGGGGATGCCGAAATGGCGAGGCTGGCTTCTCATGAATTGCACGGGCGAGAAGAAGCCCTGCTGGACCATTTGCGTCACTTTCTCGCTGATGAGATCGCAATACATGGTCGCGAAGAGGCTCGCGGGGTTGAACGACTTTCGGATTAATCGGGAAACGTGCTGCATGGCGGCGACCGTTTCCTCGAGCGTCGTAAGAACTCCGTCTTGCAGGTAATACCGCAACGCCGAGACGAGCTCGCGATGGCCGGCCGCTAAGGCATCCAGGACGTCTTTGTTGGGGCTCATGCCGGCGAATTGGGGCGGAAGATGGTCCGGAATGGTGACCCTATCCTTCCGGAGAAGTCGCAAGGTGGACGTGGGCCTTATATGGGGTTCATCGGCGATGTCCCTTATCCTCCCTCTCAGTGCGTCTTCATCAAGCTCAGCTTGAGTCGCGGTGGATCCAAAAAGCTCCGCGAACATGGCCCCATGGCCTGCAATGCGTTCTATGTTTTCTGTGTTGGATGGCGGTATGGGTGCTTGTGAGCGAAAATCTGTGACGATTAATTGCATGAATCCCCCCATGATGTTTTCACTGATCTTAAATAATGGAATACATAAACCTAAATGTCGGCACGAATCGAGAGTGGAGGAGAGAGCGCCACAAAAACAAAAACCTTACGGCCACTTCAGTGAGATAAGGAAAGGCTTCGCCTATAAGCGAAGATTACTTTCAAAAGCAAGGAGTTCAGTTGACAATTACTTGTACTTACTGATTTTATCGGCGTCCTTATGCCGTTACCTCCCCGTACAAGCCGCGAAATCCAAGTCGGTCGCCTAAAAATGGGCGGCGAAAATCCCATCACCGTCCAAAGCATGGCCGCCACGCGCACCCAAGATTTGGAAGGGACTTTACGCCAAATCCGCATTTTGGAGAAGGCGGGGGCGGACTTGATCCGCATCGCCATCGATAGCGACAAGGACGTGGAGGCCTTGAGGCAACTCCGCGCCCAAACTGATGCGGTCTTGGTGGTCGATCTCCAAGAAAGCTACCGGCTTGCGGAGGTTTTGGCTCCTTTAGTCCAAAAAATCCGCTACAACCCCGGCCACCTCCACCACCACGAGAAGCACAAGACGAAGAGGGAAAAGGTCGCGTGGATCGTCGAGCAGGCCGTCAAGCACGGCTGCGCGCTGCGCGTCGGCGTCAACTGCGGGTCGGTGGACCCGGAATGGCTGGCGAAATTCCCGGACAACGACGAAGAGGCCATCATCCATTCGGCGATCGAGCATTGCGAGATCCTCGACGGGTTGGGTTTCAAGAATTACCTCGTTTCCTTGAAGGATTCGGACCCCAAGAAGGTCATCGACATCAACCGTCGGTTCCATGAAATGCGGCCCGACGTCCCGTTGCACCTCGGCGTGACGGAGGCGGGATTGCCTCCGGAGGGGATCATCAAGACCCGCATCGCCTTCGAACAGCTCATCAGCCGCGGCATCGGCGATACGCTCCGCGTGTCTCTCACCGTTCCCTTCGATGACAAGGGCGACGAGATTAAAGTCGGCCGTGGAATCCTCAAAGACATCGAAGAAGGTCGTTTTCGTTCGGTCCCTGATTTCCAGGCTTTGGGCGAGAAAAAATTGAACATCATTTCCTGTCCCTCGTGCTCGCGGGTGGAGAACGAAAAGTTCGTCGAGCTCGCCATGGCCGTCAAGGACATGGCCCAGTACGCGAAGGAGCACGCGATCACGATCGCCGTCATGGGCTGCCGCGTGAACGGCCCGGGCGAGACGGACGACGCGGACCTGGGGCTCTGGTGCGCGCCGACGTTCGTGAATTTGAAGAAGAAGGAGGAAGAGTTGGGAAAATACTCCTACGAAGACATCCTCCCGCGCCTTAAAAACGAGCTGGATCTCCTGATCCGACAAAAGTTCTCTTAATCCCCGAAACGGAGGGAAACATGAAACGATTTCCGTCTTTACCGACCGTCGGGATCGTTCTCTGCATCATCCTCTCTTCTGGTTGCGTCCGCCATCAAGCGCATCCTTCCCGAAACCCCGCGTCGACAAGGCCCGTACCCGCCGTTTCTTATCGGGCGGAAGGATTGGCCTCTTGGTACGGGGGGAAATTCCACGGCCGTAAGACGGCCAGCGGAGAGAGGTTCGACCAAAACGACTTCACTTGCGCGCACCGGACGCTTCCTTTCGGGACCCTTTTGAGGGTCGAGAACTTGGATAACGGGAAGGCGACGACCGTCCGCGTGAACGACCGTGGCCCCGCGATCCAAAGCCGGATCATCGACGTGTCGCGTGCGGCCGCGAAAAGCCTGGAGATGATAAACACCGGAACCGCCCATGTCCGCGTCGTAAGCGGAACTTCCGACCCAATAGATGATAAGTCCGTCGAAAAAGCGATGCCGGATAGCGGTCCCTCCCCGGAATTATGGGATTCCACCATGATAGAAGCTCAAGGTGAGATTGATTATGAGTGAGTGGTCCTAGACTCTGACTTTAGTTCGCCAAAAAATCTTCCAATTGATCATGCTTCTTCTGCGCGTCCTTGAAGCCTAAATTTACGAGCTGGGTCAGGTATCCCCCTTCGAAGGCAAGGTAGCTGAGCAAGTCTCCGCTGACTTTGGGTTGGACATCCAAAGCGCGCATCAGGAATTTTTCCAGGACTGTGAGTTGAGCTTTATCTTGGTTCTTCGAGTACCACTCGTCGAAGACTTCGGAAATAGGGATGCTGGGTTGGATCAGCAAAGAATCGATCTTCTGCATACGGTGTTGGTACTCGAGCTTTTGATTCACTTTTTCGCAAAAATCGTCGCCGAAAATACCCTCTCCTATCTTGATGACGCGGTTGACCTGTTGAAGGTGTGAAATGTCGTTCTTAAGATTATCCAATAAAAAACTATGGAAGAGCTTTCCTAAATGCTCGCCCAGAGTCGGTGCGCGCGACGAGACGTCGATCGCCTTTGGCCAATTGGTCTCCGCGTGGAGGCCGATCACGAGGAGCTTCTCGGCCCCCAGATGGATGGCGGGGGAGAGAGGCGTGTTCATCCGGACGCCGCCGTCGACGTAATACGCGTCGTCGATTTTCACGCTGGGGAACACCAACGGAATCGCGGCCGAAGCCATTGCGTGTATGGGTTGAAGCTCGGTGGCGGTGACGTCGAAACGGTCGCTCTTGAAGTAACGAGAGCCCGTCTGGAGGAAAATGGCGGTGCGACCCGACTGGTGTTGCGTGGCGACCAAACTCACGGATTCAAGATTATCCTTCAGGATGTTCTCCTTAATCCGATCCCAGCGCACGGTCTTCGCCAGGAAGGTCTCCAAGGGTTTCGTGTCGAGCAATGCTTGGAAGTGGTTCTTCCGGTTCCTCGCTTCGAAGAAGTCGAGTTGGGTGAGGTTCCCGATGATGCTGGATGTGGAACGGGCGAGAAGGGCGAGGAGGGAAGATGTCGTGCGCTTATACACTTGGGCCGAGGAGAGGTTTCCCCACAAAGCGACGAGTGCCTTCGTCTGCTCGAGGGGCTCGTGGATGGTGGACGCGAAGAACGACGTGTTGATCGCCCCGACGCTGCAACCGCAGAGCACGTCGAAACGCGAGCTCCTTAATTTTTGTGGGAGTTTCGTGCGTATGTAATGGAGCACCCCCGCCTCGTAGGCGCCGCGGGCACCGCCTCCCGAGAGAACGAGACCGATTTTTTTTGGTTTTAACATGTTAAGAGGCTCCGCCGACGACGAGCTCCGGGATGCGGATCGTCGGCTGCGCGTCGCTGACCGGCACCCCTTGGTTATTCTTGCCGCAGGTACCGATGCTGAATCCGTGGTCGTTCCCGACGCGGTCGATCGTTTCGAGGACTTTAGGTCCGTTGCCCATGAGCATGGCGCCGCGAACCGGTTCGCCGATTCTGCCCTTTTCGATCAAGTACGCCTCGTTCACTTCGAAGACAAAGTCGCCGTTCACGGTATTCACTTGACCTCCGCCCATCTTCGTCACGAAGAGGCCTTTTTCGGTCGTGCGGATCGTCTCTTCAGGGTCGTCCTTTCCGGGCATGATCATCGTGTTCGTCATGCGGCAAATAGGGGGGAACCGGTAGGATTCACGCCGGCCGTTCCCGGTGGATCGAGTCCCGTCCTTCATCGCAAGGCGACGGTCGTACATGTAGTTTTTCAATACGCCGTTTTCGACTAAGACCGTTTTTTCGGAAGGCGTGCCCTCGTCGTCGAAGACGAAAGAGCCGCGCTTACCAGCCAATGTCTTATCATCGACGATCGTAATCTTATCGTTGGCGATGCGTTGGCCGATTTTTTTATGGTAAACGGAGAGACCCAGGCTTGCGAGATCGGCTTCCAAGCCATGGCCCACCGCTTCGTGCACCATCGTTCCACCTGCGGAAGACGAGATCACGACGGGCATCGTGCCGGCCGGCGCTTTCCGCGCTTGGAGCATGCGCAGGGCCTGTTCGGCGGATTTTCGAGCGATTATTTCAGGAGGTTCGACCTCCAACATCTCCAAACCGCAGACACCACCCACCGGGTAATAGCCCGTTTGCATGACATCATTTTCTTGGGCGACCGTTTGCACATAGAAAAGGCTGTAGACCCGGTCCTCGGACGCGCATTCGCCGAGGGAGTTCGCGATTTCGATCCTCTTCGAAATATCCGCATATAGGGTTTTGACTTGAATGATTCGTTTATCGAAAGCCCAGGCCGCTTTTTCTGCCGTTTCAATGAAAGCCTTTTTGGCTTGGAGCCTGAAAGTCTCGGGAGATTTTAAGACAGGAAGTACGAGATGTGCACTCTGTTTTGTCAAATCGGCGATCGAGGAAATCTCCGACTTTTGGATATTTTCGGAAACCGAATGGGCCAGTTCCAGGAGACCCGCCTCCGAAACATCATTAGTGAATCCATAAGCGGTCAAGTCTCCATGGATGATGCGAATCCCGACCCCTCGGTCTAATATGGGGTTGATTTTATCGACCCTTTTATTTTCCGCGATGATTTGAAGGGATGCGATTTCTTCGCCATAGATGTCGGCAAAATCCCCGCCATTTCGTAGGGCGGTTTTTAAAATTTTCCGGAGGTCGAAGTCTTGTAGAAGGGAAGCCGTCATGAAACCTATGTAACAAGTTTGAAACGATTCGGCTACGTTGACTTTTTGGGGGAAGGTCTTTAGACGCGCACGCACCGATTAACCAAATGGAGGGATTATGAAAAAGATAGCTCTGACTGTCGCAAGTCTGTTTGTCCTGACGACAAGCGCCCATGCGGGCATTACGTTGAACGAAATCGCCAACCCAACCTTCAAGGGGCGTTGGTACGGTGTGAATGGCGTCAGAACCGTGAAGATGCCGTGCTGCAAGAAGGTCTGTAAAGATAAGAAGAAAGTCTGCAAGAAAGAAGACCGCCCTAAGAAGGAAAAAGTCATTGTCCTGAAAGGCGTGAATTTTGATACGGGAAGCGCGAAATTGACCCCCGCGGCCAAGGAAGTCTTGGACGATAACGTCAAGACTTTGAAGTCGGCGAAGAAGGACATCGTGATCGAAGGCCATACGGACTCCAAGGGTAACGACAAGGCGAACCAAAAGCTCTCCTTGGCCCGTGCCAAGGCCGTCCATGACTACTTCGTGAAACAGGGTGTGAAGGACAGTAAGATCTCCGCCGTCGGCAAGGGCGAATCCGAACCCATCGCCTCCAACGACACGGAATCCGGCCGCGCGAAGAACCGCCGGATCGAGATCCATATCGAGAAGTAGTTTTAATTTTTCATTTTTCAAAAAAAGAAAAGCCACGGTTCCGATAGAATCAGAACCGTGGCTCTTTTATGGGATAATCTTTTCGTGTCGGATAAAATTCTAGGGCTTCGGCATCTCAGTCAAAGGAAGTGGTTCGGGAAGGATATTGGCCCCTTTTTCTAGGAGCTTCTTGAGCGTCTTCTGCGTCTTCACTTCCTCGTAAACCTTCGCTGATACCGGTTTGAGGTGATGGATGATCTTAAACCACGATAAGACTTTCAGCGCGTAATACGTGAAATCGTATTCCCACCAGTAAAATCCTTGGCGCGTCGCCGATTGGTAGCGGTGATGGTTGTTATGCCAGCCTTCACCCAGGGTGATGATGGCGAGGAGCGGGTTATTTCGGCTCTCATCGGTCGTTTTGAAGCGTTTCCAACCGAAAAGGTGGGAGAGGGAATTAATGGTCGCCGTCCCATGGAATAAAGCCGTCGTGCTCACGAAAAAACCCCAGATCAACATTTGCGGCCCATCAGTGCCTAGATGAGGCGCGTAAATTTGTAGGATTTTTCCGAAATAATAAGTGCCGACGGCCAAGGCGATCGGGACGAGGATGTCGAAGCGGTTCAAAAACATGAGCTCGGGAAAACGGACCAGATCTGGGATGAGTTTGAAATTAGTGGGAAAATGGCGCCGCGTCATGAACCAACCCATGTGCGACTTCCAGAAGCCCGAGAGTATGGGGGAATGCGGATCTCCAGGTTGATCGGAAAGTTTATGGTGCGTGCGGTGATGCGCAGCCCACCAGAGAGGCCCGCGTTGGACGGACGACGCCCCCACCAAACCGAAGAGAAACTGGACGGGACGTGACGTCTTGAAAGTCTTGTGCGAGAAATAACGGTGGTAGAATCCCGTGATCGCGAACATGCGGATCACGTAGAGCGCCAGGGCGGTGGCCACCGCGATCCAACTCCAGCCCACCCAGAAGATGCCGAAGCACATGAGCTGCATGGCGATGAAGGGAACCGCACGGAACCAATCGATTTTATCAAGTTCCCGGGCGGAGAGGGATTTTAATTTTTCCAGTCCGGCGTGTGCGTCGAACCAGGAAACAAAGGAATGAAAAATCTTTTTCATAGGCCTTCATTTTTCGGCGCTTTTCAGGGCGGAGTCAATTCATTCGTTAACGAAAATGTGGTATTTCGTGATTTGGACGTAGACTTTCTTGTTGAGGTGAAAGTCGCTTTTCTCCGCCACCCCGATCGGGACATGCGCGGTCAGTGTGCCGCCTTCGCCCAGCTCGAATTCGAGCTCCTGGAAAGCCCCGAAGAAATGGATGGATTTGATGACGGCGGGGGCGGAATCCTCCTCCGGCTGGCTCGTCACGTACACGTCATGGGGACGGAAGAGGAGTTTGACCGGTTCGCCGTCCGGGAAGAAAGGCGCGGAGAACTTGAGGCCGTTCCAATTGATGAGGCCGCGCTTGACGTTGGCCACGATGTGGTTGGTCTCGCCTACGAAGCTCGCGACGAATTCGCTGGCCGGTTCGTCGAAGATCTTCTGGGGGAGGTTGTTCTGTTCGATCTTGCCGTGGTTCACCACGAGGATCCGGTCGGAGAGTTCGAAGGCCTCTTCTTGATCATGGGTCACCATCACGGACGTCAGCTTGATCTTGTCGTGGAGCTTGCGCAGCCAGACCCGCAAACCCTTCCGTAGCCGCGTGTCGAGAGCCGCCAAGGGCTCGTCCAAAAGCAACAAAGAGGGCTCGGGCGCGAGCGCGCGGGCGAGGGCCACGCGCTGCCTCTGGCCGCCGGAGAGCTGGTTCGGACGGCGCTTCTCGAATCCCGAGAGGCCGACGAGGTTGAGGAGTTCGCGGGCTTTTTCGGAGCGTTCCTTTTTGCCGACGCCGCGGACGCTCAAGCCGAACTCCACGTTTTCCTGGATGTCCATGTGGCGGAAGAGGGCGTAGTGCTGGAAGACGAAGCCGACCTTCCTTTTTTGCGCCGGGATGTGCGTGACGAGGTTGCCGTCGATCTCGATCGACCCGTCGGTGGGGAGTTCGAGCCCCGCGATGCAGCGGAGGATGGTGGATTTTCCGGAGCCCGAAGGCCCCAAGAGCGTCACGAACTCGCCGTCGGCGACGGAGAAGCTGACATCGTCCACCGCCAGGTGGTTGTCGTATCTCTTTCTCAATTTCTGCACGCGGATGCTCACGCGACCTCCTTGCGTTCCAGGATCGTCTTCAACACCATCGTGACGATCGCCAAAAACGCGAGCAGGGAGGCGACGGCGAAGGCCCCGACGAAGTTGTATTCGTTATAAAGGATCTCGACTTGAAGCGGGATGGTGTTGGTCAGCCCCCGAATGTGCCCGGAGACGACGGACACGGCCCCGAATTCCCCCATGGCGCGCGCGTTCAGAAGGATCACTCCGTAGAGGAGGCCCCAACGGATATTGGGCAGCGTCACCCGCCAAAACGTCTGGAAGCCGTTGGCCCCCAAAGTAAGGGCGGCCTGCTCTTCCTCGCTTCCCTGGGTTTCCATCAAGGGGATGAGTTCGCGCGCCACGTAGGGAAAGCTGACGAAGAGGGTGGCGAGCACGATCCCGGGCACGGCGAAGACGATTTTGATATCATGCTCCATCAACCAGGGCCCGAACCATCCCTGGGCGCCGAAGAGGAGGACGAAGACGAGACCGGAGATGACCGGCGAAACGGTGAAGGGCAGGTCGATCAGGGTGAGAATCAGTTTCTTCCCGAAGAAATCGAATTTCGTCAGCGCCCAGGCCGCGCAGACGCCGAAGAGTAGGTTGAAGGGGATGCAGAGGAGAGCCGTGAGTAGTGTGAGTCGGATTGCCGAGCGCGTTTCCGGGTCCGCCAATGACGAGAAATAAGTCGAAAAACCGTTTTGAAGGGCTTTCCGAAAAATCTCCACCAAGGGCAAGAAAAGGAAAAGACCCACGAAGAAAAGGGACGTCAAAACGAGGGTGGCCTGGAGAAGTCCGGAGCGTTTGATTTGGATGCCGGGGGCGTCGGGCATGGTCAGTTCTCGCTTTGTTTGTTTTGCCGCCACCATTGGAGCGTGTTGATCGTGAGCAGGAGGAGGAACGAACACACCAACATCATCGCGGCGATGACCGTGGCGCCCACGTAATCGTATTGTTCCAGCTTAGACACAATGAGGAGGGGGGCGATTTCCGTCTGCCCCGGCATGTTGCCCGAGATGAAGACGACGGAACCGTATTCCCCCACGGCCCGCGCGAACGCCAGGGTGAATCCCGTGAGCAAGGCGGGCACTAAGACGGGAAAAATCACCTTGAAGAAAGTCTGGCGCGTATTGGCTCCGAGGCAGAGGGCCGCTTCCTCCAAGGCGGGGTCGAGGTCCTTGATGACGGGCTGGAGCGTGCGGACGACGAAGGGAAAGCCGATGAAGATCAAGGCGACGACGACGCCGAAAGGGCTGAAGGCGCCTTTGATGCCGACCTTTTCCAACCATCCTCCGACCCATCCGTTTTGGGAGTAGAGGGAGGTGAGAGCGATACCGGCCACCGCCGTGGGCAGGGCAAAGGGCAGGTCGATCATGAGGTCGATCAGACTCCGGCCCGGAAAGCGGTAACGCACCAAGGCCCAGGCGACGATCAACCCAAAGAAGGCGTTGACGGTGGCCGCGATCAGTGAAGCCCCGAAGCTGAGCTTGAAGGCCGCCAATGTGCGGGGTGAGGTGGCCAGGGCGACGAGGGCGTCCCATTCCATGTGAGAGGCCCTCAAAAAAAGAGCCCCTAACGGAATCAACACGAGCACCGAAAGATAGAACACCGTGAATCCCAGCGTCAGTCCGAAGCCGGGAATCACGGTGTTCTTTTTAAGCGAAAACATGGACTCCCTTATTTGAGGTAGATCTGGTCAAAAACGCCTCCATCGGCGAAGTGAACGGCCTGGGCTTTCTTCCAGCCTCCGAATACTTCGTCAATGGTGAAAAGATTCACCTTAGGGAATTTCGCCGCGTACTTCTTCGCCACGGCTTCGTTGCGCGGGCGGAAATAATGCTTAGCTGCGATCTCCTGGCCGCCTTCCGTGTAAAGATATTCCAGATAAGCTTTAGCGGCTTCTAGGGTATTCCTCTTCTTGGCGTTCTTCTCGACGACGGCCACGGGAGGCTCGGCGAGGATACTGTAGGAGGGAACGACGACCTCGAGTTTATCCTTCCCGAGCTCGTTTAAGGCCAGCAAGGCTTCGTTCTCCCAAGCGATCAAGACGTCGCCGATCCCGCGTTCCACGAAAGTCGTCGTCGATCCGCGCGCACCGGAGTCCAAGACGGGGACGTTCTTGTAAAGGGCCGCGACGAATTCCTTCGCCTTGGCTTCGTCTCCGCCGTTCTTCACCACGTAACCCCAAGCCGCGAGATGGTTCCAGCGGGCGCCCCCCGAGGTTTTCGGGTTGGGCGTGATCACGCTGACGCCGGGCTTCACGAGGTCGTTCCAATCCTTGATGCCCGTGGGGTTGCCCTTGCGGACGAGGAAGACGATCGTGGACGTGTAGGGCGTGCTGTTGTTGGGGAGTTTCTTCTGCCAATCGGCTGGAAGCAGTCCCGACTTTTCGTTGATGGCGTCGATGTCGTAGGCCAAGGCCAAGGTGACGACATCCGCCGCCAGTCCGTCGATGATGGCGCGCGCCTGCTTGCCCGAGCCTCCGTGAGATTGCTGGATTTCGACCTCTTGCCCCGTCTTCTGTTTCCAGAAAGCTTGGAAGCTCTTGTTAAAGTCGGCGTAGAGTTCCCGCGTGGGATCGTACGACACGTTCAGTAACGTGATTTTATCGGCCGCTTGCACGGTCAGGGCGATCGACAGGAACGATCCGATCGTGAGCAATGCTGTTTGAACCCAATTTTTAATCCTTTGTTTTTTCATAAAGTATGCCTTTTTTTAGTATTTATATTTAGAAAGCAAGTTGAAGTCGGGACTCGACCACATGCTCGGACGGGCGGTTCCCGGAGGTCGCTCCGCCGAGGAAAGTCGTGTTCTCGTAGTCGGTGACGAGCTTGACGTTGTCGTTGAAGTGCCAATTGAGGCCGCCGGCGAAGGCGCGTGCGCGCTGGGCGGAAGCCGTCGCGGAAGCGAACGTGCCGAAAGTGTCGGGATCGACCCTCAACTCGTGATAACGACCCACGAGCTCGACCGCTCCCCATTTGCCGTTCTTGGGGCTGATCGGGTTTTTCACTTTGATCCCTTTATACGATGCCTTCTCCCCGGTGAGGAAGTAGCTCGCGTTGGCTTGCCACGCTTGATGGTTCAGGCGGGCGGAAGCCGCTCCGTTGACGACGTCCTGGCGCGATTGGACGTATTCCGCCAAGAGTCCGAAAGGCCCGTAGTAGTAATAGGCCTGGGGAGAGACGCGGATCAATTTCCCGGTAGCCACCGTGATATTGGCCGGTGTTGATCCGGAAGCCGCCGTGTTGTTGTAGCGGAAGAAGACCTGCTGTCCCGACGTGCGGTAAGAGGGGAGGGAAGGGGACGAGGTCGTGCCTTTTTGTTTGCCGTAGGAGGCGCCGACGCCGACGCCGAGGCCTTTCAACACACCCACGTCTGTCTTGAGGAAAGGTTGGGCGAACACGCGTCCGACGACGTCCTTGCCGTCGAAGGAGTCCGTATCGCCGCTGCTGCCGTCCGAGACGCCGTTGAAGACGCCTACAGCGTAGCTGACGACACCATCCTGCACGTCGCCGAAGATTTGGGCTCCGACGTCGCGGTTCGGGATGAGGCTCGTGGGGAAGGCAAATTCGACGCTATTCAAGTAGTTGATGGTCTGCAGCCGCTCTAAGCCGAGGGGCGCCTTGAATTTACCGACGCGCAGCTTAAAGAGGGGGTTGATCTTGGCGTCCGCGTAGGCGTCCAGGATGGTCGTGGTGCCGTTGCCGAAGTCTGGGACGAAGCGGAAGTCGAAATTCTTGTAAACCGTTCCTTCGAGGATGGGCCGCACGCGACGCGCGACGAAGGTGTGGTTGCCGTTCGCTTCGGGGACTTTGACGAAAAAGCGTCCGTCGGCGTGCAACACAGCCTTGAACTTCAGTTGGAAGCTCTTGTCGCCGGATTGGAGGGCGAATCCTTCCTTGCCCGCCACCGCGATGGCGGAGTCTTTTAAGCGTTCCTGCTCCAACTCCCATTTGCGTTGGATGATTTTTTGTTGTTGGTCGAGCTCGTCGACTTTAGCTTCCAAGGAAGCCGCACCCGCCTGTAACGGGAGGTGGAACGCGAGGAGGGATAAGGCCGAAGCCAGGAGGTACTGGATTTTATTCTTTTTCATATAAATTCCTTTAAGTGACTACGTTATGGGTAAACTCGGTGGGCGAATCCGAAAATAAAAAAGGCCCTTAAAGGGCCGATGCGCGGTAGGTTTTGATTTGTCCTGCTAGGAAACGCTCAATCAAAAACAGCTCGCCATCGGCTGCATACACATGCACCGACAGCACCCACAAGCTTGGTTTTGAAGACGTTTGAGAAACATAAAGTCTTGCTATAACGCCCGACTCGGTTAATTTTGTCAAACCGAAAAACATAAAATTTGAATAATCTTCGTTTTCAGTTCAAGGAAATTGTCCTTTTATGACTTTCTCATCGCTCCTTATCTTCTTAATGATCGCCGAAGTCGGAGCCCTTTTAATCGGGGAATGGAGGCGCGTCCGCCCCGTGATTTGGATTTCCAAAATCACGGCGTCCACGATTTTTCTCGTTTATGCCGTTTCCTTAGGAGCTTTCACGGATGCCTACGGACGTTGGGTTTTCTTAGCCTTGGTCCTTTCGTGGGTAGGCGACGTTTTCCTCCTCCGATCGGATTCGAAAGCCTTCTTTCAATATGGCTTAGCGAGTTTTCTGTGCGCCCATATCGCGTATGGGGCCGCGTTTTTTCCTCTGGGAGACGCCTTCGCGGGAGCCCTTGCTTTGGGAATCGTTTCGGTCGTCGGGTTCTTCGTGGCGCGCTGGCTCATGCCTTCCGTCAAAGCCCAGGATCCTAAAATGGCGGCTCCGGTTTGGGCGTATATGGTCGTGATCAGCGTGATGCTGAGTCTCGCCGCCGCCGCCGCCTTCGGGAAAGGGGGCGTTTGGATGCTGGCGGGCGCCGTCGTCTTTTACCTCTCCGACATCTCCGTGGCGCGCGACCGATTCGTGCGTCCGGGCCTGGCCAATAAACTCTGGGGCCTTCCTTTTTACTATGCGGCCCAAATGATCCTCGCGTCCACGATCGCCCGAGGTGCTTTATGATCCTCCCCCAAAAGGATAAAGTCGCTTATGCCGTGCGCGCCCTTAGCTTCCTTTTGTTCCCTCATCACCTGAGTTTCAGCGACGTCGCGAAATCCACGAGCCGATCGGCCGTGGGAAAAGCCGAATCTCAGGTCCGCAAAATCCTCATCGGACAAGTGTCCAGGGCTTTTGAAAGCCAGAAGGGGCGGCGCAAGATCCCCACGCAAAAGGAGATCCGGGCCGTCGTCGCGGAGTTCTTGGGGACGTTGCCTTCCCTCAGGACCAAACTCCTCAAAGACGCGCAATCGGCCGCGGACCGCGATCCGGCGGTCGAATGTCTGGACGAGGTCATCATGTGCTATCCGGGGTTCCAGGCGTTGATGATCCACCGGCTCGCCCACGAGCTTGCGAAGAGGGACGTGCCGTTCCTTCCGCGCATGATGAGTGAGATGGCCCACGCGAAGACGGGTTGCGACATCCACCCCGACGCGACGATCGGCGAGGGGCTCTTCATCGATCACGCCACCGGCGTCGTCATCGGCCAGACGGCGGTGATCGGCGACCGCGTGACCATCTTTCAAGGCGTCACGTTGGGCGCTTTAGCCATCCAGAATAAATCCGAAAAGAAGCGGCATCCGACGATCGAGGACGACGTCGTCCTGTATTCGCATGCGACTATCTTGGGAGGTGACACGGTGATCGGCAAGGGCTCCGTCATCGGAGGCTCCTGCTGGATCACGTTCTCCGTGCCTCCGTATTCGAAGATCATGCTGGCCAATCCGCGTGCCTTGCTCAAGGAAAGCCCCCAAGACATCGCCTCCGCGGCGAGTTGGGATATTTAGCTGGCGTTTAAATCCACCTGAATTGTCTTGCCATTCTTGACACGCATTATTCGAATGCTGCAGATCTTAATGAATTACGCTTTTTATAACCTATGAACTAAGAAAGGATTTCTATGAATATTTTCGAAGATAACTCCCTCTCTATCGGCCGGACACCGCTGGTGAAAATCAGTTCCCGGATTAATCAAACCCAAGCGACGATCCTGGCGAAGATCGAAGGCCGGAACCCCGCGTATTCCGTCAAATGCCGTATCGGCGCCGCGATGATTTGGGACGCGGAGAAAAAAGGTCTCTTAAAGGGCGGGAAACACATTATCGAGCCGACCAGCGGAAACACCGGAATTGCCCTGGCTTTTGTCGCCGCCTCCCGAGGATATCCGATTACGCTCACGATGCCGGAAACCATGAGTTTGGAGCGTCGGAAGTTGTTGAAGATTTTCGGGGCCGAATTGGTTTTGACCGAAGGGGCGAAGGGGATGCCGGGAGCCATTGCGAAAGCTAAGGAGATCTACGAAAGCAACCCTGAAAAATATGTATTGATGCAGCAATTCGAAAATCCCGCGAACCCGAAAATCCACGAAGACACGACGGGTCCGGAGATTTGGGAAGATACGGAAGGGAAGATCGATCTTTTGATTTCCGGCGTCGGAACCGGCGGAACAATCACCGGTGTCAGCCGGTACATTAAGAATCAAAAGGGAAAGAAAATCCTTTCGGTCGCCGTCGAGCCCGAGGAGAGTCCCGTCATCACGCAAACCCGAAACGGAGAAAGCGTGAAACCGGGCCCTCATAAAATCCAAGGCATCGGCGCGGGATTCGTTCCGAAAAATCTCGACCTTACCATCGTCGACCAAGTCGAACGTGTGAACAGCGCCGACTCCATGGCCATGGCGAAACGCTTAGCCCAAGAAGAGGGCATCCTCTCCGGTATTTCTTGCGGAGCCGCGATGGTCGCGGCCTTGAGGCAGGCAGAAAAGAATCCCGGGAAGACGCTCGTTGTGATTCTACCCGATTCGGGGGAGCGTTACCTCTCCAGCGCCTTATACGAGGGGATCTCGGTTTAAGAAAACCTTGCAAAAATTTTCTGCGCTCGCAAATGAAAGGCCACTCAAAAAAAGGAGACCTTCATGACAGCGCAACCCGCACAGAAAAACGCGCCCGATTATAAAGTCGCCGACATCGGCCAAGCCGATTTCGGCCGTAAGGAAATCGAAATCGCCGAGACGGAGATGCCCGGCCTCATGGCTTTGCGCGAGGAATACGGCAAGTCGCAGCCCCTCAAGGGCGCTAAGATCGCCGGCTGCCTTCACATGACGATCCAGACCGCGGTCTTGATCGAGACCCTAAAGTACTTGGGAGCGGATATCCGCTGGTCCTCCTGTAACATCTTCTCGACCCAAGACCACGCCGCAGCCGCCATCGCGGCCGCGGGCATTCCCGTATTCGCCTGGAAGGGCGAGACCGAGGAGGAGTACGACTGGTGCGTGGAGAAGACGATTTTCTGGCCCGACGGTTCAGGACCCAACATGATCCTGGACGACGGCGGCGATTTGACGCTCATGGTCCACAATAAATTCCCCCAACTCCTGAAGGACATCCGCGGCATCTCGGAGGAAACGACCACCGGCGTGCACCGTCTTTACCGGATGCACCAGGAAGGGAAGCTCGGCGCTCCCGCCATCAACGTGAACGATTCCGTCACCAAGTCCAAGTTCGACAACCTCTACGGCTGCCGCGAGTCCCTGCTCGACGGGATCAAGCGCGCGACGGACGTGATGATCGCCGGCAAGATCGCGGTGGTGTGCGGTTACGGCGACGTCGGCAAGGGCTGCGCCCAGTCGTTGCGAGGCCAGGGCGCCCGCGTGCTGATCACCGAGATCGATCCCATCTGCGCGCTTCAGGCGGCGATGGAAGGCTACCAAGTCGTGACGATCGAGGAAGCGGCGCCGATCGCGGACCTCTTCATCACGGCGACGGGCTGTTGCGACGTCATCACGCGGAAGCATATCGACGTGATGAAGGACCAGGCCATCGTCTGCAACATCGGCCATTTCGACAGCGAGATCGACGTGAACAGCGTCTTCAACGACAAAGCCGTGAAGATCGTCAACATCAAGCCGCAAGTCGACCAAGCCGTCCTCCCGAACGGCCGCCGGATCACGATCCTGGCCCGGGGACGCTTGGTGAACTTAGGCTGCGCCACCGGCCATCCGAGCTTCGTGATGAGCAATTCATTCACGAATCAGGTCATGGCCCAGATCGAGCTTTTCAATAACCATAAGAACTACGAGAAGAAAGTCTACGTCCTGCCGAAGACGCTGGACGAGAAAGTAGCCCGTTTGCACTTAGGGAAAATCGGTGTGAAACTAACGGAGCTTAATCACAAGCAAGCGGAGTATCTGGGCGTGAAGCCGAACGGCCCATTCAAGCCCGACCATTACCGTTATTAGTCATTTCTCGAAAGAGGCGATGATTTCGGTTTCGTTTTCGGCGCCCGCTATCCATTCTAGGATGGCGGGCGTTTTTTTGACCTGTGCGACGTATTTGCGGGAGGAAGACGTCAAGGAAACCCCGTAAGTCGAGAAACGCAGGGCGACGGGCGCGTACATCGCGTCCGCGATGCCGAAGCCGCCGAAAAGCCAAGGCCCCGAAGACGACGCCAAACAACCGTCCCAAATCTCCTGGATGCGGCGGATGTCCTCAAGGGCGTTTTCGGGCACTTGAAACTCCGGGAACGTTTTACGGCAATTCATCGGGAGGGCATGCCGCATGTCCAAGAATCCGGAATGCATCTCGGCGGCAATGGAGCGCGCTTGGGCCCTTTGACCCGCATCCCGCGGCCACGCTTGGAGGTGGGGGAAGGTTTCCGCGGCGTACTCGCAAATGGCGAGGGAATCCCAAATTTTCAAATCCCCATCCAAAAGCACGGGGACTTTCCCGGTAGGGGAATATTCCGAGACGGTCCGTTCGAACCGGGGATCGTAAAGGGGAATCCGGATCTCTTCGAAGGGGACGCCGTTTTGCTTGAGGAAGAACCAAGGGCGCAGGGACCACGACGAGTAATTCTTGTTTCCGATCACGAGGGTGGGTCGCGTCTTCATAAGCTATGGTTCCTCAAACGCGACCAGGCATTGGTCAAAAATCCAGGCCCGACGGAGTGGCCGCTGCCGTCGTTTCGGATCGTCGTCCAGAGGTTCGTCCCTTCGACGGCGCCCCGTCCGATCATTTGCTGCCTCAAGAAGCAGGTATGGTAGACGGAGACGGCGTTGTCGTTATTCGCATGGCTTAGGTAAGCGGGGATCGAATTTCCCGGATAAAACGAGGGGAATGGTTCCCAGGTGCTGGAACAGGTATAAGCTCTCCTCCCGGAAAAATCGCTGATGCCGCTTAGGATCGTATCGCAGTTCGTCGACGAGCTGCGGTATTGGGGGTCGGGCGCTTTTTTCCCGTTGGTCAGGCAGCCGACGAGACCCCCCGCATTTTCCCCGAACCCGGCGATCCGGTCGCCCAACATCTCCGCGACATAGGCCGCGAAGAAACCGCCGCTGGAATGCCCCACCGCGTAGACGCGTCGCGGATCGATGCCGTAGGCGTGCCGCGCTTCTTGGATGACGGCTCTGGTGTAGGCGAGGTCGGGGTTGGTGTTGGTATTGTCGATCGAGGTGTTCCAATAGCCCGCGTCCCAAGGATGGTCCCAATCCCCGTCGGGTTGGTAGGCGTGCGGGAGGACGGCGATGACAACTTCATCAGGACTGAAGACGTTGACGAGATCAGCGGGGTTGCCGCCGATTTCGTCGATGAAATTGGCCGTATCGCTGCCGGTGCCCGGAAAGATCATGAGGAGAGGAAGGTTCGTACGGCGGCTGTCGGGACGGTAGATCCGAAGACGATCTCCGCTAGAAAGGGCAGGCCGCGATACGCCGGTCAAGGTTAAGGTCGGCGTCATCCAGCCGGTCGCATCGGAGAAAGAGCCCTCGTAACCGATGCTATCCGGCGCGGGTGTCGGTAAACCACGGGATATGTAGCCGCTCCCCGTGCCGCCGGCGTTACCGCTAGAACCGCCGGTACCCGCGCCTCCTAAACCTCCGGTTCCTCCAGACACGCCTCCCGTGCCGATGGAGCCGGCCGTACCCGAAGCACCCCCAGAACCGGAAACCCCTCCGGTGCCCAAGGCGCCCGCGCTTCCGGAAGTCCCGCCAGAACCCGTCGTTCCTCCGCTGGCGGTCATGCCTCCCGAACCGCTCGCAGAACCGCCGGTTCCTGTTGAAGAACCGCCGGTTCCTGAGATTCCCCCGGATCCGGGAGATCCGCTGGAGCCCCCGGAGGATGTGATGCCGCCGGATCCTCCGGAATTACCTCCGGAGCTCGTGCCCGGGGTTAGACTGACTTCGATGCCTTGGTTAGCTGTCACGGTGCCGGCCTGGCCTCTTAAGAGGAACGTCGTGTAAGAGGGCGCCGGAGCTCCAAAGGAAGCGCTGAACGTGACCTGGATGCGGGATTGCGAAGCGTTCGCAGGCCGAAGCGCGGGATTCGGCGTCACTTGGAAGGAGATCCCGCTGGTGGGAGGGACGTCGGGCGAGAAAAAGTAAATGGGGGCCTGGTTCGCGTACCATTCGATGTCGATGGGAACGGTCCATGTAGACCCCGTAGTGCGGTTAAAATCCCGTTGAGAGAGGTAAAACTCGAAATAAGCGCCTGTCGTGGCGGAGAGGTCGGGGGTCGGTAGCCATGGGGAGGAATCGACGCTCTCGCTGCGGGCGTCGCATGCGCCGAAAGTCGAAGTGGGACCGGCCGGGCACCCCCACCAATTGTTTTCCGCGTCGAGGGAAACGTTGCTCCAAACGCCGTAGGGCGTGTTCTCGGTGATGTCGTTATGATGGGCCGCGACGAGGGGCCTCGTGGAAGCCGGCGTATCGTCCCTCAAGAACAGTCCGTATTGCGTCTGGTGGACCCTATTCCTTGAAAGCATTGCGGAAACCGGGACCGTCCCATCCGGGTCGAAAATGCCGATCCCTAAAACGCCACCGTCGATCCGGTTGTCGTGGATATCCAGACCCATCCGTTCGGCCGTCGTATAATAACCGTAAGAGAGGGCGCAGATGTCGCATTGGTTGTCCGCTAGGGCGTTGTCGGCGATGACGATGTCTTCGGATCCGGGGGAGAACACCAAAATGCCGGCGGCCGTATCCGCATCTTGGGAAGCCGCAGGATCGAGAGTGCAATACCCGGCCTCGCTGGTGCAGTCGTTGCCGGTCACGGTATTCCTTTCGATCGTCCCGCGGGCGCCATAACTCAGTTGGATGCCGTTTTGGGCGATCGCTTCGGTGGGGCCGGATCCGACGACCGTATTGTCCGTGATCGTCGCTTGGAAATGCGCTCCGACGACGGCGATTCCGTTCTTCTGGTAATGATGGAGATGGCAACGCCGGATGACGAGGGTTCGTTCCGTCGTCTCGGTATTCCGCGCGTAAATCGCGATCCCGTGTTGTTCGCCGCTGAGAGGGGTTTCTTCGAGATTTCGGACTTCCACTTGGTCGATGGTGCCGCCCGCATTGAAATAAGCGATACCCATGAAGCGGTAATTCTCCCTGCCGAGCCCCAGGCCGTCGACGACCAGGGAGGAAATCGTCACATTGTTCGTGTCGTTCACGAAGACGATCGGTTGGTTCGGCACGCCCGTATTGAAGAGGGGTTCAAGGGATGCGGGTGATTGGATTACGGTGCCGCCGCCCGCGCCTCGGAGGGTGAGTGGTTTGGCTATGTGGATCTGCTCCTGGTACCGACCTTCCGCTATGGAAACGATGCCACCGGGAGCGACGGCTTCCACCGCTTCCGTTATCGTGGCGAAGGCATCGACGCCCATCTGGGTCGCTGGCCCAGAGCCATCAGGATCGGCACCGGACCCGACGGAAGACCACCGAGAATCCGCAAAAACCTGAAAACCAGGAGTCGCGGTTTGAGCGGGGAGATTGAAGGCCCACAGCAAAAAGCTGAGGAAGAACACAGGATTTATTTTTCGCATAAGCCGTCCCTATATAAAAAAATACGGATAAAGGAAATCATTCTTTCTTCGGATGCCGTTTGGATTTAAAATCGGATGATGGAAAGTCAGGATCCTACCAGCCGCCATAAATGCCTCATCTACGAAGGCCATCCTTCGGAGCAGTTGCCCGTCATCGTCCCTTTACTATTGGAAGGATTGAAAGAGAAAAACCGATGCCTTTACCTGGGGGATCCCGAAATGGTCCAAATGGTCCAAGGAGCCCTACATCAAAAAGGCGTGGACATCGCCCATGAGACGTCCCGCGGGTCCCTTGTTTTTTCCTCCGATCGCAGCCACCTCGCGGGCGGCGGCTTCAACCCCGAAGCTATGATCGCGATGTTATGCCGGCTCATCGACCAATCCCTCCACGACGGTTTTTCGGGGCTTTACGCGACGGGGGACATGCGGTGGGAACTGGGTTCCGATAAGAATTTCGAGCGTCTACAGGAATACGAAGCGCGCCTCGAGAACGTGCTGCGCGACAAACCCCTCAAGGGCATTTGCCAATACCACAAGGATACGGTGCCCTTACGCGCCATCAAGGACGCGTTGATGACCCACCAATCCTTCTATATAGGCCGTGCGCTCAACGAGAATAATCTCTTTTACATCCCTCCGGAACTCCTGCTCAACGAGTATCCCGAGAATAAAGACCGTTTGGCCCAATGGATGTGGCAGCAAATGACCCGTATCATGCATGCCGAGGAGCAGAGGGACCGTTCCCTGCGATCCTTGGAGGAGTTGAACAAGACGTTGGAGCAACGCGTCCGGGAGCGGACGGCCGATTTGGAAGCGTTTAGTTATTCCGTGTCCCATGACCTGAGGGCTCCCCTCAGGGCGATTGACGGGTTCTCGAAAATCCTTCTGGAGACGAATCGGCAACGTCTGGATGAGCAGGGACGGGAGATGTTCGACCAAGTGTTGTCCGCCACCAGCACCATGTCGCAGTTGATCGATGCGTTGTTGGAGCTCTTTCACCTGTCGAATTGCCCTATGGAATACGGCTATGTGGATATCAGTAAGCAATCGCGGATCCTCCTCGAGCGCCTTCAAGCGTCCGAACCCCGGCGCTCGGTCTCATGGAAGGTGGAGCCTGGATTGGATGCGGTGGGGGATTACCGGTTACTCACGGCGGTCCTCACGAATTTGATCTCGAACGCCTGGAAGTTCACCTCCAAAGTCCCAAAGGCCATGATTGAAATCGGCTTATCCGAGAACCGAGAAGACGAAGGCGAAAAGGTCTTTTTCGTGCGCGACAACGGGGCGGGTTTCAATACGGAACAGAAGCATCGCCTTTTTCAAGCCTTTCATCGTCTCCATTCGGCCACCGAATATCCGGGCAGCGGGGTGGGACTGGCCAGCGTGTCCAAAATACTCGCCCGACACGGCGGGCGTATTTGGGCCGAATCCTCCGTCGGAGAAGGCGCGACCTTTTATTTCGCCCTCCCGAACCGTTCCCTGGCCGACGCTTAAAGTAAAATTTCCCTTGTCATTTGGATAAATGACCTTTAGAAATGTTTTTCATTAATGCGTAGTCTTTCAAAACGAAGGTATCAAAAAAGTGGGTAGTAAAGGCCTCACCGGGGCATTCCGCCTCAACCTCATCGTCAAAAAATAGCACTCCGCAAAATTTATAAGGAGGACATCATGTCCAAAAAAAGAGGAACCGTAAAATGGTTCAACGACAGTAAGGGATTCGGATTCATCACGCCTGAAGAAGGCGGCAAGGATCTCTTCGTGCACCACACCAACATCGTCAGCGAGGGCTTCCGCAGCCTCTCTGAAGGCCAACAGGTCGAATTCGAAGTCGGCCAAGGCCCCAAGGGTGAGCACGCCACTCAAGTCACGGCTATCTAGTTTTGATTTGATATGAGTCGAAAAAGCCGCTCCGGGAAACCGGGGCGGCTTTTTTTTGTCCCTCCATCTGAGGAAGTTTGTGAAAATTTCCAGCCTCGAAACCGGTTCGATTCTCTTGGGGCGCGAAGTTGATTCGCTGGTCTTCGAAATCGTCTATTTTCTGAAGGACCCGCACTACAATCTCTTCATGGACGTCCAGCAGGAGATCCATCGACGCATCTTAGAGAGAGGGGAGTTCCCCCAGCAGAAAAACAGGATCGACCTGGTTTCTTCGGCGGCCGAAGGCGCGTAGGGCTGTTCTCATGAAAGCCGCCGTTTTCCACAAACCGCACGATATCCGAGTCGAAGATGTATCGGATCCGCGCATCGAAAAAGCCGAGGACGTCGTTCTTCGGGTGACGTCCACCGCCATTTGCGGGTCCGACCTCCATCTCTACAACGGTATTTTCCCCCAAGCGCGTCCTCTCGTGATGGGGCACGAATTCATGGGCATCGTGGAAGACGTGGGCGTCGGAGTGAAGCGCGTGAAAAAAGGGGACAGGGTGGTCGTCCCGTTTCCGGTCGCTTGCGGTCATTGCTGGTTTTGCTCGCGCCAATACCCGACCCATTGCGAACGTTCGAATCCCAAGTTTTACGGGCCCGAAGGCGGATTGATGGACGAAAAGGGCGGGGGGCTGTTCGGTTACACCGATCTCTACGGAGGTTACGAAGGCGGCCAGGCCCAATACGCGCGCGTTCCTTACGCGGACGCGAGCGTCCGCGCGGTGCCCGAGGGATTGGCGGACGAACAGGTCTTGTTCTTGACGGATATCTTCCCCACGGGCTGGTTCGCGACCCACGTGCCGGAAGTGGAGGGTCAAACCGTCGCCGTGTTCGGTTGCGGGCCGGTCGGTTTGATGGCCCAAAAATCGGCGTGGCTCCGCGGGGCTCAACGGGTGATCGGAGTGGACGTCGAACCTTACCGTTTGGAAATGGCGGCGAAAGCTGGCAAGGCAGAGACCGTCAATGCGAACGAGACGGATGCGGTGGAAGCCATCCGCCAAAAGACGGAGGGCCGAGGCGCCGACGTATGCATCGATGCCGTCGGCTTGGAACCCCAACGCAACCTCCTGGATAAGGCGAAGGCGGCCGTCCATTTGGAGCGCGGCAGCATCAAGGCCCTCAAGACCGCGATCAGCGCGGTCCGGAGAGGCGGTGTCGTCAGCATCGTGGGCGTCTATATGACGACTTACGACAATTTCCCGCTCGGCCAACTTTTCGACAAGGGAGTCCGTCTCCACATGGGCCAAGCGCCGGTGCAGCGTTACATCGATACGTTGATGGGTTTCGTCCAGGACGGGAAAGTCCGCCTCGACGACATCATCACGCACCCGCTCCCTTTAGGTGACGCTTCCCGCGCCTACCAGATCTTTAACGATAAAAAAGAAGACTGCGTGAAAGTCGTCCTGAAGCCGTGGGCTTCTTAGTTTCTAATGAAAAAGGAGAAATGTATGAAACATAAAAGAACCATCGTCGCCGCTCTAGCGGTCTTGTTGCTCCTAGCCCACTGGAACCTCGCCAGCGCCCGGGGAAATAAGAATAACACCCCATCCATGGAAGACGGGGCCAGCACTTCCGGTGGGAACCAGGGGAATCAAGAGGGAAATAGGGGAGAGAGAAATCGTAAAGACACACGAGCCCAACGCCATCGAGGCCATAGTGGAACAGGCGGAACCGAAGATGGGATGGATCAAGGGACCATGGATACGCGCACCGGCGGTCCTTTAGGGACGGGCGGGACGAACGACAAGAATAGGCAACCGTAGAGGAACTTATGAAAAGATTCAGAACAGGATTTATGTGGGGCTTAGCCACCGCTTACGGATTGTATAGGCTTAGGAAACCTATCACCTCCCCAGCTTCGGAGACGCGAGGACAAACGGGAAGCAGTGATTCGATTTTCAACCCGAAGGTCGATTCAAGCGCCATCCTTCCAGAAGAGCCCAGCGTCGAAGGAACCGAAAAGGTGGCTCGAGAAATCTAAGGATTACCAGAAACCATTTAGAGACGTTCTAATAAGTAAAAAATAAAAAATGCCCGGGGCCGGAATTGAACCCAGTCGATCTAAGAAAATCAACGACTTACAAAAATCTTCTAACAAATTGAAATCATTCAAGGCTTGGTGAAAAGTCTGAGCAATGTCAATGTGTTAGTGTTGATTCATGTCGATCTATAAAAATTGAAGAAAATTGGTGTGGTCACCAGATGGTCACCAAGCAATAATTCTTTTTGGGTGGATTGGCAGACATTTTTAGAACGGCTTGCCTAGAATCAGTCATATGAGATATTTCAAAAAAAACTCAATCCGCACGAAACGTTTTCCTTCTTCATCCGATAACTATAACGGGGCTCAGCTATTATTTATAGCAGGCGGATTCATGACAAATTTACAAGCTGTGTTTAAAGCGATTGGAGAAGTGGGCGTTGTTGCTCATTGGATATCCGGCCTCGGACAATTGGATCGGTTAGCAGGGCATGCCATGGAAACGCCTAAAGGATCTAGCTCCCCCACGTTTTATCTCGGTCCATTGGCATCAATCAGGAGTCAGGTTGCAGTAAGTCGGCCTCGTGAAGTGGTACCTCAATTTTCACCCGCAGTGGCTTCACCTTTTGGCGATTTAAGATTTGATCCATTGGGTGTGTGTGCTGGTTCAACGTTTGACCCAGTTAGCGCGTCTATGGATCTTTTCTTAGGACCAACAACGGTTGGAAGTTACTCTGAGCTATTAGGGGCTCTTGCATATGTTTCGGAGCACATTGCAGTGGAGCATTCCATTACTGCAAATACTCAAGGAAGCTATACTGTGTACCGGGGAGATGAGAGCTCTGTAGCAAACTCGCCTTTTAATGTTCTATTTCTACACACCCATGGTGATGGGATTGCCTTACCTTCGCTACAGGATTTTGTTTGTTTCTTTGATTATTATAAGGGGAACAAAACCTATCATACTCTGATTTATTCAAAACCCACTCATGGCCATGAAATCAGCTTTGTTAAGCCCCTTAACTGCCATAAGGCAGAGATTTGGCATTGGCAGGATAAAGAGGGAAAACTTAGAGCTAGATGTTTTATCGTGGAATTAATTCCTAGATCTGGCCAATACCCGGATTTGGTAGTTCAGGAGGTGAGTTCAAAGGGAGAAGGAAGAGAAATTATTGCTAGCCATTCTTATTCGGCTAGTGAGTTTCGTACGGCAGGGTCAGAACAAGACTTCTGGAAGAAGGTTTTGGACGCGTAAGTATGAAGTTTTTAAAGGAGCTATGGGTTTAAGCTCTAAACTACTTAGCGTTAAAAACTGTGCCCGGGGCCGGAATCGAACCACGCCAGCGTAGTAAAATCAATACTTTGCTGTCATCGGGCAACAAATCGAAATCATTCAAGGTTTGGAAGAAAGTATAAAACAAGTTAAGGTGTTAGCGTTGATTCATGTGGATTTATAAAAGTTGGAGAAAATTGTCGTGGTCTCCAGGTGGTCTCCAAAAAATGGAGACTTTTTTTGGAGAAAATAAGTCATTCTTGCTCACTTAGAGGATTTTAGAATTGTGTGGTAGGAAATCGAAGTAGCTGCCTAATCTGATATTCCTAATTTTTGAAAGAATATCTGATTCCGAATTTTAGCGTCTTTCAGAACTTTATCCCAGCTAATCACTTCAACATATAAGTTGATACTATCCATCCAATGGAACCAACCTAATCCATCTGGCATTGGCTTAAAATTCTTTTCTCGATGGAGCCAGCTTTTGACTTTATGTGTCAAATCACAAACCACGTATCCGTAGAATGGAGTGTTATCAGTAACAAGGACCTCTCTGCCTTCAGGTGTTTTATACTTACCATCGCGAATATCATTCACGTACCTCACGATCTGCTGTACAGGATCTTCCCGAGATGAGGGGTTGGCGAAATCATCCCTTTGCGGTTTTTTAAACTCAAAAATAGTTATGGGGTTACTTGGTTCATTGTCACCACGAAAAAAAACACGCTTATCATAGACTGCTAAATCTGGACGTTCCGAGTTATTACCATTAAGTGGCAGATCAGAAGATACATAATAAGTAAAATTTAAACGTTCATCAATGACCCAAAGATTGTGGTCTTCAAAAGATGTTATTTCTGTATCACTTCTCCTAGGGAAGATAATGTCATGCACTGTGCCTTCGGATGAATAGGTACCCGTTTCATCTAACTCAAGGCTTTTACTGAAAAGATCTAGGATATTCCTTCGAAGTGCAATATAGTGAACGAGTTCGTTTTTGCTGCTTTCTGAAATTTTGCTGACAACCGAAAGGACATTGTCTTTTAAGTTTTCCAGACTTCCTTCATGAAGTATTTTTTTTACTTCAGCTTTGATTTGAGTTTCCTGCTTAAATTTTTCTTTATGTAAATAACTCTCAATCTCCTCATTGGAGGGGTTGTAAGTCATTTTTGTTAGGTCAATTTTAGAAAGTAAGCTTTTATACCATGGGGCTTCTTCGTCTACATAACTTTGAACATAGTTTTTTTTCTTTTCCTGCCGTACGATAACTTCCGAACTAATAGCTTCTTTTGCTATTAGTGAAGCCTCTGTTTCGATGTCAGTTTGTGATATCCCATAATGAAGGTCGTTTTCTATTTGAAATTCAAATCCTCCACGTTCAACTGAAACATTGCGATTGAGATACTCGCTAAAAACATAAACTTTAATGATATAATTTCTTTCAGAGTGACCATTTTCAGTTTTTTCATAAAACTCATCAATAAACTCAGGAATGTAGTTGTGGATTAGTGACGATGAAACTTCTCTCTTATGGGCTACCAAACTGATCTTGCTTTTTTGATTTTTCGGAGAATAGAACTTGAATAGTCTGACAAGAAACTCCTCTTCGTCTTGTCTCCCCTTTATTTTAAATTTGTTGTTCTCAATAGCGATCTCTTTAATCGAGTCAGAAAGCTCATTTTTGAAATAATCGTTGAGTTTGATAACCTCTGAGCCATCTTTTTCTGACAGTGTAATTTCAGGGCAAGTATAGGGTGCGCTAATGAAGTAGGGGAGAAGCTTTTCAACCAGATTTTTTGCAACTGTGCTCAGGTTTTTTTCAATAAATTTGCCTTTTTTTAAAGACTTCAAAAAGATGATTGTTCTCGATTTTTCTTCTGTAGATTTCTCTATTTTTTCACAGACAATAATGTCATTGTCCTTCCCCATTGAGAACTTTCGATGTTTAAAGGTATTTTTTTCCTGATAAATGCTATCTACAGACAGATCTTCAAAATATTTAAGGCAGGTAAATCGACCAAAGCCTTTACCACCTTCAGCTATCTTATGGTCGGTATAGAGAGTGTCAAAGTAGTCACGATTTTCATCAGTAAATCCAATTCCATTATCCTCGACTTCAAAGCTGTTAATATCAGGTAAGCTTCCATCTGTTTCAAGTTGATCGGAGCGGCAGGCTCGTATGATGATTTTTCCGTCTGACGTATGATTATTATCAATGGCCTGAATAGCATTTACAATAACTTCAACGATTGGTGTGTAAACTGTTGTATTTGCTTTTATATTTTCAATTAATCTTTTGATCTTAACATTGCTCATAGTTTACAAAGCTCTCTAAGGCTGTTGTCTGATGCTTTAGGATAAATATTCTATTATTTTAGGGTTGCTATACTGTAAGGGATGTCCTGACGCCATTTTATTTTTTAAATAGCTTATCTGGATCTGTATTAGCAGCCCGACAGAGTCGCCAAAGAGTCATAAGGGTGGGGTTGCCTTCACCTTTTTTAATACGGGAAATGTATCGAGGATCGAGGCCTGATAGGATCTGTTCTCTTTGTGGGCTCCGTAAATTTACTGGGGGAGTGAGAGCTAGTTAATGCAGTGTTCTTCCG